>NZ_QTPP01000019.1 GCF_003853415.1 Burkholderia sp. Bp9142 | reverse complement strand
GCCCTGCTTCCCCCCACGCGCCCGCGGTGAAAACCCGGGTCGCCCCGCCCCCGCGCGCAAAAAAGCCCCCCCCCCCCACCCCGGGGCCCCCCCCCCGCCCCCCCGGGGGGGGGCGGGGCGGGGCGGCGTTCGGAACGCCGCGCCCGCCGCAGGCTTACACGAGGCCCGTCGTGTAGTACACGGCGATCACGAAGAACACCGCGAGCGTCTTGATCACGGTGACCGCGAAGATGTCGCGATACGACTCGCGGTGCGTGAGGCCCGTAACCGCGAGCAGCGTGATGACCGCGCCGTTGTGCGGCAGCGTGTCCATGCCGCCGCTGGCCATCGCGACGACCCGGTGCAGGACGTCCATCGGAATGTTGGCTGCCTGCGCGCCCTTGATGAACAGGTCCGACATCGCGGCGAGCGCGATGCTCATGCCGCCCGACGCCGAACCGGTGATGCCGGCCAGCGAGCTCACCGACACGGCTGCGTTCACGAGCGGGTTCGGAATGCTCTTCAGCGCGTCGCTGACGACGAGAAAGCCCGGCAGCGCCGCGATCACGCCGCCGAAACCGTATTCCGACGCCGTATTCATCGCGGCGAGCAGCGCGCCGCCGACCGCGGCCTTCGAACCGGCCGCGAAGCGGTCGCTGACGCGCTTGAACGCGGTCAGGACGACCAGCACGATGCCGAGCAGCAGCGCGGCCTCGACCGACCAGATCGCGACGACGGTCTTGATCGACGTCGTGACCGGCGTGTGCACGCCGGGCAGCACGTCCGGCGCGACCGTGTACGACGCGGTGCCGTACCACTGCGGGACCAGCTTCGTGAACGTGAAGTTCGACGCGCCGACGAGGAGCAGCGGCAGGATCGCGAGCGCCGGATTCGGCAGTGCCGTCGCTTCGACGCGCTCCGGCTCGTTGACGAGCGACGTGCCGTAGCCTTCGCCCTTCGCCATCGCCGAACGGCGGCGCCATTCCAGATACGCGAGGCCGACCACGATGATGAACAGCGAGCCGATCGTGCCGAGCGCGGGTGCGGCCCAGGCGGTCGTCTTGAAGAACGTGGTCGGGATGATGTTCTGGATCTGCGGCGTGCCGGGCAGCGAATCCATCGTGAACGAGAACGCGCCGAGCGCGATCGCGCCGGGCATCAGCCGCTTCGGAATGTTGCTCTGGCGGTAGAGTTCGGCTGCGAACGGATACACCGCGAACACCACGACGAACAGCGACACGCCGCCATAGGTGAGCAGCGCGCACACCGCGACGATCACCGCATTCGCACGCGAGCGGCCGATGTAGCGGATCGCCGCATGGACGATCGACTCGGAGAACCCGGACAGTTCGATCACCTTGCCGAACACGGCGCCGAGCATGAATACCGGGAAATACAGTTTGACGAAGCCGACCATCTTCTCCATGAAGATGCCGGAGAAAACCGGTGCGACGGCGGCGGGTTCGATCAGCAGGACGGCGCCGAGCGCGGCGATTGGCGCGAACAGGATCACGCTGTAGCCGCGATACGCGGCGAACATCAGGAACGCCAGCGCGGCGAGGACGATCACGAAAGACAAGGGAGTCTCCTAATTGCTTGGAATGGCTTTGGTTGTTGTTCGATCGCGGAACGCGCCGCGGACCGGCTCGGGTTCCTGCAGGTTTCGTGCCATCGGCCGCATTGCACCGCCGGACATGGGTCCGGCGCAGGCCGGCGGGCCCGCGCCGGCCAATGTCTGAAGATTCTACATAAATCGTCTCCATCCGGAGACGATTCGGTCGCGACGACAGCCCGCTGAATCGGGCAGGGCTTTCCCGGACAAGGCGTTTCGGCATGTCTCTGAAGTGAGATACTTCGTCTCGTTCCGGAGACATCCGGCCAAGCATACGCGGAGACGACGACACGATGATGAACGACTGGGCCCGCCTGCCCGTCAATTACGGCGACGTGCTGCGGCGCGCCGCCGAGTCGCTGTTTCGTACCTTCGAGGATTCGAGTGCGGGCACGGTGGTGGTCGATCGCGACGCGCGCGTCGTGTGGATGAACGAGCGTTATGCGGCGCGCTTCGGGTTCGCCGATCCGCAGCAGGCGATCGGCCTCGATTGCGAGACCGTGATTCCGAACAGCCTGATGCGCGAGGTCGTGTCGACCGGCCAGCCGATCCTCCTCGACATCATGGAGACGGGCCGCGAGCCGCTCGTCGTCACGCGCCTGCCGTTGAAGAACGAAGCGGGCGAGACGGTCGGCGCGATCGGCTTCGCGCTGTTCGATCAGTTGAAGACGCTCACGCCGATCTTTTCCCGCTACGCGCAGCTTCAGCAGCAACTGATCGCAACGCAGCGTTCGCTCGCGCAGGCGCGCCGTGCGAAATACACGTTCGCGAGCTTCGTCGGCACGAGCGCCGCGAGCCTCGAAACCAAGCGGCAGGCGCGGCGCGCCGCGCAGGTCGATTCGCCGGTGCTGCTGCTCGGCGAGACGGGCACCGGCAAGGAACTGCTCGCGCATGCGATCCACGCGGCGTCGGCGCGCGCGCTCCAGCCGCTCGTGACCGTCAACGTCGCCGCGATTCCCGATACGCTGCTCGAAACCGAATTCTTCGGCGCGGCGCCGGGTGCGTATACCGGTGCCGACCGCAAGGGACGCGTCGGCAAGTTCGAGCTGGCCGACCGCGGCACGCTGTTTCTCGACGAGATCGGCGACATGCCGCTGCCGCTGCAGGGCAAGCTGCTGCGCGTGCTGCAGGACAAGGAGTTCGAACCGGTCGGCTCGAACCGGATCGTGCGCGCGGATGTGCGGATCATCGCCGCGACGTCGGCCGACCTGCCCGCGCTCGTCGAGGCCGGCCGCTTTCGCGCGGATCTCTACTACCGGCTCAACGTGCTGACGATTCACGCGCCGCCGTTGCGCGAGCGCGCGTCCGACATCGCGGCGCTGGTCTACGCGACGCTCGAGGAACTGGCCGCGCAGCACGGGCGCGCCGCGCACTGCGAGCTGACGGACGACGCGCTGCGGATGCTGTGCGCGTACCCGTGGCCGGGCAACGTACGCGAGCTGCGCAACACGCTCGAGCGTGCGCTGATGCTGTCGGATCGCTCGGTGATCGATGCGGGTGCGCTCGCGCCATTCCTCGGGCCGGTGCGTGCGGCGCCCGACAGCGTGCCGGCGGGCACGCGGGTTGCGCCGTCGCCGGTCGGCCGGGACGCGGGCCCCACACCTGGTGCGCCCGGTGCGCCGGTCGTTTCGTATACCGATGCATTGGCTGCGTGGGAGCGCCAGTTCCTGATCGATGCGCTTGCGGCTTGCGACGGCAAGGTGGTGGAGGCGGCCGCGCGCATCGGCATCGGTCGGGCGACGCTCTACAAGAAACTGGCGGCGCTGGGGATCGACCGGTAGCACGCGGCGGCTAAAGCGCCCGGGCATGAGGAACGGCACCGGAGACGTGCCCGACAGGAGGCAACGATGAAGCGAATCGGCGGCGCCGGATGGCTGGCCGTACTGGTGGCGACATCCTCGTTCGCGCAGGCGGGTGACGCGGACGCGCCCGCGGTACGGCGCAACTGGTACAACGATCCGTTCGTCGCGCTGTCGCAGGGCTTCGCCGAATGCCCGCTGCCGCTCGGCCCGTGGATGACGCGCGCCGAAATGGAAGACGACGCGCACTACCGCGTCGAGCGCGGGACCACCTGCTGGCTCGCCCACCGCTGCACGAAACCGAACTCCTATATGTATGACGCGCCGATCGCCGAGGCGGCGAAAGCGCATTTCGCGGGCACCGATCGTCTGCAGCGCACGAGCCTGTGGATCACAGTGCAGCGGCGCTTCATCTATGTCGAAGGGTGTGCCGATCCGGCATTCGATCGGCAGGCGCTGGAGCGCGAACTCGGTGCGTTGCCCGACGTCGAGCGGGTGTTCGTTCGCATCACCGACGATCCGCACCGCGCCGTGCCGTACAGGACGCGCGGACGGCCCGACCGGACACCGGACTGAACGCGGGAGGACAGTGCATGGCATACTCGCGACATCCAAAAATAGGTTGACGGAAAGAATAATGAAACACATGCTTGCGTCGGTCTGTCGGTGGCCGTGGACGCATTGGCGTCGGGCCGGATTGTTGGCCCTGGTTGCGGGGCTCGGCGGGTGCGGCGGCGGGGCGCCTCTGTTCACTTCTGACGGGCGCCCGACTACGCAGGTGCAGTGCACCGGCAGCGACTGGAGCAATTGCACGGACAACGCCCGAGCCATCTGCAACGGGGAATTCGACGTCCTCCAGCAATCGACCGATGACGCCGTGCGAAATCTTCTCTTCGCATGCAAGAAGAAAAGCGGTTATTGATCCCGACATGACCGGCCAAGGGGACCATAATCGGGTGAAGCGCTTTTCTATTCGCTTGGAGTCGGCTATTTTTCATGAATAACACTCACGGAGTCCCATCCATATGGCGACCTACAGGCAACTGACAGCGCAGCTCGAAAGACTTCAGCAAAAGATCGACAAGGAACGCGAAAAGGCGATTGCCGATGCGATTGCCGCCATTCGGGCGAAAATCGAGGAATTCGACATTACGGCGGAGGAGCTCGGTTTCCGTCCGGTGGGCACCGCCGCTGCCGCGAAGCCGAAGCGTCCGTTGCCGCCGAAGTACCTGAACCCGAAGACGGGCGAAACGTGGAGCGGCCGCGGGCGGGCGCCGGCGTGGCTCGGCAAGAACCGCGCGCGTTTCCTGATCAAGGACTGACTCCCGAAAATCCTCACCTTTCGTGCGCTGACTGACGGTGCGAACGGCCATGCGGCCGTCGCACCGTTTTGTTTTTGGACAGCCGCGGCGCGATTCGGAACCGCGCGTTGAACCCCAATGCCACGCGATTAACGAATACCGTTTTGCGAATTCGCTGCGATTCGACCGGTTACCGCCGCGAATTCCGGTAAACAACCCCGCAATTGCGTGGCACGTGCGCATTGGCATGCTCGATCTTCGCGGTGCTGACGTACCGCCGGTTGCCATCACCTCTCGCGCATTCACGCGCTGCATCGTGCAATTCCCGAACTTGCTCACCATGGCTCCTGTAAATCCTCACCTTTGACGCGGCGACCGGATGACCGCATCGTGTCGCCTTCGCCCGTTGCGTCGTGCGAATGCGTCGGTTACCGGCCCATGTTGCGGGCATTGATGCGCGTCGCACAGTCGACCGTCCGGCATATAGGCAGCCGCATCGGGTTCGCCTATGCTTGGAGTTCGCGTCGACCGGCGCACGGCCATCTGGCCCGCGTGCCGGTCGGATCGTCTTTCGTTACCGTATGGAGCCGATGTGACCGTCCGCCATCTCGATGCGTTGTTCCAGCCCAGGTCCGTTGCGGTCGTCGGTGCATCGACGCGCGCGGGCAGTATCGGTGCGATGGTGTGGGCGCGCGTGCTCGACGGCGCGTTCGACGGGCCCGTGTGGCCCGTCAATCCGAAGTATCGCGAGCTGAACGGGCACGCGGTCGTGGCCGATGTCGACCGGCTTACCGCGCCGCCGTCGGTCGCCGTGATCTGCACGCCGCCTGCCACGTGGGCCGGCATCGTGCGCAAGCTCGGCGAACTCGGCACGCGCGTCGCGGTGATCGTCGGCGAGGCGCGCACCGACGCCGATCGCGCCGCGCTCGATCGCACGCTCAAGGCCGCGAAGCCGTTCGTGCTGCGTATCGTCGGGCCCGGCAGTCTCGGCGTGCTGTCGCCCGCGCGGCATGCGCATTTCGGCGCACCGGCCTATACGGCGCGATCGGGCGGCGTCGCCTGGGTGTCGCAATCGAACGCGCTGACGAACGCGGTACTGGGCTGGGCCGATGCGCGAGGCCTCGGCTTTTCGCACGTCGTCGCGCTGGGCGGCGAGGCCGACGTCGATGCGGGCGATGTCCTCGACTACCTCGCCAGCGATCCCGGCACGCGCGCGATCCTGCTCGAGCTCGACACCGTATGCGCCGCGCGCAAGTTCATGTCGGCAGCGCGTGCGGCGGCGCGCAACAAGCCGGTGCTCGCGTTGCGCACCGGGCGCGCCGATCCCGGCGACGCGCTTTACACGGCGGCGTTCCAGCGTGCGGGGATGGTGCGTGTCGATGCGCTCGACGATCTGCTCGACGAGATCGAGACGCTCGGCGTCGGGCGCGTCACCGCGCGGGGCGCGGCGACGCTCGTGACGAGCGACGCAGGCGTCGCGAAGCTCGCGGTCGATGCGGTCGCGGAGGTGCGCGATGTGCTGGCCGACTGGCCGGCGGCGGCAACGTCGGCGGTAGCAGCCGCGCTGCCGCATCTCGCCGGGCCCGGCAATCCGCTGACGCTCGGCGACGATGCGCGTCCCGAGCATTTCGGCGCTGCCATCAAGGCGCTCGCGCCGTTCCCGCAAACGGGCACGCTGTTCGTCGTGCATTCGACGTCCCACAGCGCGCCGGCCGATGCGGTCGCGCGTACATTGATCGAATCGCGACAGTACGCCTACCGCGGCATCCTCGCGTGCTTCTTCGGCGCGGTCGACGCGGCGACGCGCGACGCACTGCACGCGAACGGCATCCCGGTGTACACCACCCCGCAGCGGCTTGCGCGCGCATACGCACGGCTGGTCGACTACAACCTCGGGCGGCAGTTGCTGATGCAGACGCCCGAGGGCACGCCGCCGCAGCCGGCGGAGTGTGTTGCCTCCGCACAGGCCGAGGCCCGCCGGATGGTCGAGGCCGGCAGCCATGAACTGGCCGGCGAAGCGGCGTTGCGCTGGCTCTCTCACTTCGGCCTGCACGGCGAGCAGGCTGATGGGGCGGCCGGCGCCAGAGTCGTCGACGTCACGGTCGACATGTACGACGATTCGAACTTCGGCCCGGTGTTCCGCTATGCCGTGCCGTCGGCGGACGGCGTATCGGCACCGTTCGTCGTGTACGGGCTGCCGCCGCTGAATACGGTGCTCGCCCGCGCGGTGATGGAGCGTTCGCCATACGCGCGCCGTGCGCCCGTCGAACCCACGCTCGATGCGCTGACGGCGCTGTCGCAAGTCGTTTGCGACGTGCGCGAGGTCGTCGCGATGTCGATCACGCTGCGCGTGCTGTCCGACCGTGCATACGTCGTCGCGCCGCGCCTCACGCTGGCGGCCGGGCGCAGCCGGCTCGCGATCATGCCGTATCCGCGTCATCTCGAGCAGACGCTCGAATGGCGCGGCGAGACCGTGACGATCCGCCCGATCCGTCCGGAAGACGAAGAGGCACACAACGAACTGCTTGGCGCAATGACGCCGGACGATCTGCGGATGCGATTCTTCGGCGCGGTGCGCAGCTTCGATCATTCGCAAGTCGCGCGCATGACGCAGATCGACTACGACCGTGAGATGGCCTTCATCGTGTCGTTCACCGACGTGTCGGGCCGCTCGCACACGCTCGCGGTGGCACGTGCGGTCGCCGATCCCGACAACGAGACGGCGGAGTTCGCGATTGCCGTGCGGCCCGATCAGAAGGGCAAGGGGCTCGGGCGGCTGATGATGACCCGCATCGTCGACTACGCGCGATCGCGCGGCACCGCATGGATGATCGGCGAGGCGCTGCGCGAGAACACCGCGATGATTGCGCTGGCGAAGTCGTGCGGTTTCGCGGTATCGACGACGGAGGAACCCGGCGTGGTGGGGTTCAGGATGAAGTTGCAACCGTAGTCGCCATGGTGGGGCGCTCGGACGTGCGGCGGTATCGTGCGCTGCCGATACGGAACGCACGATGTCGGTGGCGTACAGTCGCGGTCGCGCGGCCGCGTCATAGTTTGGAATGCAGATCATTCGGCTTGTTCGGCCGAATCCGCGCATCGGTACAACGCTCGCTCCGTGACCGGCGGGGAAAGGCGAACGCGTCGAGTCACCGCATCCGCGACAGGCGCGTGACGTGCGCCGATGAACCCCGCGTACCGCCGGTTTCGGCGGCATATTCAAGCGCACTGACGCCTGCATGTCGCACCCGCGGCAACGGAAATGGAACAAGGGTAAGGTTTTTCGGGAGCCGCGAGTGAGCTTTTCCGGGAGCGTCTGGGTGAGCCGATACGGGAGCCCTCGGTGAGCCTTCCCGGGAGCCACCGGTGAGCCCTTGCGGGAAACCCCGGTGAGCCTTTCCGGGAAAGGGCGGTGAGCGTCTGCGGGAGGCGTCGGTGAGGACGTTCGGGAGGGGCAGGTGAGCGTCTCCGGGAGCTTCGGGTGAGCTTTTACGGGATGCCCGGGTGAGCGCTTACGGGAGGCTTTGGTGAGATTTTTCGGGAGCCTGCAGACGCAATGCTCCGGCAGGCACGGCGCCGGCTTTTGCCGGCGTTCGTGCCGGTGCGGGTACGCATGAATCGTGCCCGCGACAGCGTTTACGCGGCGAGTTTCGACGCCGCGTCGTTCACCTGGTCACGCGAAATCGCGAGTTCCTCGAGGTGCGTTTCCGCATAGACGCCGCCGGTTTCGCGCTCGAGGCGGGCGATCGTCAGTGCGCAACGCGCGGTGTCCTTCGGCATCGCGATGAAGCGCTTCACCGATTCGCCGGACGTAAATGCGTCGAACAGCGCGCCGCGCACGTCGTCCGGAAGCGTCTTGGTCCATTGGTACGGCTTGCCGTTGAACGTGATCGACGGCGGCAGCGTGCGTTCCTTCTTGGTGGCCGTGATGAGGCCGTAGGTGCGCGCGGCGTCGCCGATCTGCTCGGGCGAGAAGAGTTCGTCGGGCGTGATGTCGAACTGCTCGATGTAGTTCTCGATCGCCAGCATCGCGGCGGCACGATCGTCGCGCTTTTTCTGCGCGCGCGCGACGATGTCGCGCAGCTCGTCCGCTTCCTCGGGCGTGATCGTGAAGCTTGCCTGCTTCTGCTGAAGTTCGGAGAAACGCTGGAATTCTTGATCGTTCAGAAGTTTGGCCATGACATCCATCGGACACGACGGCCGCGACAACCGGCCATCGTAGATTTTGAGAGGGCCGCTATTCTAGCGTAGCGCCGGGCGCGCGGCGCTCGCAGGTTCGGCGATGGTCTGCGCAACGCCGGTGCGAGCGTCGGCGACACCGCGGTGCATTGCAACCCGCAGTGTTGTCGCCGCACGCTCCCGTGTGCCTGCCCGACTCGCCGGCCGGGTGACCGAAGGCCTGCCGCGCCCGAACGACCGACTGCCGCCCGCCTTCAGTCCCGTCGCGCGTTCAGCAAGTCCCGGCGCGGCACATCGACAGCTGGCCCGCCGCATCGCGCAGCCCTGCGACGACCACGTCGACTGACGGCGCCATGTGCGCATCGATGCGACGCATGTACGGACAGGTCAGCACTGCGATCGCATGGCCGGACGGACCGAGGATCGGCGCGCTCAGGTCGGTGACGCCGTATGCCTGGCGGCTGTCCTGACGCACGTGGCCGGACTGGCGGATGGACTGGCACGCGTGCGCGAGTTCCTGCTCGTTCATCGGCGTTTCGCCCTTGACCTTGCGATGTTCGGCCAGCATGTGCGCACGCTGCTCGGCACCCTGGAACGACAGCATCACGCGCCCCGACGCCGTATCGGCGAGGCCGACGCGCGAGCCGAGCCGCACCGATACGCCCCACGGGCCGGGGCCGTCGACCTGCGCGATCACGAGCAGGTTGCCGCGATCGTAGACGGCCAAGTGGCATGACTGTTCGGCGGCGTCGGCAAAGCGTTGCATCAGCGGCAAGGCTTCGGCGATCAGCCGGTTCATCGGTGGATGCCGGTGCGCGAGCGCGAACAGTTTCAGGCTGAGCGTGTAACGGTCGCCGCCGCTCGAACGCATCACGTAGCGGCGTGCGACGAGACGTTCGAGCATCCGGTAGATCTCGCTCGCATTGCGACCGAGCTCCTTCGTGATTTCGGTGCGGGTGAGTCCTTCCTTCTGTTCCGACAGGAGCTCGAGAATGTCGAGACCCTTGTCGAGCGCGGGCGCGCGATAGCGGTCGGCTGCGCCCATCGACTCCCGTGCGTCGCTGCCGGGGAGCGGGTTGTTGGTCGTTTGCATCATGGGTAGGAAGTCCGGGAATGGCCAATCGGTGAGCGACGCACGCTGACCGGTTCTGCACGCCGATTCGTGAAGCCGCGTGCGGATGTGACCGCCATCCACGCGAGCTTAACAACAAACATTCAGTGTGCAATGCAGCGTCTTTTTACCGATCGTTACCCAGCAAGAACGGATCAGGTTCGGTTCCCGATGACAGGGTCGTAAGGAATATTTGCGATTCATCTTTCGGTGTCCACGGCGGCCGGCATTTGGCGTAAAGCCGAATGGATCGGCGGGCCCGATGCTGCGGTGCAACGCCCGCAGGCGCACCAATAGTCGGTATCCGTCGCGCGCCATTTCACGGCGGGCCGCCGATGGTACAAAGAGCGGCGGGCCAGCGACGGTGCGGCCGCGCGTGAAGCCGGCCGGCACAGGCCGGTACATGCTGCGGATACCGGGCCGTCGTCGCCGATGCGCAGACCGGCGGCCGCCCGTTCGATGCGCGTCGCACTTCGGTGCGACGCCGCGATCGCTGCGCCCGCGCGAGCCTCGCGCGTCGAACGGCGCGCCGGATATGGCGCCGACGCGCGTCATCGACGATCGATATTCAGTCCGGCGCGTGGCCGCAAGCGGCTGCGTCGGCCGGTATCCTGTCACATTCGACAACAGAGGTTGAGCACGATGAAACTGCTTCGCTATGGCCCGGCGGGCCAGGAAAAGCCCGGTATCCTCGACGCGGACGGCCGGATTCGCGACCTGTCCGCGCACGTACCGGATCTTGCCGGCGACGCGCTGTCCGACGCCGGTCTCGCGCGCCTGCGCGCGATCGACCCGGCCACGCTGCCGCTCGTCTCCGGCGAGCCGCGCATCGGCGCGTGCGTCGGGCGTGTCGGCAAGTTCATCGGCATCGGTCTGAACTATGCCGATCACGCAGCCGAGGCCGGCATGCCGGTTCCGAAGGAGCCGGTGGTGTTCGGCAAGTGGACGAGTTCGATCTGCGGCCCGAACGACGGCATCGACATCCCGAAGGGCTCCGTGAAGACGGACTGGGAAGTCGAGCTGGGCGTGGTGATCGGCACGACCTGCAAGGACGTCGACGAAGCGCGCGCGCTCGATTGCGTCGCCGGCTACTGCGTCGTCAACGACGTGTCCGAGCGCGAGTGGCAGATCGAGCGCGGCGGCCAGTGGGACAAGGGCAAGGGCTTCGACACATTCGGCCCGATCGGCCCGTGGCTCGTCACGCGCGACGAGGTGCCCGATCCGCAGCGCCTCGACCTGTGGCTCGAGATCGACGGCCATCGCTATCAGAACGGCAACACGCGCACGATGGTGTTCACCGTCGCGCAACTGATCGCCTATCTGTCGACCTGCATGACGCTGCAACCGGGCGACGTGATCACGACCGGCACGCCGCCGGGCGTCGGGATGGGCGTCAAGCCGTCGCCGGTGTTCCTGAAGGCCGGCCAGAGGGTGCGCCTCGGGATCGAGGGGCTCGGCGAGCAACTGCAGCACACGCGCAACGCGCAGTAAGCGCTCGCGCGGGCCGAGCGGCGGGTGCAACCGGCTGCCACGCGCCGTCGCCCGCCGCGCTGTCCGATCTGCCGCCCGATCGCCCCGCATGATCGCGGGCGGCGCCCGTCGCGCACCGAATACCGCTGCGGTAAAGACAAGGGCCCGATTCCGCGCGATGCGGAATCGGGCCCTTGTCGTTCATCCGCGTCCGGACGAAGCGGATCAGACGACGTTGTCCAGTTCGCAATGGGCTTCGAGCCGATACCCGTCGGGGTCGACGACGAACGCAGCGTAATAGCCGGGGCCGTAGTGCGCGCGTTTGCCCGGCCCGCCGTTGTCCTGTCCGCCGTGCTGCAGCGCGGCGCGGTAGAACGCATCGACTTCCATCGGCGACGCTGCGCGGAACGACACGTGCAACCCCGACTCGGGATCGGCGGCGACCGGACGCGCCGCGTGCTGCAACCACAGCACCGGTTCGGTGGTGCCGTAGCCGAGGGATCCGTCGCCGCTGTACAGCCGCTTGTAGCCGAGCGCACCGAGCGTGCTGTCGTAGAACGCGCGGCTGCGGTCGATGTGGGCAACGCCAAACGAAAGGTGATCGATCATCTGTGGCTCCTTGAACTGAAGGGGACGTCAGTACAGCAAACCTGTTTTTAACCACCATGCCGGTTATGTTAGAAAGCGCCTGCGCGCTTGTCAACCGGCATGGTGGTTAGATACGATCGTGGCATGAACAAGACGCAACCTTCCGTCACGGCGGACTGCCTGATTCCAGCGCTGTCCGAAACGTTGAGCATCGATTTCGCGAACACGCGGTACTGGCGCGGCGCCGACGCACCGACGGAAACCTTCTGCACGCTGGACGACCTGTTCACGTGGTGCCGCGAGCAGGCGCGCGTGCCGGCCGGCCTGGCCGATGCGTGTCGCGCACAAGCGCAGCAAGGGAATGACGAGCCGGCGATGCTGGCGCGCGCGCTCGCATTGCGCGAGGCGCTTTATCGGCTCTTTCATGCGCAGGCCGAGCGGCGCGAGCCGCAAGCCGACGATCTCGCGCTGCTCGGCGGTTTTCTGGCGGAAGCGGCGCCGCGTGTCGCGCCCGCGCGGATCGCCGGCGGCTATGCGTGGCGGATCGGTGAGGCGGGCGCGACGCTCGCGGGGCTGTTGAGCCCGGTGCTGTGGTCGGCGACCGACCTGCTGGGCAGCGCGCGGCTCGCGAAGGTCAAGCGTTGCGCGAACGATGCATGCCAGTGGCTGTTCATTGACGACAGCAAGAACGGCAGCCGCCGCTGGTGCTCGATGTCGTCGTGCGGCAATCGCGCGAAGGCGTACCGCCACTATCACAAGGCTGGCTGACGGGGCCGCCTGTCCCAACCGTTCCACCCATCCCGCCCGTGCGGCTCGAACCTATTTCGCCGACAGCTTCCGCCACAGCGTCGTCTTGCTGATGCCGAGCATCGCGCACGCGCGATCGCGGTCGCCGCCGCACGCGTCGAGCACCGCGCGGATCTCGTCGGCTTCCGCGCGGCGGCGGCGCGCGTGCAGCGTCTGCGCGTCGTCGGCATCGGCCGCGTCGGGCGTCGCCGCGAACAACTCCGGCGCGATCGCCTGCAGCGCATCAGGCGCGAGCGCGGCGCACACGGCGCCCGGATCGCGCTCGTCGACTTCCTCGGCCAGTTCCACCGCGATCCGCTCGACCACGTTCTGCAACTCCCGCACGTTGCCGGGCCATCGGTAGCGCGAAAGTGTCGCCTGCGTCGCGTCGAGCACGCGCATCGCATCGCCGACCTCGCGCACGCGTTCGGCCAGCCGCGGCTCGCGCCGCGCGGCCTGCACGAGCAGCGTGGCCGCGAGCGCCGGAATGTCGGCGGCGCGCTCGCGCAGCGGCGGCAGGCCGACGTTCAGGATGTTGAGCCGGTAATACAGGTCCGCGCGGAACGTGCCGGCTTCGACGGCCGCGAGCAGCGGCCGGTGCGTCGCGGCGATCACGCGCACGTCGATGCGGATCGGCTCCGTCGAGCCGAGGCGGATCACCTCGCGCTCCTGCAGCACGCGCAGCAGCCGGCTTTGCAGCGACGGCGGCATTTCGCCGATCTCGTCGAGAAACAGCGTGCCGCGGTGCGCGGCCTCGAACAACCCGGTCTTGCCGCCGCGCCGTGCGCCGGTGAACGCGCCTTCCTCGTACCCGAACAGCTCGCTCTCGAGCAGCGCTTCCGGAAACGCGCCGCAGTTGATCGCGACGAACGGATAGTTGCGCCGCACGGACAGCGCGTGCAGGCTCTGCGCGATCATTTCCTTGCCGGTGCCGCTCTCGCCGAGCACGAGCACGGTCGCGTCGGATTTCGCGTAGCGACGCACGAGATCGCGCGCGCGCGTCATCGGCGCGGACGCGCCGATGACATCGTCGAGCGCGTAGCGCGCCGCGAATTGCTGCGTGTTCGGCTGCGAACGCAACGCGCGGTCGAGCCGTTCGACCGCGCGCGATTCCTGGAACGTCAGCACGCTGCCCGACGTGACGCCGCGATCGACGAGCGGCCCGCGATGCACGACGTAGCGCACGCCGCGCACCGTCGCGAGTGCGTCGCCGTCCTCGCCGCGCAGCGTGCGCAGCTCGGGCCGCAGGTCGACGAGCGCGCGGCCGACGGCTGCCGCGGGTTCGACCCCGAGCGCCGACGCGAGCCGCTCGTTGATCGCCTCGACGCGGCCGCGCGCATCGAGCGCGACCACGCCGTCGCGCAGGTGCTGCAACAGGTTGTCGAGCCGCTGGCGGCGAAACGCCTCGGCGTGCGTCGCGTATGCGACTTCGAGCGCCGTCTCGACCGCCTTGCGCACCGACGCATGCGAATACAGGAATACCGCGCCCATGCCGGCGCTCGCCGCGAGATCGGTGACGAGGCCGGGGCCGACGATCGTCTCGATGCCGCGGTCGTGCAGGTCGTGCACGCAGGCTTCCGCTTCCTGCGCGGACTGATATGACGCAAACTGCACGTCGAGGCCGTAGGCGGCGACGAAGCGGCGCACCTCGGGCGGCGTCTCGCCGGCGCTGACGAGCGCGATCCGCGACGCGTCGCGCCGGGCGCGCGCGAGCGCCTGCATCACGTCGAAGCCGGTCGGCGACACGACCACGACCGGCACCTGCGCGCGCGTTTTCAGGAAGCCGCCGTTCGAGCCGGCCGCGACGATCACGTCGGGCCGCGCGGTGCCGGCTTCCGCGATCGCGCTCAGCGCGTCTTCGTAGGCCCGCGTGACGATGCGCACGTCGGCGCGTTCGTCGAATTCGCCGGCGATCTCGCGAAACAGGTCGCGCAGGCGGCTGATGCCCATCGCCCAGATACGCGGGCGCACCGTGCGGTCGGCGGGGCCGACGGGCTTGGTCGAGGAGAGGTCCATGGCGACCGATTATGCGCGCGCGATTTCATTTTTGAAACATGGAATTGCCAAATTGAAATATTCGGACGATTCATCACCTCTGCCGGTTGCTTAAGAATCAGTGGGTTAGCGGCATTTCGCGAGCTGGCCCGGTCCTTGCTGTTAATGGGCATTCCTTCAGGAGGCCGTTCATGAGCAACACGCATCTTCAGAGCGCCGGCGCGAAATTCCGCGCGGCAGTCGCGGCCGAGCAGCCGCTGCAGGTGGTCGGCGCGATCACCGCGTACGCAGCCAAGATGGCGCAGGCCGTCGGCTTCAAGGCCGTCTACCTGTCGGGCGGCGGCGTCGCCGCGAATTCGCTCGGGATTCCCGATCTCGGCATCAGCACGATGGAAGACGTGCTGATCGACGCGAACCGGATCACCAACGCGACCGACCTGCCGCTGCTCGTCGACATCGATACGGGCTGGGGCGGCGCGTTCAACATCGCGCGCACGGTCCGCTCGTTCATCAAGGCCGGCGTCGCGGCCGTCCACCTCGAGGACCAGGTCGGCCAGAAGCGCTGCGGCCACCGTCCGGGCAAGGAAGTCGTGCCGACCGAGGAAATGGTCGATCGCGTGAAGGCCGCGGTCGATGCGCGCACCGACGACCAGTTCGTGATCATGGCCCGCACCGACGCGGCCGCGGCCGAAGGGATCGACGCGGCGATCGAGCGCGCGATCGCTTACGTGGAAGCCGGCGCCGACATGATCTTCCCGGAAGCGATGAAGACGCTCGACGACTACCGCCGCTTCAAGGCGGCTGTGAAGGTGCCGATCCTCGCGAACCTGACCGAGTTCGGCTCGACGCCGCTGTTCACGCTCGACGAACTGCGCGAGGCGAACGTCGACATCGCGCTGTACTGCTGCGGCGCGTATCGCGCGATGAACAAGGCCGCGCTGAATTTCTACGAGACGCTGCGCCGCGACGGCACGCAGAAGGCCGCCGTGCCGACCATGCAGACCCGCGCCGAGCTGTACGACTTCCTCGGCTATCACGCGTACGAGCAGAAGCTCGACGAGCTGTTCGCGCAGGGCAAGAAGTAACGTGCCCGCCCGCCGGGACGCGTGTCCCGGACGCTTTGCATGATCGGACGCAGTGCTGAAGCGCCAGGTCCGGTCGACAGCCTTGCATGGGACCGCGCCAGGTGCTGAAGCGCCAAGCGCGGTCGACATTGATCCCCATTGGAGAACGGAAACATGAGCGAGACGAAAGACGCAGCAGCACCGGCCGCCGCCGGCGCATTCAAGCCGAAGAAATCGGTGGCGCTGTCGGGCGTGACGGCCGGCAACACGGCGCTGTGCACGGTCGGCAAGACCGGCAACGACCTGCACTACCGCGGCTACGACATTCTCGACGTCGCCGAATCGTGCGAGTTCGAGGAAATCGCGCACCTGCTCGTGCACGGCACGCTGCCGAACCTGACCGAACTGGCCGCCTACAAGTCCAGGCTGCGCGCGCTGCGCGGCCTGCCGAACGCGCTGAAGGCCGCGCTCGAGCAGATTCCGGCATCGGCCCACCCGATGGACGTGATGCGCACCGGCGTGTCGGTGCTCGGCACCGTGCTTCCGGAGAAGGACGACCACAACCTGCCGGGCGCGCGCGACATCGCCGATCGCCTGATGGCGTCGCTCGGCTCGATGCTGCTGTACTGGTATCACTTCTCGCACAACGGCAAGCGCATCGAGACGGAAACCGACGACGACTCGATCGGCGGGCACTTCCTGCACCTGCTGCACGGCAAGACACCGTCGAAGTCGTGGGTCGACGCGATGCACACGTCGCTGATCCTGTACGCGGAGCACGAGTTCAACGCATCGACGTTCACCGGCCGCGTGATCGCGGGCACGGGCTCGGACATCTACTCGGCGATCACCGGCGCGATCGGCGCGCTGCGTGGGCCGAAGCACGGCGGCGCGAACGAGGTCGCGTATGAAATCCAGAGCCGCTACAGCTCGCCGGACGACGCCGAAGCCGACATCCGCCGCCGCGTCGAGAACAAGGAAGTCGTGATCGGCTTCGGTCACCCGGTCTACACGATCTCCGATCCGCGCAACAAGGTGATCAAGGGCGTCGCGCACAAGCTGTCGAAGGAAGCCGGCGACCTGAAGCTGTACAGCATCGCCGAGCGCCTCGAATCGGTGATGTGGGATGCGAAGAAGATGTTCCCGAACCTCGACTGGTTCAGCGCCGTGTCGTACCACATGATGGGCGTGCCGACCGCGATGTTCACGCCGCTGTTCGTGATTTCGCGCACGTCCGGCTGGAGCGCGCACATCATCGAGCAGCGCGTCGACAACAAGATCATCCGCCCGAGCGCGAACTACACGGGTCCGGAAGACCTGCAGTTCGTGCCGATCGAGAAGCGCTGAAGCACCAGCCGCGCGCGCCGGCGCCCGTGATGCGGGCGGCCGGCGCGCGCGAGACGCCATACCCCGAATTCAGCCCCACATCATGAATACCGCCTACCGCAAACCCCTGCCCGGCACGTCGCTGGACTTCTTCGACGCGCGTGCCGCGGTCGAAGCGATCGCCCCCGGCGCGTACGACACGCTGCCGTACACGTCGCGCGTGCTCGCCGAAAACCTCGTGCGCCGCTGCGATCCGGCGATCCTCGCCGATTCGCTGAAGCAGATCGTCGAGCGCAAGCGCGAACGCGACTTCCCGTGGTTCCCGGCGCGCGTGGTGTGCCACGACATCCTCGGCCAGACGGCGCTCGTCGACCTCGCGGGCCTGCGCGACGCGATCGCCGAGCGCGGTGGCGACCCGGCGAAGGTGAACCCGGTCGTGCCGGTCCAGCTGATCGTCGACCACTCGCTCGCCGTCGAGTGCGGCGGCTTCGATCCGGACGCGTTCGCGAAGAACCGCGCGATCGAGGATCGCCGCAACGAGGATCGCTTCCACTTCATCGAATGGACGAAGCAGTCGTTCGAGAACGTCGACGTGATTCCGCCGGGCAACGGCATCATGCACCAGATCAACCTGGAGAAGATGTCGCCGGTGATCCAGGCGCAGGACGGCATCGCGTATCCGGACACCTGCGTCGGCACCGACAGCCACACGCCGCACGTCGATGCGCTCGGCGTGATCGCGATCGGCGTGGGCGGCCTGGAGGCGGAGAACGTGATGCTCGGCCGCGCGTCGTGGATGCGCCTGCCCGACATCGTCGGCGTCGAGCTGACCGGCAAGCGCCAGCCCGGCATCACCGCGACCGACGTCGTGCTCGCGCTGACCGAGTTCCTGCGCAAGGAAAAGGTGGTCGGCGCGTATCTGGAATTCCGTGGCGAAGGTGCCGCGAGCCTCACGCTCGGCGACCGCGCGACGATCTCGAACATGGCGCCCGAATATGGCGCGACGGCCGCGATGTTCTTCATCGACGGCCAGACGACCGACTACCTGCGCCTCACCGGCCGCAGCGACGAGCAGGTGAAGCTGGTCGAGACCTACGCGAAGGCGGCGGGCCTGTGGGCCGACACGCTGAACAATGCGCAATACGAGCGCACGCTGACGTTCGACCTGTCGAGCGTGGTGCGCAACATGGCCGGCCCGTCGAACCCGCACAAGCGGCTGCCGACGTCCGATCTCGCCGCACGCGGGATCGCCGGCCCGTGGGAAGAGCAGGCGGGCGAGATGCCCGACGGCGCGGTGATCATCGCCGCGATCACGAGTTGCACGAACACCAGCAACCCGCGCAACGTGATCGCCGCGGCGCTGCTCGCGCGCAACGCGAACGCGAAGGGCCTCGCGCGCAAGCCGTGGGTGAAGAGCTCGCTCGCGCCGGGCTCGAAGGCGGTCGAGCTGTATCTGGAAGAAGCGAACCTGCTGCCGGAACTGGAAAAGCTCGGCTTCGGCATCGTCGCGTTCGCGTGCACGACCTGCAACGGGATGTCGGGCGCGCTCGATCCGAAGATCCAGCAGGAGATCGTCGATCGCGACCTGTACGCGACCGCCGTGCTGTCCGGCAACCGCAACTTCGACGGCCGCATCCACCCGTATGCGAAACAGGCGTTCCTCGCGTCGCCGCCGCTCGTCGTCGCGTATGCGATCGCCGGCACGATCCGCTTCGACATCGAGAAGGACGTGCTCGGCCACGACCAGGACGGCAAGCCCGTCACGCTGAAGGACATCTGGCCGACCGACGAGGAGATCGACGCGATCGTCGCGTCGAGCGTGAAGCCCGAGCAGTTCCGCAAGGTCTACGAACCGATGTTCGCGCGCACGGCCGATGCGGGCGAGCGCGCGGCGCCGCTGTACGACTGGCGTCCGCAGAGCACGTACATCCGCCGTCCGCCGTACTGGGAGGGGGCGCTTGCCGGCGAACGCACGCTGACGGGCATGCGCCCGCTCGCGGTGCTCGGCGACAACATCACGACCGACCACCTGTCGCCGTCGAACGCGATTCTCGCGAGCAGCGCGGCCGGTGAATACCTGGCGAAGATGGGCCTGCCGGAAGAAGACTTCAACTCGTACGCGACGCACCGGGGAGACCACCTGACCGCGCAGCGCGCGACCTTCGCGAACCCGACGCTGATCAACGAGATGGCGGTCGTCGACGGCGCGGTGAAGAAGGGCTCGCTCGCGCGCGTCGAGCCGGAAGGCAAGGTCATGCGGATGTGGGAAGCGATCGAGACGTACATGAATCGCAAGCAGCCGCTGATCGTCGTCGCCGGTGCCGACTACGGCCAGGGTTCGTCGCGCGACTGGGCCGCGAAGGGCGTGCGGCTCGCGGGCGTCGAGGCGATCGTCGCCGAAGGGTTCGAGCGGATCCACCGCACGAACCTGATCGGGATGGGCGTGCTGCCGCTCGAGTTCAAGCCGGGCACGAACCGCACCACGCTCGGCATCGACGGCACCGAGACCTTCGACGTGATCGGCCAACGGATGCCGCGCGCCGATCTCACGCTCGTGATTCACCGCAGGAACGGCGAGCGTGTCGAGGTGCCGGTGACGTGCCGGCTCGATACGGCCGAGGAAGTGTCGATCTACGACGCGGGCGGCGTGCTGCAGCGTTTCGCGCAGGACTTCCTCGAATCGTCGCAGGCGGCTTGACCGGGTCACACAGGGACAACGCAAACATGGCTCACATTCCTCAAATCAGGATTCCGGCGACCTACCTTCGCGGCGGCACCAGCAAGGGCGTGTTCTTCCGGCTGCAGGACCTGCCGGATGCCGCGCAGACGCCGGGCGCCGCGCGCGACGCGCTGCTGCTGCGCGTGATCGGCAGCCCCGATCCGTACGGCAAGCAGATCGACGGGATGGGCGGCGCGACGTCGTCCACCAGCAAGACGGTGATCGTGTCGAAGAGCACGCGGCCCGGTCACGACGTCGACTACCTGTTCGGCCAGGTCGCGATCGACCGCGCGTTCGTCGACTGGACCGGCAACTGCGGCAACCTGTCGGCGGCGGTCGGTCCGTTCGCGATCAGCGGCGGCCTCGTCGATGCATCGCGCGTGCCGCGCGACGGCATCGCGACCGTGCGGATCTGGCAGGCGAACATCGGCAAGACGATCGTTGCGCACGTGCCGATCACGAATGGCGCGGTACAGGAGACGGGCGACTTCGAGCTGGACGGCGTCACGTTCCCGGCCGCCGAAGTACAGCTCGAGTTCATGGACCCGGCGGCGGACGAGGAGGGGGCGGGCGGGTCGATGTTCCCGACCGGCAACCTCGTCGACGACCTGGTCGTGCCCGGCATCGGCACGCTGAAGGCGACGATGATCAACGCGGGGATTCCGACGATCTTCGTCGAGGCAGAAGCGATCGGGTATACGGGCACCGAGTTGCAGGACGCGATCAACGGTGACGCCACGGCGCTCGAGAAGTTCGAGACGATCCGCGCGCACGGTGCGCTGCGCATGGGGCTGATCGACACGCTCGATGAAATCGCGACGCGGCAGCACACGCCGAAGGTCGCGTTCGTCGCGAAGCCGGCCGATTACGTTGCGTCGAGCGGCAAGCGCGTGAACGCGGGCGACGTCGACCTGCTGGTGCGCGCGATGTCGATGGGCAAGCTGCACCACGCGATGATGGGCACGGCGGCGGTCGCGATCGGCACGGCCGCGGCGATCCCCGGCACGCTGGTCAACCTCGCGGCGGGCGGCGGCGAACGCAATGCAGTGCGCTTCGGGCATCCGTCGGGCACGCTGCGCGTCGGCGCGGAAGCGCAGCTAGAGAACGGCGAGTGGACCGTCACGAAGGCGATCATGAGCCGCAGCGCGCGCGTGCTGATGGAAGGCTGGGTGCGGGTGCCGGGGGATGCGTTCTGACGCACGACTGTTACCGCGTGCGACCCTTCAGCGGTGAATGGAGCACCGATCCCTGCGAGGCGAACCCGCTGCGCAGGGATTTTTCGTTTGACGCTGATCGACCGCGAAGCATCGGACCCGCGTAAGCGATGATGGACTGACGCGGATCGACCGCGAAGCATGGGACCACCGTAAGCGCTAAAGCGCTAACGGTGGTCGACAGGAGAATCGTATGTCGCTTGATGCCCCGCTTTCCGGCGTCCACATCGTCGAATTCGAAGGTCTCGGCCCCGGCCCGCTCGCGGGCTGGATGCTCGCCGGGATGGGCGCGCGCATCACGCTGATCGCACGTCCGGCCGGCCGCACGAGTGCGCCGGACGCGTTGCAGGGCCGCGACGGCGACCTGCTGCGCGAAGGCAAGACGATCGTCGAACTCGATCTGAAGACACCGGACGGCCGCGATGCGGCGCTCGCGCTGATCGCGCAGGCCGATGCGCTGGTCGAGGGGCTGCGACCGGGCGTGATGGAGCGTCTCGGCCTCGGGCCCGACGCTTGTGCGCGCCGCAATCCAAAGCTCGTGTACGGACGGATGACGGGCTGGGGCCAGGACGGGCCGCTCGCGGCCGCCGCCGGACACGACCTGAACTACGTCGCGCTGACGGGGCTGCTGTCGCTGTCCGCGCCGCGCGACGGCCGGCCCGGCGTGCCGCCGACCGTCGTCGGCGATGCCGGCGGCGCGCTCGGGCTCGCGTTCGGAATCGTCTGCGCGCTGTTCGACGTGCGCGGCGGCGGCCCGGGGCGTGTGGTCGACGGCGCGATCGTCGACATCGTGTCGATGCTCGGCTCGCTCGCGCTGTGGGCGCGCGCGAACGGCCAACTCGACGGCGCGCAGCCGAGCCTCTTCCACGACGCGCCGTTCTACGACGTGTATCGCTGCGCGGACGGCGAATGTGTGACGATCGGCGCGCTCGAGCCGCCGTTCTATGCGCTGCTTGTCGAGCGGCTCGGGCTGACCGACGTCGAGCCGGCGTCGCAGTACGACCGCGCGCGCTGGCCGGCGCTGAAGACGCGTTTCGCCGAGGTATTTGCGCAGCAGCCGTCCGCGCATTGGCGCGCGCAGCTCGAAGGCAGCGACGCGTGCTTTGCGCCGGTGCTGAGCGTGGCCGAAGCGGTCGAGCATCCGCACAATGCGGCGCGCGGAATCTACCGTACCGACGCGGACGGCAACGTTCGGGCGCATGTGGCGCCGAGATTCTTGCCGCTGGCGGGGGACGGTGCGGAATAGGTGCGCCGGATCGCCGATTCGGAAGCGCTACTCGGGAGATGCGCTTCAGCGCTGGACGGTGAATTCGATGAGAGCCAAATTTGGTGCTAAATTTAGCTCTAAATAGAGTAAAATTGGACTTCGATCGATGAAGGAGTCCGATATGCCTCACACCATCCTGGCCAGTATTACCGCGAGCGTTTCGGAACTGAAGCGCAACCCGATGGGAACCGTAGCGGCGGGCGAGGGCTTTCCGGTTGCGATTCTGAATCACAACGAGCCCGCGTTCTATTGCATCCCGGCGAAGACGTGGGAAGCGATGGTCGAACGTCTCGAAGATATCGAAGACAATGCGCTCGCCAATGCGCGTGCGAAAGACAAGGTCGTCAAGGTCGGTCTGAATGACCTTTGAACTTGCCTTTCTCGAGCCTGCGTTGAGAGAGTGGAAGAAGCTTGATCGCACCATCCGCGATCAGTTCAAATCCCGACTGGCCGAGCGGCTCGAGAATCCCCGCATTCCGTCGGCCAAGCTGCATGGCCATCCGGACCGTTACAAGATCAAGCTGCGCAGCGTCGGCTACCGACTCGTCTACGAAGTGCGCGATACGGAAGTGATCGTACTGGTCGTCGCAGTCGGTCGCCGTGATCGAGATGCCGTCTATCTTGCCGCGATGAAGCGATAGACCGGACGACGCCCGGCGCGCGTGCTGCCGTCGCTTGCGGGCGATGTTGCATCGCTCGTGTTCGGACATGCGATCGACGAAATGGGGGAGTCCACGCGTCTCCGCCAGCTACAAATACATGTCACGACGATGAATCGCAAGTCAATTTTTCGTATGGCAATCCTTATCAATAGAGGCAACCATCCCAAGGTACGTGACCGCTTCAAATGGGGCTCCCCGTCAGACAACATTTTCAGCGTACCGGAGAAGCGGCGTGAGGTCATCGTTCGATGGAAAATCCGTCATAGGAGAACTGGGAAAATCGTCGACGGTGGTGAACGCGGGCGCTACAACTCGGTATGGGTGTCGACGGCCGCGCACGGTAGCACGGTATCCTGGACGCACGATCCCGACGACCCGAAAGCGAGCGGGGGAAAGGCATACCGATGAAATCTGCAGTGATGTGGGCGGCTATCCTGGCGGCCTTCGCAAGCAGCGCCCATGGCTCGACGACCTACGGCAGCTATGACGCGTTCTATGCAGCCCAATCGCGTGCGGCGTTTGGCGGCCCGATCGAGCACGACGCAAGCGTTTTATATTCCGATCGAGGCGGGGATATCTACGGAGATTTCAGCGTCGAGTCGGACGGGAAGACCGTACACGTCGAACTGGCGGGGAACCGCATCGCGATTGGCGGAAAAATCCATCGCTTTTCGAATGCCACGACTTTCCCGGGTGAGCATCCAGTTGAAATTTACCCTGGCAGCGCCAGCGTATTTTTTGCCCAAGGCATGCGCCATCGCCCGTCCGCTCTCTGCGTGGAAGGAAGCGGCAGCGGGTCGGGCGAAGCGAACCGCCACCGGCAGATTTACCTGCTGATCAATCCGTTTGCGGCGAAAAAGCGCGTGACGTTCCTTCATTTGCCCAGCCTGCTTTCGTCCTGTCGGGCTGTATTGGCAACACAGGACGGGAAGCTTGCCTTTCCGAAGAACAGCTATCTGCTGGACGATGCGCAGGCGTCTCGCATTGGCCTTCTCATGTCGTACTACGCTTTTGAAAAGAGACGCTTCGTCCCCGTCCTGAACGACATTCGGCTTCGATTCATGCGTCCGGACGTTCCATTTCAATTTTCGGTTCAGGACAAGGAATAAGGCTCGCCGAAGCAGATCGGCGGCGAACCGTTCTCACGCCGTTTCCTCCGGCGCGTCCGGCATCTTGCCGTCGCCGACCCGATTGATCGTGCCTTGCGCGATCGCGACGAGCCGCTCGTGATCGCCGTCGATGACGAACACATGACACTGGCAGGTCGCCTGGTGCCGGCCCGCGTAGACAACCTTCGCGCGCGCGACGAGCGTGCCGTTCACGGCCGGCCGCAGGTAGTTGATCTTGTATTCGGCGGTGATGACGCGCGGGCCGAGCACGAGCGCGCCGGCGAACGTCAGCGCGTTGTCGGCGAGATAGCCGATCACGCCGCCGTGCACGAAGCCGTGCTGCTGCCGCAGTTCTTCCCGCACGGGCAGGCACAGCGACACCTCGTTGTCGCCGATATGCATCAGCTCCGTGCCCAGCAGCATGCTGAACGGTTGCGCGCGCAATGCGCCGCGCGCGTGGTCCGTGATGTCCGTCATCGACTGCCTCGCAATCCGTGTCCGCTTGCGCTGAACTCTAGGAAGGGGGCTGCGGATAAGCAAGGAAATTCGTCCGCATTTCGCGCAATTGCTGGCGCGATGCGACGCGATTATTGCGCCGAGCGCGCGAGTTGTGCTCGTTTGCGGGCGATTCGGCGGTAATGACGGAGATGCCCAGGCCGGAAGCCTAAAGTCCGACGAAGAAATGCCGCTAATGCCGGGGCATTGCTCCATCGTCGGCTCTCCAGGAATCTCCCCCCATGTTCGGAAAAATCAAGCTCGCGTCGGGTCTGCTCGGCGTGTTGACCGTGTTTTGCCTCTTTCTGTTCGCGATCGAGGCGCTCGGCTTCTGGGCGCTCGCGTCGACGCGCAGCGGCGTCGACGACCTGTCGAACGTCGCGATCGCGCAGGTCGACGCAGCCAGCCAGGCGACCGAGCGGCTGCTCGACGCACGCGTGAACCTGTCGCGTGCCGGCACGCGGATGGTGCGCGGCGGCCCGAAGCCCGACGAGATCATCCGCCACGCCAGCGCTTCGCTCGCCGAAGCGGACAAGGCGTTCGGCGCGCTGACGGCCGCGCGGGCCGTCGATGCAACGAACCGCGCGCGCGTCGCGGCGCTCGCCGAGCGCTATCGCGCGCTGCGCGGCGCGCTCGGCGAACTCGTGCAGTTCCTCGACGCCGACAACATCCAGGCGTTCCTCGACCAGCCGACACAAGGCTTCCAGGATGCGTACCTGGCCGAACTGCACCGCTTCGCCGACTACGGCGGCGCGTCGAGCCGCGCCGCGCTCGACACGATCGACGGCGGGATCCAGTGGTTCAAGTGGGTCGGCATCGTGCTGCTGGTGGCGATGCTCGCGGCGAGCGCGGCCATCTACGCGGCCGCGCGGCGCGCGGTGGTTGCGCCGCTGGACGACGCCGGCCGCCATTTCGAGCGGATCGCTCATGGCCGGCTCGACGAAGCCGTGCGGGCGGGCGGCGTGTTCGAGATCGACCGGATGCTGCGCGGCCTCGCCGCGATGCAGGCGAGCATCGCGGACACCGTGCGTACCGTGCGTCAAGCGTCCGACGCGATCCACCTCGGCGCGGGCGAGATCGCCGGCGGCAACGCGGACCTGTCCGCGCGCACGGGCACGCAGGCCGCGTCGCTCGAGGAAACCGCCGCGAGCATGGAGGAACTGACCGCGACGGTGCGCCAGAACACCGACAGCGCGCGTGCGGCCAGCGCACTGGCCGACGCGGCGCTCGACGCGACGCGCCACGGCGGCGGCGTGGTCGACAGCGTGATCGACCGGATGCGCGGCATCGCGCAGAGCTCCGGGCGGATCGCGGAGATCATTTCGGTGATCGACGGCATCGCATTCCAGACCAACATCCTCGCGTTGAACGCGGCGGTCGAGGCCGCGCGGGCCGGCGAGCAGGGCCGCGGCTTCGCGGTGGTCGCGGGCGAAGTGCGCTCGCTCGCGCAGCGCAGCGCGCAATCGGCGAAGGAGATCAAGGCGCTGATCGAGGCGTCGGTCGCGCAGATCGACGGCGGCTCGGAACTCGTCGAGCGTGCCGGCGACGCGATGCGGACGGTATCGGCATCGATCACGCGCGTCGTGCAGACGATGTCGGAGATCACGGCCGCGTCGGTCGAGCAGAGCGTCGGCATCGAGCAGGTGAACCAGGCCGTCACGCAGATGGACCAGCTGACGCAGCAGAACGCGGCGCTGGTGGAGGAGGTCGCGGCGGCCGCCGCGTCGCTGAACGACCAGACCGCGCACCTGATGCAGGCGGTGTCGGTCTTCGAGCTGGGCGACGCGCGCGCGGCTCGCGGTGTTCGCGATGAGCGCGCGGCGTCGTCGTTTGCCGGCGCCGGTTACGACACGGCGGGCAGCGCCGCGTAAGCGGTCGCGAGGTGGTAGGGCGTCGTCGACGGCATGTCGGCGCGCGACACATGCCCGTCGGCCGTCTTGCACTCGAACCAGCCGCGCGGATGCAGGAAGCGCGCGGCGAAGCGCTCGATCTGCTGCGCGAGCGGCGCGGAGGCCGGCGTGCCGCCGTGCGTCGCGAGCGCGCGCAGGTATTCGGTCTGCGCCCAGATCCGCTGCGTGCCGTCGATGCATGTGCCTTGCGCGTCGACCGCCGCGCACACGGCGCCCGTCTGTGGATCGATGCCGTGCTGTTCGGCGAATGCGAACGCGCGCGCGAGCGCGTCGGGGAGCCCGGTCTGCGCGAGCCGAGCACCGGCCGCGTCGACCAGATAGAACCATTCGAACTGGTGGCCGGGCTCGAAGCGGTTGTCGGCCGCCCCGAGCGGCAGCTCGGCGACGCAGCCGGTCGCCGGATCGACGAACGTGCGTTCGACGGCCTGCGCGGTGCGCGCGAGCGCATCGTCGAACGCCGCGTCGCCGAACGCATCGGCGGCCGCGAGCCATGCTTCGGTCAGGTGCATCAGCGGGTTCTGCAGCGCGCCGCTGCCCGACGACGAGAAATCGGCGTGACGCGCGGCGTCGAGCAGCGCGTCACCCGGCTGCGGCGCGAAGCGGTCCTGGATCAGTGCGGCGGTGTCCTCGGCGACCGTGCGCGCGGCGGCGTCACCCGACGCCGCATGCCATGCGGCGCACGCGAACACGACGAACGCGTGCGTGTACAGGTCCTTGCTCGTGTCGAGCGGCGCGCCTTGCGCGTCGACGCTGTAGAACCAGCCGCCGTGGCGCGGGTCGCGGAAGCGGCTGCACAGCGACTCGAACAGCGTGGCGGCGTGCGCGGTGTTGCCGGCCTGCGCGAACACGAACAGTTGCCGCGCACACGCCATGGCGCGATAACGGGTGACGGGCAGCGGTGCATGGGTGGCCGGATCGACGGCCTCGAACGGCAGCCGCAGCGTGCGGTCGAACCCTGAACCCTGCCAGATCGGCAAGATGACGTGCGCAAAATGGTCGCGCAATCGGGCGGCCTGGGCGGAAGCGGAATCGGGAACGGACATGGCGGGAATGAACGCTTGGATCGAATTGAGTCGGCGCGGCCCGGAGCGGCGCGGCCGGGGCCAAGGATAAACCATTCCGCGCGCCGTCCTCAAAACAGGACACAAATGCGACGCTCGGCAACCAGGCACTCGCGATGCGGCTGGTTCTCGCGGCGGCGCTCGGCAGCGTCATCGGCTTCGAGCGCGAGCGCCTTGCATGGGCGGCCGGCCTGCGCACGCCCATGCCGGTCGGTGTCGGCTCGACGCTCGTCATGAGCGTATCGGCGTTCGGTTTTGCCGATGTGCTCGGCAGCCGCGATCACATCGTGCTCGATCCGTCGCGGATCGCCGCGCAGGTGCTGTCGGGCATCGGTTTCCTCGGCGCGGGCACGACGAGGTGCGCATCGCGCTCGGCCGCGTGTCGGATCTCGAATGCCGTGCGATCGGCGACAAGCTGTGCGGGCTGTCGTGCGTGACGCGGTTCGTGGAACGCAACCGGTTGTCGGGCGACGCGTGGACGGCATCCGATCGGCCGGATCGGCGATCGGTCATGCGACAATGGCCGTCACTGATTCCGTTCGACCTCCGATTCCGCGCTCGCGGGCCTGTCATCCGACTCCATGACCGAATCCGTTTCCCCACCTCGCTCCCGTTCCCGCTCCGACCGCTCGTCGGCCCGTTCTCGCCCGCGCGCCATCGCGGCCGCGGCAGACACCGCCGCCAAGGCAACCGCGCGGCCCGGCAACACGGCGGGCGGCGATGCGCCGCGGGACGAACGCACGCTCGACCTGTTCGGCGATCCGGTGCTCGAGCCGGCGGCGCGTGCGCCGGCCGTTGCGCGCGACGACGCGGTGGCGGACGGCGAGACGGTGCCGGACGGCGAGGACGCCGGCCGGCAGGCGACACTGGACGGATTCACCGCCCCCGGCGACGCTGCCGGTGTGGCGGAGCACACGCTCGACGTCGCGACGACGACAGGGGCGGCATCGACACATGAAAACGGTGAGACGGTCGATGCCGATGCCGATGCCGATGCCGATGCCGCGCGCGATGCCGACGCAGCGAAGCTCGCCGACGTGCGACAGTCCGATGATGCCGCCGCGCCCGTCGGGCACGCCGAAGCCGCGCGGACGCCAGGCGAGACCACGAAGGGGCGTCGCGCATCCTCCGGCGGCAAGCGACGTGCGGCCGCCGGCGCACGCGAAGCGGCAGCGGTGCGCAGCGTGCCGGAAGCGGCGGCTGTCGGCGCCGAGCCGGAATCGCCTCCGGCGCATACCGCACCATCCGCTGAACCGCAGGCGACGGCCGAACCGGCCGAGCCCGCGGTTGCCGCGATTGCCGCGATCGCCGCGAGTCCTCGCGACGCTGCGCGAGCAACCGCGGCGTCGGCCTCGCCGGTCGTGCCGCCGGTGGCGTCCGCGGCGTCGTTCGTGACGAAGCCGTCGGCGGATCGCGTGCAACCGGCCGCGCCGGCCTTCGATCCCGACACCCATCTACGTCCGCTGTCGGATCGGCTTGCCACGCTGCAGGCCGAGACGGCCGGCATCAAGCAGGCGGCCGATCGCGAGATGCGCCGCGTCAACCGGCTGCTGCTGGCGCTGGCGGCCGTCGTGTTCGCGGGACTCGTCGCGCTGGTGCTGCAAACGCGGCAGATCGCGAACCTGAAGCAGGATCTGGAAGCCCGGCAACAGCGGATCGACCGGCTGGCCGCGGATCTGTCGACGCAGCAGGCAACGCTGATGACACTCGCGGAACACCACGAAGCAATGCTGTCGCAGGTCGACCGGCTTCAGCGCAACGCGAACCGTGAGGCGGCAGCCACAAGGCGCGCGCGTCGAACGCACTGAATCTTCCGACCCTACCTGCAAACCAAGGCCTGACAAGGCGGGTGATGACGGTCTGTCCGTCGGCGGTGGCGCGGGTGCGGCAAACGGATGCGGGGAGCTGGCAGAGTTCAGGGAAAACCCTTAGAATGGAGTCAATCTAAGGGAAAACCCTAGCGCCATCTGTCAGGAGTCTCACATGAGCTTCATTTTCGCCCTGCTGCAAAAGATCGACGACCTGTTCGTCTCCCCGCACCTGCCGCTCGACGCCGAATACTCGTACGCCGCGCGTCACGCCGAAGCCGAGCGCGTGCGTCGTGCGAATCTCGTGCCGATCGTCCTGTATCGTCGCTGATTCGCTGATTCGCTGATTCGCTGATTCGCTGATTCTGCGCGGCGCCCGCCGCAACTGCCTGCCCGTTTTCCACCGCCGCCTCGCGCGCCGGTGCGGCCGTCCCGCTACACTGGAAGTTCGACTTCCCTCGCGACACCCGGGCCATGCTGCAGATGCGGCCGATGACGGCCGGCGAATTCCACGCATACCGCACGCGCGCCATTGACGGCTACGCGCGCGATCTCGTGTCATCCGGGCAGAACGAGTCCGGCGACGCGGCGGGCCGCGCCCGCGCCTGCTTCGATACGCTGCTGCCCGACGGCCTGCTCACCTCCGGCCAGACACTCGTCCAGCTGATCGACGCCGCCAGCGGCGACACGGTCGGCGACCTCTGGTACGCGATCGTGCCCGAAGGGCCGAACCGCACGCTGTTCATCTACGACCTCGAGATCGTCCCGTCCCGGCGCCGCCAGGGTTGGGCCACGCGCACGCTCGATGCGCTCGAGGCAGAGGCACGCCGTCATGGCGTCACCGAAATCGGATTGTCGGTGTTCAATCACAACACGGCCGCACGTGCGCTGTATCGGGCCTGCGGCTTCGCGCCGATCACGACGACGCTGATCAAGCCGGTCGTCCCGGGCTGACCCCGTCCGTTTGTGTGCGTGCCGGTGACGTGCATGGCTGTTTCCGCGGCTTTTTTCCGGTTACCTGTCCCGACGCAGGGCATGCAACCCGCGCCCGCAGGTCGGCTGGCGCCGCACTTTCCCCATTCCATGCGCGACGAGCGCCGGACGGCCATCGGACGGTCCGGCGCTCGTCGCGACCCGCTCGTCGCGGCCCGCATCAGCGTGCGCGGCCTTTCCATCTGCGCAGCAGCAACGCGTTCGTCACGACGCTGACGCTGGAGAACGCCATCGCCGCCCCCGCGATCACCGGGTTCAGCCAGCCGAGCGCCGCGAGCGGCACGCCGATCAGGTTGTAGACGAACGCCCAGAACAGGTTCTGCTGGATCTTCCGGTAGGTCCGCTTCGAGATGTCGATCGCATCCGCGACGAGCGCCGGATCGCCGCGCATCAGCGTGATGCCGGCCGTATGCATCGCGACGTCGGTGCCGGTCGCCATCGCGATGCCGACGTCGGCCGCGGCGAGCGCGGGCGCGTCGTTGATGCCGTCGCCGACCATCGCGACGATCCCGCCGTGCGTGCGCTTCAGTTCGGCCACCACGCGCGCCTTGTCGTCGGGCAGCACCTGCGCATGCACTTCACTGATCCCGAGCGACGCCGCGACGGCCGCCGCGCTGCCGCGGTTGTCGCCCGTCACGAGTACGCTCGCGACGCCGCGCGCCGACAGTGCGGCGACCGCGTCGCGCGCGCCGGGCTTCACGGTGTCGCCGAACGCGATCAGCGCGAGCAGCGCACGCGGTGCATCGGCGCGCATCAGCCACGAAATCGTGTTGCCCGCGCGTTCGAGTTCCGCGGCACGCGCGTCGAGCTCGGGCGGCACGACGATGCCGAGCTCGTCGCGCCAGCGGGTGCTGCCGAGCGCGAGCAACTGCCCGGCGACGCGCGCCTCGACGCCGCGTCCGGCCACCGCGCGCGCGTCGGCGGCGACGGCCTCGGCCGAGCCTGCGGCGCCGCCGCGGGCCACGACGTCCGCCTCGTGCGCGGCAACCACGGCGCGCGCGAGCGGGTGATCGCTTTGCCGCTGGACCGCGGCCGCGAGCGTGAGCGCTTGCTCACGCGGGATGCCGACCGCGTCGAACGCCGTTACGGACGGCTTGCCTTCGGTCAGCGTGCCGGTCTTGTCGAACGCGATCACGGTGGCGCGCTGCGCGAGTTCGAGTGCCTGCGCGTCCTTGATCAGCACGCCGTGGCGCGCCGCGACGCCGGTGCCGGCCATGATCGCGGCGGGCGTCGCGAGGCCGAGCGCGCACGGGCATGCGATGACGAGCACCGCGACCGCGTTGAGGATCGCCGTTTCGGTGCCGGCGCCGGCGATCAGCCAGCCGATCAGCGTCAGCATCGCAATGCCGAGGATCACCGGCACGAACACTTCGCTCACGCGATCGACGAGCCGCTGGATCGGCGCCTTTTCCGCCTGCGCGGATTCGACGAGGCGGATGATGCGCGCGAGCGTCGTCTCCGCGCCGATCGCGGTGGTTTCGACGACGAGCGCGCCTTCGCCGTTGATCGAGCTGGCCGTGACCGGATCGCCGTCGTCCTTCGGTACCGGCAGGCTTTCGCCGGTGATCAGCGATTCGTCGACGTGCGAGCGGCCCGACACGATCCGCCCGTCGACGGGCACGCGCTCGCCGGGACGGATGCTGACGGTCGTGCCGACGCGCACCTGCGCGAGCGGCACGTCGCGTTCGACGCCGTGCTCGACGACGCGCGCGCGGTCGGGGCGCAGCGCGTTCAGCGCGCGGATCGCCTCGGTGGTCTGGCGTTTCGCGCGTGCTTCGAGCCATTTGCCGAAGCGCACCAGCGTGATGATGACGGCCGATGCCTCGAAATACAGGTGGCCCGGATGGGCGGGGTCGCGCAGCAGCATCCACAGGCTCAGGCCAAACGCGGCCGACGTACCGAGCGCGACGAGCAGGTCCATGTTGCCGGTGCGCGCCTTCACCGCATGCCAGGCGGCGCGGTAGAAGCGCGCGCCGAAGCCGAACTGGACGATCGATGCGAGCACGAGCTGCAGCCACCCGGGCAGCATCGCGTCGATGCCGAACGGCGCGACGAGCATCGGCACGACGAGCGGCGCGCTCAGCACGGCCGAGCCGATCACCAGATTGCGCTCGCGGATCGCTTCGCGGCGCTTGCGGGCGTCGGGGGTTTGCGCCGCGTCGGCGGCGCGGGCTTCGGCGGCACCGGCGGCGCCGGCATCCGGCGCGGCGGCGAGCGATGCGCGGTAGCCGGCCGTCGTGACCGCCGCGATCAGCGTGGCGGCGTCGAGCGCGCCGGCGCCATGCACCGACGCGCGCTCGGTCGCGAGATTGACCGATGCGCGCGCGACGCCCGGCACCGCGGCCAGCGCTTTTTCGACGCGGCCGGCGCAGGACGCGCACGTCATCCCGCCGATGTCGAATTCGAGATCGGCGGAAGCGGCCGATTCAGCGGAGGCGGCCGGTGGCGTCGCTGCGACCGGTGTCGCGGCATAGCCGGCTTGGTGCACGGCGTCCACCAGTTGCGACGCGGAAACGTCCGCCGCGGCGTCGACCGTCGCGCGTTCGGTCGCGAGGTTGACGGAAGCGCGCGTGACGCCCTGCACCTTCGCCAGTGCCTTTTCGACGCGCGACACGCACGACGCGCAGGTCATGCCGTCGATATCGAGTTCGATCGTGGTCGCGGTCGCGGGCAGTGCCGCCGGCGTTGCGGGCAGCGTTTCGGCGCGTGGCGCGTGCTCCGCATGCGCGGCTGCAACGGCTTCGAACGCCGCTTCGCGCACGGCCGCGCGATAGCCGGCCGCGCCGATTGCGTCGACGAGCTGCACGGGCTCGACCGTGTCCTGCGCGGTCACCGTCGCCGCATGCGCGTCGAGATCGACCGCGGCCTCGACGACGCCCGGCACGGCGGCCAGCGCACGCTGCACGCGGCCCGTGCAGCCGCCGCAATGCATGCCGTCGACGGTCAGTTCGATCGTTTGCACGCCCGCGGACGCGAGTGATTCAGTCATATCGGATTCCCCAAAGGCGCGGTTCGTGCCGCGAATGACTCCAGTATCAACATTCCCATCATGGGAAGGTCAAGGGGGCGATGCGTTGCAGGATCGCGCCGACGGCCGACGTATTCTCGCCGGTCATGCCGGTACGTGCAGTCGGCGGGCTGCTCTCGATAGGGGGCCGGATCAAGGAAAGTCCTGGCTGACGGCAGTCCGGCTAGCGCTCCACCCGTTATTCGGCATATTGGGGGATGCCCTTAGGCGCTATGATACCGGCCTGACATCAGCGCCCGCCCAGCGAACGGCGGTTGGGCAGGCTGGGGTGCCTTGCTTTCGCCGATCGTGAGTCGAACAAGGCGATGACTGACAAGAACGATATTCGGCCAGTACTCAATGATTGAAAACCAACGAGAATCAATTTCTCTGCGGCGCGCGGCAGGCGCGTCGCTGGTCATGGCGGCGCTGCTGGCGGGATGCGCGTCGCAACCGGACGCGATCCAGCGGAAAACCGGCTGGATGCGCGCCGAAGTGGCCGATTCCTATGTGTATGCATATCCGCTCGTGCTGATGGACGTCGCGAAGGAAGCCGCGACGGGCGGCGACGGCGCGCAGCCGGGCCAGGCGCCGCTCAACACGCTGCGTCATGCGCAGGCGCTGCCGCCCGTCGGCGCGCTCAACCCGCCGCTGCCGGGCGTCGACACGCTCGACTCGGCCGGCTGGCTCGACGTCGGCGCGGAGCCGGTGATCGTCACGCTGCCGGACACCCGCGGGCGCTACTGGGATGCCCGCGCGCTCGACATGTGGACGAACGTGCTGTGGTCGTCGTCGAGCGTGACGGCGCGCGTTGCTCACGGCGCCGCGCGATCGCAAACGATTGCCTTTGCCGCGAAGGACTGGCAGGGCACGCTGCCGAAGGGCGCGTTGCGTATCGACGTGCCGTCGGCCAACGCGTGGCTCGAAGTGCGGCTGCAGACGAGCGGCGGTCGCGACCTCACGAACGTGAAGAAACTGCAGCGGGCGATCCGCGTGGTGCCGTTGTCCGTCCATACGGGCAGCGCGCGCGGCGCGTCGGTCGCGGTCCATGCGGGCAGCGCGCCGTCGGAAGCCGCGAGCGGCGGCACGCCGGCCGAGCAGGTCGCGGCGCTCGACCCGAAGGCGTTCTTCACGCGCTTCGCGCAGGCGCTGCAGGACAACCCGCCACCCGCCGACGACGCGCATGCGCAGGAACTGCTGAACGATATCGGCGTGTCGGCCGGTTACCCGGTGCCGTGGACGGGCGATCGCCTGAGCGCCGCAACGGCCGGCGTCGCCGAAGCGCGCGCGCGGCTCGCGGCGCCGCCGCCGAACCTGCTGAACGCGAACGGCTGGAGCTGGATCGGCGACACGGCCGGCAAGTACGGCCAGGACTACGCGCTGCGCGCGTACGCGGCCTATACGCAGTTCGGCACCGCGACGCGCGACGACGAGACGCTCGCACTCGTACGCGTCGACAGCGACGGCCATCCGCTGAACGGCGCGAACCGCTACGTGCTGCATTTCGCGCCGGGTGCCTTGCCGCCGGTGCGCGGGTTCTGGACGCTCACGCCGTATGCGACGAACGGCGCGCTGCCCGACGTCGGCTCGACGCGCCGCTCGCTCGGCGACCGCGACCGGCTGCGCCGCAACCAGGACGGCTCGATCGACGTGGTCGTGTCGGCGTCGCCGGGCGGCACGCATGCGGCCAACTGGCTGCCGGCGCCGCGCGCCGATTTCGCGCTCGCGCTGCGGCTCTACGCCCCGAAGCCGCAAGCGAGCGACGGCGCGTGGATGCCGCCCGTCGTCGTCCGGAAATGAACGGACCGGCGCCGCCGCTGTCCGATCCGCGGGCGCGGCGCTCCGCGCCCGAACGCCGTTCCGTCACCCCCTGAGCCTATACTTTCGGGATAGCGTGCACGGCCGTGCCGGTTTTCCGGTGCGGCCCGGCATCCAATCCCGAGGCATTCAAGCATGGCAAGCGCAGACAAAGAAACCGTACCCTCGACCCTCCATGCCCTTGGCGGCATCGCGCGCTCGCGCCGGACCCGGCGTATCGGCCTCGGCGTGCTGATCTTCCTCGTTTTGTTCGGACTGCTCGGGTTCTTCGCGGCGCCGCCGCTGATCCGCCACGTCGCCGAACAGCAGCTGAGCCAGCAGCTCGGCCGGCCGTCCACGGTCCAGCGCATCGCGCTGAACCCGTACACGCTGAACCTCGAGGCCGACGGCGTGCACGTCGGCGAGCGCGGCGGCCAGGGCGACTTCATCGACATCGGCAAGCTCGTCGTGCGGCCGTCGTGGTCGTCGCTGTTCCGTGGCGCGCCGATCGTCAACGAAGTGCGCGTCGACTCGCCGCGCTTCCATGTCGTCCGCTACGACGCGCAGCGCTTCAACTTCACCGACCTGATCGAGAAGTTCTCGACACCGTCGAAGCCCGAAAGCAAGCCGACGCATTTCTCCGTATCGAACATCCAGGTCAACGACGGCCGGATCGACTTCGACGACCGCCTGCTGAACGAAAAGCACGTGATCGACAACTGGACGCTCGGCATTCCGTTCATCGCGACGCTGCCGTCGAAGACCGACATCTTCGTGCAGCCGAAGCTGCGCGCGCGGGTCGACGGCAGCCCGGTCGCGATCGACGGCAAGACGAAGCCGTTCGCGCAGTCGCGCGAGTCGGAAGTCGCGCTGAAGTTCGACCGGCTCGACGTGCCGAAGCTGATTTCGTACGCGCCGGCGAAGCTGCCGGTGATCGTCACGAGCGGCCTCCTGAGCAGCGACCTCACGCTGAACTTCGTGATGAGCGGCGACACGCCCGCGCTGCGCGTGTCGGGCACCGTCGACCTGAACGACGCGAAGGTCACCGGCCGGGCCGCCGAGCCGCTGTTCGCCGCGCGCGGCGTGCACGTCGCGGCCGCCGGCCTCGAGCCGCTGCGCAACGTGCTGCATTTCGACGAGATCCGGCTCGACCAGCCGGTCGTCGACCTGTCGCGCGACAAGCAGGGCGTGCTGAACGTCGAGAAGCTCGCCGGCCAGCCGGCTGCCGCGCCGAAGGCTGACGCGGGCGAGCCGGCTGCGTCGGGCGCCGCCGCATCGACCGTGGCCGCGACCGCCGCGAGCGCCGCTGCCGCCGCGAGCGGCGCGAAGGCCGATGCCGCCGCGAAGAAGGCGCCGCCGCTCGACCTGACGATCCGTCATTTCGCGATCGACGGCGGCACGATCAACGTCGACGACCGCGTGCCGGCGACGCCGACCGCGATGTCGCTCACGAAGCTCGCCGCGACGCTCGACGGCTTCACGCTGCAGGGCAGGACGCCCGCGAAGTACACGCTGTCGACGTCGCTGTCGCGCGGCGGCGACGTGAAGGCCGAAGGCGCGTTCAGCCTGGCGGCGAAGCAGGCCGACACGAAGCTGACGGTCGACGCGCTCGCGCTGCCGGCGCTGCAGCCGTATCTCGGCGAGGCGACCCGTGCGCGCGTGCTCGACGGCACGCTCGGCGCGAGCGTCAACGCGAAGGCCGACTGGGGCAAGACGCCGCTCGACGCGCAGGTCGCCGACAGCACGGTGAGCCTGAAGTCGCTGAAGCTCGCGACGCCGGACGCGAAGGCGCCCGCGATCGTGCTGCCCGACGCGAGCGCGAAGATTTCGAAGGTCGACGTCGCCGCGCGCACCGCGGAGATCGCGAGCGTCGACGCGACCGGGCTCGCGCTCGACGTGAACCGCCTGAAGGACGGCAAGATCGACCTCGCGACGCTGGCCGAACCCGCGCAGGCGGCGGTGCCCAGGCGCACGGTCGCGCGCAAGGCCGAGGCGGCCGCGCCGTCGTGGCATTACCGGATCGACGCGCTGAACGTGAAGGACTCGTCCGCGAACTTCACGGACCTGTCGACGCCGCGCCCGGTGAAGCTCGCGATCAAGCCGCTCGACCTGTCGGTGCAGAAGATCAGCGACGACATGACGAAGCCGCTGCCGGTGCAGCTGAAGGCGACGCTGAACCGCAAGGGATCGCTGAACGTGTCGGGCGACGTGACCGCGCAGCCGCTGAAGCTCGGCCTGAAGATCAACGGCAACCGCCTCGACGCGGCCGCGTTCGAGCCGTACTTCGGCAGCGCGCTGAACGCGACCATCGCGAGCGCACTGCTCAACGCGCAAGGCAACCTGACGTTCGCGCAGGTAAAGGACACACCGCGTGCGACCTATCGCGGCGATGTCGCGCTGGTCGACGTGCGGATGCTCGACAAGGCGACGTCCGACCCGTTTGCCGGCTGGCGCTCGCTCGCGCTGTCGAACCTGAAGGTGAACTACGACGAGAAGGGCACCGACGTCGACGCCGCGGGCGTGACGTTCTCGAACTTCTACGGCCGCGTGCTGCTCGACGCGCAAGGGCGTCTGAACCTGAAGGACGTCGTCGCGAAGGAGACGGGCCCCGCGCAGTCGCTGACGCGCGACGCGAGCAAGAGCGAACCCGTGCCGCTGTCGCCGGGCGTGACGCCGCCGGCCGCCGCATCGGCCGCGGCGGTGCAGCAGGCGTCCGCGCCGGCCGCCGCATCGGCGACGGTCGTCGTGAAGGCCGCGCCGCCGCCGCAGAATCCGGTGCGCATGCATTTCGGCCAGCTGGTGCTGCAGAACGGCCGCGTGACCTACACCGACAACTTCATCAAGCCGAACTACACGGCGAACCTGGTCGCGATCAAGGGGACGGTCGGCGCGTTCGGCACGGACTCGACGACGTCCGCGCCGGTCGACGTCGCCGCGAACCTCGCGGGCAACGGGCCGATCTCGATCAAGGGCTCGGTGAACCCGCTGATCGAGAAGCCGGCGCTGGACCTGACGGCGACCGCGCACGACATCGAGCTGACCAACCTGACGCCGTACTCGGCGAAGTACGCCGGCTACCCGATCACGAAGGGCAAGCTCAACGTCGACCTGCACTACCAGCTCGCGAACGACCAGCTGTCGGCCAACAATCACATCTTCATCGACCAGCTCACGTTCGGCGATCACGTCGACAACGACACGGCGACCAAGCTGCCGGTGAAACTCGCGATCTCGCTCCTGAAGAACACGCGCGGCCAGATCGACGTGAACCTGCCGGTGTCGGGCTCGCTGTCGAACCCGGAGTTCAGCATCGGCGGGCTGATCTGGCGCGCGGTGCTGAACCTGATCGCGAAGGCCGTCACGTCGCCGTTCACGCTGCTCGCGAATGCGTTCGGCGGCAGCGGCGGCGAGGAGCTCGGCTACGTCGAGTTCGCGCCGGGCTCGTACCAGCTGGACGATGCGCAGCAGAAGAAGCTCGACACCGTCGTGAAGATGCTGACCGAGAAGCCGTCGATCCGGCTCGACCTGATCGGCCGCGTCGATCCGGCGAAGGACACGCCGGGGCTGCGCGACGCGTACGTCGATCGGCTGGTTCGCCAGCAGAAGCTGAAGGACGTGGTCGGGCAGGGCGAGAGCATCGATCCGATGTCGGTGAAGGTCGATCCGGCCGAGTACGGCAAGTACCTGGCGCGTGCGTACAAGGCCGCCGACTTCAAGAAGCCGCGCAACCTGATCGGCCTGCAGAAGTCGCTGCCCGATGCGGACATGAAGAAGGCGCTCGCCGATCACGCGCCGGCCGACGACAACGCGCTGCGCACGCTCGCGCAGCAGCGCGCGCAGGCCGTGCGCCAGTATCTCGACGGCAAGATCGATTCGAGCCGCATGTTCGTCGTGGCGCCGAAGCTCGATGCGAAGGGCATCGAGGACAAGGGCGCGACGACGCGCGTCGACTTCGGCCTGCAGTAAGCCGTTGCGTCATCCTCGGCCGCCGCGTCCGCACCAGCCGGGCGCGGCGGCTTTTTCCTTCAGCGCGCGGCGATCGCCGGTTCGCGCTTGTCCAGCTCCTTCCTCGCGGCCAGCGGCAGACGCGCGTCGTCCCACTGCGTCAGCCATTCGACTTCCTTCGTGGTGAATACCGGCCCGTAGTTGCGCACCGCGTACTGCAGCGCGTCGACGACGTGGTGGCGAATGATTTCGGGGGTGCGTGCATCGTCCAGCACGAACCGGAGAGCTTCCAGGGTCGACATACTCGTGCTCCGGGTCAGGGAAAACCCTTTATCACACGCCAATAGTCGAGCGCCAACCCGAAAAAAAATCGCGCGGCGGGCGAGGGCGCGCACCGTGCACCGGCCCGGTGCGGACGCCGGGCGCACGCGTCGCTTCGTGCGCCGGTTCGCCTGGCTTTGCGACCGCTTCATGTCACTTGCGATTGGTTACGTTTGATAGAGAACAGAAAGCCCCGCTTCATGCGAGCGCCCCACGGCGCGGCGATATTTTGCGCGCCTGATGGCAAGTCACGCAGTTCAACGTCAATCGATGAGGTGGGGTGATGAGGTCTTTCCTTGGTAAGCAGCGGAAGTGGGTGGCGATGGTGGCGGGCGCGCTGGCGCTCGCAAGCGCGGGTGCGCACGCGGCGCAACAGAACGGCAACAGTCAGGGCGAGGATCACGGCCGCGCGAACCGCGTCGTGAAGCACGTGCTGCTGATCAGCGTCGACGGCCTGCACGAGCAGGATCTCGCGCGCTGCATCGGCGCGAACACGTGCCCGAACATCGCGGTGCTGGCGAAGAGCGGCGTGACGTACACGAATGCGTACACGCCCGGCCTGTCGGACTCGTTCCCGGGCCTCGCGGCGCTCGTGACGGGCGGCTCGCCGAAGACGGCCGGCCTGTTCTACGACGTGTCGTACGACCGCAACCTGTACGCGCCGGGCGACACGACCTGCACGGGCAAGCAGGGCTGGAACGTGGTGTTCGACGAGACGACCGGCATCGATGCGCAGAACGGCGGCGCGCTCGTGCACCTCGACGGCGGCGGTGCATTCAACCCGCAGGCGATTCCGCACGCGAAGGTCGACGGCCAGTGCGTGCCGGTGTACCCGCACAACTACGTGAAGACCAACACGGTGTTCGAGGCCGTCAAGGCCGGCGTGCCGAACGCGCATACCGCGTGGGCCGACAAGCACGCGTGGGGCTACGACTGGCTGAACGGCCCGTCGGGCACCGGCGTCGACGATCTGATGCGCACCGAGATCAACTCGATCGACCCGGCGACGAACACGAACTATACGGACGTGTATTCGCATACCGCGCAATTCGACAACCTGCACGTGCAGGCGCTGATCAACCAGATCAACGGCCGCGATTCGACGGGCACGAAGAGCGCACCGGTGCCGACGCTGTTCGGCGCGAACTTCCAGACGCTGAGCGTCGCGCAGAAGGCGCTGGTAACGAAGGGCGGCGGCTACCTGGATGCGAACTTCACGCCGAACGGACAGGTCGCGAACGCGATCACGTATGTCGACAACTCGATCGGCCATGTCGTCGCGGCGCTGAAGCAGGCGAACCTGTATTCGTCGACGGCGGTGATCGTCACGGCGAAGCATGGTCAATCGCCGACCGATCACACGAAGCTCGTGAAGAACGGCGACACGCTGACCAAGCTGCTCGAAGCGAACAACTATCTCGACCCGAACGGCAACTTCGGCCAGAACAACACGACGACGGGCAACCCGAACGACGGTTCGGGCCTGGTCGGCACGGGCCTCGTGCAGACCGACGACGTCGGCCTGATCTGGCTGCGCGACCGTAGCCAGCGCACGGCCGTGGTGCAGACGCTGAAGGCGAACCTCGGCTGCAACGCGCCGGGGATCTGCGCCGACGGTACGCAGGCGGAGATCCTCTACGGCGCGGCGCTGGCCGACCGGTTCGGCGATCCGGCCAACGGCCGCACGCCGGACATCATCGTCCAGCCGAATCCGGGGGTGATCTACACGTCGAGCACGAAGAAGGACGAGGAACACGGCGGCAACGCGCCGGACGACAGCCACCTCGGCCTGCTCGTGTCGTATCCGGGCCTGCATCGCGCACGCACGGTGACCGACACGGTCGGTACGAAGCAGGTCGCACCGACGATCCTCGGGCTGCTCGGCGCGAACCCGCGCCTGCTGCATGCGGTGGTGGCCGAGAACACGCGCGTGCTGCCGGGGCTCGGTATCGAGCGCTGACGACGCCTGCCGGATGCCGCCGCCGGGGCGGTGTCCGGCACACACGGGACGCGCGGCGGCGCGCCCCGCTTCATGACGATGGCGGCCCGGCTCAGGCCGGCGCGCATTCGTCCAGCATCCATTCCCTGAAGTGCCGCAACGCCTCGCTCGTTTCGAGGCGCTCCGGCGCGTAGCACAGGTAGTGCCCCTGCGCGTCGACGTCGACGGGCGCGTCGAACGGCTCGACGAGCGTGCCGGCCGCGAGATTGTCCGCGATCAGGAAGCGCGGCACGAGCGCGAGCCCGAGCCCCGCCTGTGCGGCCTGGATCAGTACCGAATACTGTTCGAAGCGCGGCCCGGCGAGCGCATTCATCTGCGTGGCGCGATGGCGTTCCGCCCACGCGGACCACGCGATTTCCGCCTGCTCGTGCACGAGGCGCGGCGCCGTCACGGTGTCGGCGGGCGTGCGCAGCGCATGCCGCTCCGCGAATTCGTGCGAGCAGACCGGCACGAAGGTTCGACCGTCCAGGTAATCGCTGCGCACGCCTTCCCATGTGCCGTCGCCGTAGCGGATCGCCGCGTCGAGCCCGAACGGGAAGATGTCGCCGTGCGCGAGATGGCGGCGAAAGCTCAGCGTGACGCTCGGCGCGACCGCCAGGAAGCGTGTGAGCCGCGGCACGAGCCACTTGGTCGTAAACGTCGGCACGCTCGCGATCGTCAGCAGGTCGCTGTTCTCGCGTGCGCTCAGCAGTTCGATCGACGCGTTGCCGATTTCGCGCAGCGGGCCGACGACGCGTGCGTGGTACACCTGCCCGGCGCGCGTGAGCACGAGGCTGCGGCCCTCGCGCACGAACAGCTTCACGCCGAACAGTGCCTCGAGATTCGCGATCTGCCGGCTGACCGCGCTGGGCGTCAACCCCAGTTCCCGGGCCGCGTAGGAGAAGTTCAGGTACTTCGCGGAACTCGCGAACGCGTGCAGTTCCGCGACGTTCGGATACAGGTGCTTCATCGCGGCTATTCCTTCTGCGCACAGATCGATGCGGGCTTTGTACGTTTTTTTCATGACGATGCCATGTCGACGCCGCACACTGCCGCCATTCCGAAAACGCGTGACAGCCCCGCCCGGCGGGCGTTGTGCGGTGTGTTTGTCTCTTTCCCGCGAGTGTTTCCATGCCTGCGTCCACCGCCCCGGCACTGGCCGATGGTGTTCCGATTCGTCGTAACAAACCGGCGGGCCCGCGCATCGGCCGGCTGTTGCTGCAGGCGCTCGTCGCGGTGTTCGGGCTCTACCTGCTGCTGCCGATCGTGCTGCTGCTGGTCGGTTCGGTGGGCCAGTCGTGGACGAACACGCTGCTGCCCACCGGCTTCACCGGGCACTGGTTCGCCGACCTGGCCGCGAACCGCAGCTTCACCCGCGCCTTCGGCGTGAGCCTGACGGTGGCGCTGGCGTGCTGCGCGCTCAACGCGGTGATCGGCCTGCCGCTTGCCTATGCGCTGCATCACCGCGCACAGGCCGGGCGCGGCATGGCGACGCGCATCATGATGCTGATGCCGGTGGCCGTGCCCGCGCTGACGCTCGGCTTCGGCTACATCGCGATCTTCAGCGGCGACACGCTGCCGTGGCTCGGCACGCTGCCGCTGATGATCGCGGCGCACGCGGTGCTGACGCTGCCCTACCTGCTGCAGACCCTGCTCAGCGATCTGCGCCACCTGGGCCTCGCGCGCCTCGAGGCCTGCGCGGCGACGCTCGGCGCGACGCCGCTGCGCCAGTTCTTCACGATCGTGCTGCCGAACCTGCGGCACAGCCTGTTTTCCGGGCTCGTGATGGTGGCCGCGCTGTCGATCGGCGAATTCCAGATCTCGAACCTGATCGCCGGCTTTCGCTACCGCAACTATCCGATCGTGCTGCTGCAGGCGTTCTACGGCGCGTCGGGGATGGCGTGCGCGGCCACCGTCGTGCTGCTCGTCCTCGCCGTGCTCGCGACGCTCGTGTCGGTCGGCACCGTGCAACGTATGAAATGAGTCCGTCATGAGTCTCGAATTCGAACACGTCAGTTTCCAGTATCCGGGCGCGCGTCACGGCGTCGACGACGTCACGCTGGCCGCCGCGCAAGGCGAACTGCTCGCGGTGATGGGCCGCAGCGGGTCCGGCAAGTCCACGCTGCTGCGGCTCGCGGCCGGCCTGCTCGACGGCGGCAGCGGCCGCATCGCAATCGGCGGCGACGACATGGCGGGCGTGCCCGTGTGGCGGCGCGAGGTGGGCATGGTGTTCCAGCACTACGCGCTGTTTCCGAACCTGTCGGTGGCCGACAACGTCGCGTACGGGCTGAGGATGCGCGGCGTCGCGGCCGATGCCAGGCGGCGGCGCGCGCACGAGATGCTCGAGCGCGTCGGCTTGTCGGCGCATGCGGAGCGCGGCATCGCGATGCTGTCCGGCGGGCAGCAGCAGCGCGTCGCGCTGGCGCGCGCGCTCGTGATCGAACCGAAGCTGCTGCTGCTCGACGAGCCGCTCGCGGCGCTCGACGCCGGCATCCGCCATCAGCTGCGCGACGAGATTCGCGCGCTGCAGCGCGCGTGCGGCGCGACGACGCTGCTCGTCACGCACGACCAGGACGAGGCGCTGAGCATGGCCGACCGCGTCGCGATCGTCGACGGCGGACGCGTGCTGCAGGTGGGCACCCCGCGCGACCTGTACGAGCGCCCGGCTTCCGCGCAGGTCGCGCGCTTCGTCGGGCATTCGACGCTGCTGCGCGGTCGCGTGATCGCGCACGACACGGTCGACGTGCGGTTCGCGACGCTGCGCGTGGAGACCGGCGCGCACCGGCCGGGCGACGCGATCGAGGTGCTGGTGCGGCCCGAGCACGTCGAGGCCGATCCGCCGGAGCACGGTGTGAACCGCATCGACGGCAGCCCGGGCGACGTGCGCTACTTCGGCGCGACGCAACGTTACGACTTCATTCCCGCCGGCTCGGCCGACCCGCTGCTGTGCGAAGGCCGCTTGCCGGCTACGCGCCGCATCGCGATCGAGCCGCGCCATCTGCTCGTGCTGCCGGCTTCGCCGGCCGCGCAGTGACCCCTTTCATTCAACGGAGATTTCCGATGCTTGCAGGCCAACCCCTTGTGAAGACCCTGCGTGCCGGCGTGCTGGCGCTGTGCGCGCTCGCGGCGCTGGCTGCCGCGCCGGCGCATGCCGCGCCGCTGTATCCGGGCGAGGACGCGCTGTATGCGAAGGCCGCCGACGAAGGGCTCGTCGTGTCGTTCGACACGGGCCCCGAATGGGCGAACTGGAAGGCGCTGTTCGCCGAGTTCCGCAAGCGCTATCCGAAGGTCGAGCTCACCTACAACGACATCGGCTCGGCCGCGACCGTGGTCGCGCTCGACAAGTCGCGCCGCCGTCCGCAGGCCGATACCGCGTACTACTTCGCCGCGTCGGCGCTCGATGCCGAGAGCAAGGACGTCGTCGCGCCGTTCAAGCCGGTCAACTTCGACAAGCTGCCCAACGTGTTCCGCTCGACGGACGGCCGCTGGTTCGCGGTGCACTCGCTGAACATCGCGTTCCTCGTCAACCGCAAGCTCGTGAAGAACGTGCCGCAGCGCTGGTCCGACCTGCTGAAGCCGGAGTATCGCAACGCCGTGGTCTATCTCGACCCGCGTTCGACCGGGCAGGGGCAGGTCGCCGTGTTCGCGGCCGCGTATGCGAATGGCGGCAGCGTCGAGAATCCGAAACCGGGCGCGGAATTCTTCGGCAAGCTCAAGAGCGCGGGCAACGTGCTGCGCGTCGAGGGCACGACGCCGTATGCGAAGTTCGTGAAGGGCGAGATTCCGATCCTGATCGGCTATGAGAACGACGGCCTGAAGGCGAAATACGTCGACGGCATGGGCGATGCGGCCGACGTCGTGATTCCGCAGGACGGCAGCGTGTCGGCGCCGTATGCGATGAGCCTCGTGAAGAACGGCCCGAACCCGTCCGCCGCGCAGCTCTGGCTCAACCTGGTGATGAGCGACGTCGGGCAGGCACTGTTCGCGCAGGGCTTCGTGCGGCCGGCCGTGCCCGGCACGCCGGTCGCGCCGGACGTCGCGGCGAAGCTGCCGAAGGCGCCGCAGGTGCGCCCGCTCGACGTGGCGAAGGCGGCGACGCGCAAGGCCGAGGTCGACCAGCTCTGGTCGCAGGCGACGCTCGGCAACTAAGGGGCGCGCGATGCAGACCTCCCTCGCGGAACGCGGCGCGCTGCGCCGCTTCGGCGCGGCCCCGGCGGCGGGTTTGCTGGCGGTGTGCTTCGTGCTGCCGCTCGCCGCGCTCGTCGGCTCGGCGTTCACGGACGGCGGCCGCGCATTCGGCGCGGTGCTGCGCGACCCGCTCGTCGCCGATGCGATCGCGCGGTCGCTGGCGCTGGCGGTCGGCGCCGGCACGCTGTCGGTCGGCGTGGGCGTGCCGGTCGCGTTCGCGCTGGCCGGGCAGTCGCCCGCCCGTCGCCACTGGACGCTCGCGCTGCTCGGCGTGCCGCTCGCGTTCTCCGGGCTGGTGATCGCGTACGGCTTCATCCTCGCGTTCGGCCGCGCCGGCTTCGTCACGACGCTGGCGGCGTCGCTGGGCGCGGACCCGAACGTGCTCGGCGGCGCGATCTACACGATGCCGGGGCTGGCGGTCGCCTATGCGTATTACCTGATTCCGCGGGTCGCGCTGATGATCTATCCGGCGCTCGCGAATCTCGACCGGCGGCCGCTCGAGGCGGCGCTGACGCTCGGCGCGCGGCCGTGGCGCGCGTGGCTCGACGTCGCGTGGCGCGAACTGTGGCCGTCGGTCGCGTCCGCATGGTGCCTCGTCACGGCGATCGCGCTCGGCACCTACGGCACGGCGCTCGCGCTGGCCGGCACGCAGATCAACATCCTGCCGCTGCTGATGTATCTGAAGCTGTCGGACGGGCAAACCGATTTCTCGCAGGCGGCCGTGCTGTCGATCGTGCTGACGGCGATCTGCACCTGCGTTCTTGCATTGGGGGAAGGCCTTGTTCGGCAACGACGTCATTGAGTGGTCGGAAGCGGCGCGCGACGCGCTCGCGCAACTCGCGCAGCGGCAGCGCGGCGCACGGCGGCATCGCATGCCGGTCGGTTTGATCGGCCCGCGCGACGCGACCGGCGAGCAGATGCGGGTCGCGGAGCGGGTCGCACAGGCGCTCGCGGCGACGGGCGTCGCCATCGTCGGCGGCGGCAAGCAGGGCGTGATGGAGGCGGCCGCGCGCGGCGCGCAGGCGGCCGGCGGGTGCGTGATCGGGCTGTTGCCGGAAGACGATGCTACGCACGCGAATCCGTATCTGAGCGTCGCGCTGCCGACCGGGCTCGGCATCACGCGCAACGCGCTGGTCGCGCGCGCGTCGCTGTGCCTGGTCGCGGTGGGCGGCGGGCTCGGCACGCTGTCCGAGATCGCGCTCGGGCTGCAATGGGGCAAGCCGGTGTTCACGATTTGCGACGCGCCGCAGGTGGCGGGCGTCGAGTGCTTCGACGAAGCGGATCCGCTCGTCGCGCGAGTCGCGCGGTGGCTCGCCGAATCGGCGTAGGCCGCGTCCCGCGCGATCGAAGGCCGGCCGTGTCCGCACGCACGTGGCGGCGCCGGGCTTGAAACGGAGCGCGCGACCCGCCATATTGGCTGCGCACGACCGTTCAACGATGCCTCCAGAGGATTCCCGATGCGCCTTTTGCTTGCCCTGCTGTTGCCGTGGTTCCAGTTCTTCACGATCGGCCGCCCGATCGCCGGCATCATCTGCCTGATCCTGCAAATCACGATCATCGGCTGGCTGCCTGCTGCGATCTGGTCGGTGTATGCGCTGAGCCAGTACAAGACCGATCGGAAGATCGAGGCGGCGCTGCGCGACCGGCGGTAGGCGGGGCTCACCGCGCCGACTCCACGGCGTGATTTTCATTTCGGCAGAAATTTATATAATTCACTGACACTCAGTGGCTTAATTTGTATAGATTTCTACCAAAATGATGGCTTCCTGCACGATCCAGCTTCACGCCGACGGAATCTGGCATGACGTCGGCGGCGTCACCCTGTTCGGCGAACCGGACGAAGGATGGCGCGCGCACGCGTATACGGGCTATGACGTCGAATGGATCGTCCGTCATCAGTCCGCTCGCGACGCGCGCGCGATGTCGTGCACCTTTCCGGTCGACCTCGAGCCGCTGGTCACGCCTCATTGGCCGGTGTTCCTGATCGATTTGCTGCCGCAAGGGTTCGGGCGCCAGGAACTGTTGCGCCACCTCGAACTCCCCGAAACGGCCGAGGAGCGCGCCGACTGGACGTTGCTGCTCGCGGGTGCCGGAAACTCGATCGGCAATTTGCGGGTCAAGGAAGCCGCGCAGTGGCTCGCCGAGCGCGGAGGGCCGCAGCAAGGATTTACGGACGACGATGTTGCTGCACGCGGCGACGCATTCAGCGAATATCTCGCCGAACACGGATTTTTCGTCGCAGGGGTGCAGGGCGAATGGCCGAAGCTGTTGCTGACGCGCGCCGACGACGGGCTGCTCTATCTCGATCACACGCTGCCCGACGAGCGCGCGGTCGAGCATTACATCGTCAAGTTCGGACGTGGCACGAACGAACGTCTTGCCCGGATCCTGCGGCACGAAGCGCCATACATGGCATTGGCTCAGCGCCTTGGCTTGCGCGTGCATGCGTCACTGATGCTGCGGGATCGGTCGTTGTTCATCCCGCGGTTCGATCGCGCGCGCAGCGGCGGGAGCGTCGTTCGGTTCGGGCAGGAAAGCATCGCTTCGTTGACCGGCAACGCAGGCTTCGGCGTCGTGCCGAGTCACGACGAGGTGTGTCGTCATCTCGTGCGTCGATGCACGGATCCCCAGACCGAGGTGGCCGAGTATCTGTGTCGCGATGTGGCGAACCTTGCGCTTGGCAACAAGGACAATCATGCGCGAAACACGGCACTGCAACGAGACTTCGACGGACGCATCGCCTTGACGCCGCTATACGATTTCGCGCCGATGTATCTTCATCCGGACGGCATTGCGCGCCGCATCCGTTGGGAAGGAAATGACGATGGCCGGCCTGACTGGGCGCGGGTGCTCGACGCTGTTGTCCGGTCAAGCGAACCGCAGGCGGGGGAGACGCACGTTGCGCTGGATCGTCACGCGTTGCAGACGCGTCTGCGCGCAATGGCGCCGCATTTGCAGGTCATCGCCGATTACGGTGTCGATCTCGGTCTGGAACACGACGTGCATGCCTTTCTGAAACCCGGTCTCGAGCGGCTTGCTCGCGAGCTCGACAGGCTGCGTTAGCGAGGACGCGACACCATGGACAAACGCTACAACGCGATGTCGCTTCCCGAACAGCTCGCGCTGCGGCGCCAGGCGATCGACGACGTTCTTGCGCATCCGGAATGGCCGTTGCACGAGTCGGTGCGTCATCTGAAGAAGACGATGCGGCTGACGAGCGCCGAAATGGCCAAGCTCGCCGGCGTATCGACGAAGACGATTCAGGATATCGAACAGGGTCGCAGCGACGGAACCGTCCAGACGATGAACCGCATATTCGGCATGCTGGGATTGAAGCTCGGCGTCGTGCGGCGCGCGCCGCAATAACGCCTGCCGTGGTGGCGGGAGCGGCGCATCCGTCGGTCGATCGACAGATGCGCGATGCGTCCGGAGAGGGGGGCCGGTGAGTCGCCCGGCCTACTTCACCGCAAACAGCGTCAGGTTCATGAAGATCTTGAACGCATAGCCGAGCGTGACGGCGCCGAGCACGCCGCCTGCCCACAGGATGACGAACCACATCCAGCCGCGCATCCGCGGCCGCGGCGCGTCGGGCTGGCGAGCGGCGGAATCAGTGGTGGTAGTAATGCTGGTCTTCATGGCGCACCTTGCCTCGGAATACCCAGTAACCCATCGTCGTGTAGGCGATGATGATCGGCAGGATAACCGCTGCGCCGACCAGCGTGAAGGTCTGGCTCGAACGCGGCGCCGCCGCTTCCCAGATCGTCATGGTCTGCGGAATCGCGTACGGGAACATCGTGACGAGCAGGCCGACGTAGCCGAGCAGCACGAGCGCCAGCGCGAGCATGAACGGCGTCATGTCGTGGCGGTCGCGCACCGCGCGATGCATCCACACCGCGCACCCGGCCACCAGGAACGGCACCGGCAGCAGGCGCCAGAACAGCCCCGAATCGAACCAGCGCTGCGCGATGGCCGGATCCTGCAGCGGCGTCCACAGGCTGACGACGGCGATGAAGCCGAGCAGCACGACCGTCAGCGGCCACACGACGCGATGCAGGCGGCGCTGCAGGTCGCCTTCCGTCTTCGCGACGAGCCAGCAGCAGCCGAGCAGCGCATAGGTCACGATCAGGCCGAGGCCCGTCAGCAGGCTGAACGGCGTGAGCCAGTCGAATGCGTCGCCCGCGAACACGCCGTCCTTCACGTTGATGCCCTGCAGGAACGCGCCGAGCGCGATCCCCTGGAACAGCGTCGCGCCGGCCGAACCGCCGATGAACGCGAGATCCCACAGCTGCTTCGTGCGCCGCGCCTTCGCGCGGATCTCGAACGACACGCCGCGGAAGATCAGGCACACCAGCATGAAGATCAGCGGCAGGTACAGTGCCGACAATACCGTCGAATAGACGATCGGGAACACCGCGAACAGCCCGGCGCCGCCGAGCACGAGCCACGTCTCGTTGCCGTCCCACACGGGCGCGACGGTGTTCATCATCAGGTCGCGTTCCTTCTCGTCCGGGAAGAACGGGAAGACGATGCCGATGCCGAGGTCGAAGCCGTCGAGCACGACGTACATGAAGAGCCCCAATGCGATGATCGCGGCCCAGATTACGGTGACGTCCATAGGTTTTCTCGTTTGCGAAATGGGTGGGCTCAGACGGTCTCGATCAGGTCGTCGACGGCGGACATCGGGCGGCGCGCGGTGTGATCGGGGCGTGTGTCGGGCGTGTCGTGTTGCGCGTCGTGCCTGACGTCGGGCAGCGCGGGGCCGGCCTTCATCAGCTTCAGCATGTAGTACACGCCGGTGCCGAACACGAGGAAATACACGATCACGAACGTCATCATCGACAGGCTGACCTGCTGCACCGACAGCGGCGACACGGCCTGCGCGGTGCGCATCACGCCATACACGACCCACGGCTGGCGGCCCGCTTCGGTCGTCACCCAGCCCGCGAGCAGCGACACGAAGCCGGTCGGGCCCATCACGAGCGCGAAGCGCTGGAACCACTTCGATTCATACAGGCTGCCGCGGCGGCGAAGGAACCACGCGAGCGCGGCGAGGCCGATCATCGCGAAGCCGAGGCCGACCATGATCCGGAAGCTCCAGAACACGACCGTCGAGTTCGGGCGGTCTTCCGGCGGGAAGTCCTTCAGCCCGCGGATCTCGCCGTCCCAGCTGTGCGTGAGGATCAGGCTGCCGAGGTGCGGCACCTTCACCGCGTAGCGGGTCGTTTCGGCCTGCATGTCCGGAATGCCGAACAGGTTGAGCGGGGTGCCGCCCTTCTCGGTTTCCCACAGCCCTTCGATCGCGGCGATCTTCGCGGGCTGGTGCTTCAGCGTGTTGATGCCGTGCTGGTCGCCGATCACGGCCTGCAGCGGCGCGAGCACCAGCAGCAGCCACAGCGCCATCGAGAACATCTTCTTCACGCCCTTGTCGCGGCGGCCCTTCAGCAGGTGCCATGCGCCCGTCGCGGCGACGACCAGCGCGGCGACGATGAACGCGGCGATCGCCATGTGGAACAGGCGGTACGGGAACGACGGGTTGAAGATGATCGCGAACCAGTTGGTCGGCACGACGCGGCCGTCGACGATCTCGAAGCCCTGCGGCGTCTGCATCCAGCTGTTCGACGCGAGGATCCAGAACGTCGAGATCAGCGTGCCGATCGCGACCATCAGCGTCGCGCCGAAGTGCGCGCGCGGGCTGACGCGATTCCAGCCGAACAGCATGATGCCGAGGAAGCCGGCTTCGAGAAAGAACGCGGTCATCACCTCGTACATCAGCAGCGGGCCGGTGACGGCGCCGGCGAAGCTCGAGAAGCCCGACCAGTTGGTGCCGAACTGATAGCTCATCACGACGCCGGAGACGACGCCCATCCCGAACGCGACCGCGAAGATCTTCGACCAGAACAGGCAGAGTGTCTTGTAGTACGGCTTGCCGGTCTTCAGCCAGCGATATTCGAGCACGGCGATGAAGCTGGCGAGGCCGATGCTCAGCGCCGGGAAGACGATGTGAAAGGAGACGGTGAACGCGAATTGCAGGCGGGCCAGATCGAGGGCCGAAAATGCGGAGTTCATACGAGTTGACCGAGGCTGACGATACCCGCCGGCGGGTGCCGGCGGACCCCGGCCGGTGGGGCGTCGGGGTTGGCGGGAGTATGGATCGCGATGTTGCGCCGCGAAATGTGCCAACTCGTCGCAGATGTCCAGTCCGCCGCGCGCCATTTCGGGATAAATCGTTGATTCGTATCAAGAACGCGGCTCGCGCCGCATGCGGCCGCGGCGTGGCGGCCTGCCGCACGTGCGGCAATATGGCGCGTCGCGTCATTCGAACGATGCGGCCGGCGCAACGAGGTCGGCGCACGCCGCGGTGTCGCCCGGCGTCCGGTCGGGCCGACGTCGGGTCGCCGCGGCGCGCATCCGGCCACCGGCAGGCGCTGCGCGAATTGCGTACACTCTGAGTCTCGTTTCGTCAGGGCCGGGCACATCGGTTCCGGTCCGCGTTTACTCAGGGCACGAAGTTGACGTCCTCCTCCGCCTAAAGGCGGAGGATTCCCACACCTGGCGATGCACGTCCGCATCGGAGAATGTTCAAAGCAGCATTGACGTCGCGATCATGCACGACACCACAGTCACTACAGACCCACTCTCTAGCAAGAAACGCTTATGGAGCGAGAACGGGTTGAACCTCGCAACCGAGGTCGTTCAAGCGCTTCAGCAAGCGCTGGATAGTTTTGCTCGTGTCGTGCCGGGTAAAGTGATCAGCGCCGAGATCGATTCCGACACCGGAACGGATCGGTCGGGCCTGAATATCGGGTATCTCGATCACGATGTTCAAGAACCAATGGCCGCGCGCATCCTGCGCAAAGTTGGTGCCGTCCTTGATCTTGCCTTCAGGAAGCGGGCGGCTGTTGAACACGCGGAAAGTGTTGCTGGCGAAGCGAAACGCGTCGCCCTCGCGCTTCAGGTCTCGGCCCTTCAGCGGCACCCAGCCCAGCGATTTCCTGCCGCGATAGCGCAGGTAAGGCCGACGGTGCTGACTGCGCGACTTCGCGTATTGCTCGCATGTCGCGTTGATCGTGCCGGAGTGGATACCGAGCGCCTTGCTGCTCCCGTCGTCAGCATGTTCAGATCGAATCCCGTCGGCCACTTCTTGCTCCACTTGAGCGCGTGCTTCTGCGTATCGTTGCAAAAGTTCCAGACATAGTTCACCGCACGGCTCTGCTTGCAAAGCAGTCCGTTGAGCGACCTCACCCGGTAGCGGTAGACAAGAATCATGCCGGTGATCCTAACCCGTGGAAGAAGCTGCCTGTCGACAGCACTCCTTTCCTTCCCGCCATCCGCCCCGAAGGAAGTCCCCTTGGGGGAAATGGCGGGGTTTCTCGGAGCAAATTCTGATGATCGATTTACGCAGCGATACCGTGACACGTCCGAGCCAGGCGATGCTGGCCGCGATGACTGCCGCCGAAGTCGGCGACGACGTATGGGGCGACGACCCGACCGTGCTGCGCCTGCAGGCGGTCGCGGCCGAGCGGGCCGGCAAGGAAGCCGGCCTGTTCTTCCCGAGCGGCACGCAGAGCAACCTGGCCGCGCTGATGGCCCATTGCGAACGCGGTGACGAATACATCGTCGGCCAGCTCGCGCACACCTACAAGTACGAAGGCGGCGGCGCGGCCGTGCTCGGCAGCATCCAGCCGCAGCCGATCGAGAACGCGCCCGACGGCACGCTGCCGCTCGCGAAGATCGCCGCGGCGATCAAGCCGATCGACAACCACTTCGCCCGCACGCGGCTGCTCGCGCTCGAAAACACGATCGGCGGCCAGGTATTGCCGGACGGCTATGTGCAGGAAGCCGTCGCGCTCGCGCGCAGCCGCGGGCTGGCCGCGCACCTCGACGGCGCGCGCGTGTGCAATGCGGCCGTCGCGTCGGGCTGTCCGATCGCGGAACTGTGCGCGCCGTTCGATACCGTGTCGATCTGTTTCTCGAAAGGGCTCGGCGCGCCGGTCGGTTCGGTGCTGGTCGGCCATCGTGCGCTGGTCGAGCGCGCGCAGCGCTGGCGCAAGGTGTTGGGCGGCGGGATGCGGCAGTCGGGCATCCTCGCGGCGGCCTGCCTGTATGCGCTCGACCACAACGTCGAACGGCTGGCCGACGATCACGCGAACGCCGCGCATCTCGCGGCAGGTCTGGCGCGCATCGAGCCGGTGAAGGTGCTGTCGCACGCGACGAACATGGTGTTCGCGCAATTTCCCGAAGCCGATTGCGCGCCGCTCGAGGCGTGGCTGAAGGAGCGCGGAATGCTCACGCAGATGCTGTATGCGTCGCGCTTCGTCACGCACTGCGACGTGTCGCGCGCGGACATCGACACCTTCATCGACGCGGTCGGCGCGTATTTCGCGCAGCGTCGCGCGTAAGGCGGAATGCGCCGGCCGGCGGGGGGGCACCGGCGCGATGTGGCGCGAAGCAGGAAGCGGAGAGGCGACGGGGGCGACGTGGCAACCCGTCCGTCGATATTGGCCGTGCCGGCGGATTACGCTTGCCGGGGCATGTCGGCGGGCGGCGTGCCGTCGCGGAATAGCGCCTTCAACTGCGTGCGCAGTTCGGCGCTGTCGGTGTGCTGGTGCACCGAGACCGCATGTTGCACGGCGGCCTCCAGCAGTTCGTTGTCGGAGTCGGCGGAAATCGCGACCGAGCAATTCATCGCGCTGGGAAACTCGCGGCAATCGATATAGCGGCGGGACATGATGTTCTCCTCACAGGAAAGGGAACGGCCGGATTTGCGTGATCGGCCGCGCGGCGCCTTCGCGAGGCCGATGGAAAAAGTATAGGCGGCGCGGCGGCGTTTCTCGCCGCCACGCTTACCGCACCGCGTGCCGCGTGGGCGATGTCGATCACCCGCGCGTCACGGCAGCGGCGCGAGCAACCGGCGCGCCGCTTCGACCACCCGCGCGGACAGCGACGCCATCGTCGGCGACTGCACGGTCCACGCGTGCCAGTACAGCGTGACGTCGGTCGGATGCACGGGCGCGAGATCGACGAGCCCTTGCGTGTCGAGCGGCGCGCTGCCGATCAGCGGCTCCGGCACCATCGCGTAGCCGAGCCCGTGCCGCACCGCAGCGAAATGCGCATGCGTGCCCGGCACGAAGTGGCACGGATACGCGCCTTCCGGCAACCCGAACTTCTCCTTCAGGAACGTTGACTGCAGCGTGTCGCGCCGCGAATACGCGACGACGGGCGCCTTGCGCGCGCTCGTGCGGTTCAGGCCGCGCGGAAACCAGCGCCCCGCGAACGCGGCGGCGGCGAGCAGCCGGTAGCGCATCGTGCCGAGCGGCGTCGCGACGCAGCCGCGCATCGGTTTCGGCTCGGTCGTCACGCAGCCGACGGCCATCCCGCTTTCGAGCAGTGCGAACGTGTGGTCCTGGTCCTCGACGATCAGCTCGAACAGGATGCGCTCGCCCGCGAGCACCGACGTCAGCGCGGGCAGGAACCAGGTGCCGAGGCTGTCGGAGTTCAGCGCGATCGTGACCGAGATCGGCGATTCGCGCTCGGTCGCGAGCGTGCTTTGCAGGTCGGCCTGCAGCAGCGCGACGCGGCGCAGGTGCTGCAGCACGCGCTGTCCGGCCACCGTCGGCCGGCACGGCCGCGTGCGCAGCACGAGCGGCGTGCCGAGGCTCGCCTCCAGCGCGCGGACCCGCTGCGTGACGGCGGACGCGGTCACGTGCAGGCGTGCGGCGGCCTGCTCGAAGCTGCCGGTGTCGGCGACGGCCAGCAGCGCGGCGGCTTGCTTCGGATCGATCGTCATCGACATGTCGATGGCATTCCTGTGAACGTAAGACGAGAGGCCGTAGTGTAAGGCAGCACGCGCCGCCGGCCCGACGCGGCCAATCGTCCCGCCGTCCACCGGCGGCGCGCGCATTTTGACCTACCCTATAGAAACGCGCGGCGCCCGGCCGGTGCCAGGCCGGCTTGCCGCGTGCGGACGATCGTGCGCCGCGCGGATGCCGCGGCGCGGGCGTCGTGACGATTCCCATTTGACGGAGGACGAACATGTCGATTCGACTAGGCGAGGACGCGCCCGATTTCACCGCGGAGACCACCGAGGGCACGATCCGTTTTCATGAATGGATCGGCGATCACTGGGCGATCCTGTTTTCCCATCCGAAGGACTTCACGCCGGTATGCACGACCGAGCTCGGCTACATGGCCGGGCTCAAGCCGGAATTCGACAAGCGCGACACGAAGATCATCGGGCTGTCGATCGATCCCGTCAGCGACCACCGGAAGTGGGTGGCGGACATCGCGGAAACGCAGGGCCATGCGGTCAACTATCCGCTGATCGGCGACGATGAACTGAAGGTCGCGAAGCTGTACGACATGATCCATCCGAACGCGAGCGGCGGCCCGCGCACCGCGGTCGACAACGCGACCGTGCGCTCGGTGTTCGTCATCGGGCCGGACAAGAAGGTCAAGGCGATGCTCGTCTATCCGATGAGCGCCGGTCGCAACTTCGACGAGGTGCTGCGCCTGCTCGACGCGCTGCAGCTCAACGCGCGGCATACGGTGGCGACGCCAGTCAACTGGAAGCCCGGCGACGATGTCATCATTCCGACCTCGGTGTCGGACGATGCGGCGAAGCAAAAATATCCGCAAGGCTTCCGGACGCTGAAGCCGTACCTGCGGTTCGTGCCGCAGCCGCACTGACGGCTCGGCCCGCATGCAACGGGGCGGCCCGCACGCCCGCGCGCCGGCGACGCGCGGTGCGCGGGCCGGACAACCAGAACGACAGTAGGCGTGAATAAGCGACGGAGCGACTTCGCGATGATCTTCCGGCAACTTTTCGACCCGCAATCGTCGACCTACACGTATCTGCTCGCCGACCGCGGATCGCGCGAAGCGCTGCTGATCGATCCCGTGTTCGAGCAGGTGCGCCGCGATGCGGCGCTGCTCGACGAACTCGGGCTGCGGCTCGTCGCGACCATCGACACGCACGTGCACGCCGATCACGTGACGGGTGCATGGCTGATGAAGCAGCGCACCGGCAGCGCGATCGCGATCTCGGCCGCGAGCGGCGCGCAGGGCGCCGACCGCTACCTGAACGACGGCGATCGCTGCACGTTCGGCACGCGCTACCTGACCGTGCGCGCGACGCCGGGCCATACGAGCGGCTGCATCAGCCTCGTGCTCGACGACGAATCGATGGCGTTCACCGGCGACTGCCTGCTGATTCGCGGCACCGGCCGCACCGACTTCCAGCAGGGCGACCCGCGCGCGCTGTATCGCGCGGTGCACGGCCGGCTCTTCACGCTGCCGGCCGCATGCCTGCTGTATCCCGCGCACGACTACCGCGGGTTGACGGTGACGAGCGTCGGCGAGGAACGGCGCTTCAACCCGCGCCTCGGCGGCGATCTCAGCGAAGACGATTTCGCCGGCTACATGCGCAACCTCGGGCTCGCGCATCCGCGCCAGATCGACGTGGCGGTGCCCGCGAACCTGCAGTGCGGCGTCGCCGAAAACGCGCCCGGCGCGCAGGTGACGGCCGACTGGGCGCCGCTCGTCTACACGTTCGCCGGGTTCTGGGAAATCGATCCGCAGTGGCTCGAGGATCACCTGCCGGCCGTGCAGGTCGTCGACGTGCGCGAACCGGACGAATTCGCAGGCCCGCTCGGCCACCTGCCCGGCGCGACGCCGATTCCGCTCGGCGAACTGGCCGCGCGTACCGGCGAGCTCGCGCGCGACCGGCCGATCGTGACCGTGTGCCGCGCCGGCGGCCGTTCCGCGCAGGCGACGGTGATCCTGCTGAAGGCCGGCTTCGATGCCGTCGCGAATCTCGGCGGCGGGATGCTGCGCTGGCGCGGCGAGGGGCGCGTCGTGATGGACGGCCGGTCGTAGCGGCGCGACGCCGCGCAACGAAAAAATGTTCGGACCGGTGTCGAATCGGCCAGGCGCCGTTCGTCGTCAGGTTATCCGATCACATGGCGCTGCATGACGCGGCGCCGACACCCGAGAGACCACGCGATGATGCCGATGCTTTACGCCCATCCCTTTTCGTCCTATTGCCAGAAGGTGCTGACTGCACTGTACGAGAACGGCACACCGTTCGAATATCGCGTGCTCGCGCACGACGATCCGAAGCCGATGCAGGAACTGGCCGCGCTGTGGCCGATGAAGCGCTTCCCGGTGCTCGTCGACGCGGGCCGCACCGTGATCGAGGCGACCATCATCGTCGAGTACCTCGACCTCTATCATCCGGGCCCCGTGCGGCTGGTGCCCGACGACCGGCGCGCGGCGCTGGAAGTGCGGACGATGGATCGTTTCTTCGACAACTACGTGTCGACGCCGCAGCAGAAGGTCGTGTACGATGCGCTGCGGCCGGAGCACGAGCGCGATGCGCGGGGCGTCGCCGATGCGCGTGCGATGCTCGAGACGTCGTACGCATGGCTGGACCGGACGATGGCCGATCGCGAATGGGCGGCCGGCGACCGCTTCAGCCTCGCCGACTGCGGCGCGGCGCCGTTCCTGTTCTACGCGGACTGGACGCACCGGATCGATCCGTCGTTCTCGAACGTGATCGCGTATCGCCGGCGCCTGCTTGCGCGGCCGTCGTTCGCGCGGGCGGTCGACGAAGCGCGGCCGTATCGTTCGTTCTTCCCGCTCGGCGCGCCCGATCGCGACTGACGGGCGCGGCCGCGCGCGCGGGGCGCGATGCCGCCGCGCAGGGCCGGCAGCGTGTGCCCGGGCGGCGTGACGACAGCAGCGGATGCATCGCGGCGCCGTCCCGTTACATCGTCGTGTGCTTGACCGACTGCGCGAGCGTCAGCAGTTCGTCGAACTGCGTGATCAGCTCGAAGCACAGCAGGAACGCGAGCGTATAGGCCGGCGCGGGGAAGCGCCGGATCGCCGCCAGCACCTGCGGCGCGAAGCGCGACCGGATCGCATCGCGCGTCAGCAGCCATGCAATGGCGATGCCGATCGCGGCACCGGCGATCAGGTCGGTCGGGTAGTGATAGCCGAGATACGCGCGCGGCACGCAGATGAACACGACCGCATACAGTAGCGCGAGCACGCCGGCGCGGCGCGCGATGATGAAGATACCCATCGCGATCGCCATCCACAGCATTGCGTGATCGCTTGGAAACGAACTCCAGGCCTGCAGCGTGGCCGCACGCAGTTCCTCGGACGGGAAGTGCAGGTGCAGGTCGGGGTTGTAGATCGGCCGCACGCGGAACGGCAGGACTTTCGCGAGCAACCGGCCGACCGCGAGTGCGACAAGCCCGCTCGCGACCGTCGCGATGACCAGCTCGCGTTGCCGTTCGCGCTCCGGTCCCGGCTGGAACCATAGCCAGCACAGCACGGGGATGAGCACGAAGCCCTTGAACGTATAGAGGCCGGCGATCACGCGGATCGCATGTTTCATCAGCGGTCCGAACGTGATGTGGGTGAGGAAGATCTGGATCGTGGTGTCGAAATTGTTCATGTTCTGCGACCTCGGCGGACACGTGGCGCATGACATGCGGCCGGCAAGGATCAGGAAGCGCGCTCGCACTGGAGCGCAATGGGGGGCAAGTATGTCATCGGTAATTTCGAAGAAAATGGGAAAAAATACCGGGAATCCCCTGATAAAACGCGATTTCCGCGTGGGGCCGGATGGGGGAGGACCGTGCGGCGCGGCCATGTCGAATCCTCTGACGGTTGTGCGAGGATGCTTCCGTGCCGGCGAAAAATAATCGGTTGAACTAGGCAATTCGTCGAACCGTCGCACACCTTGCACCGGATGACCGGATGCGTCCCGCGTCTCGCACGGATCTGCCGCGCTGCGCCGGGCCGCGCAGCACCGAAAGAAAATAAAAGAAAAGGCGGGCAAGCCCTGCGGCCTGCCCGCCCCGCATGCGCGATGCCGGGCCTTACCGGCGCCACATGCGCACGGCCAGCGCGGCCAGCGACGTCGCCACGGCCAGCACGATCACCGCATTCCAGCCCAGTTGCGCGAGCAATGAACTGCCGAGCGCGGCACCGGCCGCCATCCCGATGAACATGCCGACGAACAGCACCGCGTTGAGGCGGCTGCGCGACGCAGGGTCGATCCGGTAGACGATCGCCTGGTGCGCGATCAGCGTGGCCTGCACCCCGAGATCGAAGCCGATCGTCGCGGCCGCGAGCAGCGCGAGTTGCGCATGCGGCGTCATCAGCGGCGCGGCGGCCATCGCGGCGAACGACACGGTCGCGATCCCGATGCCGACCTGCGTGACGCGCTCCGGACCGTGGTGATCGGCGAGGCGTCCGGCAATGGGCGCGGCCAGTGCGCCGGCAGCGCCTGCCAGGCCGAATGCGCCGGCGGCTGCGCTGCCGAGGTGGAACGGCGCGCCGTGCAGCATCACCGCGAGCGTCGACCAGAACGCGCTGAACCCGACCGCCAGCAGCCCTTGCGCGAACGCGGCGCGGCGTAGCGCCGGATGGCGGCGCCACAGTTCGCCGAGCGACCCGATCAGCGCGCGGTACGACAACTGCGTGGTCGGCTCGAAGCGCGGCAGCCCGCGTGCGGCCACGACGCCGATGGCGGCGACGCTGGCGGCCGCGAGCGCGAACATCACGCGCCAGCCGGCCGTTTCCGCCACGAAGCCTGCGACGACGCGCGACAGCAGGATGCCGAGCAGCAGCCCCGTCATCACCGTGCCGACGATGCGGCCGCGATGCGTGTCGTGCGCGAGTGTCGCGGCGGCCGGCACGACGTCCTGCGCCATCGTCGCGGTCAGGCCGATCGCGAAGCTCGCGGCCAGCAGCAGCCCGAGCGACGGCGCGACCGCCGCGAGCAGCAACGAGACGACCAGCGCGGCGGCTTTCGTCACGATCACCCGGCGCCGGTCGAAGCGGTCGCCGAGCGGCGCGAGCAGCAGGATGCCGAGCGCATAGCCGAGCTGCGTGAGCGTCGGCACGAAGCCGATCGCGCGTGCCGACGCGCCGAGATCGGGCCCGAGCGCGGCGAGCATCGGCTGCGCATAGTAGAGCGGCGCGACGCCGAGACCGGCTGCCGCGGCGAGCAGCAGCACGAGCCGGCGATCGGGCATCGAGGAGGCGGCCGCGCGGGCCGGTGCATGGGCCGCGCGGGGCGCGGCGTCGAGACGGGTCGGAGTGGACATCGCGTACATCCTTGTTCGGGTAACGGATGGACGCGAGTGTGCCGACCGGCGGCCGGCCACGGTAGTGCCGTCCGTCGAAGATTTGTTATACGCTTGGCGAATGACTGAAAAAATCCCCGCTTCGCCCGCTACTGGCGGCTCTCCGCGCGTTCAGGCGGTGCCGGTCGACGGCGCCGGCTATCGTTTCGAGCTGATGGAAACCTTCGTGCGCATAGTCGAGGCAGGCAGCCTGTCGGCCGCCGCCGCGCAGCTGCACACGACGCAGCCGACCATCAGCCGGCGGCTGCAGGCGCTCGAACGCTCGCTCGGGATGCGGCTGCTGCAGCGGACGACCCATGCGATGCGGCTGACCGTCGACGGCGAGCGCTGCTTCACGCGCGCGAAGGAACTGCTCGCGAACTGGGCGGCGTTCGAGGCCGACCTGCGCGGCGCGCAGGAGGAGCCCGACGGCCTGTTGCGCGTCGCGGTGCCGCATGCGTTCGGGCAGGAGCGTTTCGTCGCGCCGCTTGCGCAGTACCTGCGCGAGTATCCGCGCGTCTCGGTGGAATGGCTGCTGCAGGACGAGGTGCGCGATTTCGTCGGCAGCGGGATCGACTGCGCGATCCAGGTGGGCGAGCCGACCGATCCGGGCGTGGTCGCGATCCGGCTGTCGAAGGTGCCGCGCTTCGTGGTGGCCGCACCGTCCGTGCTGAACGGCGCGGATGCGCCCGCCGATCCCGACGCGCTCGCCGCGTTGCCGTGGCTCGCGCTGCGCACGTATTACCGGACCGAGTTGACGTTGACGCACGCCGTCACGGGCGACACGCGACGCATCGCGATCCGGCCGCGCATCACGACCGCGAATCTCTACGCGCTGCGCAGCGCGGCGCTGCTCGGGGTCGGCGCGTGCGTCGGTTCGTCCTGGATGCTGGCGGACCATCTCGCGCGCGGCGAGCTCGTGCATCTCGCGCCCGACTGGCAGGCCGCGCCGTTGCCGGTCTACCTGACCTACCCGCACGCGCAGTTCTATCCGTCGCGGCTCGTGCGTTTCGTCGCGATGATGCGCGAGGCCGTGCCGCCGCTCGTCGAAGGGCGCGACACGTGAGCGCCGTCGCGTGCAGCGTCAGCCGCGCCGGATGCCTTCGGGCAGCGCGCTGATGCGACGCACTTCAGGCGAGTCGAGCCACGCGCGGGACGTCGCGCAGTCGACGAACATGTCGGTCGCATCGTCGCCCCAGAAGAGGTCGCCGTCGAGTTCGAAGGTCGGCACGCCGAACACGCCGTGCGCGATCGCCTGATCGGTGTTCGCGCGCAGTGCATCCTTCACCGGCTGCGCTTCGACGGCCGTCACGCCTTCGGGAAAACCGACCGCCTCGCACAGCGCGGCGAAGCCGTCCGGCGTCGACACGTCCTGGCCGTCGCGCCAGATGTGCCGGAAGATCCGCCGGATCGCATCGGGCGAGCTGCCCATCGCGATCGCGAGACGCAGCGGCCGGATCGGGTTGAACGGGTGCGCGGGCGGCATCCGGAATGGAATGCCGAGCTTGTCCGCGCGGTATTGCGCGTGGCGATAGGTGAAGATGCGCTTCGCCGCGATCTCGGCCGGCGCTTTCTGGCCCCAGTGCGCGAGCAGCGCGCCAAGCACGATCGGCTTCGGCGCGTATGCGGCGGCAGGCGGTAGTTGATCGAACCGTTCCTGCTGCAGGTAGGCGAACGGCGAAACGAAATCGAAATACCAGGTGGCGGTGCGCGCTGCGTTCATCGAGGGGGTTCCCTTCCACGTGTCCGGACGGCAGTTGTGTATCGCGCCGGGCGGCGCGGTGCAGGTGTTGGTGGGCAGTGTCGCATGCGGCCGCCTTTTGCGCTGTCGCGCCGCCGGACGCGCGTGGCCGGCTAGGGCTGCGCGGTATCGTCCGCCGCCGCCGCGAACCGCGCGAGACTGTCGCGCACGGCCGGCGCGTCGTAGCGCGCGCCTGCGCCACCGAGCGCGACGGTCGCCTTCTGCGCGAGCGGCAACAGCATCGCGAGCGCCGCGGCCATCGCCGGCGCGGCGGCAAGCCGCGATTTCGGGCCGGACACCGTCAGCGCGCCGACGCAATCGCCGGCTGCGCCGAACACCGGCGCGGACGCCGACGCCGTCTCCGGGTCGCGCTCGCCGTACGACGCGGCCCACAACTGTTCGCGGACGTCGTCCCACCGTGCATCGTGCGGGTCGGTGAACGCGAGCAGCACTTTCCCGGACGCCCCCTGGCGAACCGGAAACTCCTCGCCGACCCGGATCGACACACGCACCGTGCGCGAGGGTTCGACGCGGTAGAGCACCGAGCGCATGTCGCCATGCCGGACGTAGAACGATGCCGTTTCGCCGAGTTCTCGGCTCAGCGTCTCGAGCAGCGGTTCGACGACCGGGCCGACCCGGAACGAGCGTTGATACAGCGCGGCCAGCCGCAACGGCTCGTGTCCGACCGCGTACTGGCCGTCGTCGAGCTTGCGCACGAAGCCGCCGTGCTCGAGCGCGGCGAGCAGGCGCAGGATCGTGCTCTTGTACAGCCCGGTGCGGCGCGACAGTTCCGCGAGCGACAGCCGGTCGTCGGTGGGTCCGAACGCATGGAGGATCGCGAACGCGCGATCGAGGACGGCGACGCCGCTGGAGGTTTCGGCCGACGAATCGGGCGCTTCGTCGGTGTGATCTGCGGGAGTCGAGGTCGGGGGCACGGCTTGCGGTTCCTTGGGGTGGCGGTCGATCGACTATATCGTTCTGTCTGACAGAACTCAAGTTCCAAAAAATCGCAATTTCACGGGTATACCCCGCTTACGTCACGTTCGATGCGCCTCTAAAGTTCCGTCAAACAGAACGATGTTCTTCTAGATAGAACTTTGAGGTGTCGAATGAGCGTTTCCGAATATCCGAAGGTGCGGGTCAGCGAAGTCGGGCCGCGTGACGGCCTGCAGAGCATCAAGGCCGTGATGCCGACGGCCGGCAAGTTGCGCTGGATCGCCGCGCTTGCGGCGGCCGGCTTGCGCGAGATCGAGGTCGGGTCGTTCGTGCCCGCGCGGCTGTTGCCGCAGATGGCCGACGTGCGCGAAGTCGTCGCGCATGCGCTGGCGATTCCCGGGTTGCACGTCGCCGCGCTGGCGCCGAACCTGCGCGGCGCCGAAAGCGCGTTCGACGCGGGCGTCCACAAGCTGACGCTGCCGGTGTCGGTGACCGAGGCGCACTCGCTGGCGAACATCCGCAAGACGCCGGCGCAGATGATCGACGAGGTGCGCGCGATCGTCGCGCTGCGCGATGCACGGTTTCCGTCGGTGCAGATCGAGGCGGGCGTGTCGGTCGCGTTCGGCTGCACGATCGCGGGCGCCGTCAGCGACGACGAGACGATCGCGATGGCGGTCGCGATGGCCGAATGCGGCGTCGACGAGATCGGGCTCTCCGATACGAGCGGCTATGCGAACCCGGCGCAGGTGCGCCGGCTGTTCATGCGCCTGCGGCGCGAAGTCGGCGACAAGGCCGGCGGCGCGCACTTCCACAACACCCGCGGGCAGGGGCTCGCCAATGTCGTCGCGGCGCTCGACGCCGGCGTGACGACGATCGACGCGAGCCAGGGCGGCCTGGGCGGCTGCCCGTACGCGCCGGGCGCGACCGGCAACATCGTCACCGAGGATCTCGTATTCCTGCTGGAGTCGATGGGGTACGACACGGGCGTCGACGTGGACGCGCTGCTCGCCGCGCGCGCGATCCTGCACGCGGCGCTGCCGGCCGAGGCGCTGTACGGCCATGTGCCGGACGCGGGGCTGCCGAAGGGTTTCCGATATGCGGCCGGCCGGGTGCCGACCGCGGCCCAGCCGGAAGGCTGCCTCGCGGGAGTCGCGCAATGAACGATCGCCAACCGGCTTCGCCGCTGCCGTACGAAGGCGTGCGCGTGATCGAGATGACGCACATGGTGATGGGTCCGACCTGCGGGATGCTGCTCGCGGATCTCGGCGCGGAAGTCATCAAGATCGAACCGATCGCGGGCGACAGCACGCGCGCGCTGCGCGGTTCCGGCGCGGGCTTCTTCGGGATGTTCAACCGCAACAAGAAGAGCCTCGCGGTCGACGTGAAGGATCCGCGCGGGCTCGAGATCGTGCGGCGGCTCGTCGCGACCGCGGACGTCTTCAGCGAGAACTTCAAGAGCGGCACGATGGACCGGCTCGGCCTCGGCTATCCGGCGCTGTCCGCGCTGAATCCGCGCCTGGTGTACGTGTCGCACAAGGGCTTCCTGCCCGGGCCGTACGAACATCGCACCGCGCTCGACGAAGTGGTGCAGATGATGGGCGGCCTCGCGTACATGACGGGCCCCGAAGGCCGGCCGTTGCGTGCGGGCTCGAGCGTGAACGACATCATGGGCGGGATGTTCGGCGCGATCGGCGCGATGGCCGCGCTCGCGCAGCGCGAACGCACCGGCCGCGGCCAGCAGGTGCAGAGTTCGCTGTTCGAGAACAACGTGTTCCTCGTCGCGCAGCACATGATGCAGTTCGCGGTGACGGGGCAGGCCGCGTCGCCGATGCCGAGCCGGATCTCCGCGTGGGCCGTCTACGACGTGTTCTCCGTCAAGGACGGCGAACAGATCTTTCTCGCGGTCGTGTCGGACACGCAGTGGGCGCTGTTTTGCGACGCGTTCGGCTTCGCCGCGCTGAAGGACGACGCGCGCCTCGCCACGAACAACCTGCGCGTGCAGGCCCGCGACTGGCTGCTGCCTGAACTGCGTGCGCGGCTCGCCGCGCATTCGGCGGCGGAGATCGGCGCGACGTTCGAATCGATCGGCTTGCCGTATGCGCCGATCACGAAGCCGCAGGACCTGTTCGACGATCCGCACCTGCTCGCCACCGGCGGCCTCGAAGCCGTGACGCTGCCGGCCGACGCGAGCAGCGCCGGCCGGCCGGTCGACACCCGTACCGCGCTGCTGCCGCTCACGCTCGCGGGCGAGCGCCTGCGGCTGCGTTCGGCACCGCCCGCGCTCGGTCAGGACACCTGCGCGCTGCTCGGCGAGCTCGGCTATACGCCGGACGACGCGCGGGCGCTGATCGAAGCGGGCGTCGTCGCGGGGCGGCACGGACACGGTGCGGACGGGCTGCCGCCGGGCGTGACGGGCTTACCGGGCGATACGCCGTCGCCGAACGAAGTGGCGAGCGCGTAGCGCCGCCGCGATCCATCGAACGAACAAGGCATCCCGCCCGCGATCGCGCGGGCGCGGACTGCCGCATCCACGGAGACAACCATGACATCCGCTTCCCCGGCGCTGGCCGCCGATCGCGAGACCGACGCGTCGATCGAGCAACGGGCCGTGCGCAAGGCCGCGTGGCGCTTCATTCCGCTGCTCGCGCTCGCGTACTTCTTCAATTATCTCGACCGCACGAGCGTCGGGTTCGCGGCGCTGACGATGAACCGCGATCTCGGCCTGACCGCGACGCAGTTCGGCTGGGGCGCGGGGATCATGTTCGCGGGCTATTGCGTGTTCGAAGTGCCGAGCAATCTCGCGCTGTATCGCTTCGGCGCGCGGCGCTGGCTCGCGCGCATCATGATCACGTGGGGGCTGATGGCGGCGGCGACCGCGCTCGCGACGGGGCCGACCAGTTTTTATGCGATCCGGCTGCTGCTCGGCATCGGCGAGGCCGGCTTCTTTCCGGGCGTGATCTTTTTCCTCGCGGTGTGGTTTCCGGCGAGCTATCGCACGCGCGTGCTTGCCTGGTTCACGGTGTCGACACCGCTGTCGTCGCTGATCGGCGGTCCGCTGTCGACCTGGCTGCTGCAACTCGACGGCGCGCTCGGCCTGGCAGGCTGGAAGTGGATGTTCATCGTCGAAGGGCTGCCCGCGTGCGCGCTCGGCTTTTTCGTGCTGAAGCTCCTGTCCGACTCCCCGGCCACGGCTGCCTGGCTGTCGGACGACGAGCGTGCGGCGCTGCAGCGTGCGTTCGAGCGCGAAGGCGCCGCCGGCCGCAAGAAGCGCTTCGGCGTCGCGCTGCGAGACGTGCGCGTGTACCTGCTCGCGCTGATCTCGTTCGGCTTCACGATGGGCTCGTACGGCATCGGCATCTGGCTGCCGCAAATGCTGAAGGCGCACGGGATGTCGACGATGCAGACCGGCTGGCTGTCCGCGGTACCTTACTTCTTCGCGACGGTCGCGCTGCTGTGGTGGGCGAAGCGGGTGGACCGGCGCGGCGGCCCGGTCGCGAACCTGGCGATCGGATTGTTCATCGGCGCGGTGGCGCTCGGCGTGTCGACCCATTTCCTGACGCTCGGGCCCGCGCTCGTCGGCATCACGCTCGCGCTGATCGGCACGATTGCCGGACGTACGATCTTCTACACGCTGCCTTCGCGCTTCCTGTCCGGCCAGGCAGCGGCCGGCGGCCTGGCGCTGATCAATTCGATCGGCGCGCTCGGCGGATTCGCGGGCCCTTATCTCGTCGGCTACCTGAAGGACAGCTTCGGCACCTTCACGGCCGGCATGCTCGGCCTCGCGATCGTCCTGGCGATCACGACGCTGCTGACGCTGTCGCTGTACGCGTTCGACCGGAGCGAATGACATGACGATTTCGATCAAACGACGCCGGTTGCTCGGCGCGGCCGCCGCCACGCTCGCGCTCCCGGCATTGGCCGACACGCGCCCGCCGGCTGAAAACGGAGCTTCCCGCATGACGACGCAAAGCAACTATCTCGCGGTACGAAACGACTGGCTGGCCTCCGCGCTCGAACCCGCACTCGAGCCGGATCTGCCGATCGTCGATGCGCATCACCACTTCTACGAGCGGCCGGGCTGGATCTATATGCTCGACGACTATCTGCAGGATGCGCGGTCGGGCCACAACATCCAGGCTTCCGTCTACATGCAGGCGCTGACGCGCTATCGCGATGCGGGGCCGGCCGAACTGAAGCCGGTCGGCGAGACGGCTTACATCGCCGGCGCGACCGCGCCGCTTCAGCAGAGCGGTCCGGCCGTCGCGAAAGGCATCGTTGGGCATGCGGACCTGCGGCTCGGCGAGCGTGTGCGCGACGTGCTCGAAGCGCATCTCGACGCGGGGCGCGGACGCTTTCGCGGCGTTCGGCACCTGAGCACGTGGGATGCCGATCCGTCGCTCGCGAATCCGCTGTCGGCGGTGCCGCGCGGGTTGCTGCTCGATCCCGCGTACCGGGCCGGTGTCGCGCAGCTCGCGCCGCTCGGACTGTCGTACGACGCGTGGCTGTTCTTCCCTCAATTGCCCGAGCTGTTCGACCTGGCGAAGGCGAACCCCGACACGCGGATCGTCGTCAATCACTGCGGCGGTGTCGTGCGGATCGCGAGCTATGCGGACCAGCGGCCGGAAGTGTTCCAGCGCTGGTCGGCGTCGATGCGCGAACTCGCGCAACTGCCGAACGTATTCGTGAAGGTGGGTGGCCTCGGCATGCGGATCAACGGGTTCGATTTCGAGAAGGGCGCGCGGCCGCCGTCGTCCGAACAGCTCGCCGATGCATGGAAGCCGTGGATGCATACGTGCATCGACGCGTTCGGCGCCGAGCGCTGCATGTTCGAGAGCAATTTCCCGGTCGACAAGGGCTCGTATTCGTACGTGAACGGCTGGAACGCGTTCAAGCGGCTGACCGCGCACGCCAGCCCGAACGAGCGCGACGCGCTGTTCCGCGGGACCGTCTCGCACGTGTACCGGCTCGGCTGACGCGTATCGCGCGCGTCGCGTGGCTCTAGCCCGTCTCCACCAGCGCCGCGAGCCGGGCGAGCGCCATGCACCAGCCGGTCTCGTTGTCGGCGGCCGGCACGCCCGGCGGCACGCCGTCGTGCACTGCATCGACGCGCGTGCCGCCTGCTTCGTCGGACAGCGTGATCGTGATCGTCATGGCGCCGCGCAGCATCGGATCGTCGGTTTCGAACACGTCGATTTCGACGATCCGCTCGTCGGGCACGAGCGTCACGAAGCGGCCGTGATAGGTGTCGGTGTGCGCGGTGGTCTTGCCGGTGCCGTCCGACGGTTCGTCGTAGCTCAGCGACACGCGCAGCGCGCCGCCTTCGCGCGCGTCATAGGCGTCGACGCGGCACGTCATGCCGTCGGGCACCTTCCATTGTTCGACCGCGCGCGGGTCGAGCAGCGCGCGGTAGACGCGCCCGCGCGGCGCGTTCAGGTGCCGGCTGACCCGGGTCGAATGCGTGTGCATGTGCAGCATGTCGCCTCCCGCGGAGCGCGCGCGACGGTGCACGCCGGATGCCGGCGTGTCGTCACGCTTCCTTCAGGAATCCTAGGCGCGCGCGCGGCGGCATGCAATCGGACCGTACACTCGCCCGCATTCAGCGCAACGCGGCCGCGAATTCGTCGAGTTGCGTGATGCAGGTGTTCCAGCCTTCGAAGAAGCCGAGTGCCTCGTGGCGCTCGCGCGTCGCCGCGTCGGGATGCATCACGCGCGCCTCGTAGCGGCAACCGGCGTCGTCGTCGGCCATCGTGATGATGGCCGTGAAGCCCAGCCACGGCACCTGCGGGCGCCAGCCGCCCGCGAGCATCGACGTGAACGCGATCCGCGCTTCCGGCACGATGTCGAGGAAGCAGCCGGGGTTGTCGCTCGTGCCGCCGTCGGGGCCGCGCATGAACGTGTGGAAGGCGCCGCCCGGGCGCAGGTCGAACGCACGCACTTCGGTGGTCCACGGTTTCGGGCACCACCACTCCTTCAGCAGTTCGGGATCGGTCCAGGCGCGCCAGAGCGCCGGGCGCGGCGCGCGCAGCGTGCGCGTGATGACGAGGTCATGGGCTTCGGCGGGTTCGGCGTGGCTTGCTGACATGCGCGTATTCCTCCTGATGGCGGCGTTCGACGAATTCCACGAGACGATCGGCGCGCGCTTCCCACAGCGCGCGCTGCGCGGCGAGCCATTGCTCGGCTTCCGCCAGCCGGCCGCCGACCAGCTCGCAGGTGCGCGAGCGGCCGGCTTTCCGGGTCTGGACGAGGCCGCTGCGCTCGAGCACCGCAACATGCTTCATGAACGACGGCAACGCCATGTCGAACGGCGCGGCCAGTTCCGAAACGGTCCGCCCGCCGTCGCCGAGCGCGCTGACGATCGCGCAGCGCGTCGGATCGGCGAGTGCGTGGAATACGTCGCTGATACCGGGTTGAAAGTTAGCCATGCGGCTAAGTATAGGCGATGCAACGGGAATTTTCACCGCGTAGGATGATGGGGCGGTAACGCGTCGACCGGGCCGGGCGCCGTGTTGCCGGACACCGACCGCCGGCGCGCATGCTCGACCGCATGCCGGTGTTCCTTGTGGATCCTGGCAGGCGCATGCCACCGAACGCGTGCCGTCCGCGTGATTGCCGGAGAAGATATGACCGAATCCGTTACCGTCCGCCGCGTCGACGCGAGCGAAGCGCGTGCGTGCATCGACGCGCTGGCCGACGTACTGATCGATTGCGTCGAAGGCGGCGCGTCCGTCAGCTTCATGTTGCCGATCGAACGTTCGACGGCCGTCGCGTTCTGGATGCGCGTCGCCGACGGCGTCGCGAGCGGCGAGCGCATCCTGCTGGTCGCCGAGAACGCTGCCGGCCGGATCGTCGGCACCGTGCAGGTCGTGACCGCGCAGCCGGAGAACCAGCCGCACCGCGCGGACATCGCGAAGATGCTCGTGTCCCGTCATGCGCGCCGGCAGGGGATCGCCGCACGGCTGATGGCGGCGGCCGATGACGCCGCGCGCGACGCCGGCAAGACCGTGCTCGTGCTCGACACGGTGACGGGCGGCGATGCCGAGCGCCTGTACGAGCGGGCCGGCTGGCAGCGCGTCGGCGTCGTGCCGAACTATGCGCTGATGCCCGACGGCGCGTTGTGCGCGACCACGTATTTTCACAAGCAGCTCGTGTAACGGGGCGCGATGCGATCGCGATCCGGTTCGCGATCGGCACGCGTGCGGCGGAGCGGGGCCGCAGGCTCGAGGCCGGGCGGAAAGGAAATGCCGGCCGGCGGCAGTGCGGCTCCGATATATTCATGCTGGAACACGCCGCCACAGCACTACTAAAACGCCACCACAACGTCACCCGAACCGCCGCCTCGATGAACCGCTCCCATGTCGCCTTTGCCCTCACGGGCCTGCTCGTCGCGCTGCCGATTGCCGCGTACGCGCTCGTCAAGCCGCTGCGTGTCGTCGCGCCCGCGTTGCTTCCCGGCGTGTCATGCCCGAGCGCGGACATCTGCACGGACGACGCGGCGAAGCTCGGCGCCGCGCAGCAGCTCTATCGCGACGGCTACGCGCGCGCGGCGGCGGCCGTGGGCGCGTTTCGCGACGCGCCGCGCGTCGTGTTCTGCTCGACGCGCGCATGTGCCGACCAGTTCGGTCTCGGCGATCGCGCGGCACTGACGCTCGGGGATTTCGGCGTGGTCGTCGCGCCGCGCGGCTGGCAAGCCTACTTTCTCGCGCACGAACTGATCCATCACCGCCAGGCCGAAGTGCTCGGCAACCTCGCGGTCGCGACCAAGCCGCGCTGGCTGATCGAAGGGATGGCGTATGCGCTCAGCGACGATCCGCGTCATCCGCTGAAGCAACCGTTCGAGTCGTGGCGCACGCAATTCGAAACATGGCATGCCGCGTTGGGCCGGCAGCCGCTGTGGGATGCGGCGAGGGCCGTGGAATAGCGATCGCGCGCGACTGGCGCCCGCCGTGCCGCTACGCCGGCACGGCCGGATCGTCGGGTTGCCCGACGAGCGTGCGCCGCCCCGCGTCGAGGATCTCGTCGGCCAGCGCCGGATCGGTGCCGGCGAGCGCGCGCGACAGCACGAGCGCGCCGACCATCTGGCTGAAGACCGCGATCGCGTCGCGGCGCGTGTCGGCCGCGGCCGCGCCTTCCGCGGCCACCATCCGTTCCAGCCGGTCGAGATACGCGGCGACGCCGTGCGCGTAGCAGGCGCGCGCCGCGTCGGTCAGGCGCGGCGCGTCGCCCGCGAAGCCGGACAGCGGGCAGCCGGCTTCGACATTGTCGCGATGCGCGGTCGACAGGTACGACGTCACCTGTTTCGCGACGCTGCCGGCGTTCGGCGAATCCGCGCGGTCCCGCATGGCCTTCTCCATCACCGCGGCGACCAGCGCATCCTTCGATTTGAAGTGGTTGTAGAAGCCGCCCTGCGTGAAGCCGGCCTCCTTCATCAGCTCCGTCAACCCCACCGCGTCGACGCCGCGCACCCGGAACAGCCGCTCGGCGGCCGCGACGATCGCGTTGCGGTTTTCGGCAGCCTGTTGTCTCGAGACGCCCATCGATCTCTCCCTCATTCCGGCAATTGCATCGATTGAAAAACACAATGGTGATCGCCATTGACGTGCCGGAATTGCGCTGACACAATGCAACCGCAAAGACAATGGTGATCGACATTGACATCAAGTGTAGCCGACTTCGCGAACGAAGCGAAGCGACCGGCGCGGCACGGGTGGAAGCCGGCACCGGTCTTTTGCGCCACGGTGCGCGGGCGGCGGGGCGATCCGGCTCCCGGCGCCGGCGGTGCCGCGATTCGGTACGCGATGGCAGCGTGGTTTTCCACCGGATCCGTTCGCGCGGCGAACCCGCGCGAACGGGATTCATTCACTCGCTGAAAGGAACGATCATGAAGATCGAAGGTGCAGTCGTTTTCGTCACGGGCGCGAACCGCGGGCTTGGCCTCGAGTTCGCGAAGCAGGCGCTCGCACGCGGGGCGCGCAAGGTCTATGCAGGCGCGCGCGACCCGGCCAGCGTGACGCTGCCGGGCGTGGTGCCCGTGAAGCTGGACGTGACCGATCCGGCGGCGGTCGCCGCGGCCGCCGACGCCGCGCGCGACGTCACGCTGCTGATCAACAACGCGGGCATCGCGCGGCTCGGCAGCCTGACCGACGACGGCGCGGTCGACGCATTGCGCGATCACCTCGAAACCAACGTGTTCGGGGTGCTGGCGATGTCGCGCGCGTTCGCGGGAACGCTCGCCGGCCACGGCGGCGGCGCGATCCTGAACGTGTTGTCCGTCGCGAGCTGGATGAACCGGCCGATCCTGTCGGGCTACGGCGTGTCGAAGTCGGCCGCGTGGGCGCTGACCAACGGGCTGCGGCATTCGCTGCGCGAGCAGCGCACGCAGGTGGTCGGGCTGCATGCCGGCTTCATCGATACGGACCTGACGCGCGGTCTCGACGTGCCCAAGGCGACGCCGGCCGACGTCGTGCGCCAGGCGTACGACGCGATCGAATCCGGTGCGGAGGAGGTGTCCACCGACGACTTCACGCGACAGGTGAAGGCCACGCTGTCGGCCGGTGTGTATCTGGACGAGGCGACGCCGCTCTGACGCCGCCCGTGGAAGACCGCCCGCCGCCCGCCCCTGCGCGCGGCGGGCCCGGTCGTCAGACAGTGGTGTCGATGATGCCCGGGATCTTCACGTCCGGGTTCACGTCCGCGTCGTAGTCGACGCCGGCGATCTCGAAGCCGAACAGGCGCAGGAACTCGGTCTTGTAGCCGGCGAAGTCGGTCATCTCGTACAGGTTCTCGTTCGTGACGTTGTCCCACATCGCGACGACCTTGCCCTGCACTTGCGGATCGAGTTCCTTGTAGTCCGCACGCAGACGGCCTGCTTCGTCGACGTGCGGCGTCGCGCCGTACAGGCTGTCCTTCAGGAGCCCGTACACCTGCTCGATGCAGCCTTCGTGCGTGCCTTTCTCCTTCATCACCTTGAACAGCAGCGACAGGTAGAGCGGCATCATCGGAATCGCCGAGCTCGCCTGCGTGACGACGGCCTTCAGCACCGACACGCGCGCATCGCCGCCGTGCGCGGCCAGCGTGTCGCGGATCGACAGCACCTTCTTGTCGAGATCCTTCTTCGCTTCGCCGATCGAGCCGTTCCAGTAGATGTCGTGCGTGATCTGCTCGCCGAGATACGTGAACGCGGTCGTCTTCGCGCCGTCGGCCAGCACGCCGGCTTCATCGAGCGCGTCGATCCACATCTGCCAGTCCTCGCCGCCCATCACGGCGACGGTGCCGTCGATCTCTTCCTGCGTCGCCGGCTCGAGCGAGACTTCGCGGATCACTTCCTTGTCGGTGTCGAGGCCGCGGAACGTGACCGACTTGCCGACCGGCTTGAGCGTCGAGCTGATCGTTTCGCCCGTCTTCGGATGCGTGCGGCGCGGTGCCGCGAGGCTGTAGACGACCAGGTCGACCTTGCCGAGATCCTGCTTGATGGTGTCGATCGTGACCTGCTTGACCTTGTCGGAGAAGGCGTCGCCGTTGATGCTGCGCGCATAGCGCCCCTTTTCCGCGGCGAACTTCTCGAACGCGGCGCTGTTGTACCAGCCGGCGGTGCCCGGCTTCGTCTCGCTGCCGGCGCGCTCGAAGAACACGCCCAGCGTGTCCGCACCCGAGCCGAAGGCGGCCGAGATCCGGGCGGCGAGGCCGTAGCCGGTCGACGCGCCGATCACGAGCACCTTCTTCGGGCCGTTGGCGATCGGGCCGTGCGAAGTCACGTAGTCGATCTGTTCCTTGACGTTGGCTTCGCAGCCGACCGGATGAGTCGTCACGCAGATGAAGCCACGCACGCGCGGTTTGATGATCATGGAAACCTCTGTCTAGTCAGAAAGGCGGGGACGGCCTGAAATCGGAAAAATTCCGCGCATTGTAAAGGAAGCGGGCGGGCACGGAGGGAAAGGCGGGCGGTGACGGCCGTCGCGAACGCCCGGCGGCGGACCGCCGGCGCAGCGATTCACGTCGCCGTCAGTTATTTCTCTCTTGACAGAAATAACTGAAAAAACTAAATTTCCCGACATGGAACTCACACCGATCGCCGAACGATTCATCCTCCACTGGGGCGAAATGGGCTCGCGCTGGGGCGTCAACCGCACCGTCGCGCAGATTCACGCGCTGCTGTACCTGGCCGGGCGGCCGGTCGCGGCCGACGAGATTGCCGAGACGCTCAACGTCGCGCGCTCCAACGTCAGCACCAGCCTGAAGGAACTGCAGGCGTGGCGGCTCGCGAAGGTCGTGCACGTGCTGGGCGATCGCCGCGACCACTTCGAGACGTCGACCGACATCTGGGAACTGTTCAAGCTGATTGTCGAAGGGCGGCGGCAGCGCGAGATCGAACCGACGCTCACGGTGCTGCGCGATTGCCTGACGAGCCCCGAGATCGCCGATGAAAGCCGCGAGACCGAACAGCGCATCCGCGACACGCTGCAGTTCGTCGAGACGCTCACGACCTGGTCGGACGAGATGCTGCGGCTCAAGCCCGACACGCTGATGAAGGCGCTCGGGATCGGCGCGAAGATCAGCCAGGCGGTCAGGCGCAAGTCGTCGAAGTAAGCGGGATCGGACGTGCGGGCACGCAGCCCGCTTTTTTTGAGGTCGTTATTTCTGTAATTACAGAAATAACTGTAGATAGAGGATGAAAATGAACAAGGCCATGCTGTCGATCCGCCGGCATGCCGCACCGCGGAGTGCGACATGAACATCCTCGTCTGCGGCGCGAACGGGTTCATCGGGCGGGCGCTGGGCGCGCGGCTCGAAGCCGGCGGCCATCGCGTGCTGCGCGGCGTGCGGCATGCAGCCGGCCCGCACGACGTCGCGATCGATTTCGCGAAGGATCTCGATCCCGACGCGTGGCTCGCCCGGCTGGACGGTGTCGACGTCGTGATCAATGCGGTCGGGATCCTCGCCGACCGGCGCGATGCGACGCTCGATACCGTGCATCGCGCGGCGCCGTGCGCGCTCTTCACCGCATGCTGCCGCGCCGGCGTGCGACGCGTGATCCAGATCTCGGCGCTGGGCGTCGAGCGCGGCGACACGCCGTATTTCGCCAGCAAGTCCGCCGCCGACACCTTCCTGCAGACGCTGCCGGTCGATTACCGGATCGTGCGGCCCGCGCTCGTCTACGGAACGTCCGGCACGTCGGCACGATTCTTCCGGATGCTCGCGAGCCTGCCCGTGCACGCGTTGCCGGCGGGCGGCCATCAACGGCTGCGCCCCGTGCACGTCGACGATCTCGCCGAACTCGTCGCACGGCTCGTCGATTCGCCGGCGGCCGGCAACCCGGTCATCGACGCGGTCGGCGGCGATGAAGTCGAGTACCGCGACATGCTGAGCAGCTATCGCGCCGCGCTGGGCTTCCCGGCGGCGGCCCGCATTGCGCTGCCGGGCCCGCTGGTCGGCGCGGCGGCCGCGCTGTTCGGCACGATGCCGGGCGCGATGCTGACCCGCGACACGTGGACGATGCTGTGCGGCGGCAACACCGGCGATCCCGCGGCGTTTGCGGCCGTGCTCGGCCGGCCGCCGCGCGGCCTGCGCAGTTTCATCGGCGCCGACGCGATCACGCTGCGCCGCGACGCGCTCGCGATGTGGCGGCGGCCGCTGCTGCTCGGCGCGCTTGCGATCGTCTGGATCTGGACGGCCGTCGTGAGCGCTTTCGTCCACCCGCTGAGCGACAGCCTCGCGATGCTCGCCCGCGCGCACCTGACCGGGCTGCCCGCGCTGATCGCGCTCTACGCGGCCTGCGCGCTGGACTTCGCGTTCGGCGTGGCGACCGTTGCCGCGCCGTCGCGTCGCCTGTGGGCCGCGCAAGGCGCGCTGATCGTCGCGTATTCGGCCGTCATCGCGGTCACGATGCCCGGCCTGCTTGCCGAACCGTTCGGCCCCGTGCTCAAGAACGTGCCGATTCTCGCGATCCTGTTGATCCTTTTTTCAGAAGAAGAACACGTATGAATACCTATCTCGTCGTCAAGGCGCTGCATATCCTGTCCTCGGTGCTGATGGTCGGCACGGGCTTCGGCACCGCGTTCTACCTGTTCTTCGCGAACCGCACGCGCTCGGTGCCGGCGATCGCCGCCGTGTCGCGCCTCGTGGTGCGCGCGGACTGGTGGTTCACGACGCCGGCCGTGCTGTTCCAGCCCGCGTCCGGACTGTGGCTCGCGCATACGGCCGGCTGGCCGTGGGAGACACCGTGGCTCGTCGCGTCGATCGTGCTGTATGCGATCGCGGGCGCGTGCTGGCTGCCGGTCGTGTGGCTGCAGATCGAGCTGGCCGCGATGGCGAAGCTCGCGCACGCGAACGGCGACGCCGCGCTGCCGGCGCGCTACTGGCGCTATGCGAAGCGCTGGGAACTGCTCGGCTATCCGGCGTTTTTCGCGATGCTGACCGTCTATTTCCTGATGGTGCTCAAGCCGATGTGAGCGAGGCGGCGGGCCGGAAACACCGATTTCGTGTGCGGCCCTGTCGATTCCCGCGCGCTCGTGTATAACTTCGACGGGAGCGCGTTCGGGCCGTGTCGCGCGTCCCGATCGCTTCGCATCCGACCTCACAAGGAGCCTGCATGCTGCACATCCTCGGCAAGATCCCGTCCATCAACGTCCGCAAGGTGCTGTGGCTGTGCACCGAGCTGAACCTGCCGTTCGAACAGGAAGACTGGGGCGCGGGCTTTCGCACAACCAACGACCCGACCTACCTCGCGCTGAATCCGAACGGCCTCGTGCCCGTCATCAAGGACGACGACTTCGTGCTGTGGGAGTCGAACACGATCATCCGCTATCTCGCGAACCGCTATGGCGGCGACGCGCTCTATCCGGCCGAGCCGCAGGCACGCGCGCGGGTCGATCAGTGGATCGACTGGCAGGCGTCGGACCTGAACCGTTCGTGGGTCGGCGCGTTCCTCGGCCTCGTGCGCAAGTCGCCCGATCACCAGGACCCGGCGGCGATCGCGCAGTCGATCGCGGGCTGGACGACGCATATGAAGGTGCTGAACGCGCAGCTCGAGGCGACCGGCGCGTTCGTGGCCGGCGATCATTTCACGCTCGCCGACATTCCGATCGGCCTGTCGGTGAACCGCTGGTTCGGCACGCCGTTCGAGCATTCGGACTTCCCGGCGGCGAAGCGCTACATCGAGCGTCTGGCGACGCGCGAAGGCTTCAAGCAGTACGCGGGCAGCGCGAACCCGTAACGCATCGCAGGTCGCGCGGTGCGGCGGCGTGGCGGCCTGATTGCCGCCGCCGCGCCGCGGCCGTCACGAGCCGGATGCCGGTACGGCCTCGAGCACGCGCGCGAGAAACGCCTCGTGATTCCACGCGGATTCCGGCCGCGACAACCCGAGCCGCACGACCACCAGTTCGCGGCTCGGCACCACGCTCACGAACTGGCCTTCATGGCCGACCGCGTGAAACGCGTCGGCCGGCATCGCGCTCGCGTGCGCATCGCGATCGTTGAACGGCTCCGGCACCTTGACCCACAGATGCGCGCCGAATTCCTGGCGCGTCGACAGCGGCGTCGCGCGCGTCAGGTAGCGCACCCAGCCTTCCGGCAGCAGCCGCTGTCCGTCCCACACCCCGTCCTGCAGCAGAAGCTGCCCGAAGCGCGCCCAGTCGCGCGCGCTCGCATACATGAACGACGCGCTGCCGAGCGTGCCGGCCGCATCGGGCTCGAACACCGCGCCGCGCATTCCGAGCGGCGCGAACAGCGCGCGGCGCGGAAACGCAAGGTAGTCGTCCTCGGTGCCGCCCATCGCGTCGCGCATCACGCGTGCGACGATCGCGCTCGTGCCGCTCGAGTAGTACCACTGCGTGCCGGGCTTTGCGGCGAGCGGCTTGGCCGACGCGAAGCGCGCGGTGTCGGGCTGTGTGAACAGCATCACGGCGACGTCGGACAGCGGGTCGTCGTAGTCTTCGTTGAATTGCAGGCCGCTCGTCATCCGCAGCAGCTCGTCGAGCGTGATCGGCGCGCGCGGGTCGCCGCGGTCGCGCCATTCGGGCAGCAGCGCCGACGCCTCCGGCGACAGCTTGTGCCGCGCGACGAGCACGCCGACCAGCGCGGCCGTCACGGTCTTCGTCATCGACCAGCCGGGCAGCGGCGTGTCGGCCGTGAAGCCGGGCGCGTAGCGTTCGGCGATCACCTGCCCGCGCCACATCACGACGACCGCACGGGTGCGCCGCGGCCGTGCCGGATCGGGTTCGTCGAACGCGCGGTCGAGCGCGGCCTGCAGCTTGCGGGAGTCGATGCCGGCGGGCGCGACGGCCGGCGCCGCTTCTTTCGCGGGCGGCGGGTCGGCGACGGGCGGCAGCGCGGCCGGCAGCACGCCGGGCGACGGCCCGAGCGCGAGCGTGCAGCCGAGCCCGGGACGGAAGTCCGCCTCGCGTCGCGCGAAGCCGGCGAAGGTCGCGACGGCGCGATGATGCTCGGGATCGATCGACGGGCGCACCAGTTTCAGCAGCGGATGCACGCCGGCCATGATGTCGACGTCGATCACCGACGCGGCCGGACGGCCCGATACGAACACGCCGGAACACAGCGCCTTCGCGGCATAGCCCGTCGCGATCGGCGCGAGCCGCGACAGCATGTAGCCGGTGTAGCCGAGCGCGGCGACGAGCGCGACCGCGGCACCGCGCAGGATCAGCGATTTGAAGGGAATCGTCATGCGCGAGCGTCCTCGGAGGCGTGCCGGCCGGCAACGATCCGGCAGTGTCGCAGGTTCGGGCAAGCGGTGGCAATCGCGGGGGCGGGCGACGCCGGGCGGCGTCGGTCAGGCGGTATCGTGCCCGGCGTGTGCGAATCGCATGTGTCGCTCGCGCAGGTTCGAACGGGCCGCATGCGGCCCGTTCATGTGGTGCGTCATGGTGCGTTGTTGCCGTCCACGCGCAGTGTCCAGACCGTCGCGGTATTCGTGTTGTCGTCGACGGCCGCGAACTGCGGCTGGCCTCTGCTGCCGTGCCCGAACGCGAGGCCGAATGCCGCGCCCGGCACGGTATCGACCTGCATCTGCGCGACGAAGCGCCCGTCCACCGTGAATTCGACGATCTCGCTCGGTTGCAGCGGGTCGGCGTTGACCGCGTCGCCGTTCGCGGTCACGAGATGGCCGTTCGGCGCGAGCGCCAGGGCGAGCGGGCCGTGCAGGTGCGCCGCGTCGAAGTAGATCATCCGTCCGACGCCACCGTTGCGATTCGTCGACGCGGCGTTCTGGATCGCGAACACCGCGTTGTCGCCGGTGGAGGCGACGTACAGGACGTCGACTTTCGGGTCGTACGCGAGGCCGGTCGGGCCGACGACGAGGGCGTTGGGATCGGTCCGGTTCACGTAGCCTGACGCGATGATGCGCGAGCCTGGCAGCATCGTGACGCCGTCGGTGCCGATCGCCAGTTCGATCCGTGCGACCGTTCCGTTCAGCACGTTCGACACGAACGCGGTCACGCGCGGACCGTGATCGATCACGGTCATGTCCCAGGGCCCGTCGAGCAGCGTGTTGCTGACCAGTTGCGTGACCAGATTGCCTTGCGGCCCGATGACGAGCAGCGAGCCCGGGGCGACCACGGTCTTGCCGTCAGGCGCGGGGACGTTGCCGACCAGCACGAAGCCGCTGCGCAGCACCGTGAGCGCGGTCGTCAGGCCGAGATTGCTGCCCTGGAAGAACGTTGCCGGCGTTTTGCCGGGCGACAGCTTCACGATTGTCGTGCCGGTGCCTTGCGCGTTCGACGCCGAGTTGAAGTTGGACACGACGACGTCGCCCGGTTTCAGCGTGCTCCAGTTCGGCACGCCGCGCGGCACGAACGCGATGCCGTACGGGTTGAGGTCGCCGTTGGCGGGCACGGTCGACGCGGTGACCGACGAGACGACCGGCAGGATGATGTCGCTGCCGCCGGCCCACGCGAAAGCCGACGACAACGCAACCAGCCCGGCACCGCAAGCCGCGCGGCATAGCGTGCGCGCCATCGTGCGACGGGCGTGGGCAAAGAGCGGCAGGTGAGTGGCAAGGACGGGCGGGGCGGGTGAACGACAGGAAGGGAGAGGGTCCATGGCATGACTCCGGTTGATGATCACGAGCAGTCATCCCGGCTGCCGGCCTGCGCAGCCGACGGGTGTCCGGCGCGAGTTCGCGTTCTTGCGGCCCGAACCTGCGCCCGGAGTAAACGCGTCGTGATGGCCGGATATTCCATTCGTCGACGGACATCGCACGCGAGCCGGCGTGCATTGTTCACCGCCATGGCGACACGGCCTGACAAGTTGAAATCCGAACCGCCGTCGGCCGATAATCGTCGGGCATCGTTCCCAGTCAAACCGCAATCGGAAAAATCGGAAAACGCCATGTCCTACGACAACAACAACCCGTTCGCCAGGATCCTGCGCGGCGAACTGCCGTGCGTGAAGGTCGCCGAAGACGACGCGACCCTCGCGATCATGGATCTCATGCCGCAGGCCGACGGTCACGTGCTCGTGATCACGAAGGAGCCGGCCGCGCAGATCTTCGAGCTGTCCGGCGATGCGGCCGCGGCCGGCATCCGCATGACGCAGCGCGTCGCGGCGGCCGTGCGCGCGGCGCTCGGGCCGGACGGCGTGTTCATCGGCCAGTTCAACGGCGCGGCGGCGGGCCAGACGGTCCCGCACGTGCATTTCCACGTGATCCCGCGCTGGGAAGGCGTCGAGTTGCGGATGCATGCGCGCGACATCGCCGACGCGGGCACGCTCGAATCGGTCGCGCAGCGCATCCGCGCACATTTCGTGTAACGCGTGCGCGGCGCGTGGTTCGGTCGGTGCCAGCGGGCGCGCACCGCGACGCCGTTCGCATCTGTTTCAGCGGTCACGCTCGGTAACACGTGTAACCGCGCGCGAAACTCGTCCCGGCTGCCCCGGCGCTAGACTCCGCGCATTGCTTCATCGAGCGACAGGAAGGGCGCGTCCCCCTTTCGTGCCGGCCGTCGCAAGTCGCGACGGCCCGGCGTTCGCAAGGTGTCATGTGTCCTCTTCGCCGGGAATCGAGCCATGTACAAAGTTCTCATCACGTTTGCGCTGATCGCCGGCCTGTCCGGCTGCTACGTCGCACCGCCTTACGGCTACGCACCCGCACCGGCCTACTACGGCTATGCGCCCGCGTATTACGCACCGCCCGTCAGTGTCGGGATCGGCGGCAACTTCCGCATCCGCTGACCACGCGGCGGGCGCGGGCGCCGCCCGCACGTCGATCGACCACGTCGTTCGACGCGCCGCCGCTTCTCGCAAGGACGATTCGCGCGCCGCATGACGGCGCGCCTGCGCATCGCTCGCCCGGGCTCCTATACTTCACAGGAAAGCCCACCCCGGCGAGGCAGCCATGGCCGTGACGCGCAAGGTCGCAATCGTGTCGGGCGTTTCCACGCTCGTCTATCTCGGGCTCGCCGTGCTCGGCATCGGCGGGTTCGCTGCCTTTTTCTCACATCCGCAACTGACCGCCATTGCCGTCGCGACGCTCGCGCTGGCCGTTGCCGCGTTGTTCACCGAAGGCAACCTGAGCGCCGGCGAACGCGAGAACCGCGACAACCGCTGGGTGCTCGCGGCCTTCGCGGTGAGCGGGTTCCTGCTCGCCTATCTGCCCGCGCTGACCGACCGGCTCGACGTGTGGACCTTCGGCGGCGACACGGTGCGCTGGATCGGCGTCGTGCTGTATGCCGCCGGCGGCGTGCTGCGCATCTGGCCCGTGTTCGTGCTCGGCAAGCGCTTCAGCGGGCTCGTCGCGATCCAGCCGGGCCACACGCTGGTGACGAGCGGCATCTATCACCGCATACGCAACCCGAGCTATCTCGGCCTGCTCGTCAATGCGATCGGCTGGGCGTTCGCGTTCCGCTCGGGCGTCGGGCTGCTGCTCGTCGCGCTGACGATGATCCCGCTCGTCGCGCGCATCCGCTCCGAGGAAGCGCTGCTGCGCGCGCAATTCGGCGCCGAATACGACGCGTACTGCGCGCACACCTGGCGGCTGGTTCCGGGCGTGTATTGACCCTCGTTCCCGTTCGGACGGGCGGGGCGGGCTGGTTCCCGCCCCACGACGCGAGCGGATGTGTTGCCACCTGTGTCCGAACCCGCGATGCCGACGCTTCCGGCCGGGTCATCCCGGCCGGTCGATCCTCGCCGGCGCCTTTGCCGGCGGGCTTCGCACGATGTTTCGGCAAGCCTTTCCGAGTCCGCTTCCGGTAAACAACTTGTTACCAGAATGGCGACGGCAAGGGGGCACGACCGGTGCTATTCTTCGCCGCAAGCTCATTGAAATGAATTGGTCCGGGATTCGGCACAATGCCGGCATCGACGCCGATCGGTTCAGATCGACGTATCGAGCGGACCTTCGATAACCAGATTGCGAACAAGGAAGAATACGGGAATGTGGAAGAAAATTGCCCCCACTCTCGTCGTCGCCGTGCTGACCGGCGCGACCGCATTGCCGGCGATGGCCGGTGACATGAACAACGCGCTTGGCGGCGCGCTCGGCGGGGTCGCCGGCGCAGCGGTCGGCGGCGCGGTCGGCGGCAGCACGGGCTCCGTGATCGGCGGCGCGATCGGCGGCGGCGCGGGCGGCGCGGTGACGGCGAACCGTCACGAGCGCACCGGCGCGATCATCGGTGGCGCACTCGGCGGCGGCGCGGGTACCGCGGCCGGCAACGCGATGGGCGGCCGCACGGGCGGCCTGCTGGGCGCGGCAGTCGGCGGTGGCGCCGGCGCGGCGCTCGGCGGCAACCTGTCGCGCAACTCGTACGACGGCGGCTATCGTGGCGATCGCGGCTATCGTCACCGCAAGCATCGCCATCACCGCGACTGGGACTGATCGCCGCGGGCGCGGCACGGTGCGCGGTATGCGCACCGGCGCGCCCGACGCGTCGGCACCCGATCCGACAGCCGGCCCGGCGGCCTCAGCCGGGCCGCCATCGCCGGCAGGACCGGCGGCCTTCATCTCCCTTCATCCCCTTCGGCAGTTCATGCCCAGCCCCGCTCGACGGGTTGGCACGCTCCCTCCCGCTTGACCTTTCCCGCTGGTAGACCACATCGCCCGTTGCACCGACACGCAGCTGGGCAGGTTTGGCAGACACCATTCGATATCGCTGATCGATGCGCACCGGGCGCGCCACCGTTCCCGCGCCCCTGAATGCCGTCCGGCCATCAGGATTTCCCTGATGCGCCGATCGTCCGCGGCACGCGTGCACCGGGCATCGCGGACGCCGGCGGGTAGTGCGAAATCGAATGGATGTCATCGCAACATTTAATTGGTCGATCAGGATCGACTTCGCTATCGTCAACGCTGCCCGCGTACGGAATCGAACCGTGCGGTCCCCCGTGCCCCGCCGCATGACCCCGAGTGTCCGCGGCCCGGCCGCCGGACCCGCAAGCATGGGTCGCCCCGCCCGCTGAACCGGACGGACCCGTCGCGAAGCCTGGCCGACCGAATGAAGGCGCCCGCGCCTTCAAGCCACCCCGGCAACGATGTCCCGCCGCCGCATGCGTGCCCCACGCGCGTGCCGCGCCTGCCGTTGCGACCCGGGGCCGGACCAACCCATTGCCTGGATGCCTTATGTCTAAGACAACGTATTACGCGCCGCATGGCGGCCACCCGCCGCAGACCGATCTGCTGACCGATCGCGCGATGTTCACCGAGGCGTACGCGGTCATTCCGAAGGGCGTGATGCGCGACATCGTCACGAGCTGGCTGCCGTTCTGGACCAGCACGCGCCTGTGGGTGATCGCGCGTCCGCTGTCGGGTTTCGCCGAAACCTTCTCGCAGTACATCGTCGAAGTGAGCCCGGGTGGCGGCAGCGACAAGCCCGAGCAGGACAAGAACGCGGAAGCCGTGCTGTTCGTCGTCGAAGGCGAGGCCGAGCTGACGCTGCAGGGCAAGACGCATGCGCTGAAGCCGGGCGGTTACGCGTTCATTCCGCCGGGCGCCGACTGGACGCTGCACAACGTCAGCGATGCCGCCGTGCGTTTCCACTGGATCCGCAAGCACTATCAGGCCGTCGACGGCATTCCGCTGCCGGAAGCGTTCGTGACCAACGAGCAGGACGTCGAGCCGATCCCGATGCCGGGCACCAACGGCGCATGGGTCACGACGCGCTTCGTCGACATGAGCGACATGCGTCACGACATGCACGTGAACATCGTGACGTTCGAGCCGGGCGGCGTGATTCCGTTCGCCGAGACGCACGTGATGGAGCACGGCCTGTACGTGCTCGAAGGCAAGGCCGTCTATCGCCTGAACCAGGATTGGGTCGAGGTGGAAGCGGGCGACTTCATGTGGCTGCGCGCGTTCTGCCCGCAGGCATGCTATTCGGGCGGCCCTGGCCGCTTCCGCTACCTGCTGTACAAGGATGTGAACCGTCACATGAACCTGACGCTGAATCCCGCGCGCTGAGCGTCGAGGAAGCAGTCGGATGTGAAAGCCCGCCGGTGCAAGCCGGCGGGTTTTTTGTTGGAGATGCGGTTCGATGCGGCCGGCGTGAGCGCGTGTGCTATTCGCCGAGTGCGGCTGCGGCGAGTGCCGCAACCTGCAGCCGCGTATCGGGCGGCAGCTCGGCTTCCATCAGCCAGACCGCGGACAAGCCTGCCCACGCGTGTATCCATTGCAGCAACCGATGCCGGTCGAGCTGCGCCGCCTCGGCGACGAGCATGACGCGACGCTCGAAGCGCGCCGGGTCGACCGCGATGTCGTGCGCGGGATTGCAGAACAGGTTCGCGTAGTCGAACGCACGCTCGCCGCGCAGCCCTTTCGGGTCGATCGCGCGCCAGCCGCGATCGCCGAAATGGAGAATGTTGTCGTGATGGATGTCGCCGTGCAGGACGACTTCGTCGACGGGCGGCACGGCCAGCAGTTGGTGGGCGCGCGTTGCCGAGCGGCGCAGCACGTCGTCGCCCGTGTCGAGCGACAGCAGCGCGTAGAACCAGTCGTGCAAAGGCACGGTTGCGGGCGGCGCCGGTGCGCGATGCGCGTGCAGCCGCGCGACGACGTCGCACGCGATGCGTATCGCATCGTCGTCGTGGCCCGATGCCGAAAAGCCGGCGAGCGTCGGCGCGGGCTGCGCACGTTCGAGCAGGATCGCGTCGCCGTCGTGCAGCCAGACCTGTGCGGCGCCATGCCCGTTCCACCAGGTCATCAGCGCATTGCCGCGCCGCTCTTCGTCGCAGGTGGCGACCTTCAGCATTGCCGGTCGCGCGTGCCAGACGACAGGCAGCAGGCCGCCGCTCGCGGTCAGGATCGGGCCGCCGTCGGGAACGAGGCCCCACAGGCCGAGGTATCGATCGAACATCAGGCGATGGTACAGGCGAAGCGCGTTGCGCGCAGTGCGCCTCGACCGGTCGCGCATCGCGAGCCCGCGCGCGGCGCGTGAACGGCGCCGGCGCGCTTTCCTTAATAAAATTCAGCCAGCCAAACTTTGGCTAAAGAATGTTCCGGTTTCGCGTCATCCCTTCGACAATGCGCGCCTTCCGTGACCGACGGGCGCCGCTCGAGCGCCCGCTGTCGCCGCATCGAAGAAGGAGCCCGCATGACCGACCACACCGCCAACCCGCCACCGTCACCAGCGCCACCTCCCGCATCACCGCGCCGCCGTGGATGGCGCACGCTCGCGGGCGCTGTGCTCGGCCTGACGCTCGCATGCGCGGGCATCGGCGCATGGACGATCGATCGCATCTGGACACAGCTGCCGTCGGTCGAGCATCTCGCCGTCTATCGTCCCGCGCTGCCGCTGCGGGTTTTCTCGCGCGACGGCGACCTTCTGGCCGAATACGGCATCGAGCGTCGCGAGTTCGTGCCGCTCGAACGCATTCCGCCGCTGATGCGCCAGGCGCTGCTCGCGGCCGAGGACGCGAAGTTCTACCAGCACGGCGCGATCGATGTCGGCGGCCTCGCGCGGGCGACGTTCGCGAACGTCGTGACCGGGCAGCCGGGGCAGGGCGGCAGCACGATCACGATGCAGGTCGCACGCAACTTCTACCTGACGCGTGACAAGGTGCTGAGCCGCAAGCTCGCCGAGATCCTGATGGCGATCAAGCTCGAACGCGAATACGGCAAGGACAAGCTGCTCGAGCTGTACATGAACGAAATCTATCTCGGCGAGCGCGCGTATGGGTTCGCGGCGGCCGCGCACGTCTATTTCGGCAAGCCGCTCGACGCGCTGAGCGCGGGCGAAGCGGCCGTGCTCGCCGGGCTGCCGAAGGCGCCGTCGGCGTTCAACCCGGTCGTCAATCCGGCGCGCGCGACCGCGCGACGCAACTACGTGCTCGGCCGCATGCATGCACTCGGCGAGCTCGACGACGCGACGTATCGTGCGGCCGCCGACGCGCCGATCGCGCTCGCGACCACGCCGCCGCCGGGAATCGTCGCCGCGCCGTACGTTGCCGAACGCGCGCGCCGGATGATGGTCGAGCGCTTTCACGACGACGCCTACACGCTCGGCCTCGACGTGACCACGACGATCTCGATGCGCGACCAGCGCGCGGCCGAAGCCGCACTCGCGCGCACGCTGCGCCGCCAGCCCGCGAAACGCGATGCGCGCAACGGGCTCGAAGGCGCGCTCGTGTCGCTGGATGCGGCGACGGGCGACATGCTCGCGCTCGTCGGCGGCGCGGATTTCAACGGCAACGTGTTCGACCACGCATTGCAGGCGTATCGCCAGCCGGGTTCGAGCTTCAAGCCGTTCGTCTATTCGGCGGCGCTCGAGAAGGGCTACTTCCCGGGCGTGCTCGTCGACGATACGCAGCGCACGCTCACGCGTGCGGAAACCGGCGCGCGGCCGTGGCGTCCGCGCAATTTCGGCAACCGCTACGAAGGCTTCATCGCGGTGCGGCGCGGGCTCGTGCGCTCGAAGAACCTTGTTGCCGTCAACCTGATGCAGGCCGCCGACGCGCGCTACGTGCAGCAGCACGCGGTGCACTTCGGCTTCGACGCGCAGCGCAATCCGGCGTCGCTGCCGCTCGCACTTGGCGCGGGCGCCGTGACACCGCTCGAACTGGCGAGTGCATACAGCGTGTTCGCGAACGGCGGGACGCGGATGGAGCCGCGCCTGATCCTGTCGGTGAAGCAGCGTCACGGCGGCGCGATGTACGAGGCCACGGCGCCGGCCGGCGAACGCGTCGTGTCGGCGCGCAACGCGTTCGTGATGGACAGCATGCTGCGCGACGTCGTGAAGGCCGGCACCGCGCGCGGCGCGCTCGCGCTGCGCCGCGACGACGCGGCCGGCAAGACCGGCACGTCGAACGGCTCGAAGGACGTGTGGTTCGCCGGCTATTCGTCGGGCATCGTCGCGGTCGCGTGGCTCGGCTACGACACGCCGCGCCCGTTGGGGCGCGCGACCGGCGCGACGCTCGCGCTGCCGGTCTGGCTCGACTACATGAAGACGGCTGTCGATGGACGTACGCAAATCGACGCGACGCCGCCGCAAGATGTCGCGCTCGTCGATGGCGACTTCGTCTACGCCGAATACACGCGCGGCACGTGCACCGCCGACGTGCCGCCGTTCATCCGCAGCCGCTTCGCGTGCGGCGGGGCGGCGGCGTCCGATGCACCGGACGCGCACGGCAAGCCCGACGAGCCGGTGCCCGCCGCCGTCGATGCGGCCGAACGCGAACGTGTGCTCGACCTGTTTCGTACCGAAGACTGAGGCGCGCGATGCATACGCTTTATCTGATCGCGATCGTCGCGGAAGCGATGTCGGGCGCGCTGATGGGCATGCGGCGCGGGATGGACCGCTTCGGGCTCGCGCTCGTCGGCGCGGTGACCGCGCTCGGCGGCGGCACCGTGCGCGATGTGCTGCTCGGTCACTATCCGCTCGGCTGGATCGCGCATCCCGGGTACCTCGTGATCACGCTGGCCGCGGCGACCGTCGCGTCGTGGGCCGCGCGGCACGTCGCGCGCATGAAGACGCTGTTCGTCACGGTCGACGCGATCGGCCTTGCGGCGTTTACGATCATCGGCTGCGACGTCGGCGCGTCGACGGGCACGGCGCCGATCATCGTCGTGCTGGCCGGTGCGATCACCGGCGTGTGCGGCGGGATGCTGCGCGACCTGCTGTGCAACGAGATGCCGCTGATCCTGCGCGAGGAGCTCTACGCGAGCGTCGCGTTCGTCACGGGCGCGCTGTATGTCGGGATCCAGCATCTCGGCATCGACGCCGGGTTCGCGACGGCAGTCGCGCTGGCGGCGGGCTTCACGATGCGGATGCTTGCCGTGCGGCTCGGATGGAAGATGCGGACCTTCGGCGCGGCGGATGTCGGGCATTGAGCGCGGCCCGCGCGCCGCGATTCAGTCCGGCTGCATCACCTGAAAGGCGTCGCCTTCCGGATCGGCCGGGGGAATCGGCGGTTATCGGCAAGGCAACGCGGGATATCGAACGATGCGACGTCCGTGGGGCGCGTGCGCTACGCGGGCACCATCACCGGCGGCGCACCGTCGCCGGTTTCGACCATCTTTACCGCGAACCCGTAGCACCGCGCGATATGGGCGGGCGTCATCACGTCGCGCGGCGCGCCATGCGCGACGATCGAGCCATCCGCGAGCATTGCGATCGTATCCGCGTGCCGCGCGGCGAGGTTCGGATCGTGGACGATCGCGAGCACGCCGAGCCGCCATTCGCGCGCGACCGTGCGCACGGTATCGAGCAGCCGGTGCTGATGCGCGAGATCGAGCGCGGCGGTCGGCTCGTCGAGCAGCAGGTAGCGCGGGAGCGTTTTTAGCGCGTCGTCGTCCGGCCACAGCTGCGCGAGCACGCGCGCGAACTGCACGCGGGCGAGCTCACCGCCCGACAATGTCGTCACATCGCGGCCGACGAGCGCGTCGGCGCCCGCGCGCTCGAGCGCCTGCCACGCGATGTCGCGATCGCGGTGCGCGATCACGTGCCGCGCGCCGCCGCGCCGCGCATGCGGATAGCGGCCGAGCAGCACGATCTCGTCGACGCTGAACGGAAACGCCGGCTGCGCGGCCTGCGGCAGCACGGCGCGCAGGCGCGCGAGCTGGGGCGCGTCGATGCGTGTGAGCGGCTCGCCGTTCAGCGTGATGTCGCCGGTCACGCGCACGCCGTTCGGCGCGACGCTGCCGGTCAGTTCGCCCGCGAAGGTCTTGAGCAGCGTGCTCTTGCCCGCGCCGTTGCGGCCGAGCAGCGCGGTCACGCGGCCGGGTTCGATCGACAGCGACAGGTTGCGAAGCACGGCGTGGTGCCGGCGGGCGACGTCGAGATGATGGGCGGTCAGCATGATGAGTGGAGTGAAGGGTCAGCCGCCGAGCGCGCCGCGGCTTTTCCACAGCAGCGCGAGAAAGAACGGCGCGCCGAGCAGCGCGGTCAGCACGCCGAGCGGAATCTCGGCGGGCGCGGCGATCGTGCGCGCGGCGAGATCGGCCGCGAGCGTCAGCAGCGCGCCGAGCAGCGCGGCGCCGGGCAGCACGACCCGCTGGTCGGGGCCGCACGCGAGGCGCACGCAGTGCGGCGCGACGAGCCCGATGAAGCCAATGATGCCCGCACACGACACGAGCGCACCGACCGCGAGCGCGACCGCGACGAGCACACGGCGCTTGAGCCGCTGCACCGGCACGCCGAGGTGCAGCGCTTCGGTTTCGCCGAGCTGCAGCGCATTCAGCGCATCGCGTTCGCGCGCGAGCAGCACGCAGCCGATCGCGACGCACGGCGCGACGGCCGCCAGCGCGGACCATTGCGCGCCGCCGAGGCTGCCGAGGCTCCAGAACGTCAGCGAGCGCAACTGCGCATCGTCGGCGACGAACGTGAGCAGCCCGATCGCCGCGCCGACCAGCGCATTGATCGCGATACCGGCGAGCAGCAGCAGCGGCAGCGCGAGGCGGCCGCGCGACGCGGCGAGCCGATAGACGAGCGCCGCGACCGCGAGTGCGCCGGCGAACGCGGCAACGGGCAACGCGGCCGCATGCACGTGCGCGGCGAACAGCGCGGGGCCGAGCACGATCGTCGTCGTCGCGCCGAGCGCCGCGCCGCTCGATACGCCGACGAGCCCCGGATCGGCGAGCGGATTGCGGAACAGCGCCTGCATCGCGGCGCCGGCCGCGCCGAAGCCGCCGCCGACCAGCAGCGCCAGCGCGACGCGCGGCGCGCGGATGTCGAACAGCACGGCGCGCGCTTGCTGTGCGGCAGTTTCCCCGGTCAGCGCGGCCCACGCCTCCGCGAGCGGAATGCGATACGCGCCGACGCACAGCGCGACGACGGACATTGCGCCGACGAGGAGCGCCAGCATCGCCAGCGCGAGCGGCGCATGGCGGCGCGACGTGCCGATGCGTGCGGCGCCGAGGCGAGCGGCGGGCGACGGGGCAGGAAAGGACGAGGCGTGAGCGGGCATCGTGACGATCCGGAATCAGGCGAGCGCATCCGACAGGCGCCGGTGCAGGGTCGTGACGGCGAGCGGCAGGCGCGGGCCGAAGCCGAGCAGGAGCAGCGCGTCGAGCGCGACGACACGCTGCGCGCGGCCGGCCGGCGTCGCGCCGAAACCGGGCGCGGCGAGCAGCGCGGCGCGTCCGCCGACGGCCGCCAGCCCTTCGTCGGAGATCAGCACGACGTCAGGCGCGGCGGCGGCGAGCGCCTCGGTCGTCAGCGGCTTGTAGTGATCGAAGCCCTGCATCGCGTTGCGCGCGCCCGCGTAGCGGATCATCGCGTCGGCGGCCGTGCGCTGGCCGGCGACGAGCGCCTGGTTGCCGGTGTGGTTCAGCACGAACAGCACGCGCGGCGGCTGCGCGCCGCCGGGTACGCGTGCGGCGACCGTATCGCGCGCGGCCTGCCAGTCGCGGTCGAAGCGCTGCAACAGCGCGGTGCCCGCATCACGCACGTCGAGCGCCTGCGCGACGCCGGTGATCTTCGCGCGCACCGAGTCGACGTCGTGGCGCTCGTCGAAGGTCGTCACCGTGACGCCGGCGCTTTTCACCTGCGCGATCGCGGTGGGCGGGCCGGCTTCCGCCGACGCGAGCACGAGGTCGGGACGCAGCGACAGCAGGCCTTCGGCCGACAGCGCGCGCTGGTAGCCGACCTTCGGCAGGCGCTTCGCGGCGTCGGGATACGTGCAGGTCGTATCGGCGCCGACGAGCCGGTAGCCGCGCGTCTCGGCGCCGCCGAGTGCGAATGCCGTTTCCGCGAGCGCGCCGCCGATCACGACGACGCGCTGGGGGGCAGCCTGCGCCAGCGCGCGGCCGGGCAGCGCGCCCGCGAGCGCACCGGCGACCGCGCTCGCCAGCACGACGCGGCGCGCCGGATCGAACGATCGCGCGCTCACCGCGCGTCTCCGTGCGCGGCCGCCGGCAGCGTCGCGACGAGCGCGCGCCAGTCGTCGCGCTCGGGCTTGCCGGGCTTGCGCTCGCCGAACAGCAGCGCGACGTGGTCGCCCTGGCGGTCGAACAGTTCGAGCGACGTGACGATGCCGTCACTCGTCGGCTTCTTCACGACCCACGCGGCGGCGATCAGGTCCTCGCGCACGTGCAGGTTGAAGCCCGGATCGAGCACGTTGATCCACGCGCCGACCTCGCGCACGTTCGCGACAGGGCCCGTGTGGATCTGGATCATCCCCGCGTTGCCGACGAACACCATGATCGGCTGGCCGCTCTGCGCGGCCCGTTCGAGCACGTGGCGCAGTGCGCGCGCCGCTTCGACCGGATACGCGTATTGCGGATCGGCGAGGCGCAGCGCCTGCATGCGGCTCACGCCGAAGCGCTGCGTGATGCCGAAGAACTGGTGCGTGTCGGTCATCGCGTCCCACGCGGCGCGAAAACCCGCGACGTCGATTTCGGTGTCGGCGCGCTCGGGCGTTTTCGGTGCGGCGGGCACGACGTCGAGCCCCGGCTCCTGCGACGCCGCGCGCCAGCGTTCGACGAACGCGTCGTACGCCGCGTGATCGCTGTGCGCGCGCAGATAGACCTTGTGGATCGCGTGGCCTTGCGCGTCGAAGAACTGCAGGCTCCTCAGCGGACCGTGCGCGGTATCGTCGCGCACCGCGAACGCGGACGCCCAGTGACGGTAGAAGATGCGCAGGTCGATGTCGCCGAGCGCGAGGCCGACCGGGCCGTCGTGGCTCATCTGCGCGTATTCGCCGTCCTTCTCGTGGACGGCCGTGTCGTTGCGCGTGAGCGCCATCACGCGGCCGAGGCGCGGCATTTCCTCGAACATCGCCGGAAAGCGCGCGTCGAGCCGCACCACGTGTTCGCCGGCGAACGCGGCGAGCGCTTCGCCTTCGCTGACGCCGAGCGCCTGCGCGACGTCGCGGTTGCGCAGCTGGCGCTCGGTCTTGAGCTTGACGAACGCGTCGCGCAATGCGGCGGGCGCGCGGGCCGGCGTGGCCGGCTGACCGGGAACGGCGGAATGCATCATGTCGGACTCCTTCAAGTAACGGTTGGGGTGGCAGCGCGGGCGGCGCGCATCAGAAATCCACTTTCATGCTGACGGCGACGGTGCGGCCGGACGACGTATACGCGTCGAGCACCTGCGCATCGGACGCGAGGCCGCGCACGTCCGACCAGTTCCAGTATTTGCGGTCGAACAGGTTGCGGATGCCGATCGTCGCGCTCACGTGCTTGTTGAAGCGGTAGCCGCCACGCAGGTCGACGACGAGCGACGACGGCGGCGCGAAGCACGACGTTTTAGCCCCTGGGCACGCGCCGGCCGGGATGTCCTTGTCGCGCTTCGCGGCCTGGAACAGCAGGTCGGTCTGCACGAACCAGCGCTCGCCGGGCTCGTAGCGCACGCCGAACACGGCCGAGAACGGGTTGACCGTGTCGAGCGGCTGGCTTGCCGCGCCATCGTTCTGCGTCGAGCCCTTCGTGAACGCCAGCGCCGTCTTCAGCGTGATGCCGTTCGGCATCGCCCATTCGGCGCGGCCTTCGAGGCCGTGGATGCGCGCGTCGGCGAAGTTCACGTACTGGAACACGAACGGGTCGGCCGGGCGGCCGCTGCCGGCGATCGTCGTGCGCGAGATGAAGTTGCGGTAGCGGCCGGTGAACGCGGCCGCGCTGTAGCGCACGACGCCGTAGCCGGTGCCGGCCTTGCCGCGCAGGCCCGCTTCGAACGTGTCGCTCGTCTCGGGCTTCAGGTTCGGATTGCCGATCGACGTGTAGCCGTACACCGGGTTCGAGAAGCTGCTGTTCACCTGATCGGGCGTCGGCGCGCGGAAGCCGTGCGCGTATTGCACGTACGGGATCACGGCGGGCGTGATCTCGTAGAGCACGGCGACGCGCGGCGACAGCTCGTTCGCGCTCGTCGACACGGCCTTGCCGGTGAACAGCGGATCGTTTTCGGTCGGGCTCAGCCGGTACGTGTCGAAGCGCAGGCCCGGCGTGACGAGCAGCCGGCCGTAGCCGATCTGGTCCTGCACGAACGCGCCGAACAGCGTGTAGTCGGTGTCGGGGAATGCCTTGTTCGGGAACGCTTCGCCGACGCCCGGCACCGTGCCGTCGCGCATGTTCGTCACGCGCGACACGCTGCCGTCGACGCCATACAGCAGCTTGTGCGCGAACGGGCCGGTCGCGAAGCCACTTTCGGCGAACGCGGAGCCGCCGAACGTGCGTTCCTTGTACTGGTTGTCGCGGGAGCGCGAAGGTTGCCTGCCGCGCGTCTCGAACGCGTACTGGTCCTGCTTCGCGTCCTGGTAGTAGAACTGCACGTGTGCGGTCTGGAACCAGCGGAATGCATCGTCGCGGAAATCGTAGTCGACGCTGAAGCGGTTGCGCTCGAGGCGGTCGTTCGTCGTGAGGCCGAGCGTGGCGGGCGGGTTGATGGCCGACAGCACGTCGGTGCTCACGCGGCGCTGCACGGTTTCGGCGGTGAACCTGATCGTGTCGCGCGCGGTGGGCGTCAGCACGAGCTTGCCGAGCAGCGATTCCGAGTAGACGTCCTGCGGGTTCGACGTCGTGCGCAGCGTGCTCGCCGAGTTGTTGCCGCCGCGCGTGTCGACCTCGTGGCCGCGCCGGCCGTCGGCGATGATCATCCCCTGCACGCGGTCGTTGCCGCCCGCGGCCGACACCGTCGCGCCGACGCTGCGGTCGGCCGAGTCGTAGCTCGGCCGGAACGAGAAGTAGGTGGGCTTGCCGTAGATCGACAGCAGGTCGCGCGGATCCTTCGTGATGAAGTTCACCGCGCCGGTCAGCCCGTCGCTGCCGTACAGCGCCGACGCCGGCCCGCGCAGGATCTCGATGCGCTTGAGCGTGTCGAGATCCGCGTAGTCGCCGCGGCCGGCTTCGAGCGGCCCGAACGAGAACGCGCTCGGCAGGCGGATGCCGTCTTCCATCAGCAGCACGCGATTACCTTCGAGGCCGCGGATGTTGATGCTCGAATCGCCGTCGCGGCCGCCGCCGAGCGCGGCGCTGCCGGGGCGGTACGCGGTGCGGCGCACCGTGACGCCCGGCTCGTAGCGCAGCGCGTCCTTGATGTGGGTGGCCTGCTGTTCCTCGAGATCGTCGTCGGTGATCACCGACACGGACGCGGCCGTGCGGCTCGCGGCGGTGGCGGTACGGGTGGCCGTGACGGTGACGGGGTCGAGCAGTGCCGCATCGCCGCGCGTGGACGCGGCGGCGGTGGTCAGGACGGCAGGTGGCGGGTTGGCGCCTTGCGGCGACGAATCGGCGTAAGCCGGGGCGGCGGACAGGCCGAACGCGCCGAACAGCGCGGCGCAGATCGGCCGCCGCGCCAGCGGATAGCAATGCACAGGTGGTCTCCCATTGACGATGACTAGCCCGAAGGCTGGCTGGGTGACGCGTTCACCTGGCTGGCCCGTTCGCGCGCGACAGGCGGCGAACGGCGAATTGAAAGGCAACTGATAACTTTACCAGTGTAAATGAGAATAATTATCAATACAAGAACGAAAGACGGCATGGGCGGACGCGCGCCGTCGGCGCGGATCGGGCGAGCCGGGCGGGGAGAAAATCGGGGGGAAGCGGGTTTGCGCTAGGCCAGCGATTCGATACGAATCAACAGGTTGCGCGCATGCACGATGAACGCGTCGTGCGTCGCGCGATCGCCGTGGCCTTCGAAGCCGGTCTGTTCGGCGAACGCGAGCTGTTCGGCGTAGAGGTCGACGAGCGCGCTGCGTGTGTCGGGAGGCAGCGCGCGGATCATCGAGACGAGCAGCAGTTCCTGCGCGCGCAGCATGCCGGACAGCGATTGGGGGTTCATGCCGACCTCCTCGAACGACGCGGCGGCGTGCCGCTCATTTCATGGTAGGCGGTCGGCGCGCGCAACGGAAATCAGCCGGCGGCCGTCGCCGTCCGTGCATCGCGCACGACCTGCGCGACGCGCTCGACGAATTCGACGTCGACGCTCGACAGCGCCTCGCGCTTGCCGTCGGGCATCTCGACCATCAGCCGGTACGTGATGTCCTGCGTGGCCCAGGCGAGATAGCCGACGACGGCGAGCATCACGCCGACGACCAGCGCGGCGCTCGATGCGCCGATGCCGCCGGCGATGGCGGTGGCCACGCCGGTCAGCGAGATCAGCCACGGCACGAGGCGATTCTTCGGGATCTTGACGACGTCGACGTTGCGGATGTCACGCAGCGGAAAGACCTGCCCGGCGGCCGACAGGCCGTTGCGCGTGACCATCACGCCGCGTTCGTTGAATGCGTTTTCCATCGTGTGTTGCGTGGACGAAAACGCGCAGCGTAGCAGACTTCGTTGCCGCGTCAAACGAGACCGAGTGCCGCACGATGCGTGCGGGCCGGCCGCGACGGGGAGCGACGGGAGTCAGAACTGCAGCCGGCCGTCGCCGTACAGGCGGCCCGGCACGTGCGACGCGACGACCTCGGCGATCTCTTCGTCGGTCGATTCGGCCGGCACGATCTGGCGCCGCGCGGGCGCGTCGAGATGCATCGTCCATTCGACGAGCCGATACGGGCGGCCCCACGGGCGCAGCATTTCCACCGACACGCGGCAGCTCTGGACCGGCAGCGAATGCCGGCGCGTCAGAATCGCGTGCAGATGGCTGAAAACGGTATCTTCGATCATCTTGGCCTCCGATCCTGTCTTGTGGGCAGTTGATGGCGGTGCCGTCGTGGTTCTCAAAAAAAAAGCCGCCGATGCTCAGGCGGCCAACAGGGGGGGTGAGAGCATCCTCTCAGCCCAGAATTAAGCGAAACTTAAAAGCCCATAAAAAAGCGCCCCGCGTGGAGCGGGGCGCTTCTTGCCGTCGTGATCCGCGTGTTAAGCGGATGCTTTAGAACTTGTGACGGATACCGACGCGAGCGGCCAACTGGTTCGACGAACCGTTGCCCGACGTGCTGAAGTAGCTCGTGCTCGAGCCGATCTGCGCCTGCACGTTGTTGCCCGATGCCTTCTGGTAGACGACCAGGCCGTACACGTCCGTACGCTTGCTGAGCGCGTAGTCGAGGCCCAGGTTGCCCTGGTTCCAGTGCGCCGAGCTGCCGCTTTGCGTTGCGTTCGTGTACGTGTAGCCCGCTGCTGCCGACAGGGCCGGCGTGATCGCGTACTTCACGCCTGCTTCGTACGCGTTGTAGAACGTGCCCGATGCACCGGCCGCGATCGGGGTGAACTGCGTGCGCGTCCAGAGCAGCCATGCCGTCGCCGGGCCGAAGACGTAGCGGCCGCCGACGCCGTACGTGCGCAGGTCGCGGATGTTGGTCAGCGCGATGTTCGCGATCGACGTCGAGAAGGCCGGCGTCGACTGGCTCGGGAAGCGGATGTCCGTGTAGGCGGCGCCGAGCGAGAACGGGCCGTTCGCGTAGTTCAGGCCGAAGCTGTATGCGCGCGACGAACCGGCCGTCGTCGTGGTGCCCGTCGTCGTCGACGGTGCGCCGGCGAAGTCGGTCGAGTTCGAGAAGCCGTACAACGCGCCGAACGTGAAGCCGGCGTAGTTCGCGCTCTGGAACTTCACCGAGTTGTTGATGCGGCTCGACGTGAGCTGGTCGATGTCGTTGACGTGGTACGCGTAGTTGCCCGCGACCGTGTTGCCGCCCGTCGAGTAGTTCGAGCCGAGGATGTCGGTCGAGAACGAATACTGGCGGCCGAACGTGACCGTGCCGTATTGCGACTGGCTCAGACCGACATAGGCTTGACGGCCGAAGATCGCGCCGCCCTGGCCGATCGTGCCGTTGCCGCTGTTGAAGCCGTTTTCGAGCACGAAGATCGCCTTCAGGCCGCCACCGAGGTCTTCGGTGCCGCGCAGGCCCCAACGGCTGCCCTGGGCCACGCCGTCGTCGTACTTGAACAGCTTGCTGCTGCCGCCGGTCGAGGTCTTGCTGTGGTTCACGTAGCTGATACCGGCATCGATGACGCCGTACAGGGTCACGCTGCTTTGGGCGTGTGCCGCGCCAGTCGTTGCTGCGAGGATGGCGATGGTCAACAGTTTCTTGTTCAAAGGATTCTCCGAGCGAATAAATGGCGTGTCCAGTTGCGGTTCCGGCGCTCTCTGCGGGCGCTTTCACGGACCGGTCGCAACTTTATCGGCGGGCCACGTAATGAATGTGACAGCCTTTGTCATATGACGAACCTGTGGCGCCGATGCGACACTGGATTTTGCCCGGTTGTATAGCAGGGAGTTATACCGATTCCGCCTGAGATTCGATCGGAGTCAGGAATATGCACATGAGATAAGCTTGGTTGGTGCCGTTCCGGCCCCGTGCCACGATGCGCGCTTCAACAACGACACGGGACAAGAGGACACCATGCGACGTTCGATCCTGACCGGCCTCGGCGCGCTTGCCGCGGCGCTGGCCCTTGCCGCGCCCGGCGCGCACGCCGATCCGCAGACGCTGAAGATCGGCACGATGAGCGGCCCCGACGCACAGATCTGGACCGAGGTGACGAAAGTCGCCGCACGCGAAGGGCTCGCGATCAAGGTCATCGAATTCAACGACTACGTGCAGCCGAACGCGGCGCTCGACGCGGGCGACCTCGATGCGAACGGCTTCCAGCACCAGCCGTTTCTCGACAGCCAGATCAAGCAGCGCGGCTACAGGATCGTCAATGTCGGGCTGACCTACACAGCGCCGATGGGCTTCTATTCGAAGCAGCTCAAGTCGCTGAAGGACTTGCCGGCCGGCGCGAAGGTCGGAATCCAGAACGATCCGTCGAACGGCAACCGCGCGCTGCTGCTGCTGCAGAAATACGGGGTGATCAAGCTGAAGGCGGGGGCCGGCACGAACGGCGTGAACGCGACGCCGCTCGACGTCGCCGAGAATCCGAAGAAGATCAGGATCGTCGAACTCGACGCCGCGCAACTGCCGCGCGCGCTGCCCGACCTCGACGCCGCGTCGATCAACACCGACTACGCGGTGAAGGCCGGGCTCACGCCGGTGAAGGATGCGATCGCGATCGAGGACCTGCGCGGGCCGTACGCGAACCTGATCGCGGTGCGCGCGCAGGACAAGGACAAGCCGTGGGTGAAGAAGCTCGTCGCGGCCTATGAATCGGACGACGTGCGCAAGTTCATCGACCGGAAGTTCGGCGGCGCGATCGTGCCGGCGTTCTGAACGCCGGCGCAAGCGCGCCGCCGCCCGGCCGCGTCGCCGGGCATCCCGCCAGGCCGGAAAGCAAATCGCCCGCGCAAGCGGGCGATTTCGTTGGCGCGCGCCGCGAGGCGGCGGGCGGGCGGCTCGGGCCGCTCAGGCCGACAGCAGCGACCCGGTGCGGATCGGCGTCGCGCCGGCAATGCGCGCGACTTCCATCCCGGCGGTCGCGAAGCGCACGATCTGGCGCGCGTACAGCACGCCCGACACGCTGCTCTTCAGCGTGATCACGCGATCGGTCAGCGGATCGACGATGTCGGCCACCTCCTGGCCGGCCTCGATCCACGCGCCGACCGGCGTGCGGAACACGATCACGCCGGACACCGGCGCGACGAGCGGATCGGTGCCCGCGAGCGGCGTGGCCGGATGCGCCAGCGGCGGCAGCGGCGCGGGCGTGCCGTCGATGACGCCGCGCTCGGTCAGGTATTCGACGATCGCTTGCGCGTCCTTCTCCGCGAATTCGTACGACACGTCGCGCTCGCTGCGCAGTTCGACCGTGACGGAAATCGCGCCGTTCGGGATCGGGAAGCGATCGCCGAACCGGCTGCGCAGATCCGACCAGCAGAAGCTGTGGATCTCGTCGAACGGATTGCCGACCGAATTCAGCGCGAGCAGCGACGCCTGCGCATCCAGGTAGCGCGACAGCGGCTCGACGTCTTCCCACAGGTCGGGGTTCGTGTAGAGGTGCATCACCGCGTCGCTGTCGCAATGCAGGTCGAGCACGATGTCGGCGTCGAACGACAGCTTCTGCAGCGCGAGGCGCTGCGATTCGAGCTCGGTGCGCGGCTTCTGCTCGTCGAGCGCCTCGCGCATCGCGGCGCGCACCGCGGCGAGGTTGCGCTGCGCGTCGTTCGCCAGGCGGCCTTCGATGCGCGGCAGCACGAGCGCCGCGAGATCGTAGAAATTGCGGTTGAAGTTCTGCATCGAGCCGAGCTCGAAGCGGCCGAGGTGATCGCCGAACACATGCTGCGACAGGCCGATCGGGTTCGGCACGGGGACGATGACCACTTCGCCGCGCAGCTTGCCGGCCGTCTCGAGCGCGGCGATCTTGCGGCGCAGCAGCGTGGCGACCAGCATGCCGGGCAGTTCGTCCGCGTGCAGCGACGACTGGATGTAGACCTTCTTGCCGCCGCGCGGGCCGTAGTGGAAGCTCGTGATCTGGCGTTCGGTGCCGACGGCGGGGGAAATCAGCGGATGGGTCTGCGTTTGCATGATGAGGGGAGCGCGGCGCAGCCGCGAGTGATCCGGTATGCGTGGAAGATCGATTGTACGTTGCCTTCCGCGAACCTATCAAACCACGCGCCCGTCGCATTATTTTCCTTTGAAAATCATCGGGTTGGCGCGTAAGAAATAACGCTCCGGCCGCCCCTCGGGCAGGCGTTGCCGACCGCTTTCGGTCGCACGCGCGCAAAAAAAACGGGCTCCTTGCGGAGCCCGTCTGCGCGGATGCGAAGCGCGCGTTGCGCGGCGTTACTTGCCGTACACGTCGAAATCGAAGTACTTCTTCGCGATCTTGTCGTACGTGCCGTCCTTGCGCATGCCGGCGATCGCGCCGTCGATCTTCGCCTTCAGGTCGGTATCTTCCTTGCGCAGGCCGATGCCCGCGCCGTTGCCGAGCGTCTTCGGATCGTCGATATCCTTGCCGGCGAAATCGAAGCCCGCGCCGCGCGGCGTCTTCAGGAAGCCGATATCGGCCTGCACCGCGTCCTGCAGCGCGGCGTCCAGACGGCCCGCGATCAGGTCGGCGTAGACCTGGTCCTGGTTCTGGTACGGCACGACCTTCACGCCCTTGGCCGCCCAGTAGGTCTTCGCGTAGGTTTCCTGGATCGTGCCCTGCTCGACGCCGACCGACTTGCCCTTCAGCGATTCGGCCGTCGGCAGCAGGCCCGCGCCCTTCTTCGCGACGAGGCGCGTCGGCGTGTTGAACAGCTTCTCCGAGAACGCGATCTGTTCCTGGCGCGCCGGCGTCATCGACATCGACGACAGGACGCCGTCGAACTTGCGGGCCTTCAGCGCCGGGATCATCCCGTCGAAGTCGTTTTCGATCCACACGCACTTCGCGTTCATGCGGCGGCAGATTTCGTTGCCGAGATCGACGTCGAAGCCGACCACCTTGCCGCTCGCATCTTTCGATTCGAAAGGCGGGTAGCTCGCGTCGACGCCGAAGCGCACGGTCGTCCAGTCCTTCGCGTATGCCGTGCCGGCCGATACGGCGAGCAGGGCCACGGTCACAGCCGCAAGAATCTTTTTCACTTCGGTGACTCCTCGTTTTGTTCGATGGGTGCGCGGTTGTGCCGCGCCGTAAGCCTTCGGCCCGGCGCGGCTTCGCGTCGGACAGTCCGTTTCGCCTGCCCGATGCGGGCGCGCGACGTGCGGAAGATTATCAAGACAAAATACCGGCAGGGCGCCTAGGACATGCCCCGATACCGGACCCGACGGCGGCGCGGCGTTCGCGCGACCGTTTCAGACGAAGGAACGATTCAACCGAGCGTTTCGTTGACAGCGCGCTGCAGGCACGTGACGAATTGCGATACGGCGGGCGTCGGCAGCAGGTCGCGGCGCGCGATGATCGACAGGTCGAAGCGCGGCATGCTTTCGTCGAGTTCGGCCGTGCGGATGCCGAGCGGCGCCACCATCGCGGCCAGCGGGCGCGTGAAGCAGCCGATCACGTCGGAGCGCGCGACCAGCCCGAGCGTCACCGCGAACGACATCGGCGAGCGCAGCAGGTGCTTCGGCAGCGGCAACCCGCGCGCCTCGAACATCCCGACCATCACGCTGTGCGGGAACTGCTCGGCGCCGACCGTGACGATCCACTCGGCGTCGAGCAATTCCTCTAACCGGCGCGCGTGCGCGAGCGGATGGCCTTCGCGCATCACGACGGTGAATTCGGTCGACAGCAGCGGCACCTGCGTGAAATCGCGGTCGAGCACGGGTACATGGTGCATCGCAGCGATGTCGAGCGTGCCGTTGCGCAGCTGTGCGAGCGCGTCGGGCACCGTCACTTCCTCGAGATGCAGGCTGACGTTCGGCATCGACCGGCGGAATGCGGTGACCGCGCGCGGCAGCGCGGTCAGCGCGATCGACGGCATCGTGCCGACCGCGACGCGCCCCGACATTTCCCCTTTCACCTGCTCGACGGCCTCGACGGTGCGGCGCATGTCGCCGAGCAACTGCTCGGCGCGCGGCAGCAGCGCATGGCCGCACGCGGTCAGCTCGACGCCGCGCACGCTGCGCACGAGCAGTTCCGCGTTCAGCGCCGTTTCGAGTTCGCGGATCGTATGCGTGATCGCGGGCTGCGTGACGCCGAGCTCGCGCGCGGCGGCGCGCAGGCTCTTGTGATGCGCGGCGGAGACGAATGCCTGGAGCTGCGCGATGTTCAGGTGATTGCGGATGCGGGTCATCGATCGAGTCCGGTTGGCGCGAATGCGGGGCCTGGGCGGGCGAGGCGGGGCGGCGGCGGTATTCGGTAGCGATCCTGACGATCGTGCGCGCATGGGTTCACGTCGCCGGGCCGACGCATCGCGTACCGGTGCGCCGCGAACGTCATGCGCCGGCGCGCGCGCGGAACGCGTGGCGATACCGCTGCGGCGACGTGCCGACGATGCGCGCGAACCGCTCGCGAAACGCGGTGACCGAACCGAATCCGGCCTCCGTCGCGACATGCTCGATCGACAGCTCCGTGACTTCCAGCAACTGCTGCGCATGCCGCACGCGCGCGGTCTGCAGCCACTGCCGCGGCGACGTGCCCGTCTGCTCCTGAAAGCGCCGCGTCAGCGTGCGCACGCTCGTCGACGCCTGGCGGGCCATCTCGTCGAGCGTGAGCGGCTTGTGCAGGTTCGCCTGCAGCCAGTCCATCAGGTCTTGCAGCCCGTCGCTGGCGGCCGGCCATTCCGGCGCGATGAACTGCGCCTGCCCGCCGTCCCGCACGCGCGGCGCGACCGCGCAGCGTGCGGCATCGACGGCGACCGCCGCGCCGTAGTCGGCCTGGATCATGTGCAGGCACAGGTCGAGGCCGGCGGCCGCGCCGGCCGACGTCAGGATCTGCCCGTTGTCGACGAACAGCACGTTCGGGTCGACCTCGACGTTCGGATAGCGGCGCGCGAGTTCGCCGGCCGCGAGCCAGTGCGTCGTCGCGCGCAGGCCGTCGAGCAGCCCGGCTTCGGCGAGCACGAACGCGCCGCTGCAGATCGACGCGATCCGGCATCCGCGCGCGGCCGCCGTGCGCAGTGCGGCGATCACGCGGCGCGGCGTGGGCGCGAGCGGCACGGACGTGCCGGGGACGACGATCGTGTCGGCACCGGCCAGCGCGTCGAGACGAAACGGGGGGCGCAGCTCGAACAGACCGCCGGCGACGCGCGGCTGCTCGCTGCACACGCGCACACGGTACGGGTGCGGGACGCCGGGCGACCGCACGCGCGCGAACGTGTCGCATGCGACGCCCAGGTCGAACGGGACGACATCGGGCAAAGCGAGAACGGCGACCGTATGCATGGTGTTCGAGGTCGTGGCCAGAATCCGTTTAAAGATGGCATTTTAGCCAATGGTTCAGGTCTGCACCACACGCGATAATCGCCGCGGACCAACCTGGAGCCCTGCCGATGGAACAAGACGATCGCAACGCGTTGCGGAACCTGCAATACCTGTCGCTGCTCGAGGCGACCACGCTCGTCGTGCTGGTGTGCGTCGCCGTGCCGCTCAAGCATCTGGCCGGGTATCCGGTCGCGGTATCGATCATGGGCCCGGTTCACGGCATCGCGTTCGCGATGTACGTGTGGGCCGTCGTCGGCACCGCGTCGAGCGGACTGTGGAGCAAGGGCGAAGTCGCGCGACTCGTGCTGTCGGCCGTCGTGCCGTTCGCCGGGCTGGCGAGCGCCGGCTGGATCGCGCGCAGGAGGCACGCGCAATGACCTACCTGTTGCTGAAGGCCGTGCATGTCGCCGCCATCGTCACGTTCGTCGGCGGGCTGCTGATGCGGTCCGTCGGCGTCCGTATCGCGAACCTGGCCGTGCATCGCGCGGTGCGGCGCTGGGATCGCACGGTGACGGTGCCCGCGCTCGTGCTGGTCTGGATCACGGGGATCGCGATCGCGCTGAGCGGACACTGGTTCGGCGCCGCGTGGCTGTCGGTGAAGCTCGCGGTCGTCGTCGCGCTGTCGGCGCTGCACGGCATCCTGGCCGGCACGCTGCGGCGCATGGAGCGCGACGCTCTCGTCGTCGTGCCGGCATCGTGGCTCGGGCAGGCGGCGGGCGCGGTCGTGGTCGCGACGGCGATCGTCGTCGGGCTGGTCGTGATCAAGCCGTTCTGACGCGCACGACCGGCGCGGGCCCTGGGCCCGCTAAGCCAGCGCCGTCTCGACCGCTGCAAGCGTGCGGCGCCGGATCCATCCGCTCGCGAGCCGGATCGCGAGCCAGTACGGCGTGAACAGCAGCCGCGTGCGGGCCGTCGGGCAATGCACGAAGGTTTCGGTGCGCAGCAGCTGCAGGCCGGACGGCCGCCCGATGACCTCGAAGCGGAGCACGAGCTTCGCGTCGCGCGCGTCGTCGTGCCGGATGAAGGCTGCTGCGTCGGCCACCGTGCGCACGCCGAGGTCCGGGCGCCAGAAGCGGCCGACGAGGCCGAGCGACAGCGACGTGTCGTCGCGATGCAGCAGCGTGAACGTGTGGAGGCCGAAGCGCGCGCGCTCGCGCCGGGCGGCGCCGTTGCGCAGCGTATCGGCGACGCTCGCCGGCAATTCGCGTACCGTGAGCAGCGCATCGACGATCGGATCCGTGCGCATGTCGATCGTGGCGACCGCGTCGATGATGCGCGCCGGGGCGGCATCGATCGGCTTCGATTCGTGCACTTCGTGGAAGCCGAACGACGGAATGAACGGCGGCTTGCGCACCGAGGTCCTGCTGAATGATTCGGAGACGATGCCGAGTGCGTTCATGGCGGCTCCCGCGGGGAAAGCGAGATCGTAGCATCGGCGCGCCATGCGTGCGCCGCCTGCGTGCCCGCGCCGCAGGCCCGCGCACGGCCGGGCGGAGCCTGTCGCTCCCCGTGCGCCGCCGCGCCGCAAAAAAAGCCTGGAAACATGCGTTTCCAGGCCTGGAGACCATCAACGACGATGGTGGAGGAGACGTTGCCGTCCCGATGCGCGCCGCCCTTTTCGCGGGCGACGTCGCGCAGGATCCGCGGTCAGATCGCCCAGCCGCCGAGATAGAACGTGACGAGCACGGCCGCGATGAGCACGGTGCCGACGTTGAGCTTGCGGAACTCGCCGCTGGCGACGCGGCCGATCACGAGCGTCGAGAAGCCGAGCATGATGCCGGTCACGATGTTCGCGGTCAGCACGATGAACACCGCGCACACGAGGCCCGACATCGCATCGACCATGTCGTCCATGTGCAGCTTGCTCACGCTGCCGAGCATCAGCAGGCCGACGTACATCAGCGCGGGGGCGGTTGCGTAAGACGGCACGAGGCCCGCGAGCGGCGAGAAGAACATCACGACCAGGAACAGCAGGCCGACCACCGCGGCCGCGAGGCCCGTCTTCGCGCCGGCGGCCACGCCGACGCTCGACTCGATGTAGGCCGCCGCCGGCGCGCCGCCGAGGAAGCCGGAGAAGATCGAGCTGATCGAATCGGCGGTCAGCGCACGGCCGCCGTTGATGATGCGGCCGTTCTCGTCGAGCTGGCCCGCCTGGCCCGCGACCGCGCGGATCGTGCCGGTCGCGTCGAACACGGCAGTCATCACGAGCGCCAGCACGCTCGGCAGCACGGCCATCGACAGCGCGCCCTTGAGGTCCATCGCGCCGATCAGCGAGGCGTGGCCCGGCGCGCTCAGCGACGGCAGCGCGAAGATGCCGCGGTATTTCACGGCCGGATCGAACACGAGGCCGATCAGCGAGATCGCGACCACGACGAGCAGGATGCCGCCCGGCACGCGCCGCTTCTCGAGCCCGAAGATCGCGGCGAGGCCGACGACCGACATGATGACCGGGAACGCGGTGATCTGGCCGAGCGACACCGGCAGGCCGGCGCCCGGGTTCTTGATCACGAGCCCGACGTCGTTCGATGCGATCAGCAGCAGGAACAGGCCGATGCCGATCCCGGTGCCGTGCGCGACGCCGGCGGGCAGGTTTCGCAGGATCCACGAACGCACGCCGGTGACCGAGATGCCCGTGAACACGAGACCCATCAGGAACACGGCGCCGAGCGCGACGGTCGGATGCAGGCCCTTGCCGAGCACGAGGCCGAACGCGGTGAACGCGGTCAGCGAGATCGCGCAGCCGATCGCGATCGGCAGTTTCGCCCACAGGCCCATCAGCAGCGAGCCGAAGGCGGTGGTGAGGCAGACCGCGACGAATACCGCGCTCGTGTCGAAGCCGGCCTTGCCGAACATGCCGGGCACGACGAACACGGAATAGACCATCGCGAGGAAGGTGGTCACGCCCGCGACGATCTCGCGACGCTGCGTGCTGCCGCGCGACGAAATGTCGAAATACCGGTCGAGGACTCCCTTGGTGCCGAGGTCCGTTTCTTCCGCGCCGACGCCGACCGTCGGCTGCACCGGGGTATCACTCATGAGCTTGCTCCTTTATCAGCATGCTGAAACGGCCTGTAGCGGACCGTCGTCAGGGTGTCTCGTATCTGGTTGAAATAATCGGCAACGTCGCGGGGACGCACGACGCGTGATTCGTGTCGCCGTACGCGCGCCGAAGGGCGCGAGGGTGTCGCGTCGTATGACGCGTGGTGGGTCGATCCCGTCACGTGTGCTTTGCCGTAGCGAAGGTTAGGCGAACGGCCCATCACGTCCCATTGGGGGAAGAGCATGCAGCGCATGTCGCAGCGCTTATATCGGCGTGCAACGGGGCTTCGTCGTCGCGGAACGCGTGTATACGCCTAGTTCGAATCCGTTAAGGCGATTATTTGAATGCGGGGGCGGCGGGCAGGGCGGGGGCGGGTGATGCATTGAATCTTACTAATGTCTTTCGTCTTTCGTCGCGGCTGGCCAGGTGCGCGAAAACGCGCCGTGCGCAACCTGCAGCCGGATGATACCGGGGCCGCGCGCATGCTGCGCTCGGGTGCGTCGCTGCCGTCGCTGCCGTTGTTGCCGTCGTTGCATCAGCCGCGCGCGAGATGCGCGAGATACGCGCAGAACATGTCGGCCATCGCGCTCGAGTACGCGTCGATTTCCGCCGCCGTTCGCTCGGTTTCCGAAAACGCCTTGCCGCCCGTGGTGAGCGTGGTCGTGATCAGTTCGCACGCCAGCGCGCGCGTGGCGTCCGGCACGTCGGGCAGCGCGTCGAGCATGAACGCGCTGAAGATCCGGTGGCCGGCCGCCTTCGCCTCCCGTGCCTCGGGCGCGTCGCGATAGAGCGGCGCGGCGTCGTCGAGCGCGATGCGCATCCGCGCTTCGTCGCATTCCGAGCGGATGAATGCATGGACGGCCGTGCGCAGCCGCTCGGGCGGCGTCTTGTGCGGATCTTCCAGCATCCCGCGCAGCAGGTCGGAAGTCTGCCGCCATTCGTCGTGCTGGAGCCGGAACAGCACGGCTGCCTTGTTCGGGAAGTACTGGTACAGCGAGCCGACACTCACGCCGGCGCGCTCGGCGACGCGCGCCATCGTGAAGCGCTGCGCGCCTTCGGTCGCCAAAACCTGAACAGCGGCTTGCAGCACGTCGTCGACGAGACGGGTCGAGCGGGCCTGCCGAGGCTGTTTGCGCGAGGCGATCGGGGCGTTGCGGCGGTCGGTCATGACGGGTCTGCCAATGCGAATAGTAAAACCTGAATAGTTCGTCATATTCTAGTCGGGCGTACTGACGCACTCAACCTGACACCGGAGATTTGCATGTCCACCTTGATTCACGACCCGCTGGCGTCGCTGCTCGCGCGCCTGTTCGACGAAGCCGATGCGTCGTCGCCCGCGTCCAGCCTGGACTTCGCCGACCTGTCGCACGACGAGCACGCGCGGCTGATGCGCAGCAGGACCGACTACGCCGATTTCTATGCACGCCTGAAGGACTATCCGCTCGCGGTGTCGCGCGAGACGGGCACGTTGCTGTACATGCTCGCGCGCGGCTGCGGTGCGCGCGCGATCGTCGAGTTCGGCACGTCGTTCGGCATCTCGACGCTGCACCTCGCGGCCGCGCTGCGCGACAACGGCGGCGGCCGGGTGATCACGAGCGAATTCGAAGCGTCGAAGGTGGCGCGGGCGCGTGAAAACCTCGCGGCCGGCGGGCTCGCCGATCTCGTGGAGATCCGCGAAGGCGATGCGCTGCGCACGCTGGCCGCCGATCTGCCCGACCCGGTCGACCTGCTGCTGCTCGACGGCGCGAAGGCGTTGTATCCGGACGTGCTCGCGCTGGTCGAGCGCCGGCTGCGGCCCGGCGCATTCGTCGTTGCCGACAATGCCGATTACAGCCCGGACTACCTCGCTTACGTGCGCGCGCCGGAAAACGGTTATCTGTCGGTTCCGTTCGGCGGCGATGTCGAGCTGTCGATGCGGATTCGCTGAGGCCGGTTCGGCGTGTCGCGGGCGGAACGATATCGCGTGAACATAGGATAACTGATCAAGCGGATGTGGCGACGGCGCCCTGGATTCGGGCAGCCGTCGCCACGCGCTACTTCAGGAACACGTAGCGCGCGAAATACGGAAAGCGGCCGACCGCATGTTCGGTCGAGCACGTGGTTTCCGGCGGCGTGCCGCCCGCGGTGTCGAGCCGCTGCACGAAGCGCACGCCGGCGAGCGTGCCGGTCGTGACCTTCGCGTCCGTTGCGGCCGGTGTCGCCGCGAGCAGCAGTTGCGCAATGCTGCCGGGGCGTGCACTTGGCGCTTCCGCGACCTTCTTGCCGGTGATGCGGCTGCCGTCGATCGCTTCCCACGACGGCCCCGCGCCGTGCCGGACCACGAGCGTGCCGTCGGCGTCGAACAGCATCGCTTCCGGGTGCTGGAACACCCACGCGAGCTTGTGTCCGGCATCGTAGTCGCACGTGTAGACCTGTATGCCCGCCGCGGTCGTCGACAGCACGGGCGTGGCCGGCTGGGGCGGTGCAAGGCCGGCGTCGTCGGCAGCGCGGGCGGATACCGCGCAAACGGCTAATGCAACGCAGGCCGCGACGGCCTGCAGCTCGGGGTGTTTCGGGGCGCGGCTTCGCATGGCGGGGCATCCTTTCCGGTCAGGTGACGGGCATACGTCGACGAATCCGTAAACGCTAGACGCCAATCGCATCGGTTGCAATGCGCAAATGGCAATCGCGGCGACAGTCGCCGCGATTGCCGGGGATGCGGTATCCGCGGCGGCGGGTTGCAGCGGCCGTGCGTACCCGATTCAAACCTCAAACCTCAAACCGCGCCAGCCGGCGTCGGCGCATGCCCGGCGATCAGGCGCCCGGCCTTCAACGCGTCCCACAGTGCCGCCGGGATCGGCGCCGCCGCGAGACGCAGGTTCTCGTCGATGCGATCGGGCCGGCTCGCGCCGGGAATCGCGGCCGCGACGGCCGGGTGCGCGAGCGCGAACTGCAGCGCCACCGCGCGCACGTCGACGCCGAACCGCTCGCAGAGCCGGCGGATCTGCGCGACGCGCTCGAGCATCGCCTGCGTCGCCGGCTGATACTCGAAATGCGTGCCGCCCGCGAGCACCCCCGAGTTGTACGGGCCGCCGACGATGATCCCGAGCCCGCGCGCGGCGCTCTCCGGCATCAGTCGTTCGAGCGCGCCCGCATGATCGAGCAGCGTATAGCGCCCGGCGAGCAGGAAGCCGTCCGGATCCGAACGTTCGAGCGCGAGTTCGCACGGCTCGACGCGGTTCACGCCGAGCCCCCAGCCCTGGATGACCCGCTCGTCGCGCAGCCGCGTCAGCGCCTTGGCCGCGCCCGACATCGCGACGTCGAACACGTCGCGCCACGCGTCGCCATGAAAATCGACGGCCGGATCGTGAATCCATACCGTGTCGAGCCGGTCGGTGCGCAGCCGCTTCAGGCTGGCCTCGATCGAACGCAGCGTGCCATCCTCCGTGTAGTCGTAGACGATCCTGTTCGGCAGGCCGTGGCGGAACAGGCCGCCCTTTTCGCCGAGATCGCGTTGCGACGCGTCCTCGTGCTCGTCGAGGACGAGCCGGCCGACCTTGGTGCCGAGCGAATACGCGTCGCGCGGGCGGCCCGCGAGCGCTTCGCCGAGGCGCAGCTCGGCCAGGCCGGCGCCATACAGCGGCGCGGCATCGAAGTAGCGGATACCGGCGTTCCAGGCCGCGTCGACCGTGGCGAGCGCTTCGTCGTTCGGGATGTCGCGGTACATGTTGCCCAGCGGCGCGGTGCCGAAACCCAGGCGGGAAGGGAGCGTGATTCTCATGGGCAGTCTCGGGGTGAGCAGGCCGCCGCTCAGGCCGCGGCCTGCGCGAGCGTCGGATAGTCGGTCAGGCCGTGCTCGCCGCCGCCGAACAGCGTGTTGCGGTCGTGCGTCGCGAGCGGTGCGCCGGTGCGCAGGCGTGCGGGCAGGTCGGGGTTCGCGACGAACGGGCGGCCGAACGCGACGAGGTCGGCCCAGCCCGCCGCGATCGCTTCGCGTGCACGCTCGGCGGTGTACGCGCCGGCGTAGATCAGCACGCCGGGGTATGCGGCGCGCAGCCGTTGCTTGAAGTCGACCGGCATCAGCGGCGCGTCGTCCCAGTCGGCTTCCGCGATGTGCAGGTATCCGACGCCGAGTTCGCCGAGCAGCGTCGCGGCGGCGAGGTAGGTCGTTTCCGGATCGGCGTCGACACAGCCGTTCAGCGTGGTCAGCGGCGCGAGGCGGATGCCGACGCGCGACGCGTCGCCCGTGCCTTCGATCAGCGCCTGCGCGACTTCGCGCAGGAAGCGCAGCCGATTGTCGAGCGAGCCGCCGTACGCGTCGGTGCGCGTGTTCGCGTTCGAGTCGATGAACTGGTTCACGAGGTAGCCGTTCGCGCCGTGCAGCTCGACGCCGTCGAAGCCGGCCTCGATCGCGTGGCGGGCGGCGGCGCGGTATTGATCGACGATCTCGCGGATCTCGTCGACGGACAGCGCGCGCGGCTCGGACGCCTGCACGAAGCCCGGCGTGCTGCCGTCTTCGCCGGCGATGAACACGTTCACGCCCTTCGCCTGGAGCGGCGACGACGACACGGGTTGCCGGCCGCCGAGCAGGCTCGTGTGGCTCAGCCGGCCGACGTGCCAGAGCTGCGCGAAGATGCGGCCGTGCGCGGCGTGGACGGCGTCCGTCACCTTGCGCCAGCCGGCGACCTGCGACGGCGTGTGGATGCCGGGCGTCCATGCGTAGCCCTTGCCGAGCGGCGCGATGTAGGTGCCTTCGCTGACGATCAGGCCCGCGCTCGCGCGCTGCGCGTAATACGCGGCCATCAGTTCGTTGGCTTCGTCGCCGGGCTGGCTCGCGCGCGAACGCGTCATCGGCGGCATCACGATGCGGTTCGGCAGCGTCAGCGCGCCGAATTGCAGCGGTTGGAAAAGCGGGTCCTGGGTCATGGTGGTGTCCTGTCGGTGCCGCGGCCGGCGGGCCGCGGCGGATCAAAGGGAGAAGGGCGGCGCGCTTAGTCCCACTTCGGCGCGAGGCCGGCCGGGTCGACTTCACGGCCGTTGCGCTCGAGCGCGGCGATCTGCGCCATGTCTTCGTCGCTCAGGCGCAGCGTCTGCGCGAGCAGGTTGCTTGCGAGGTTCTCGCGCTTCGTCGACGACGGAATCACCGAGTAGCCGAGCTGCAGCGCCCACGCGAGCGCGACTTGCGCCGGCGTCGCGTGGTGACGTTGCGCGATCGCGCCGATGACCGGGTCGCCGAGCACCTTGCCGTACGCGAGCGTCATGTACGACGTCACGTGGATGCCTTCGCTGTTCAGGAACCCGGCCAGCTTGCGGTTCTGCAGGTACGGGCTCAGTTCGATCTGGTTCGTCGCGATCGCATCCTTGCCGACGGCCGCGATCGCTTCCTGCGTCAGTTCGATGTTGAAGTTCGAGATGCCGATCCGGCGCGTGAGGCCCTTCTCCTTCGCGTCGGCGAGTGCCGTCATGAACGCCTGGATCGACACGCCGTTGCCCGGGGCCGGCCAGTGGATCAGCGTCAGGTCGACGTCGTCGGTACGCAGCTTGCGCAGGCTTTCCTCGAGGCTCGCGACCAGTTTTTCGGGGGCGTAGTTGTCGACCCAGATCTTCGTCGTGAGGAACAGGTCTTCGCGGCGCACGCCCGACGCGGCGATCGCTTCGCCGACTTCGGCTTCGTTGCCGTAGATCTGCGCGGTGTCGATCGCGCGGTAGCCGGCTTCGAGGCCATTGCGGACCGAGTCGATGACGACCTGGCCTTGCAGGCGGAACGTACCGAGGCCGAATGCGGGAATGTTGCTCATGATGGCTCCTGAAGGGGGAACGATTGCGGTATGGAAGTCATTCTGGCGCTCGAGACTGATGAGATAAACGCCTTTAGCGGTCAAAAATATTTGATTTGAAGTCAAATATTGGCTGGTGATTCGCCCGTTTGACGGCGACCGCCGGCCCTATGCAACGCGGGCTTGCGGGTTCGCATGGAACACCGGCAACACGTCTGCTGCGATCTCGGACATCGTCTCGTCGAGCGGCCGGCGGTTGCGGCGCAAATGCAGGCCGATGTGCTGCACGCCCGCGTCGCGCATCGCCGCGAGTTCTTCCGTCAGCGCGATGCGCCCGGCGCGTGCGCCGAAGCGGTGCCGCTGCAGCGGTTCGTGCGGGTCTTCCGCGAGGTCGAGGTGGATGAAGCTCACGTACGGCTTGCTGCCGGCCACCGCGCGCCAGTTCGCGGCGCGCTGCAGGTGATCGGCCGGCGTGCCGGGATAGGCGAGGCAGCCGTCCATGTGTTCGCCGATCCATGCGGGCGTCTGCTGCGCGAGGCCCGCGACGAGCAGCGGCACCGGCGAACGGGCGGCGGGCAGGACTTCCAGGCCCGGCGGCAGGTGCCCGCGCGCGCCGTCGCGCAGCAGCGCGATCTGGTCGCGGAAATTCGCGCCGCGCGATGCGAAGTCGCGGCCGAACAGCGGATATTCGACCGGCCGGTCGCCGCTCGCGACGCCGAGCAGCAGGCGTGAGCGGCTCAGTTCCTGGATCGTCGCGGCCGATTTCAGCGTCAGCAGCGGTTCGCGCAGCGGCAGCACGACGGCCGCCGTGCCGAGCAGGATGTCGCGCGTGATGCCGGCGAGATAGCCGAGATACGAGAACGTCTCGAACACTTGCGCGGCATCGCCGAACGACGGGTCGTACACCGGCACGTCGCGCACCCAGAGCGCGCGGAAGCCGAGCGTGTCGGCCAGTTGCGCGAGCTCCGCGTGGATTTCCAGGTCGGGCACGCCGGGGCGGCGGCCGTCATGCTGGCGCTTCGCGTCGCCGGCCGGCGACCAGTCGTTGTCGAGCGGCAGTTCGATGCCGATGCTGAAGCCGCCGTCGGCGAGCTTGTCGAGTGAAGCGGACATGGTCGGGTATCTCCGTTCAGCGCGCGCGCAGGCTGCCTTCGAGCCGGTGGAAGTCGAGCGACGCCGCGGTGAAGAACGCGTGCGACGTGCCGGCGGCGAAATCGTCGATGTGCACGACGGTTGCGCGATCGGCTTCCTGCCACGCGATCGCGTAGGTTTCGCCGGCGACGTGCTGCCACGTGTACGCGACTTCGCCCTTCGCGCCGGCGTACGCGCCTTCGGTGATCTCGTAGCGCATGTGGAGGCCGTCCTCGTCATACGCGTTGAGGGCGGTGAGGCCGTCGTAACGGACTTCGAAAGTCTTGCCGGCGAACGGCGGACGTCGGGTCGATGCGTTCATGCTGATGCGCTCCTGCAGGAAAGTGACGATCAATGTGCGAGTTCGACGGGTTCGGCCGTGCGTTCGGGCAGGCCCTGGCCGCGGTCGAGGCGGCCGCTCAGCGCGGTCAGCGCGAACGCGCCGAGCGTGACGGCGGCGGCGATCCACGGCGTATGGCCGAGGCCGACGTTCGCGACGATCAGGCCGCCGAGCGACGAGCCGCCCGCGACGCCGAGGTTGAACGCGGCGATGTTGAAGCCCGCCGCGACGTCGGTGGCGTCCGGCGCGAAGTGGCGCGCCTGCTTGACGACGTACACCTGCAGGCCCGGCACGTTGCCGAACGCGACGGCGCCCCATGCGAGCATCGTCAGCACCGCGAGCCACTTCACGTGCACCGTGAAGGTCAGCGCGAGCAGCACGATCGCGAGCAGCAGGAAGATCCGCTTGAGCGCCTTGACCGGGCCGACGGCGTCGGCGAGCTTGCCGCCCCACACGTTGCCGAACGCGACCGACACGCCGTAGCCGACGAGCACGAGGCTGACCTGCGACGGCGTGAAGCCGGCGATCTGTTCGAGCAGCGGCGCCATGTAGGTGAACGCGATCAGCGAGCCGCCGTAGCCGACCGCCGTCATCGCGTAGACCAGCAGCAGGCGCGGCTCTCCGAGCACGCGGAACTGGCGGGCGAGCGGCGCGGGCGGTGTCCGCGGGAGGCCGCGCGGCACGAACGCCACCGCGCCGAGGAAGGCGACGAGGCCGAACAGCGCGACGACGAGGAACGTCGCGCGCCAGCCGAAGTGCTGGCCGATGAAGGTGCCGAGCGGAATGCCGGCGACGAATGCGACGGTCATGCCGCTGAACATCGTCGCGATCGCGCTGGCGGCCTTGTCCTTCGGCACGAGCGTCGTCGCGATGATCGAGCCGACCGAGAAGAACACGCCGTGCGCGAGGCCGGTGAGGACGCGCGCGACGATCAGCGATTCGTAGCTCGGCGCCTGCCAGGCCACGAGGTTGCCGACGGTGAACAGCGCCATCAGCGCGGCGAGCAGCGTCTTGCGCGGCACGCGGCCGGTGAGCGCGGTGAGGAGCGGCGCGCCGATGGCGACGCTCAGCGCGTAGAGGCTGACGAGCAGGCCGGCCGACGGCAGGCTGACGCCGAGATCCGCGCCGATCGTCGGGATCAGCCCGACGATCACGAATTCGGTCGTGCCGATGGCAAAGGCGCTGATGGTCAGCGCAAGCAGGGCGAGTGGCATGATGGGATCCTGGTTCCAGTAAGGATGGATCGCAGTGTGCCGACTTTACTTTTGCGGAAAAACGGGTCTATAAATCAAAGTGTTTTGATTTCAAGTCAAGAATGCAGCGATGAAGATCACGCTCGACGAACTCCAGGCCTTTGCCGCCGTGGTCGACTCCGGTTCGATCACCGCTGCCGCGCAGCAGCTCGACCTCACCGTGTCGGCCACGAGCCGCACGCTCGCGCGGCTCGAGGAGAAGCTGAAGACCACGCTGCTGCGCCGGACCACGCGCCGGCTCGAACTGACCGAGGAAGGGCGCGCGTTCCTGCAGGATGCGCGCGCGATCATCGAGTCGGTCGAGAACGCCGAGGAGCAGATGCTCGCGCGGCGCGAGATGCCGTCGGGGCGGCTGCGCGTCGACGCCGCGACGCCGTTCATGCTGCACGTGATCGTGCCGCTCGTGCGCGGCTATCGCGAACGCTTCCCGAAAGTCGAGCTGGAGCTGAACAGCAACGAGGGGATCATCGACCTGCTCGAGCGGCGCACGGACGTCGCGATCCGCATCGGCCGGCTCAAGGATTCGACGCTGCACAGCCGGCGGATCGGCAACAGCCGGATGCGCATCCTCGCGAGCCCCGCGTACCTCGACGCGCACGGCCAGCCGCGCAAGGTCGAGGATCTCGCCAGGCACACGCTGCTCGGCTTCACGCAGCCCGAATCGCTGAACGTCTGGCCGATCCTCGGCGCGGACGGCGAGCCGTACCGCATCGAGCCCGGCATCTGGTCGTCGAGCGGCGAGACGCTGCGGCAGCTCGCGCTGGAGGGCGCGGGTGTCGTGTGCCTGTCCGATTTCATGACCGCGCAGGATCGCGACGCCGGGCGGCTCGTGCAGGTGCTCGCGCGGCAGACGCTCGACGTCGAACAGCCGATCAACGCGGTGTATTACCGGAACACCGCGATCTCGTCGCGGATCGCGTCGTTCGTCGATTACATGATCGAGGTGCTGGGCGGCGGCAGCGGTGCGCCGGCGCGGCGCAAGGCTGCGTGGATGGGGCCGCTGTGACGGCGGAAAGCGGGACGGGACGCGGGCGGGGCGCCTGCTCCCCGGTTCGACCCGGCGTGCCGCACGGCGCTTGCGCCGCGGGCACGCCGTCGTGCCGCGCTTACGCCTCTTCGGACCAGGACATGTTGTCGCGCGCGAGCAGCGCCGACGATGCCGCCGGCCCGAACGTGCCGGCCGTGTAGAGGCGCGGGCGGTCGCCGAGCTGCTTCCAGCCGTCGAGGATCGGCTCGACCCACGACCATGCGGCTTCGAGCTCGTCGCGGCGCATGAAGTGCGTGAGACGCCCGCGGATCACGTCGATCAGCAATCGCTCGTACGCTTCCGCGCGCCGTTCCGGAATCGCCTGCTGCAGGTCGAGGTTCAGGCTCACGGGCACCATCTTCATCCCGCTGCCCGGCTCCTTCGCAAGCATCTGCAGCTGGATCGACTCTTCCGGCTGGAGCTGGATCACGAGGCGGTTGCTGTAGTGGCGCGGGCCGCTCGGGATGATCGAGAACGGCATGTCCGCGAACTCGATCACGATTTCCGACTGGCGGCGCTGCAGCCGCTTGCCGGTGCGCAGGAAGAACGGCACGTTCGCCCAGCGCCAGTTGTTGAGGTGCGCGCGCAGCGCGACGAAGGTCTCCGCGTGGCTGTCCGCGGGCACGTTGTCTTCCTCGAGATAGCCCTTGACCGGCTGGCCGTCGACCGCGCCGGCCGTGTACTGGCCGCGCACTGTATCGCGCGCGACGTCCGACAGCGCCATCGGCCGCAGCGAGCGCAGCACCTTCAGCTTCTCGTCGCGCACCGCGTCCGGGTCGAGCGACACCGGCGGCTCCATCGCGACGATGCACAGCAGCTGCAGCAGGTGGTTCTGCACCATGTCGCGCAGCGCGCCGGTATGGTCGTAGAAGCCCGCGCGGCTGCCGACGCCGACCGTCTCCGCCACCGTGATCTGCACGCTGCGGATGCTCGGCGCCTGCCACAGCGGCCCGAAGATCGGGTTGCCGAAGCGCAGCACCATCAGGTTCTGCACGGTCTCCTTGCCGAGGTAATGGTCGATCCGGTAGATCTGCGATTCCTCGAAGTGCCTGCCGACCGCATTGTTGATCGCCTTCGCCGACGCGAGATCGTGGCCGAGCGGCTTTTCGAGGACGACGCGCGAGCGCGCATCGACGAGGTGCGCGGCCGACAGGTTGTCGCAGATCGTCGTGAACAGCTCCGGCGACGTCGACAGGTAGAACACGCGGATCGCGTCGCCGCGCGCCGCTTCGGCGAGCCGCGCGTAGTCTTCCGGCGCGCTCACGTCGATCAGCACGTACTTGAACAGGTCGAGGAAGCGGGCCCACGCGCCGGCGTCGAACGCCTTCTCGTCGATGAACGGGCGCGACTGCTCGTCCATGAACTTGCGGTAGCCGTCGATGCCCCAGTCGCGCCGGCCGACCGCGATGATGCGCGTCTCCGGCGGCAGGTTGCAGTGCAGGTGCGCCATGTACAGCGCGGGCAACAGCTTGCGGGCGGCCAGGTCGCCGCCGCCGCCGAAGATGATCATGTCGACGGGCTGTTCGGCTTCGGTCTGGTTGGGCTGATTCGTCATGAGTGGTTCGCGGTCTGAAACGGGTGAGCGTGGAACGAACGTCGAAGCGCCGGCCGCCGGTGCGTTGGCGGGCCAGTACGTGGAAACGCTAATAGTGCACGGTTTTGATCGATTGCGGATGGGTTCCCCCGTATGTATCAGGGCTTGCATTGCCTACGTTGCGTGATTATGATTGAGTACTCGCTCATTAAAGGAATCGACCGTGGCCCGACCGCGCAGTCCCGACAAGCACGACGCCATCCTCGCCGCCGCCGCCCGCGCGCTCGCGGAGGACGGTGCGAGTGCGACCACCGCGCGCATCGCGCGGCTCGCCGGCGTCGCGGAGGGCACGGTGTTCACCTATTTCGAGACCAAGGATGCGTTGCTGAACGCGCTGTACCTGAGCCTGAAGGCCGGGATGCGCGACGCGATGATGACCGGGTTTCCTGAGCACGCGCCGGCCGAGCAGGCGATGCGGCATGCGTGGCGCGGCTATGTGTCGTGGGGCGTCGCGAATCCGGACGGGCGGCGCGCGCTGCGGCAGCTCGGCGTGAGCGGCCGCATCGACGACGCGCATCGCGCGGCCGGGGCCGAAGGGTTCGGCGCGGTGCATGTGCTGCTGCGGGAGCAGATCGCCGCGTCGGGTGGGCTGAAGGCCGACGATGCACAGGCGTTTCGCGCGGCGCTGTTCACGTCGATCGCGGAAACGGCGATGGAGTTGATCGCGCGCGATCCGGCGCAGGCCGATGCGTACCGGGAAGCCGGGTTTCGCGCGCTGTGGGCCGTGTTGCACGCGGTATGAGCGGCCGGCCGGCGTAGCGGAAAGTTGTAGACGTGATCGGAGGCGCGTCCGGTTCGGACGTCGCCTCGGCGATGGAAGGCGGTTTCAGGCAGGGCGACGCACGGTGAAAACGATCGTTTCGGCGCCCATATTAATGAGTGAGTAATCATTCATTTTTGTGGTTTCAACTTTATCGAGGAGTGGAAAATGTCGAAGATCTGGTTGGTGACGGGGGCCGCACGCGGCCTGGGCCGCGCGATTTCGGAGGCCGTGCTGGCGGCGGGCGACATGCTGGTGGCCGGTGCGCGGGATCCCGCGCGGCTCGCGGATCTGCAGGAACGGTACGGCGACCGCCTGCTGCCGGTCGCGCTCGACGTGACCGACGAGGCGGCGGCCGTGCACGCGGTGGCGGCCGCCCGCGACGCGTTCGGCCGCATCGACGTGCTGGTGAACAACGCGGGCTACGGCCATACGGCGCCGTTCGAGCAGATGGGCGCCGACGACTTCCGCGACCAGATCGAAACGAACCTGTTCGGGGTGATCAACCTGACGCGCGCGGTGCTGCCGACGATGCGCGCGCAGCGCGCGGGTCATATCTTCCAGGTGTCGTCGGTCGGCGGGCGTACGTCGACGCCCGGCCTGTCCGCGTACCAGACCGCGAAATGGGCGGTCGGCGGATTCAGCGACGTGCTGTCGAAGGAAGTCGCGCCGTTCGGCGTGCGCGTCTGCACGCTCGAGCCGGGCGGGATGCGTACCGAATGGGCCGCGCAGGCGAAGCGCGACGTCGACGGCCTGCTGCCCGACTATCAGCCGTCGGTCGGGAAGATTCTCGAATTGCTCGGCGCGTATGGCGGCCACGAGGTCGGCGATCCCGCACGGATCGCGGCGCTGATCGTCGAGCTGTCGCGTCGCGACGACCTGCCGATGCGCCTGCTGCTCGGCGGCGATGCGCTGTTCGTGTGCGAGCAGGCCGAATCGCAGCGCGCGGACGAGGCGGCGCGGTGGCGCGATACGACACTGTCCACGATGTTCCCGGACGCGAAGCTGCCGGACGGGCTGCAGGCGTTGAAGGCGTGAAGTAAGCGCTGACCTTCACCTGCATCGCCGGCGATGCAGGTGAAGCGGCACACCGGTGCGCCGTGTGGTTGCGGGTAGCGGCAGGCAGCGCCCGTACGATCGACGGGCGCTGTTCTTGCCCTAGGCGGCTTGTTCCACGAGTGCCTGCAATGCCTGCCCGGCCTTCGCCATCGCCGCTTGAGCCGCATCGGCGCCCTGTGCGACGCCTTCCACGCGCAACTCGCTGATGTCGGTCAAGCCGATGAACCCGAGCAGATGCTTCAGATAGCCGGACTGATAGTCGAACGGCGCGTATGGACCTTCGGAGAAGATGCCGCCGCTGGCGGTGACCAGATAGACCTTCTTGCGTTCCAGCAATCCGGCGATGCCGCTTTCGCCATACTGGAACGTGACCTGCGGCCAGATCACACGATCGAACCATGCGCGCAACTGCGTGGACGGCCCGAAATTGGTCATCGCGGAACCGATCACGACGATGTCGGCGGCACGCAGTTCGTCGACCAGCGTTTGTGCAAGTGCGACGGCCCGGGCCTGTTCCGCGCTGCGCGCATCCGGCGCCAGCGTGCGGCCCCTGATGTACGCGTCGTCGATATGCGGCAGCGGATCGGCGGACAGATCGCGCAGGGTGACCGTGCCGGTAGTGTTGCGCTGCGCGAGCTGCCGCGCGAGGTCGTGCGCGAAGCGCGTGGACAGGCTGTCGATGCTGCGGGGGCTCGACGTGATCAGCAGGATGCGGCTCATGAGCGTTCCTTCCAGGATAAGATGAGAACCAGGTAACTTTTGATAACTTGGTTACCGAAAAGCATGTGGAATGCTAGGGTTCGCGCCCGTCCGCTACAAGAACGCACATGGTTGTGCCCCAGTCACATCGATGTAACCCGACACCATGCCCCGACCCAGCGACAACGACTGCCAGGCGACGCGCCAGATCCTCGACCGGATCGGCGACAAGTGGAGCCTTTACCTCATCGCGACGCTGAACGACGGCGCGCGGCGTTTCAACGAACTGAAACGTGAGATCGACGGGATTTCGCAGCGGATGCTGACGCTGACGTTGCGTGGGCTGGAGCGCGACGGGCTGGTCACGCGGACGGTGTTCCCGACGATTCCGCCGCGCGTCGACTACGCGCTCACGCCGCTCGGCGAAACGCTGCTGGAGCCCGTGATGGCGCTCGTTCTGTGGGCGGAGAAAAACAAGCAGCCGATCGCGCAAGCGCGCGAGCGTTTCGACGTCGCGGCCGCCGCGGCGCCGGAGCCGGGTGAGGGTGTCGTGTATCGGCGCCGGTAGGCTGCCACGTGTCGCCCGCGTGACCGCGCGGCGCTCAACGCCCCAGTGCGTAGAACTCCGCGTTCGGCCGCATGTTCGTCACGTTCGCGATCCGATTGGACATCCCGAAGAAGGCCGAGATCGCCGCGATGTCCCAGACGTCCTCTTCGGTGAAGCCGTGCGACTTCAGCGTGTCGAAATCCGCTTCGCCCACCTGGTGCGCGGTCTGCGAAACCTTCATCGCGAAGTCGAGCATCGCCTTCTGCCGGACGGTGATGTCGGCCTTGCGGTAGTTGGTCGCGACCTGGTCGGCGATCAGCGGATCCTTCGCGCGAATGCGCAGGATCGCGCCATGCGCGATGACGCAGTACTGACACTGGTTCACGGCGCTGGTGGCCACGACGATCATTTCCCGTTCGGCCTTGGTGAGGTTGCCGGGCTTGTCCATCAGCGCGTCGTGGTACGCCATGAACGCGCGAAACTCGTCCGGGCGATGCGCGAGCGTGAGGAATACGTTCGGGATGAAGCCCGATTTCTCCTGGACGGCCGCGATCCGTTCGCGAATGTCGTCGGGCAGGTCGTCGAGCGCCGGTACCGGAAAGCGGCTGACGGGCGCGTTGTCTGCAGCGGTCATGGAGTCTCCTGAATAAAGCGGCACGGGCGAACGCGATGCGCGAGCCGCCGGCCGGAAATGAAACGACGGGTTGCCGTTGCCGGCGTCATGCATTGACGTCCACGACGATGCGGCCGCGCACCCTGCCGCCGATCAGTTCCTCGGCAAGCGGGATGGCGTTGCCCAGGCCGACCTGGTGACTGATCGCGCCCAGCTTCCCGACGTCGAGATCGGATGCGAGCCGGCGCCATGCCTCCAGCCGCTCGGCGCGCGGGCACATCACGCTGTCGATGCCGACGAGCGTCACGCCGCGCAGGATGAACGGCGCGACGGTGGCGGGGAAGTCCATGCCGGCGGCCAGGCCGCAGGCCGTCACCACGCCACGATAGCGCGTGGTCGCACACACGTTGGCGAGGACGTGGCTGCCTGCGACGTCGACCGCGCCGGCCCAGCGTTCCTTGCCGAGCGGCTTGCCGGGCGCGCTGAATTGCGACCGGTCGAGGATCTCCGCCGCGCCGAGCTGCCGCAGGTAGTCGGCATCGGCCGGGCGGCCGGTCACGGCGACAACGCGATAGCCGAGCCGCGCGAGGAGGGCGGTGGCGACACTGCCGACGCCGCCTGCCGCGCCCGTCACCACGATCTCGCCGTCGTCCGGGCGCACGCCATGCCGTTCCAGTGCCATCACGCACAGCATCGCGGTATAGCCGGCCGTGCCGATGGCCATCGCCTGTTGCGGCGAAAACGCTGGCGGCAGCGGCACCAGCCAGTCGCCGTCGACGCGCGCCTTCTGGGCCAGGCCGCCCCAGTGCGTTTCGCCGACGCCCCAGCCGTTGAGGACGACGCGATCGCCGGTGCGGTAATCCGGATGCGTGCTGTGCTCGACTTCGCCGACGAGATCGATGCCCGGCACCATCGGAAACTGGCGGACCACCGGGCTCTTGCCGGTGATCGCCAGCCCGTCCTTGTAGTTCAACGTCGAATAGCCGACCCGGATCGTCACGTCGCCCGCGGGCAACTGCGCGTCGTCCAGCGTGTGCAGCCGCGCGTGCTGGCCGGTTTCGTCCTTGTCGATCACGATGCCCTGGAACATCCGTCCTCCTTTTTAGACCGATCGTCTAGTCAATGGCAAAAAAATTCAGCGGCGAGGCAATCCATTGAAGAAAAACCGCGCGAACAGCGCGAGCGGCACGTCGCTGCGTTCGAGCTTCGCGCGCAGCACGGCGCCTTCCCAGCCGATCCAGAAGAACGCGGCCAGCTCGGCCGGGTCTGCCGAATCCGCCAGCTCGCCGGCTTGCTGCGCGGCGGCCAGGCACTCGGCCAGCCGGCGTTGCCAGTCCTCGAACGTCGTGCGCAGACGCGCACGGAAACGCTCCGGGAGCGCGCCCATTTCCTGGCCGAGGTTGCCGATCAGGCAGCCGCGGCCGTATTCGTAACGCGCCATGCCGTCGCGCGCATCGTCGACGAACGCGCGCACGCGCTGCAGCGGCGAGCGCTCCGTCTGGCTGAAATGACGGTCCAGCTTGCGCGCGAAGAAGTCCGCGTAGCGATCGATCAGCTCGAGGCCGAACGCCTCCTTGCTGTCGAAGTAGTGATAGAACGAGCCCTTGGGCACGCCGGCGCGCCCGAGGATCTCGTCGAGCCCGGCGGCCGAAAAGCCCTTCTCGGTGAGCACTTCCAGCCCGGTGCGCAACAGCATGTCGCGCGTCGCGACGAGCGCTTCGTGCTGCTTCGGAGGCCTGCCGCGGCGGCGAGGCGGATCAGTTCGAACGTCCATGCGCGAATAATAGACCGTTCGTCTCAAAAATCAATGGCTCGCGTGTCGAGCGCGTCGGGTGAACGCGTGTCGACGACCTTTGCCCGTATTAACCCTGATTAAAAAACCTTATCACGGTGAAAAATTCCGCATCTTATTGAACCGATATCGGCTCGCTATAGTGGCTCGCTTTCCCGCACGCAACCGTTCGCGTGCGGCTGACACGCTGACGATCAGCAGGAGCCGCTTGATGACCACCGACGTCCGATTCACCGAAATCGAGGATCTGATGCCCGCCGCCGGCGGGCTGCGCGAGATCCGCCACCACATTCATCACCATCCGGAACTCGCGTACGAAGAGCACGACACGGCCGCGCTCGTCGCCGGGAAGCTCGAGCAATGGGGCTGGCAGGTGACGCGCGGGGTGGGCAAGACGGGGGTCGTCGGCACGCTGCGCGCGGGCGACGGCACGCGCAGCATCGGCATCCGCGCGGACATGGACGCGCTGCCGATCGTCGAGGCGACCGGCCTGCCGTATGCGAGCGGCACGCACGGCAAGATGCACGCATGCGGCCACGACGGCCACACGACGATGCTGCTCGGCGCCGCGCACCATCTCGCGAAGACGCGCCGCTTCTCCGGCACCGTGCATCTGTATTTCCAGCCGGCCGAAGAGCACGGCGTCGACAGCGGCGCGAAGAAGATGATCGACGACGGCCTGTTCGAGCGCTTTCCGTGCGATGCGGTATTCGGCATGCACAACCATCCGGGCGCGGCGCCCGGCGTGTTCCTCACGCGGCGCGGCCCGTTCATGTCGGCCGGCGACAAGGCGATCATCTCGATCGAGGGTGTCGGCGGCCACGCGGCGCGGCCGCACCTGACGGTCGACCCGGTGGTCGTCGCGGCGAGCATCGTGATGGCGCTGCAGACGATCGTCGCGCGCAACGTCGACCCGTCGCAGCCGGCGGTCGTCACGGTCGGCTCGATGCACGCGGGCACCGCGAACAACGTGATCCCGAACGGCGCGCGCCTCGAACTCAGCGTGCGCTCGTTCAGCCCCGACGTGCGCGCGCTGCTCAAGCGCCGCATCGTCGAGCTCGCCGAATCACAGGCCGCGAGCTATGGCGCGACCGCGCACGTCGAGTACATCGAAGGCTATCCGGTCGTCGTCAATACGGATGCCGAAACGGATTTCGCCGCGCAGGTCGCGCGCGAGCTGGTCGGCGACGCGCACGTCGTCGAGCAGGCCGACCTGCTGATGGGCAGCGAGGATTTCGCGTTCATGCTGCAGCAGCGGCCCGGCTCGTTCGTGCGGCTCGGCAACGGCGACGGCGAGGACGGCTGCATGGTGCACAACCCGAAATACGACTTCAACGATCGCAACCTGCCGATCGGCGCGGCGTTCTGGTCGCGCCTCGTGGAGCGTTACCTGGGGCAGTGAGCACGGCGACGGGCGGCCGGCGCTTCCGGCCGCATTGAGAGGAGAGAAGAACGATGCAGAAAGACCATCTCGCGCTGCACCCCGCGTCGGCGGGGGCCGCCCAGACCGATACACACGGCGCACCGGCCGTCACGAAGCGCGGCGCGATCGCGGCGGCCGTGATCGGCAACTGGCTGGAGTTCTTCGATTTCACCGTGTACGGCTTTTTCGCGGTGCTGATCGGCAAGCTGTTCTTCCCGTCGAGCGACCCGACCACGTCGCTGCTGCTGTCGGTCGCGACGTTCGCCGCCGGCTTCTTCACGCGGCCGCTCGGCAGCGTCGTGCTCGGCGTGTACGCGGACCGCAAGGGCCGCAAGGCCGCGCTGAACCTGACGATCATGCTGATGGCGCTCGGCACCGGCCTCATCGCGATCGCGCCGACCTACGCGCAGGCCGGCGTGGCCGCGCCGCTGCTGGTCGTCTGCGCGCGGCTGATGCAGGGCTTCTCGCAGGGCGGCGAGTTCGGCGCGGCGACTTCCACGCTGATCGAGCAGGGCGGCACGTCGCGCCGCGCGTTTCGCGCGAGCTGGCAGCTCGCGACGCAGGGCGGTGCCGCGCTGATGGGCTCGGGCTTCGCGGCGCTGCTGTCGAACACGCTGACGAAGGATGCGCTCGAGGGCTGGGGCTGGCGCCTGCCGTTCTTCGTGGGCGTGCTGATCGCGCCGGTCGGCATGATTCTGCGCCGCCGGCTCGCGGACGATGCGCCCGGCGACAACCATCACGGCATCGAACGCGGCGTGCTGCGCGAGCTGTTCTCGCGGCACACGCGCACGGTGCTGCTGTTGATGCTGACCGTGATGGGCGGCACGGTGTCGACCTACATCCTGACCTTCTACATGCCGACCTATGCGATCCATACGCTCGGGTTGCCGATGAAGCTGTCGATGTTCGTCGGCGTCGCGTCGGGCTGCGTGATGCTCGTGACGTGTCCGCTGTTCGGCTGGCTGTCGGACCGTCTCGGCAGTCGGCGCGTGCCGATCTTCGTCGGGCGCGGCGTGCTCGTCCTGCTGTTGTTCCCCGCGTTCTGGCTGATGAACCATCATCCGACGCTGTCGGTGATCCTGCCGCTGACCGCGCTGATGCTGCTGTTCTATTCGCTCGGGTCGGCGTCCGAAATGGCGCTGATGTGCGAATCGCTGCCGCGCCACGTGCGTGCGACGGGCATCTCGATCGCGTATGCGCTGGCGGTGACGATCTTCGGCGGGACCGCGCAGCTGATCGCGACCTGGCTCGTGAAGACGACGGGCAGCAAGCTCGCGCCGGCCGGTTACGTGGCCGCGTGTGTGGTGCTGTCGCTGATCGCGGTCGCGATGCTGCGCGAGACGGCGCGTGAGTCGATGGACTGACGGGCGGTGCCGCGGGCGGTGATCCGTGCCCGGATTACCGCCCGCGCATGGTCCGCAGGTACGACGCGCGCATCGTCGCCAGTTCCCGCGCGGCCTGCGTCAACGGCACGGACGCGCGCTGCAGCGCGTCGATCGACGGCGCGATCGCGTCGATGCTGAAGGACGGCACGTACGACCGGATCGCGAAGCCGTACTTCGATTTCGACCCGTCCGGCGACTGAGCCGCGCGCTCCGTTTTCCCGCTTTTTTTCGAGACCATCGATGCAGATTCGCAACACGCCGCTCCTCTCGCCGTCGATCGGCACGCAGCGCACGCTGACGAGCTTCCATTTCGGGCCGGCCGACGCCGGCCGCAAGTTCTACCTGCAGGCCGCGCTGCATGCGGACGAGACGCCCGCGATGCTCGCCGCCGTCGTGCTCAAGCAGCGTCTCGCGCAGCTCGACGCGGACGGCCGGCTCGCGGCCGAGGTCGTGCTGGTGCCGGTCGCGAACCCGGTCGGGCTCAATCACCATCTGCTCGGGCAATTCATCGGCCGGTTCGATCTCGCGAGCGGACGCAACTTCAATCGCGGCTTCCTGCCGCTTGCGGACATCGCCGCGCGGGCGCGCGACCGGCTCGGCGCGGATCCCGAACGCAATCGCGCGATCGTGCGCGAATGTGTCGGCGCCGCGCTCGACGAGATCGCGCCGCGCACCGAATTCGACGCGTTGCAGCGGGCGCTGCTGAAGCTGTCGCATGACGCCGACGTCGTGATCGACCTGCATTGCTCGCTCGAGGCGGTGATGCACGTATACACGAGCGACACCGCGTGGCCGCAGGTCGAGCCGCTCGCGCGCTATCTCGGCGCCGAGGTGTCGCTGCTTGCCGAGGATTCCGGCGGTCATGCGTTCGACGACGCGCATCACCTGCTGTGGTCGCAGTTGCGGCAGCACCTGCCGGAACGCACGCCGATGGCGGCGGGCACGGTGGCGGTGACGGTCGAATGCCGCGGCCAGCGCGACGTGACCCATGAATACGCGGCGCGTGACGCCGACGCGCTCGTCGCCTATCTGGTGTGGTGCGGCGCGGTGCGCGGCGAGCGCACGCCGCTGCCGCCGCTCGTCGCACCGGCCACGCCGCTCGCGGGCAGCGAGCAGTTCCACGCGCCGGTGAGCGGGATCCTCGTGCACCGCGCGGCGATCGGCGCGACGATCCGCGCCGGCGACCCGCTGTTCGACATCGTCGATCCGCTGACCGACGCGATCACGACCGTGTCGAGCGGCACCGACGGCGTGTTCTACATGCGCCGCGCGATCCGCTTCGTGACGGCCGGCGCGCCGCTCGGCCGCGTGACGGGCACGGTGCCGGTGCGAAAGGGGATTCTGCTCGGCGCGTGAATGGCGGGTACGGTGTCCGAGAAGCGCCGTGCAATTTCGTTCATGTCAAATTGACCGGGCTTTGCCGCATCACTAGATTGAGCGGCGCGGAGTTCGCTCCGTGTTCCGTTGGAAGTGTTGCAGCAGAGTCAGAGCGTTGAGCGGGCGGCCAGGTGCCGCCCGTCTTTTTATGCGTGAATGCGGTATCGCCGGCACGACAATTGAAGCGGACGCCGCGGCGCCCCCGGCTTCGGGTGGAATGCCTTGCCGCAGGCGCCTGCCGGTCCGCCAGGCCCGCTCATCCGCGCCGCGCCACCAGCTCCGACACCGTCTGCGCGGCCTGCTGCAGCGGCCCGAGAAACTCCTTCACCATCTGCTTCGCGGTGTGCCGCTGCGCGTTGCCGCTGATGTTCATCGCGGCGATCACCTGCCCGCGCCGGTTGCGGATCGGCGCCGAGATCGACATCAATCCCACTTCGAGTTCCTGGTCGACCACGGCCCAGCCTTGCTGGCGCACTTGCGCGATCGTCGCCTTCAGCTCGCCGATGTCGGTGATCGTGCGCGGCGTGTGCGCGCGAATGCCGCTTTGCGCGAGCGTTTCGTCGAGCGCCGCGTCGTCGAGCGCCGACAGCAGCACACGGCCCATCGACGTGCAGTACGCGGGCAGGCGGCTGCCGATCGACAAATTGATCGTCATGATCTTGTGGGTCGGCATGCGCAGCACGTAGACGATCTCGGTGCGATCGAGCACGGCGGCCGAGCAGCTTTCGTGGATCTGCGCGGACAGCTGCTCCATCACGGGTTCGGCGAGATTCCAGAACGGCATCGACGTGAGATACGCGAAGCCGAGCTCGAGAATCTTGGGCGTGAGCCGGAACAGCCGGCCGTCGGCCTCGACGTAGCCGAGCGTCTGCAGCGTCAGCAGGATCCGGCGCGCGCCCGCGCGCGTGAGCCCGGTGGCCGAGGCGACCTCGGTGAGCGTCTGCTCCGGGCGTTGGGCGTCGAACGCGCGGATCACCGCGAGGCCGCGCGCGAACGACTGCACATAGGAGTCGCCCGGTTTCGTCTGGATGTCTTCGGTTGTCATGAACGGTCGGATTGTCGTGCAGCCGAGAAGATAGCGCATGGGGCCCGACACGCCAACCGCACCGCGGACCGGGCGCTTGACAGGTCGTCCCCGCACTCCCTATGATGCGTTGAACGTTCGATACACGATCTTATGTTCGTATATAGAACATTTAAGCGCATCCCGGCGGGCAATGCAAGGGGCGCGTTTCATTCACTTCCCAGCCTTGCATGAGACCGGAGACACTGATGACCGAAGCTTTTCTGTGTGATGCGATTCGTACCCCGATCGGCCGTTACGGCGGCGCGCTGTCCGGCGTGCGCGCCGACGACCTCGGCGCGGTGCCGCTGAAGGCGCTCGTCGAGCGCAACCGCGACGTCGACTGGACGGCGATCGACGACGTGATCTACGGCTGCGCGAACCAGGCCGGCGAGGACAACCGCAACGTCGCGCGCATGTCCGCGCTGCTCGCGGGTTTGCCGGAGGGTGTGCCGGGTTCGACGATCAACCGCCTGTGCGGTTCCGGGATGGACGCGGTGGGCGTGGCCGCGCGCGCGATCAAGTCGGGCGAGGCCGCGCTGATGGTGGCTGGCGGCGTCGAAAGCATGACGCGCGCGCCGTTCGTGATGGGCAAGGCCGCCAGCGCGTTCGCGCGCCAGGCCGACATCCACGACACGACGATCGGCTGGCGCTTCGTCAATCCGCTGATGAAACAGCTGCACGGCGTCGATTCGATGCCCGAGACGGCCGAGAACGTCGCGGTCGATTACAACGTCAGCCGCGCCGACCAGGACCTGTTCGCGCTGCGCAGCCAGCAGAAGGCCGCGCGTGCGCAGCAGGACGGCACGCTCGCCGAGGAGATCGTGCCGGTCACGATCCCGCAGAAGAAAGGCGATCCGGTCGTCTTTTCGCGTGACGAGCATCCGCGCGAAACGTCGCTCGAGACGCTCGCGAAGCTGAAGGGCGTCGTGCGTCCGGACGGCTCGGTGACGGCCGGCAACGCATCGGGCGTCAACGACGGCGCCGCCGCGCTGCTGCTCGCGAACGAGGCCAGCGCGAAGCGCTTCGGCCTGACGCCGCGCGCACGCGTGCTCGGCATCGCGACGGCCGGCGTCGCGCCGCGCGTGATGGGCATCGGTCCGGCGCCGGCCACGCAGAAGCTGCTCGCGCGGCTCGGGATGACGATTGACCAGTTCGACGTGATCGAGCTGAACGAAGCGTTCGCGTCGCAGGGCCTCGCGGTGCTGCGCATGCTCGGCGTCGCCGACGACGATCCTCGCGTGAACCCGAACGGCGGCGCGATCGCGCTGGGTCACCCGCTCGGCGCGTCGGGCGCCCGCCTCGTGACGACCGCGATGTACCAGCTGCATCGCACCAACGGCCGCTTTGCGCTGTGCACGATGTGCATCGGCGTCGGCCAGGGCATCGCGATCGCGATCGAACGCGTCTGACGCGCGTCATGCGGCGAAGCGTGCGCGGGATGCGCACCGCTTCGCCGTGCTCCCTTCCGGACGATGTGGCCGGCACGTGATCGTCGTGCCGGCCACATCGTCATTCAGCCTGAGAATGTCGCGCGAGGCGCGCGGCGAGCGCGTCGATCCCGGTGTCCGCGAATACCTCGACGCCATGCCGGCGCAGCAGCGCCGCCGTCACCCCGGCGCCCGCATGCCGTCTGCCGGCAAGACGCCCGTCGTAAATGAAGCTGCGTCCGCACGACGGACTGCCGTCCGCCAGGATCGCGTAGCGGCAGTCGTGCGCGCGCGAGCAGGCGCGCTGAACGTTCGGTGGTGGTGCGGCGTGTCATGCGGTTGTCTGCTTTGGGGCGCATTACGTGCGGCGCGGCATTGGCGGCCATGCGCTTGCCACGCCGCTGCGAATGTCGCGCGTTTCCGTAAAACGCATCGACTCGCGATCGTGGAAAAGGGGGGGCGGCCTGGCGGTGTCGATCGCCGCGATGCGTAACCGCCGCCGGATGCCGGCGCGACCGGTTCAATGAATGCCGGGATTTTTTCATTGCGTTCGAATGCCGGTTGAATGAAGCCGATCAGGTTGAATCGTTTCGCCGTGTGCAACGGCTTCCGGAATTGGTGCGTCTGGTGAATTTATCCAATCACGCATCGGGCCGCATCCGCAAAGCGCCGGACGCGATTATCACGGGATTATTTGATCGAAATCATCCCGGTGACGGAATTCGACATTTTGTGCGCTTCCGGATTAAGGTTTTTCCGGAAATTGCCGACAGCAGGGACGAGACCGTCGTAAAGCGATAAACCGTTTTTCGGCTACTGAGCGTGATTTCCGCGCCGCGCGGATCCCGCATCCGGATCCGCCTTTCGGAGCCCTGCATGCGCAACAACCAGCCTGTCACCCAACAAGAATTCGAATTTCCCGATGACGTCACGCTGATGTCGACCACGGATGCCGACAGCATCATCACGTACGCGAACACGACGTTCGCGTACGTGAGCGGCTACTCGAACGACGAACTCGTCGGCCAGCCGCACAACGTCGTGCGGCATCCGGACATGCCGAAGGAGGCGTTCGCCGACATGTGGGCGACGCTGAAGAGCGGCGAACCGTGGACGGCGCTCGTGAAGAACCGCCGCAAGACCGGCGACCACTACTGGGTGCGCGCGAACGCGATACCCGTGACGCGCAACGGCGCGCCGCACGGCTACATGTCGGTGCGCACCAAGGCGCCGCCCGACGAGATCGCGGCCGCCGACGCGCTGTATCGTGCGTTCCGCGAAGGCAAGGCCGGCAACCGCCGGTTCCACAAGGGGCTGGTCGTGCGGACCGGGCTGCTGCGCATCGCGTCGCTGCCGCAGACGATGTCGGTGCGCGCCCGCGTGCATGCGGCGCTGTGCGTGCTGGCGCCCTCCGTCGCCGGCGCGGGCTGGGCATGCGGGCTGAGCGGCGGCGGGCTGGCGGCGTTCGCGGCCGCGACGGCCGGCGTGTCGGTGGCGGCCGGGCTGTGGCTCGATGCGCAGATCGTGCGTCCGCTGAAGCGGTTGCACGACCAGGCGCTGAACGTCGCGACCGGCGAGAGCCGGCGCGGTGTGCGGATGAACCGGGTCGACGAGATCGGCATGACGCTGCGCACGATCAACCAGCTCGGTCTGATGTTCCGCTGGCTCGTTGACGACGTCAGCGAGCAGGTGCACAACGTGCAGCGCGCGAGCAACGAGATCGCGCAAGGCAACAACGACCTGAGCGCGCGCACCGAACAGGCCGCGTCGAGTGTGCAGGAGACCGCTGCATCGATGGCCGAGATGACGGCGACCGTGTCGAGCAATGCGGAAACGGCGCTGCAGGCGAACCAGTTGTCGGTGTCCGCGAGCGAGGCGGCCGAGCGCGGCGGACAGGCGGTGAGCGAGGTCGTCACGACGATGCGCGACATCACGGACAGCTCGCGCAGGATCGCCGACATCATCGGCGTGATCGACGGGATCGCATTCCAGACCAACATCCTTGCGCTGAACGCGGCGGTCGAGGCGGCGCGCGCGGGCGAACAGGGGCGCGGTTTCGCGGTGGTTGCCGGCGAGGTACGGGCGCTCGCGCAGCGCAGCGCGAACGCGGCGAAGGAAATCAAGACGCTGATCGGCGCGAGTGTCGAGCGGGTCGAGTCGGGCGCACGGCGGGTCGACGATGCAGGCAGGACGATGGAGGACATCGTCGCGCAGGTGAAGCGCGTGTCGGACCTGATCGCGGAGATCAGCTCGTCGACGGCCGAGCAGAGCACCGGGGTCGCGCAGGTCGACCAGGCGGTCGTGCATCTGGACAACATCACGCAGCAGAACGCCGCGCTGGTCGAGCAGAGCGCGGCGGCGTCGGAAAGCCTGAAGCATCAGGCGACGCGGCTCGTCGATGCGGTAAACGTGTTTCGGTAATCGTCGGGGCGTGTGCTTGCGCGCCCCGTCGCGACGCGGCGGCGAATCTCCGGTTTTCCGATTTGACTGGATTCGAACCTCGCTCGAACGAGAGGGATTCACATTCGAGATTCCGGATCGACTTGCCAATCCGGTCAAAAAGGCGTGTCTCGAGTAACCAGAAGATTGACGTCCAGATACTTGATAAAACTCGATTTTTATTCATCCATAAACAAAGTTTTCAGCTAAATCAAGATGATGCAAAATTAATGCATATTTACCCGCGGGCGGCATAATGTTTTCGTCAGAATTGCCGAAAGCGCAGGAGTGTGATCGAACGCATGCGGGCCGACCGCGATGCGTACGGTCTCGGTCCAATCCACAAGCGGACGCAAGATCCGCAACCCGGAACTCCACACCATGCGCAATAACCAGCCTGTCACGCAACGCGAATTCGAATTTCCCGACGACGCGACGCTGATGTCGACCACCGACGCGGACAGTTACATCAAGTACGCGAATGCCGCGTTCATCCAGGTCAGCGGATTTTCTCCCGAGGAGATCGAAGGCCAGCCGCACAACGTCGTGCGGCATCCGGACATGCCGAAGGAGGCGTTCGCCGACATGTGGGCGACGCTGAAGAACGGCGAACCGTGGACGGCGCTCGTGAAGAACCGCCGCAAGAATGGCGATCACTACTGGGTGCGTTCGAATACGGTGCCCGTGATGCGCAACGGGCAGCCGACGGGTTACATGTCGGTGCGCACCAAGGCATCGCGCGACGAGATCGCGGCCGCCGACGCGCTGTATCGTGCGTTCCGCGAAGGCAAGGCCGGCAACCGCCGTTTCCACAAGGGACTGATCGTGCGGACCGGCCTGATGCGCGTCGCGTCGCTGTTCCAGACGATGTCGGTGCGCGCGCGGCTGCATTCGACGCTGTGCGTGCTGGCGCCGGCCGTCGCCGGCGCGGGCTGGGCATGCGGGCTGAGCGGTGGCGGGCTGGCGGCGTTCGCGGCCGCGACGGCCGGCGTGGCGGTGGCGGCCGGGTTGTGGCTCGATGCGCAGATCGCGCGTCCGCTGATGCAGTTGCGCGACCAGGCGTTGCGTGTCGCGACCGGCGAGAGCCGCACCGGCGTCGCGATGAACCGGGTCGACGAGATCGGCATGACGCTGCGCACGATCAACCAGCTCGGTCTGATGTTCCGCTGGCTCGT
>NZ_QTPP01000018.1 GCF_003853415.1 Burkholderia sp. Bp9142 | reverse complement strand
TGCCGTTGGCCCGCGAGGATCCACCTCCTGCTTCTGCTCTCACGTTCACGGGTGGGACGCGTTCATTTCAATTCTCCTTGCAAGGCCGGTCGCGCTGCCGCGCGGCACGGCGTCAGCCGTTGAACCCTCGCCCGGCCTTGGCCAGCTCCGCGATCGACGGCGCCAGTTGCCACGCGTCGCCATTCGGCGCGGCCGCATGGCGGCGGATCGCACGCTCGACGTTGTAAAGGCCGACCGTGTCCGCGTACAGCATCGGGCCGCCACGCCACAGCGGGAAGCCGTAGCCGGTCAGATAGACCATGTCGATGTCGGACGCCTTCGACGCGATCTTCTCCTCGAGGATCTTCGCGCCTTCGTTGACGAGCGCGAACACGAGCCGCTCGACGATTTCGTCGTCGCCGATCTTGCGCCGCTCGACGCCGCGCTCCTTCGAATACGCGACGACCATCTCGTCGACGAGCGCCGACGGCTTCGCCTTGCGCTCGCCCGGCACGTAGTCGTACCAGCCGCCGCCCGTCTTCTGGCCGAAGCGGCCCTGCTCGCACAGACGGTCGGCGATCCTCGAGTACTGCAGATCGGGCTTCTCGACATAGCGGCGCTTGCGGATCGCCCAGCCGATGTCGTTGCCGGCAAGGTCGCTCATCCGGAACGGGCCCATCGCGAACCCGAACTTCTCGATCGCACGATCGACCTGCGCGGGCAGCGCGCCTTCCTCGAGCATGAAGAGTGCCTGGCGGATGTACTGCTCGATCATCCGGTTGCCGATGAAGCCGTCGCACACGCCCGACACGACGGCCGTCTTGCGGATCTTCTTCGCCACCGCCATCACGGTCGCGAGCACGTCCTTCGCGGTCTGCGCGCCGCGCACGACCTCGAGCAGCTTCATCACGTTCGCGGGGCTGAAGAAGTGCATGCCGACCACGTCCTGCGGACGCTTCGTGAACGCGGCGATCCTGTCGACGTCGAGCGTCGACGTGTTCGACGCAAGGATCGCACCGGGCTTCGCCACGGCATCGAGCTGGCCGAACACCTGCTCCTTCACGCCGAGTTCCTCGAACACGGCCTCGACGATCAGGTCCGCCTCCTTCAGGTCGTCGTAGGACAGCGTCGGCGTGATCAGCGCCATGCGCGCGTCGAGCTTCTGCTGCGTGAGCTTGCCCTTCTTCACCTGCGCGTCGTAGTTCTTGCGGATCGTGGCCAGCCCGCGGTCGAGCGCATCCTGCTTCGTCTCGAGCAGCGTGACGGGCAGCCCCGCGTTGATGAAGTTCATCGCGATCCCGCCGCCCATGGTGCCCGCGCCGATCACGCCGACCCGGCGGATCTCGCGCACCGGCGTATCGGCCGGCACGTCGGGAATCTTGCTCGCCGCGCGCTCGCCGAAGAACGCATGCCGCAGCGCGCGGCTTTCCGGCGTCATCATCAGCGCGACGAAGCCGTCCCGCTCGGCGACGCTGCCCTTGTCGAAACCGTTCAGCACGCCCGCCTCGATCGCGTCGATGCACTTGTGCGGCGCGGGGAAATTCGGCGCGGCGGCCCGCGCCGAATTGCGCGCGAACTGGATGAAGCCCGCGGCGTTCTCGTGGACGATCTTGCGATCGCGCACGCGCGGATGCGGCCCGTTCCGCGCGCCGGCCTTGCGCGCGAACACGACGGCCGCGTCGAGCAGGTCGCCGTCGGCCATCTCGTCGAACAGCCCGCTGTTCGCGAGCTGCTCCGAGGGCACCGGCGCGCCCGACACGATCATGTTCAGCGCGGTTTCGAGGCCCACCGCACGCGGCAGCCGCTGCGTGCCGCCCGCGCCCGGCAGCAGGCCGAGCTTCACTTCGGGCAGCGCGACCTGCGCACCGGGCGCCGCGACGCGATAGTGCGCGCCGAGTGCAAGCTCCAGGCCGCCGCCCATCACGACGCTGTGCAGCGCCGCGACGACCGGCTTCGCGCTCGCCTCCACCGCGCGGATCACGGTGTGCAGCGTCGGCTCCTGCTGCGCCTTCGGGGTATTGAATTCGGTGATGTCGGCGCCGCCCGAGAACGCGCGGCCCGCGCCGGTCAGCACGATCGCCGTGACCGACGGATCCTGCGCGGCGCGCTCGAGCGCATCCATGACGCCCTGGCGCGTCGACAGGCCGAGCCCGTTGACGGGCGGATTGTTGAGCGTGATGACGGCCACGCCGTCGCGAGTCGAGTAATCCACTGCCATCTGCCTGCCTCCATGCATCGCGCGCCGGGGTGGCTACGCTTCATTGTGCGCGGTCGAACGGCCGCATGTCCGGATCGAACGGAGGCAGCATACAACGAAAAAGCACGGTCGTTCAATTTGAATTTTCCCGATCCGGGGCCGGATCGGGAGACCGCCTGGTGGACCGTCGCCGGCCCCGGCTTACGGATTGCAGAGCGCCGTCGGCAGCACGTAGTCGCGGAACGTCTCGCGCAGCTTCAGCTTCTGCAGCTTGCCGGTCGCGGTGTGCGGCAGCGATTCGACGAACACGACGTCGTCGGGCACCCACCACTTCGCGACCTTGCCCTCGTAGAACGCGAGCAGCGCGTCGCGGGTCAGGTTCGCTCCCTCGCGCGGCACCACGACGAGCAGCGGACGCTCCGTCCATTTCGGGTGCGCACATGCGATGCACGCGGCTTCGGCGACGCCCGGATGCGCGATCGCGACGTTCTCGATGTCGATCGAGCTGATCCACTCGCCGCCCGACTTGATCACGTCCTTGCTGCGGTCGGTGATCTGCAGGAAGCCGTCGGGGTCGATCGTCGCGACGTCGCCGGTCGGGAACCAGCCGTCCGACAGCGGCGACGCATCGCTCTTGAAGTAGTGATCGATCACCCATGGCCCGCGCACCTGCAGCTCGCCGAACGCGACGCCATCCCACGGCAGCTCGCGCCCATCGTCGCCGACGATCCGCATGTCGACGCCGCAGATCACGCGCCCCTGCTTCTCCAGCAGCCGGCGCCGTGCATCGAGCGGCCGCTGCGACTGTGCCCAATTGAGCGTCGCGAGCGTGCCGAGCGGCGACAGCTCGGTCATCCCCCATGCGTGGATCACGCGCACGCCGTATTCGTCCTCGAACGTGCGCAGCATCGCGGGCGGGCACGCGGAGCCGCCGATCACCGTGCGGTTCAGCGTCGAGAAGCGCACGCCGGCCTCGCGCATGTAGTTCAGCAGCCCGAGCCACACGGTCGGCACGCCCGCGGAAAACGTCACGTGTTCGGCCTCCATCAGCTCGTACAGCGACTTGCCGTCGAGGTCCTTGCCGGGCAGTACGAGCTTGCCGCCCGTGAGCGGCACCGCGTACGGCAGCCCCCACGCGTTCACATGGAACATCGGCACCACGGGCAGCACGGCATCCAGCGCCGACAGGTTCATCGCATCGGGCAGCGCGGCACCGTACGCGTGCAGCACCGTCGAGCGATGCGAATACAGCACGCCCTTCGGGTTGCCGGTCGTGCCCGATGTGTAGCACAGGCCCGACGCCTGCAGCTCGTCGAGGCGCGGCCAGTCGTAGCGGCCGTCCTCGGCGTCGACGAGCGTTTCGTAGCACAGGTACGGCGTCGCGCCGGACGGCAGGTGCGCGGCGTCCGTCATCGCGATCCAGCCCTTCACGTGCGGGCACTGCGGCGCGATCGCATCGACGAGCGGCGCGAAATTGAGGTCGAAGAAGACGTAGCGGTCTTCCGCGTGATTGACGATGTAGGCGATCTGCTCGGGAAAGAGGCGCGGGTTGATCGTATGGCACACGGCACCCATCCCGCCGATCCCGTAATACGCCTCCAGGTGCCGGTAGCCGTTCCAGGCCAGGGTGCCGACGCGCTCGCCCGATTCGACGCCGAGCCGCGCGAGCGCCTGCGCGAGGCGCTTCGCGCGTTGCTCGCAGTCGCGGTACGTGTAGCGATGCAGGTCGCCTTCCACGCGCCGCGACACGATCTCCGTGTCGCCGGCATGACGCGCGGCATGCGCGATCAGCGACGACACCCGCAGCGGCATGTCCATCATCTGGCCCAGCAACGGCTTACCCATCGTCTTGTTCTCCCTGAAGGACGCGAATCGGTGACCAGCCTCGAAGCGGTGCGCCTGCTTGCGGCCCGTCCACGGCCCGGACAGGCCTGGCGCAACGCACGCGGGCCGCCATGCGGGCGGCGCGGCGCCGCCTTACAATATCGGCTTACCCAGAGGCGCTCAACATGTCGTTTTCCCGAAGCGCAGCCGATGCGGCTGACACTCTCCCCGACCTCGCCGCCACGCTCGGCACGCCGGCCGACGACGCGTTCGTCACGCTGGGCGACGCGTTTCATACGCGGCTGCCGGCCGCGCCGCTGCCCGCGCCGTACGTCGTCGGCTTTTCCGACGAAGTCGCGCAGCTGCTCGGCCTGCCGGCATCGCTCGCCGCACGACCCGGGTTCGCCGAGCTGTTCGCCGGCAACCCGACGCGCGACTGGCCCGCGACCGCGCTGCCGTACGCGTCGGTGTATTCCGGTCACCAGTTCGGCGTATGGGCCGGCCAGCTCGGCGACGGCCGCGCGCTGACGATCGGCGAACTCGCCAGTGCCGACGGCCAGCGCTTCGAACTGCAGATCAAGGGCGGCGGCCGCACGCCGTATTCGCGGATGGGCGACGGCCGCGCGGTGCTGCGTTCGTCGATCCGCGAATTCCTGTGTTCGGAAGCGATGCATCACCTCGGCATTCCGACCACGCGCGCGCTCACGGTGATCGGCTCCGACCAGCCGGTGGTGCGCGAGGAGATCGAGACGTCGGCCGTCGTCACGCGGGTGTCGGAGAGCTTCGTGCGCTTCGGCCATTTCGAGCACTTCTTCTCGAACGATCGCCCGGACCGGCTGCGCCAGCTTGCCGATCACGTGATCGACCGCTTCTATCCGGCGTGCCGCGACGCCGACGATCCGTACCTCGCGCTGCTCGAAGCCGCGATGCTGCGCACGGCCGACCTCGTCGCGCAATGGCAGGCGGTCGGCTTCTGCCACGGCGTGATGAACACCGACAACATGTCGATCCTCGGCCTGACGATCGACTACGGCCCGTTCGGCTTCGTCGACGCGTTCGACGCGAACCACATCTGCAACCACTCCGACACGAGCGGCCGCTACGCGTACCGGATGCAGCCGCGCATCGCGCACTGGAACTGCTACTGCCTCGCGCAGGCGCTGCTGCCGCTGATCGGGCTGCAGCACGGGATCGCCGACGACGATGCGCGCGCCGAGCGCGCGGTCGACGACGCGCAGGCCGTGCTCGCGAAGTTTCCGGAACGCTTCGGCCCCGCGCTCGAACGCGCGATGCGGGCGAAGCTCGGCCTCGAGCTCGAACGCGAGAACGACGCCGAACTCGCGAACAAGCTGCTCGAAACGATGCACGCGAGCCATGCGGACTTCACGCTGACGTTTCGCCGGCTCGCGCAACTGTCGAAGCACGACGCGAGCCGCGACGCGCCGGTGCGCGACCTGTTCATCGATCGCGACGCGTTCGACGCGTGGGCGAACCTCTACCGCGCGCGGCTGTCCGAGGAGACACGCGACGACGCGGCCCGCGCGGCCGCGATGAATCGCGTGAACCCGAAATACGTGCTGCGCAACCATCTGGCCGAAGTCGCGATCCGGCGCGCGAAGGAAAAGGATTTTTCCGAAGTCGAGCGGCTCGCGCAGGTGTTGCGCCGGCCGTTCGACGAACAACCGGAACATGAAGCGTATGCGGCATTGCCGCCCGACTGGGCCGGGTCGCTCGAAGTGAGCTGCTCGTCGTGACCCGCACGACCCGACCGACCGATCAGGAGAACTCCCACATGTCACACGATTCCGACGACAAGACCTTCCCTTACCAGAAGGACGACGCCGAACTGCGCCGCCGGCTCACGCCGATGCAGTACGAGGTCACGCAGCACGCGGCGACCGAGCGCGCGTTCGCCGGCGAATACACCGACACCGAGGACGCCGGCATCTACACATGCGTCGTCTGCAGCACGCCGCTGTTCGAATCCGGCGCGAAATTCCATTCGGGCTGCGGCTGGCCCAGCTACTTCAAGCCGCTCAACGGCGAGGTGATCGACGAGAAGATCGACCGCTCGCACGGAATGGTGCGCGTCGAGGTCCGCTGCAACCATTGCGGCGCGCATCTCGGCCACGTGTTCGAGGACGGTCCGCGCGACCAGACCGGTTTGCGGTACTGCATCAATTCGGCTGCGTTAAACTTCGAGTCCCGACCCGAAAACGAATGAGCGGCGCCGGACGGATCGGTCGGGCAGCCTTGCCGGCTGCCCCGATCCCGGACGGTGGCGCGCGGCGGGTCCCCACAACGGTGAAAGGCCGCGCGATGCAGCCTTTCACGCAGCTGCGAGCGCCATGAAATTCCTGTTCGATCTGTTTCCGATCATCCTGTTTTTCGCCGCCTTCAAGGTCTGGGGCATCTTCACCGCCACCGCCGTCGCGATCGTCGCGACGCTGGCCCAGGTCGCGTGGGTCGCCTTCCGGCACCGGAAGGTCGACACGATGCTGTGGGTCAGTCTCGGCGTGATCGTCGTCTTCGGCGGCGCCACCCTCGTCCTGCATGACGAAAAATTCATTCAATGGAAACCGACTGTGCTGTACTGGCTGTTTGCGATCGGGCTGCTGGCCGCGCGCTATGCGTTCGGCAACAACCTGATCGAGAAGATGATGGGCAAGCAGCTCACGCTGCCGCACCCCGTGTGGGACAAGCTGAACGTCGCGTGGGCGCTGTTCTTCGCGATGCTCGGCGTCGCGAACCTGTACGTGGTGCACAACTACACCGAATCGCAGTGGGTGAACTTCAAGCTGTTCGGCACGACGGGCGCGATGGTCGTGTTCATCATCCTGCAGAGCCTGTGGCTCACGAAGTACCTGAAGGACGAATGACATGACCGACGCCTTTCTCGACGCCTCGCCCGACGAGCGCATCGCGCTGATCGAAGCGCGCCTCACCGCGTCGCTCGCGCCGCTGTCGCTCGCGGTGCGCGACGACAGCGCGCAGCACGCGGGCCACGCCGGCGCGGCCGCCGGCGGCCACTACACGGTCACGATCGTGTCGGCCGCCTTCGCGGGCAAGCCGCGCGTCGCGCGGCACCGGCTGGTGTATGATGCGCTCGCTGATGCGATGCAGCGCGGCATTCACGCGCTCGCGATCGTGGCTTACACGCCCGAAGAATTCAACGAATCTTCAATCTAGTCTCAACAGGAATTCCCGATGATCCTGAAATCCCCCCGCCTGTGGGTCGCGGCGGCTGCTTTTGCAGCGGCACCGGCATTCGCCCAGAACATCGCCGTCGTCAACGGCACGCCGATTCCGAAGTCGCGCGCCGATGCGATGGTCGCGCAGCTCGTCCAGCAAGGCCAGACCGACAGCCCGCAACTGCAGCAGGCCGTGCGCCAGGAACTCGTGAACCGCGAAATCCTGATGCAGGAAGCAATCCGCGAAGGCATCCCGAACCGTCCGGACGTGAAGGCGCAGGTCGCCGTCGCGCAGCAGACGGTCGTGCTGCGCTCGATGATCGAGAGCTTCCTGAAGAAGAACCAGCCGACCGACGCGGAAGTGAAGGCGCGCTATGACGAGCTCGTGAAGGGCGCCGGCGGCAACCGCGAGTACCACCTGCACCACATCCTCGTCGACAGCGAGCAGCAGGCGAAGGACCTGATCGCGAAGATCAAGGGCGGCGCGAAGTTCGAGGATCTGGCAAAGCAGTACTCGAAGGATCCGGGTTCGGGCAAGAACGGCGGCGACCTCGACTGGTCCGACCCGAAGGCATACGTACCGGAATTCGCGGCGGCCGCGCAGAAGCTGCAGAAAGGCCAGATGACCGACACGCCGGTGAAGACGCAGTTCGGCTGGCACATCATCCGTGTCGACGACACCCGCGACGTCGCCCCGCCGCCGTTCGACCAGGTGAAGGCGCAGATCGCGCAGCAGCTCGTGCAGCAGAAGCTGCAGGCGTTCGAGGAAGGCCTGCGCCAGCAGGCGAAGATCCAGTAACGTCGGCGACGTTCGCCCACGCCAAGGCCGCTCCCCGGAGCGGCCTTTTTCTTTTTCATGCGCGCGTGTGATCAGTCGATCGACACGGCGGCTGCGCAAAGAAAAAGCCGCTTCGAGGCGGCTTTCCGGAACGGCGGAATCACGTCCGCGCGGCGCAGCGAACCGCTATGCCGGATAGAACGCCGCGTGATAGCGGACCTCACCCGACGGCCGCGGCGCGGCGGCGTCGAACGCCAGCGCGAGGAAATACCCGGGCGGCGCGCCGGGGAACACGAGATCGCCGGACGGCACGAAGCCGAAACGCGCGTAGTACGCGGGATCGCCGAGCACGACGCAGCCGCGCGCACCGAGCCGGCGCAACGCGTCGAGCCCCGTGCGCACGAGCCCCGCACCCATGCTCTGGCGCCGGCACTCGGGCAGCACCGCGAGCGGCGCAAGCCCGTACCACGCGTGGCTGCCGGCCGGCTCGCCGCCGATCGACACCGGCGAGAACGCGACGTGGCCGATCACGCGGTCATCACGCTCCGCGACGAGCGACACGCCAAGTGCGCCGTCCGCGCGCAGCGCGTCGACGATCTGCCGCTCGAACTGCCCGTGCCGCGGCTCGTCCGCGAACGCGGTCGCAAGCACACGACCGATCGCATCGACGTCGCTCGCGCGTTCGTCGCGCAGCGTGACGATCTCGACCGGCGCGTGCGGATCGAACATCAGCCGATCCAGCGGCGCGCGTTACGGAACACGCGCATCCACGGGCTCGCTTCGTCCCAGCCTTCCGGGTGCCAGCTCATCGTGACCGTGCGATGCACGCGCTCCATGTGCGGCATCAGCACCGAGAAGCGGCCGTCGGCCGTCGTGACCGACGTGATGCCGGCCGGCGACCCGTTCGGGTTGAACGGATAGCGCTCGGTCGCTTCGCCGCGGTGGTCGACGTAGCGCATCGCAACCGCGACGCGATCGATGTCGCCCTGCTGCGAGAAGTCCGCATAGCCTTCGCCGTGCGCGACCGCCACCGGAATCCGCGAGCCTTCCATCCCCGCGAAGAAGATCGACGGCGACTTCTCGACCTCGACGAACGAGAAGCGCGCCTCGAACTGCTCGGACTTGTTGCGCGTGAACTTCGGCCACGCTTCCGCACCCGGGATCATCGACGCGAGGCTCGACAGCATCTGGCAACCGTTGCAGATGCCGAGCGCGAACGTGTCGGGACGCGCGAAGAAGGCCGAGAACATGTCGGCGAGATTCGCGTTGAAGCGAATCGTCTTCGCCCAGCCTTCGCCGGCACCCAGCACGTCGCCGTACGAGAAGCCGCCGCACGCCACCGCACCCGCGAAATCGGCGAGCGTCGCGCGGCCGGCCAGCAGGTCGCTCATGTGCACGTCGTGCGCGTCGAAGCCCGCGCGGTCGAACGCGTACGCGGTTTCGAGGTGCGAGTTCACGCCCTGCTCGCGCAGGATCGCGACGCGCGGGCGGGCGCCCGTCGCGATGAACGGCACGGCGATGTCGTCGGCCGGGTCGAACGTCAGCACCGGCGAGATGCCCGGGTCGGCCGCATCGAGCAGCGTGTCGTATTCGGCATCCGCACACGCGGGGTTGTCGCGCAGGCGCGCGATGCGCCAGCTCACTTCGCCCCATGCGCGATGGAGTTCGGCGCGCGGCGCGTCGAAGACCTTCTTCGCGTCGCGGTACACCTCGATCACGTCGCGATCGTTGACCGTGCCGATCACGTGCGAGCACGCCGACAGGCCGCACTCGCGCAGCGCGCCGAGCACCGCGTCGCGATCGGCCGCGCGCACCTGCACGACGGCGCCGAGCTCTTCCGAGAACAGCGCGCGCAGCGTGCGATCCTCGCGGCGGCCGCTCGTCTGCTTCGCCCAGTCCTTCGCGTCGCCGTAGTCGGATTCGTGATGCGGGTCGAGCGTCAGCATGTCGACGTTCAGCGACACGCCCGCGTGACCCGCGAACGCCATTTCGCAGACCGTCGCCCACAGGCCGCCGTCCGAGCGGTCGTGGTACGCGAGCAGCTTGTCCTGCGCGTTGAGCGACTGGATCGCATTGAAGAAGCGCTTCAGGTCTTCCGGATCGTCGACGTCCGGCGTCGCATCACCGACCTGCTGCGTGACCTGCGCGAAGATGCTGCCGCCCATCCGGTTCTTGCCGCGGCCGAGATCGATCGCGATCAGCACGCTGTCGCCCGCGTCCGCGATGCGGCGCAGTTGCGGCGTCAGGTGGCGGCGCACGTCCTCGACCGGCGCGAACGCGGAGATGATCAGCGACACCGGCGACACCACTTCCTTCGCGACGCCCTGCTCGTCCCACTTGGTCTTCATCGACAGCGAGTCCTTGCCGACCGGAATGCCGATCCCGAGCGCCGGGCACAGTTCCATGCCGATCGCCTTGACCGTGTCGAACAGCGCGGCGTCCTCGCCGGCCGTGCCGCATGCGGCCATCCAGTTCGCCGACAGCTTCAGCTTGTCGAGCGACGCGATCGGCGCGCTCGCGATGTTCGTGATCGCCTCGCCGACGGCCATGCGGCCCGATGCCGGCGCGTCGATCACCGCGAGCGGCGTGCGCTCGGCCATCGTCATCGCCTCGCCCTTGAAGCCCGCATAGTCGAGCGCGGTCACCGCGCAGTCGGCCACCGGCACCTGCCACGGGCCGACCATCTGGTCGCGCACCGACGTGCCGCCGACCGAACGGTCGCCGATCGTGATCAGGAACGACTTGCTGCCGACCGTCGGGTGCTTCAGCACGTCGACCGCGACTTCCGACAGCGCGATGCCCGTCACGTCGACCGGCGCGCGCTCGGTCGCGACGCGCGCGACGTCGCGGTGCATGCGCGGCGGCTTGCCGAGCAGCACTTCCATCGGCATGTCGACCGGGTATTCGTCGACGCCCGTCGCTTCGTCGTCGACGAGCTTCAGCTGGCGTTCGTCGGTCGCGACACCGACCACCGCGAACGGGCAGCGCTCGCGCGCGCAGATCGCCTCGAAGCGCGGCAGGTCGGCCGGTGCGATCGCCAGCACGTAGCGCTCCTGCGCCTCGTTCGACCAGATTTCGCGCGGCGACAGGCCCGATTCCTCGAGCGTAACCTTGCGCAGTTCGAAGCGCGCGCCCTTGCCCGCGCCGTCGACGATCTCGGGGAACGCGTTCGACAGGCCGCCCGCGCCGACGTCGTGGATGCTCAGGATCGGGTTTTCCGCGCCGAGCTGCCAGCAGCCGTTGATCACTTCCTGCGCGCGCCGCTCGATTTCCGGGTTGCCGCGCTGCACCGAGTCGAAGTCGAGCTCGGCCGTGTTCGCGCCGGTCGCCATCGAGCTCGCCGCGCCGCCGCCCATGCCGATCCGCATGCCGGGGCCGCCGATCTGGATCAGCAGGGAGCCGGCCGGCACGTCGTGCTTGTGCGTGTGTTGATCCGCGATGTTGCCGAGGCCGCCCGCGATCATGATCGGCTTGTGATAGCCGCGCACCTGGCCGCCGACGTTCTGCTCGTACACGCGGAAGTAGCCGCCGAGGTTCGGACGGCCGAATTCGTTGTTGAACGCGGCGCCGCCGAGCGGGCCGTCGATCATGATCTGCAGCGGCGACGCGATGCGGTCCGGGCGGCCGTACGGGCCGTGCGCGTCGTTCGGGTTGCGCCCGCCGACCGGTTGCGCCGCGTCGCGGGCGTTTTCCCACGACTGGCGTGCGTCAGGCAGGTCGAGGTTCGACACGGTGAAGCCCGTGAGGCCGGCCTTCGGACGCGCGCCGCGGCCCGTCGCGCCTTCGTCGCGGATCTCGCCGCCCGCGCCGGTCGCCGCGCCCGGGAACGGCGAGATCGCCGTCGGGTGGTTGTGCGTCTCGACCTTCATCAGCGTGTGCGTGAGCTCGGTATGACGACCATAACGTTCGCCCGGCTCGCCGGCCGCGCCCGCGTTGCGCGGGAACCAGCGCTCGGCTTCGGCGCCGACCATGATCGACGAGTTGTCCGAATACGCGACGATCGTGCCCTGCGGGCTCAGCTTCTCGGTGTTGCGGATCATCGCGAACAGCGACATGTCCTGCGCTTGCCCGTCGATCGTCCACTGCGCGTTGAAGATCTTGTGGCGGCAGTGCTCGCTGTTCGCCTGCGCGAACATCATCAGCTCGACGTCGGTCGGGTTGCGCTCGAGCTTGCGGAACGCGTCGACCAGGTAGTCGATCTCGTCGTCGGCGAGCGCAAGGCCCAGCTCGACGTTCGCGCGCTCGAGCGCGGCGCGGCCGACGCCCAGCACGTCGACGGTCGCGAGCGGCCTGGCCGGCAGTTCGTCGAACAGGTGCTTCGCGTCGTCGCGCGCGGCGACCACGCTTTCGGTCATCCGGTCATGCAGCGCGGCTGCCACCGCGGCGCGCGCGTCGTCGGACAACGCCTTCTTGCCGCCGAGCAGGCCCGACTTCAGCGTGACCGTGAATTCGACGCCGCGCTCGATGCGGCGCACCTGCGTGAGGCCGCAGTGCTGCGCGATGTCGGTCGCCTTGCTCGCCCACGGCGAAACCGTGCCGAAGCGCGGCAGCACGACGAAGGTCTCGGCCGTCCCCTTCTCGGCCGCCGGTTCGAACGGCGCGCCGTAGTGCATCAGCGCGTCGATGCGGGCGCTGTCGTCCGCCGACAGCGGCTCGGCCGCATTGACGAAGTGCAGGAACTGGCCGCGCACCGCGACGATGTTGGCGTCGATTTGCCTGAGCGTGTCGAGCAGACGGGTTTGACGGAAATCGGAGAGGGCCGAAGCGCCGGGAAAACACGAGAAGTGAGCCATGGGCTGGACTGACGTCGATGAGTCGCGCGAGGTGGCGACGTGGGGCGAAAGGAAGGCCGTAATTATACCCGGAAGTCGGTCGCCCCAGACCGGCTGATCGGCACCCGTCACGCACCGCGACGGTGCGCCGGCGCCCGCCGCCCCCAACCGCCCGCCGCGCCTGCCACGCCTGCGTGCACGGCCGCGGCAGCCGGCGACCGCACGGCGGCAGAAGCGGATGGCATCGCGTGGCGCCGGTTGGCGCGATTTTGGCGCTATCATTCCCGGTTCACCGGGCCGGGGGCCCGTCAGCGAATTCTCACCGGGCGGCGTGCGCGCCGCCCGTCATCGAAGCAATCCATGGATGTCATCGTCATCGGCGGCGGAATCAGCGGCGTCGCCACCGCCTACCAGCTGCGCGCGGCCGGCCATCGCGTGTGCGTGGTCGAACGCCACGCGACCGTCGCGCAGGGCGCGACCTACGGCGACGGCGGCACGCTGCTGCCGAGCCCGCTCGACGTCTGGTTCGGCCCGACCTTCATGCGCCAGCGCCAGCCGCGCGACACCGGCATTGTCTACAAGCCGGGCTTCAACGGCGGCGTGCGCCGCTTCGTCAAGCAGCTCGCCGCGCTGCGCGAGCCCGGCGCATTCGCCGCGCAGTATGCGCGGCTGCGCCCGCTGATCGACGCGTCGCGCGAAACCCTCGCCGACATCGAAGCACGCTTCGAGCTCGAATTCGAGCAGAAGCCCGGAATCCTGCATGTCGTGCGCGATCCGCGCGACTGGGAAGCCATGCAGCCCGCGCTCGACCTGCTGCGCACGCTCGACCAGCCGTACCGCGTGCTCACCGCCGACGAATGCGCGGCACTCGAGCCGTCGGTGCCGGCCGAGCCCGGCTTCGCCGGCGGCGTGCTGCTGGAGACCGAGCGCACCGGGAACTGCCCGCTGTTCGCGAAGCTGGTCAAGCAGACGCTCGACGAGCACGGCGTGCAGTTCCGCTTCGGCGCGGACGTCGCAGCGATCCGCGTCGACACCGGCCGCGCCGCGGTCGAGCTCACACCGCCGGCCGGCGGCCGGCACGCGGCGAAGGCGCGCGAGGTCGACGTGATGTCGGCCGACGCGATCGTGGTCGCCGCCGGCGCCGGCAGCCTGCCGCTGCTGGAGCGGCTCGGCTGGCGGCTGCCGCTGCATCCGGTCCGCGCCCATACGCTGACCGCGCCGGTCGCGTACGAGGAACATGCACCGCACCTGAGCGTGGTCGATTCGATCAAGCGGATCTCGATCACACGCACCCACCAGCGGCTGCGCGTCGGCGGCGGCGCCGTGCTGCAGAGCCTCGCCGACACCGCGAAGCCGCTCCCCGAGCCGCTGTCCGAGGCCGCGCTCGCGCTGCTCGGCCAGGCCGTCCACGACTGGGTGCCGGGCGCGGCGAAGATTTCCGCCGCGTTGTCCTGGCAGGGCACGCAGCTGCTGTCGCCGGACGGCCTGCCGGTCGTCGGTCCGACCCCGCATCCGCGCGTGTTCGTCAATTTCGGCCACGGGCCGGCCGGTTGGGGCCTCGCGTGCGGGTCTGCTAAAGTGGTGACCGACTGCCTGGGCGGCGACACGCAGACGTGGCCCGCCGACACGCTCGCCGCGCTGAGCGCCGCACGCTTCACGACCTGACCGCTGCGGGCCCGTCCCGGGGCGGCTCACTCCCCGCTGCCATGACCCCGCGATGACGAATGCCCGCCCGCTTCCCGACTCCGCCCCGCTTGCGCTGCTGCGCGTCGCCGACCTGCGCGCGGCCGAGACCGCCGCAACCGCCGAACTGCCGCCGCACACGCTGATGGGCCGCGCAGGCGCCGCCGCCGCGCGCTGGCTGTCCGAGCGGGTCGCCGGCGACGAACGCCCGGTCTGGTTCGCGGTCGGCCCCGGCAACAACGGCGGCGACGCGCTGGTGGCCGCCGCGCAGTTGCAGCAGCTCGGCGTCGCGACACAGGCGTGGATGCCGGTGCCGGTCAAGCCGGAGGATGCGCAATGGGCGCTCGGCCTCGCGCGCGCGGCCGGCGTGCCGCTGTCCGCCGAACCGCCGGCATCGCTCGACGATTACGCATGGGTCGTCGACGGGCTGTTCGGCATCGGCCTCGGCCGCGCGCTCGACGGTCCGTTCGCCGCCCAGGCCGCGCGCATCGCCGCGCACACCCGAAACGGCGGCCGCGTGCTCGCGCTCGACGTGCCGAGCGGACTGGACAGCGACACGGGCCGGATCGTCGGCGCGGGCGTGGCGGTCGCCGCAACGCATACGCTCACCTTCATCGGTGCGAAGCCGGGCCTTTACACCGGCGACGGCCGCGATCTCGCCGGCGAGATCGACATCGCGTCGCTCGACGTCGCACCGCCCGCCGCGCCGGCCGTCGTGCTGAATGCACCGGCCCGGTTCGCCGCCGCGCTGCCCGCCCGCGCGTTCGCATCGCACAAGGGCACGTTCGGCAGCCTGGCGGTGCTCGGCGGCGACACCGGCATGTGCGGCGCGCCGATCCTCGCCGCGCGTGCCGCGCTGTTCGCGGGTACGGGCAAGGTGCATGTCGGCTTTCTCGGCGCCGGCGCGCCGCCGTACGATCCGCCGTTTCCCGAGCTGATGCTGCATCCGGCCGACGGCCTCGACCTCGCTGCGATGTCCGCGATCGCGGCAGGCTGCGGCCTCGGCACGCGCGAGGCCGCGGCAACCCTCGTGCACGACGTGCTCGCGCACGACGCCGTGACACTGCTCGACGCCGACGCGCTGAACCTCGTCGCGACGCACGCCGACCTCGCGGCCGCCGTTGCGGCCCGCGGCGCGCGCGGCCTCGCGTGCGTGCTGACGCCGCATCCGCTCGAGGCAGCGCGGCTGCTCGGCACCGACACCGCGACGGTGCAGCACGACCGGCTTGCCGCGGCCCAGGCGCTGGCCGCGCGCTACGCGAGCATCGTCGTGCTGAAAGGCTCGGGCACGGTGATTGCGGCGCCCGACGGCCGCCTGACGATCAACCCGACCGGCAACGCCGCGCTCGCCACGGGCGGCACCGGCGACGTGCTCGGCGGCCTGATCGGCGCGTTGCTTGCGCAGCGCGTCGCCCCGTACGAAGCCGCGCTCGCGGGCGTGTACCTGCACGGCCTCGCGGCCGACACGTTGAGCGCGAACGGTACGGGCCCGGCCGGCCTCACCGCGGGCGAGCTCGCGCCGATGGTGCGCACGCTGATCAATCGCCTTTTTTACCCGTCGCCGCGCGCCGACATATAACGCCGCTATACTGAGTGCCCCGCCGCACGGCGGGCCCGCTCGTCCGCCGGCCTTCCGATCCGATGCGCCGGCGCGGCATTCCTCCCGATTCACGCTTCACTCGAACCGCCATGACGCTGAATTCGCTCCCCGCCTGGACTGCCCTTCAATCCCACTTCGAACAGATCCGCCATGCGCGGCTGCGCGACTGGTTCGCGCCGGAAAACGACCGCGCGCCGACCCGTGCCGAACGCTTCACGGTCCCGGGCGGCGGCCTCGCGGCCGACTTCTCGAAGAACCGCATCAACGACGACACGCTGCGCCTGCTCGTGCAGCTGGCCCGCGAAGCGGGCGTCGAAGCGCGCCGCGACGCGATGTTCGCCGGCGAGATCGTCAACCCGACCGAAGGCCGCGCCGCGCTGCACACGGCATTGCGCGCGACCGACCCGCACGCGCCGTTCCATGCGCAGATCAGCGCCGAGCGCGCGAAGATGGCGACCTTCGCACGCGCCGTGCGCAGCGGCGCGTGGACCGGCTACACCGGCAAGCGCATCCGCCACGTGATCAACATCGGCATCGGCGGCTCGGACCTCGGGCCGAAGATGGTCACGCACGCGCTGCATCACGTCGCGAGCCCGGACATCTCGACCCACTTCGTGTCGAACGTCGACGGCGCCGATCTCGCGCGCGTGCTCGAACAGGTCGACCCGGAAGCAACGCTCGCGATCATCGTGTCGAAGACCTTCACGACGCTCGAGACGATGACGAACGCACGCTCGCTGCGCGACTGGTTCGTCGCGCGCGGCTGCCCCGAGGACGCGCTCGCGAAGCACTTCGTCGGCGTGTCGGCGAACCCGGCCGAAGTCGTGAAGTTCGGCATCGCCGCGGACAACGTGTTCGAAATGTGGGACTGGGTCGGCGGCCGCTACTCGCTGTGGTCGGCGGTCGGCCTGTCGATCATGATCGCGATCGGGCCCGAGCAGTTCGACGAACTGCTCGCCGGCGCGAACGACATGGACCGCCATTTCCGCGACGCGCCGCTCGAGCGCAACCTGCCGGTGCTGCTCGGCCTGATCGGCATCTGGTATCGCAACTTCTTCGGCTCGCAGAGCTATCTCGTCGCGCCGTATTCGGAAGCGCTGCACTACCTGCCGTCGTACCTGCAGCAGCTCGAGATGGAAAGCAACGGCAAGTCCGCGCGCCTGGACGGCAGGTTCGTCGACTACCCGACGTCGGCCGTCACGTGGGGCGAGCCGGGCACCAACGGCCAGCATGCGTTTTTCCAGATGCTGCACCAGGGCCCGACGATCGTGCCGATCGACTTCATCGCGGTGCTCACGCCCGAGCATTCGCTCGCGAGCCATCATCCGAAGCTGCTCGCGAACTGCTTCGCGCAGAGCGAAGCGCTGATGCTCGGCCGCACGCTCGACGAAGCGCGCAAGGTCGCCGGCCCCGGCAAGGAAGCGCTCGCGCCGCACCTGACGTTCCCCGGCAACCGCCCGACGACGACGCTGCTGGTGGACGCGCTGACGCCGCGCACGCTCGGCGCGCTGATCGCGCTCTACGAGCACAAGGTGCTGGTGCAGGCGACGGTGTGGGACATCAATCCGTTCGACCAGTGGGGTGTCGAGCTCGGCAAGATTCTCGGCAAGGTCGTCGAAGCCGACCTGTCGGCGGAGTCGGTCGATCCCGCGAAGCACGATTCGTCGACGACCGCGCTGATCGAGCGCGCGCGAGCGGCGCTCAAGCGCTGAGACGCGACAGCGTCGAACGCATGCCGGCCGCACGGGCGATCCGCCCTGTGCGGCCGGCAGGAATTCAGTCTCGCGCTATACCGCTTGCGGCGCGACGATGCGTCCGGCGTCGATGGTGATCGTCGTCGCGCAGCGCCGCGCGAGTTCGGCATCGTGCGTGACGAGCACGAGCGTCGCGCCGTGCGTGCGGTTCAGTTCGAACATCAGGTCGATGACCGCGTGGCCCGTGGCCGCATCGAGGCTGCCGGTCGGTTCGTCGGCGAACAGGATCGCCGGATGCGTGACGAATGCGCGCGCGAGCGCGACACGCTGCTGCTCGCCGCCCGACAGCAGTTTCGGATAATGCGCGGTGCGCCCGCCGAGACCGACCTGCACGAGCAGCGCGCGGGCACGATCGGCCGCGTCGCGCGCACTGATCCCGCCCTGCAGCTCGAGCGGCAGCATCACGTTCTCGAGTGCTGTCAGGTGCGGCATCAACTGGAACGACTGGAACACGAACCCGACCGCGCCGTTGCGCAGCGCGGCGCGCTCGTCCTCGTCGAGCGGGTCGAGCGCGCGGCCGAGCAGGCGAACCGTGCCGCTCGTTGCACTGTCCAACCCCGCAAGCAGGCCGAGCAGCGTCGATTTGCCCGACCCCGATGCACCGACGATCGCGAGGCTGCTGCCAGGCTGCACGGCGAGCGTGATGCCGTCGAGGATCGTCAGCTCGCCCGTTGCATCGGCAACTCGCTTGCACACGTCATGGACTTCGATGATCGGATCGGTAATCTTGAACATGGACACGACATTCCGCTGGAAAAGACGCGTGGCGCTCGCCGCGCTCCTGGGTACCCTGGTCGCAACAACCATGCCCGCACGTGCCGCGACGACGGCGGCCCCGACATCGGGCCAGCCCGCGCTCGTCGTGCTCGGCGACAGCCTGTCGGCCGAATTCGGGCTGCCGCGCGACACCGGCTGGGTTGCGCTGCTGCGGCAACGGCTCGCGACCGAGCGAATCGATTATAGCGTCGCGAACGCGAGCGTCAGCGGCGACACCACGAGCGGCGGCCGCGCACGACTGCCTGCGGTGCTGCAACGGCTCAAGCCGTCGATCGTCGTCGTCGAGCTCGGCTCGAACGATGCGCTGCGCGGCGTGCCGCTCGCGACGACCGAGCAGAACCTGCGCGACATCATCGCCGATGCGCGGCAAGCGCGCGCGAAGGTCGTGCTGGTCGGCATGTACGTGCCGCCCAACTACGGGCCCGACTACACGCAGAAATTCCACGCGGTCTATACACGGCTGTCGAAGGAACTCGGCGTGCCGCTCGTGCCGTTCCTGCTGGCCGGCATCGAGAACAAGCCGGAGATGTTCCAGTCGGACCAGATGCATCCCGCACAGCAGGCGCAGGGCATCCTGCTCGACAACGTCTGGCCGGCGCTGAAGCCGCTGCTCGGCAAGCCGCGCGGCTGACCTGACGCCTCGCCGCCGGAAAACAAAAAGCCCCGCTCGAAGCGGGGCTTTTCATTGTTTCGTGCGAAACCGTGAACGGCGCTTCGCTCAATTGCCACTTAGTTGCCGCCGTCCTGCGACTGGCTCTGCGTGGTGCCGTACAGCTTCACCTTCGAGCGGTCGCGCAGCGCGGCGAGATACGCTTCGCCTTCGCTTTGCGCTTCGACCTGCGCCATCTGCTGCTGCGCGGCCGCGAGCTGCTGCGGATCGACGGCCGTCCCCGCGATCACCGCGTTCACGCGATAGATCGCGTAGCCGCCCGCACCGAGATCGACACCGACGTACGCCGGCAGCGTCTTCGCATCGACCTTGTAGACGGCGCTCAGCGCTGCCGGCGTCAAGCCCTGCGACTGCGTGCGCGACACCTTCTGCGCGGTCGTGAAGCCATCGGCCGACTTCGACTTCTGCAGCTCGGCCAGCTTCGCCGCACCGTCCTTCTTCGCGAGTTCCGCGGCCTGCTCGGCGACGACCTTCTGACGCACCACGTCCTTGATCGTGTCGAGCGCCGGCACGGCACCCGGCTTGTAGTCGGTCACGCGCGCCGAGATCAGCATGTTGTTGCCCACGTCGATCGCCTGCGTGTTGTTCTGGTTCTTCACCGAATCGTTCGCGAACACGGCGGCGAGGAACTTCGGATTGTTCAGCGGGCTCGTCGGCGGCAGTTGCGGATTCGGCGTCGGCGTGACCGTGGCAGTCTGGATCGTCAGCTTGTACTTGTCGGCGGCCGGCTGCAGCGTCTTCGCCTTCTCATACACGGTCGACGTGAAGCCTTCCGCATTGTCCGAGAACGCCTTCGCTGCGTACTGCTGCTTCAGGTCGACTGCGATCTGGTCCTTCACGTCCGCGAACGGCTTGACCACCGACGGCTTCACCTCCGTCGCCTTCAGGATATGGAAGCCGAGATCCGATTGCACGATACCGCTCACGTCGCCCTGCTTCAGCGCGAACGCCGCATCGTCGAACGCCTTGCCGCCCGCCGTCGAGCCGCGCGTGATGAAGCCGAGATCGCCGCCCTTCGCGGCCGACGGCGCATCCTGCGAGCTCTTCTGCGCGATCTGCGCGAACTGGTCCGGATGCGCCTTCACGTCGGCCAGCAGCTGCTCGGCCTTCGCCTTCGCGGCCGCCTTGTCGGCCGCGCTTGCATCGCTCGCCGCGGCGATGAAGATGTGGCTCACGCGCACCTGTGCTTCCGAGCGGAAGTGCGTCGGGTTGTCGTCGTAGAACTTCTTGATGTCCGCATCGGTCGGCTGCGCGCTCGCGGCGGCCGCTGCCGGCGAATAGACGAGATACTGGATCGTCGCGGTTTCCGGCGTCGCGAAGCTTTGCTTGTGCGCGTCATAGTACGCGGTGAGCTGCGCGGCGGTCGGCTGTACCTTGGCCGCGTAGTCGCTCGTCTTCAGCACGAGCGCCTGCACGTCGCGCTGTTGCGCGGCCAGTTCCGACAGGCGTTGCGCCGGGCCCTTGGGCGTGAATGCGCTCGCCACGATGCTCGCCGGAATCTGCTGCAGCGAGAGGCTGTAGCGCACGCGCTCCTGGTACTGTTCGGGCGTCATCCCCTGGAACGACAGCAGTTGCGCATAGCGCTGGACATCGATCGAACCGTCGGGCTTCTTCAGCGACGCGATCATCGGGTCGCCCATCAGCGCGTCGCGCACGGCGTTGTCGGATGCGGTCAGGTGCAGGCGCTGCGTCTCGTCGGCCAGCACGCGTTGCTGGACCAGGCCGTCGAGCACCTGCTTGCGATGTTCGGGCGTATCGAACATCTTGATGTCGAACTGCCCGCCGAGCGCCTGGCGCGCCTGGTCGATCTGCTGGCGGAACGCGCCGTCGAATTCGACCCGCGTGATCTTGTGCCCGTTGACCGCCGCGACGTTCGCACTGTCGTCGAAGAAGCCGCGGAAGCCTTGGATCCCGACGAAACCCAGCCCCGGCAACACGATCAGGAGCAGGAGCGCCATCATCAGGCGCTGGTGATTACGGAAGAAATCGAGCATGCGTGACGGGAAAATTGGACAAAACGTCCGATATTACAACATACGGGGTGGCACGGGAGAAAAGCAGGTGCGCAACGAACGGGCGCAACCAGCGATGCAAATGAAAAAATCCGCGCAAGGCGGTCTTCTTCATTTTCTGGCGGAGCGGACGGGACTCGCCTACATCCTGCAGGCCGCGGCTGCGCGTACACGCGCAGCCCTTCGAGTCCCGCCGGAAGCCGCGCAGGCGGCTTCCTCCACTCCGCAGTCACGCGCCCGCAAGCGGGCGCAACCGACGATACAAATGAAAAAGCCCGCGCAAGGCGGGCTTCTTCATTTTTGGCGGAGCGGACGGGACTCGAACCCGCGACCCCCGGCGTGACAGGCCGGTATTCTAACCGACTGAACTACCGCTCCTTGGTCTGGCTGAATCGGGAAACTGGTGGGTGCTGAGGGGTTCGAACCCCCGACCTACGCCTTGTAAGGGCGCCGCTCTACCAGCTGAGCTAAGCACCCGTTTCCGATTCGTTCTGGCTGCGATCTGCGTTTCGGCATCAACAACCAGCGAGCCCGCAAGTTTAATTCATCCCCGATCATTTTGCCAAGCCCGTGCGCAAAAATTTTTAACGCGCTGCCCAACACACGATCCCGATGCAATCGGGATAGGGGCGGTCAGGTAGCCTGACCGATCCCCTCCCACATACATGGACGCCCCCGTTTTGCAAGGCAGTCGTACGCGATTGGCAGACGGATTGAGATTGCGGCCATACATCCGGACTGTTGAGGAGGCGACTGCGATGCCTCTGTCCCTGATGGAATCAGCTGATCGGACTCTAATCACCACCTCGCGCTCGAAGCGCCTGTGGGAGGGCAGAGTATTCCGATCCCGGTCCAACCTATCTTGCCATCACGTCACGATTGCCCAAGCAACCTCCTGGGGGGAGCCTTAACTACACCCGATCCGATTACGCGGCGACTGCGGTCGGCGGGTAATCCGATCGGAACACGGTGCCTTGCGTGAGCAGTGCCCACGCAATTCGGGCATTCCTGTTTGCCACCGCCACCACGGCGACGTTCTTGTGTCGGCGTGTGAGCAAACGCTGAAGCCAGCCCGAGAACGCATCGTCCTTGTTGGCGCAATAGCGAACAACAGCCCGCGCGCCGTGCACCATCAGCGTACGCAGGTAAGTATCACCGCGCTTCGTGATGCCCAGCAGCGTCGGCTTGCCTCCGCTTGAATGCTGCCTGGGTACCAGACCCAGCCAGGCCGCCAGTTGTCGAGCGGTACTGAAGGACTTGGCATCGCCGATCGAGGCAACCAGCGCGCTCGCCGTAATCGGGCCGATGCCCGGAATCTCTGCCAATCGGCGACTGGCATCGCTCGCGTGATGCCACGCCTTGATCTGCGTCTCGATCTCGTCGACCTGCCGCTCAAGTTCCTTCAGGTGATCTATCAGGCGCCGCATCAACAGACGGAATGACCCCGGCAGTTCATTGCCGGCGTCTTCGATGAGCTGGGGTACATGTTGGGCGATGCTCGTGATCCCCCGAGGGACCACCAGGCCGAATTCCCCCAGCAGCCCGCGGATCTGGTTGGCCTGCGCGGTACGAGCCCGAACGAAGCCTTGGCGGGCTCTGTGCAGCGCCAGCACCGCCTGCTGGTCAACGTTCTTGACGGGCACGAATCGCATGTTCGGGCGAGCCACAGCCTCACAGATGGCTTCGGCATCTGCCACGTCATTCTTGTTTGTCTTTACGTAAGGTTTAACGAACTGGGGAGCCATCAGCCGTACCGTATGCCCAAGCCCCTGCAGCTTGCGAGCCCAGAAGTGCGCGCTGGCGCAGGCTTCCATGCCGATCAGGCAGGCTGGCAAGTTTGCAAAGAATGCGACCATCTGGTGCCGTTTCAGTTGTTTCCTCAATACCGGCTTGCCGCGCTCGTCGACACCGTGGATTTGGAAGATGCACTTGGCGAGGTCAATGCCCACTGTAGTAACGTTCATGGTGACGCCCTCCTCCGATTAAGGTGGTGGTTCGACAGCCTCACCACTTTGACACGGCGACGCCGTTTCGGACGGGGGCGTCCATTCCATTACCACCCGGCATGCGGGTCCGCACCGGGCGGTTCGAGCAGTTGAGGTCATGAGAGCCGTGGTACGCCAAGTCGGTCGAAGTAGGCGATCGGCATGACGCGATTCAGTAGCAGGCGGCTGTTTCGCCACCAGCGCCGACTGTTCGCGGCTACCCGCCGGGCATCCTCTGGTGAGGCGCCCAATGCCAACAACTCCCGATACATCGTCGCGCCTCGACGCCAGTGCTTGAGCTGCACTGCGCGCAACCGGTGCCTTATCCACTCGTCGAGTTCGCGGAACACCCTCGGCGTCTGCGCCAGCTGGAAGTACGCTTTCCAGCCTGGCATATACGCTTTCAGGCGCTCCGCCACCTCCGGCAGGCTTCGCCCGCCCGAGCGGCGTGTCAGTTCCCGGATGCGTTGCTTGAAGGTCGCTAGCGCCTTCCACGACACCGCGCATTTGATCCGCTCGCCTGCGCCACGCCATAGCGCGTAGCCCAGAAACTTGCGACCCGTCGCCTGCGCAACCGCCGTCTTGGCATCGTTGACCTTCAGGTGGAGCCGCTCGTAGAGCTTGCGCAGTCCTTCCAGCACCCGTTCGCCCGACCGGCCACTGCGCACGTACACGTTGCAGTCGTCGGCATAGCGCACGAACCTGTGTCCTCGCCCCTCCAGTTCCCGGTCCACCTCGTCCAGCAGCACATTGGCCAGCAGCGGTGAGAGCGGCCCGCCTTGCGGCGTGCCCTCGTATCGCTCACTGACCACTCCGCCATCCATGATCCCGGCCACAAGGTAGTGACGAGTCAGCCGCAGCACAGCCTTGTCGTCGATCCGCCTCGATAGCCGCTCCATCAGGATGTCGTGATTGACCCGATCGAAGAACTTCTCCAGATCCACATCGACCACCACTCGGTAGCCATCCTGTACATGACGTTGCGCCATCAGCACCGCGTCACGCGCTCGACGCCCCGGTCGGAAGCCGTAGCTGTGTTCTGAGAAGGTCGGATCAATGATGGGCTGCAAGACTTGCAGCAGGGCTTGCTGGATCAGGCGATCCGTCACCGTCGGAATCCCCAGTTCACGCATCCCGCCGCCGGGCTTCGGAATCTGGACTCGCCGCACCGGCGCGGGCCGGTAGCTTCCCTCCAGTAACGCTTCCCGAATCCGGGGCCAGTGCGTCTTGAGGTGTTCCGCCGTTTCGGCGATCGACTTCCCATCCACCCCGGCACTGCCGCGATTGGCTTTGACGCGTTTCCACGCCATCACCAGATTCGCTCTCGCGAGCGCCTGCGTGAGCAGGCCATCTCGCCCTGAGCCTCCAGTCTCGCGCCGCGCCGTCCGAGCTTCATCACGCACCGCTTCAGGCACGGCTTCACCTCGCCATCCCGCGTTACGCCCCGCCTGCGCGGGCTTCTGATGCACTGCACGTCCGAGCGACACGGCCTTCGGCCCTCCTACTCGTTCGGCCCTTCGCCACCAACCCCGCAGCTACTATGGCCTCTGCTGACTTCTCGCTCCGGCTTGCCGCCGTCGCCCTTTCAGGCATAAAGCGAGACCTCCCCAGGTAAGAACGCATTCCTTCATCGCTCAACCGCCGCATTTACGCCGCCTCGCCTTGGTCACGAGAGCTTCGCGGTTTATGGCCCGCTCGCCCTGCTCGGCAACGCCTTCTATGCGGTTCTTGTTCATCGGCTCGCGATTTACGCTCCACGCTTCCTCCCCACACTCGGTCACCCTCATGCAGTTGCGCTTCACTTCACTCGCTGTGACCAGCTCATGGCGGGACTTACACCCGCAGGAATGCGCCCATGCTGGGCGCACCAATAAAAAAACCCGCGGACACGCCGCGGGTTTCGTGAACCACCGTCAGCGACGGCGTTCAGGTTCTCAGTGCTTGACGACTTCCGTCGAGCCGGCATCCTTCGCCGCCTCGCCGACCGGTGCCGCAGCCTTCGCCTCTTCTTCAGGCGGCAGCGGAGTCGGCGTACGTTCGAGCGCGAGCTCGAGCACCTTGTCGATCCAGCGGACCGGCACGATCTCGATCGCGTTCTTCACGTTGTCCGGAATGTCCGCGAGATCCTTCACGTTCTCTTCCGGGATCAGCACGAGCTTGATGCCGCCGCGATGCGCAGCCAGCAGCTTTTCCTTCAGCCCGCCGATCGGCAGCACTTCGCCACGCAGCGTGATCTCGCCCGTCATCGCGACATCGGCACGCACGGGGATCCCCGTCAGCACCGACACCAGCGCGGTCGTCATCGCACCGCCGGCGGACGGACCGTCCTTCGGCGTCGCGCCTTCCGGCACGTGGATGTGGATGTCCTGCTTCTCGAACGCTTCGTCCTTGATGCCCAGACGCCGCGAACGCGAGCGCACGACCGAACGTGCAGCCTCGACCGACTCCTTCATCACGTCGCCGAGCGAACCGGTGCGGATCACGTTGCCCTTGCCCGGCATCACCGCGGCTTCGATCGTCAGCAGGTCGCCGCCGACTTCCGTCCACGCGAGGCCCGTCACCTGACCGACCTGGTTTTCCTTCGCCGCGAGGCCGAAGTCGTACTTGCGCACGCCGAGGAACGTATCGAGGTTCTCGCCATCGACCTTGATCGCGCCCGATGCCTTCTTCAGCAGCAGCATCTTCACGACCTTGCGGCAGATCTTCGACACTTCCCGCTCGAGCGAACGCACACCGGCTTCGCGCGTGTAGTAGCGGATGATGTCGCGGATCGCCTGCTCGGCGACCTCGATCTCGCCTTCCTTCAGGCCGTTGTTCTTCTTCTGCTTCGGCAGCAGGTAACGCTGCGCGATGCTGACCTTCTCGTCTTCCGTGTAGCCCGACAGACGAATCACTTCCATCCGGTCGAGCAGCGGCGGCGGGATGTTCAGCGAGTTCGACGTCGCGACGAACATCACGTCCGACAGGTCGAAGTCGACCTCGATGTAGTGATCGGCGAACGTGTGGTTCTGTTCCGGATCGAGCACTTCGAGCAGCGCCGACGACGGATCGCCGCGGAAATCCATGCCCATCTTGTCGACTTCGTCGAGCAGGAAGAGCGGATTGCGCACGCCGACCTTCGCGAGGCTTTGCAGGATCTTGCCCGGCATCGAGCCGATGTACGTCCGGCGGTGGCCGCGGATCTCGGCTTCGTCACGCACGCCGCCGAGCGCCATCCGGACGAACTTGCGGTTCGTCGCACGCGCGATCGACTGGCCGAGCGAGGTCTTGCCGACGCCCGGAGGCCCGACGAGACACAGGATCGGCGCCTTGACCTTGTCCACGCGCTGTTGCACCGCAAGGTACTCGAGGATGCGTTCCTTCACCTTCTCGAGGCCGAAGTGATCCTCGTCGAGCACCTGCTCGGCGTTCGACAGATCGTTGTTGACCTTGCTCTTCTTGCGCCACGGCAGGCCGATCAGCGTGTCGATGTAGTTGCGCACGACGGTCGCTTCCGCCGACATCGGCGACATCAGCTTCAGCTTCTTGAGCTCGGCGTCGGCCTTCTTCTTCGCTTCCTTCGGCATGCGCGCGGCGTTGATGCGCTTCTCGAGTTCCTCGAGATCCGCACCCTCTTCGCCTTCGCCCAGTTCCTTCTGGATCGCCTTGACCTGTTCGTTCAGGTAGTACTCGCGCTGGCTCTTTTCCATCTGGCGCTTCACGCGCCCGCGGATGCGCTTTTCGACCTGCAGGATGTCGATCTCGGCTTCGAGCTGCGCGAGCAGGTGCTCGAGGCGCTCGATGACCGGGAACATCTCGAGGATATGCTGCTTCTGGTCGAGCTTCAGCGGCAGACGCTCGGCGATCATGTCCGCGAGGCGACCGGCTTCATCGATGCCCGACAGCGACGTGAGAATCTCCGGCGGGATCTTCTTGTTCAGCTTCACGTACTGGTCGAACTGCGACACGATCGCGCGGCGCAGCGCTTCCGTTTCCGCGCTGTCGGCGTGATCGGGCTCGAGCGGCATCACTTCGCAGGAGAACTGCGTCTCCTGCTCTTCGATCGACAACGCCTTCGCACGCTGCAGGCCCTCGACGAGCACCTTCACGGTGCCGTCCGGCAGCTTCAGCATCTGCAGGATGTTGGCGATACAACCGACCTCGTACATGTCCTTTTCGGTCGGTTCGTCCTTGGCCGCGGTTTTCTGGGCGACGAGCATGATGTGCTTTCCGCCTTCCATCGCTGCTTCGAGGGCCTTGATCGATTTCGGTCGGCCCACGAAGAGCGGAATCACCATGTGCGGGAAAACGACGACGTCCCGCAGCGGCAGCAGCGGGAGCGTGATGCGTTCCGGCGGGAGAAGTTGGGTGCCTGACATTTCATTTCCCCATGAGTGGAATCAATTGTTCGGTAATTGAGGCCGCCACAACGAATTGCAAGCCTTCAAGTGCGGGAAATATTCGGTAAGAAAGTAACCACCGCGTGTCGAGTCAGAGTTACCCACAAGATAAACGAAAAAAAGCCGCCCACGGTCTCATGAACGGCCTTTTTCGCAGAACATCGTCGGCAAGCCGGTCAGTTCGAACCCGCCACCTTCGGCGTGTCCTCATAGATCAGCAGGGGTTTGCCGTCGCCATCGATCACGTTCTCGTCGATGATGACCTTGCTGACCCCTTTCATCGCCGGCAGCTCGTACATCACGTCGAGCAAGGCCTGTTCGATGATCGAACGCAAACCGCGCGCGCCGGTCTTGCGGCGGATCGCCTTGCGGGCGACTGCCTGCAACGCGCCCGGCCGGATTTCCAGCTCGACGCGCTCCATCGCGAACAGCTTGTGATACTGCTTGACGAGCGCGTTCTTCGGCTCGACGAGAATCTTCATCAGCGCGGCTTCATCGAGCTTGCCGAGCGTCGCGACCACCGGCAGACGGCCGATCAATTCGGGGATCAGACCGAATTTGATCAAGTCTTCCGGCTCCGTCTCGCGCAGCACTTCGCCCGCGTCGCGCTCCTGCTTGCTCTTGACCGTCGCGCCGAAGCCGATGCCCGTCTTTTCGGTGCGATCGGTGATCACCTTCTCGAGACCGTCGAACGCGCCGCCGCAGATGAACAGGATGTTGGTCGTGTCGACCTGGATGAAATCCTGGTTCGGGTGCTTGCGGCCGCCCTGCGGCGGCACCGACGCCATCGTGCCCTCGACGAGCTTCAGCAGCGCCTGCTGGACGCCCTCGCCCGACACGTCGCGCGTGATCGACGGGTTGTCCGACTTGCGGCTGATCTTGTCGATTTCGTCGATGTAGACGATCCCGCGCTGCGCCTTGTCGACCTCATAGTTGCAGTTCTGCAACAACTTCTGGATGATGTTCTCGACGTCCTCGCCGACGTAGCCGGCTTCGGTCAGCGTCGTCGCATCGGCGATCACGAACGGCACGTTCAGCAACCGCGCGAGGGTCTGCGCGAGCAGCGTCTTGCCGGAGCCCGTCGGGCCGATCAGCAGGATGTTGCTCTTCGACAGTTCGACGTCGTCCTTCTTGTCGAGATGCTTCAGGCGCTTGTAGTGGTTGTACACCGCCACCGCGAGGATCTTCTTCGCACGCTCCTGGCCGATCACGTACTGATCGAGGATGTCGCGAATTTCCTGCGGGCTCGGCAGATCCGACCGGGACAGGCTGGCCTCGACGCCGGCGGCAGCCGCCTCGTCGCGAATGATCTCGTTGCAGAGGTCGATGCACTCATCGCAGATGAATACCGACGGGCCGGCGATGAGTTTCTTCACCTCATGCTGGCTCTTCCCGCAGAACGAGCAATACAACAGCTTCTCGCTGTTCGAACCTTTTTTGTCCGCCATGAATGTAGAGCCTCCGGACAGGTAAATGACATGATACGCCGAATGCTCCGGACGCCGCGCCTAGGGCGCGACCGGAGCCGGCTGGATGCGCTTGCCGCAGATGCTCAAGGCACTCGGGACGTTGCGGGGGTGCCGCGCGAATCGGGGCGGCACCCCACTTAAGCTCACGGGCGCTTCAGCAGCACCTGATCGATCAGCCCGTACGCCTTCGCGTCCTCGCTCGACATGAAATTATCACGGTCGGTGTCGCGCGCGATGCGCTCGACGTCCTGGCCCGTGTGCTGCGCGAGCAGGTTGTTCAGCCGTTCCTTCAGGTAGAGGATTTCGCGTGCCTGGATCTCGATGTCGGATGCCTGGCCGCGAGCGCCACCGAGCGGCTGGTGAATCATCACGCGCGAGTTCGGCAGCGCGAAACGCTTGCCCTTCGCGCCCGACGCGAGCAGGAACGCGCCCATGCTGGCCGCGAGGCCCATGCAAAGGGTCGACACGTCCGGCTTGATGAACTGCATCGTGTCGTAGATCGCCATGCCGGCCGACACCGAGCCGCCCGGGCTGTTGATGTAGAGGTTGATGTCCTTGTCGGGATTCTCGCTCTCGAGGAACAGCAATTGCGCGACCACGAGGTTGGCGGTCTGGTCGTTCACTTCGCCGACCATGAACACCAGGCGCTCCTTCAGGAGACGCGAATAAATATCGTACGAACGCTCGCCGCGGCCGCTCGTTTCGACGACGATCGGCACCAGCCCCAGCGCTTGCGCCTCGAAACCCTGCGGCGCGTTCGAAGCAAGCATGTCCAGCAATTCAGCGCGAGTGATCATTCAATGAACCTTGTTCGAATGGAAAATTGAACGGAAGGAAGCCGCCCGCTCAATCGCCATATTAATGGCAACCGTGCGCTTGACGTAAAAACGGCGTGCGGGCCGTCGCTCCGACAGCCGGCACGCCGCTAGAGCGACACTTACGCTTGCGCCGATGCGCTCGCGAGTGCCTCGAAGCTCACTTCCTTGTCCGTCACCTTTGCCTTGCCCAGCACGAAGTCGACGACGTTGCTTTCAACGACGAACGCTTCCATCTCGGCGAGGCGCTGCTGGTTGGAATAATACCAGCGGACCACTTCCTTCGGGTCTTCGTAGCTCTTCGCGAACTCGTCGACTTCCGCACGGATCTGTTCCGGCTTCGCTTCCAGGCTGTTCGACTTCACGAGCTCGGCCAGCACGAGGCCCAGCTTCACGCGACGCTCTGCCTGCTCGGCGAACATCTCGCCCGGGATCGGTGCGTCCTTCGCGTTCGGCACGCCGCGCTGCGCCAGATCCTGGCGAGCCATTTCGACGAGGCGTTGCTGGTCCTGCTCGATCAGCGCCTTCGGCACGTCGAGTTCGGAAATCTTCAGCAGCGCATCCATCACCTGGTTCTTGACGATGGATTGCGTGCGGCGCTTCGCTTCACGCTCGAGGTTTTCCTTGATCTCGCCGCGCATCTTCGTCAGGTCGCCGTCTTCGATGCCGAGCGACTTCGCGAATTCGCCGTCGATTTCCGGCAGGTGCGGCCACTCGATCTTCTTCATCGTGACCGTGAATTGCGCCGTCTTGCCCGCCACGTCCTTGCCGTGGTAGTCGTCCGGGAACTTCAGGTCGAACGTGCGCTGTTCGCCGGCCTTCAGGCCGAGCGCCGCCGTTTCGAATTCCGGCAGCATGCGGCCTTCGCCGAGCACGAACGGGAAGTCTTCGGCCGTGCCGCCCTGGAACGCGACGTCGTCGATCTTGCCGACGAAGTCGACCGTCACGCGGTCGCCGTTCTTGGCTGCGGTGTCCGCACCGCCGTCGCCGTGCTCGCCGGCTTCGCCGCGAGCGTGGAAGTGCACGCGCTGCTTGCGCAGGATGTCCAGCGTGCGGTCGATTTCGGCATCGCCGATCGACGTCGTCGAGCGCTCGACTTCAGCCGTCGCCAGATCGCCGATCTTCACTTCCGGGTAGACCTCGAACGTCGCGTCGAACGCGTAGGCATCCTCGGCCTGCTCCTGCTTCGGCTCGAAGTTCGGCTGGCCAGCCACGCGCAGGTTTTCCGCGCGGCTGATCGTGAAGAATTCCTGGCCGATCTTGTCGCTCAGCACTTCCGCCTCGACCTGACCCGCGTACTGCTGGGCGACCATCTTCAGCGGCACCTTGCCCGGGCGGAAACCCGGCATGCGAACGTTCTTCGCGAGTTTCTGGATACGGGCGTCGATTTCCTTCTGCACGGTGTCCTTCGGCAGGGAAATCGTCACGCGGCGTTCAAGCTTGCCGAGGTTCTCAACAACGTTAGCCATGGCTTCAATCGTCCTAAAATTATTCGAGCGAATCGGGTTTTCCTTGCCGTGCCTGCCTGCGGCGAGAGGTGCATCGCATGCACACGCCGCGCCGGAGCGCCACGCCATCCCTGCACGCGCCGGATGGCTAGCGCAAGCGGCTCGGAGCACGGCTTTGGCCGGAAGAATCGACTATTCTAGCAAACAATTTTCCTCGCACCGCCAGATCGGCACGACGTACGTGCATACCCGCTGTCCGTGCACGGCCATGCACGCGGATCGCCGCTATGCCGTCCGCCGTATCCACCGCGGGCCCGCCATCCTGTAAGCTCCGATTGAGGGTGCGACGCGCTCGCGCCATCATTCATCACACCAATCACGCCTTCCGGAGACACCATGCCGCAACACCCGTCCGCGCCTGTCGTCGTCATCGCGCCCGATTCGTTCAAAGGCTCGCTTTCCGCCGAGCAGGTCGCGGACGCGATCGCCACCGGCATCCGCCGCGCCCGGCCCGACGCGGTCGTGCGCTGCTGCCCGATGGCCGACGGCGGCGAAGGCACGCTCGATGCGATGCTCGCCGGCGGCGGCACGCGGCGTGTCATGCGGGTGGCCGGCGCGTCGCTCGCGCCACATGACGCGGCGGTCGGCGTGATCGATGCGCGCACCGCGATCGTCGAGACGGCCGAGATCGTCGGGATCACCGACGCGGTCGGCATGAGCGTGCCGGTCGACGCGCGCAGCACGCGCGGGATGGGCGAGGCGATCCGCGCGCTGCTCGACGACGGCGTGCGCCGGTTCTTCGTCGCACTCGGCGGCAGCAGCACCAACGACGCGGGCGCGGGGTTGCTCGCGGGCCTCGGCCTGCAATGCTTCGATGCGGCCGGCCAGCTGGTCGAACCCGTCCCCGCGCGGCTCGCCGACATCGCACGGATCGACGCGTCGGGGCTCGATCCGCGCCTGAAGGAAGCGGAATTCACCGGCATGTCCGACGTCGACAATCCGCTGACGGGCGCGCATGGCGCGACCGCGGTATTCGGTCCGCAAAAGGGCGTGACGCCTGACCAGATTGCGACCCTCGATGCCGCGCTCGACCGCTTCGCCGACCTGCTCGAGGCCGCGCTCGACCGGCGTCCCACGGGGACTTCCGCCGGTCGCGCCCGCGACCTGGCCGGTGCCGGCGCCGCGGGCGGCCTCGGTTTTGCGCTGCACATGCTGGGTGCGCAGTTCGAAGCCGGCGCGGAAGTCGTCGCGCGGCAGATCGGGCTCGACGCGGCACTTGCCGGCGCCGACTGGCTGATCACCGGCGAAGGCCGCTCCGACGTGCAGACGCTGCACGGCAAGGCGCCGTTCATCGCCTGCCGTCATGCGCAGGCCGCGGGCGTGCCCGCGTCGCTGCTGTCGGGCGCGGTCGACCCGGCCGCGCTGCCGCGCCTGTCCGAACATTTTTCCGGCTGCTTTTCGCCGGCGCCGGGGCCGATCACGCTCGACGTCGCGATCCGCGACGCGGCGAACCTGCTCGCGAACGAAGCCGAACAGTTGACACGGCTGAAGTACGGCGCACACTGACCGTTGACCCGAGCGCGCGATACAGGAACAATCGGGCCCGCCCTTTTTCTTCAGGATTCGACATGAAAGGCCGTCAAGCCGGGCTCGATCAGTTTCTGACCTATCGCCTCCATGCGCTCACGAAGCGATCCGACCGCGGGATCGCCGAGGTGTACCGGCACAAGCTGGACATTTCGCTGCCCGAGGCGCGCGTGATCGCCGCCGTCGGCGCGTTCGGCCCGTTTTCGATCATGGATCTCGCCCGTCATACCAATCTCGACAAGAGCCAGGCGAGCCGCGCGGCGGAAGCGCTGCTGCGCCAGGGGCTGCTCGAGCGCAGCGCGAGCGAGGAGGACGGCCGGATCGTGCTGATCGCGCTGACCGCCGACGGCCGTGCGCTGCATCGCAAGATCATGCCGGTCGTGCGCAAGTGGAATGAAGGCTTGCTCGCGTGCCTGTCCGACAGTGAACGCCAGACGTTCGAGCGGCTGCTCGACAAGGTGGTCGCGCACGCGGTCGAACGCGACGAGTGAGTCGCGCGGCGGACGCGATCCGTGCCACTCGCGCGTCGCGAATGTGCGGCACATGCCCGGGAATTGCCGCACCGGGCCGTGCGAGCGTCACGAGCGATCCAGCGGCCGCCGCTTTATTCAGATGAATCCCGCAGGGCGCCCGAGTCGCCCGAACGCATGGGCGGCGGCCCGGTCTTCCCTGCCGGGCACGCACCGAACGACTGCGCGCCGGCCTCCATCACGCCAGGCAATCACCGCGGCGATCCCACTCCGCTATAGCCCGCTGTTCGCCGCGCGCTGACGCAGCAACCCCAGCACCGCGTCACAATACGGCGTCGGCACGTCGAGCTTGCGCCCCAGCTCCGGAAACACGCCGAGGATCGGCCCGGTCTCGAGCGGCCGTCCGGCCTCGACATCCTGCAGCATCGACGTCTTGAACGCGCCGAGCTTGCGCGTCACGGCGATCCGCTGCGGCCCGCTCATCCCCGTATCGAGACCGAGCTTCGCACCGATCGCGGCCGCCTCCTCCATCATCCGCAACGCGAGTTCCCGCGTGAACGGATCGTCGAGCAGCTGCTCGGCGGTCGAACCCGTGAGCGCGCTCAACGGATTCATGTTCATGTTGCCCCACAGTTTCGCCCAGATCTCGGTGCGGATCGCCGGTGTCGACTCGACGTCGAAGCCGCCCGCGGCAAGCGCCGCCGCGAACCGCGCGGTCGGCGCGTCGAGGCTCGGATCGGGCGAGCCGATGATCAGGCGGTTGCCGCGGCCGCGCCGCACGATACCCGGCGCATCGGTGCTCGACGACAGATGCACGACGCAGCCGATCGCCTGCGCGGGCGGCAGCGCCGCCGAGACCGCGCCGGCCGGGTCGACCGCGTCGAGCGGCACGCCGTCGAGCGGGCCCGCGAGCCCGTGCGTGAACCACCACGGCAGCCCGTTCATCGCGGCGACGATCACGGTGCCGGGCCCGACCAGCGGCGCGATGCGCGCGGCCAGCGCCGGCAACGCCTGCGCCTTCAACGCGATCACCACGTAGTCCTGCACGCCGAGCGCGGCCGCGTCGTCGCTCGCGCGCACCGGGACCGACGACACGGCGCCCGCCTCGTCGACCACGCGCACGCCGTGCGCGTTCAGCGCATCGAGCGTCGCTCCGCGCACGTATGCGCTCACCGTCATGCCGGCGCGCGACAGCGCGGCCGCGAGCAATCCGCCGATCGCGCCGACACCGACCACCGCCGCGCGCACCGACCCTGAATTCGTGTCGTTCATGATGGAAATCCGTCTGCTGGGAGCTGACGAGCATAACGCTCAATGGTTGCGGATACAACTATTCATGCGGGTGTCTGCATGCCGGTGTCCGCACGCGCGATTCAGCGCGGCGCGCCGCCCGCCTCCACCGGCTCGTCGTCGGTCCGGCCGCCCGTCGCACCGAGCACGCCGGCGATCTGGCTCTTGTCGTGCATGCCGAGCTTGCGGTACGCGCAGCGCAGGTAGTGACGCACGGTCGTCGGCGAGATCGCCATCTGCTGCGCGACCTCCTTGTGCGAACGCCCGGCGCCGTAATGGCGGATCGCCGCGAGTTCGCGCGGACTCAGCCGGTCGAGCAGCGAGCGCGGCCGCGCCTCGATCTGGAACAGCCCCGCGACGGGCACGCACCGGATGCGCAACGCGTCGCCGATGAACGGCTGCCCCGACTGGCGCCGCACATGCGCGACCAGCGGCTGCGGCACACGCGGGCCCGTCCACGCCTGCCATTCGGTCCGCAGCACGTCGTCGAAGCCGTGATCGGCGTGATGCAGCACGCCGAAGTTGTCGCACAGCGCGCGTGCCGCCGGCGCAACCGCGTCGCCACGCTCGCGCGTGAGCTGTGCCGCGCGATTGATCGTCAGCGCGGCCGCCAGATGCGGGATCACTTCCTCGAAGCGGCTCGCGTCGTCGTCGCTGAACGGACGATTCAGGCCCTGGCGGTAGATCGACATGAAGGTCGTCAGCCCGAAGCGGCGGTCGAGCGTACACACGCACATCAGCTGTGCCAGCCCGTACTTCACGCACCAGTCGCGAAACCGCGCGTCGAACCCCGGCTCGACGACCGACAAGCGCACCGCGCGGCCGTGTGCGCCGAGCAGCGTGCGTTGCGCGAGCGGATCGCAGTCGCGCACGCGTTTCCAGTCGCTGAAGAACGCATGCGGAAGGCGGTACAGGAAACTGTTGTGCATCACGGGGCCGGTCGGCACGTGCGTCGCGACGCCGGTCCACGCGGCGTCGAACGGGATGAGCCCCTGCAGCAGCGAAAAGAAGCGGCACTCGAATTCGCCGATGCCGGACTGCGCGGCGACCGCGTACAGGTCGAGCAGCATCAGGCCGAGTTCGCGCCGCGCTGTGTCGCCGCGCGTCACGCCGTCGAAATCGGCGCGGCGGGACGGCAGCGGCGGCCATGCGGATTCGTCGAGCACGATCGCGGCCGGCACGTCGCGCAGCGCGTCGAGATCCTGCCCGATATCCGTCGTGATCCTCACCTTCCGCTCCCCCGCCCGATCGGGCCGCTGATGCGCGCAACGCAGACCGGCCGATTATAGCGACCGGCATTTTTGACGGGCGCCGCTGCCGGAACACGCGGCAGCCCCATCCATTTGAACGGTACGCCGCCCGTTGCTGCTGCGCAGCACGCCGCACCGCGGCGTCGCGGCACATCCATGCCGTGCACCGCGGGTTTTCCACACCGTTCATCTGCACGACTGTTCGCCGGCTTTCCCGCTGCGGACACTGCGTCGCGACAACACCAACGACACACGATGCAGCACGGTATGGAGAACCCCACGTGATGACACCCCGCTTCATCCGCACGGCCGCCGCCACCGCGGCGCTCGCCGCGTGCAGTCTCGCCGCGCACGCGCAATCGACCCTCACGCTGTATGGCGCGCTCGACGCCGGCGTGCAATACCTGACGCATGCCGACGGACGGCACGCGGCCGTGCAGTTGCAGAACTACGGGATCCTGCCGTCGCAGGTCGGACTGAAGGGCAACGAGGATCTCGGCGGCGGCTGGCGCGCGCTGTTCAAGCTCGAACAGGGCCTCAACCTCAACGACGGCACCGCGACCGCCGCAGGCCATGCGTTCTTCCGCGGCGCGTACGTCGGTGTCGCAGGCCCGGTCGGCACCGTCACGCTCGGACGGCAATTCAGCGTGCTGTTCGACAAGACGCTGTTCTACGACCCGCTGTGGTACGCGTCGTACAGCGGCCAGGGCGTGATCGTGCCGATGACGGCGAACTTCATCGACCACTCGATCAAGTACCAGTCGCCGACGTTCGCCGGCTTCGATGTCGAGGCCCTCGCGGCGACGGCCGGTGTCGCGGGCAATACGCGCGCCGCACGCGTGCTCGAACTCGGCGGCCAGTACACGAGCAACGGACTGTCGGTCAGCGCGGTGCTGCATCAGGCGCATGGCGACGCATCCGCGGCGGACGACGCGTCCGCGCGCCGCCGCGAACTCGGCACGCTCGCCGCGCGTTATGCCTTCGCGACCCTGCCGCTCACCGTCTATGCGGGCATCGAACGCCTGACCGGCGAGCTCGATGCAGCGCGCACGATCGTCTGGGGCGGCGCGCGTTACCTGACGTCGAGCGGAATCGGACTGAACGCGGGCGTCTACCACACCGATTCGCACACGCCGGCGATCGGCCACCCGACGCTGTTCATCGCGAGCACCACCTACGCGCTGTCGAAACGCACCGTCGCCTACGTGAACCTCGGTTATGCGCGCAACAGCGGCCAGAGCTCGCAGACCGTCTACGAATACGACCCGACGCCGCTCGCCGGCGCATCGCAGTTCGGCGCGATGGCCGGCATGTACCACCTGTTCTGATTCCGTCCAGCGAGATCCCGCCATGAAAACCCTTTGCTCCGATGCCGCGCTGCCGTCCGACGGCCGCGCGTCGACATTCGCACGCTCGACGCTCGTCGCACTCGTCGTGTTCGCGGCCATCACGCCGCTGCTGCTGCTCGTCGCGCCGGCCGTCGCCGGTCAGCTGGCGACGCAGCTCGGGCTGTCCGCGTCGCAGATCGGCACGTACTTCTTCGTCGAACTCGGCGCGTTCAGCGTCGCGACCCTGCCGTCGTACCTGTGGCTCGGCCGCGTCGATGCGCGCCGCGTCGCTGCCTGCGCGATCGCCCTGTTCGGCGTGGGCAATCTCCTGACCGCGTGGTGGATGCCCGGCTTCGTCCCGCTGCTCGCGCTGCGCGCCGTCACCGCGCTCGGCGGCGGTTCGCTGATGGTGCTCTGCATGACGAGCGCGGCCACCAGCGAGAACAGCGATCGCGTGTACGGGCTGTGGGTCGTCGGCCAGTTGATCGCCGGCGCGATCGGCCTGTTCGTGCTGCCTCACCTGTTCGCCGCGTTCGGGCTGCGTGCGCTGTATGTCGCGCTGGCCTTGCTCGCGGGGCTTGCCGCGCCGCTGTCGCGCGGCTTTCCGGCGACGCTCGGTGCGCGGACCGCGTCGGCGCAGGCCGCGCGCGACGCCGCGACGGATGCGTCACGACGTTTCGTCGCGCTCGCGATCGGCGCGGTGCTGGCGTTCTATCTCGCGATCGGCAGCGTGTGGACGTTCGCGAGCCGCGCGGCGGCGGCGGCCGGGCTCGATCCGCAGTCGACCGGCAACGTACTCGCGATCGCGAGCGTGATGGGGATTGCCGGCGCGGCGCTCGCATCGTGCGCGGGCGGCCGGCTTGCACGGCGGGCGATGCTGGCCGCCGGTTACGCGCTGCTCGCGGCGGCGCTCGTCGCACTCGCCGCGCTGCCGCGGGCGAGCGGCTACAGCGCCGCGATCTTCGCGTTCAAGTTCGCGTGGACGTTCGTGCTCCCGTTCATTCTCGCGACCGTCGCGCAGATCGATACGTCCGGGCGCCTCGTCGCGACGCTCAATTTCGTCATCGGCGCGGGGCTCGCGGCCGGCCCCCTGCTCGCCGGACTGTTGCTCGATGCCGGCGGCACGATGCATGCGCTGTTCGCGGCCGCAACCGCCGTCGCGATCGCGTCGTTCGCCGCGCTGCGCCATATCGACCGCCGCACGCGGACTTCCATGACTTCCGTTTCTTCCCAACCGTGACAGGTCAAGCCCACCCATGAATCGCACTGCCTTCTTCACCGACGAACGCACCTTCTGGCACACCGGCGGCACGCACGCGCTGTTCTTCCCGGTCGGCGGCTGGGTCCAGCCGCCGTCGAGCGCCGGTTACGCGGAATCGCCCGATTCGAAACGCCGCTTCCTATCGCTCGTGCAGGCGTCGGGCCTTGCCGCCCACCTCGACATGCGCGGCGCCGCGCCGGCCACCACCGGCGATCTGCTGCGCATCCATCCGGCAAGCTATCTCGACGCGTTCCGCGCGCTCAGCGATGCGCACGGCGGCGACCTCGGCGATCTCGCGCCGTTCGGCAACGGTAGCTACGAAATCGCCGCGCTGTCCGCAGGCCTCGCGATCGCGGCGGTCGACACCGTCGTCGCCGAGCATGCGGTCAACGCGTTCTCGCTGTCGCGACCGCCCGGCCATCACTGCCTGCGCGATCGCCCGATGGGCTTCTGCCTGCTCGCGAACATCCCGATCGCGATCGAGGCCGCGCGCGCGAAGCACGGCATCGATCGCGTCGCGGTGCTCGACTGGGACGTGCATCACGGCAACGGCACGCAGTCGATCTATTACGACGATCCGGACACGCTGACGATCTCGCTGCATCAGGACCGCTGCTTTCCGCCCGGCTACAGCGGCAGCGGCGATCGCGGCGAAGGCGCGGGCGTCGGTGCGAACCTGAACGTGCCGTTGCTCGCGGGCAGCGGCGACGACGCGTATCGCCATGCCTTCGCGCGCATCGTGCTGCCGGCGCTGGAGCGGTTCCGGCCCGAGTTGATCGTCGTTGCGAGCGGCCTCGACGCGAGCGCGGTCGATCCGCTCGCGCGCATGCAGCTGCATACCGACAGCTACCGGTTCATGACGCGTGCGGTGAAGGAAGCGGCGCAGCGCCACTGCGGCGGGCGGCTCGTGATCGTCCATGAAGGCGGCTATTCGGAGGCGTACGTGCCGTTCTGCGGACTCGCGATCGTCGAGGAGCTGGCCGGCATGCGCACCGATGTCGCGGATCCGATGCTCGACCTCGCGCTCGCGCAGCAGCCGGGCGAGCGGTTCGTCGCGTTCCAGCGCGAACTGCTCGACGAACTGGCGGCGTCGTTCGGGTTGTAACGCGCGCTCACCGACAATACCGGGCCGGCATGCGCAGGCCCTTGCGCGATCGGTGCGGATGGGGTCTCCTGTGCTTTTACACCTGCCAGGCCCCTCTTCAGATGAAATCCTCTCCGCGCGAACCCGACACCAACGAGAAAGCGCGCCGCCAGCCGTCGAAGCTGGCGCTGAATATCGCCGCCGTGCTGGTCGGCCTCATCACGTTCGCGATCGGCGCGGCGTGGTTGATCTATAGCTGGATCGTCGATCGCGAAGCCCAGTATTTCGCGATTCCGCTGGTGTTTTCGGTGCCGGTGATCGTCGCGGTCGCGGTGCGGAGTTTCTGGGATTAGACGCGCTCAAAACGACAAAGCGCCGCGGTCGGGCCACGACCCCGGGTTAAACAGCCCGCGAATCTGAAAAGTATTGCTCATACGATACGTAAGCGATTGGCCGCCCCATCTCCTCGCCGAGGGCCGAGGTTTGCGCGCCACGGCCTGATCAGCGATGCGACCATGTTCGGCATCGACAATGACATTTTCCGCGCGACGTTCGGCTTCTGTATCGGCGTCGCACTGTTCCGCATCAACGACGGGCCGACCAACCTCTGAACGGATCCGCCAGCATGCGTATGCGCGAGGATGGCGTCGTGCACTGCATATCGCATCGAACCGCCACGACTCCATGCGAATCCGGTCAGTCGGCTTCCGCGAGATACGGCGACGTGAACGCGCGCGGCGGAAACGGCGACACGCCGACTTGTGGCGTGAAGCTGTAACGGAGATAGACGGCCGCCGTCCACTCGCGATACTGATAAGCGTTGCCGAACGAGGCAGTCCCGCCGACGGCAAGCTGCGGGGCGACCTGGTATTCGCCGCGCGCGGCGAGCGAATAGGCAATGCCGGTCTTGCTGCGTGCCGGATACACGGCCCCCGGGTCGAGCCCCACCGCTTGACTGGTGGCTGCGTTCGCCGCCGCTTGCGCCTGCATGCCGGGATCGAGCGGGAAATACGGCACCGCGTTCTGCCGGTAATGCTGCACACCGAACGAACCGTTCAGATCGTAGGCAAAGGCACCCGTTCGCCCCGCATACTCGACCGGTATGTTCAGGATCACATACTGCTGCGGACTGAAATAGCCACCCTGGCCGTACGTGAAATATGACTGGTTCTTGCCGAAGCGCATCCACGTCGCATTGATGCCCACGGTAAGCGTCCGGTCGGCGTCGCGAAACAGGCGCGTATAGGCGCCGCCGCTCCCCTTGCCGGCGAAGTTCCGTTCCACGTGATGGCCGTCGTAGTAGTCGAACGCGCCCGCGACATACGCGCCGCTGGTGCCGTCGTCCCAGCTCAGCGCGCCGCGCGCGCCGCTGCGCGTCACGCCGCCCCATTTGAGGCCGGCACCCGCATCGCGCGCGCCCGCGAACGACAGCAGGCTGTCGGTCACCGCGCGGCGCGTGACGGCCAGCGAATAGGCGGCCCGATCGGTTATGGCACCGTTGTAGCGCACGCCGCCAACCATATCCTGGTAAGGGAACCCGACCGGCGTCGCGCCGATATCGACCTTCAATTGCTTGCCTTCGTAGCCTGCGGAGAGACCGACGCCGCTCGCCGTCTGGGAACCCGGCGAGCCGCCGCCGGGCGCCGCTGCGAGCCCCGCGCCGAACCGGGCGAGGGTCGGCACATCGGTGGCCGAGTTGGCGCCGTCGAGCATGACGGGGGTGGCGGTCACGACGATGTGGCCGTTGCCCGCCTTGATACGCCCTTCGAGCGGCGCCTCGATATCGGTGAGGCCCGACAGCCCTGCTTCGCCCGTACGGTTTCGGAACACGAGGCCGCCGGTCGCCGTACTGGCCTGCTCGCGGTTCACCTGGGCAAGCTCCGACGCGACATCGAGCATCTGTCCGCCGGCGTCCGCGCCCGCATCCGGCCGCGGCGACCGGGCCGCGGTCGCACTTTGCGCATAGCCGGCCGGCGGTTGCGGGATATAGCGAGGCGACGCATCGGGCTGCCCGTATGCCAGCGAAGGAGCGGACGACCGCGCGGAGGGAGCCTTCGCGCCGCCGCGCGACGGCCGGCTCGCCCTGGCGGAGGGCGTGGATGCCATCGGCGACGCGCTCGTCGCCGCAGCGCGCGACGCCGGCGACATCGGCCATGGCGTGGCGACGTAGCCGGCGCAGTCATCGTTCGAATCGGCCTGCGACACGCATCCCGCGGACGTCCCCGCCGGCGGTACGTCGGCGGCAGGCTCCCGATAGGGCCGATAGCGCCGCGCGATCGCAGGCCCACCCGATTCGCCCGCGCCAGCGCTCTCCTGGCCGTAACCGCCGGGATCGCGCGCGACTGGCTGCAGCGGCATGGCGGACGGCACCATGTGCGCCTCCGGCATGGCGGACGGTGTGACGTAGGTCGCGGGCGGCGCGGGCGGCATCGTATAGGGCACGGTCGGGGCAGAAGAAGACGGGGTGGACCAGGAAGGCATGCCCGGCAGCGGCGGTACCGCGGCGCCGGAGCCGGTCGACGGACGCACGACGTCGACGGCGGTCTTGCCTTCGAACGGATTGGTACCGGGCAGCGGGTTCGCGCCGATGCGCCGCATCGCGTCCTCCCAACCGCGCGGAACGTTCGACCGCGCCGGCTTGCTGCTCGGGGGCGGCGTATTGGCGGTCAGCAGCGCACGCTGCAGATACTGCGCGGCGAGCGAAAGATTCCCCTCCGCGCGATACAGGCGGCCCGTCGCGGCAAGCAGCCCTGCGTCGTCGGGCGCAATACGCAGCGCGGTGGCCGCGAACGCTTCGCCGTCGCGCCATGCCTTCGCGCCGCTCGCCGCATAGATCGCCGCGACCAGCAATCCCGTATCGTCGGGCCGGCGGGCCAGGGCGACCCGATAGCATTTCAGCGCGTTCGGCGCGTCGCCGGCCGACGTATACAGCCGCGCAAGCGCGGTCTGGAGTTCCGGGCTGTCGGGCATCGCGGCCAGCCACGGTGCGATGACGGCGTAGCCGCCGGCGAGGTCGCCTGCCTGGCGTACCGCATCGGCCTGGCGCACGACGATTTCGAGGTTCAGGCGTTCGAAGTCGCCGCGCTGCGCGGGCGACAGCGGCATCGCGGCGAGCCGGCGCATCGCGTCGCCCAGAAGCGCATCGTCGCGCACGGTCAGCAGAATCCGCGCATATTGCAGCAGCACGTCGGCGTTGCCCGGTTCCCGGGCCAGCGCACGCTGCACGATCCAGAGCGCACGCGACGTGTCGCCGGCTTGCGCATAGCCCGCCGACAGCTGCGCCGCGAGCGCCGGCACCGCCTGACCGATTCCCTCCGCATCGTGCAGCACGCCGAGCGCCTGCGCACGGCGGCCCTCGCGCGCCATCCGTGTCGCGAGTGCAACCTGCTGGCCGACCCAGAGGCGGTGCTGCAACGTCGTCATCGCCGTCGTGCGTTGCGCGGGCGCGATGCGCTCGAGCCGCTGCAGCCCGATGCTCCAGTCCTGCGTCTGCTCGGCCAGCAGCGCGCCGGCATAGAGCGCGTCGGGCATGTCGGGTCGCTCGGCCAGCAATCCGTCCATCACGCTGCGAGCCGACGCGAGCGCGCCTTGCCGCACGTACACGCGTGCCAGATCCAGCCGCAGCCACGGATCGTCCGGGCTGCCCGCGAGCGCATCCTCGAACAGACTGCGCGCCGCGCCCAGGTCGCCGCGCGCTTCGGCCTGCCGCGCCTGCGCCGCCTCGGCCGTGCGACGCAGCCGGTCGAGGCCGCCGGCCTTCGATTGCTGCTCGGCGCTCAGTTGCGTCGCGAACTGCAATGCTTCGTCGCCGCGCCCCTGCGCGGCCAGCGCGCCGACCATGCCGCGTATCGCGTCCGGATTGTCGGACTGACGCCGCAGCGCCATCCGGTACGCCTGCTCGGCGCCACGCGCATCGCGATGCTCCAGCAGCGCGTCGCCCAGCAGCACCTGCGCGGTGACGTTCGACGGATCGGCAAGAATCGCGCGCTCGAACAGCGCTTTCGCCTGTGCGAAGTCGCCGTTGCTTTGCGCGCCCAGTGCCTCGCTCGTGTAGGCCCAGTATGTCGCGCTGCCCAGCGCCGATCGCCAGCGCGCCGCATTCCCGCCTCGCGACGCGCGCTCCAGATCGCTTCGCGCCTGCGCAAAGCGCTCCTGCTTCAGTTCGACGATGCCGCGACCGCCCAGCGCGTCGCTGTCGTTCGGCAACGTGTCGAGCACGCCGTCGAAGCGGGCCCGCGCCGCGTCGAGATCGCCGCGCTGGAGTGCCGCGAAGCCGTCCTCGATCGCGCGGCCGCGCGCTTCGTTCGACGCGCCTCGCTGATCGCCCTCGCGCCCGGTTTGATCCTGTCGCACCATGCTGTCGTAGCGCGCCTTGACCGGCGGATCGTCGGGCACCCGCTTCAGGTAGGCGAGATAGCGCGCCTGATCCGACGGCCTTGCCGCGAGCCAGAGCAGCGCCTGGCGCCAGCTCTGGCGCGCCTCTTTCCCGACTTTCCCGTCGGCGGACAACTGCTCGAGCCGCGCGATGCCGTCGCGGCGCGTCGCGTCACGATAGGTCAGGTGTTGCGCATACGCGAGCGCGTAGCGCGGATCGTCGGGGTTGTCGCGCGCGAGACGTTCCAGGCCGCGCCGCGCTTCATTCCATCCGCTCGGCGTGGCCGCGAGCGCCTGGAAGTACTCGAGCTGCAGTGCCGGCGACGACGGCGCGCCTTGCAGCGCGTGCTGATACTGTCGCGCGGCCAGCGCGCTCTGCCCCGTTTGCGCGAGGCGGCGGGCATCGCTGATCTCGCCGTCCCGCACGCTCGCGTCGCCCAGGCGTCGGCCAAGCTCGTCGATCCGCGCAAAGCCGGGCGCGATACGGCGCAACTGTTCCAGGTAGCGGCGCGCGCCGTCGACATCGTGGCGATCGGCGAGCACCATGCCCATGCCGAACAGCGCGTCGGGCTGATCCGGATCGACGCCCAGCACCTTCTGCCAGGCCTGTGCCGCGAGGTCGCCTCGACCGTGCGCCTGCCAGTATCGGCCCTGCTCGACGAGCACCTTCAGCGCGTCGCTGCCGGCAGCAGCCGCGTGCGGCAGGGCCAGCGCGAGCAGGAGACTCGCGATACCGCCCGCGCGGGCGGCGCCGAGCCCGCGTAACCGTCGGTTTCGCATGTCACTCCTTCAGCCGGCGCGCCGCACGCCCACGCAGCAAACGATAGAAGAGCGCCGCCGCGACAAACGCTGCCAGCACGCTGAACAGCGCAAGCAGCAGCGGACGCTCCGACAGGACCCAGCGCAGGTACGTGATTGGCGGCAGCGCACCGACGTGGTACGACGTTGCGTCCGACGTTACCGAGACGGTGCGATCGCGAATCACGACCATCGCGCCCTGGATCGACGTGAGCATGTCGTCGTCGAGCAGTGCGCGGCCGAGCACCTCGTCCGCATGCCCAGTCGCGCTGATCAACGCGACGGCGCTGCGCGTCTTGCGCAACGGCGACTCGAATCCGGCCATCAGCGCGCTCGTGCCGTCCGAGACGATCGAGAGGCCGGCCCGCACGCGCTCACGCTCGGCGCCAGGCGACTGCGCCGCCTCGGCGCGGCCGAAGATGCCGCGGTCCTGATCCGTGCCGAACGGCATGCGCGCCGCCCAGCGGGTCAGCAGAGGCTGGGTATCGGGCGCACCGAGAATCAGCAGGTCCTTGGACGCGAACGCACCGACGCCGCCGGCGTCCGTCACCGTCACACCGCTGACCGGATAGCCCGTCGACACGCCCATGCGGCCCATCGCGAGCAGGTACAGGCCGTAGACGTCCGGGGTCGGCTCGGCCGGAAGCACGACGGCCGTGTCCGACAGGTCGGCCATCCGCGTGAACGGAAAACCGCTGTTTGCGAACGCGGCGAGGTCGGGCAGCGCCTTGTAGTGCGGAAACGACGACACATCGATCGTCGAGTCCGGATCGATCGAACCCGCGACGTTCTGCAGCAGCCGCCCCGTGCATTTGCCCAGATCCGGGATCTCGTAGAAGAAGTGCAGCTGCAATTGCGTGCGCGGCGTGAGCAGCAGCGGCGGCACGTGGAGCGTCGCGCGGTCGATACCGCTACCGACGAATGGCAGGAAGCGACTCACGCTCCAGCGGGATGTTTCCCCCGCCGGGATCGGCAGCGCCTTCACGAACGCGTCGCCGACGCTCAGGTTGAGCGACGAACGGTCCGCGCGCAGCGTCGGCGTGTATCGATAACGCAGGTCGATCGGCGCGCCGCGCGTATTCCACGTGAACAGATCGGGGGCCACGCGCAAGTCGATCCGAACGGCGCCCGCGTCGTATCCGGACACGCTGAGCGCACGTCCCTCGAGCAGCTCACCGATCCGCACCGGGCGGGTCGACGGCAGCCAGTTCGGCGCGTCGTACGGCACGCGCGGCGCGACGTTCGCGGGTCGGCTCACCGTGGCATGCGTGCCCGCTAGCGTCTTGCTGCCGAGCGCGAGCGCAAGCGCGGCAACCTTCACTTCGCCCGGCGTTCGACCGAGCACCAGCAAGAGCTGACCCTGGGCAGGCGCCTGCCGCTCGGCGATGGCCAGCGTCGGTCCGTCGATTGCCGGCACCGTCACGCCGTCCAGACGATCGTCGGCCGTCGCGAACACCACTGCGTTGCCCGATTCGGGCAGGCCGCCGGGCCGGGCCGGAAACCGCGCGCCGCGATACGCGGCCAGCGCGCCGAACCACGAAGCGACGATGCCCGCCGCTTCCAGCGTCTCCCGCGGCGGTCGCGCGGCGAATACGAAAGGCAGTTCGAGCCGCCGTACGTCCCGCGAATCGAAGAACGGCGCGGGCAGGACGCCAAGCTCCGGCCGTTCGGGCAGCGCCGCATAGGTCAGGTCGAGCCGGCTCGCGTTGCTCACCGTTGCCCACAGCGAGGAGCTGGCTGGATTCTCGCAACCGTTCGTGTAATGACCGATCAGCTGAACATTGAGATGGTTGTATTCGGTGACGAAGCGCGGATCGATCAACACGTCGCGTGCAACCGTCATCCCGCCTTGAGCGGCCGGCAGCGGCAGCGTCGCCGCCACTTCGCCGTTGACGAGCACCTTGAGCTGCGACAGATCCGGCAGCAGCGCGGGCGAGTAGCTGTAGATCAGATGCAGCGTCGCGCCCGTGACGACCTCGTCGCGACGGACCGAGAACGCGATGCCGTTCTGGCCGTCCGTGCCCCGCAACTGCAGGGGATCGCGCGCCCCGAGAGCCGCGAACGTCAGTGCCTGGCGCCGGCCGCCGGGCACGCGCGCGCCGGGTTCGGCCGTGGTCGGCAGCCCGCCGGAGCGGCGGCGCTCGGCGTCGGCCGCCGGAACCGGCTCGGCGAGCAGCGTCGGCCGCGCCGTGGCGAGCCCGACGGGAACGGCCGGCGACGGCGGCGCCACGTCGCCCGACGACATCGCGCCATCCGCCGCCCGCACCGTGCCCGGCGCCTGCATCTCGGTGGCCGATGCCCCGTTGCCCGATGCGATGCCGCTCGCGATGGCCCAGAGCAGGACTGACAGCATCCTGCGCGGCACGCGCGCATCCCAGCCGACACGAGCAGAAACCGCGGCAACCGCGCCCTGCGAAATGCACGCCTCGCGGTGCGTGCTGCCGCGCTGTCGCGACGCCCACGTCATTCTTTCCGCCATCACGTTAATTTTTGTCGTTGTTTCGACCGCCGCGCCCGAGCATGCGCATGTCCGCATACAGGCGTGCGGTCACGCGAAAGAAGCCGTGCACGCCGACCTTCGCGAGATGCAGGAACGCACGCGGCGGCGAATCGGGCCGGCGGCCGTCCGTCCAGTCGATCCATGCGTCCGCGCGTGCAAAAGTCGAACTGACGAGATCGAACTCTTGCTGTTGCGACAGGCTCTCGAACCGGACGCCGGCACGTCCTGGTTCGACATATTCGATCGTCGCGGGAAATGCGTACTCGTCGGCACCGCGAAACAGCGACACCGTCACCGCTTCGCCGCCCGGAATGCGCGCATCGTCGGGGACTGCCACGCCGATGCCGCCCTCCGAGTAGTCACGCGTTTCGCATGCCAGTGTCCGGCCGTTCCCAAAGCGCAGCATGACCGGAATGCGTGCCGCGACGCGATGAGAAATGCGTACCTGCCGGCGTTCGTTCGCCGCCGCGACGGCGAGGCCCAGAATCAGGATGTTGTAGGTCGTCCACGCCAGGTTGAACGCCGTCGTCTGGACTTCGCTGCCGACGTGGCGGTTGAGCGACAGGTTCAGGGCGCCTATCGCGAGGCCGATCACGTTCAGGATCACCAGGATCAGGTACGGTTTCGACACGGCCCAATCGAAGTAGCCGCGGTCGATTTTCCCGCCCTTGGCCGTCACGTTGAACTTGCCCAGCCGCGGATTGACCAGCGCGAGCAACGTCGGCAACGCGATGTACGACGCCAGCACGGCCTCGTACACTTCGGCCCAGAACGAATGCCGGAACCGGCTCTGCATCCGCGAGTTCGTCACGTTCGCGTGTACGACGTGTGGCAGCGCATAGAGTGCCAGCGTCGTCGCGGAAGCATGGATCACGTGCGCGTCGAAGAACAGGAACGACAACGGCGCGGTCAGGAACACGAGCCGCGGGATGCCGTAGAAAAAATGCATCATCGCGTTCAGGTAGCAGAGCCGCTGGCCCAGCGTCAGCCCGCGCCCGAACAACGGGTTGTCGATGCGGAATATCTGCGTCATGCCGCGCGCCCAGCGGATCCGCTGGCCAATGTGTCCGGTCAGGCTCTCGGTGGCGAGCCCCGCCGCCTGCGGTATCGCAAGATAGGCGGTCGTATAGCCGCGGCGATGCAGCTTGAGCGCGGTGTGCGCGTCCTCGGTCACCGTCTCCGTCGCGATGCCGCCGATCTCCTCCACCATCGAGCGGCGCAGCAGCGCGCACGACCCGCAGAAAAACGTCGCGTTCCAGAGATCGTTGCCGTCCTGCACCAGCCCATAGAACAATTCGCCTTCGTTCGGCACCTCCCTGAAAATGCCGAGGTTTCTCTCGAACGGGTCCGGCGAAAAGAAATGATGCGGCGTCTGGAGCATGGATAGCTTGGGATCCCGAATGAACCAGCCGAGACCAATCTGCAGGAACGATCGCGTCGGCACATGATCGCAATCGAAGATCGCGACGTATTCCCCGTCGGTGATCTTCAACGCTTCGTTGAGGTTGCCGGCCTTCGCATGGCGATTGTGATCGCGGGTCGTCCAGCGCACGCCGACCGATTCGCAAAACGCACGGAATTCCGGGCGACGCCCGTCGTCCAGCACGTGGATCGACAGCTTGTCGGCCGGGTAATCCAGCGCGAGCGCGGCATAGATGGTCGGCTTGACGACGCTCAACGGTTCGTTGTACGTCGGAATGAACACGTCGACGCTCGGCCAATGCGCGCGCGACGCAGGCAACGGCAACGGCTTGCGCCCGAGCGGCCACGCGGTCTGGAAGTAGCCGAGGAGCAGCACCGCCGCCGCATAGACTTCGGCAGCCACGAGCAGCGTGCCCCACACCGCGTCGAGCGGATGCAGCCACACCAGGGTGTCGGACAGCCTCCAGTACATGTACCGGCCGGTGGCCGCCACCGACAGCACGATCATGACGAGCGTCGCGTAGCGGCCGCCCAGGCGCCGGACCACCAGCGAACAGGCGATGCAGCAGGTGGCGAACACGAGTTGCCCGATATTGTCGAGCGGCACGGTACATACGAAGTACAGCGCCAGCAGTGCGCATGCCGCCACCGGCAGCACGACGAACCAGCCGCTCCCGGGCAGCGCGTCAACGAACCGATCGACCGCCGAGGGTTGCGCAGCCTCCCCGCGGGCGCTCAAGCGACGCTCCGCGCAGTGTCACGCCGCTCGAGCGCGCGCTCGAGCCACGCGCCGCACGCGTTCAGATCGGCAGCCGCCTGCGAACGCGGATCGTAGCGATTCACGGTGGTCCGGCACGCGAGCGATTCCGCGACCCCTTCATCCGCGTGGATCACGCCGCCGAACCGTGCCGCGCCGAGGCTGTCGCACAGCACGCGCAGCACATCGCGGCCCAGTTCGCGAGACTGATCGACCTGATTGACCACATAGCCGTCGCCCACGAAATCCGCACGAGTCGCGGCATAGGCGTCGAGCATCCGCCGCATCTGCGGGATCGACGCGTACGATGCCGCATCGGCAAGCACGACATTGAGCACGAAATGCGCGGCCGTCAGCGCGGCACGCATGTAGACCGAGGTGCCCGGCGGCGTATCGAGGATCACGATGTCGTCGTCGCCGAGCCCGAGCGCCGCGAGCCCGCGCGCGAGCCACGACGGATCGCGGTCCAGCAGTCGCTCGAAGCGACGCTGATCCGTTTCGCTTACCACGCCGAACGGCATGACCGTGATCCCGTCGACGACCGCGGCCGGCCAGCTCAGCCCGTTCAGCGCGGCGTCGGCGAGCCCTTCGGTCATCTCGAGCGGCACGCCGAAATGCAGCTTCAGCGCATTCTGCGGATCGAGATCCACCACGCTCACGCGCCGCCGCCGCGACGCCGCCATCACGGCCGCGAGGTTCGCCGCCAGCGTCGTCTTTCCGACGCCGCCCTTTGCCGAGGCAATCGCGACAATCTTCATGAACGGCCCGTCCACAGCGACGGCTTCTTGGGCCCCTCGCCCGTCGCCCCGGTTCGCAGCCGCTCGAACAACCGGACCAGCGGCTCCGACGGCCCTTGCGTGCGCGCACTGTCCGATGCCGCCGGTCTGCCGACCAGTTCCTTCAGCGGGCCCGGGGGGTGATCTCGTCTATCGGCATCCGGCGCAAGCGCCGAATGCGGGTCCGTCATCACGATATTGCTCAGGCTCTGCCCGTTGTCCGGCGCCCCCGAGTCCGGTTGCCCATGCGGATCGCTCTCGCGCAGTTCGACGCCGTCGAGCAACGGCCAGCGCGCGCGCGCCGCTTCGGCATCCGCCTCGGCACGTACTTCCTGATAGCGTCCGGCATCACCGCCAAAACGCTTGAACAACGATTCGATATCCCGTGAGGTCGACATAACGTGCCCATTTGTTATCGCGGAAATTCCGGTCGACCGGGCCGCTCAGTTCCGTGCCCGCGCAACGCGCAGTTCGATTCGCGAGTCGTCCGGCGGCGCAATGTCCTGCACCACGCGCAGACCGGTCGCGCCGACGCTGTCGAACCAGCCCTGATACGCGCCTTGCAAAAAGGCCGAGGACCACGCGAGATGGTCATTGCCGAGCGCGCGCAACGGCGCGGCGTAATGGACGATGCGCAGGAATTCGTGTTCGTCGGACAGTTCGGCATAACCCCACTGCATGTCGCGCCAGCGCGCGTTCAATGCATCCGTGAGATCGTCCGTCGACGCGCAGGGGCCAAGCGGATGCGCAGCCGCAAAGCGCATGCCGACGCGTGCCATCAACTGCCTCAACTCGTCTCGATCGAGCTGATCGGTGAATTCGCCGGCCAGTGCCTCCAGGAATCCGCGCCATTGGTGCGACACCTGGCGCTCGAGAAGATGCTCCAACATTCCCTGCATGGACGACGGATCCCCGGTGAAAGACAAGTGTCGCCGTGACCGCATCGTGCGTTTCGCGTGCGGACATCTTGGCAACAGCGTTTTTGCGCATCGTATCGAATCCGGGGAGTCGAATGGAGTTCGATACCTAGCCGAAAAACGCCAAACTATCGGACATAACCGACAGTTGGCGGGAGCGGCCCCGGCGGTCGCCGAACGCGATCGTCAGCGAACCGGCAACCTGATATCAGGCCGCGTTCGTGCGCGACGTGACGCATGAAACGATGGCAAGGCGCCGTATCCGGCGCGGCCGGGCGAAGATTCTGTTGAAGTTCGTGGATTCCGCCAATGGTGACGGTTCGAGCGCCAATCGTGCCCGTGAGCGGGAATCCGTGAAGGGGGAGGCAGTTTTTTCGGGGGCGCTATACGCAATACAACGCAACGACGAGTGCGCTGCAAACAACGTACTCAATGCCCTGAGCCTTCTCATGGCGGCTCTCAAGAAGCTCACGGTCGTTGCCCCGTCCGCACGCGTTAACTTGCCCTTCAACGAGAGCACGCGCACTGCCATCGAGCAGTACCGCAGCTTCTAGCTCTCGGTGTACGGTGAAAGCTTCTAGCGTGGTGAACTGGTGGAGCAGCGGCTAACCGCACGGTTTGACCAGGACCGCGACTTCAGTGCGTATGTCGACGACCTGAGCGCTGCACCGAAAGCGAGCGTCAAAAAGCAAGTCGCGGGGAACGCCGGCGACACGCCGGCCGAGGCGGCTCCGACATTGGCGCTCGCGGCATCGTCTCTGCCAAAGGCAAAAAGGCCACGCACCTTGCGGTACGTGACCTTTTTCTTTGGTGGTGCGTGAGGCCGGACTCGAACCGGCACACCCTTGCGGGCGTCAGGACCTAAACCTGGTGCGTCTACCAATTTCGCCACTCACGCGTATTGTCCGTCGCCTGACCGCGCGGCACGCAAGATGCGTGCTCCACGCGCCGGGGCTTCATGCCGGCCCGAAAACCGGCACACCCGATCAGGCGAGCGCGAGATTCTACCCGATCTGCGCAGCATTGTCTCGCCCCGCCGGCGCACGCCGGACAGCGGTGCTAGAATGCCGCGCTCGACGTGCCGGCCACGCGCCGGCGCGCGCTCCCGAACCCGCCTCCGCCACGATCCCACCCGTGAACTTCGACGACTATTGTCAGCAAAAGGCCGCCCCCGCGGGCTCCAGCGTCTACTATGCGCTGCGCCAGGCGCCGCTCGCGGCCGAACCGCGCCTGACCGCCCTGTTCGCGCTGCGCCGCGAACTCGAGGAAACCGTGAAGGAAACCAGCGATCCGACCGTCGGACATACGAAGCTCGCGTGGTGGCACAAGGAACTCGCGGCGCTCGCCGCCGGCGAACCGTCGCACCCGGTCACGAAGGCGCTCGCGCGGCATCACCCGGCGATCGCGACCGAAGAAGACGCGCTGCGCACGCTCGTCAACGGTTACGGGATGGATCTCGAACAGGCGCGCTACCTGGATTTCACGAACCTGCAGCGCTACATCGCGCAGGTCGGCGGCACCTTCGCGTCGCTGGTCGCGCGCGCGAGCGCCGCGAACCCGGCCGACCCGCAGCCGTGGGCCGCGGATGCCGGCCGCGCGCTGATGCTCGCGCAATTCGTGCAGGAGCTCGGCAACGATGCGCGTCACGGCCGCATCTATCTGCCGATCGACGAACTGCAACGCTACAACGTGACCGCGGCCGACCTGCTGAACCGCCGCTACAGCCCGGCCTTCACCGAACTGCTGCAGTTTCAGACGGCCCGCGCGCGCGAAGCGCTCGCCGCCGCCGAAGCGGCGATCCCCGGACCCGAGCGCCGCGCGCAGCGCACGCTGCGTGCGCAGATCGCACTGGCCGGCGCGCTGCTCGACGAAATCGAGCGCGACGGCTACCAGGTGCTGCACCAGCGCATCGCGCTGACGCCGATCCGCAAGCTGTGGATCGCGTGGCGCGCCGCCCGCCGCCGCTGACCCGCAGCGCAACGCGCGTCCGACATCACGCCTTCAGCAGCGGCAGCGTGTCGAAGCGCTGCTGCAGCACGTGTGTCGCATCGAGCCCCCACCACGGCCCGAGCACGGTCGCATAAAGCTGGCGAAAGTCGATCGCGACCGGCAGGTTGCCGTTGCCATCCAGGTGCCCGAGCGCGGGCGCCGCACCGTACAACCCGCCGGCCACGCGGCCGCCCATCACGAAATGCGGCGCGGCGGTGCCGTGATCGGTGCCGTTGCTCTGGTTCTCGCGCACGCGCCGCCCGAATTCCGCATACGTCATCACGAGCGTCTGGTTCCAGCGTCCGAGCTCGATCAGCGCGCCGCGCATCGCACTCATCCCTTCCGCGAACTGCTTGAGCAGCGCAGCCTGCTGTCCCGGCTGGTTCTGGTGCGTGTCGAACCCGTTGAGCGTGAGCCGCAGCACCGCGACGCCGTCCTGCGCGCCGGGCCCCGACGCTTCGCATGCCGCGAGCACCTGCATCGCGGTCTTCACCGACGTCCCGAACGTACCAGCCGGAAAGGCCGTCCTGAACTCGCGCATCCCGCCGCGCGGGCGCAGCCGGTCGGCCGCCTTCACGATGTCGTTCTCGACGTCGATGATGTGCGCGAGCGCCGGATTCCGTTCGCGCAGCGACGACGGCTCGGCCAGCCGCGCCGCGCGGATGAACTGCGCGGGATTGACGAGCGCGATCGCGCGCGCGCCGTTCGCGAGCGGCCCCATCTCCGCGCTGCCGAGCACGACGCCGTCTGCCGCGAAACCGGGCGGCACCGGCGCCTGCGCGAACGTGCGCGTGAGCCAGCCTTCGTGCAGGTACTGGTCCGAGCGTGACGCGGTATCCCAGATCTCGATCGAACGGAAATGCGACAGGTTCGGCTGCGGATAGCCGACGCCCTGCACGATCGCGACCTGCCCGTCGCGCCACAGCGGCATCAGCGGCGCGAGCGACGGGTGCAGCCCCGTATGCGCATCGAGCTGCAGCACCTGGTCGCGCTTGATGCCGATGCTGCGGCGGAACGGGTAGTAGAGCGGATCCGCATACGGCACCACCGTGTTGAGGCCGTCGTTGCCGCCCTTCAGCTCGACCAGGATCAACACGTTCGCATAGCCGGCCTCCGGCCGCCGCTCCGCCGCGGCCATCGCTATCGCCGCCTGCACGGGCGGCTGCCACAACGACACGCCCGCCGCGGCCGCGGCGCCCGTCAGCGTCAGAAAATCACGTCGGTTCATCGTGCATCCTTCGGTTCGCCGTGCGGCATGGCCACCGCTGCAGCGCGCCTGTTCGTCGTTGTTTCAGTCATTTCAGTTGATAGGCCGGATCCATCAACAGCGCCTCGAGATACGCGCTGCCGGTCGAGTCCGTATCGATCGCCGCGACCGGCGACACCGGCAGCACCGCGTGCTGCAGTTGAAGCTCGGTCGACAATCCGGCGATCGCCTGCGGCCGCGCACGATACTGCGCGAGCCAGCGTTCGAGGTCGAATCGCAGGCCGCCGCGCGCGGGCTTGCCCTTCGCGCCGGGCAAGCCCGCACCGGACGCGGTGTCCGCAACCGGCATCGCATGCGCACGGGCATTCGGCGACGGCGCCGCCATCGCATGCGCGGGTGCACGCATGCCGGCCGTCTCGGTCGCGCGGAACAACTGCTCGACGAACTGCTTGCGCGCGAGCAGCGTGGTGCTGTTGATCCACATCGCGCCGCCCGGCCAGCCCTTCACGTTCGGCGGATAGAACAGGTTCTGCCCGAGCGTGCGCACGGTGTCCGCGAGCGTCTGCGGATCGCCGTACGCGACGTCGAACAGCCGCACCGACCCGACGACGAACTCGGCCGGCGACTTGACGAGCACACCGCGATTGCGCGGGTCCCAGAACGCGTCGGTCGACCATAGCGCGGCGAGCGCCGCGCGGATGTCGTAGCCGCTCGCGCGAAACCGTTCGGCCACGACATCGAGCGCGCCAACCTCGGGCGTATCGGCCACGAACTCGCGCCACAGCCTGCCCGCGATGAAGCGCGCGGTGTCGGGCCGCTTCAGCAGGATGTCGAGAAACCCGTCGCCGTCGAACGCGCCGGTCTCGCCGAGTATCGTCTTGTCGCCCGCGTCGTGCCATTCGGGCCGCACCGCGAAGCGCAGCGTATCGGGATCGACGCTCCAGCCGGTCATCGCGCGCGCGGCTTCGGTCACGTCGTGCTGCGTGTAATGCCCTTCGCCGAGCGTGAACAGCTCCATCGCCTCGCGCGCGAAATTCTCGTTCGGACGCCCCTTGCGGTTGCTGGCGCCGTCGAGATACTGGAGCATCGCAGGATCCTTCGCGACCGCATGCAGCAGCGCGCCGAAGTTGCCGAGCGCCTCGCGGCGAAACAGCGCATTCTGCGCGGCCATCGTCTGGGGGTACGGAACCTTGTCCTGCCCGGACGTGAAGTGCCCGTGCCAGAACAGCGTCATGCGCTCGGTGAGCGGCGACGGCGTCGCGACCATCTCGTTGACCCACGCCGCGCGCAACGCATCGTAGCGGCGATTGCGTTCGCGCTGCTCGTCGCGCCGCATGTCCGGCGTCAGCGCCTGACGCTGCGCGCGCGTCGGCGGCAACTCGGCGAGCCAGTCGGGCCACGCCGTCACGGGCTCGCGGCGCACGTTGCCGAGCGTATCGGCGACGACTTGCGCACGCGTCATGCCGACGATGCGGGCGACCTCGGCCGGTGCGGGAGAAAAGCCGGTACGGCTCAGGAAGAACAGCGCATCGTCGGCGTCGAGTGGCGCCTGCATCGCGGGCGATGCCGGGGCGGCAGCGTTCGCTTTCATCGTGGACTCCCGGAACGCACCGGCGGTGCGGATGCCGGTTCAACGGCAATCGGCAGGCAAAAGTTGACCGAAAGTTGACGGAAAAAGTGCTACGAATCTTTTCCGCGCGGCGTGTTCCGCGCAGTGCGAACACGGCACACGTCAGCGCTTGTACAGCTCGCGGACGGCGTCCTCGATGTGCTGGCGCAACAGGTGGCGCTCCTCGGGCGTCATGTGCCCGTCGCGGCGGTGCTGTTCGAGATCGGGAGGCACGGCGGAACGGACCGCCATGTCGGCGGCGCGGTCGGACTGCGGCGCTTTACCGCGCTGCAGCTTGCGCGACGAGGCGCCCTGCTCGGGGCGCTGCGCATACGCGAAGTTCGACGCATATGGACCGGCAAGTGCGATCGTCAGCATCAGTGCAATCCGGGCAGATCGCATGACCGTCCTCGCTTCTCTGGTCGATTTGTTCCCTTCGTCACGCGGCAACCGGTTACCTCTGGTACTTGAAAAACCCTGCGGAATTCGGGTGTACAAAGATGAAAGATGGAGTGCAGGGGAGTATCTACCGAATTTCGGCTTCGAGTAAAGGAATCTCTATAGCCTGCCTTTACTCCGCGCGACACTACGAGTAAATTTTGTAACGGACTGTAACGCGCGAAAATACGCGACCGTGCGTGATTTCCCATTCGCGATAAGATGCCGATCATGGAAACGAAAAACCCCTCCAAGATTCTCGTCGTCGACGACGACCCGCGCCTGCGCGATCTGCTGCGCCGCTATCTCGGCGAGCAGGGTTTCAACGTCTACGTCGCGGAGAACGCGACCGCGATGAACAAGCTCTGGGTGCGCGAGCGCTTCGACCTGCTCGTGCTCGACCTGATGCTGCCGGGCGAAGACGGCCTGTCGATCTGCCGCCGCCTGCGCGGCAGCAACGACCGCACGCCGATCATCATGCTCACCGCGAAGGGCGAGGATGTCGATCGCATCGTCGGCCTCGAGATGGGCGCCGACGACTACCTGCCGAAACCGTTCAACCCGCGCGAGCTCGTCGCGCGCATTCACGCGGTCCTGCGCCGCCAGGCGCCGGCCGAACTGCCGGGCGCGCCGTCGGAAACCACCGAGGTGTTCGAGTTCGGCGAGTTCTCGCTGAACCTCGCGACGCGCACGCTGACGAAGTCGGGCCAGGAAATTCCGCTGACGACCGGCGAATTCTCGGTGCTGAAGGTGTTCGCGCGTCATCCGCGCCAGCCGCTGTCGCGCGAGAAGCTGATGGAGCTCGCGCGCGGTCGTGAATACGAAGTGTTCGACCGCAGCCTCGACGTGCAGATCTCGCGTCTGCGCAAGCTGATCGAACCGGATCCGGGCAGCCCGCGCTTCATCCAGACCGTCTGGGGCCTCGGCTACGTGTTCATTCCGGACGGCGCTGCCTGATCTTTTTCCTTTCCGGTTTCGCCCGTCCACGGCCCGCCCCATGCGTATCGACCGGCGCCTCCTGCAGCTCGCGTTCGGCGGGCTGTTCTGGCGCACCTTCCTGCTGATCGCGCTGCTGATCTCGGTCAGTCTCGCCGCGTGGTTCCAGAGCTTTCGCGTGATCGAGCGCGAGCCGCGCGCGCAACGCGTCGCGCTCCAGCTCGTCGCGGTCGTGAAGCTCACGCGCACCGCCCTGCTCTATTCCGATCCCGATTTGCGGCGCGCGCTGCTGCAGGATCTCGAGAGCAACGAGGGCGTGCGCGTCTACCCGCGCGAGAAAACCGACAAATTCAAGCTGCAGCCCGACGAATCGCTGAACCGCCTGATCGAACATGACATCCGCAGCCGTCTCGGCGACGATACCGTGATCGCGCAGTCGGTCAACGACATCCCCGGCGTGTGGATCAGCTTCAAGATCGACGACGACGATTACTGGGTCGCGCTCGACCGCGACCAGCTCGACAACGTCACCGGCCTGCAGTGGGCTGGCTGGGGCCTGTTCGCGCTCGCGCTGTCGCTGTTCGGCTCGGCGTTCATCACGAGCCTCGTGAACCGGCCGTTCACGCGGCTCGCGCTCGCCGCGCGCCAGGTCGGTTCCGGCCAGGCGCCCGACCCGCTGCCCGAGCGCGGGATGGGCGTCGCGGCCGATACCAACCGCAGCTTCAACCAGATGGTGCGCGACCTCGAACAGCTCGAGGCCGATCGCGCGCTGATGCTCGCGGGCATCTCGCACGACCTGCGCACGCCGCTCGCGCGGCTGCGGCTCGAGACCGAGATGAGCCCGTCGGACCAGGCGACCAAGGATGCGATGGTTGACGACATCGAGCAGATGGACCGCATCATCGCGGCCTTCATCGATTACGCGCGCCCGTCGCAACGCAAGCCGGAGCCGGTCGACCTGTCGTCGATCGCACAGGAAGTCGCCGCGCGCGTGTCCGGCGAGGACGGCGTCGAGATCCGCACGCGGCTCGCGCCGAGCGCCGTGATCGAAGCCGACGAAACCGACATGCGCCGCGTGATCGGCAACCTCGTCGAGAACGCGCGCAAATACGGCCAGAGCCGCCAGGACGGCGTATCGCGCATCACGCTCGAGACGCGCGTGACGCACGCGCGCGTCGAACTGTCGGTGAGCGACGAGGGTCCCGGCATCCCCGAGGACCAGCTGCCGCTCGTGATGCGCCCGTTCTACCGCGTCGACACGGCGCGCACCAAGGCGGACGGCACGGGGCTCGGCATGGCGATCGTGCTGCGCCTCGTCGGCCGCTATCGCGGCGCGCTGCGCCTGCGTAACCGCAACCCCGAAGCAGGCCTCGAAGTCACGCTCGAATTCCCTGGCGCCGGCAAGGCGCGTGCGGCGGCGTGACGCGTTCGTGCACGCTTCTTGCGCATCACACTATCGGTCCGGTTGAAAAAAACTATGAGGATCGTTAGTTAAAATCTATTGAAGCGCCTTGTTAATAGTGTTATAGTCGTCGGCATGCTGTCACATCAGCGTTGCAGCACCGAGGTAGCTTGACTCAGTCTTCTTCCCAACTCACACAGGAGTATCCGCATGAAAACCGTGGGCGATAAACTCGAAGCATTCACCGTCGTAGCCGCGAAGCCGGGCTTCAACAATCACGAGGAAAACGGCCAGTCGGCGTTCGAGACCGTCACCGAAGCATCGTTCCCGGGCAAGTGGAAGATCATCTACTTCTATCCGAAGGATTTCACGTTCGTGTGCCCGACGGAAATCGTCGAGTTCGCGAAGCTGACGGGGCAGTTCGAAGAGCGTGACGCCATCCTGCTCGGCGGCAGCTCGGACAACGAATTCGTGAAGCTCGCATGGCGCCGTGAGCACAAGGACCTGAACAAGCTGAACCACTACTCGTTCGGCGACGTCAAGGGCGAGCTGATCGACCAGCTCGGCGTGCGCGACAAGGAAGCCGGCGTGGCCCTGCGCGCGACGTTCATCGTCGATCCGGACAACACGATCCAGCACGTTTCGGTGAACAACCTGAACGTCGGCCGCAGCCCGGAAGAAGTCCTGCGTATTCTGGACGGCCTGCAAACGGACGAACTGTGCCCGTGCAACCGTGCAGTCGGCGGCGCAACGCTGTAAGCGCATCGATGCACGAAGCCCGCGGCGCACGTCCTGCCTGCGGGCTTTTTTAACGGCCAACCCATAGGAGATATCAATGGAATTCATCGATTCGATTAAGGCGCGTATCCCCGACTACGCGAAGGACATTCGCCTGAACCTCGACGGCACGATCTCGCGCTCGTCGCTCGAAGGCAACGATGCGGTTGGCGTCGCGCTGGCGGCGGCGGTCGCGGCGAAAAGCACCGTGCTCGTGAAGACGATCCGCGAAGCCGGCGTGCTGTCGCCCGAAGAGACGAATGCCGTGCTGACGGCGGCCGCGCTGATGGGGATGAACAACACCTGGTATCCGTATGTCGAGATGGCCGACGACGCCGACCTGAAGACGCAGCGCGCCGAGCTGCGGATGGGCGCGTACGCGTCGCACGGCGGCGTCGACAAGCGCCGCTTCGAGATGTACGCGCTCGCCGCGTCGATCGTCGGCAAGTGCCACTTCTGCGTGAAGTCGCACTATGCGCTGCTGAAGAACGAGCAAGGGATGACGACGACGCAGTTGCGCGACGTCGGCCGCATCGCGTCGGTGATCAACGCCGCCGCGCAGGTGATCGCCGCCGAAGGCGAATAAGCGGTCGCGCAAGCCGCAGCACGGTGCGGCGGCCATGCGCGCCGAACCGGGCCGCAAAATGAAAATGCCACGCAAGCGCGTGGCATTTTTCATTCCGGCGGCACAACCTGCGCGCCGCTTCGGACCGGCGTCAACCCGGCACCAGCGGCATCAGGCGCTCACGCGCCCAGCTTCACCAGCAGAGCGGCGGCCTGCGCCTCGATGCCCTCGCCGCGGCCGAGGTAGCCGAGCTTCTCGTTGGTCTTCGCCTTCACGTTCACGCGCTCGAGCGGCAGCCCGAGGTCGGCCGCGATGTTCGCGCGCATCCCGTCGATATGCGGCGCGAGCTTCGGCGCCTGCGCGATCACGGTGCTGTCGACGTTCTGGATCGTGAAGCCGGCCGCCTTCACGCGGGCGACGCACTCGCGCAGCAGCACGCGGCTGTCCGCACCCTTGAACGCCGCGTCGGTGTCGGAGAAATGGCGGCCGATGTCGCCGAGCGCCGCCGCGCCGAACAGCGCGTCGGTGATCGCGTGCAGCAGCACGTCCGCGTCCGAGTGGCCGAGCAGGCCGCGCTCGTACGGAATCGTCACGCCGCCGATGATGAGGGGGCGCCCCGGGACGAGCTGGTGCACGTCGTAGCCTTGTCCGATTCTGAAGTCCATGCGTAATCCGGTTTGAGATGAGGTGAAAGTCAGGAAGCGTGCGCGGGGCGCGCGAGAATTGCTTCCGCGAGCGCGAAATCTTCCGGGTACGTGACCTTGAAGTTGCGCAGGCTGCCCTGCACGACGCGCGGCGTGTGGCCGGCCCATTCGATCGCGCTGGCCTCGTCGGTCAGGTCGTGCCCTTCGCGCTGCGCGCGCAGGATCGCGTCGCGCAGCATGCCGATGCGGAACATCTGCGGCGTCTGCGCCTGCCACAGCGCGTCGCGCGACTCGGTGCGCGCGATCGCGTCGCCGCCGGCCGGCACGCGCTTGAGCGTATCGGCCACCGGCAGCGCGACGATGCCGCCGACCGGGTCGTCCTTCAGCGTCGCGACCAGCGTGCGGATCAGCGCCGGCGTGATGCCGGGGCGCGCGGCGTCGTGCACGAGCACCCAGTCCTGGTCGGTCGCACCGAATTCGGCCAGCTCCAGCAGCCCGTTCAGCACCGACGCCTGCCGCGAGCCGCCGCCGCAGCGGCGCACCGCGAAGCGCAGGCCCGCGAAGCGGCGCGCGTCGAAGTGCGTGTCGTCGGGCGCGAGGACGACGAGCGTCTGCGCGAATTCGCTGCACGCATCGAACGCGGCGAGCGTGTAATGCAGGAGCGCGCGGCCGGCCAGCGTGCGGTATTGCTTCGGCACGGCCGAACCGGAGCGGCTGCCCGTGCCGGCGCAAGGAATCAGGGCGAAAAGTCGGGGAGTCACGAAAGGGAAACGCCGGAAAGATGAAATCGAGAAGCGGATTTTATAATAGGTCTTTCGTCTCGACCGGCGCACCGCGCCGCGCCCGTGCCCGCCACCCCTGCCGTCCCTATGCCAGACAACGCTTCCACCCCGTTCGCCTCGCCCGTCGCCCGCGTCAAACCGGGCCAGCGGTTCGCCTTCGACGGCGCGCACGGCTCCGCCGACGCACTCGCCATCGCCCGCTATCTCGCCGACAACCGCGGCGCCGTCCCGCTCCTTGCGGTGATCTGCGCGAACGCGGTCGACGCGCAGCGGCTGTCGCACGAACTCCGCTACTTCTCGCCCGATGCGCGCGTGCGCCTGCTGCCGGACTGGGAAACGCTGCCGTACGACACGTTCTCGCCGCACCAGGATCTCGTCTCCGAGCGCCTCGCGACGCTGCACGACCTCGGCGAGGGCCGCTGCGACATCCTGCTGGTGCCCGCGACCACCGCGCTGTACCGGATGCCGCCCGCGTCGTTCATGGCCGCGTACACCTTCGCGTTCGCGCAGGGCGAGCGGCTCGACGAGGCGAAGCTGAAGGCGCAGCTCACGCTGGCCGGCTACGAGCACGTGAGCCAGGTGGTGCGGCCCGGCGAATACTGCGTGCGCGGCTCGCTGATCGACCTGTACCCGATGGGCTCGCCGCTGCCGTACCGGATCGACCTGTTCGACGACCAGGTCGACTCGATCCGCGCGTTCGATCCCGATACGCAGCGCAGCCTCTACCCGGTGCGCGACGTGCGTCTCCTGCCCGGCCGCGAGTTTCCGTTCGACGAAGCCGCGCGCACGGCCTTCCGCAGCCGCTGGCGCGAGACCTTCGAAGGCGACCCGAGCCGCGCGCCGATCTACAAGGACATCGGCAACGGCGTGCCGTCGGCCGGCATCGAGTATTACCTGCCGCTGTTCTTCGACGAGACGGCCACGCTGTTCCACTACCTGCCGCAGGACGCGCACCTCGTGTTCGCCGGCGATCTCGACACATCGATCCGCCGCTTCACGGCCGATACGAAGCAGCGCCATGCGTTCCTCGCGCACGACCGTGAGCGGCCGATCCTCGAGCCGCAGCGCCTGTTCCTGTCCGACGAGGATTTCTTCGCGTTCGCGAAGCCGTTCGCACGCGTCGTGCTGCCCGCCCAGCCGGCCGGCGGCTGGGCCACGGGCCTGCCCGAACTCACGGTCGATCGCCATGCCGACGATCCGCTCGCCGCGCTGCGCACGTTCGTCGAATCGTCGGGCAAGCGCGTGCTGCTGACGGTCGAATCGGCCGGCCGCCGCGAAACGATCCTGCAGCTGCTCGCCGAGCATCACCTGCGCCCCGCGTCGAACGACCACTTCGCGGGCTGGCTCGAAAGCGAAGCGCCGTTCGCACTCGGCGTCGCGCCGCTCGCGAGCGGCTTCGCGGTGCCGGGCGAAGGCTACGCGATCGTCACCGAGACCGAGCTGTACGGCGCGCTCGGCCGCCGCGCGGGGCGCCGCCGCCAGGAACAGGCGAGCAACGTCGACGCGATGGTGCGCGACCTGTCCGAGCTGAAGGTCGGCGATCCGATCGTCCACGCGCAGCACGGCATCGGCCGCTACATGGGTCTCGTGTCGATGGATCTCGGCGAAGGCGAGACCGAATTCCTGCATCTCGAATACGCGGGCGACAGCAAGCTCTACGTGCCCGTCGCGCAATTGCACGTGATCTCGCGCTATAGCGGCGCCGACCCCGACAGCGCCCCGCTGCACGCGCTCGGCTCGGGCCAGTGGGAGCGCGCGAAGCGCAAGGCCGCGCAGCAGATCCGCGACACGGCCGCCGAGCTGCTGAACCTGTATGCGCGCCGCGCGGCCCGCGAAGGCCATGCGTTCTCGCTCGACCCGCGCGACTACGTGAAGTTCGCGGAGAGCTTCGGCTTCGAGGAAACGCCCGACCAGGCCGCGGCGATCGCGGCCGTGATCGGCGACATGACGAGCGGCAAGCCGATGGACCGCCTCGTGTGCGGCGACGTCGGCTTCGGCAAGACCGAGGTCGCGCTGCGCGCCGCGTTCATCGCGGTGCTGGGCGGCAAGCAGGTCGCGCTGCTGTCGCCGACCACGCTGCTCGCCGAGCAGCACACGCAAACCTTCGCCGACCGCTTCGCGGACTGGCCGGTGCGCATCGTCGAGCTGTCGCGCTTCAAGACCGCGAAGGAAGTGAACGCGGCGATCGCGCAGATCAACGAAGGCAGCGTCGACATCGTGATCGGCACGCACAAGCTGCTGTCGTCGGACGTGCAGTTCAAGCGCCTCGGCCTGGTGATCATCGACGAGGAACACCGCTTCGGCGTGCGCCAGAAGGAAGCGCTGAAGGCGCTGCGCGCGGAAGTCGACGTGCTGACGCTCACCGCAACGCCGATCCCGCGCACGCTCGGGATGGCGCTCGAGGGGCTGCGCGACTTCTCGGTCATTGCAACCGCGCCGCAGAAGCGGCTCGCGATCAAGACCTTCGTGCGCCGCGAGGAGGAAAGCGTGATGCGCGAGGCGATGCTGCGCGAGCTGAAGCGCGGCGGCCAGGTGTACTTCCTGCACAACGAGGTCGAGACGATCGAGAACCGCAAGGCGATGCTCGAGGAACTCGTGCCCGAAGCGCGCATCGTGATCGCGCACGGCCAGATGCACGAGCGCGAACTCGAACGCGTGATGCGCGATTTCGTCGCGCAGCGCGCGAACGTGCTGCTGTGCACGACCATCATCGAGACCGGCATCGACGTGCCGAGCGCGAACACGATCATCATGCACCGCGCGGACAAGTTCGGCCTCGCGCAGCTTCACCAGCTGCGCGGCCGCGTCGGCCGTTCGCACCACCAGGCGTATGCCTACCTGCTGGTCCACGATCCGCAGTCGCTGACCAAGCAGGCGCAGCGCCGGCTCGAGGCGATCCAGCAGATGGAGGAACTCGGCTCGGGCTTCTATCTCGCGATGCACGATCTCGAGATCCGCGGCACCGGCGAGGTGCTCGGCGACAAGCAGTCGGGCGAGATCCACGAGATCGGCTTCCAGCTGTACACCGACATGCTGAACGACGCGGTGAAGGCGCTGAAGAACGGCAAGGAGCCCGACCTCACCGCCCCGCTCGCCGCGACGACGGAAATCAACCTGCATGCGCCCGCGATCCTGCCGGCCGACTACTGCGCGGACGTGCAGGAGCGCCTGTCGCTGTACAAGCGTCTCGCGAACTGCGAGCACGGCGACGCGATCGACGGCATCCACGAAGAGCTGATCGACCGCTTCGGCAAGCTGCCGCCGCAGGCGCACGCGCTCGTCGAGACGCACCGGCTGCGGCTGGCCGCGAAACCGCTCGGCATCGTCAAGATCGATGCGAGCGAGGCCGCGATCGGGCTGCAATTCGAGCCGAACCCGCCGATCGATCCGATGCGCATCATCGAGATGGTGCAGAAGCATCGGCACATCAAGCTCGCGGGCCAGGACAAGCTGCGCATCGAGACGCGCTCGCCCGACCTCGCGATCCGCGTGTCGACAATCAAGGAAACGCTGCGTGCGCTCGCGCCGCGCGCCGACGCGGCGAGCGCCGCACGCTGACGGCAGGGCCGCGATGCTGCACCGCATCGCGGCCGGAGAAGGCGGGCGGACGCGTTTTTGAGTATGATTTTCCCATTCATCAGACGGAGTTTTGCCATGTCCACTCTCGACGCGACGGCGCCGTCCGCCGCCGACCAAGGCGACGCTTCGCTCGTCAGCCTGCCCTGGATCAAGCAGCTGGTGTCGATGGACACGACAAGCCGCGTGCCGAACCTCGGCCTGATCGAAACGGTGTGCGACGCGCTTGCCGCGAAGGGCATCGCGTCGACGATCACGCACGATCCGCGCGAAGGCTGGGCCAACCTGTTCGCGACCGTGCCCGCGCACGACGGCTCGACGAACGGCGGCATCGTGCTGTCGGGGCACACCGACGTCGTGCCGGTCGACGGCCAGCAGTGGGACAGCAACCCGTTCGCGCCGGAAATCCGCGACGGCCGGCTTTACGGCCGCGGCACCTGCGACATGAAGGGCTTCATCGGCACCGCGCTCGCGCTGCTGCCCGAGATGCAGGCGGCCAGGCTCGCGAAGCCGATCCATTTCGCGCTGTCCTACGACGAGGAAATCGGCTGCGCGGGCGCGCCGCTGATGATCGCCGACCTCGTCAAGCGCGGCGTGCAGCCGTCCGGCTGCATCGTCGGCGAGCCGACCAGCATGCGGCCGATCATCGCGCACAAGGGCATCAACGCGTACCGCTGCTGCGTGCGCGGCCACGCGGCGCACTCGTCGCTGACCCCGAAGGGCCTGAACGCGATCGAATACGCGGCGCGCCTCATCTGCCACATCCGCGACATCGCCGAGCGCTTCCGCGCCGAAGGCCCGTTCGACGCGCTGTATGACGTACCGTTCACGACCGCGCAGACGAGCACGATCCAGGGCGGCAACGCGATCAACACGGTGCCGGCCGAATGCCGGTTCGACTTCGAGTTCCGCAACCTGCCGACGCTCGATCCCGAGCAGATCTTCACGCGCATCGAAGCGTATGCGCAGGAAACGCTGCTGCCGCAGATGCGTCGCGAACATCCGAACGCGGCGATCGAGTTCTCGAAGATCGCCGCGGCGCCCGGCCTCGACGCAACCGAACAGGCGGCGATCACGCAGCTCGTGCGCGCGCTGACGGCCGACCAGGACAAGCGCAAGGTCGCATACGGCACCGAAGCCGGCCTGTTCGAACGCGCGGGCATCCCGAGCATCGTCTGCGGGCCCGGCAACATCGAACAGGCGCACAAGCCGAACGAGTATGTCGAGCTCGCGCAGCTCGCCGGCTGCGAGCAGTTCCTGCGCAAGTTCATCCGCAGCATGTCGGTCGACGCACACTGACTGCCCCGCCACGCCGGCCTGCGTGTGCGGGCCGGCCCCCACCCCCGCCACCCGCCACGTCATGTCGACTGAACAACAGGGCACTGCCCATACGACGATCGACGGCGAGCCGATTCCGACGCTCGACGAAATCGCCGCGCAGCATTTCGCGTTGTCGCCGTGGGTCGCGCGCACCCCTGTGTTCGAGCGCGCCGACCTGCCGTCCCTCGAGGGCACGCACGTCAACTTCAAGTTCGAGCTGCTGCAGGCGAGCGGCAGCTTCAAGGCGCGCGGCGCGTTCACGCACCTGCTGGCGCTCGATGAAGCGCGCAAGAACGCCGGCGTCACCTGTGTGTCGGCCGGCAATCATGCGGCGGCCGTCGCGTATGCGGCGATGCGGCTCGGCAGCAGCGCGAAGGTCGTGATGTTCCATACCGCGAGCCCCGCGCGCATCGCGCAGTGCAAGCAGTACCGCGCGGAAGTCGTGCTCGCCGGCAGCGCGTCGCAGGCGTTCGACCTCGTGCGGCGGATCGAGGCCGAGGAAGGCCGCTTCTTCATCCATCCGTTCAACGGCTATCACACGATTCTCGGCACCGCGACGCTCGGCTACGAATGGGCGACGCAGACGCCCGATCTCGACGCGGTGATCGTGCCGATCGGCGGCGGCGGGCTCGCGGCCGGCATGGCGACCGCGCTGCGGCTCGCGAACCCGCGTGTGCGCGTGTACGGCGTCGAGCCGGAAGGCGCCGACGCGATGAGCCGCAGCTTCGCGGCCAATCACACGATCAAGATGAGCGCGATGCAGACGATCGCCGATTCGCTGATGGCGCCGCACACCGAGGAATACAGCTACCAGCTGTGCCGGCGCCACCTCGAGCGCATCGTCACGGTGTCCGACGACGCGCTGCGCGCGGCGATGCTGTTCCTGTTCTCGCACCTGAAGCTGTCGGTCGAACCGGCCTGCGCGGCGCCGCTCGCGGCGCTGCTCGGCCCGCTGCGCGAAACGCTGCAGGGCAAGCGGGTCGGCGTGCTGCTGTCCGGCACGAACACCGACCCCGCCACGCTCGGCATGCATCTCGCGCACGCGACACTGCATCACTGAATCCACGCAGGATACTCAGGGTTATCCCCAGTTTATGTTGACAGCCCTGTTGATAACCCGCCGGACAAACACGCAAGTGGTTGAGCGCGCAGCGTTTTATGTGTGCGAAGGGCGCCGGACGCGAAATAGGCAGATGCCGCCGCCGAGCGCACGTACCGCGACGTGGCGGCGTCGCATGCGGCACGTGATCGGCGCCGCCGCCATCGCCCTGCTCGCCGGTTGCGCGGCACCGCCCTCGCCCGTCATCGACGCTTCTGCGGCCTGCACACAGCCGGACGCACACCGGATGCTGCAGGCCGACCTGCTGTTCGGGCGTGATATCGCCGGACGCGGCCCCGTCACGGATGCGGAACGCTCGGCCTTCCTCGCCGACGTCGTCACGCCGCGCTTCCCGGACGGCTTCACCTACTGGGACACCCACGGCCAATGGCGCGACCGCGCCACCGGCCGGATCATCCGCGAAGCGAGCTTCGTGGTCCGTATCGTCGCCGACGATACCGCCGACACGCACGCGCGGCTCGCCGCGATCCGGCATGCGTACCGTGAGCGCTTCCGGCAGGACTCGGTCGGCATCACCCTCGTGCCGGCCTGCGCGTCGTTCTGATTCGCGCTGCGCGGCCCACGCGCGACGACACGCAAAAAGAACGGGCGCCCGAAGGCGCCCGTCGCATGCGAAACATCCGCGTATCGCTTACTTGTTCTCGAACATGTCCATGATCTGCCGCTTCTCCTGCTGCGTGACGGGCGGCGGTGCGAGCCCCTCCGAGCCGGCCGAGCCGAGTGCATCGTTCGCGCTGATCGCATTCGCGGCCGGGTTGATGTCCACGCTTCCGACGAAGCCGTTGCCCGGCGTGCGATCGGCATAGTACAGCTCGCCGTCGACCGTCGTCAGGCCGTCCGGCATCGGCATCTGCTGCTCGGGCACGCCGTTCAGCGCGGTGCGCATGTAGTTCACCCAGATCGGCAGCGCGAGTTGCGCGCCGAATTCGCGGCTGCCGAGGCTCTTCGGCTGGTCGAAGCCCATCCACGCGACCGCGACGAGCGACTGCTGGTAGCCGGCGAACCAGCCGTCCTTCGCGTCGTTCGTCGTACCCGTCTTGCCCTGCAGGTCGCCGCGGCCGAGCGCGTTGGTGCCCGCGCCCGTGCCGGCCGTCGCGACCGTGTGCAGCAGGCTGTTCATCACGTACGCGTTGCGGCCTTCGATCGTGCGCGGCGCCGTGCCGCCGGCCACCACCGGCTGCGACTTCTGCAGCGGCTGGCCGCGCGCGTCGTCGACTTCGGCGATCAGGTACGGATCGACCTTGTAGCCGCCGTTCGCGAACACCGCATAGCCGGTCGCGAGCTGCAGCGGGGTCACGAGCCCCGCACCGAGCGCCATCGGCAGGTACGGCGGTGTCTTCGCCGGATCAAAGCCGAAGCGCTGCGTCACATACTGCTGCGCATACTGGGTGCCGATCGACGCGAGGATCCGGATCGACACGAGGTTCTTCGAACGCTGCAGGCCGGTACGCATCGACATCGGGCCGTCCGGCTGGTCGTCGTCCTTCGGCTCCCACGCGGTGCCGCCCGGCACGCTCGGCGGGAAGTACAGCGGCGCATCGTTGATGATCGTCGCCGGCCCGAGCCCCTTGTCGAGCGACGCGGAATAGATGAACGGCTTGAACGACGAACCCGGCTGGCGCCACGCCTGCGTCACGTGGTTGAACTTGCTCTTGTTGAAGTCGAAACCGCCGACGAGCGAGCGGATCGCGCCGTCCTGCGGCGCGATCGCGACGAGCGCGCCTTCGACCTGCGGCAGCTGCACGACCTGCCAGCCCGTCTTGCCGTCCCTCAGCACGCGCACGATCGAGCCGGGCTTGACGCGCAGCGTCGCATTCGCGCGCGGGCTCAGCGCGGCCGACACGAAGCGCAGCCCGGCCGGGCCGATCGTCGTCGTCGCGCCGCCGACGAACTGCACCTCGACCGCGTTCGGCGAAGCCGACAGCACCACCGCCGACTGCAGGTCGCCGTTGTCCGGGTGATCGGCGAGCGCGTCGTCGATCGCCTCGTCGCGTTCGTCGCCGGCCGCCGGCAGGTTGATCGAGCCTTCCGGCCCGCGATAGCCGTGGCGGCGCTCGTAATCGAGAATGCCGCGGCGCACCGCCTGGTATGCCGCTTCCTGGTCGGCCGAGTTGATCGTCGTCGTGACGGTCAGCCCGCGCGTATAGGTTTCGTCCTTGTACTGCTGGTACATCATCTGCCGCACCATCTCGGCGACGTACTCGCCGTGCACCGCGTACTGGTTGCCCGGCGTGCGCACGCGGATCTCCTCCTTCACCGCCTGGTCGTACTGCGGCTGCGTGATGTAGCCGATCTCGAGCATGCGCTTCAGGATGTATTCCTGACGGACCTTCGCGCGCTTCGGATTGACGACCGGGTTGTACGCGGACGGCGCCTTCGGCAGCCCCGCGAGCATCGCGGCTTCCGCGAGCGTGATGTCCTTCAGGTCCTTGCCGAAATACACGCGCGCAGCGGCGGCAAAGCCGTACGAGCGCTGGCCCAGGTAGATCTGGTTCATGTACAGCTCGAGAATCTGGTCCTTCGTCAGCGCCTTCTCGATCTTGTACGCGAGCAGCATCTCGTAGATCTTGCGCGTGTAGGTCTTCTCGCTCGACAGGAAGAAGTTGCGCGCGACCTGCATCGTGATCGTGCTCGCGCCCTGGCGCGCGCCGCCGTGCATCAGATCCGCGACGCCCGCGCGCAGGATGCCGAGAAAATCGACGCCGCCGTGTTCGTAGAAGCGGTAGTCCTCGATCGCGAGCACCGCCTTCTTCATCACGTCGGGAATGTCCTGGAAGCGCACGAGGCTGCGGCGCTCCTCGCCGAACTCGCCGATCAGCACGTGATCGGCGCTGAACACGCGCAGCGGCACCTTCGGCTGGTAGTTGGTCAGCGCGTCGAGCGACGGCAGTTGCGGTGCCATCACGACGAGTGCGTAGCCGACGATCAGCGCGCCGACGATCGCGAGCGTCGCGAACAGCCCGACGAACCACAGCGCGACGCGCGAGCCGAACGAGCGGCGGCCGTCGCCCCCGCCTGCGCTGCGCTGCGCGCGGCGGTCGTCGCCGCGGTCGTCATCATCGGGGTAATAGGCTCCCGACGGCGAACGGCGCAACGTGTAGTGGGGTTCGTTCCGGTCGGAAGGAGAAGACGGTCGTTTGATGATTGGCATGTCGGAATGGCGGGCGGCGTGGCGCCCTCGGACGCATGCGGAAATGCAAGCGGATGAATCAGAGTGTGTGCATCGTGGCAACTGTCACGTCGACAGACCCCGCCGCGCGGCGATCCGTTCCCGCGACGTGACAGCGCATTTTAATGAAATCGACCGATCGGCTTCGCGATTTTTTGTAAAAATTCCCGCACAAGCGTGAATTGCGGAACGTATTGGCGGCATGCTCCGCCTATCATGGACTCGCAGCCCGGTGCGTGCCGCCGCATGGCTTTCAAACACGAAAGGTTCGAATGCTGGACGCGCGTGACGCTTGAACTCCGGCACTTAAGCCGTATTTAAGGGGCCGGCGGTGTAATATCCGCCGGCTCACGCGGGTCGGAACCGATTCGCGACGGGCACTGCCGCGCTCACGCGGCGCCTTTCAACCACGGAGGATTTCATGTCGCTTTTCGACTCTGTTTCGCGCACGATCAAGGGCCTGCTGAACGATGCGGCCGACTCGGTACAGGATCCGTCGCGCGACGCACGGCAGATCGTGCGGGAGCTCGACGACAGCATCGGCCGTGCCGAGAATTCGCTGATCGAGATCGAGGCACAAGTCGCGACCCAGCGCAGCAAGCGCGATGCGGCCGACGACAAGGTGAAGAAGTACGAGGACGGCGCGAAGCGCGCGCTGCAGACCGGCGACGAAGCGCTCGCACGCGAGGCGCTCGCCGCACAGTCGAACGCGGAAGCCGAGCGCGACGCGCTCGCGGCCGAGCTGACGACGCTCGAACCGTCGGTCGACAAGCTGAAGGGGCAGATCGCCGACATGCGCCAGCGCCGCAACGACCTGAACGCACGCTCGAACATCCTGCAGGCGAAGCAGGAAATTGCGCAGGCGAAGGACGTCGCGGCAAGCGCGCTGGGCGGCATCGGCGGCAAGAACCTGTCCGAGGATTTCCAGAAGCTCGAGGACAAGGTCGCGCTGCAGAACGCACGCTCGGACGCACGCCTGAATTCGGCCGACACGTCGAGCGGCAAGGCGCTCGACGACAAGCTCGCCGCGCTGAACAAGGGCCCGTCGGTCGAGGACCGCCTCGCCGCGCTGAAGAAGCAGCTCGACACGCCCGCGCAGTAACGGCAACCGCGCCGCGGCCCGCCGGGCCCGCGGCGCGCACCGATCGTCAGGAGACGGGCGCTCGCGCCCGGTTCGACCATGAAGAAATCTCTCGCCGCACTCGGCTTCTCGCTGATGCTGCTGTCGTCCGCGGCATTTGCGGTCCCGTCGCTGCAGCAAGTCGAGCAGTCGATCGCACAACGCGACTGGCAGCGCGCCGACACGCAGCTGTCGCAAGTCATCGCTGCCCATCCGAACAACGCGCATGCGCACTACCTGTACGCACAGGTGCTGGACCGCGAAGGCCGCGCGTCCGACGCGCTCGCGCAACTGCAACAGGCGAAGTCGCTCGATCCGCAACTGCGCTTCACCGACGCGTCGCGCTTCGCGCAGACCGAATCGCGCATTCGCGCGGACGCCGCGCGCGTCAGCGGCAACGCACCGTCGGTCACGCAGAGCGGTTCGTTGCAGTCGTCGCTCGCACCGGCCGCGCCGGTCGCGAAACACGGTCCGTCGACCGGCATGTGGATCGGCATCGGGCTGATCGTCGCGATCATTGCACTGGTGCTGCGCTGGACGCTGCGGCGCGCGCGCTCGGCCGACGACAGCCGCGCCGACGACGAACGCCGCACGCAGTTGAAGCGCGCGACCGACGTGCTGAACGACATCCGTCCGCTGAAACTCGACGCGAAGCTGTCGACGGCGCCCGGCGCCACCGCGCTCACCGGCGAGCTCGAAGGCATCGAGACCGACGCGCGCGCGCTCGTCGAAGCGCTGTCGAACGGCAAGAATCCGGTGCCGCCCTATCGCATCGACGAACTCGAACAGCGGCATGCGAGCGTGAAGGCACGCGTCGAAGGCCGTCCCGACCCGGGCGCGCGACCCGCTGCGCCGGCGAACGGCAGCGGCTCCGCGTATGCGCAGGAAGCCGATCGCGTGACCGGCATGCAAGGCCAGCCGTATCAGCAGCAACCGTACCCGCAGCAGCCGTACCCGCCGCAACCGTATCCGCAACAGCAGCCGCCCGTCGTGGTCCAGCAAGGCGGCGGTTTCGGCGGCGGAATGGGCGGGCTGCTGACCGGCGTGCTACTCGGCGAAGCGATGTCCGGCGGCCGCGAGCGCGTGGTCGAACGCGACGTGATCGTCGACGACCAGCGCCGGCGGCAGGAGAACAACGATCCGGGCTTCGACTTCGGTCGTGGCGACAATTCGAACTGGAGCGACGGCAACGGCGGCGGTGTCGATCTCGGCAGCAACGACGACGGCTGGACCGACGACAACACCTGAGCATTCGCACGCGGGCATCGACACTTCGCGCGACGCCCGCCCTTCACGCCGCGCCCGCTTTCATTTCCACTCGCGCCGGCAGCCGGATTTGTCAATCATTTCAAGATGGGCTACCGGCAATGGGGTACGTTCGCTATCATGCGGCCATCGGCGTGCCTCCGACCCCCTCCGACGTTTCGCAGCCCCGCGCGTCGCGGCACGCCTCCCCTCGCCCCAATCAGGAGAAAGCCGCTCATGAGCATAATCAAGGAATTCAAGGAGTTCGCCGTCAAAGGCAACGTGATGGATCTCGCCGTCGGCGTGATCATCGGTGGCGCATTCTCGAAGATCGTCGACTCGGTCGTGAAAGACCTCATCATGCCGGTCATCGGCGTGCTGACCGGTGGTCTGGATTTCTCGAACAAGTTCGTTCTGCTCGGCACCATCCCCCCGTCGTTCAAGGGTAATCCCGATTCGTTCAAGGACCTGCAGGCTGCAGGCGTCGCCGCATTCGGCTACGGCTCGTTCATCACCGTGGCGATCAACTTCGTGATCCTCGCGTTCATCATTTTCCTGATGGTGAAATTCATCAACAAGCTGCGCAAGCCGGAAGAGGCCGCGCCGGCCGCGACGCCGGAAGACACCGTGCTGCTGCGCGAGATCCGCGATTCGCTCAAGCAGCGCTGAGCACCGCGCCACGCCGCGTCTGCCGGGCCCGCCAAGTGCGGGCTTTTTTTCATGGGCACGCATCGTGCACGCATCGCGCGATGCCTGTCTCACTTTTTTGTGACGCGCGAATGCACGCGCGGGAAAAGCAGGTCTATGATGGAGACTAAACGACAGTACGGGCGCCAAGACGCTGGCTGTGTCGATCATCGTGGCAAGCGGGTCGACGGGAGACATTGATCGTCGTACCGCACGAGTGCAGCATTTTCGTGTGCTATAAAGGATCGACATGCGGCGTACATAGCCGGGAGTGGGTCGCATGAAAGTGCCGCATTTCTTGCAATTGTTTTTGAGGCGAGTGTTTATGTCCTTCCCGAAAAAACGTCGACGTGCGCAACAGGATGGCCAGGAGTCCTTCCTCGCGGTATTGCGCCATTCGAAACCGTTCGCGCAGCTCGACACCAAGATTGCCCGCGCCCGTGCGCAGGACGAACCTGTCCTCTACGCGCATGTGCTGCCCGGCCTCGACGTGCTCCTGTGCAGCGTGCGCGGCGCACAGCCGCCCTATCCGGCCATCGCCGAACTGCGCAAGCGCTGCATCGAATCGATCGCCAACGCGCTCGAACAACCGCTCGACGGCCTCGAGAACGGCGGATACTGGTACGAGGCGAACGGCTTCGGCTTCCTCGTGTTCGCGAGTCGTGCCCGCGCGCGCATCCTGCCCGAATTTGGTGCAGGCACGAAGGCGAGCCTGCGCGGCGGGCTCGGGCGCCAGAACGCCGGCGACACGACACCGCGCTCACTCGGCTGAACCGACACCGACACGATGGGCCGCCTCCGGGCGGCCCATCGGCCATTCAGGCTTCCCGCTTCACCGCCGCTGCGCGATCACCGTGCCGCCCCGCGCCCGTTGCCGGGCCGGACGATGTCGATGAACGCGGCGAAATCGGCACCGGCGAGCCCCTGCGCGGCGCCCAGCCGCAGCACCTGCTGCACCGTGGCCGATACGGGCATCACGGCGCCCGTGTCGCGCGCTGCGTCGGCGATCGCATCGACGTCCTTCTGGAACGTGCTCAGCGCACCGATCGGCGGATGGCCGCCTGACGTCATGCGCGGCACGAAGGTCTGCAGCAGCACCGAATCGGCCCACCCGCCCGCCAGCGCGTCGGCCAGACGCGCGGCGTCGATGCCGCTCGCCTGTGCCAGGCCGACGGCTTCCGCGATCGCGGTCACCGTCGCGGTGACGATCGCCTGGTTGCACAGCTTCGCGGTCTGGCCCGCGCCTGCGGCGCCCATGTGCGTGATGCGCGACGCGTAGGTGTCGATCAGCGGCCGCACCGTGTCGAGGTCGGCCGCGCCGCCGCCCGCCATCACCGCGAGCGTGCCGGCCTGCGCGCCAGGCACGCCGCCCGACACCGGCGCGTCGATCCAGCCCACGCCGAGCGCGGCCGCGCGCGCCGCGTAGTCGCGCGTCGCGGCAGGCGCAATGCTCGAATGATCGACGATGCGCTTCAAGCGGCGCGCATGCGCATCGCCGGCAAGGAGCCCGTGCTCGCCGAACGCGACGTCGCCGACCGCGCGGCCGTCGAGCACGCACACGAACACCGTGTCGACGCGCTCGGCCAGCTCACGCGGCGTGTCGACCACCTGCGCGCCGTCTTTTTCAAGCGCCTCGGCCTTGCCGCGCGTCCGGTTCCATACGCTGACCCGATGGCCCGCCGCCAGCAAATGCCGAATCATCGGCGCGCCCATCAATCCCGGTCCGCAAAATCCGACTTCCACGATGTTCCTCGTCTCCAGTTGGGGTTGCACTTGCCGCCCATCATACCTATCACTCAAGAAGCCGGACACGCGCGGCGCCGCTTCGGGCCCGCCGCTTGCCCGGCCGCACACACCGACATCCCAGGGAGCGCATCATGAGCGACCACGTCTACAAGCTGATCGAACTGACCGGCTCGTCGCAGCAATCGTGCGACGACGCCATCCGCAACGCGATCTCGAAAGCCGGCAAGACGCTGCATAACCTGCACTGGTTCCAGGTGACCGAAACGCGCGGCCACATCGAAGGCGACCAGGTCATCCACTGGCAGGTCACGCTGAAAGTCGGCATGCGCATCGACGACTGACGCGCCGCGCGCGCCACGCGCGGCGCCCCGGCCACCGGACGCGTGCAATGCGCGTCCGCGCGGCGCCGCGCACACCTGCATTCCGCTCCGTTCGGACCCTTGTCGAGGCCCGGCCGGCGGACGTCTGCGGGTATCCATCTCTTGACGCTGACTTTGGTTCATATTAAAAACCATATACCCCACCCGCCCCTCGATCAGCCTGGACATATAAACGGAGATATCATGAGTCAGCAACGCGAGGCGATCGACACGTACCTCTTGCGCGTCTTGCACACCTTGTTGATGGAGCGCAGCGTCACGCGCGCGGCCGTCAAACTGAACCAGTCGCAACCGGCGATCAGCGCCGCGCTGCGGCGCCTGCGCGACATCACCGGCGACCCGCTGCTCGTGCGCGGCAAGTCCGGCATGGTCCCGACCGAATACGGGCTGCGCCTGCTCGAGCCGGTGCAGAACGCGCTGCGCGAAATCGAGCGCATCAAGTTCCAGCAGCACAATTTCGACCCGGCCACGTCGATCCGCTGCTACCGGATCGGCTGCCCCGACTACCTGAACGTGCTGTTCGTGCCGACCGTCGTCGAACGCTTCCGTCAGGCCGCACCGAATGCGACGCTCGAATTCCACTCGCTCGGCCCCGCGTTCGACTACGAGCTCGCGCTGGAAGACGGCAAGCTCGACATCGTCGTCGGCAACTGGCCCGAGCCGCCCGAGCAGCTGCACCTGTCGAACCTGTTCGTCGACGAAATCGTCTGCCTGATGAGCAACACGCATCCGTTCGCGAAGCGCGGCGGGCTCACGCTCGATCAGTACCTGAACGCGCCGCATCTCGCGCCGACGCCGTACTCGGTCGGCCAGCGCGGCGCGATCGACGTGCACCTCGCGCGCGAGCGGCTCAAGCGCCACGTGGTCGTCACGCTGCCATACTTCAACCTCGCACCGTACGTGCTGGTGAAGTCCGACCTGATCTTCACGACGACGCGCCTGTTCGCCGATCATTACGCGAAGTTCCTGCCGCTGTCGGTCGTGCCGGCACCGCTCGACTTCCCGCCGATGCAGTACTACCAGCTGTGGCACGAGCGCTGCCACTACTCCGACGAAGTGCGCTGGCTGCGCGGCCTCGTCGCCGAAGCGACCCGCACGCTGATCGAGCCGTAATCGCGCACGACGCGCGCGCCGGCCATGCCGTTGCGGTGCGGCCTGGCGCGGCGTATGGCGGGTGGTGTATGGCGGGTGCGGCCACCGCCGCGCGCCCGATCCGCGGCGCGCGGCGCGACCCGCCAGGCCCGTGCGTCAGCGCGACGCCTCCACGAGGGCCTGCGCAAGCGCGTTATGGCGCTCGATGACGGGCGGCAGGTCGAGCGTCGCGAGCCGCCCTTCCCGCACCACCACCTTCCCGTTCACCACCGTGTACGCCGTCTGCGACGGCGCACAGAACACGAGCGCCGCGACCGGATCGTGCAGCGCGCCCGCGAACAGCGGCTGGCGCAGGTCGAACGCGGCGAAGTCCGCGGCCATGCCGGGCTTCAGCGCGCCGATATCGTCGCGGTTCAGCACCTTCGCGCCGCCGAGCGTCGCGATCTCGAGCGCTTCGCGCGCGGTCATTGCATCGGGCCCGAAGCCGACCCGCTGCAGCAGCAGCGCCTGCCTTACTTCCGCGACCATCTGCGCGCCGTCGTTCGACGCGGAACCGTCGACGCCGAGGCCGACCGGCACACCCGCGAGACGCATCTTCTTCACCGGTGCGATGCCCGATGCGAGCCGCATGTTCGAGCACGGACAGTGCGCGACGCCGGTGCCGGTGCGCGCGAACAGGCCGATGCCCGCGTCGTCGAGCTGCACGCAGTGCGCGTGCCACACGTCGTGACCGACCCAGCCGAGATCTTCCGCGTATTCGGCGGGCGTCATCCCGAACTTCTCGCGGCTGTACGCGATGTCGTTGACGTTCTCGGCCAGGTGCGTGTGCAGCGACACGCCATGCTCGCGCGCCAGCACGGCCGCGTCGCGCATCAGGCCGCGGCTTACCGAGAACGGCGAGCACGGCGCAACGACCACCCGCAGCATCGCGTAGCGGCCTTCGTCGTGATAGGTCTCGATCAGGCGCTGCGCGTCGCGCAGGATGTCGGGCTCGCGCTCGACGACCGAATCCGGCGGCAGCCCGCCGTCGCGCTGGCCGACGCTCATCGCGCCGCGGCTCGCGTGAAAGCGCATGCCGATCCGCTGCGCGGCGCCGATGCTGTCGTCGAGCCGGCTGCCGTTCGGGTAGATGTACAGATGGTCGCTCGACGTCGTACACCCCGAGTGCAGCAGCTCGGCCATCGCGGTGAGCGTCGACACCTCGATCATCTCCGGCGTCAGGTACGCCCAGATCCGGTACAGGTTCGTGAGCCAGCCGAACAGCTCGGCGTTCTGTGCGGCCGGCACCGCGCGCGTGAGGCTCTGGTACATGTGATGGTGCGTGTTCACGAGCCCGGGGATCACGAGGTGGCCGCGCAGGTCGAGCACTTCGTCGGCCGTATCGGGCAGCTCGGCGCTCGGTCCCACGGCGACGATCCGGTTGTCTTCGACGTAAAGCCCCGCGTCGCGCAGTTCGCGGCGCGTGTCGTCCATGGTCACGAGCACGTCGGCGTGCTTGACCAGCAGGGTTTTCGGGCGGGATGAGGATGGGTGCGGCGCGCGTGCGCCGGCGTGCTGCTCGAGGTTCATGCGTTCTCCGCGTCGTTCTGCCCCCGGGAACCGCTCCCGGAGACGCTCACAAGGCCGTTCGAACGCTGATGCGCGGCACGCCCCGGTGCCTGCGTCCGTTCGAACGCGCTGGCCCGGTTACCCGGCGTGAATGCCGTCTTCGGGGTACGCGCGGGCTCGAAGGCCGACGCGCACGGCGGCAGCATCGCCCAAGCGCGCGCGGCGCACAATGCGCGATCCGCAATACCGTGCTTCACGGATTCGATATGGTACGCCGCCCGCGGCCCGCCGGGCGCGGGAATCCGGGGCGGCGGACCGCTCCCGGCACGCCGTCGACAGCGGCTCATGCGCGGCGCATTATCTTCGATATCGCGCCCGTATTTGCGCGGGGAACCTTTTTACAATGCCTGCACGGCGCTCGCTTCAATCTCGCCGACGGGTATGTAGCCACGTGACGTGGAGCCTCGATCCGCCGCACAGTCAATGGATCGAGTCGCCGCCGAACCTCGCATTCACACAAGGACAATTGCGAATGGGAAAGCTCACTACCCACGTACTCGATACGGCGCACGGCCGTCCCGGCGCGTCCATCAAGGTGGACCTCTACGCGCTGGACGGCGATTCGCGCCGCGCGATCAAGACCGTGCTGACCAATAGCGACGGCCGCTGCGACGAACCGCTGCTCGAAGGCGCCGCGCTCGCCGCCGGCGAATACGAACTCGTGTTCCATGCGGGCGACTACTTCGCGTCGCTCGGCGTGAAGGTACCCGAACCCCGCTTCGTCGACCGCGTCGTGCTGCGCTTCGGCATCGCCGACACTGCATCGCACTACCACGTGCCGCTGCTCGTGTCGCCGTGGTCGTACAGCACCTATCGCGGCAGCTGACACCGTATCGGCTGCCCGCATCAAGACAACGATCTGAGTCTGGAGGAGTTTCATGGAAGGCTTCATCACCGACTGGCTGAACCTCGCGCTGCGATGGCTGCACGTCATCGTCGCCATTGCGTGGATCGGCGAGTCCTTCTATTTCGTCGCGCTCGACAACAGCCTGAAACCGCCTGCCGACGCGAACCAGCGCAAGCGCGGCGTGTTCGGCGAACTGTGGCACGTCCACGGCGGCGGTTTCTACAACATGCAGAAGTACACGGTCGCCCCGCCGGAAATGCCGGATGACCTGCACTGGTCGAAGTGGCCGTCGTACACGACCTGGCTGTCGGGCTTCTCGCTGTTCTTCGTGCTGTACCTGCTCGCACCGAACACGTACCTGATCGACAAGAGCGTGCTCGACATGGGCCCGGTGGTCGCCGTCGCATCCGCGCTCGGCTTCCTCGCGGCCGGCTGGATCGTCTACGACTCGCTGTGCCGCCTCCTCGGCACCAACGATCGCGTGCTCGGCATCTGCGTCGGCCTCTACGTCGTCGCCGCCGCCTACCTCGCCTGCCACATCTTCGCCGGTCGTGCCGCATACCTGATCGTCGGCGCGATGCTCGCGACGATCATGTCGGCGAACGTGTTCTTCGTGATCATCCCCGGCCAGCGCAAGATGGTCGACAAGATGCTCAAGGGCGAAGAGCCGAACCCGATCTACGGCAAGCGCGGCAAGCAGCGCTCGGTGCACAACACGTACTTCACGCTGCCCGTCGTGTTCGCGATGCTGTCGAACCACTATGCGATGACGTACACGAACAAGTTCAACTGGGTCGTGCTCGTGCTGATCATGCTGGCCGGTGCGCTGATCCGTCAGTTCTTCGTGATGCGCCACCGCGGCAAGCAGCTGTGGTACCTGCCGATCGGCGGCGTCGCCCTGCTGTCGGGCGCCCTGGTATGGACGATGCCGAAGCCGGTCGCGCCGGAAGCGCAGGCGGCGAACGCGCCGAAGATCGTGATCAACGACATCATGCCGATCCTGCAGCAGCGCTGCGTCGAGTGCCACTCGGCCAAGCCGACGCTGATGGGCAGCGCGCCGGCCGGCGTGATGTTCGACACGCCGGACGAAGTGTCGAAGAACGCACAGCGTATCTACGAACAGGCCGTGCGCCTGAAGGCGATGCCGATCGGCAACGTCACGCACATGACCGACGACGAGCGCGTGAAGCTCGCCGCGTGGTTCGAGGGTGGCGCGACGAAGTAAGCTGCCGCGTGCCGGCGCGTCGGCCCCCTCTCCGTTCGCGGGCCCGGAAACGGGCCCGTTTTTTTGCGTGCGGCGGAAGCGTGCGTCAGCCGCGCGACGCGTCGCGCTGCAGCGCGATCAGCGCGTCGAGCGCGCGCGCACCGTCGCCGAATGCGACGAAGATGTGGTCGTGGCACGCGGCCGCCATCACGTTGCAGCTGATGCCGGCCGCGCCGAGCGCCTGCGCGAACGCGGCCGTCAGACCGACCGCCTGCAGGTCGGAATGCACGGTCAGCGTGATCCACGCGGCGCGGAACAGCACGGGCCAGCCGCGGCGGGCGGCCGTTTCCTCGCTGACGATCACCGTCAGCCCTTCGGCTTCCTGGAAGGTGGCGATCGTTTCGGATAACGATACGTCGGTGCCGTTCGGCAGCGACACGAACGCATACGCGCCCGGATGCAGCTCGGGCTGCATCGTGCGCAACAGGGTCGCGAGGTCGTTTTCAGGTTGGCTCATCGGCGGGAATCGCCCGGCATGGACGTCGTCGGGTGGCAATGCGGGCACGATAGCACGCGTGATGGCCGGCGCCGTCGTGATGAACACGCGGACGCCGGAGATCGCCGTGCGCCGGTTCGACACGCCGACGCCGTCCGATTCAACGTCGCTTGCCGCGCTGCTGCATCGCGCGGACGAACGGGAGCCGCCGGTCGCGCCGCGGCGCGCCGCCGACACGGCAAGCAATCGCGCGGTCGAGCCCGGCTCACCCGTCGACCGTCTCCGGCAGCCGGGCGATCACCTTGATCTCGAACTGGAAGCCGTACAGCCAGGTCACGCCGACGGCGGTCAGCGTCGGATGCGGTGCGTCGCCCCAATACTCGGGAACGATCTGCCAGATCCGCTCGAAGGTCGCTTCGGGATCGACGAGGAATACCGTCACGTCGACGACATCGTCAAACGTGCAGCCGGCCGCGCGCAGCACCGCGTTCAGGTTCTCGAACGCGCGCCGCACCTGAGCGCCGAGTTCCGGCTCCGGCGATCCGTCGTCGCGGCTGCCGACCTGGCCGGACACGAACAGGAAACCGTTCGACTTCACGGCCGGTGAATACCGGTTACGCTCGTACAGCGCCCGGCGCCCGGGTGGGAAAACTGCGCTACGCTTCGTCATGCCAATCCTCCATTCATCGATGGGGCAAACCGCCCCGGTCTCAACGATGGAGGCACTTTAAGGACCGCTGCCTGATCGATAAACAGGCAACCGTGTCCAGCACTGTTTGCGAAACCCAAACAATTTCCGAGCGACGCGGAGCGCAGACCCGATGGATCGATTCGACGCGATGCAGGCGTTCGCCCGCGTGGTGGAGGCCGGCAGCTTCACGAAGGCGGCCGGGACGCTGCACATGAGCCGGACCACCGTCACGCAGCTGGTACAGCAGCTGGAAGCGCGGCTGCGCGTGAAGCTGTTCAACCGCACGACGCGCAAGGTCGTCGTCACGGCCGACGGCGCCGCCTACTACGAGCGCGTGGTGCGGCTGCTCGCCGACATGGACGACGCCGAGACGAGCCTGTCGGGCGCGTCGGCGTCGCCGCGCGGGCGGCTGCGCGTCGACGTGCCGAGCCCGTTCGCGCGGCTGATCCTGATTCCCGCGCTGCCCGCGTTCCACGCGCGCTATCCGGACATCCAGCTCGACATGGGCGTCAGCGACCGCGTGGTGGACGTGATCGGCGAGAACGTCGACTGCGTCGTGCGCGGCGGCGAGCCGGCGGACCAGGCACTGGTCGCGCGCCGCGTCGGCGACCTGCGGCTCGGCGTCTACGCATCGCCCGACTACCTGGCGCGCGCGGGCACGCCATCGCACCCGGCGGAGCTCGAGGACACGCATCACCGGATCGTGGGCTTTCTGTGGGCGCGCACCGGCAAGGCGCTGCCGTATGCGATGGAACTCGACGGCGAGCGGATCAACGTGCGCGGGCGCTACGTGCTGGCGGTCGACGACGGCAACGCGTACCTCGAGGCCGGCCTCGCCGGTCTCGGCATCCTGTGGCTGCCCGACTACATGGCCGAGCGGCACCGTGCGCATGGCGCGCTGGTGCCGCTATTCGAGCACTGGCGGCTCGATCCGATGCCGATGTATGTGGCTTACCCGCCGAACCGGCACATCAGCGCGAAGCTGCGCGTGTTCATCGACTGGATCGCCGAACTGACAGCGCAGCATGCGCCGCTCGCCGACAGGCGCCGCAGCGGCGGCGACATGCACGGCAAGTCCGGCGCGCGCACGCGTCGTGCGCGCATCCGGCACGGCGGTGCATAAAAAAACCCGCGCACCGTGCGCGGGTTTCGTCGAACGCCGTCATGACTGCGCGAGCCGAACGCTCAGGCCGTCAGCGCATCCAGCGCGTCCTCGCTGAGCCACAGCGATTCCTGCAGGTCCTGCTCGTTCAGGTTCAGGCCGTCACCGCCGCGATCGACGACGATGAAGTCGCTGACGCCGCCCAGCGCGATCAGCGGGTGATGCCACACGCCCTTTGCATAGTTGACGCCCTGCCACCCGCTCGTCACGAACGCGCGGATCTTCGACGGATCGAGATCGCCCGCCGGCGCGACGACGACGAGATACGGCTGGTCGTTCAGCGGCACGAATGCCTGGCTGCCGAGCGGATGGCGCTCGAGCATCTTGACCTCGAACGGCAGCGTGCGCGGCTGGCCGCGGAACAGGTTGACGAGCGTGCGGCCGTCTTCGTCGGTCACGTCGACTGTCGCGAGATCGTGAAAGCGGATCGTCGTGCCGAGGTTGATCGGAATCTGCTTCGCGCCTTCGGTTTCGATCACGTCGCCGAACGGCGCGAACGCTTCCCGGGTCAGCGGTTCGATGGCAAGCGTCTTCATTTGTCGAGCGTCCCCCACAGACGCAGGCGCGATACGCCGCCGTCCGGAATGATGTTCAGGCGCACGTGGGTCACCGGGCCCAGCGATGCGATTTCGTGTTCGAAGTCGTGCTGCTTGTCCATCTGCAGCTTCTGTTCGCCGAGCAGCACCGGCCAGAACATCGACTGCGTGATCAGCGAGCTGTCGGTGCCGCCCGACACGTACGCGGCCTGGATCGAGCAGCGGTCCGGATAGTTGCCCTTGAAGAACGCGGTGTCGACTTCGATCTTGCGGATCACGCCCGGCTGCGCGAGCGCGATGATCGCCCAGTCGTTGCCCGGTTCGCGGCGGCGGCGGGTTTCCCAGCCGTCGCCCATGTTCACGCCACGGCCCGGCAGCAGCAGGTTCGACACGACGCCGAAGTGCTGGTTGTTCGCGGCCACCACGTAGCCGCCGTTCTCCATCGCCGCGAGGTCGAACCGCTCGGTCGCGCTCGCGCCGGCCCAGTCGAGCTGCGGCTGGCCGTACACGCGCAGGCGCGCGATGCCGCCGTCCGGATAGATGTTCACCCGCAGGTGCGTGAACGCGCGGGCGTCGCTCGCCGCGACGTAGTGATGGCTGTTGCCCTGCAGTGTAGTCGACGGCACGATCTCGACCCACTCGGTCGCATGCGTCGGCGCGCCGTCGGCCACGAACGCGGCCTCGATCGACGCGGCCGGCGGGAAGTTGCCGGTGAAGTGGCTCGTGTCGATGTCGAAACCCTTGATCACGCCCGGCCGCGCGAGCTTGACGATGCACCAGTCATAGCCGGTCGTGCGCTTGCGGCGCGTCTCCCAGCCGTCCATCCATTTGCCGTGGTCGTCGTACTTGCCGGGGATGAACACGGCCGGCTCGGGGTTCAGCATCCGGTCCTTCGGCGCGAAGAAGTCGTCGCTGGCCTCGAGCGCCTGCGCGCCGAGACGCGGGTCGGCGAGGTTCACGTAGCGCCGCGTGAAATCGGGTGCATCGGGATCGAGAAGCGGAACAGCCATGATGTTTCCTTGTTTCAGTAAAGCGATCGGGCCGCTGCGATGCAGCAGGCCGTGTTGCGGGGTCAGGCGTCGATCAGGTCGTCGAGGCGGAAGCGCGCGATCCGGTAGATCTGGTCGAGGCTCGTGCGCAGTTCCTCGGTGCGCGAATGATTCACGCGCGACTCGAAGTTCGCGATGATGCCGTGCCGGTCATAGCCGCGCACCGCAAGGATGAACGGGAAGCCGAACTTCTCGCGATACGTGCGGTTCAGCGTCAGCAGCTTGTCGAATTCTTCCTGCGTGCACTGGCCGAGACCCGCGCCGCTCTGCTCGCGCGTCGACTCGGCCGTCAGCTCGCCGCGCACGGCGGCCTTGCCGGCCAGCTCCGGGTGCGCGTTGATCAGCGCGAGCTGGCGCACTTCGCCGCCCGTCTCGACCGCATTCGACATCGTCTTGTGCAGCGCGTCGATGCTCGCGAACGGCCGCTCGCCCGCGGCAACCTCGGCCACCCACGGCGAATGTTCGAAGATCCCCGACAGCGCCGCGACGAATGCGCTCGGCGCCATCGTGTTCAGTTGATCCAACGTGTAACGCATCGCCTTCATGCTTTCCCTTCGTTTCGATGATTGGGCTGATACGGATGATGCTCACGCCAATGACGCGCGATATCGACACGGCGCGTCACCCATACGCGATCGTGCTTCTCGATGTGGTCGAGGAACCGCTGCAGCCCGCGGAAACGTCCCGGACGGCCGAGCAGACGGCAGTGCATGCCGATCGACAGCATCTTCGGCGCCTCGTCGCCCTCCGCGTACAGCACGTCGAACGCGTCGCGCAGGTAATCGAAGAAGTGATCGCCGGTGTTGAAGCCCTGCGGCGTCGCGAAGCGCATGTCGTTCGTATCGAGCGTGTACGGGACGATCAGCTGCGGCGACGTGCCGCCGCCCGACACCTCGACGTCCATCCAGAACGGCAGGTCGTCGCCATAGTTGTCCGAGTCGTACAGGAAGCCGCCGTATTCCGCGACGAGACGGTGCGTGTTCGGGCTGTCGCGGCCGGTGTACCAGCCGAGCGGACGCTCGCCCGTCACGCGCTCGATCGCCTCCATCCCGAGACGCATGTGCTCGGCCTCGAGCTCGGGCGTCATGCCCTGGTAGTGGATCCAGCGCCAGCCATGGCACGCGATCTCATGACCGAGCTCGACGAACGCACGCGCGAGTTCCGGATGGCGCTCGATCGCCATGCCGACGCCGAATACCGTCAGCGGCAGCCCGCGCTTCTCGAATTCGCGCAGGATGCGCCACACGCCGGCACGCGAACCGTATTCGTAGATCGACTCCATGCTCATGTGGCGGTCCGGATACGCGGCCGCGCCGACAATTTCGGACAGGAACTGCTCGGAGCCCGGGTCGCCGTGCAGCACGCAGTTCTCGCCGCCCTCCTCGTAGTTCAGGACGAATTGCACGGCGACGCGGGCACGCCCGGGCCAGTTCGCCTGCACGGGATGGCGGCCATAGCCGATCAGGTCGCGAGGATAGTTGGGATCGAGTGACATGGGTTCGAAGTGCGGCGATAGCTTGCTGGGATAATGGGTTCGCATCGGCCCGCGCGGGTGCCGGAGGCCGGCCGCGCGGGCCGATGCGATGACGGCCCAGTGTAGCGAAAAGGTGCATACGCGCCCATACAGCCGCGCAGATAGTGCATGTCAGACGGCGTGTATGTGCGGTTGCGGCAAAGTCGGGATCGGTTCCGGTGCGGCGATCCCGCTGCGCGCCGGGGCGGCCCCCGGCACGGCCGCCGAGGCGTCGTCCGGCGGGCTGAAACGCTCGAATTCGCCGTCGTAGCGCTTCGGCAGCGGCCGCGCATAGTCGCCGCGCTTCGCGGTCGCGAGGCGCAGCGCCACGAGCGCCTCGGCCCACTTGACGGCTGCCGTCACGCCTTCCACCACCGGCGCGCCGATCTGCTGCTCGATCTCGTGCGCGAATTCGGCCATCCCCGCACAGCCGAGCACGATCGCGTCGGCGCCGTCCTCGTCGAGCGCGCGCCGGCATTCGTCGACGATGATCCGCCGCGCGGCCGAGCCTGGCCGGTCGAGCTCGAGCACCGCGACGTCGGTCGCGCGCACGTTGCGGCAGAACCGCTTCATCCCGTAGCGCTCGGCGAGATGCCATGCCATCCCGCAGGTGCGCGCGAGCGTCGTGACGACCGAGAAGCCCGGCGCGAGCACGCTCGCCGCGTGCATCGCCGCCTCGGCGATCCCGATCACCGGCCCGCGCGCGACCTCGCGCGCCGCATAAAGGCCCGGATCGCCGAAACACGCGATCACGTACGCATCGCAACCGTCGCGCTCGCCCTGCGCGATCTCGGCCAAGAGGCCGGGCGTCGCCAGCGCCTCGTCGTAATAGCCTTCGATCGACGGCGGCCCCATCGGCGGGCTCACCGCGACGATCTCCGTGCCTGCCGCCGCGACTTCGCGCGCGCAGCGGCCCATTGCATCGGTCATCCGCTGCGTCGTGTTCGGATTGATCAGCTTGATCTTCATCGCGCGCGCCTCAGGCCTTCGTGCTCACGAGCAGCCGGTAGAACACGAAACCGAGCCCCGCGCCGATGAACCACGAGAAGTTCGCGGCGGCCTGCCAGCCCGGCACCATCACGCAGATGACGGCGATCACCGCGGCCGGCAGCAGCGCGGCGAGCGCCCGACGGTTCACGCCGCCCGTGTACCAGTAGGTGCCGCGCTCCGACATCGTATACAGGTCGTCGCGCACGAGCCGGCCGCGCTTGACGAGGTAGAAGTCGGCGATCAGCACGCCGTACAGCGGGCCGATGAATGCGCCGAGCACGTCGAGCGTGTAGTGGATCACGGCCGGGTTGTTGAACAGGTTCCACGGCGTGATGAAGATCGACGCGACGGCCGCGAGCATCCCGCCCGCGCGCCAGCTGATCAGCCGCGGCGCGACGTTCGAGAAGTCGAACGCGGGCGACACGAAGTTCGCGACGATATTGATGCCGATCGTGGCGATCGTGAACGTCAGCGCGCCGAGAATCACCGCGGTCGGATGGTCGATGCGGCCCACCGTTTCGACGGGGTCCGTGATGAGTTCGCCGAACACCGGCAGCGTCGCGGCCGTCGTGATCACCGTGACGAGCGAGAACGCGAGGAAGTTGACCGGCAGCCCCCAGAAGTTGCCGCGCTTCACCTCGCCGAACGAGCGGCAGTAGCGCGAGAAGTCGCCGAAATTCAGCATCGGCCCGGAGAAGTACGACACGACGAGCGACACGGCCGTGATCATCACCGGAATCACTTCCGCGCCGTGATACTTGACGCCGCCGAGGTTGAGGCCGATATTGCGCCAGCCCGCGCGCCACACCATGTAGCCGGCCAGGATGAACATCACGACGTAGACGGCCGGGCCCGCGAAGTCGATGAACTTCTTGATCGTCTCCATCCCGTTCCAGAACACGAACGCCTGCAGCACCCACAGCAGCATGAAGCCGGCCCAGCCGACCGCCGACAGCCCGAGGAAACCGTAGCGATGGACGTCCGCATACGGCAGCCATTGCGGAAAGAATTTCAGCACGACGATCACGAGCGCGCTGGACGCGAGATAGGTCTGGATGCCGTACCACGCGATCGCGATCAGCCCGCGGATCACGGCCGGCACGTTCGCGCCGAGCACGCCGAACGTCGCGCGGCACGCGACCGGATACGGCACGCCGATCTGCTGGCTCGGCCGCGCGATCAGGTTGCACAGCCGGTTCACGATCGTGATGCCGACGATCAGCGCGATCAGCACCTGCCAGCTCGTCAGCCCGAGCGCGAACAGGCTGCCCGCGAACACGTAGCCGCCGACGCTGTGCACGTCCGACATCCAGAACGCGAAGATGTTGTACGCCCCCCATGTCTGATTCTTCAGGGGTGCCAAATCTTCGTTATACAAACGTTGACTGTAACCGTCAGGCATCGCGGGGCCGCCGCCCTCGCCGCCTTCTTCCGCCGGATACGCGCTGTCGTGCGCCACACTGAACTGAGCCATGACTTCTCCTTGACGCGGCCGAACGGCCGCTCCACCGCCATCGATATCGCTCCGGATCGTTTCCCGGAGTCGGACTGGCGGCCGGCGGCGCGAACCGCCGGCCTGCATTGCTCTCGTCGTATGGCGCGCGGGCCGGTTCGCGTCGCCGCTCAGGCGCCGCCGAACACTTCGCGCAAATCGACCTGCCCTTGCGCGGGCCGGTCCAGCATCTTCAGTTCGACATGCTGCAGGTGGTGCGCCATCAGCGCCGCCGCCCGCTTCGGATCCCCCGCCTCCAGCGCGGTCAGGATCTCGTCGTGATCGTCGAACGAGCACGGGCTGCGCCCGTGCGATTCGTACAGTGCCGACATCAACGTCGAGCGTGCGACCAGCCCGTCGAGGCACTCGCAGAGCGTCGCGTTGCCCATCAGCGCCGCGAGCGCCGTATGGAATTCGCCCGACAGGCGGATCCACGCTGCGAAGTCGTGCCGCTCGAACGCCTTGCGTTCCTTGTCGATCAGCGCGGCGACGCCCTTCAGCCGCTTCGCGCCCGGTCCCGTCGCGAGCCGCTCGACGACCGCCAGCTCGATGATCCTGCGCATCTCGAACACCTCGTGCACGTCCTGCAGCGTCGGACTCGCGACAAATGCCCCTCGGTTCGGCTCGAGATCGACCAGCTTGTCGGCCGCGAGCTGCGCGAGCGCCTGCCGGATCGTCCCGCGCTTCACGCCGAACACGTCGCAGAGCTGCGCCTCCGTCAGCTTCGCGCCGGGCGCGAGCCGATGCTCGAGGATCGCGGTGCGAATCCGCTCGGCGATCGCTTCGGGACCGGCGGTGCCGGACGGATGGGAATCGGGCTCGTTCATGATCTGCATCGTGTGATGGTCCTCATCCTAGGATGGACATAAAGATTGTCAACAATTCTTTTCCGGAAATGCGCACAATTGGTGTGCACCCCGTCGTACCAGATCCGTGCGCGGCGCACGAAATCCAGGCACATCAAGGCTCCCATGCTTATCCAAGGCGGCTCACGGTGTATACCCTCCCGGTCATTTTGTTGACAAAAATGGTGCATGCGACGACGCCATCCGATTGATGCCGACGAAAATTTCTGACCGTTAGTTGCACATTTACTTGAAGAAAAAGGCGGGAAACCCCGCCTTTCGATGGTACCTGCCCGGCTCAGCCGAGATGCGGATAGTCCGACAGCGTCAGCCGGAAGCCGTGCGCATTCGCGACGAGTTGCGCCTGCGCGCCGAACGGCAGCGTCAGCAGGTCCGGCACGTGACCGAACTGCAGCCCCGTGACGACCGGGATGCCGACCACCGAGCGCACCTGGTCGATCATCGCCTGCATGTCGTAGCCGTTGTCGTACTCGAACGGCCGCGCGCCGGTAAACTGCCCGAGCACGAGCGCCTGCTGGCGCGCGAGCAGCCCCGACAGGTGCAGCTGGTAGATCATCCGTTCGATCCGGAACGGCTGTTCGTTCACATCCTCGACGAACAGGATGCCGCCTTCGATATCGGGCATGTACGGCGTGCCGACGAGCGACGTGAGGATCGCGAGGTTGCCGCCCCACAGCGTGCCCGTCACGTTCACGGTCTGCACCTGCGGCGCTTCGGCGATGATCGTCGTGGTCGGCTGCGACAGCGTCTGCCAGAAGTGCCGCATCGTGAAGTCGCTCGGCGTTTCCGCGCCGAAGTCGGCCGACAGCATCGGGCCGCCGAAGGTCTTGATGCGCGCCTTCGCGTATAGCGCGAGCTGGACCGCGGTGAAGTCGCTGTGACCCACGAGCACGATCGGCTGGTCGCGCAGGCGGCGCTCGAGCCCGCGATAGTCGAGTCCGTGCAGGATGCGCGCGGCGCCGTAGCCGCCGCGCACCGCGAGCGCGATGTCCGGCAGCGCGCGCTCCGGATCCGCCAGGCGGTTCAGGTCGCCGGCCCGCTCGCCGTCGGTCCCGCCGAAACGCTGAAAGCGGCGCTGCGTCGCCTCGATGTTCTCGATCCGATGCTGCGCGCCGCTCAGGCGTTCAAGCGCACGATTGATCGCATCGGGATCATGCGGATAACCGGACGGTGCCAGCAGGCGGATGGTGTACGACGCGGCGGACTGGAAGGACATGGCGAAAGGTATCGGGGTCGTCAAACCTGCTTAGAGGGTCCGAACCGTCTCCGGTTCACGGAACCGTGCGGGCCGCCCCGCTCCGGGCGACGGGCGCGGCGGCAACGCTTATGACGCGCCGGATTCGGCGTCGCGGGCGCGCCGTGCTTCACGCAACGCGCGGCGGCGCGCCGCGAAGAACGACTTCAGCGCGGCGCCGCACTCGTCGGCGAGCACGCCGCCGGTCACGTCGGTGTGGTGGTTGAGCTGCGGATTCGCGAACGCGTCGATCACGCTGCCGCACGCGCCCGTCTTCGGGTCGGCGGCGCCGTAGACGACCCGCGCGATGCGCGCGTGCATGATCGCGCCCGCGCACATCAGGCACGGCTCCAGCGTCACGTACAGCTCGCAGCCGGGCATCCGGTAATTCTGCAGATGCTGCGCGGCCATGCGCAGCGCCGCCATTTCCGCATGGGCCGACGGGTCGTGCCCGCCGATCGGATGGTTGAAGCCGCGTGCGATCACCTCGTCGCCGCGCACGAGCACCGCGCCGACCGGCACTTCGCCGGCCGCGCGCGCCTCTTCGGCGGCGGCCTGCGCGAGACGCATGAAGTGCAGGTCGCGCGCCGACACGGGCGCGGCTTCGGGAACGGGAGAATCGGAAGCGGCAGCGGATTCGGCTGCCGCATCGTGCAGCGCGTCGGTGCTCACATCGGCCCCGCTTCGGCGGGCACGTCGTCGAGCCCGCGCTCGCACAGACGTTCCGCGATGCGCCGGCAATAGTCGCGCGGCATCACCATCGGGCCGCCGCGCAGCGATTCGAGCGCCATGTCGAGGGCAAGGATCTTCGCCTGCAGCCGACAGCGTGCGGCGCGGTCGCTGACCGCCTGCAGTTCGTCCTGCAGGTTGCGCAGCGCGCGCAGTTGCTCGACGGCCGGCGGCACGAAGCCCGCATTCTTCAGGATACGGTTAGCCACCCGCACCTCCTCGGGTACGAGCAGGTCGTCATCCAGCGCTTGCGGCGCGCCGGTACCCGGCAAATCGTCGAACTCGCCCCGCGCGGCGGCGGCGGCAATTCGTTGTTCGACCAGTGCGTCAAGCAGTCTCATCAGTCAATCGGAACAATGCGGCAGCCGAATTCTAGCAGGGTGACGCGCGGATGACAGGCCCTTCGAAGGGTTGCTCGACATCGGTTTTTTTAGGGGCCGAATCGATGCGCATGCGTGCCGAACGCCGCGACTTGCCGCTGTGCTGCGCCGCAGCAGGCTCAGCGAGGATCTGGCGCGGTTTGAACGGGCGATGTCCGACCCCGTTTTTTATTTTCGTCCGGGCAGATCGGCGCACGTCGTTTCGCCGAAATCGCCGTTTCGTCGCCGCCGGGTCATGCGGCGACCGGCTGCGACCGCTCCTTCTTGGGAAACGGCCGGAACATCATCGCGACGAGGAACGCGCCGATGCCGATCGCGAACGATCCGAGGTACAGCCAGCCGTAGCTGCCCAGCGCATCGACGATCAGGCCGCCGGCGACCGGCCCCGCCGCCATCCCGAGGCTGCCGGCCATCGCGCAGCCGCCGATCACGGTGCCCATCATCCACAGCGGGAAGTTCTCGCGCGCGAGCACCGCGTAGAGCGGCATCACGCCGGCATAGATGAAGCCGAACAGCGTCGCGACCGCGTAGAACCCGTCGAGCGTGCGCACGAAGTAGTAACCGAGCGCGCCGAGCGCCTGCGCGAGCAGCCCCGCCACCAGCATGCGTTTCGCGCCGAGGCGATCGCCCAGCAGTCCGAACGCGATGCGCCCGCCCATGCCGGCGAGCCCCTCGACGCTGTAGATCGACACAGCCGCGATCAGCGGGATCCCGCAGGTCACCGCGTAGCTGACCGTATGGAAGATCGGGCCGGAGTGCGTCGCGCAGCAGAAGAAGTTGGTCAGCAGCAGCACGATGAACTGCGGCGAACGCAGCGCGCCGCCGACCGACAGCGGCGCGGTCGCGGGCCCACCTGCAGGCGCCGGCTCGACGTGCGGCCCGTCGAGCGCCGGCGCACGGCGCACGAGCAGCGACGCCGGAATCATCACGACGGCGGCCAGCGCGGCGATCAACAGCATCGACGTGCGCCAGCCGTGGCCCGACACGAGCCAGGCCGCGAGCGGCGACATCGTCATCGGCGCCATGCCCATGCCCGCCGACACCAGCGATACCGCGAGGCTGCGGTGCGTGTCGAACCAGCCGGTCACGCATGCCATCATCGGCGCGAACACCGCGGCCGTCGCGCCGCCGACGGCCAGCCCGAACATCAGCTGGAACGCGAGCAGCGACGGCGCACGGCTCGCGAGCGCCAGGCTCGCCGACAGCAGCACGGCGCCCGTCACGACCACCGCGCGCGTGCCGATGCGGTCCGACAGGCTGCCCCAGCCGATGCTCGCGAACGCCATTGCAATGAAGCCGAGCGTCATCGCGGCGGAAATGCCGGTCATCGACCAGCCGGTGTCGCGTGCGATGGCCCGCAGGAACACGGGCAGCGAAAACATCGCGCCGATCGCGATGCAGCCCATCAGGCCGCCGGCAGCGACAATCACCCAGCGATAGCGGGAATCAGGCATCTGGCATCTCCTTTCTCTGCGTCGTACCGGCATCGATGGGGAAAACCGGGCTCCGGCCGCGCGCGGGCGCGGGCGCCCGGTCAGCCCGGTCGATATCAATACGACGAACGACGTAGCGGGAAATCGACACGCGCGGCACAAGCGCGCGCGAAGGTCCGGCTGCCGGCGACGATGCGCCCGACATGCGTCAGGCCGATTCGGCGTGATGGGCACGCGGTCGCTGTCCAGCGGCTGTCCAGCGGCCGCCCCGCGACGGACACCTCGGCCCGGAAGCGTCCGGCCTGGTCCGCCATGCGCACAACGGTCGCCAGGGAACTGACACGTAACGCTGCAACTTGTAGCGGCCAGCTCGAGTATCGGGCTTCGGTTGCGCAGTGGAAGGCGGAACTGATTTGTCAAAAGACCCAAACCGTGGAAACTGGTGACTGACCTACGGCTGCGCCGCTATGCGCAAGACGGTTTGGAGAGCAAGGTTCGCGACGCTGATGGCCGTGAAATTTCCGGGCCTCGGCAAGCGCCGTTCAAAGTGATATCTGCCGTCTGTCGTGAGGGTGCGACACGGACAATCTGATTCCCATCAGATGTAATGGGAATCAGATTGATGAAGCGACAACCTACGGACCCGATTAGGGATTTTGAAGGAATTCAACATCTGCTGCGGGGAAAGCAGCGTAAGCGGCATCCATGCGGAAAAAGCGCCACGCGATGTGGCGCCTTCTGCCGGGAAATTGAGCATCGACGGTTCAGATGGTTCGATCTGGCGTATGGATTGGTAAAGAATACTTAATAAACGCATTGAAAAATGGTTCGATAACGGGGCGCCGTTGCCGCACTCGAGCGCAGTCCGCATGCAGCAACAGCCTTCTTATGGTCGCGCGGACCCCGATATACGTACTTTGAAAGGATCTCAGGCGCGCCCAATCCGCAATTCGGAGTGGCAAGTCAACCAAGCATCCAATCCGGGCCATACATCGGCAATTCAACCCGTGACGACCAGTCTCAGATTCGCCATGTCGCGGCGTGCCTGTCCGTCTTGCCGACGTCCTTCGACGAGGCGGATGCGGTCCGCGACCGCGAGTCATCCGACGCCCACGTCGGATGAAGCTCGCGGAGCACACTGGCACGACCGCCGTCGTCGCTCGGCAAATTCGGCTGCCCGCGCGCAAAGGCCAGCGCGGCCGTCGCCGCGAGCAACGCCGCGACGCCCAGCCGGGAATGGAGCTTCATCGCGCGCCTCCGCTTCATTGCGCACTCGCGGTCGATACGGACGTTGTAGCAGCGGCCGTGGCGGTGCGCTGTTCTCCGTGCGCGATCGCGTAGAGCTCGCGATTGCGTGCGACCGTCGCCGCGCTCGGCGGATAGTCAGAGTTTGACGTGGGCACGGTGCCATCGCGTTGTGCCTGAACGAGATCGGCGATCACGTCGGCGCGGGTTACGCCGGACGACGACGTTTGTGCGAAAGCGGCGACCGGCGTTCCGACGACGACGGCGAGCAGTGCGGCTGCGATCAGTTTGCGATTCATGATGAAACTCCTGAGAACGGTTCGATGAAGACGCATCGTCGATGCGCCGCCGGCGTGACCGCAATCGCGATTCGCCGCCTGACACCTCCATTCTGGCGATCGGCCCGTACCCGACGCTGACCGGTAGATGACAATTTTGAAATCCTCGTCCCGCGCACCGATAACAGTTTCGTAATCTTCGAGTCAGAGTCGGGTCAGCGCCGCGCCAGCAGACTGCATGCTCTGCCGCATCGAATGCGGTACCCATGCCCTGCTTCGAGGAACAACATCATGTGGATCGTCCGGCTGGCGTTGCGCAGGCCTTATACATTCGTCGTGCTCGCGCTGCTGATCTTCATCGCGGGGCCGCTCGCGATCCTGCGCACGCCGACCGATATCTTCCCGAACATCGACATTCCGGTCGTCAGCATCGTCTGGTCATACAACGGCTTCTCCGCCGAGGACATGGCCAAGCGGATCACGTCGAACTACGAGCGTGCGCTGACGTCGGATGTCGACGACATCGAGCACATCGAATCGCAATCGCTGAACGGCGTTTCGGTCGTGAAGATCTTCTTCCACCCCGGCGCGGACATCAATCGCGCGATCGCGGAAGCCGCGAGCAATTCCGCGTCGATCCTGCGGATCCTGCCGCCCGGCACGCTGCCGCCGAACATCATCACGTACAACGCATCGACGGTGCCGATCCTGCAACTCGGACTGTCCAGCGACACGCTTGCCGAACAGCAACTGTACGACCTCGGCAACAGCTTCATCCGCACGCAGCTCGCGACCGTGCAGGGTGCGGCGGTGCCGCTGCCGTTCGGCGGCAAGATCCGCCAGATCGTCGTCGACCTCGACACGCGCGCGCTGCAGGCGAAGGGCCTTGCGCCCATCGACGTGGTGAACGCGATCAACGCGCAAAACCTGATCCTGCCGGGCGGCACCGCGAAGATCGGCACGCGCGAGTACAACGTGCAGATGAACGGCAGCACGCAGACGGTCGCCGCGCTCAACAATCTGCCCGTCAAGACGATCGACGGCAACGTGGTCTATGTGCGCGACGTCGCGCACGTTCGCGACGGCTACGCACCGCAGACCAACATCGTGCGCATCGACGGCAAGCGCGCGGCACTGCTGACCGTCGAGAAGACCGGCAGCGCGTCGACACTGACGATCATCGACCAGGTCAAGGCGATGCTGCCGAAGATTGCAGCCGGCTTGCCGAAAGCGCTGCACATTTCCGCGCTCGGCGATCAGTCGGTGTTCGTGAAAGCGGCGATCCAGGGTGTCGTGCGCGAGGCGCTGATCGCGGCCTGCCTGACCGCGCTGATGATCCTGTTGTTCCTCGGCAGCTGGCGCGCGACGCTGATCATCGCGGTATCGATTCCGCTGGCCGTGCTCACGTCGCTGCTCGCGCTGGGCGCGCTCGGCCAGACCATCAACATCATGACGCTCGGCGGGCTCGCGCTCGCGGTCGGGATACTCGTCGACGACGCGACCGTCGCGATCGAGAACATCACGCATCATCTGGAACGAGGTGCGCCCCTGGAAGACGCCATCCTGACCGGCGCGGGTGAAATAGCCGTGCCGACCTTCGTGTCAACGCTGTCGATCTGCATCGTGTTCGTGCCGATGTTCATGCTGACGGGCGTCGCGCGCTACCTGTTCGTGCCGATGGCCGAGGCCGTGATCTTCGCGATGGTCGCGTCGTATTTCTTCTCGCGCACGCTGGTACCGACGCTCGCAATGGTACTGATGCGCGCGAAGGGTCACGGCCGGCCGCCGCGTGGCGCGTTCGCGCGCATCGCACGATTCCAGGCCGCGTTCGAAGGTCGCTTCGAGGCGGTCCGGCTGCGCTATCGCGCGCTGCTGTCGGCAGCGATCGCGCACCGTCGCCGTTTTGCGGCCGCGTTCCTGCTCGCGTGCGCCGCATCGACCGGCCTGTTCGCGTTCGCCGGCCAGGATTTCTTTCCGTCGGTCGACACGGGCGAGATCCGCCTGCATCTGCGCGCGCCGACCGGCACGCGGATCGAGGAAACCGCACGCCTCACCGACGAAGTGGAAGCGCGCATCCGGACCGTGATTCCGGCGAACGAACTGGCGGGCATGCTCGACAACATCGGCGTGCCGGTGAGCGGGATCAACCTCACGTACGACTCGTCCGACCCGATCGGCACCGAGGACGCGGACGTGATGATCTCGCTGAAGCCGAACCACGCGCCCACGGCAGCCTATGTCGCGAAGCTGCGCAACGTGCTCGCGCAGTCGTTCCCGGGTGTCACGTTCGCGTTCCTGCCGGCCGACATTGTCAGCCAGATTCTCAATTTCGGGCTGCCCGCGCCGATCGACATCCAGATCGTCGGCAACAAGCTGGACCAGAACCGTGCGGTGGCGAACGCGCTGCTCGCAAAACTGCGCGGCGTACGCGGCCTCGTCGATACGCGCATCCAGCAGCCCGGCGACGAACCTGCGATCAACGTCGACGTGGACCGCACGAAAGCGATCCAGGCCGGCCTCGAACAACGCGACGTCGCACAGAACCTGTTGATCGCGCTGTCGGGCAGTTCGCAGACGACGCCGAACTTCTGGCTCGATCCGCGCAACGGCGTCAGCTACCCGTTGATCGTGCAGGCACCGCAGTATTCGGTCGACTCGCTGCAGGCCCTTGCGAACATACCGCTGCCGACGGACGGCACACGCTCGCCGCGGACGCCCGTCGGCGGCCCGGCCGCAGGCGCGCCCGCACAGAACCTGCTCGGCGCATTGGGCGCATTCTCACGCGCGACGCAGCAGGCCGTGGTGTCGCATTACAACGTGCAGCCCGTGCTCGACATTTTCGCGTCGGTACAGGGCCGCGACCTCGGCGGCGTCACGGCAGACGTGACGAAGCTCGTCGACGATGCGCGTGCGCAACTCCCGCCCGGTTCGTCGATCGTGCTGCGCGGCCAGGTTCAGGCGATGCACGAATCGTTTGCCGGCCTGCTCGGCGGACTTGCCCTCGCGATCGCCCTCGTCTATCTGCTGATGGTCGTCAATTTCCAGTCGTGGCTCGATCCGCTCGCGATCGTCGGCGGCCTGCCCGCGTCGCTCGCCGGCATCGCATGGATGCTGTTCGTCACGCGCACCACGCTGTCGGTACCTGCGCTGACCGGCACGATCCTGTGCATCGGCATCGCGACCGCGAACAGCATCCTCGTCGTCAACGCGGCGCGCGAGCTGATCGCGGGCGGTTCGCCGCCGTGGCAGGCCGCGCTCGACGCGGGATTCAGCCGCTTCCGTCCCGTCGTGATGACCGCGCTCGCGATGCTGATCGGCATGCTGCCGATGGCGCTCGGCCTCGGCGATGGCGGCGAGCAAAACGCCCCGCTTGGCCGTGCCGTGATCGGCGGGCTGGCGTTCGGCACGCTGTCGACGCTGCTGTTCGTGCCCATCCTGTTCGGATTCATTCACGCGTGGCTCGACCGACGCCGCGCGGCGGCCGCCGCCCGCCGCGCACAGGACATGCCGGTGGTGCCCTGATCGCGAACGCATGCCGATTTCCCTCGACTCGCCCGACTTCGAAACCATCATGAACGACACGACCGAACCTCTCGCCCCGCCGCTGGCTGCCGAACCGGAAACGATGCCACCTGCCGGGCATGGCGCGGCGCCGGAAACGCCGCCGCCCCGGCACGGCCGCAAGCTGGCGGTCCCGCTCGCCGCGCTTGGGGTCGCCGCCGCGCTGCTCGCGATCGGCATCGTGCCGCGCGTCGACGCGCGCGCCGCGCAGCGCCAGCAGGTGGCCGCGCAGCAGGCGCTGCCGGTGACCGTGATCCAGCCCGGCACCGCGCCGGCCGACCAGACGCTCACGCTGCCAGGCGCGGTGATGCCGTATGCCGAAGCGTCGATCTACGCGCGCACGAGCGGCTACATCGAGCACTGGAGCGCGGACATCGGCACGCATGTGAAGGCCGGGCAAACGCTCGCGCAGATCACGGCACCCGACCTCGACGCGCAGTTGCGCCAGGCGCGCGCGGACGCGGCGACCGCGCAGGCGAACTACGACTATGCGAAATCGACCGCGCAGCGCTGGCAGGACATGCTGAAGACGCAATCGGTGTCGCAGCAGGACACCGACACGAAGGTCGCCGACATGAACGCGAAGCGCGCGATGCTCTCATCCGCGCAGGCCAATGCCGCGCATCTGAACGAACTCGTGTCGTACGAATCGGTGACCGCGCCGTTCGACGGCGTCATTACCGCGCGCAACGTCGACGTCGGCACGCTCGTGACGGCCGGCGGCACGCCCGGCAGCGCCGGGCTGTCGGGCGAACTGTTCCATCTGGAGCAAACCGACACGCTGCGCGTGTTCGTCGACGTGCCTCAGGACAGCGCGGCCGGCGTATCGACCGGCACGTCCGTCTACCTGACCACGCAGCAGTATCCCGGGCGGCGCTTCGCCGCGCACGTCGCGCGCAGTGCGGGCGCGATCGATCCGGTGACGCGCACGCTGCGTGTCGAGATCGACGTCGACAATCGCGATGGCGCGTTGCTGCCCGGCGCGTATACCCAGGCACATCTGCTCGTGGCGAGCACGGCGCCGGCGTTCGAGCTGCCGGTCAGTGCGTTGCTGTTCCGGTCGAACGGCGTGACCGTCGCAACGGTCGGCGCGAACGGCCGCACGGCGCTGAAAACCGTGCGGATCGGGCGTGATTTCGGCACGCATGTCGAGATCGTCGCGGGACTCGCCCCGACCGATCGCGTGATCGACAACCCGGGCGATTCGATCTCAAGCGGCGAAGCCGTGAAGATCATGTCGGTCGAGCACGGTGCGATGCCGGCAGCGCAACCGGATTCGGCAGCCGATATCCCGACAGCGTCACGCACGGCACCGCCCATGCCCGCTTCGACGCCCGTTACGTCGTCGGCGAACGCCCGCACCTGACCCGTCCATGCCTACCCGCGAGATCCCCGCCATGCGTCTCCTTCGCCTGCTCCCGTTCGCCCGCCGCGTCGTCGCGCTCGGCGTTGCCGCCGCGTTGGCCGCTTGCTCGACGCTGCCGCCCTATTCGCCGCCGGCTGTCGCCGTGCCCGCGCACTATGCCGGCGCACCGGCCGCGCAACCGGGCTGGCATGTCGCAGTGCCGGCCGATGCCGCGTCGCGCGGCGCGTGGTGGACCGTGTTCGACGACGCGGATCTGAACGCGCTCGAAGCGCGCGTCGACGTGTCGAACCAGACCGTGAAGAAAGCCGTCGCCGATCTGCAGCAGGCGCGCGCGCAGGTCAGCTACCAGCATGCGGGGCTCCTGCCGACCGTCACGGCCGGGGTGGCGCAAAGCCGTTCGCGCCTGTCGCGGAACAAGCTCGGCGCGTCGCTCGCGGGCAAGACGACACCCGACCATCAGGTCGGTCTGGCTGCGAGTTGGGAACCCGACGTGTTCGGCCGTGTGCGCGACGCGGTGGCGGGTGCGCAGGCGAACGCCGACGCGAGCGCGGCCGACTTGCAGGCCGTCAAGCTGTCGGTCACGGCCGAACTCGCGACCGACTATTTCGCGCTGCGCTCGCTCGATACGCAAAAGCGGCTGCTCGACGATACGGTGCACGCGTATGGGGATGCGCTGAAACTGCTGCAACAGCAGCTCGCCGCTGGCGCGATCGACGCGTCCGCCGTCGCGCAAGCCGAAACCCAACTGGAATCGACCCGCACGCAGGACACCGACATCGACGCGTCGCGTGCGCAGCTCCAGCATGCAATCGCGACGCTCGTCGGCGAAAGCGCATCGACGTTCGCACTGCCTCCGCGCGATCAAGCGTTCGACGTGCCTGCCATTCCAACCGGCGTGCCGTCGCAACTGCTCGAGCGACGGCCCGACATCGCGGCGGCCGAGCGCCGTGTCGCGGCCGCGAACGCGCAGATCGGCGAAGCGCACGCCGCGTTCTTCCCCGACCTCATGCTATCGGCGAGCGCGGGGCTGGAAAGCGGGTTCTTCGCGCCGTGGCTGACCGCGCCAAGCCTGTTCTGGTCGCTCGGTCCGCAACTCGTCGGCACGCTGTTCGATGGCGGACGCCGCAGCGCGACGCTGCGCGGCGCACACGCGCAGTACGATGGCGACGTCGCCGACTATCGTCAGACCGTGCTGGCCGCTTTCCAGCAAGTCGAGGATCAACTGTCCACGCTCGATGCGCTTGCGTCCGAAGCCGCCAGTCAGCAGCGTGCGACCGCCGCGGCCGACCTGTCACTGCGGCTGACGACGAATCGCTTCAACGCGGGCGCCGTCAGCTATCTGGACGTGGTGACCGCGCAGACGATCGCACTGACGAATCAGCGCCAGACCGACCAGATCGCCGCACGCCGGATGGCGGCTTCGGTCGGGCTGCTGAAGGCGCTGGGCGGCGGCTGGCACGCGGGCGCGGAAAGCGCCGCGAGCGCCGCCGCGCCAGGCACGGCGATCAGGACGCAGGGGGCTTGACGAACGTCAGAATGAACCGCGTGCTCGCCGCGTCGCTTTCGACGCGCGCGGTGCCGCTGTGCAGCTCCATCACCGAGAGGACGATCGCGAGGCCAAGCCCGGCCGTGCCGCCCGGCACGCCGCCGCTGCGCGCGGGATCGCCGCGCACGAACCGGTCGAAAATGCGCGGCAGCAGCGCGGGATCGATCGGCTCACCGGGATTCTCGACGACGACGCGTACCGTGTCCGCCGTTTCGGCGACGCTCAGTGCGATGACGCCGCCCGCGGGCGTATAGCGCAACGCATTCGCGAGCAGGTTGCCGACCGCGCGGCGGAACAGCTCGACATCGGCGGTCAGCTGGCCATGCCCTTCGACACGCAGCGTCGAGCCTGCTTCATCGGCGAGCCCTTCGAAGTATTCGGCGATGCGCGCCAGCTCGTCATGCACGTCGAACGCGCGCTGCCGCGTCACGAAGGACGGGTGTTCGGCACGCGCGAGAAACAGCACGTTCTCGATCATCCGCGCGAGACGGTCGTATTCCTCGAGATTCGACTCGAGCAGCGCCTGGTATTCGTCGGGCGAACGCGGTCGGGCAAGTGCCACCTCGGTCGCGCCACGCATGTTGTTCAGCGGCGTGCGCAGGTCGTGCGCGAGATCGGCGCTGAATTGCGACAGATGCCCGAACGCTTGCTCCAGGCGGCCGAGCATCGCGTTCTGCGCATCGACGAGCGCGCGCAGCTCGCGCGGCGCGCGTGCGGCGTCGAGCCGCGCGTCGAGCTTGTCGACGGTGATCCGGCCGGTGTTCGCGACGATCTCGCGCAGCGGTACCAGTGCCGTGCGGATCAGCCCGTAGCTGAGCAGCATCGCGATGAGCGCACCCAGCCCGCCGGCAATCTTCAGCTTGTCGCGATAGCCGTCGAGCAGCTCGGCGCGATCGCCCATATTGCGCGCGATCGCAATCCGGATCCGCGTACCGTCGCGCAGCATGGCGTCGGTGACGACGCCACGTACGGGCGTGCCGCCATCGACGCTCCATGTCAAGATCCGATCAGCCGTAATGCGTTCGGCCGCCGGCACGGGCATCGCATGAGGCGGAAACAGGTCGGCATCGTGCAACACGGATGGCGCCGGCGACGCCGTGCCCGATGCCACCGCCGGCTGATCGTCGCGCTCGTTGCGCCCGACGTCGTGCCTTGCGAGCACATTGCCCCGAGCGTCGACCACGGCCATCGACAGGGCCGTGTTACCGAGCACCTGGCTCGTCAGCCGGTCCGCGTGCGCGCGCACGGCGTCGACCGAATCGAGTTCGCCCGCAAGCCGGCGCGTGTGTCGTGCGGCAAGCACGATGTCCAGGTCGTCCTGCGTGCTCACCTGCCGCGCGAGGCCGGTGTACACGTACGTACCGACGAGCGCGAAGACCGCAAGCATGGTCGCGCCAAACGAAAGCGCGAGCGTCGCGCCAAGCGACCGACCGGGCGTCATGCACCGCCCTTCGGTTCGAGCACGTAGCCCACGCCGCGCACCGTATGGATCAGCTTGATCGGAAACGCGTCGTCGATCTTCGCGCGCAACCGCCGGATCGCGACTTCGACGACGTTGGTGTCACTGTCGAAATTCATGTCCCACACGTACGAGGCGATCTGCGTGCGGCTCAGCACCTCGCTTTGCCGGCGCGCGAGCAGTTGCAGCAACGAGAATTCGCGCGGCGTCAGGTCGATCCGCACCGTACCGCGTTTCACGCGGCGGCGCACGACGTCGATTTCCAGATCACCGACCACGATGCGCTCGGTCTCGCGCGGGGGCCCGCGGCGGGCAAGCGTGCGGATGCGAGCGAGGAGTTCGACGAACGCGAACGGCTTCACGAGGTAATCGTCGGCGCCGAGTTCAAGACCGTGCACGCGGTCCTGCACATCGTCGCGCGCGGTCAGGAACAGCACGGGCGTGGCATGCGTGTCGCGCAGGCGCTTGAGCACGCCCCAGCCGTCGAGCACGGGCAGCATCACGTCGAGCACGATCACGTCGTAGTGCTCTTCCTGCGCGAGCATCAGCCCTTCCGCGCCGTCCTTCGCGAGATCGACGCTGAAGCCGGATTCCTCGAGCCCTTTCTTCAGATACGCGCCCGTCTTCGGCTCGTCTTCGACTATCAGGATGCGCATGATTGGCTCCATCGCATTCGTTTGGGAGATGCGGCGATGTTACCGGGAAAACGGCCGTGGGAAAGACTTCGCGGTCGGGCGGCTCGGCTTGATGACGAAATTGTAATCAGCGGGTCAGTGCCGGCCGATACCGTCAAACCGACGTGACGGTGTCGGACAATGCCGTCCGAGGAGGAAACATCGATACCGTCGACGGTACCGACATTTCCACATGGTATTGCGCGGATCGCAGAGGATTCCGGCGAACAATACCCCCTGTTTTTTTTAACGGAAAAACAGGGAAAAACGAAACTCCCGGAACGACCGGAGAGCAGTCAGGATCACTCCCACTCGATCGTCGCCGGCGGCTTGCCCGAGATGTCGTACACCACACGGTTGATCCCGCGCACCTCGTTGATGATCCGGTTCGACGCGCGGCCGAGCAGCGCGTACGGCAGGTGTGCCCAGTGCGCGGTCATGAAGTCGGTGGTCTGCACCGCACGCAGCGACGTCACGTAGTCGTACGTGCGGCCATCGCCCATCACGCCCACCGACTTCACCGGCAGGAACACCGCGAATGCCTGGCTCGTCAGGTCGTACCAGGTCTTGCCGACGTCGGCCTCGCCGCACAGGCCGGCTGCCGCGTCCTGCGCGGTGGCGGTCGTGCCGCGCAGTTCCTCGATGAAGATCGCGTCCGCGCGACGCAGCAGGTCCGCGTATTCGCGCTTCACTTCGCCGAGGATCCGCACGCCGAGACCCGGGCCCGGGAACGGATGGCGATACACCATCTCCGGCGGCAGGCCGAGCGCGACGCCCAGTTCGCGCACTTCGTCCTTGAACAGGTCGCGCAGCGGCTCGAGCAGCTTCAGGCCGAGCGTTTCCGGCAGGCCGCCGACGTTGTGGTGGCTCTTGATCGTCGTCGCCTTCTTCGTCTTCGTGCCGCCCGACTCGACCACGTCCGGATAGATCGTGCCCTGTGCGAGCCACTTCGCCTTCGACAGCTTCTTCGCTTCGGCCTGGAACACCTCGACGAATTCGCGGCCGATGATCTTGCGCTTCGCTTCCGGATCGGTCACGCCGGTCAGGTGGCCGAGGAACTGCTCGGACGCGTCCACGTGCACGACCTTCGCATGCAGGCGGCCCTCGAACATGTCGAGCACCATCTTGCCTTCGTTCAGGCGCAGCAGGCCGTGGTCGACGAACACGCAGGTCAGCTGGTCGCCGATCGCGCGATGGATCAGCGCGGCCGCGACGCTCGAATCGACGCCGCCCGACAGGCCGAGAATCACTTCCTCGTCACCGACCTGCTCGCGAATCTTCGCGACGGCTTCCTCGATGTGGTTGCTCATGATCCAGTCGGGCTTCGCGCCGGCGATCTGCAGCACGAAGCGTTCGATGATCTGGCGACCCTTCACCGTGTGTGTGACTTCCGGGTGGAACTGCACCGCGTAGTAGCCGCGCGCCTCGTCGGCCATGCCGGCGATCGGGCAGCTCGGCGTCGACGCCATCAGCGCGAAGCCTGGCGGCAGCTCGGCCACCTTGTCGCCGTGGCTCATCCAGACCTTCAGCATGCCGTGGCCTTCGGTCGTCTTGAAATCCTCGATGCCGTCGAGCAGGCGCGTGTGGCCGTGCGCGCGCATTTCCGCGTAGCCGAATTCGCGATGGTCGCTCCACTCGACCTTGCCGCCGAGCTGCACGGCCATCGTCTGCATGCCGTAGCAGATGCCGAGCACCGGCACGCCGAGATCCCACACGGCCTGCGGCGCGCGCAGCTGGTGGTCTTCGTACGTGCTCGCGTGGCTGCCCGACAGGATCACCGCCTTCGGCGCGAACTCGCGGACGAAGTCGTCGGACACGTCGTTCGGGTGGATTTCGCAGTAGACGTGCGCTTCGCGCACGCGCCGCGCGATCAGTTGGGTGACTTGCGAACCGAAGTCGAGAATCAGGATTTTGTCGTGCATGGCTGCGGACGGGATGAAGAGAATAAGAAAAGCAGCGCATGAAGCGCTGCGTCAATAGCATGGACAACGGCGTCGGGCGGCAGGCGGCTCGCGCGACGCACGCCGGTCAATCCTGCGACGGCGGGCGCGCGTCGAATGCGACGCTGCCTGACACGCGATCGGATACAGCCGGCGCGACTGCCGCGGCCGGCGCCGAAGGCGCCGCCGGACGGCCGACGACCGGCTCGACCCGCTGCGGCGTGGCGGAGGCCGGCGCCGGTTCGGCCGGACGCTGCACGTCCCGGGCCTCGAGCGCCTGTGCCTTCTCGCGCCGCCGCACGGCCGATGCAAGCCGCACGCCACCGAGACCGAGCACGATCAGCGCGACCCCGGCCATCGCCGACAGCACCCGGCCGGCGGCCGCGAGCGCGGGACCGTTGCCGGTGCCCAACGACCACACGACCGCCAACACGCCGATCAGCCAGTTCACATGGCCGACCGCACGTGCAACGGGCGCCGTGAGATCGCCGTTGACCGCCGCATGGAACGCGAGCCATGCGAGCCCGAGCAGCGCGATGCCGAACGCCTGGCCGAGCATCGCCGGCTGGATGTTCGCCAGTTGCAGCGCATTGAACAGCGCCTGCCAGGGTGTCAGCACGAACAGCACGCCGAACGCCAGCAACAGCACGGCGTCGACGATCAGCACGGCTCGCAGCAGCGGTTTCATCGGCGATCAGTCCACGTGGTAGTTCGGTGCTTCCTTCGTGATCTGCACGTCGTGCACGTGCGACTCGCGCATGCCCGCCGCGGTGATCTGGACGAATTCGGCCTTGTCGTGCAGCTCGTCGATCGTGCGGCAGCCGCAGTAGCCCATGCTCGCACGCACGCCGCCGACCAGCTGGAACAGGATCGCGTTGACCGAGCCCTTGTACGCGACGCGGCCTTCGATGCCTTCCGGCACGAGTTTGTCGATGTTCGCGGAGTTGTCCTGGAAGTAGCGGTCCGCCGCGCCGTCCTTCATCGCGCCGACCGAGCCCATGCCGCGGTACGACTTGTACTGGCGGCCCTGGTACAGGAACACGTCGCCCGGCGACTCTTCGGTGCCCGCGAACATGCTGCCCATCATCACCGCGTTCGCGCCGGCCGCGAGGGCCTTCGACACGTCGCCCGAGAAACGCACGCCGCCGTCGGCGATGCACGGCACGCCGGTGCCCTTCAGCGCTTCCGCGACGTTCGCGATCGCGCTGATCTGCGGCACGCCGACGCCCGCGACGATCCGCGTCGTGCAGATCGAGCCCGGGCCGATGCCGACCTTGACCGCGTCCGCGCCGTATTCGACGAGCGCCTTCGCGGCGGCTGCGGTCGCGATGTTGCCGCCGATCACCTCGACGTGCGGGAAGTTCTGCTTGACCCAGCGCACGCGCTCGAGCACGCCCTTGCTGTGGCCGTGCGCGGTATCGACGACGATCACGTCGACGCCGGCCTGCACCAGCAGCTCGACGCGCTCTTCGTTGTCGGGGCCGACACCGACCGCCGCGCCTGCGCGCAGCTTGCCGTGTTCGTCCTTGCATGCATCCGGGTGTTCGGTCTGCTTCGTGATGTCCTTGACGGTCATCAGGCCGCGCAGTTCGAACGCGTCGTTGACGACCAGCACGCGCTCGAGGCGGTGGCTGTGCATCAGCGCCTTCGCTTCGGCGAGCGGCGTGCCTTCCTTGACCGTGACGAGGCGCTCGCGCGGTGTCATGATCGACTTGACCGGTTCGTCGAGACGCGATTCGAAACGCAGGTCGCGGTTCGTGACGATGCCGACGAGCTGCGGGCCTTCGACGACCGGGAAGCCCGAGATGCCATGCTGGCGCGACAGCGCGATCACGTCGCGCACCTTCATCTGCGGCGGGACCGTGATCGGGTCGCGCACGACGCCCGATTCGAAACGCTTGACCTTCGCGACCTCGCGGGCCTGCTCGGCCGGCGTGAGGTTCTTGTGGACAATACCCACACCACCCTGCTGCGCCATCGCGATTGCGAGGCGACCTTCGGTGACCGTGTCCATCGCGGCGGACACGAGCGGCATGTTCAGGGAGATGTTGCGGGTCAGCTTGGTCTTCAGGCTGGTGTCGCGCGGGAGAACGTCGGAGAAGGCGGGAACGAGGAGCACGTCATCGAAAGTGAGTGCTTTTTGGATCAGACGCATGGCAAATCCTATGGGCGCAAAAGCGAATTATACGCGAAGCGCCGCGAATTTTCACAACACGAACAACGGGTTAGCCGTTTTCAAGCGTTCGGGGGCCGAATCGTTCGGTTCGCGGTTCGGTTCGTTTTCGATCGCCTTTCGTTTCACCCCGGCATCGCCCCGTTCGCGCAGCCGGCCGGAAGCAGGCCGATCGCACGTCGTTGCCGTACCATGCGGGACCGGACGGCGGCGCCTCCGCCGGCCCCGTTCAATCCGTGCCGGCAGCCTCGAGCGCCGCTAGGCCAGCCTGGCCGCGGCGCACGCGATCATCGCTGCGCCGGCGCCGATCGCGACGCCCCCGACGATCCGCGCGACGCGTTCGCCGGCCGGAACCAGCCGCTCGGCGGCAATGGCCATCGTCACGACGGCCATCACCCGCAGATCCATCACGCCGGCCGCCAATGCAATGGCCATCAGGTTCCCGCAGCAGGCGCCGCAACGCGTGGCGGCCCGCGCGCCGTGCCGCCACGCGGCGCCGGCACCCGAGCGCCGCGCACCTTCGTCGTCCGGCGCGTGCCGGCAGCAGGCAAGCCGGCGCATCTTCCAGCCGGAAAACTGCAGCATGCCGGCGCCAAGCATGACCGCGCCGGCGGCAAACGGCATCGCGGCAGCGAGCGCGGGCAGCCGCGTCGCGGCCGCCGCCAACGCACCGCCGGCGGGAAACGCTGCCGCGCCGACCGCCATCCACACCGAGAAATACCCGGCGCCCGCAATCGCGACGAGCCATGCCGCACGCGCGCCGCCCACCGGGCGGAGGCTCTGCCGATATCGCCACAGCACCGGCGCCAGCACCGGCATCATCATCGTCACCGTCATCGCGCCCCACATGCCGGCGAACGCGGTGAACGCGCGCCCTGCCCGCCATCGGCATGCCGCCCATCGCGTCCATCGATGCGTGCTGCATGAGCGTCGCCCACAAGGCGGCGGCGAACACCGCGACAAGCGCGGCGCCGAACGCCCGCCGGCCGCCGCCCGCGGCGCCGGTCGCGGCAGGTTTCGTCGCGACGCTCATCGCCGGCCCGCACTCAACCGCGCGCGTATTCGTCATGACGGCGCCACCACACGCCCGTCTCGTTGCGCCCGAGCGGCGCGCGATCGAGCCACTGGTACATCCCCCACAGCCCGTCGAGCCCGCGCGCATAGGTCGAATACGTGTGATAGACGACGCCGTCCTCGCGCACGAACGCGCTCATCCCCGGCCGGTCGCGCGCGTACGTGGCGGCGTCGGTGCCGCAGGTCGCCGCGAACTGCGCGACGGCGGCCGGCGGCGGGTCCATGTCCATCGCGTGGCCGGCCCGCGCATAGTTGTATTCGACGTCGCCGCTGCGCTGCTGCGCTTCGGTGAACGACACGTTGAAGTCGAAATTGAACGCGCCGCCGTCCGACGACGCCCACGGAAAGTGCCAGCCCATCCGCTGCCGGTACGCGAGCAGTTTCGCGAGCGGCGCGCGCGACACCGCCGCGAGCGTCACGTCGTGGTTCGCGAGGTGGACCGCAAAGCCGTCGAAGCCGTCGGCGAGCGCCGAGCACGACGGGCAGCCGGCCTGGTAGTCGGGGCCGAACATGAAGTGATAGACGAGTAGCTGCGAGCGGCCGCCGAACAGATCGTCGAGCGTCGCCGGACCGTCCTCGGTATCGAACCGGTAGGCCTTGTCGACGCGCACCCACGGCAGCGCCTGGCGCCGCCGCGCGAGCTCGTCGCTCTGCCGTGTCAGCGTCTTTTCCGCGTCGAGCAGCGCGCGGCGCGCAGCCAGCCATTCGTCGCGGGTTCCGGTGAGATGGTTCGTCATTGCGGGTTCCTCCTTTCGTCAGGGATCCGGGCACGGCGCCTCTGCCGTGTGCGTGGTGCTAGATTAGGGCCGGGCATCGGACCGGAGGGAGTGACAACTGTGTCGGGATTCGGATGGATTCGCTGATCACGGCCGCGGCACGCGCGCTCGCGGCGGGCGACCCGCTCGGCGCGCTGAACCGCGTCGCGCTGCGCGACGACGCACCGGCGCTCGCGTTGCGCGGCATCGCGATGGCGCAGCTCGGCGATTTCGAGCGCGCGCGGGCGCTCGTGCGCGGTGCGGCACGCGCATTCGGCGCAAGGGAAGCCGTCGCGCGGGCGCGCTGCGTCGTCGCGGAAGCCGAGATCGCGCTGGCGTCGCGCGACCTCGGCTGGCCGTCGCGCGCACTCGACGCCGCCTGCGCGACGCTCGACGCGCACGGCGACCGCGCGAACGCCGCGCATGCGCGCTACCTCGGCGTGCGCCGCCTGCTGCTGATCGGGCACGTCGACGACGCCGAGCGGCGGCTCGCAAGCCTCGACCCCGCGCCGCTGCCGGCCGCATCGCGCGCGGCCCACGAACTGATCGCGGCCGGCATCGCAATGCGCCGCATCCGGCCGCACGCGGCGCGCCTGGCCGTCGCCCGCGCGCGCGCGGCCGCGCAAGACGCCGGCATCGCCGCGCTGACGGCCGAAGTCGACACGGCCGCGCGCGTGCTCGATACGCCGGCCGCGCGACTCGTCGCGCGCGGTGCGTCGCGGCTGGTGCTGCTCGACGAGGTCGAGGCGCTGCTCGAATCGAACACGCTGGTCGTCGATGCGTGCCGCCACGCAGTGCGCGACGCGCGCACGACCGTGTCGCTCGCGCGCCGCCCGGTGCTGTTCGCGCTCGCCCGCATGCTCGGCGAGGCCTGGCCCGCCGACGTGTCGAGAAACGCGCTCGTCGCCGCGGCGTTTCGCGCGAAGCATGCGGACGAATCGCATCGCGCCCGCCTGCGGGTCGAGATCGGCCGCTTGCGCGCGATGCTGCGGCCGCTCGCGAACATTACCGCGACGCCGCGCGGCTTCGCGCTCGAACCGCTCGGCCCGCGCGAAACCGTCGTGCTCGCGCGGCCCGTCGACGACCGTCACGCGGCCGTGCTCGCGCTGCTCGCGGACGGCGAGGCATGGTCGAGCTCCGCACTGGCCCTCGCGCTCGGCGCGAGCCAGCGCACCGTGCAGCGGGCGCTCGACACGCTCGCCGAAGCGGACAAGGTGCAGGCGCTCGGCCGCGGCCGCGCGCGCCGCTGGATGACGCCGCCGCTGCCCGGATTCGCGACGACCTTGTTACTCCCCGCGCCGCTGCCGGGCGACTAGGATGGGGATACCAACCACGAGGCGACAGACATGAAACGCTCCACCGCAGACATTCTCCGCGAATACGGCCCGTTTCCGGGCGGCGACGGCGTGCACGGCGTCACGTTCGACGGGCAGCACGTGTGGTTCGCATCCGGCGACAAGCTGAACGCGCTCGACCCGGAACGCGGCACGACCGTGCGCACACTCGACGTCGCCGCGCACGCGGGCACCGCGTTCGACGGGCGGCACCTGTTCCAGATCGTCGAGGACCGCATCGAGAAGATCGATCCGGAATCGGGCCGCGTGCTTGCGACGATCCCCGCGCCAGGCGGCGGCGCCGATTCCGGGCTCGCCTGGGCCGAAGGCACGCTGTGGGTCGGCCAGTACCGCGAGCGCAAGATTCATCAGGTGGATCCTCAATCGGGTGCCGTGCTGCGCACGATCGAATCGAACCGCTTCGTCACCGGCGTCACGTGGGTCGACGGCGAGCTGTGGCACGGCACCTGGGAAGCGGACGAGAGCGAACTGCGGCGGATCGACCCGCGCACCGGGCAGGTGCTCGAGCAGGTCGACATGCCGCCGGGCGTCGGCGTGTCGGGGCTGGAGTCCGACGGTCGCGACACGTTCTACTGCGGCGGCGGCAACAGCGGCAAGCTGCGCGCCGTGCGCCGCCCCGCGCGGTCAGCCGCGGCGGGCGACAGTGCGGCGGCGGCCGAACCGGTCGAGGGCTGATCCGCTGATCGTCGAAGGGCGGTCCGGCCCGCCGCGATCCCCGGTAAACAGGAACGGATCGCGGCGGCTCTCGCGGCCGATCCCGAATCCCGCCCGCTCCCGAGTGCAGGAATGAACAAGACGCGGTCGCGCCGCCGTCGCTAAGATGCGCGCTCGTCAGTCTTTCGCCCGGAGCAGTCGATGCAGCGCGGTGTGGTGTATGGCGTCCTCGCAGGCGCGTTGTGGGGCATGGTCTTTCTCGTGCCGCGGCTGATGTCCGACTTCTCGCCGCTGCTGCTGAGCGCAGGCCGCTACGCGATGTACGGCCTCGTGTCGCTGGCGGCGGCACTGCCGGCCGCCCGCTCGCTGCTCGCGCGGCTGACCCGCGAGGACCTGGTCGCGCTCGCGCAGCTCGCGCTGATCGGCAACGTCGCGTACTACATGCTGCTGTCGGGCGCCGTGCACCTGATCGGCATCGCGCCCAGCTCGCTGATCGTCGGCGTGCTGCCCGTGACCGTCACGCTCGCAGGCCTCGGCGACCGCGGCGCAGTGCCGCTGCGGCGCCTCGCCGCCCCGCTCGCACTGGTGATCGCCGGCATCGTCTGCATCAACGTCGACCTCTTCACGTCGGAAGCCGCGCATGCGACGACGCTCGGCCAGAAGCTGGCCGGCATCGCCTGCGCAAGCGGCGCGCTCGCCAACTGGACCTGGTACGCGGTCGCGAACGCGCGCTACCTGCAGCGCCACCACCATTTCGGCGGCAACGAGTGGTCGGTGCTGTGGGGTGTCGTGACGGGGCTAATCGGCGGGCTCTGCTGGCTCGCGATCCTCGCACTGCCGGCCGGCACGGTGCAGGCGGCCCTCCCGGCATCGCGCTGGCAGCTGTTCTGGCTGCTGAACCTCGTGCTCGCGATCGGCGCGTCGTGGCTCGGCAACGGACTGTGGAATGCGGCGTCGAAGCGGCTGCCGCTCACGCTGTCGGGCCAGCTGATCGTGTTCGAAACCGTGTTCGCGATGCTCTACGCGTTCGTCTACGACCACCGGATGCCGCGCGTGCTCGAGATCGCGGCGCTCGCGCTGCTGCTGGCGGGCGTCTACGGGGCGGTGCGCCGGCACGGCGACACGCACGCGGGCGGCGATACCCCCGGCAGCGCGGCCGCGAGCGCGAACGTCACGACTCACTGAACGCGGCTGTGCCTGGTCCGACGAATCGGGCCGGAAGCGCTGGAGCGACGCGTCAGCGCGCGTCCTTGTGCATCCACTTGCGGCCCTCGATGGAGCCTTCGCGGCGAGTCTTGTCGACGCGCCGCTGGCGCGCGAGCTTCGGATCGACGATCAACGGACGATAGATCTCGACACGGTCGTGATCGGCGAGCACCGCGTCGAGCGGCGCGAGCTTGCCGAACACCCCGGTTTTCGCCTGCGCGAGATCGATCTCCGGGTGCAGCGCAAGCACGCCGCTCGCGTCGATGGCCGAGCGCACGGTCGCGCCTTCGGGCAGCGACACCGGAATCAGCGTCTGGCGATCCGGCAGCGCGTAGCAGACTTCGATCGACAGCATGGCGTCACCCCTTCCCGTAGCGCTGGTCGGCGCGCTTGACGAACGAATCGACGAACGTGTTCGCGATATGGCTGAACACCGGCCCGATGATCTTCTCGAGCAGGATGCTCGAGAACTCGTAGTGCAGCGCGAATTCGATCTTGCACGCATCGGCGCGCAGCGCAATGAAGCGCCACGAGCCCGTGAACTTCCTGAACGGGCCGTCCGCGAACTCCATGTCGATCCGCGTCGGGCGCTGCTGCGTGTTGCGCGTCGCGAAATGCTGCTTGATGCCCTTGAAGTTGATGTCGATGCGCGCTTCCATCCCGCTGTCGTCCTGACGGCGAATCTCGACGCCGCCGCACCAGGGCAGGAAATTGGGGTAGTCGGCCACGTCGGTGACGAGGTCGAACATCTGTTCCGCCGAATGACGGATCAATACGGTTTTCTGGACATCTGCCATAAATCGCGCGGCATCGCTCGAGGTGAGAACGCAAGCCGGGCGATTCCCGCCCCGCTTTGCTAAAATCGTGATTTTAAACGAGTTGGCCCAATCCTTTCATGAGCATCATCGACAACAGGAAAGCGCACTTCGATTATCACATCGAGGAACGCTACGAGGCGGGGCTCGTGCTTGAGGGCTGGGAAGTCAAGGCGCTGCGCGCCGGGCGCGGCCAGATCAAGGAAGGCTATGTCGTGGTCAAGAACGCCGAGATCTTCCTGATCGGCACCCACATCAGCCCGCTGCCCGAAGCCTCGACGCACATCAAGCCCGATCCGGTCCGCACGCGCAAGCTGCTGCTGCACCGCGAGGAAATCAAGAAACTGATCGGCAAGGTCGAGCAGCGCGGCTACACGCTCGTGCCGCTGAACTTCCACTACAAGGGCGGTCGCGTGAAATGCGACATCGCGCTCGCGAAGGGCAAGAAGCTGCACGACAAGCGTGAAACCGAGAAGAAGCGCGACTGGGAACGCGAAAAGGCCCGCATCATGCGCGCCGGCACCTGACACGCACGCCCCGCATCGCAAACGACACGGCCCGCTCGAAGCGGGCCGTGTCGCTTTAAACAGCTTGATTTGCGCGAGCGCCGATCGAGCAGCCGCTCACTGTCCCGGATGAAACCCTGCGCCGCCCGTCGCGATGCAAACGGGGCGCGATTCCGTGGCGCGACGATTCGCCGCATGCCGGGCGCACGCAACGGCCGCCGACGCGGCCAACCGCGCGTTCGCTCAGCCCTTCCCGCCCGCGGCCGGCGCCGCGTTCTTGACGATCGTCAGCGCCGACGCAATCGCGGTGCCGAGATCCGACAGATTCGCCGGCACGATCAGCGTATTGCCCTGTTTCGCGAGGTTCGAGAACGCGCCGACATACTGTTCGGCGACCTTCAGGTTCACGGCATCCATCCCGCCCTGCGACTGGATCGCGTTCGCGATCTTCTGGATCGCCTGCGCGTTCGCTTCGGCCACGGCGAGAATCGCGGCCGCCTCGCCCTGCGCCTGGTTGATCGCGGCCTGCCGCTCGCCTTCGGACTTCTGGATCGCGGCCTCGCGCGCGCCCGACGCGAGGTTGATCTGCTCCTGCTTGCGGCCTTCCGACGCGGCGATCAGCGCGCGCTTTTCCCGCTCGGCGGTGATCTGCGCCTGCATCGCATGCAGGATCTCCTTCGGCGGCGTCAGGTCCTTGATCTCGTAACGCAGCACTTTCACGCCCCAGTTCGCGGCGGCCTGGTCGAGCGCCGACACGATGTTGTGGTTGATGAAGTCGCGCTCCTCGAAGGTCTTGTCGAGTTCGAGCTTGCCGACCACCGAGCGCAGCGTCGTCTGCGCAAGCTGCGTGATCGCGAGCACGAAGTTGCTCGCCCCGTACGACGCCTTCATCGGGTCGGTCACCTGGAAGTACAGCACGCCGTCGACCTGCAGCTGCGTGTTGTCGCGCGTGATGCAGACCTGGCTCGGCACGTCGAGCGGAATTTCCTTCAGCACGTGCCGGTAGGCGATCCGGTCGACGAACGGCAGCACGATATTGAGACCGGGCGACAGCGTCGCGTGATAGCGCCCGAAGCGCTCGAGCACCCACGCATGCTGCTGCGGCACGATCTTCACCGTCTTCGATACGATCACGATGGCGATGACGAGCAGGACGACCCAGATGATCAGCGAATCCATGAAGTATTCCCTCCTTGTTTTATCGGTGGACGATCAGCCAGCGGGTTTCGCCACGACGACCAGACAGTTGCCGCGCACGGCTCTCACCTGATACACGCGCGCATCGTCGCGCTCGCCGGCCGCGAGCTCGACGTCCCAGTCGGCGCCGCGATACTGCACGCGTGCGCGGCCGTCATGCCACGCGTCGACCGTGACGGTCGCGCCGATATCGAGATTGACGTCCGGATTCGTCGACGTGTCGCGCTTCTGCTTGCGCCCGAGCCCCGAGCGCCGCAGCACGATCATCGCCGTGATCGCGACCGCGGCGGCCGCGCCGATCTGCACGTGCGGCGCAAAGCCCGCGAGCTGCAGCAGCGCGCCCGCGAGAAAGCCGAGCGCGATCATCAGCAGATAGAACGTGCCGGTCAGCAATTCGGCCACGACCAGCACGCCAACCCCGACCCACCAGAACAGATGCCCCGACATCATTGTGGTCTCCTGCAAACAAAAACACCCCGGTGCCTACCGGGGTGTTTATAGCATGAACCTTGCATTTTGCCTTCAGCGAAAGAGCGGCGGGCCGCCCTTTCGTCGAAGTTGCATTACCGGCCGTTACTTCCGGTTGGCGAGCGCCTGCCACGTATCGATGATCGTGTCCGGGTTCAGCGAGATCGACACGATGCCTTCGTCGGCCAGCCATTGCGCGAAGTCCGGGTGATCGGACGGGCCCTGGCCGCAGATGCCGACGTACTTGCCCATCTTGCGGCAGGTGTCGATCGCGCGCTTGAGCAGGAACTTGACGGCCGGGTCGCGTTCGTCGAAGTCGACGGCCAGCAGTTCCATGCCCGAGTCGCGGTCGAGGCCGAGCGTGAGCTGCGTGAGGTCGTTCGAACCGATCGAGAAACCGTCGAAGTGCTCGAGGAACTCTTCGGCCAGGATCGCGTTGGTCGGAACTTCACACATCATCACGAGGCGCAGGCCGTTCTCGCCGCGCTTCAGGCCGAACTTCTCGAGCAGGCCGACGACACGCGCCGCCTGCTTCACGGTCCGCACGAACGGCACCATGATCTCGACGTTGGTCAGGCCCATCTCGTCGCGCACGCGCTTCAGTGCGCGGCATTCCATCTCGAACGCCTGCGCGAAGTCTTCGGCGATGTAGCGCGACGCGCCGCGGAAGCCCAGCATCGGGTTTTCCTCGTCCGGCTCGTAGCGCGAACCGCCGATCAGCTTCTTGTACTCGTTCGACTTGAAGTCGGACAGGCGCACGATCACGGGCTTCGGATAGAACGCCGCGGCGATCGTCGCGACGCCTTCCGTCAGCTTGTCGACGTAGAACTGGCGCGGCGACGCGTGGCCGCGCGCGACGCTCTCGACCGCCTTCTTCAGGTCCTGGTCGATGTTCGGGTACTCGAGGATCGCCTTCGGGTGCACGCCGATGTTGTTGTTGATGATGAACTCGAGACGCGCGAGGCCAACACCGCCGTTCGGCAGTTGCGAGAAGTCGAACGCGAGCTGCGGGTTGCCGACGTTCATCATGATCTTGACCGGGATTTCCGGCAGCTCGCCGCGCTGCACTTCCGTGACTTCCGTCTCGAGCAGCCCGTCGTAGATCTTGCCTTCGTCGCCTTCCGCGCACGACACGGTGACGAGCGCGCCGTCCTTCAGCACGTCGGTCGCGTCGCCGCAGCCGACGACTGCCGGCACGCCGAGCTCACGCGCGATGATCGCCGCGTGGCAGGTCCGGCCGCCACGGTTCGTGACGATCGCCGCCGCACGCTTCATCACCGGCTCCCAGTTCGGGTCGGTCATGTCCGCCACCAGCACGTCGCCCGGCTGCACGCGTTCCATTTCCGACGGATCCTGGATCACGCGCACGGGGCCCGCGCCGATCTTCTGGCCGATCGCACGGCCCGTCGCCAGCACCTGCGACTGGCCCTTCAGCTTGAAGCGCTGCTCGGCCTTGCCGTTCGCCTGGCTCTTCACCGTTTCCGGACGTGCCTGCAGGATGAAGATCTTGCCGTCGCGGCCGTCCTTGCCCCACTCGATGTCCATCGGACGCTGGTAGTGCTTCTCGATGATGACCGCGTACTTCGCGAGCTCGATCACGTCTTCGTCGGTGATCGAGTAGCGGTTGCGCTGCTCGTGCGGCACGTCGACCGTCTTCACGCGGCCCGGCTCGCCCGGCTGCGTGAATTCCATCTTGATCAGCTTCGAGCCGATCGAGCGGCGGATGATCGGGTACTTGTCCTGTGCGAGCGTCGTCTTGAACACGTAGAACTCGTCCGGGTTCACGGCGCCCTGCACGACGGTTTCGCCCAGGCCGTAGCTCGACGTGATGAACACGGCGTCCTTGAAGCCCGATTCGGTGTCGATCGTGAACATCACGCCGGCCGCGCCGACGTCCGAGCGGACCATGCGCTGCACGCCGGCCGACAGCGCGACCTCGGCGTGCGTGAAGCCCTTGTGCACGCGGTACGAGATCGCGCGGTCGTTGTACAGCGACGCGAACACGTGCTTCATGCGGTCGAGCACGTCGTCGATGCCGACGACGTTCAGATACGACTCCTGCTGGCCGGCGAACGAAGCATCGGGCAAGTCTTCCGCGGTCGCGGACGAGCGCACGGCGAACGACAGTTCGCCCGGCGAGCCGTTCTTCAGGATTTCGAACTGTGCACGGATTTCCTCCTCGAGACGTGCCTGCATCGGCGCGTCGACGATCCACTTGCGGATTTCGGCACCGGCTTCGGCGAGCGCCTTCACGTCGTCGATGTCGAGCGACTCGAGACGCTTGGCGATGCGATCGGTCAGATCGTTGTGCTTGAGGAAATCGCGGAAAGCGAGCGCGGTCGTGGCGAAACCGGTGGGTACGCGAACGCCTGCTTCGGAAAGCTGGCTGATCATCTCGCCGAGCGACGCATTCTTGCCGCCCACGATCTCCACATCGGTCATCCGCAACTGCTCGAACGGGATTACATACGCCTGGTCCTTTGCGACGTTTGCTGCGTTAGTCATACAAGCCCCTAAGTGTGAAAAAAATGCTCGATTGCGCAAGTGGGCTCGGACGCGGGCGCTTGCAAAAAGGCGCGGCGCGTCTTGCGCAACCTGTTGGAAAAACAATCGCAGCGGCGGAAAATCTTCCGACCCGACTTGCAAAAATCCCGGCAGAAGGGCGATATACTCAGACGAATCGCCGAACTTGCCGGGAATTTTCGATCGAACGGCCAAACCCGGGATGCCGTCCGCACCCCTGCCCCCGCAATTGCTTATCCAACAGGTTGCCGCTATTCTACCGTGCCGGCTGCCGGATGTGGCGCGACCTTGTCACTGCGTCTGGAGGCGAACCTCCAGCCGCCCGCGCAACCGCCCTTCACGCTCGACGCCCAGATTCATGCTGCCTACCGTTTTCATCGTCTCCGACGGCACCGGGATCACTGCCGAAACCTTCGCGCACTCGATCCTCTCCCAGTTCGACCAGAAGTTCCGCCTCGTGCGCCTGCCGTTCGTCGACTCGCTCGACAAGGCCTTTGCGACCGTCGAGAAAATCAACGAGGCCGCCGTGCACGACGGCCGCCGCGCGATCGTGTTCACGACGCTCGTCGACAGCGAGTCGAACGACATCGTCAAGCGCTCGAACGCGCTCGTGCTGGACATGTTCCAGCGCTTCGTCGAGCCGCTCGAGCAGGAACTGGAGCTGAAGTCGAGCCACGCGATGGGCCGCGGCCACCAGAACGCCGATACCGAGGAATACAAGACGCGGATCGAGGCGATCAACTTCTCGCTCGCGCACGACGACGGCCAGTCGAACCGCAACCTGTCGGAAGCCGACGTGATCCTGGTTGGCGTGTCGCGCAGCGGCAAGACGCCGACGAGCCTGTATCTCGCGATGCAGTACGGCGTGAAGGCGGCCAACTATCCGCTGATTCCGGAAGACTTCGAGCGCGGCAAGCTGCCGTCGGCGCTGTCGCCGCATCGCGACAAGCTGTTCGGGCTGTCGATCGACCCGCAGCGCCTGTCGGAGATCCGCAACGAGCGCCGCCCGGGCAGCAAGTACGCGGCGCCGGAGAACTGCCGCTACGAGATCAACGAGGCCGAGGCGATGATGCGCCGCGAAGGGATCAAGTGGCTGTCGTCGACGCACAAGTCGATCGAGGAAATCGCGACGACGATCCTGCAGGAAATCCGACTCGACCGGCAGTCGTACTGACGATTTGCCCGCCGGGCCGGCCGCCAGGCCGCCGCCAGAAGCAAAAAGGCCGCGTCGAACGCGGCCTTTTTTCATGGTGCGGGATACGACGCGCGGTCGACGCCGTGCGTCACGTAGTCTGTCACGCGCGTCGCTGCTGCCGCACCTGCTCGAACAGGCACACCGCCGCCGCCGCCGCGACGTTCAGCGACTCCATGCCACCCGGCTGCGGGATCGTCACGCGATGCGTGGCCGCGTCGCGCCAGAACGCCGACACGCCGGCGCCCTCGTTGCCGAACACCCATGCGACGGGCCCGGCCAGGTCGCAGTCGTAGATCGCCTGCGCGCCGTGCGAATCGGTCAGCGCGACCGGCACGTCGAGGCGTTCGGCGAGCGTGGCGGCGTCAACGTCCTCGTGAATCGACAGCAGGAAATGCGCACCCATCCCCGAACGCAGCACCTTCGACGACCACGCATAGGCGGTGCCCGGCGCGCAGAACACGTGCCGCACGCCGGCCGCCGCCGCGCTGCGCAGGATCGAGCCGACGTTGCCGGCGTCCTGCACGCCGTCGAGCACGACCGACGTATGCGTGACGCGCTCGGGCAGCGGCTGCGCCGGACGGTCGACGAGCAGCAGGAAACCGACGCCGCTGACTACGTTCGACAGTTGCCCGAACAGCGCGTCGGGCAGCGTGACGACCCGCTGCGAATCGACGCGCGCGATGATCGCCTGCGCTTCGGCATGCGCGAGCGCGCCTTCGGTCGCGACGCACAGCTCGGGCACCGCACCCGTATCGAGATACGCGCTGGCGAGATGGAAACCTTCGAGCAGCGCCTGGCCGCCGCGGCGCTGCTGGGACGTCGAGCCCGCGAGCGCCTTCAGGCGCTTGTACAGCGGGTTGTCGCGGGAAGTAATGCTTTTCATCAAAGGGCCTGTTCCCGCTAATAACGGGCTTGCGAACGTGCCTTGCCGGTCGCAGTGCAAGAAGCAAGGAGCGCCGTTTGGCCGAGCCAAACAAGTGACGCGCGACGCCGCAATGCGGCCGGCAAGACACGTTCCCGAAACTAAAAAATCCCTTTCCAGGGGCTGGTCGCCAGAAGGGCCGATCGCGGCGTCATGCTCCTTGCGAATACGCCAGGTATTCGCCGCGGCCCATTCCTTGCGCTCGGCCCTTCTGGCGGCCAGCGCAAGCCCGTTATTAGCGGGAACAGGCCCTCAGGTCGAGCGCCGCGCGCACGGGGGCAAACGAGCGCCGATGCGCTTCGCATGGGCCGTGCTCGCGCAGCGCGGCAAGATGTTTCGCGGTGCCGTAGCCCGCGTGCACGTTGAAGCCGTACACCGGGAAGCGTTCATGCAGGTCGACCAGCATGCGGTCGCGCGTGACCTTCGCGAGAATCGACGCGGCCGAGATGCTCGGCACGAGCGCGTCGCCGCTGACGATCGCCTCGGCACGCACCATCAGTTTCGGACAGCGGTTGCCGTCGATCTGCGCCAGCGTCGGCAGCACCGACAGGCCTTCGACGGCCCGCTTCATCGCGAGCATCGTCGCGTGCAGGATGTTGAGCGTGTCGATCTCGTCGACGCTCGCCGACGCGACGCAATACGCGCGCGAACGCGCGACGATCAGGTCGTACAGCGCATCGCGCTTTTTCGCGGACAGCGCCTTCGAATCGTCGAGCCCGTCGATCGGCTGCGCGGGATCGAGGATCACCGCGGCTGCCACGACCGGCCCCGCGAGCGGGCCGCGGCCCGCTTCGTCGACGCCGCAGACGATCTCGTCGGGCCGGCTGAAGTCGAAACCGTCCTGCACGTCGGTCGACGCGCGGCGGCGTGGTGCACGGGCTGCCGTCATGCGCGCCCCTTGCGTTGCTCGAGTACGCGCACGACCGCTTCGGCGGCCTTCGCGGCCGTGTTCTGCCGCAGCGAAAGATGCATTTCGGTAAAGACTTCGGTCAGCGTGCGGCGGTTCGCGTCGTCGCGCAGTTGCGTGAGCGTCGCATCGGCGAGCGCCTCGGGCGTCGCGAAATGCTGCAGCAGCTCGGGCACGACGAAGCGCCCCGCCAGGATGTTCGGCAAGCCGACGTACGGCAGATAGCCCTGCCGGCGCATGATCTGCCCGGTCAGCCAGGGCACCTTGTACGAGATCACCATCGGCTTCTTCAGCAGCGCGGCTTCCAGCGTGACGGTGCCGCTCTTCACGAGGATCGCGTCGGCGGCCGTCATCGCGACCTGCGAGCGGCCGTCGGTGATCGTCAGCGCCAGTTGCGGATGCGCTTCGACGAGCGGCCGCAGCAGTTCGCGCAGCGCAGGCGTCGCCGCCGGCATCACGAACCGCACGCCGGGCTCGCGCTGCTGCATCAGCGCCATCGCCGCGAAGAACGTTGGGCCGATCAGTCCGATCTCCGAGCGCCGGCTGCCCGGCAGCACCGCGATCACCGGGCCGTCTGCCGGCAGGCCGAGCGCGATGCGCGCGCCGTGCGTGTCGGGCTCGAGCGGAATCTCGTCGGCCAGCGGATGGCCGACATACGTCGACGCGACGCCCGCCTTGTCGAGGATCGCCGGTTCGAACGGGAACAGGCACAGCATGTGGTCGACGGACTTCGCGATCTTCTTGATCCGCCCGCCGCGCCACGCCCAGATCGACGGGCACACGAAGTGGATCGACGGGATGCCCGCGTCGCGCGCGGCCTGCTCCACGTTGAAATTGAAATCGGGCGCGTCGACGCCGATGAACGCGTCGGGCCGCTCCGCGAGCAGCTGCCGCTTCAACTCGCCGCGAATCCGCAGGATCTCGGGGATCTGGCCCAGCGCCTCGACGTAGCCGCGCACCGTCAGCTTGTCCATCTGCCAGTGCGAGTCGAAGCCGTGCGCGAGCATCCGCTGCCCGCCGATCCCGTAATACCGGGTCGACGCGGGCAACCGCTCTTGAAGCCCGCCGAGCAGCGACGCCGCGAGCAGATCGCCCGACGGCTCGCCGGCCACCATCGCGAGCCGGAGCTGATTGGTCGGGAGCGACATCGCTTAGCGGATGATGCCGCGTTGGGACGCGTCGATGAACTCGACGAGCGCGGTAACCGCCGCGTCGCCTTCACCGCCCGCGGCCGCCAGCTCGCGCAACTGCACCTTCGCTTCCTCGAGCGACAGGCCGTTCTTGTACAGCAGGCGGTACGCGCTGCGCAGCGCCGAGATCGCGTCGGGTGAAAAACCGCGCCGGCGCATGCCTTCGACGTTGATGCCGTGCGGCTCGGCCTTGTTGCCGGCCGCGATCACGAACGGCGGCACGTCCTGCACGAGCGCCGAGGCGCCGCCCAGCATCGAGTGCGCGCCGATGCGCACGAACTGGTGCACGCCCGACATCCCGCCGACGATCGCCCAGTCGCCGATCTCGACGTGACCGGCCATCTGCGCGTTGCTCGACAGGACCACGTTGTTGCCGATACGGCAGTCATGACCGATGTGCACATAGGCCATGATCCAGTTGTCGTCGCCGAGCGTCGTCACGCCGACATCCTGCACGGTGCCGGTGTGGATCGTCGTGAATTCGCGGATCGTATTGCGGTTGCCGATCACGAGCCGGGTCGGCTCGTCCTTGTACTTCATGTCCTGCGGACGACCGCCGACCGACGCGTAATGGCCGATGCGGTTGTCCTCGCCGAGCGTCGTGTGACCTTCGATCACGCTGTGCGAGCCGATCGTCGTACGCGCGCCGATCGTGACGTGCGGCCCGACGATCGCGTACGGCCCGATCTCGACGGACTCGTCGATCTGCGCGCCCGGTTCGACGATCGCGGTAGGATGAATCCTGGTCATGCGCCGTTGCCTCTCGATGTGATGTGTCGCGTTGCTCGCGTTACGTTACCCATGCGTGCCGCGTCGCTCAGGGCGCCGCGTCGGCCGTCTTGACCGTGCACATCAGTTCGGCTTCCGCCGCCACCTTGCCGTCCACTTCCGCCACCGCCTTGAACTTCCAGATGCCGCGGATGTAGCGTTCGAACGTCACGTTCAGAATCAGCTGGTCGCCCGGTTCGACCACGCGCTTGAAGCGCGCGCCGTCGATCCCGACGAAGTAGTACAGCGTGTTTTCCGGATCCTTCGGCTGCTCTTCCGCGAACGTCAGCAGCGCGGCCGCCTGAGCGAGCGCCTCGAGGATCAGCACGCCCGGCATCACCGGCCGCTTCGGGAAGTGCCCCTGGAAGAACGGCTCGTTGATCGACACGTTCTTCAGCGCTTTGATTCCCTTGTGGGGCTCGAGTTCGAGCACGCGATCGACGAGCAGAATCGGGTAGCGATGCGGCAGCAGCGTGAGGATCTTGTGGATGTCGAGATTGATTTTTTCAGTGCTCATGATGGTTCGTCTCACGCAAAGGCTGCGCGGTGGTGATGCAAAGGCTGAAGCGGGCCGCCGCGCGGCCCAGTCTGGCGAACCGGGCCGGATGCGCTGGCCGTGCCCGGTTCGTGGTCTCGCATGGTGTCGGTCAGGCGTCCGTGCCGCCCTGGGCGGCCAGCGCGGTTTCGAGCGCCTTGATGCGGTCGCGCAGCTTGTCGAGGTTGCGCACGAGCGCGGCGCTCCGGTTCCATTCGCCGTGGTCGACGGCCGGGAACGCACTCGTGTAGATGCCGGCCTTCGGCAGCGACTTCGACACGCCCGACTTCGCGGTGATGATGACATAGTCGCCGAGCGTCACGTGGCCGGCGATGCCCGCCGCGCCGCCGATCATGCAGTGGCGGCCGATCGTCGTGCTGCCCGCGATGCCCGCGCTGCCGGCGATCACCGTATAGGCGCCGATCCGGCAGTTGTGGCCGATCTGGACCTGGTTGTCGATCTTCACGCATTCCTCGATGACGGTGTCCGCCATCGCGCCGCGATCGATCGTCGTGTTCGCGCCGATCTCGACGTCCGGGCCGACCGATACGCCGCCGACCTGCGGAATCTTGACCCAGCTGCCGGTGCGCGTATCGCCGTCGCCGACGAAATCCGGCGCGAAGCCGAACCCGTCGGAGCCGATCACGGCGCCCGAGTGGATGATCGCGCGCGGGCCGATCTTGCAGCCGTGGTACACCGATGCGTTCGGATACAGGTGCGAACCCGCGCCAATGGTCGTGCCGCGCCCGACGAACACGTTCGCGTCGAGCTGCACGCCGTCCTCGATCACCGCGCCGGCTTCGACCGTCACGTGCGGACCGATCACCGCGCTCGCGGCGACCTGCGCGGCCGGATCGATCGTCGCGCTCGGATGGACACCGGCCGCGCGCGGCGGCGTGGCGAGATCGATGAACATCTGCGCGACGCGCGCGAAATACGCGTACGGATTCGGCGTCACGATGAAGTTGCGGGGGCCGGCCATCCGGCCACTAGCGGCCGCGCCCAGCTTTTCGAGATCCTTCGGCGCGATCAGCACCGCGCCGGCGCGGGTCGTCTCGACCTGCGACAGGTACTTCGGATTCGCGAGAAACGCGAGTTGCTGGGGGCCTGCCTGGTCGAGCGGCGCGAGGCCGCTCACCTTGCACTGGGCGTCGCCGGCGATCTCGCCGCCGAACCGCTTTACGAGTGCCTCGAGCGTCAATGCCATTCGTCGTCTGCTCCGTTCAGTTCGTCGAGCCGGACGCGAGCGCCTTGAGCACCTTGTCGGTGATGTCGATGCGCGGGCTGACGTACACGGCTTCCTGCACGATCAGGTCGTAATTCTGCTGCTCGGCGATCTGCTTGATGACCTTGTTCGCACGCTCCAGCACTGCCGCGAGCTCCTCGTTGCGGCGCTGGTTCAGGTCTTCGCGAAACTCGCGCTGCTTGCGCTGGAAGTCGGTATCGAGCTGCGCGAGATCGCGCTGCTTCTGCGCGCGGTCGGCCGCCGACAGCGACGCACCGTTCTTGTCCAGCGAATCGGACATCGACTTCAGGCGCGCCGCGAGGTCCTGCAGATCCTTGTCGCGCTTCGCGAACTCGGCTTCGAGCTTCGTCTGCGCCACCTTGGCAGGCGCCGACTCGCGCAGGATCCGATCCGAATTGACCGCCGCGATGCGGGCGACGTCCTGAGCATGTGCCGTCGCCGCGCCCAAGGCCAGCGCAACGGTCAGCGCACACATCACTCGTTTCGAAAACTTACCGGTTAGCAAAATTACCCTCTCGTTGCTGTTGTCATGCGTTCGGTCAGAACGCCGTCCCGATCTGGAACTGGAATTTCTGGTACTGGTCGCCTTCATGCTTCTGCAGCGGGAAGCCGAGGCTCAGCTTCAGCGGGCCGATCGGCGAGATCCACGCGAGACCCACACCGTAGCCGTAACGCAGGCCGTTCGCGCCGGTACTCGTGCCGCCCGGCGCGTTGCCCCATACGTTACCGCCGTCGAGGAAGGTGAACACGCGCAGCGTGCGGTCGTAACCGGTGCCCGGCAGCGGGAACGTCAGCTCGATGTTGCCGACCAACATCTTCGAACCGCCGATCGGGTCGTTCGTCTTCGTGTCGCGCGGGCCCAGCGAGCTCGGCTCGTAGCCACGCACGGAGCCGATACCGCCCGCGTAGTAGTTCTTGAAGATCGGGTACGGGTTGCCGATGCCGTTACCGTAGCCGCCTTGCAGGTTCAGGCCCAGGATGAAGCCGCGCGAGAACGAATAGTAGTACTGCGCCTGCAGGTCGGCCTTGTAGTACTGGATCTTGCCGACCGGCACGCCGTATTCGACGTTCGCCTGTGTGAAGTAGCCGCGGCTCGGGATCAGCGCGCTGTCACGCGCGTCGCGCGACCACGCGACGGTCAGCGGCACCGTGTTCGACACGCGGCCGAACTCGTTCACGTAATCCTGGTAGCTCTGCGGCGTGTTCGAGTCGACGTCGAGACGGTTCTGCTCGAAGCCCGCGCCGAAGTAGACGGTGTCGACTTCCGAGAACGGAATGCCGAATTTCAGGTTGCCGCCCGCGCTGATGATCCGGAAGCTCGAGCTCGTCGAATAGTAGAGCGGCTGGTACGTGCGGTAGTAGACGTCCGTGATCCGCTTGATGCCGTCGACCGTGAAGTACGGGTCGACCTGCGTGACGGTCAGCGTGCGGTAGCTCTTCGCGGTGTTGACGTTCACCGACAGGCTCGTGCCCGAGCCGAACACGTTGTCCTGCGACACGCCGGCCGACAGCACCACCTTGTCCGTCGACGAGAAGCCCGCGCCCAGCGTGATCGCGCCGGTCGGCTTTTCGTCGACCTTCACGTTCACGTCGACCTGGTCGTTCGTGCCCTCGACCGGCACCGTCGTCACGTCGACGTTGGTGAAGTAGCCGAGACGGTTCACGCGGTCCTTCGACAGCGCGAGGCGGTTCGAATCGAACCACGAGCTTTCGAGCTGGCGCATTTCGCGGCGCACGACTTCGTCGCGCGTACGCGTGTTGCCGACCACGTTGATGCGGCGCACGTACACACGGCGGCTCGGATCGACGACGAGGTTCAGGTTCACCTTGTGGTTCGCCTGGTCGATGTCCGGCTGCGCGTTGACGGTCGCGAATGCGTAGCCGTATTCGCCGAGCTTGTCGACGATCGACTTGGTCGTTTGCTGCAGCTTTTCGGCCGAGAAGCGATCGCCCGGCTTGATCTTGATCAGCTTGTTCAGTTCGGCTTCGCGATCGAGCAGATTGCCCGACAGCTTGATGCCCGACACCGTGTACGGCTCGCCTTCGTGCAGCGTGACCGTCAGGTACATGTCCTTCTTGTCCGGCGAGATCGACACCTGGGTCGACTCGATGTTGAACTCGAGGTAGCCGCGGTTCAGGTAGTACGAGCGCACGGCCTCGAGGTCGCCCGTCAGCTTTTCCTTCGAGTACAGGTCGTTCTTCGTGTACCAGGAGAACCAGTTCGGCGTCGACAGCTGCATCTCGTCGCGCAGCGTGCTGGTGCTGAACGCCTTGTTGCCGATGAAGTTGATCTGGCGGATCTTCGCGCTCGGGCCTTCGGCGACCGCGAACAGGATCGACACGCGGTTCGCGTCGACCGGCGTGATCGTCGTCTTGACCTCGGCCGCGTAGAAGCCGCGCGTCAGGTACTGGCGCTTGAGCTCCTGCTCCGCCTTGTCGACGAGCGCCTTGTCGTAGTAGCGGCCGTCGGCCAGACCGACCGCGCGCAGCGCCTTCGTCAGGTTGTCCTTGTCGAATTCCTTCGTGCCGGTGAAGTCGATCGACGCGATGGCCGGACGCTCCTGCACCTGCACGATCACGACGTTGCCCTGGGTGGCGATGCGCACGTCGTTGAAGAAGCCCGTCGCGTACAGCGCGCGGATTGCTTCGGATGCCTTGTCGTCGGTGAAGGTATCGCCCTGCTTGATCGGCAGGTAGGCGAACACCGAACCCGCTTCGACGCGCTGCAACCCCTCGATCTTGATGTCTTGCACCACGAACGGTGCCGCTGCATGCGCCGCGAGGCCGTGCGCGGCGAGCGCGGCCGCTGCAACTGTCTTAGGTACAAAGCGATGAGGTTTGAACAACGTGCATCCCCAATATTTAGCTGCATCAAATCAGGCGGCGGCCGACTGGCCGCCGCCTGACGCTTCAGAAATGGATTAACCGAGCCAGGTCGTTGAACAGCGCGATCGCCGACAATGCGACGATGCAGATCAACCCGGCTCTTTGCAGAATCAGCTGCCAGCGCTCCGAGACGGCTTTCCCGGTCGCGGCTTCAACCAGATAATATAACAGATGCCCCCCGTCCAAAACGGGAATCGGCAGCAAGTTCAGCACCCCGAGGCTAATGCTGACAAGGGCGAGGAACGACAGGAAGGCCGACGGACCAAGCCGCGCGCTCTTGCCCGCATAGTCGGCGATCGTCACCGGGCCGGACAGGTTCTTCAGCGACGCGTTGCCCGTGATCATCCGCCCGAACATCCTCAGCGAATACACGGCGATGTCCCATGTGCGGTGCGCACCGAGCTGCAGGCTCTCGATCGGCCCGTAGCGCACGTCGACCGACGGCGTATGCATCGACAGCGCCGCACCGATACGGCCGACCTGCTGCCCCGTTTCGTCGTCGCGCTGCGCCTGCGGCACGATCGACACCGTCTGCGTGGCGCCACCGCGCTCGACCCGCAGATCAAGCGCCTGGCCTGCGTGGTGCTTCACCGCGTCGATGAAGCGCGATGCGCCGCCGATGGGCTTGCCGTCGAGCGCGAGCAGCTTGTCGCCGGCCTTCAGGCCGGCCTGCTCGGCCGCGCTGCCGGGTTGCACCGACGCCACCGACAGCGTGCCGCCGCCGGTCTCGAAGCCCAGGCGCGTCATGAAATCGTCGTCGAGCTCGCTTTCGGGCACGTTGCGCAGGTCGACGCGGAAGTCGAACGTCGACGCGCCGCCGTCGCGCGCGCCGAGCACGACCTCGCGATGATCGAACGCGGCGGACAGCAGCTTCCAGCGCAGGTCCGACCACGAGCGCACCGGCACGGCCTCGCCGCCCTCGGCATCGCCTGCGCGTACGTCGCGGATCGATACGATCGTCTCGCTGCCGTCGAAGCCCGCGCGCGCCGCCACCGTGCCGGCGGCGGGCGGCGCGAGCACCGCGACCGGTTCGGTCACGCCGGTTGCGAATACGGCGGAAAACAGGACGATTGCCAACAGGAAGTTCGCGATCGGGCCGGCGGCGACGATCGCGATGCGCTTGAACACCGATTGCCGGTTGAACGCCTGGCCGAGCTCCTCGGGCTTCACGCCCGGCCCCGGCTCGCGCTCGTCGAGCATCTTCACGTAACCGCCGAGCGGCAGCGCGGAGAGCGTCCATTCGGTGCCGGTCCTGCGGCTGACCCAGCGTGCGACGGGCTGGCCGAAGCCGATCGAGAAACGCAGCACCTTCACGCCGCACCAGCGCGCGACGCGATAATGTCCGTACTCATGCACGACGACCAGCACCCCGATCGCCACCGCAAACGCGACCAGTTCGACCAGCACGTTCATGAGCACCTCATTCAGACAATGCGCTCCACGCGTGGCGCAGGCGCTTTCGCAATGATCTCGGCGGCGAGGCGGCGTGCCTCGGCGTCCGCCGCAAGGACGTCGTCGAGCCCGTTCGGGTTGCGGTTCGGCAGTGCGTTGAGCACCGCATCGACCGTCGCCGCGATCGCCATGAAGCCGATCCGGCGCTCGAGAAACGCTTCGACCGCGATTTCGTTCGCCGCGTTCAACGCCGCACTCGCGATGCCGCCCTCTTCAAGCGCCTTCAGCGCGAGCGCGAGGCACGGGAAACGCGTGTAATCGGGTTTCTCGAACGACAGCTGCGCGATCTGCGCGAGGTCGAGCGGGTCGACACCCGCGTCGACGCGCTCCGGGAACGCCAGCGCGTGCGCGATCGGCGTGCGCATGTCCGGGTTGCCGAGCTGCGCGAGCACCGAGCCATCGCGATACGACACGAGCGAATGAATCACGCTCTGCGGGTGGATCAGCACATCGATCCGGTCGCCGGCCAAGCCGAAGATCCAGTGCGCCTCGATCACCTCGAGGCCCTTGTTCATCATCGTCGCGGAATCGACGGAAATCTTGCGGCCCATCACCCAGTTCGGGTGCTTGCAGGCCTCGTCCGGCGTCACGTCGACGAGCGTGGCCGGCTCGCGCGTGCGGAACGGGCCGCCCGACGCGGTCAGGATGATCTTCGAGATCCCGCCGTGCTCGTTCGCGTCGCGCGGCATGCACTGGAAGATCGCGTTGTGTTCGCTGTCGACCGGCAGCAGGATCGCGCCATGGTCGCGCACGGCGTCCATGAAGATCGCGCCCGACATCACGAGCGATTCCTTGTTCGCGAGCAGGATGCGCTTGCCGGCGCGCGCGGCCGCGAGGCTCGGCGCGAGGCCGGCCGCGCCGACGATCGCCGCGACGACCGTGTCGCAGCCGTCGCTCTTCGACACGTCGACGAGCGCCTGCGGCCCGTACAGCACCGTGGTCTTGCTGCCCGCCGCGCGCAGCTTGGCCTCGACGTGTGCAGCCGTGTTCGCATCGCCGACCACCGCGACTTCGGGTGCGAAGCGCAGGCACTGCTCGACGAGCTTGTCGCCGTTGCGGTGCGCGGTCAACGCGTAGACCGAGAAACGCTCGGGATGGCGGGCGACCACGTCGAGCGTGCTGTCTCCGATCGAGCCCGTGGAACCGAGCAGTGTCAGACGTTTTTGCATAACAGAAATAGTGGTTTAACCAAGCAGCAGCATTGCGAGCGGCAGCACGGGCAGCAGCGCGTCGACGCGGTCGAGCACGCCACCGTGACCGGGCAGCAGGCCGCTGGAATCCTTCACGCCCGCCTGACGCTTGAGCAGCGACTCGAACAGGTCGCCGATCACGCTGTAGGCCACCAGCAGCGTCAGCGCGGCCCACGCGCCGGGCATCCCGTAGCGGGTCGCGAATGCGGAAAACAGGGTCGGCTCGAACCAGTGCGCGGCCATCGCGACACCCGCGACCGCCATCACCGCGAGCCAGCCGCCGATCGCGCCTTCCCAGCTCTTGCCGGGGCTGATCGTAATGGCCAGTTTACGCTTTCCGAAGGCCTTGCCCGCGAAGTATGCGCCGATATCGGCCAGCCAGACGACCAGAAGCAGCGACAGCACGAACGGAACACCCTGCGCACGCGCCGCGACGACCGCGTGCCAGCAGGCCGCGAACACCACCAGCCCGGCCGCGAGCAGGAACGGCCGCCATACGCCGCCCGCGAGTTCCGGCTTGCGCTGCAGCGAAAACGGGCCGACCAGCAGCCAGAACACGCCGGCCGCCATGAAAAGGGGGCGGGATGAAGTTGCGTCGATGCCGAGCGGCGCGGTCGCCGCGAGCGCCAGCGCTGCGACGATTGCATAGACGACGGAGCCGGCCGTGCCGAGCTTCAGCAGGCGCGCCCATTCCCATGCGGCGAACACGAGCACGACGCCGATCAGCGCGCCGAAGCCGCCAAGCGGCGCGAACAGCGTCACCGGCAGCAACACTGCCAGCATCGCGACCGCCGTGATCACACGGGTCTTCAGCATGAAAGGGAATCGACGTTCTGCGATTGAGGCTCGAGCTGCGCGCTGGTGCGCCCGAAACGGCGCTCGCGCTCGGTATACGATGCGATCGCGTCGGCCAGCGCCGCGCCGTCGAAGTCCGGCCAGTATTTGTCGGTGAAATAGAATTCGGCGTACGCGAGCTGCCACAGCAGGAAATTGCTGACGCGCTGCTCGCCGCCGGTGCGGATGAACAGATCGGGCTCCGGCGCGTAGGCCATCGCCAGGTGCGGCGCGAACGCGTCTTCGGTCACGTCGACCTCGCGGCCCTCGCGCACGGCCTGCTCGACGAGTTTCTTCGTCGCCTGCAGGATGTCCCAGCGGCCGCCGTAGTTCGCGGCGATCGTCAGGGTCAGGCGGGTGTTGCGCGCCGTCTTGGTTTCGGCGCGGCGGATCAGTTCGCGGATGCGCGGCTCGAAGCGCTCGAGATCGCCGATCACCCGCAGGCGGATTCCGTTCGCATGCAGCTTGCCGATCTCGCGCTCGAGCGCGGTGATGAACAGCCGCATCAGGAACGACACTTCGTCGTTCGGCCGGCGCCAGTTTTCCGAACTGAACGCGAACAGCGTCAGGTATTCGACGCCGGCGCGCGCGCAACCTTCGACCACTGCCCGCACGGCATCCACGCCGCGGGTGTGCCCCGCGACGCGCGGCAAGCGGCGTTCGGTCGCCCAACGGCCGTTGCCGTCCATGATGATCGCGATATGACGCGGCACGGCGCCGACGTCAGGCACGCGAACGGTAGAGCTGGTATAGGTCATGGCCGTTGAGACAGTAATGCGGGAAGAAGGCGGCGCGCGAGGACGGTCGTCAGACCGTCATGATCTCGGCTTCCTTGCTCTGCACGAGCTTGTCGACCTCGGCAACGTGCTTGTCCGTCAGCTTCTGCACCTCGTCGCTCGCACGGCGCTCGTCGTCTTCCGAGATTTCCTTGTCCTTCACGAGCTTCTTCAGCGCTTCGTTCGCGTCGCGGCGCAGGTTGCGGATCGCGACCTTGGCCGTTTCGCCTTCGCTCTTGACCACCTTGGTCAGCTCGCGGCGGCGCTCTTCCGTCAGCGCCGGCATCGGCACGCGGATCAGGTCGCCGGCCGTTGCCGGGTTCAGGCCGAGATCGGCTTCGCGGATGGCCTTCTCGACCTTCGCGACCATGTTCTTTTCCCACGGCTGCACGCCGATCGTGCGTGCGTCGACGAGCGTCAGGTTCGCAACCTGCGAGATCGGCACCATCGAGCCGTAGTAGTCGACCTGCACGTGATCGAGCAGACCGGTATGCGCACGGCCCGTGCGGATCTTCGCCAGATCGTTCTTGAACGCTTCGATCGAGCGCTGCATCTTCTGCTCTACGCCCTTCTTGACATCAGCGACACTCATTTCAACCTCCGAACCTTCAAACCTTCAAAGAACGCGGGCCCCGCCCGGCGCGCCACGCGCCGCGGCCGACGACCCACGCCGCTTGCCCGCATCCGCGGGAGTTTACACGTGGACGAGCGTACCTTCGTCCTCGCCCAGCACGATACGCTTGAGCGCGCCCGGCTTGTTGATCGAAAACACGCGAATCGGCAGCTTCTGGTCGCGGCACAGCGCGAAGGCCGTCGCGTCCATCACCTGCAGATTGCGGCTGATCGCCTCGTCGAAGCTGATCGTCGTGTAGCGCGTGGCCGACGGATCCTTCTTCGGATCGGCAGAATATACGCCATCGACCTTGGTCGCCTTCAGCACGACCTCGGCGCCCACTTCCGAACCGCGCAGCGCGGCGGCCGTGTCCGTCGTGAAGAACGGGTTGCCCGTGCCGGCCGCGAAGATCACGACCTTGCCTTCCTCGAGCTGGCGGATCGCGCGGGGCCGGATGTACGGCTCGACGACCTGGTCCATGCGCAGCGCGGACTGCACGCGCGCGACGATGCCGGCGTGGCGCATCGCATCCTGCAGCGCCAGCGCGTTCATCATCGTCGCCAGCATCCCCATGTAGTCGGCCGTCGCGCGGTCCATGCCGGCCGCACCGCCCGCGACACCGCGGAAAATGTTACCGCCGCCGATCACGACCGCGAGCTGCGTACCGAGACGCACGACTTCGGCGATATCGGCCACCATCCGTTCGATCGTCGCGCGATTGATGCCGAAGGCATCGTCGCCCATCAGCGCTTCGCCGGAGAGTTTGAGGAGGACGCGTTTATAGGCATTGGACATAGGGGCTTCCGAGCGACGAGAGGATGACAACCACGAACTGTAGGGGCGAAATACTGATTCGGGCAAGCGCCGACGGTCGGACCGGGTTTCCCGGCCGGCCGGCGGCGCCGCCGGGCGCCGGGGGGGGGGCCCCCCCCGCGGGGGATGGCGGGCGGGGTTAGGGGTTATGAAGGTTTTGGGGGGGGACATTGGGGGGCACAAAGGGGCGGGAGGGGGGCAGGGGGGTGGCTCTGCCGTGGGCGC
>NZ_QTPP01000017.1 GCF_003853415.1 Burkholderia sp. Bp9142 | reverse complement strand
TTCCTGTCGGCGTTCCCGAGCGCCGCGCTCACGGGCCAGTCGTTCGTCGTCAGCCACGGCTGGTTCATGCAGTAACGTCCTCGCCTCCCTGACGGGAGGCGATTCCCGCACCACCACCTATTCTCACGACTCACGATGGCGTGCCGTCGATCGACGTCACGCCATCCGTGTCCGCCATCCACGGCGGGATTTCTCGGAGCAATTGATGAAACCGCACGCGCGTACAGAAAAGCAGGCCGTCGATGCGGCGGACCTGCATCACGAAGCCGGCCCGCCGGCCGCTGCGCGGTCGCTGCCGTACGAAACGATCGCGCTCGTCCTGCAGGGCGGCGGCGCGCTCGGCGCGTATCAGGCCGGCGTGTTCGAAGGGCTGCACGAAGCGGGCGTTCCGCTCGACTGGATCGCAGGCATCTCGATCGGTGCGCTCAACACCGCGCTGATCGCCGGCAATGCGCCCGAACATCGCGTCGAGCGGCTGCGCGAATTCTGGGAAACGATCTGCCAGCCGGCGTTCTTTCCCGCGATTCCGGCCGCGTTCGAATTCGCGCTGTTCAACAGCATCGACCAGATCCGCACGTTCTTCACCGCATCGCAGGCCGCGAGCGCGATGATGCAGGGCCAGCAGGGCTTCTTCGTGCCGCGCTTCCCGCCGCCGCTGCCGGGCGTGTCCGATCATCCGGAAAAGATCAGCTGGTACGACACGTCGGCGCTGCGCGCGACGCTGCTCAAGCTGTGCGATTTCGACCGGATCAACTCGGGCGAGACGCGCGTGTCGGTCGGCGCGGTCAACGTCGGCACCGGCAACTTCGTGTACTTCGACAACTCGCGCATCCGCCTCACGCCCGAGCACTTCATGGCGTCCGGCGCGCTGCCGCCCGCGTTCCCGCCGGTCGAGATCGACGGCGAGTACTACTGGGACGGCGGCGTCGTGTCGAACACGCCGCTGATGGAAGTGCTGCGCGCGCGTCCGCGCCGCGACACGCTGGCGTTCCAGGTCGATCTGTGGAGCGCACGCGGGCCGCTGCCGCGCACGATGGCCGATGTCGCGGAACGCACGAAGGACGTGCAGTACTCGAGCCGCACGCGTTTCGTCACCGACACGCTGCAGCGCGAACAGCGCTACCGCAACGTGCTGCGCCACGTGCTCGAGCAGGTGCCGGAAGCGCAGCGCAAGAACGACCCGTGGTGCGTCGAGGCTGAAGCGATGTCGAGCGGGAAGAAGTACAACATCCAGCACCTGATCTATCAGCAGAAGGCGTACGAGCACCACTACAAGGACTATCAGTTCGGTCTGTCGACGATGCGCGACCACTGGGCCGCGGGTCTCGACGACATCCGCAACACGCTCGCGGTCAAGGACGGCCTCGCGCTGCCCATCAACGACGCGGGCTTCGTCACGCACGACATTCACCGCCGCCGGTAATGCCGTGTGCGACGGACCGGCGCGCCGCCCGCGCCGGTCCGTCCTCTTTTCCGGTTCGACATGCCGATTTTCATTGCGCTGTTCGCGCTCATCGCCATTGGATGGGGCGCGGTTCACCTGTTTCACGTCATCGCCGCGCAGTTCGGCCAGCCGGTCGCGATCGCGGCCGCGGCACTCGCCGGCGCGATCCTGGTCGCGCTGGTCGCATGGTGGATCAAGCGCCGCCGCGACATCGCACCGAACACGAAGGAGCAAGGCTGGACCCACATCGTGCATCGCGCCTGGGGCGAGGTGCGCGTGTCCGCGACGCAGGGGCTGCTGTGGCTGTCGCATGACGGCGCGGACGGCCGCTATACGCTGTCGCAGCTCGACGGCTGCGAGGCCGCGCCGATCGACGGCCGCTGGCATCTGGTCGTGCGCGTGCGCGGCGAATGGAAGCTGCCGATGATGGACAAGCGCGATGCACGGCGCTGGGCGCGCGTGCTGATGCTCGCGAAGGACAACCGGCTGTAATGGGCCACGGCCGCGTGTCGGCACAATCGTTCGCCGGTCAGCCATTCGATCGGACACGTCCCGCTACTGTCGACGAAACGTCGATGCAGCGTTCGGCGCGGCGCATGCTGCGTCCGGTCGATTCGGCGCCGCGGCACACGTCCTGAACGGCCGCGCGGTTCCCTAGCGCGCGCCGAGCGCCCATAACGCATCGAGCACGTGCTGCGTCGGCCGCTCGACCGGGCCGGCCCGATGGGCGATACCCAGTTCACGCCACAACGCCGGACGCAGCGGCCGCATGACGATGCGTGCGTCGGGCAGCGGGGCGCCCGTCTCGTGCGGCAGCAGCGTCGCGCCGTAACCCGCGGCGACCAGACTCTTGATCGCATCGTTGTAGTTGAGCTCGATACGCGGCTCGGGCCGATGGCCGCCGAGCGCGAACCATTCCGCCGTGAGCCGCGACAGGCGGGTGGTCGCATCGTTGAGAATCAGCGGACGCGCAGCCAGGTAGGCCGGCGTCACCCGCGCCGGAAGCCGCCAGTCCGCGGGCAGGAAAGCCAGCACGGGATCGCGCCGCCACGCGCGGATCGACAGCCCCGCGACCGCCGGCTGCGGCAGCGCAACCAGCCCGACGTCCAGCGTGCCCTGTGCAATGCGCGCCAGTGTGTCGTGCGACGTGAGCACGGCGATCTGCACATCGATGTCGGGATGCCGCTCGCGCAACCGGGCCACCGCCTGCGGCAACAGATGAGCGATCGCCCCGGTCGACGCGCCGAGGCGCACCCGCCCGGTCAGCCCCTGCACTTGCCGCTCCACGTCGTCGAGGGTCGACTCGACTTCGGCCAGCAGACGGCGCGCCCGCTCCACCAGCACGGCGCCGATGGTCGACGGCCGCACGTTGCCGCGCGTGCGCGACAGCAACGGCGCGCCGATGCGGCTTTCGAGTTCCGCGACATGAAGGCTGACCGTCGGCGGCGCCAGATGGAGCAGTTGCGCGGCGGCCACGAAGGATCCCTGGTCGGCGATCGCGACCAGCGTACGCAGTCGGTCCAGACTGATCTCGCGCATGCCCACCTCTCGTTCAGGAAAACTGAATCCGGCAATCAGGAAATTCAACTTTTCCTATTCTAGGCGTTCGATGGACGATACGGCTTTCCCGAGTCCGAAACGAGGAACGCGACCATCATGAGCCTACCCACTGTCTATATCGACGGCGACCAAGGTACGACCGGATTGCAGATCCACGCGCGCCTGCGGGATCGCACCGACCTGCGGCTCGTCACGCTGCCGGATACCGAACGCAAGGACCCCGCGCGGCGCGCCGAAGCGATCAACGCATCCGATATTGCGATTCTGTGCCTGCCGGACGCCGCCGCGCGCGAAGCGGTCGGCTTCATCCGGAATCCGGCGGTACGCGTGATCGACGCGAGTTCGGCCCATCGCACCGAACCGGAATGGGTCTACGGTTTTCCCGAGATGGCCGACGGACATGCGCAGAAAATCGCGCGCGCGCAGCGCGTCAGCAATCCGGGCTGCTATCCGACGGGCGCGATCGGACTGCTTCGGCCGCTGCAACAGGCGGGCCTGCTGCCGCGCGATTACCCGGTGAGCATCCATGCGGTGTCCGGTTACTCGGGCGGCGGACGGACCGCCATCGACGCGTTCGAATCGAACGGCACCGCACGCGCGAAACCACTGCAGGTCTACGGCCTCGCGCTCGCGCACAAGCATGTGCCCGAGATTCAGCTGCATGCCGGGCTCACGCACCGTCCGCTGTTCGTTCCGGCTTACGGCGCGTATCGGCAGGGCATCGTGCTGACCGTGCCGATCGAGCTGCGCCTTCTTCCGGCCGGCGTGACCGGTGAGTCGCTGCACGCGTGTCTCGCGCACCACTACGCCGGCGCGCGCCACGTCGAGGTCACGCCGCTCGCGGACGCGCGCGCGATCACGCATCTCGACCCGCAAGCGCTGAACGGGTCGAACGACTTGCGGCTCAGCGTGTTCTGCAATGCCGATCATGGTCAGGTGCTGCTGTCCGCCGTGTTCGACAATCTCGGCAAAGGGGCATCCGGCGCGGCCGTGCAGAATCTCGACCTGATGCTCGGTGCGGCGAGCGTGGAGAAAGCGGCCTAAGCGGCGTGCGGGCGCCATCGTCGGCCGGCCCGGCGTGTCGCGGCCACCGATGCGTCGGTGCCTGCCGGACGGTGCCCGCTCGCGATGCGGTTGCGAGCGGTAAACGGGTGCCTGCCGATGCGCTGCACATGCCCCCGTAAAAGCTCACCTTTGTCCGATTTCAGCCCGCGTCGTCGCTCGCCGCGGCATTCAACCCGGCGAGCGCGTCCGCCAGAAAATCGACGCACACGCGCACCTTCGCCGAAGCCGCGACGCGTTCCGGATACACGGCCCAGATGTTCGCCGGCTGAATCGCGTCCGGCAGCACGCGACAGAGCTCGCCGCGCTCGATCAGCGGCCCCGCTTCCCAGATCGAACGCAGCACGATCCCGCGTCCCGCCAGCGCCCATTGCACGGCCACCTCGCCGTGGTTCGTCGACAGCGCTCCGCCGACCTTCACGGTTGCCGTTTCGCCGCGCAGGTTCAGCCGCCACACGCCGAACGGATGGTCGCGCTCCTTGATCGCGAGACAGTCGTGCGACGCGAGATCCGCGAGCGTGCGCGGCGTGCCGCGCCGTGCGAGATAGTCGGGCGACGCACACAGCACGCGATGGTTCGTGGCAAGCCGGCGCGCGATCAGGTGATCGGCAATCTCGTCGCCGATGCGCACGTCGAGGTCGTAGCCTTCACCCGCGACGTCGACGAGCCGGTCGAACAGATCGAGCCGCACGTTGAGCTGCGGATAGCGCGCGGAGAAGTCGAGCAGCGCCGGTGCAACGACATGGCGGCCGAAGCCGAAGCTGCTCGAGATGCGCAGCGTGCCGCGCGGCACCGTGCGCGTGGTCGACACGTCCTCGACGAGATGATCGACGTCGTCGAGAATCTTCTCGGCACGCGCGAACACGCGCTCGCCGGCTTCCGTGACCGTCACGCGGCGCGTCGAGCGATGCAGCAGGCGCGTGCCGAGCTGCGCCTCGAGCAGCGCGACGCGCTTGCTCACATACGCGGGCGACACCGCGAGCTGCTCCGCGGCCGCGCTGAAGCTCGTCAGGCGGACGACCAGGCTGAAGACGCGCAGGTCGTCGAGATTCGGCGATTTATTCACGATTCGTGGAAAGTCGATTAACCTTTCGCATGATTTTAATCTGAATGGAAATAAATAAAATGGCGTCATGTTCCGCTGCGCACGCTGCCGGCGGCCCGACCAGCCAAGGAGGCTTGCATGAGCGACAAGACGTACAAGATTGCCGTCATCCCCGGTGACGGCATCGGCCGTGAAGTGATGCCCGAGGGCCTGCGCGCGCTCGACGCCGTGACGGCGCGCTTCGGCATCCGCTTCCAGTTCGAGCAGATCGACTGGGCGAGCTGCGACTACTACGCGCAGCACGGCAAGATGATGCCGGACGACTGGAAGGCGCAGTTGTCGGGCATGGACGCGATCCTGTTCGGCGCGGTCGGCTGGCCCGCGACGGTTCCCGACCACATTTCGCTGTGGGGTTCGCTGCTGAAGTTCCGCCGCGAGTTCGACCAGTACATCAACCTGCGGCCCGCGCGCCTGTTCGACGGCGTGCCGTCGCCGCTCGCCGGTCGCAACGCAGGCGACATCGACTTCATGATCGTGCGCGAGAACACCGAGGGCGAATACTCGTCGGTCGGCGGCACGATGTTCGAAGGCACCGAGCGCGAAGTGGTCATGCAGCAGTCGATCTTCACGCGTCACGGCACCGAGCGCGTGCTGAAGTTCGCGTTCGAGCTCGCCCAGCGCCGCGCGAAGCGGCTGACCGTCGCGACGAAGAGCAACGGCATCGCGATCAGCATGCCGTGGTGGGACGCGCGCGCCGCCGAAATGGGCGAACGCTATCCCGAGATCGCCGTGGACAAGCAGCACATCGACATCCTGTGCGCACGCTTCGTGCTGCAGCCCGACCGCTTCGACGTGGTCGTCGCGTCGAACCTGTTCGGCGATATCCTTTCCGACCTCGGGCCGGCCTGCACGGGCACGATCGGCATCGCGCCGTCGGCGAACCTCAACCCGGATCGCACGTTTCCGTCGCTGTTCGAACCGGTGCACGGCTCCGCGCCGGACATCGCGGGCCAATACATCGCGAACCCGATTGCGATGATCTGGTCGGCGGCGATGATGCTCGAGTTCCTCGGCAACGGCGCGGGCCGCGAACACGAAGCGCACGACGCGATCGTCGCGGCGATCGAGGAGGTGCTGCGCACCGGGCCGCGCACGCGCGATCTCGGCGGCCAGGCGGGGACGCAGGAAGTGGGTGAAGCGATCGCGGCGCGGATTGTCGGCTGACGGGACGATGTGAAGGGTGCGCGGCTGCCGGGCGGTCGATGGGTGTCGTGTTCGAGGGTGAGCAACACGGCTGACTGCCGCGCACCTTTGCAGATGCCGACACACACGCTTGCATGCATGAGTGGCATGCGTGCGTGTCGATGTCGATGTCGATGTCGATGTCGAACGGTGAGCAACGCCATCCGGTGACACGCACGGTTACGTTTCGATCATTACCGTGATCAGCATCGTGTTGAAATCGAACGGTGAGTTGCATCCCGCATCGATGCACACCGATTGAATCTCACCACTGTGCGGGTAGGCCAACCAGTACGGGTCGCGAGGCAGTGCGAATGCGCCGCCGTGCTGTGTCCGATTCACGTTTGCTTCGCACGCGAGTGACGAGAGATCGGCGCATGCCCATGCATGCGGTAATTCCGCCGGCGCATTCGCGCCGTTTCCTGCGAAGATTGATCGGTGAGATGCAGGGCGTGAAGAATCACACCGTCCAGCACAGAATGCTCGACTCCCGAAAACACTCACCTCAATACGCGGCTCCCGAATTTCCTCACCGTTGAGCACAGGGGACGCGCTCGATGCTCGATCGGGCGCGTCCACGCGTCAGCCATCGTGCTGCGTCACAGCCCGAGATCGGACAGGCCGGGATGATCGTCCGGACGGCGGCCGAGCGGCCAGTGGTACAGGCGATCCGCTTCGCGAATCGGCAGGTCGTTGATGCTCGCGTGGCGATGCGCCATCAATCCGTTTTCGTCGAACTCCCAGTTTTCGTTTCCGTACGAGCGGAACCAGTTGCCGGCGTCGTCATGCCATTCGTAGGCGAATCGCACCGCGATGCGATTGCCGTCGAACGCCCACAGCTCCTTGATCAGCCGGTAGTCGAGCTCGCGCGTCCATTTCCGCTGCAGCAGGCCGACGATCTCGTCGCGGCCCGTCACGAACTCCGCGCGATTGCGCCACCGGCTCTGCGGCGTATAGGCGAGCGAGACGCGCTGCGGGTCGCGCGTGTTCCACGCATCCTCCGCGGCGCGCACTTTCTGGCGCGCCGTGTCGAGCGTGAAGGGCGGAACGGGCGGACGGACTTCCGGGGAAGCGGACATGGGATGCTCCTGTTCAAGGTTCTGGCCGCGCACGGACGCAGCCGGTTGGGACGTACTACTTCGACGCTCGAGACAGCGTATCGAGCAAGAGTTCCGCCGTTGCACGCGCATCGCGCGCGGCGATTGCATCGCCGCTGACGAGCGCCACGCCGATCGCGCCGTCGATCAGCACCAGCCATTGACGCGCGAGGCGGGCCAGGCCGCGGCGCTCGATCGAGGCGTCATCGGCATACGCGTCGAACCGCTCGCGCACGAACGCCAGCAAGCGCGCCTTGTGCATACGCGCGACGACGCGCACCGGATCGTCGACGTCGGCAATCTCGCCGGATGCGTTCAGGAATGCGCAACCGTGAAAATCGGGCTGCGCAAACCAGTCGCGCAGCACATCGAACATGCCGAGCAAATGCGCCCGCGGCGACGTGCCGCGCGCGAGCGTTGCATCGACGAACCAGCGCATCCAGCGTTCGTCACGGCGCTCGAGCGCGGCGACGACCAGCGCCTCCTTCGATTCGAAATGCGAATAAAAGCTCTTTCGCGCGGCGCCGGACCGCTTCACGATCGCATCGACACCCGTGGCGTGGATGCCGCCCGAGTAGATCAGCGCTTCGGCCGCGTCGAGCAGCCGGTCGCGGACGGCCGGTTCGCCGGAGAGGTCATCATGTGTGTTCATGGGTTTACGGTAGAACGATCGTTCTCCCTCGTCAACCCCCGCGCGAAATGGCCCTGTCGGCGGGAGGGCCGAACGCCGCCCGGTCCCGATGGCGGGCCGCGCGTTCCAGGCGGCGTTTACGACATTTTTTCTTGAAGCGAACACAGGGCGCTCACTACACTTCGCTCACCCAGTCTGGGCGAAAGGACATCATGCAGCGACCGGAATCCGCACGCTCCGCGCGTGCCTATGCGGCTTATGCCAAGCGGCTCGATGGCCGCGTCGTCGTACGGCGTTTCGATCCGCGCAGCGATTCGTATGAATCGCTGACCGCGTTGCTGCATCGTGCGTACGCGCATCTCGGCGCCGCGGGCTTCAACTGTCCAGGTGTCGACCAGCCGGCGTCGGTGACGCGCGAACGCATGCTCGCCAGCGAGTGTTTCGTCGCGCTCGGCAACGCGCACCTGGTCGCGACGATCACGATGCAGCCGCACGATCCCGATTCGCGTTGCGACCCGTACCGCAGCCGCCGCGTCGCGACGCTCGGCCAGCTGGCCGTCGATCCGGTCTGGCAGGACCGCGGCATCGGGCGGGCGCTGCTCGCGTTCGCGCAACGGCGGGCCGCCGCGCGCGGCGCGACGCACCTCGCGCTCGATGCGCCGCATGCGGCGATCCGGCTCGTCGATTTCTATCGCCGCGAAGGGTTTCAGTTGATCGACGTGATGCGGTTTGCGGGACACTGCTACGACAGCGCGATCCTGTGCAAAGCCGTCGGTGTGTCGGGCGAGCGGATGCCTGCATCCGACATGACATCGATCCACGTCGCGCGGCGTGCCGGCGCGGCGTCATGAGACACGATGCCGACGACGATCGCGCGCGGCTTGCCCTGCGGCATGCCCGCACGCGGGCGGCACTGCACATGCGCGGTCTGTTGAAGCTGACGGCCGTCACGATCGCGGTCACGCAAATACTGACGCTCGGGTTCGACGGCCTGCTTGAATGACTCGGCTTCGCGCCGGAAGCCGCGACGTTGCTGCTGTTCCGCTTCGTCACCTGCGCACCGGGTCAGCTTCTGGCTTCAGGCCGACGCATCGCGTGCGTATCGGCATGCGGCGCAACACGGACTCGTGACCGTTTCCGGAATGCATGGCGATCTGGTCGAAATCGCCCCGCAATGCCCGAAACGCTGGCTCGTCGTGTTGAGTCTGCAGCTCGAACCGCGATGGTTGAACGGTGAGCGGATCAAATAGCGGGCAACGCACCGATCGATGCCGACCGGCAGGTTGACGGGTGAGCTCGCACGTCATTGATTGCCTCACGCATCGACGATGCGCTGTGATCGCGCTGCATGGCGATGTGTTGCTGCAGGAGCACGGCAAACCATGACAAGCAGGTGATGCGGCGAGGGCTCGCTGTTCAAGCACGGCAAGCGAAGAACGGAAGGCCGGGAAGAAAGACATGCGCCGGGCGACGCGACGGAAGGGATGCGGTGCGCCCTGGACGGGTGAGGTGCACGCGCGATTGACTGTCACCGACGCGCACCGCGGAATCAAAGCGTGATCGCCCTCGTTTCGCAAACCGGAAGCTGCGTGCAACCGGTTGCATTCCGCGCCCAAGCGCGCCACGAAAGCGTGATCGCGCCGCCATTCGGCACGCGAGCACGGCTCCCGAATAGTCTCACCTTACGCGTTTGTCGAGGCTGACGGGCCCCGACAAACGCTCATGCCGGCACGAGCGGCGCAGTCGGCAAACGCGCCGAGCCGCCCGGCCGGCACTCAGACCGTCCAGTCGAGAATCACCTTGCCGCTTTCACCGGACAGCATCGCGGCGAAGCCCTTCTCGTAATCGTCGGCCGCAAAGCGATGCGTGATGATCGGCGACAGATCGAGGCCGCTTTGCAGCATCGCGACCATCTTGTACCAGGTCTCGAACATCTCGCGACCGTAGATGCCCTTGATCTCGAGCCCCTTGAAGATCACCTGGTTCCAGTCGATCGCCGTCTGCGCGGGCGGAATGCCGAGCAGCGCGACCTTGCCGCCGTGATTCATCGCCTCGAGCAGGCTCGTGAACGCGCTCGGCACACCCGACATCTCGAGGCCGACGTCGAAGCCTTCCGTCATGTGCAGGTCGGCCATCACGTCGCGCAGCGACTCGCGCGCGACGTTGACCGCACGCGTCGCCCCCATCTTGCGCGCGAGTTCGAGCCGATAGTCGTTGATGTCGGTGATCACGACGTTGCGCGCACCGACATGCTTCGCGATCGCGACGGCCATGATGCCGATCGGGCCCGCCCCGGTGATCAGCACGTCCTCGCCGACGAGATTGAACGACAGCGCGGTGTGCGTCGCGTTGCCGAACGGATCGAAGATCGACGCGAGATCGTCGGAGATCTCGGGCGGAATCTTGAACGCGTTGAACGCGGGAATCGCCAGATACTCGGCGAACGCACCCTCGCGGTTCACGCCCACGCCGACGGTGTTGCGGCATAGATGCCGGCGCCCCGCGCGACAGTTGCGGCAGAAACCGCACGTGATGTGGCCTTCGCCGGACACGCGATCGCCGATCGCGAAGCCGCGCACTTCCTGCCCCATCTCGACGATCTCGCCGACGTACTCGTGACCGACATGCATCGGGACGGGAATCGTCTTCTGCGCCCAGTCGTCCCACTTCCAGATATGGATGTCGGTGCCGCAGATCGCCGTGCGGCGAATCTTGATCAGCACGTCGTTGTGTCCGACTTCGGGGCGCTTCACGCGCGTGAGCGTGAGGCCAGGGCCGCGTTCGAGCTTTGCCAGTGCTTTCATGGTCGCGCCTCCGTCAGACGATGCCGAGCGACTTGCCGACACGCACGAACGCGGCGACCGTCTGATCGATCTGCTCGGGCGTATGCGCGGCGCTCATCTGCGTGCGGATGCGCGCGCGGCCGCGCGGCACGACCGGGAACGAGAAGCCGATCACGTAGACGCCTTCGGCGAGCAGCTTGTCGGCCATGTTCGTCGCGAGCTGCGCGTCGCCGAGCATCACCGGGATGATCGGATGCGCACCCGGCACGAGCGTGAAACCCGCGGCGGTCATCTGCTCGCGGAAACGCACGCCGTTCTCGCGCACGCGTTCGCGCAGCGTCGCACCTTCGTCGCTGCCGAGGAGCTCGAGCACCTTCAGCGACGCCGCGGCGATGCTCGGCGTCAGCGTGTTCGAAAACAGGTACGGGCGCGAACGCTGGCGCAGCAATTCGACGATCTCGCGCCGGGCCGCGACATAGCCGCCCGATGCGCCGCCGAGCGCCTTGCCGAGCGTGCCGGTGATGATGTCGACGCGACCGTCGACGCCGCAGTGCTCGGGCGTGCCGCGGCCATGCGCGCCGATGAAGCCGACCGCGTGCGAGTCGTCGACCATCACGAGCGCGCCGTAACGATCGGCGAGGTCACAGATGCCTTTCAGGTCGGCGATGATGCCGTCCATCGAGAACACGCCGTCAGTCGCGATCAGCTTGTGGCGCGCGCCCGCTGCGTCGGCTTCCTTCAGCTTCGCCTCGAGGTCGGACAGGTCGTTGTTCTTGTAACGGAAACGCTTCGCCTTGCAGAGGCGAACGCCGTCGATGATGCTCGCGTGGTTCAGCTCGTCGCTGATCACCGCGTCGTTCTCGTCGAGCAGCGTCTCGAACAGGCCGCCGTTCGCATCGAAGCAGCTCGAGTACAGGATGCTGTCCTCGGTGCCGAGAAACGACGCCAGCGCGCTTTCGAGCTGTTTGTGCACGGTTTGCGTGCCGCAGATGAAGCGCACCGATGCCATGCCGAAACCGTCCTCGTCGAGACCGGCCTTCGCCGCGGCGACGAGGCGCGGATCGTTCGCCAGGCCCAGATAGTTGTTCGCGCAGAAATTCAGCACGCCGGCACCGCCGGCGAGCCGCACGGCCGCCGCTTGCGGGCTGGCGATCTCGCGCTCGGTCTTGTAAAAACCGTCCGCGCGGATCTGGTCGAGCGTCCCGCGCACCTGGGCGAGAAAGGCATCACGCATCGCAAAGCTCCTGACAGGGATTCGCACTCCGCCGCGCGCCACTCGTGGCGACAGCGCAACGGCCTGCTACTGTTATAGTCGGTCGTTCGATTGACCGCATTTATCCGATATTCCGAACTAGTATTCGAAATATCGAACAACTCTAAGCGAACGGAAACCAAATGGCAAGTTCCTCCGCGTCGCGGCGCACGCCTGCCGGCGCCGCACCGCAGCCGCCGGGCGTGACGCCGCCGCGGGTCGGCGAGCAAATCCAGCGCCTGCGCAACGAGCGCAAGCTGACGCTCGACGACCTGTCGCGCGCGGCCGGCGTATCGAAGTCGATGCTCTCCGAAATCGAACGCGACAAGGCCAATCCGACGATCGCGGTCGCGTGGCGGCTCACGAACGCGCTCGGCATCACGCTCGACGAACTGTTCTCGCAGCCGAAGGCGCCGGAGACGATCCGCGTGGACGGCCCGCACGACATTCCGACGCTCGCCGGCCACGATGGCCGCTATCAATTGCGCGTATGGGGCCCGATCGACCTGGCCGGCAAGTTCGAGTGGTACGAACTCACGCTGCCGGGCGGCGGCGCGCTCGTGTCGAACGCGCACGAACCCGGCACGCGCGAGCACCTCACCGTGCTGCAGGGCGCGATGGAAATCGAAGCCGCGGCGGCGAGCCGGCGCCTGAAGGCGGGCGACACCGCACGCTACCCGGCCGACGCGCCGCACGCGATCCGCAACCCCGGCAAGGCCGAGGCGCGCGCACTACTGATCGTGATTCATCGCTGACGATGCGGGTAGCTGGCCGAAAGGCCAGTTGCGGAAAGTACTGTATGTTTGTACAGTAAACGGACATTCCGCCATGCATGGCCGGGGTCGGCGCACCGAGGCGCCTGCTCCGGTCGACAGGAGCCTGCGATGACAGAAGAACAAGATTTGGCCGCGCTCAGCTTCAAGGCTGCCGCGCACGACCTCGAGCTGATCGTTCGCCATATAGCCGGGCGCTACATCCATCAGCGCGTCCCGCTGTCGTGGCGCCTGCTGCACGCGATCGAAGCCGAGGCGCTCGCCGATCTCGGCTTTGCCAGCCGGCACGATGCCGGCATGCGCCAACTGTTCGAACGGCCGTCGGACATGACTTTTCCCGAAACGGACGATCCGATCGACTTCGGCCGGTCAAATGCGCTGCCCGCCGTGTTCTCGTTCGCGGTCCTCGCATATGAAGCCGCGGCCAGGTCGCAGGAAACAGCACCCCGCGAGCGCGTTCACCGTCCGTCCAAGGCGTGGGGCGACTGACGTCAGGCCCGGGCCGTCCGACATCGCGGCCGGCTCCCGCATCCTGCTGCCCGCGACGTTGCGGAAAGGGCTACCATATACGCAACTAACGGAATAAATAACATGTCCCTTCCCACGCCATCCGACACCCCGGCATCCCTGGAAGCAAAGGATCTGTTCGACCGCGGCGCATCCGACTGGATCCTCTCGCCCGAAACCGCATTCGACGCATGGCTTGCCATGCAGGACTACCGCCGTTCGTCAGCCGACGTCTATCGCGCACAATGGGGCGCCTTTCTCGCGTGGCTGCGGGTACACCAGAAAAACCTGGCCACGGTCGATACCGCATCGATCGCGAACTTCGTCGGCGAGCTTCCGATCCGGAAAACCCAGCGACTGCGCTATTTGCGGCTGATCGAGCGCGTGCTCGACCACATCCGGCGCACCGAGTTCGCGTCCACCAATCCGGCACGCTTCATTGCTCAGGATGGCGAAGCGAACTGGCGCCAGGCACGCGACAACGAGCCGACCGGTTTCCTGACGCCGGCTGAACGCGCGAAGTTGCTGGCCTACCTGTTTTCGCCGATCGGCGTATCGGGCTCGGCCTACTGGAAAGAGCGGCGCGACCGCGCACTCGTCGCTGCGTTTCTCGGCGCCGGCGTGAAGACCAGCGAAGCACGCGCGCTTACGATTAGTTGCATCAATATCAGCGGAACGTCGCTGCAGATCCCGTCGACGCATCCTGATTTCTCACGCGAGACCCATCTGGCATCGTTCGCCATCGCGTTGCTCGAAGCGTGGCTCCTGGAGCGCAAGCGTCAGGAGATTCCCGGCGAGCTCGTGTTTCCGGCGTCGCACGCCGGGCGGCCGATGCACAAGGCGACGATGCTGCGCGCGATCGATGCAATCGTCGAATCCGCGGGGCTCACGTCGTCGCGCACCGCGCGCGCGAGTCCGCAAACGCTGCGCAACACGTATGCGGCCGAGCTGTTCGAACACGACGTGCCGCCCGAGCGAGTCGGCAAATGGCTCGGCTTCATGCGGCCGATCTCGTCGAACCGCCTGCATCGCGCGTGGAAGAACTGGCGCGATGATCTCGCGACTGGTGACGCGTCCGACCAGGACGACACTCACTGATGCCCAGCCGGCTGCTCACGCGACATGATCCGTGAGCAGCCTTGTGCGGCGTAGCCTCACCATTTCACAGCTCCCGAAAAACCTCACCTCACGCGTCCCGGATTCCCTCACCTGTGAGATCGCCGTGCCGGCTGACGCGTCAGTCGCGTGCAAAACGCGCGACCGCTTCGAATCGGGAAGGCCAGGGCCCCGACGCATGTTCGCATTCGGGGCACGATACTTCGAAGCCGTCGTCGCCATGCGACAGTTCCGGTTCGCCGTCGCAATGCGGGCACTGGTTCGGCACCGGAATTTCGTGGTCCAGCGACGTACCGATCGCGGCAAATGCTTCCGCATCCAGTTGACCCGCATCAGCGAGGCGCCGGATCAGCGCGGCGATCTCCGGATTCATCCCGCGGCTCGCGCGCAGCACGTTCACATCGCGCGTCGCGCGTTCCAGTTCATCGCCCTGGCTGCGCAACTGTTCCTCGAGCCGGTCCGCACGGGCCTTGGCTGAACTCAGTTGCTGAAGGAAATCGAATTCCTTGCGCTGCACGTCGCGCAAACCGCTCTGGTAGGTCGACGCCATGCTGCGCAGCGAGTCCAGCTCGACCAGCATCGGTTTGACGCGGCGCTCGGCTTCGGCCACCGCGTCCTTGATCTGCTGCGCGTAGTGTTCGGTGCGCTGCTGCAATTCGGCTTGCAGCGTATCGATGCGGTCGCGCAGCGCGGCGTTCTGCGTTTGTTCGGCGTCGACGCGGCTGGCCATCGCGGCCAGTTCCTTCTCAAGTCGAGTGACGGTGGTGAGCAGCGTCGCTTCGTTTGCCGAACCGTGCGTCGATTGCGAGGCCAGCTGCACCTCGAGCTCGGTCACGCGCGCCTGCAGCTGATCGTTGCGGGTTTCACTGCGCGTCAGCGCGCCTTCGAGCGTTTCCTGGCGAACCGTTGCGTCGCGCAGCCGCTGTTCCGCGTCCGTCACGCCGGCGCGAACCTGCTCGCGGTCTATGTCGAGGCTTTCCCTGGCCGCCTTCAACGCTTCTTCATATAGTGCGCCGAGCAATGCGCCGGCCTTTTCCTCGACCGCTTTCGGAATCGCCGCTCCGTCGAGCCGCACTTTCGACGCGGAGCGAATCCGTTCCCAGAAATGGTCAATGTCCTTCGGAATGTCGCTGGCGCTGCCGGTCTGGGTCAGATCGCGGACATTGGCGGCCGACGGCCGGATGCCGAGATCAAAGAACAGGCGCTTGCAGGCATGCAGCGACAACTCCTGGCGCCGTGCACCGCTCGCGCGCAGCGCTTCCAGTTCTTCACGGATGACTTCACGCATTTCATCCAGCGTCATGGCAGGGACTCACAGACATTGAGATGTTGCGATCATAACGAAATACGTATTTTTTGATACTTGTTTTCGTTGACCGTGGCAAATTTGCGTCGCTGCGTACAGAAATCGGGGCTGTGAGCCAATCCGGACGAAGCAGCGCTCCAATTCCGTGAAACAAAGCGAAGAAGGTCAGCTAAGTCCTTGTACTGCAAGCATTTCTGAGTAGGCCCCGAAAAAGTGCATTTGTTTCACATGACGCGCGTCATCGTAGCCTGCCGGTGTTCGGGGTTTGGGGTCTCTGTGGAAAACTCGACGACCGTTGTCTTGAGAGTATTAGAAGTAAACACCCTTGAACCCTTAGTTAAAAACGTTAACGCCACGGCACAGCCTTATGTAGCAAGGCTTTCCGGTCGACAAGGTGAAGTTTTACGGGAACCAAGGTGATGTTCTGCGGGAGCTGAAGTGATGGGGTTCGGGGATCTGCGTGAGCCGATGCGGGAAAGGTCGTGAGCGGATTCGGGATCACAGTGAAACACGAGGTTTCCCAAAGGTGAGGTTTTTCGGGGCCGCGCGGCCACAGAACCCGCGCGGTGCCTGAGCGTACAGTTTTCTGCCTGTGCAGACACAGGTGAGAACTTGCGGGACCTTCTTCGTGCCCTCATTCTGCCCATCTTTTAGGCAGTTTTCATGAAAGGTGAGGTTTCACGGGACGCCACAGGGATTTGCTGTGAGGATTTCCGGGAAGCGACCGTCATTTTGCACAGCAAAAACGCCCTGTGGAGCCGGTGATGTCCTAAAGGTGAGGCTTTTCGGGAGCGAAATACGGGTTTTCCTGCCCGGATCCCGTTCAGGTGAGCTTTTTCGGGGCCGCAATCACAGGCCGCCGGGCGCAGCATAGGTGAGCCTTTTCAGGAGCGCTATTTGCTCAAAAGTTAGTCAAAGGTGAGGTTTTTCAGGGGGCGTCACAGGGCGAATTCGCTGAAAAGCCCGCCGGGACTGGCAGAAATCTGATTTTTGCTGTGCCACTTTTTGGCACAGGTGAGAATTTTCAGGAGTCGACACACAGTCGCCGCATAGGCCTGGATGCCGGAAAGGTGAGGTTTTTCGGGGGATGATCGCCGGTCAGGGCGGAACGCCTGCTGCGCATAAGTATCGGATGCCATTGACATTTTTGATACCGCGGCGGTTACGGTGAGATTTTTCGGGAGTCGCTTCCGCATCCGTTGGAGCGCCGCTTTTTGCACTAAGGTGAGGCTTTTCGGGAGGTCCCGGCAGCTGATCCCGCATGTGTCGGGGATTCGTCGGTATCGGGGTCACAGGATTCCGAGCTGCTGAGGTGAGAATTTTCGGGACCGAACGGTTTCGGTGCACTGTACAATGCGCGCCCGGGCCTGTGAAACGGCTTCGATCGACGTCGCGGGGCCGTTTTGGGCGCGGGTTTTCCGGATTCCGGATGCGGTCGCGATCTTCCGGCCAGCCGCGCCTGTACATGCATACAGGCCGGTACGGGCGGTCCGCCCGATGTCATGACGCCCAGTGGCGACCCTGTGACCGGGACCCGGAAGCGCAGTCGTAAAATTACGACAAATTGAAAGGTGAGCTGATACGGGAGCAAGTTTCGCACGTGTCGAGCACAGGCAAAAATCTGTGAATCCGCGCATCCCGCGACACGTCTGGACGAGTCCGAAACGCTGTAAATCCGGACTGGTGAGGGTTTTCAGGAGAGGGTTGGGGTGAGTGCCGTTTTGTACGTGCACTTCACCGGCTATGGTGAGCATGTCGTTCTGGACGCACATCACCACAGGCGCTATCCTTCCGTGAAACTTCTCCTCCGACCCGACGCATGGCCACGAAGCGCGCCAAGAAAACCGATGTGGATGTGGTGAGTGCCAGTTCAGCCGAATTGCGTAAGGCCGTCGAGGCGATCGCAATTCAGCCGAAAAGCGGCAAGATCACGCTCCTGACCCGCAAGCTGTTCAACGTCCTGCTCGCCGTCGCGCAGCAGGCCGACGACTCGGGCGATACCTACCGCGCGTTGCTGTCGGATATCGTCGCCAACTCCGCCTTCGATTCGAACGACACCGCACTGGTGAAGGAACACCTGCGCCGCATGGTGTCGGTCCAGGTCGAATGGAGTACGGGGACGTCGAGCCAGAAGCCGGGCCGCAAGTGGGGGATCTCGACGCTGATCGCCGATGCCGAAATTCTCGAGGATCCGGCCACCCGTCGCGTGTGGGTCGAATTCTCGTTCGCACCGAAGATCAAGAAGAAGCTGCTCGACCCGGTCCAGTACGCGCGTCTGAGCCTGCAGTTCCAGAGCCAGTTGCGCAGCAGCGCCGGTCTCGCGCTCTACGAAATCTGCGTGCGCTACCTGACGAACCCGAGCCACCTGACGATGCGCGAGCCGTGGGAATGGTGGCGGCCGATCCTGTCGGGTACGCCCGATACGGAAGCCGGCGATGAGGCGAAGCGCGAGTACAAGTACTTCAAGCGCGACTATCTGCGTCCGGCGATCGCCGAGGTCAATGCGGTCACCAACATCTTCGTCGAGCTGATCGAGCATCGCGAAGGGCGGCGGGTCGCGGAAATCCAGTTCCGCGTGACCGAGCGCAAGCAGCCGATGCTCGCGCTCGACGAGCATCCGAACGTGTTCGACAGCACGCTGGTCGACCGGATGGTCAAGCTCGGGATTCCGCTCAAGGAAGCGCAGACGCTCTACGCGGACAGCGAGGAAAACCGGATTCGTGCCGCCCTGCAGATGACCGAACAGCGGATGCGCAGCACGACGCTGCCGCCGGTGCGCAGTGCGCCTGCGTTGTTCAAGGATGCGCTGAAGAAGGGTTATGCGCCGCCGGTCGAGTCCGTCGACGCACTGCCTTCCGGCACGCCTGTCGCGAAGGTCGTCGCGGCGCAGCCGGATGATCTGAAGGCACGTCTGTTGAGCGAATTCGCGGCGTTCCGGCGCAAGGAAGCGAAGGTGCTTTACGAGGAGCAGGGCGACGCGGAGCGCGAAGTGGCGCGCGAGTCGTTCGAGTCGGAAGTGTTGCCGACGATGGGCTCGCACTTGCGTGACGACTGGCGCAAGCGCGGTCTCGATTCGAAGCTGGCCGAGACGGCGTTTTTCGACTGGCTGGCCCAGAAGACCTGGGGCGAGCCGACCGACGGCGACCTGCTGTCGTTCACCCTGAATCAATCGCGGGCCGCCTGAGGCCCGTTCAGGCCCCTCTGACGGGCCGCCGCCGGCCGCCCGCTCAACCGGCGGGCCCGGCGTATCGCCAGGCCCTGCCGGCCGTGTCCATCACTCCGACAACAGCATCCGCTCGAGCTGCTCGAGGATCGTGTCGCGCTTGTCCTTCGGCAGGCCGCGCAGGCGCAGCTCGATGCGGTCTTCGCCATACGACTTCAGGTCGCCGACCGACTTGCCGCCGAGCTTGATTTCGAGACGTTGCGCATAGCGCTGGCGGCCCGCCGGCTTCGGCGTCTCCTGCGCCGCGACGCGGCCCTTGACGATGTCCGACACCTGGCGCGTGCTGAGATCGTCGGACACGATCTTGTTGATCAGCCGCAGCGTTGCCTCGGTGCCGCGCGCATTGTGATAACGGCCGACCTGATACGCCATGTTCGAACCGAAGCGATCGGGGCGCGCGACCATCTCCTGCATCACGGATTCCGGCAGCTTGCCGATCGACAGCGCAACCGCGACCGTCGACTCGTCGAGGCCGAGATGTTCGGACAGTTCCTTCTGACTCTGGAAGTGCTTGTCGTCGAGGAAGCGGCGCCACACGACGGCGTTGTCGAACACCGTCTGCGAATCGCGTTGCACGTTCAGGTCGTAGCCGAGCTTGTAGCTCTGGATCCCGATCGGTACGTCGATCACGATCGCCTTCACCGACTCCTTGTTCGCTTCCTTCAGCGCGCGCACGCGACGGCCGCCGTCGCTGACGAAATACGCACCCGGATTGTCGTAGTCCGGAATCACGTGGATCGCCTGCTGTTGCCCCTGCTTCGCGAGGTTGACCGCGAGCTCGGCAATCGACGACTTCAGATAGAAGTGCCGCGGGTTGAACGGACTATGCTTGATCGCCTTCAGCGACAGTTCGATCACCTGGCCGGGCGCATAGCGATTCTCGAGGCGCCACGCGCGATATTGCGGCGACTCGTCGGTTGACGGATCGAGCAGGACTTCCGGAGTCGGCAGCGGCGTAATGTCCTTCTTGGCGGACTTCGTCGGGGCCGGCGTGGCCGTCTCGGACTTGACGATGCCGTCGATGGCATTCAGCCGATCAAGTGCCGTGCGCTTCTCGCTCGTCGTGATGTCCGGGCGCGCTTGGAATCCTTTTGCAAATTGGGAGGGTTTCATGTGACTCCTTTATGCGCATAAAGTCAGGGCAGCATGGCGACGATTTCGTCGGCACATGCGCGGATTTCCGCGGCGGCCAGCTTGGCGCCGCGATCGTTCATCTGCAGCACGGTTTGACCGAGCGCCATCGCTTGCTTGTACGCTTCCCGGGTCGGGATTTGCGTCTTCAACAACGGGAAGCCGAGTTCCTCGAGCGCACGCTTGAGCTCGCGGGTCAGCATGCGCTTCTCTTCGGTCTTGTTCAGCAGGAAGACGGCGCGGAGGTCTTCATTCATCACCTGCGCCTGCTGGATCAGCTTGACCAGCCCGACGCTCGACCAGTAGTCGGCCGGCGACGACGAAGTCGGGATCACGGCGATCGATGCGGCCAGCAGCACGACGCCGGAGACCTTCTCGGTGATCGACGGCGGGCAATCGACGACGATGATGTCGTAGTCGTTGATGAACTTCTTGATCTCGCGATGAATCTGCCCGCCGGCTTCGGCGAGGTTGACGACCGGGAAAGGGATGCCGGCGTCGCTGTCACCGGATGCGCTCGACCAGTGAACCAGTGTGTTTTGACCGTCTGCGTCGATGACGAGGACGCGCTTCCCTTTCTCATGGAATGCCGCGCCCAGGTGCATGGCAATCGTGCTTTTGCCGACGCCACCTTTTTGTTGAGTGACTGCAATGATTTCCGCGGCCAATTTTCACTCCTGTTTTTGGTCGTTGGAATTCTACAGGACGATATTTATATTTCAATGAAATTGTCGTTCACCAGCTACGCGTTAGCCATTCGGGCTATCCGGTTTATGCGCATAAACGGATGGGGGATGCCGGATGGCTGGATCGGCTGGAGGCGAGATTGCGGGGAGTCGATGATGAGTGGAGGGATATTCGCCCCGGCTGACGTTTCGGGATCGTGTTCGAGATGCCGATCGTTGCGATGTATCCGGACCTGCCCTTCCCTTCGTTGACGGAGGGCGCTGCTTTGGTGAAGGCGGAGTTTGTGCGCATAAACTCCGCGGCGCCGGCGAACCTCTACGAGTTGGAGTCCTCGCTTGAGCCCGTGTCCGGATGACGAATTCTGCCCGCTCAGGCCGACGCGATAGTCGCGATACGCGTCGTGTGCCGCAACAAAGCGCTGGCCATCTCCAATGTTTATGCGCATAAACCATCGAGAGGATCTGCGGCCGTTAGCGGTCGCACGTTGGCAGGCCAAAGTCGACCCGCGACGATGTCCCCGACACCAACGCTATCGCACCGCTGATCACGCGAGGCATCGAAGTGCGCAGGTCGGCCGCGATGTTGGTGGCCCTTCCCACCACGGGGAAGAGACAGCTTTATGCGCATAAAGCCAACGATCGATCAACCGGAATGCGGCGCCCGGGGCGCGGCTTGCACTCGCCATTGCGATGCGTCGTTATTCCCCGTCCGCTATTCGCCAGCGAAGACGGCTCAGGTAATCGCCCGCGCAACGCACTTTATGCGCATAAACGGATCAAGCGCGTTGCGCGTTCGGCAGCACCATCGACGCGCCCCACACGTCACGCGAGTCTTCAATTCCCCTTTCCTCACGTGCGCCACCCTCACCGAAGCGCCCGCAACCAGACTGGCTACAATACGGGCCTCTCCCATCCTGGCCTGAATGATGATCACGATCTATCACAACCCCCGCTGCTCGAAGTCCCGCGAGACCCTCGCACTGGTCGAGACGCTGAACACCACCGGCACGTCGGTGAATGTCGTCGAGTATCTGAAGACGCCGCCGACGGCCAAGGACCTGGAAACGCTGCATCGTCAGCTTGGGTGCCCGGTGCGCGACATGCTTCGCGACGGCGAGGAAGCGTACAAGACGATGGATCTGGCGCGCGCGAGTCTGACCGATGCGGAGGCCTACGAAGCGATCGCCGCCCATCCGATTCTGTTGCAGCGTCCGATCGTCGTGTATCGAGGCAAGGCCGCCATCGGCCGGCCGCCCGAGTCGGTGCGCGCGCTCTTCGAATAATTCTTGTTCGGTGTATTTTTCTTATCGCATCATCCCGGCGTGACCGCGCCGGGAATGAGTGGCTGAATTCGCAATTCGCAAGCCGCAAGCCGCAAGCCGCAAGCCGCAAGCCGCAAGCCGCAAGCCGCAAGCCGCAAGCCGCAAGCCGCAAGCCGCAACCGACCACCGCGGCCGCGATAACCATCGGCCGCTCACAGCGACAATCAACGCGTCGGGATCGGCCGGCTGAATTCGAGTACCGCAACCGCAACCGTCCACCGTGGCTGCGCTGCCCGCAGCCGCCAAATGAGCCGCTCGAAGCGGTTATCACAGGACGCGCCGGATCGCCCCACTGAATTCGCACACCGCGAACGCCTTCCGACGCCGCGCAGCGAGCAGCCCGTATTCGATGCCCGCGAGCCACCTCCAGCGTCAACCCTTCGACGTCAACAACGACATCGCCCGCTGCAACGCCTGACCGCACACCGACGTCGGCAACTCAGCCCTGCCCGTCGCCCGACGACTCATCCCGATCGCCGTCCGCTTCATCCCCCGCACCCCGCCCCGCCGCCGCATGCGCCGCCGCCCGCAGCAGCGCGATCTGCCCGCGATACGCCCGGCATCCGCTGCAAGTCGGCAGATGCACGCGCACCTGCATGCGCTCATGCAGCGTCAAGGACCGGTCGAGCGCATCCGACAGCAGTCGCGTCACGTCCCTACATTTCCCCGGCAGCATCTTCGGTCGTCAGTCCTTGTTCGCTGAGGCAGGTGCGCAGGCGCGTGCGCGCCCGGTACAGCAGCACGCTGCAATGGTTCGTCGTCAACGTCAGCTCGCTGCAGATGTCGGCGATCTCGACATCGAGGAATTCGCGCATCATGAATACGCGCCCGATGTGTTCCGGCAGATGGTCGAGGCAGACCTGGAACAGTGTCCAGAACTGCTGTTGCTGCAATACCGTCTCGGGGCGCGGCCACGGCCGCGGCTTCGCGTGCGCGGCCCAATGCCCGTTTTCCTTGAACAGCTCGCGATCGAGCGCGGATTCGCCGTCGAGCTCCGCATCGAGCGCGGACAGGCTCACCGTCCGCTGCCGCATGCGCAGGATGTCGATCAGCTTGTTGCGCAGGATCCCGAATACCCAGGTCTTGTGCGCGGACCGCCCCGCGAACTCGCCCGCGTGCGACCACGCGGCGGTCAGCGCTTCCTGCACGGCATCCTCGGCCGCATCGGCATCGCGTAGCTGGAGTCGCGCGAAGCGCAGCAGGTCGTGCCGCAGTTGCGCGAGATAGGCGGGGTTGTCGTACGCGGACGGCATGGCAGGTCGGGAGCCTTACGAAGCGGAAGCGATCGCGTGCGCCAGCGGGCGGACGCGTCGCGGTGCGAGCAGCTTACTGGGAGCGACGTCGTGCTGCAACGCATGTTCCGTCACGAATTCTGAAGCCGGCCGGCGCGCTGCGCTATGCTTGCCGGAACCCGCGTCGCGCGCTGCGAAATCCCGATGCGGGCGGTTTGTAACATCAGATCATAACGGTCAAGTTATCCACAATTTCTGTGGAAAACCTTGTGGAAAGTCGGCCGGCCGGCCCCGTGGGGCGGTTCGCGGGCTGGCTTGCCTATAAACAGACCTTTGTTGCCTGACCCGAATCAATCGATCCGATTCCTCACTCACCGGAAGGAGAAAGCCATGTCCTATCGTGTTGCAGTCGTCGTCGGCAGCCTGCGTCGCAGTTCCTCGAATCGCGCGCTCGCGCACGCCGTGATCTCGCTCGCCCCTGCCGATTTCGCGTTCGAATTCGTCGAGATCGGCGAACTGCCGCTGTACAGCCAGGACTACGACGCAGACTTTCCGGAAGTCGCGAAGCGCTTCAAGCAGTCGATCGAAGCCGCCGACGCGCTGCTGTTCGTCACGCCCGAGTACAACCGCTCGATTCCGGGCGTGCTGAAGAACGCACTCGACTGGGGCTCGCGCCCGTGGGGGCACAACTCGTGGTCCGGCAAGCCGGGCGCGGTGCTCGGCACGTCGCCGGGTGCGACCGGCACCGCGCTCGCGCAACAGCACCTGCGCAACGTGCTCGCGTATCTCGACGTGAAGACGCTCGGGCAGCCGGAAATGTTCATCAAGCATGACCCGGCGCGCATCGACGACCAGGGCCAGATCGTCAGCGAGGACACGCGCAAGTTCCTGCAGGGCTTCGTCGACCGCTACGTCGACTGGGTACGTATGCTGAAGTCGGCCTGATCGCCGTACTTCCCGCTATCGGCGCCGGACCGCGTGCCGCGGGTCAGGCGCCGGCGTGCCGCGCATCGCGCGCTTCGCGGATGCCGAGCAGGATCTCGTCGAGCAGCGCGATGTCGAACGGCTTCGACAGCACGCGCACGTTGACGGTGCGCGTGCGGTCGAGTTCTTCCGCGTAACCCGTGACCAGGATCACGGGCAGCTTTCCCGGCCGCTTGTCGATCGCTTCGGCGAGATCGATGCCGTTCAGGCAGCCCGGCATGTGGATATCCGAGATCACCAGGTCGAATGCGTCGTTCGCGGCCGCGCCCTCGATCAGGCGCAACGCGTCGTCGGCGGTAGGCGCATAGGTGACGCGGTGGCCGAGCAGCGTGATCAGCGCTTCGGTGCCGGCCGCAACTTCGCTGTTGTCTTCGACCAGCAGCACGTGCAGGCCCGCGAGCGCGCCCGTGTCGTGCGCGACGGCCTGCGGCCGTGCGACGATGTCCTCGACGCGTGCGCGCGGCAGGTAGAGGCGCACCGACGTGCCGGCGCCGACCGCGCTGTCGATCGTCGCGAGGCCGCCCGAGCGCTCGCAGAACGCGAACACCTGCGGGAGTCCGAGCCCCGTTCCCATGCCCTGCGCCTTCGTCGTGAACAACGGCTCGAACGCGCGCGCGAGCACGTCGGGCGCCATGCCCGAGCCCGTATCGTCGAGCGAGATCTGCACGAAGTCGCCGGTCAGCGGAAAGCCGTCGTCGCGGCGCAGCGTCACGTTGCGCGCGCCGACCGTGAAGCGGCCGCCGATCGCCATCGCGTCGCGCGCGTTGACGGCGAGATTGATCACCGCGAGTTCGAGCTCCGCGACGTCGACCCGGATCGGCCATACACCGGGTTCGATCGCGACGACCAGCGACGACTTCGACCCGAGCGACGTCTTCAGCAGCTCGCGGCACGTGCCGAGCCACTGGCCGATGTCGATCGTCTCGTTGTGCAGCGGCTGCTTGCGCGCGACGCCGAGCAACTGGCGCGTGAGCGACTGGCCGTTCTTCAGCGCGCGCTCGATCGCGCCGAGTTCCTTGTCGAGATGCTGGACGCCGCGTCGCCGCACGATCTGCACGTTGCTCGAGATGATCATCAGCAGGTTGTTGAAGTCGTGGGCGACGCTGCCGACCAGGTTGCCGAGCGCCTGCATCTTGCGCGACTGCCGGTATGCCGATTCGATCGAGCGCCGCATCGACGCTTCCGCCTGCCAGCGGTCCCAGGCCTCCTCTTCCGCCTTCAGCCGCTTCAGCGACAGCCAGATCACCGACCACAGCGCGATCGACGGCGCGAACATCGAGATGAACAGCACGCTCAGGTGTTCGTACCATTCACGCCAGATCGCCGACGTGCGGTACGCGCAGGTCACGTACACGGGATAGCTGCCGACCTGGCGGTACGCGACGATCTCGCTGGCGCCGTCGTGGCGCACGCGCACGACGCCCGCGCGCGGATCGTTGCGCGCGTTGCCGAACGTGGCCGTGCGATCGGTGTGCGCGAGCGATGGCGGCGGCGGATACGACGCGATCACCGCGCCGTCGGAGCGTGCGAGTGCCATCGTCATCGGCGTGGCGGCGCCGCCGAGGAGGTCGCGGTAGAACGCATTGAAATACGACGACTTCAGCGCGATCGACACCATCCCGGCGAACGAACCGTCGCTATGGCGTCGCGCGACGCCCGTGTTGAACACGGGAATGTTCTCGAGCTTGAGCGGCCCCATCATCAGCCGCGAGATGTGTTCGATGACCTTGCCGTCGCGAATGCCGGCGAAGTCGTCGCGGTTCGCGATCGATGCATAGGGCGCCGGATAGTAGAGGCTGTTCGCGAGCAGCATCCCGCTCGCGCCGAAGATCGACACCGCGGCCACCTGCGGATAGCCGCCGCCGATCGTGTTCAGCGCGTCGTGGATGTCGGATTCCTGGCGGCGCACGGTGGCGTCGTCCATGTCCTGCACGAGGTCGACGATGCGCGCATCGAGCGTCTCGCTCAGGTCGAACACCTTGAGCGCATGCTCCTCGGCGACGCGCACGGTACGCATCGTCACGTCGCTCGCCGCGGCTTCGCGTGCCTTCAGGTCGTTGTACGCCATGACCGACACGTAGATGCACGGCAGCACGATCGCCGCGATCAGCAGCACGATCAGCGTCACGCGCCGGACCGCGAAATCGTGCTCGGGCGCGCCGGACGCATAGCTGCCGTCATCCTGCCAGTCGTCGGCAGGTGGGGAGGCAGGCGGGCGGGAGTCGGCGGGACGTTCGGACGTCATTGAAGAAGGAAGAAAGCGGGTCAGGCTGAGGTGTTCAATCATAAACGAGTTGCGCCCGCCCGCCGCACCCCGGCACGGACGGGCAACCTGATGATTCCGACAGGGGCGGATTGAAAGTTTGAAAACGCTATGAATCCGGCAGCGCAAACGTACACAAAGAAAAATTTTGCGTGCTTATCTCAAAAATGGTCGCGGCTGTTTTCGGAATACCGGGCAATCGGATCGATTCTGTTCGAAATGGTGGAAATGGCGAGTTGCACCGCCTCCGGTTTACTCCGAGAATCGCGCCTTGCTTTCCCTATGACAGATATATGCGCCCGCCGGCGTTTTGCGGCGCGGTGTGTCGCGTGCCACGTGCCGCGGCGCCCGCGCGCGGCCGCACGGTGGCTGCCGCGCTTTGATCGTGTGGCGCCTCAAGAAACGCGCCGCGCGGTCGTTAACGCGAGAGAGACCATTCCGTATACCGCTTCGCCGCCATGCCTTTGCCGATCGTGATCGCCGACGATTCCTTGCTCGCTCGCAAACTTCTGACAAAGGCACTGCCGGGAGACTGGGACGTCGATGTCGCGTATGCGGCGAATGGTCGCGAGGCCCTGGCGCTCTATCGTGACGGCAAAGCTTCCGTGATGTTTCTGGACCTGACGATGCCCGACATGAACGGCTATCAGGTGCTGGAGACACTGCGCCACGAAGATCTGAACACGTTCGTGATCGTGGTATCCGCCGATATCCAGCCGCAGGCGCAAGCACGCGTGCGCGAGTTGGGCGCGATCGCATTCGTTGCCAAGCCCGTGACGTCGGAGGCATTGCTGCCCATTCTCAAGGAGTATGGGTTGTATGCCTGAATCGGTGTTCACGGCGGAGCAACGCGATGCGTTGCAGGAGATCGCCAACCTCGCGATGGGCCGCGCCGCCGCACGGCTCGCGTTGCTGCTCGGACATTTCATCGAACTGTCGGTACCGCGCGTGCGCGTCGTGAAGGCCGCCGATGCGGGTGACGCGCTGCGCGAGATGACGGGCATCCACGAGAACGTGACGGCCGTGCGCCAGGGCTTCCGTTCCGACATCAAGGGCGAGGCGATCGTGCTGTGCCGCAGCGCGGGCGTCGCGCGGCTGATGTCGCTGATGGATCGCACGTTCGGCGACGGCGTGTATGCCGGCATGGCAACGCAGGACGAAGTCGTGTTCGACGTCGCGAACGTGCTGATGAGCGCGTGCGTCGCGTCGATCCTCGACGAGCTCGGCCGCAAGCCCGTGTTCTTCCCGCCGGGGCTGCTCGGCGCGAACGTGTCGTTCGACGACGTGTTCCAGCCGCACGCGCTCGCATGGAACGTCGCGCTGCTGCTCGAAGTGAATTTCGGACTCGAGGATCATGCGTTCCGTGCACATTTCGTGATGCTGATGGCCGAGGATTCGATCCGGCTGATGGGCGATGCGCTCGACGCGTTGCTGTCCGCGCTATGACTGCTATCGCCACCTCCACCGCCGCGTCGCTGAGCGACCTCGTGATCGAACGGGTGGGCTTCGGCCTGTTCGTGCTCGACCGCACGATGACCGTGCTGATGTGGAATCGCTTCATGCAGGACCACAGCGGCATCCCGGCTGCCGACGTGATCGGCCGCAACCTGTTCGACTGCTTTCCGGCGCTGCCGCGCGCGTGGCTCGAGCGCAAGCTCGAGAGCGTGTTCCAGCTCGGCAGCTTCGCGTTCAGCTCGTGGGAGCAGCGGCCCTACCTGTTTCGCTTCGAGCACGACCGGCCGATCACCGGCGGCGTCGACTACATGCAGCAGGACTGCACGTTCATGCCGCTCACGCGCGGGCGCGAAGTCGAGGCCGTCTGCGTGACGATCTCGGACGTCACGCACGTGAGCGTGATGCAGCGCGAGCGCGAGGAGGCGGTCGCGAAGCTGCGCGAACATGCGAATCGCGACGGCCTCACCGGCATCGCGAATCGTCGTTTCTTCGAAACGCGGCTCGGTGACGAGTTCGCGCGCTGGCAGCGCTACGGCGGCGACCTGTCGGTGCTGCTGTTCGACCTCGACCACTTCAAGACGATCAACGACCGGTTCGGGCATGCGGCCGGCGACGCGGTATTGCGCGAGACGGCGCGCCGCGTTGCGTCGATCGTGCGCGCGCAGGATACCTTCGGCCGTTTCGGCGGCGAGGAATTCGCGCTGCTGCTGCCCTGCACGAATCTCGACGAGGCGATGCGGGTGGCCGACAAGGTGCGCGACGCGATCGGCGGCACGCCGGTCGACGCGGAAGGCGTCAGCGTGCCGGTGACGGCGAGCGTCGGCGGCGCGAGCGCGACGGCGGGCGCGCCGACGTCCGACGTGCTCGTCAACGAGGCCGACACCGCGCTCTATCGCGCGAAGCGGCTCGGGCGCGACCGGTCGATCGCGTACACGTAACTGCCGCGCCGCTGCGCCGCGCGCCGTTCAGCTTTTCGCGATATCGGCGAGCACGCCCGCCAGCACGGCCGGCTGCGACACGAACGGCGAATGGCTGCTGTCGAGCTGGTGCACGTGTGTCGGGTTGCCGGGCACGAACGTGTCGGCTTCGTCGATGAAGCGCTGCTGCAGCGCGGGCAGGATCACGCGATCCGCCAGGCACTTGATGTAGTGACGGTCGATCGCGCCCCAGCGTGCGGCGGTCGTCGGGATCGCGGTCGCGAACGGTGCGGCCGGCACGTCGCAGGTCATCAGGTTCGCCACCGCCTCGAAGTCGGCCTGCGGCACGTCGTCGTACAGCGCGCGCTTCGTCAGCTCGCGATACGCGGGTTCGCCGCTGCGCGGATCGATCCGCAGCGCGCCGGCGACGCGCGGGCTCGCCAGCATCAGCGGGCCCAGCATTTCACCCTTGTTCTCGGGCGTGCGCACGTAGTCGAGGCCCGGCACGCCCGACGCGGGCATGAACGCCGCGAGATAGACGATCTTCGCGATCTTCTCCGGCGCGCGTTCCGCCGCGGCCGTGATCGCGAGGCCGCCCATGCTGTGCCCGACGAGCACGACCTTGCCGCGGCCGAGCGCGTACGCGTCGTCGACGGCCTGCATCACCTGCGTCGCGTAATCGTCGAGCGTGGTATTCGCGACCGGCGACGGTTCGGCGCCGAAAGCGTCCTTGTCGAGCGGCCGTGCGAGATAGGACGCGGGAAAGCGGGCGTTGATGCCGTGCGCGGGCAGGTCGCGCGCGATCGACAGGTAGCCGCGCGCGGCCAGTGCGGCCGCGACGTGCGCATAGCACCACGCACCGTGCCACGCGCCGTGCACCAGCACGAAAACGGGATGGCCGGATTGCGGGGTGGCGGTTACGATCGTCTCCATGGTGTCCGTCTTTTTTTGAGAAAGAGGTTCATCTTAGACGAAGCCGCGCAGGCGCAGCCGCGTGCGTCCGGGCAGAACGCGCGGCCCGACCGTGCGCGTGCCTGGACCGCTTGTCGCAATGAGGCCCTTTTGTCTCGTACAGGCCACATTTCGTCCTGATCTGATTTGAATTTGCGCCGAAGCGCGCTAATTTGACACTTTGCTCCCGATTGCGCCCCATGAACGTCGACTACCTCTTCTACCGGCGGCCGGACAAGCCTGGCCCCTATTCCCTCGACGACCTGGGCGAGACCGCACCGCCGATCGGCCCGAGCGACGTGGTGCGCGCGGGGATCGCACGCGTGTTCGAGCAGATCGACTGGCAGGAGTCGCCCGACGTCCCGGGCGCGTGGTTCGGCACCGGCGGCCCGTCATTCCAGTTCACGGCGGAGCCCGATGGGCGCGTGACGAGCTTCATGGGCTCGCGGCTCGAGCGCCGTTCGATGCTGCAGCTGACCCGCGAAATGGGGCTCATCGCGCTCGATCTGCAGCGCGACATCGTCTACGGCTGACGGGCGGCGCGACGCCGTTCCACGCCGGGGCCGGCCACGCCGGCCCGCCAGCGTTCCGGCGGCCCGCCGGGCGCCGCGCATGTCCGCCATCGAACTTCAAAGATTGCTATACTTTCGCCCAATTCCGGCTTCCGGCCGGTAATTTGTGCCTGTCTGCGTCGATCGTTCGCATATCTCGCACGCATTTGACGCCCTGACCAACCCAGCCGGGCATGGCTTCTTCAATCGCCCCGCGTGGGTGTCTCCGTGGAGCTCGTCTTGGCCGTTTCCAATCTCGTCGTGGACGAACAAGAAACCGACGCCGCTGCCGTCACATCGGGCAGTTCTTTCTATCTGGCGATGCGCATCCTGCCGGCGGTGCAGCGCGACGCGATGTTCCAGGTCTACGCGTTCTGCCGCGCGGTCGACGACATCGCCGACAGCGACCTGCCGCGCGCTGAGCGCAACGCGGGCCTCGATCGCTGGCGCGCGGACATCGACGCATGCTTCGCCGGCCAGCCGCCGCGCCACCTGGTCGCGCTCGAGCGCGAGATCCGCGCGTTCGACCTGAAGCGCGAGGACTTCCACGCGATGATCGACGGGATGGCGATGGACGCGGCCGAAGACATCTGCGCGCCGGACGAACCGACGCTCGACCTGTTCTGCGATCGCGTGGCGAGCGCGGCCGGCCGTCTGTCGGTGAGGATTTTCGGGATCCCGGAAGCGGAAGGCATCGAGCTGTCGCACCACCTGGGCCGCGCACTGCAACTGACCAACATCCTGCGCGACATCGACGACGATGCGGCGATCAACCGCTGCTACCTGCCGCGCGAGCTGCTCGCGCGCGAAGGCATCGTGATCACCGATCCGGCGACGATCGTGCGCGACCCGGCGCTGCCGCGCGTCTGCGCGACGCTCGTCGAACGCGCGCTCGCGCATTTCCGCGCGGCGGACGCCGTGATGGATACCTGCACGCGTGCGCAGGTGAAGGCGCCGCGCATCATGTCGGGCGCGTATCGCTGCATTCTCGAGGCCGCGATCGCGCGCGGCTTCGCCGCCCCGCGCGCGCCGCTGCGCAAGCCGAAGGCGCGCATGCTGATGATCGCCGCGCGCTACGCGCTGTTCTGAGCCGATGCCCAGAACCGTCCACGTGATCGGTGCAGGAATCGCGGGCCTGTCGGCTGCCGTCGAGCTGCAACGCCGCGGGCGGCGCATCGTGCTGCACGACGCACATGCGCACGCGGGCGGCCGCTGCCGCTCGTGGTTCGACGGGACGCTGAACACGACGCTCGACAGCGGGCTGCACCAGGTTTTCGCGGGGCAGCCCGCGACGCAGCGCTACCTGCGCGCGATCGGCGCGGCCGATCAACTCACGGGGCCCGCGCTGGCTGAATGTCCCGTGGTCGACGTCGCGTCGCAGCAGCGCTGGACGCTGCGCTTCGGCAACGGACGCTGGCCGTCGTGGCTGTTCGACGCCGCGTCGCGTGCGCCGGGCACCACGCCGCTCGACTACCTCGTGCTGCCCTCGCTCGCGTTCGCGCGCACCGGCCGCTCGCTCGCACAGACGATGCGATGCGACGGCGTGCTGTGGGATCGTTGGCTGCGGCCGTTTTTCCTCGGCGTGCTGAACGTCGAGCCGCGCCACGCGAGTGCCGAGCTCGCGCGCGCGGCGCTGTGCGGCACGTTTGCCGCGGGCGGCCCCGGCTGCCGCCCGCTCGTCGCGCGCCATGGGCTCGGCAGCGCCTTCGTCGAACCGGCGCTGCGGATGCTGCAGCACGGCGGCGCGCAGATCAGGCTGAACTCGCGGCTCGACGCGTTCGAATTCGGCGCGCACGGCAATGCGCTCGACGCGGTCACGGTCGGCGGCGAGCGCGTGGATCTCGCGCCGGGCGATGCGGTCGTGCTGGCCGTGCCGCCCGAGGTCGCGCAGCCGCTCGTCCCGGATCTCGCCGCGCCCGACACGTTCAGTGCGGTCGTGACCGCGTATTTCGCGGTCGACACACCGGCCGGCAGCCCGCTGCAGACGACTGTCGTCAACGGCATCGTCGACGCGGTGCGCGCCGGCGACGGCCCGCTCGCGGCCACGATCCGCGACGCGGGCCGCTGGCTCGACATGCCGCGTGACGTGCTCGCGCGGCGCATCTGGGAAGACGTCGCGCGCGTGACCGGCGCGAACCCGGAAACGATCCCCGCGTGGCAGCTCGTCGTCGAGCCGCGCGCGGGTTTTGCGGCGGTGCCGTCGCAGGAAATGAAACGTCCGGCCGCGCGCACGCGCTGGACCAATCTCGTGCTGGCGGGCGACTGGATTGCCACCGGCTTGCCCGCCACGATCGAGGGCGCGATCCGTTCCGGCCAACTGGCCGCGGACGTGCTCCAGACACAGTAAGTAACAGAGGGACCGATGAACGATCTCACCGAAATGGCTACCCTGTCCGCCGGCACCGCACCGGCCGGGCTCGACGCGGCCGTTGCCAGCGCGACCGACGCGCTGCTGGCCGCGCAGAACGCGGACGGACACTGGGTCTACGAACTCGAGGCCGACTCGACGATTCCCGCCGAATACGTGCTGCTTGTCCACTATCTCGGCGAGACGCCGAACCTCGAGCTCGAACGGAAGATCGGCCGCTATCTGCGCCGCATCCAGCAGGCCGACGGCGGCTGGCCGCTGTTTACCGACGGCGCGCCGAACATCAGCGCGAGCGTGAAGGCGTATTTCGCGCTGAAGGTGATCGGCGACGACGAGAACGCCGAGCACATGCAGCGTGCGCGCCGTGCGATCCACGCGATGGGCGGCGCCGAGATGTCGAACGTGTTCACGCGGATCCAGCTCGCGCTGTACGGTGCGATTCCGTGGCGGGCGGTGCCGATGATGCCGGTCGAGATCATGCTGCTGCCGCAGTGGTTCCCGTTCCACCTGTCGAAGGTGTCGTACTGGGCGCGGACCGTGATCGTGCCGCTGCTGGTGCTGAACGCGAAGCGTCCGCTCGCGAAGAACCCGCGCGGCGTGCGCATCGACGAGCTGTTCGTCGACCCGCCCGTCAATGCCGGGCTGCTGCCGCGCCAGGGCCACCAGAGCGCCGGCTGGTTCGCGTTCTTCCGCGTGGTCGACCATGCGCTGCGCGCGGCGGACGGCCTGTTCCCGAGCTACACGCGCGAACGGGCGATCCGCCAGGCCGTGTCGTTCGTCGACGAGCGCCTGAACGGCGAGGACGGCCTCGGCGCGATCTATCCGGCGATGGCCAACGCGGTGATGATGTACGACGTGCTCGGCTACGCGGAAGATCATCCGAGTCGCGCGATCGCGCGCAAGTCGGTCGAGAAGCTGCTCGTCGTGCAAGAGGACGAAGCGTATTGCCAGCCGTGCCTGTCGCCGGTGTGGGACACGTCGCTCGCCGCGCATGCACTGCTCGAGACCGGCGATGCGCGCGCCGAGGAGGCCGTGATCCGCGGCCTCGAATGGCTGCGCCCGCTGCAGATCCTCGATGTGCGCGGCGACTGGATCTCGCGCCGCCCGCACGTGCGGCCCGGCGGCTGGGCGTTCCAGTACGCGAACGCGCACTACCCGGACGTCGACGATACGGCGGTGGTCGCGGTGGCGATGGATCGCGTGCAGAAACTCAGGCAGAACGACGCGTTTCGCGATTCGATCGCGCGTGCGCGCGAGTGGGTCGTCGGGATGCAGAGCAGCGACGGCGGCTGGGGCGCGTTCGAACCGGAAAACACGCAGTACTACCTGAACAACATCCCGTTCTCGGATCACGGCGCGCTGCTCGATCCGCCGACGGCCGACGTGTCGGGCCGCTGCCTGTCGATGCTGTCGCAGCTCGGCGAGACGCCGCTGAACAGCGAGCCGGCGCGCCGTGCGCTCGACTACATGCTGAAGGAGCAGGAGCCGGACGGCAGCTGGTACGGCCGCTGGGGGATGAACTACGTGTACGGCACGTGGACGGCCCTGTGCGCGCTGAACGCGGCAGGCCTGACGCCGGACGATCCGCGCGTGAAGCGTGGCGCGCAGTGGCTGTTGTCGATCCAGAACAAGGACGGCGGCTGGGGCGAGGACGGCGACAGCTACAAGCTGAACTACCGCGGCTTCGAGCAGGCGCCGAGCACCGCGTCGCAGACGGCCTGGGCGCTGCTCGGCCTGATGGCGGCCGGCGAGGTGAACCACCCGGCCGTCGCGCGCGGCGTCGAGTACCTGGTCGCGAACCAGAACGAAGAGGGCCTGTGGGACGAGACGCGCTTCACGGCGACGGGTTTCCCGCGCGTGTTCTACCTGCGCTACCACGGCTATCGCAAGTTCTTCCCGCTGTGGGCGCTCGCGCGCTATCGCAACCTGAAGCGCGACGACACCACGCGCGTGACGGTCGGGCTGTAACGCGTGGCGCCGACGCAGCACGACGGCACGTTGCCCGTCATCGCCGTCACGGGGATGGCGTTCGAGGCACGCATCGCGCGCGGTCACGGCGTCGAGGCCGTGTTCGCCGCACGGGCCGACCGGCTCGAGCGTGCCCTGACCGAGGCGACCGCGCGCGGTTGCGCGGGCATCGTCAGCTTCGGCACGGCGGGCGGCCTGGCGCCCGACCTGGCGCCCGGCGCGCTCGTGATCGCGGACGCGATCGACGGGCCGTTCGGTCGCGTGCAGACCGATCCGGGCTGGAGCGCGCGGCTCGTCGCCGCGCTGCACGACACGCCGGTGTGGGCGCGCGTCACGCGCGGCACGATCGCGGCGGTCGGCGCGCCGGTGATCAGCGAGCAGGAAAAGACGTCGCTGCATCGCACGAAGGGCGCGCTCGCCGTCGACATGGAATCGCACATCGCCGCGGCCTTCGCGGCGTCGCGCGGCGTGCCGTTCGCGGTGTGCCGCGCGATCGTCGACCCGGCGTGGCGCACGCTGCCGCGCGCGGCGACGGCCGGCCTGCGCGACGACGGCAGCACCGCGATCCTGCCGATCCTGCGCGAACTGCTGAAGCAGCCGTCGCAGCTCGGCCCGCTGCTGCAGGTCGCGGGCGACGCGCGCGCGGCGCGCACGACGCTGATCCAGGCGCGGCACGCGTTCGAGCGTGCGGGCGCGATGCGGATCGTCTGAGCGGCGTTCGCCGCTGTCCGCCTCTCCCCTTCCTTTTTTCGTCCGCCGATGCGCAAAAAAAAGAGCGCTGCATGATGCAGCGCTCTTCGGCGTTCCGGCGGATTTCGTGGCGCGTTACTGCGCGGCCGGACTGCTCGCGGGTACCGTGGGCATTGCCGGCGCGATCGGCGCGCCGTTGGCGGCCGGCGTGGTCGCCGCTCCGGCCGACGCGGCCGCCGGTGTCGCGGCGGGCGCGCTCGCGGGTGCCGCGCCGTCCGCACCCGGATCGTCGTACTGCGGCAACCCCGGCGCGGCCGGCGCGTTGTTCGGCGCGGTGCCCGATGCGCCGCCCGACTCGCCCGGATCCTCGTAGTTCGGCAAGCCCGGCACGGCTGGCGTGGCCGCCGGCACCGCGCCTGCTTCACCCGGCTCGGTGTAGTTCGGCGGCGCGGCCGACGCCGACTGGCCGTGATACGTCAGCGACTTGCGCTGCTGCAGATACGCATCGCGGACGAACGAGTACGGATCGAGTGCCGCCTGCTTCAGCAGATCGGTCGCGCCGAGCAGGTCCGAACGCGCGCTGACGAACTGCGCGATGTACATCGGGTTGCGCACGGCCGGCTCGATGTAGTTGAGCAGGTTGAAGCGGACATCGACCGCGCGGCCGACGCCGTCGCGGATCGTGCTCGGCCCGAACACGGGCAGCACGAGGTACGGGCCGGACGGCATGCCCCAGCGCGCCATCGTCAGCCCGAAATCCTGGTGATGCTTCGGCAGCCCGGCCGGCGTCGCGATGTCGATCAGGCCGCCGACGCCGAACACCGAGTTCATCGCCACGCGCATCAGGTCCTGCGTCGCATCGGTGATGCGCAGCTGCAACAGGTTGTTCGCCATGTTGCCGAGATCGCCGAGGTTCGAGAAGAAGTTGCTGATCGCGGTGCGCACGGGCGTCGGCGTGATCTTCTGGTAACCCTTCGCGATCGGCACGGCGATGTTCGTGTCGACCGTGTCGTTGAACTTGTACATCGCCCGGTTCATCGGCTCGAGCGGGTCGTTGGGGTTGCGGTTCGGGCCCGTCGCGCAGCCGCTCAGCACCGCGCCGGCAGCGACGGTCGCCGCAATGATTCGCACCTTATTCATTGTTTCCTTGCATTTGGTTCTTGGCGCGTTTGACGCGCGGTTTGCCCATCAGGACGGGCTGAAACACCACGGCGCCGATCAGCGTGCAGGTCAACGCCAGCGCGAGCAGTTTGCCCATGCTCGACGTGCCCGGATGATGCGACAGCCACAGGCTGCCGAAGGCGGTTGCGGTCGTCGCGGCGCTGAACAGCACCGCGTGCGTGAGGCTCGAATGCAGCAGGCCCGTCTGGCCCGCGCGCCACGCCATCACGAAGTACACCTTGAACGCGACGCCGACGCCGAGCATCAGCGGCAGCGCGATGATGTTCGCGAAGTTCAGCGACATGCCGAGCACAACGCACATCTCGAGCGTCACGAGGCCCGACACGAGCAGCGGCACCAGCGTGCGCAGCACGTCGCCGAAGCGGCGCAGCGTGATCCACAGCAGGATCGTGATCGAGAGGATCGACCACAGCGCCGCGTGCAGGAACGCGTTGATGATCGTGTCGGCCGAATGCAGGATCGAGATCGGGCCGCCGATCGCGCCCGGCTCCGCGGCCTTCACCGCCTTCGCGAAGCGGCGCAGCATCGTGTCGTCGTTCGGATCGACGCCCTTCGGCACCTTGGGCGAAATCTGCACGAGCGCATGGCCGTCCGGCGCGATCCAGTCGCGCACGAGCTGCGGCGGCAGCGATTCGCGCGTGACGTCCTGCGGCTGCAGCAGCGTCGCGAGCTGGTTGAGCGCGATGCGCAGCGTGTCGGAGAACGCGCGCTCGGCGCGGTCGCGCGTCGCGCTGTCGGCCGCGGCGAGCTTCGCGAGCGACGCCGACAGATGCTGTGCGGCGGCCGCGCCGGGGCCCGGGTGATCTTCCGCCGCATAGCTCAGCAGGTCCGACACGCGCTTGAGCGCGGTGACGCGCTGCGCGTCGGTCGCGCTCGGCGCGGCCGGCTGCGTCAGCGCGGGCAGCAGGTCGCTCGCGGCCGCGGCGATCGCCGCGCGCTTGGCCGGCTGGTCGGCCGGGACGAAGGTCGTGAGCGTCGTCGTGCGGCCGACTTCCGGCAGCGCGTCGAGGCGCTTCGCGGCCGCGTCGGCATCGGCGAGCGACGGCGCGAGCAGCGTGACGTCGTTGACGGCCGCTTCGGGCGAATCCTTCAGCGCGAGCAGCGTCGCCATCGATTCGCTGTGCGGATCCTTCAGGTGCAGCGGGTTGAAGTCGAAGTGCAGGAACGCGAGCAGCGGCAGCGCGCCGATCACGACCGCGAGCGTGCCGATCAGGATCGGCTTGCGATGGCGGTCGAGGAAGTCGTCGACCGGCGCGAGCCACGGGAAGCCCGGCGTCTTCGATTCGCCCGGCGGTGCGAACAGGCGCAGCAGCGCGGGCAGCAGCGTGAGCGTGGTCAGCAGCGCGACGAACATCCCGACGCCCGCGATCAGGCCGAGCTCGGACACGCCGCGATAGGCGGTGGGGATGAACGAGAAGAAGCTCGCCGCGACGGCCGCGGTGGCGAGCGCGAGCGGCATGCCCATCGAGTGCGCGGCACCGATCAGCGCGTGATCGATGCGCGGATCGCGGAAGCGTTCCTCGCGGTACTTCACGCCGTACTGGATCGAGAAGTCGACGCCGAGGCCGACGAACAGCACCATGAACGCGACCGAGATCATGTTCAGCGAACCGACCATCGCGAGGCCGAGCGCGGCCGTCACGACGAGGCCGACGAACAGCGTGACGAGCACCGAGCCGATCATCCGCTTCGAGCGCAGCGCGAGCCACAGGATGACGAGCACGGCGAGCAGCGTGAGCGCGCCGTTGAGTGCGGCGCCGTCCTCCACCGACGCGAATTCATCGTCGGCGAGCGGCTGTTCGCCGGTCAGGCGCACGACCGCGCCGTAGCGTTGCTCGAGGCCGAGCGCTGTCGCGGTGTCGCGGATCACCTGGGTCGTTTCGGCACCGGCCTTCAGCGCGCCGTAGTCCACGACCGGCTGCACGGTGACGAACGCGCGTGCGGGCTGGCGCGCGGCGTCGCTGTCGACCAGCCCGCGCCACGAGAACGCGGCCGGCTTGCCGGCCAGCACGTCGTCGACCGTCGCGGCGCTGCGTGCGAGCAGCTTGGCCATCGCGGGCAGCTTCACCTGGCCGGTCAGGAGCGGCTGGCCGAGCGTGGTGGACAGCGTGGTCGCGAGCCCGGTCAGGCTCGGGTTCTTCGCGAGTTCGTTGACGAGCGGCCGCGCGCTCGCGAGCTGCGACGTGGTATCCGACACTTCCTGCGGCGACAGGAACAGCAGGCCGTTGTGCTCGAAGAACGGGCCGCCGCCGGGTTCGGCGACCTGGCCGATGCGGCCGGCGTCGGCCTGCTTCTGCAGTGCTCCGGTGAGCACGTGTGCGGCGGCAGTCGCGAATTCGGGGGCGGGCGCCTCGACCACCGCGAGGATCGTGCCGTTGCGTTGCGGGAAGGCCTTGTCGACGGCCTTGCCGAGCGCGGCCCATTGAGGCTCCGCGTCGACGAGCTTGCTGATGTCGGTATTGATCTTGAAGTGCTGGGCGACATAGACGCCGCTGAAGGCGGCAATGACGAACGACAGCACGACGACCCAGACGGGGCGGCGTACCGACCATGCAACGAGTCGGACGATGAGAGATGTCACCATGTGGCGGTGGGGAGGGGCTGGCAAGGGCAAAGGAACGAGTATACCGGCGCAACGTGGCGTCAGTCGCGACGTTGGAGCGTAAAGGGGCGGGAAGGATATTTGCGCCGGGCCGCACGAATCGGCGCGGAGGGCCCGGCGATTTGTATGGGGATATTTATATAATTGGCCGGAACCGCGCCGCAGCGGGCCCTGTGACAAAAAGGGTTCAAAGGTAACAGTCGGTCACTGCACGGCAGGCGGGCGTCCGGGCCGCTATACTTCGACCCACCGGCCGATGCAGTCGATGCAATCCGCCGGGCCGTTTTTTCTCATCGAGTGCGATATCCGTATGAAACGTCATCTGTTTGCTTTCGTCGCGGCGGCCGCCGTGTCGGTTTCCGCTTTCGCGCAGAGCGCGCCGGTCGACGTCGTCCGCACGGCGGTCGAAGGCACCGTCAACGCGATGAAGGCCGATCCGGGTGCGCGCGGCGGCGACATGACGAAAGTCACGCACGTCGTCGAGCAGCGCTTCCTGCCCGCGACGAACTTCGAGCGCACCACCCGCATCGCGGTCGGCGATGCGTGGAAGCAGGCGACGCCGCAACAGCAGCAGGAGCTGTACAAGCAGTTCAAGCTGCTGATGACGCGCACCTATGCCGCGTCGCTCGCGCAGCTCGGCAGCCAGGACGCGAAGTTCTCGTTCAAGGCCGGCGGCGCGTCGGGCGCCGATGCGCTGGTGCAGTCGACGGTCACGACGCCGGGCGACAGCCAGTCGGTCGGCTACCGGCTCGGCAAGGTCGGCAGCGACTGGAAGATCTACGACATCGACATGTCGGGCGCGTGGCTGATCCAGGTCTACCAGGGGCAGTTCAAGAGCCAGCTCGCATCCGGCGGCATTGACGGCCTGATCGCGTATCTGCAGAAGCACAACTCGCGGACGAACTGATCGGCGCGACGCGGTCCATTTTATTCAGCATGCATGCAGGGCGCCCGAGGGCGCCCTTTTTGCTGGCTGTTCGCCGGCGGTTTCGCGTCCGGAATGGCGCTGCGCCGGCATCGGGACGTCCCTACCGCCGCCGATGCTCGACCGCGAACTTGATCAGCTCCGCCTGCCCTTCGATCTCGAGCTTGCGTTTCAGGTTGAGCCGATGGGTTTCCACCGTGCGCACCGACAGCCCTGTCTGCTGCGCGATCTGCTTGCTCGACAGCCCCTCGGCCAGTGCGTCGAGGATGTCGCGTTCGCGCGGCGTCAAGCGGTCGAGCGGCGACGCGGTCGCGCTCGCCTGGATCATCCGCGCGGCGAGCCCTTCGCTGAAGAAGGTCTGCCCGGCCAGCACCGCGCCGATCGCACGCACGATCTCGCTCGCCGGCGAATCCTTCAGCAGGTAGCCGCTCGCGCCGGCGCGCACGGCCTGCGTCACGTATTCGACGTTGTCGTGCATCGACAGCATCAGCACGCGAATTCCCGGAAAGCGCTCGTGGAATACGCCGGCGAGCGTGATGCCGCTCATCCCGTTCATGCCGACGTCCATCAGCGCGAGATCGGGCTCGAGCGATGCAGCGAGCGCGAGCGCCTCGTCCGCGTTGCCGGCTTCGCCGACCACGGCCAGGTCGGCCGCCTCGAGCCGCATCCGCAGGCCGTCGCGCACCAGCGGGTGATCGTCGACGAGCAGCAGTCGGGCGGCGGGCCGGGCGGTGTCGGGGGCGCTCATGGGCAAAGGTCTCCGGTGATGGTGGCGCGTCGTCAGGCGGCGGCGCGCAGCGGCACGCGCGCGGCCACGACGGTGTGGCCGACCTGCGACGTGATCGTCAGCGTGCCGCCGAGCGCGTCGAGGCGCTCGCGCATGTTGCGCAGCCCGATGCCGCGGCGCGCGTCGGTCTGCGTACGCTCGGCATCGAAGCCGCAGCCGTTGTCGGCGATGGTCAGCGTGACGGCATGCGCGCCGACGTCGAGCGTGACGGCCGCGCGCGACGCCCGCGCATGATGCACGATGTTGCTGAGCGCTTCCTGCGCGATCCGGAACAGCGCCGTATTGACCGGCGCGGGCAACGGCCGCGCGCCGCTGTGCGCGACCTGCGCATAGCCGATGTCGATGCCGCTTTCCGCGCCGAGTTCGCGCACGAGCTGCTCGAGCGCGGCCGCGAGGCCGAGATCGTCGAGCATCGCCGGGCGCAGCGCATGCGAGATGCGCCGCACCTCGCGCAGCGTGTCGCCGAGCCGCCCGACACCCGACGCGAGCGCCTGCTCGGCTTCGGGCATGCGCGTCGCGCCGCGCTCGAAGCGGGCGAGCGCGGATTCGAGCATCAGCTTCGCGGACACCATCATCTGGCTGATCCCGTCATGCAGCTCGCGCGACAGCCGCTCGCGCTCCTGCTCCTGCGATTCGACGACGCGCTGCGCGAGCTGCTTGAGCTTCGCGTCGGCGCTGCGCGACTCGCTGACGTTCAGCACCAGCGCGCAGACGGCGATCGCCGCCGCGCCGGTCAGCGCGATCGCGGTGAGCCAGCTCATCGTGCGCTCGATGTTCGCGGACGCGCGCGCGTCGATGCGTTGCAGCGCGGTATCGACGTCGTCGAGATAGATGCCGGTGCCGACCATCCAGCCCCAGCGTTCGAGCGCGACGACGTAGCCGAGCTTCGGCGCGGCCTTGCCCGTCGACGGCCGCTGCCACGTGTAGCGCACATAGCCGCCGCCGTGCGACGCGGCGCCGATCAGCTGCTGGATCGTCAGCGCGCCCTGCGGGTCGCGCATCGACCAGAAGTTGTGGCCGACGCGCTCGGGCTCGCGCGGATGCATCAGCGCATTGCCGTGCAGGTCGTATACAAAGAAATAGCCGTCGGGGCCGAAGTCCATCTTCTGCAGCATCGCGAGCGCCTGCGTGCGCAGCAGTCCGTCGTCGCGCGCATTGCGGCCGCTCGCGTCGTAGAGCGGCATGATCGCGCTGGTCGCGAGCTCGACGTAATGCTTCAGCTCGACTTCCTTGCTCGACAGGTAGGCGGCCTGGATCGTCGCGTGCTGCGTGCGCGCGAGCGACGTCGCCTGCTGGCGCACGCCGAAGCCGATGCCGGCGATCGCGAGCAGGAACGGCACGATGGCCAGAAGGAAAATCTTTGCCTTGAGTCTCATGGTGGTGCGAAGCGGGCGCGGGCCGGCGGCGGGCGCGTGCGTCGCGCGGCGGCGCGGCGAGCCGACATTGTCGGCGATTTTGCCTGCAGGCGACGGGGTGGCGGCCGGACGGCCGGCCGACGCTCGGGTCAGGCGCGCCGCGACATGCGATCGACGGACGGGGCCGCCTGCACGACGACCTGATTGCGCCCGAGTTCCTTCGCGCGATACAGCGCGTCGTCGGCGCGCTTCAGCGCCGCCTGAATGCTGTCGTCGTACTCCGGATAGCAGGTCGTCACGCCGATGCTCGCGGTCAGGCGCCCGGCCGTGCCGGTGTCGTGCCGGATGCCGAGATCGAGGATGCCGGTGCGGATCGATTCGGCGATCGTCACGGCGCCGTACGTGTCGACGTCGGGCAGCACGACGACGAACTCCTCGCCGCCGTAGCGCGCTGCGTAGTCGGCCGGACGGCGCAGCGAGCCGGCGATGCAGCGGCCGACCGCGGCGAGCGCGTCGTCGCCGGCCTGGTGGCCCTGCGTGTCGTTGTAGCGCTTGAAGTGATCGACGTCGACGAACAGTAGCGACAGCGCGAGCTGCGAGCGCGCGGCACGACGCCATTCGCGCGCGAGCGTGACGTCGAGCATCCGGCGGTTGTCGAGGCCGGTGAGGCCGTCGGTGCGCGCAAGCGCCTGCAGTTCGGTTTCCGCGCGATGACGCTTGCGCAACTGCACGTCGAGCAGCAGCGACAGGGCGACGAAGCCGAGCGCGAGCATGGCCATCGCCGAGCCGATCGGGATCGCGCGGTCGTACCACGCGGCGTAGGTGTCGGCTTCCGAGCGCGCGACCATGATGATCAGCGGCAGATGTTCGAGGTGCCGGAACACGTACAGGCGGCGCACGCCATCGATCGACGCGGTATCGGCGAAGCTGCCTTCGCTGGCGGTCATGAAATGCCGGAACGTGCTCGCCTTGCTGATGTTGCGGCCGACGATCGCCGGATCATACGGCTGGCGCGCGAGCATCAGGCCCTTGGTATTGATCAGCGCCATCGACCCGCGATCGCCGAGCGAGAGGCGCGCGAACAGGTCCTGAAAATATTCGAGCCGGATCGACATCACGGCGACGCCGCCGAACGACCCGTCGGGCCGCGTGATTCGCCGGCTGAGCGCGACGCTCGGCGAGCCGGCGCGCAGTCGCGAATGGTATGGATCGCTGACGTACAGGCCGACGTCCGGGTGATCGCGGTGCACGGTGAAGTACGCCTCGTTGGCGAAGTTGGCCTTGCGCGGCACGTCGCTCTTGCCGTCGACCGCGATGTCGCCGTTCGCATCGAGCACATAGATGCCGCCAAGATATTTGGCCGTCGTCGCGCGGTCGAACAGCACCTGGCGGCGCAGCCGCATCGGCAGCGCGGTGACCGTCGGATCGTTCTCGCCTTCGACCACCGCCTGCAACGACAGCGAATAGAACTCGATGTTGCGCTCGATGTCCCACGACGCCATCAGCGCGATGTTCTGCTGCGTGGTGCGGGCGCGGTCGCGTGCGTCGATGCGGCCTTCGTACAGCACGATTGCGCAAAGGAGCAGCAGGAGCAGGCCGATCAGCAGCCCCGAATAGAAGATCAGGTGCGGTAGCAGGCGCCGGCGCAAATGAGCGGCGACACGGCCCGTCAGACCGGATTCGCTGGGCATTGCGTAGTCGGTTTCTGCCATGGTCCGTGGATCGATAGCCATCGTCGCCATGCGGCGGGCCGATGCGAATGTTCGTATGATTGATTGGCCGGCGGCGATCCGGTACGCGGCCCCCCGATGCGCATTCCGCCCGACCGACCGGAAAAACAGGTGCCGATTATCGGTATTTGCGGCCGGATAAACCGCCAGGTCACCCATTCCCCGATAGATCTGCCGCGATTCGACGATCCGACGAATCGGGCGGCGCGGATTGGTCCGAGTATAACGCGCGCATTCGTATGCGCGGAAAATGTTGTGGATCGTTGACCCGGATCAAATTATCGCGGCGACCGATACTTGCCAATCGTGCGCGGAGCGTTGCAGCGCAAGGCTTTGTGCCAAGGTCGGGCGCGCCGCGCATTCCACGCGCCGCCGATTTTCATGCTTTAACGGCCGGGCGATGCGGACCGATTATCCATTTCAGCGTTCGCGTCAATTCGCCTATGAAAACGGGCGGCCGTATCGGCCGCCCGTTTCGAGAAATCGCATGCGGGAAAGCCCGCATGCGGTGGTTCAGGCGCCGCGCTGTTGCGCCTTGAACGCGAGCCGGAACCGATGCAGCAGCGGCTCGGTATAACCGCTCGGTTGCGACGTGCCCTGCAGCGCCAGCGCGCACGCGGCCTTGAACGCGGTCGACTGGTCGTAGCCGGGCGCCATCGGGCGATAGTTCGGGTCGCCCGCGTTCTGCTGGTCGACGACGCGCGCCATCCGCTTGAACACGTCGAGCACGAACGCCTCGGTGATCACGCCGTGGCGCAGCCAGTTCGCGATGTGCTGGCTCGAGATGCGCAGCGTCGCGCGGTCTTCCATCAGGCCGACGTCGTGGATGTCGGGCACCTTCGAGCAGCCGACGCCCTGTTCGACCCAGCGCACCACGTAGCCGAGAATGCCCTGCGCGTTGTTCTCGACCTCGCTCAGGATCTCGCTCTCGCTCCAGGCGGCGCGCTCGACGACCGGCACGGTCAGCAGCCCTTCGAGCAGCGCGTCGCGCTCGCTCGCGTACGGCGTCTTCTCGAGTTCCTGCTGGACGGCCTGCACGTCGACGAGGTGGTAGTGCAGCGCGTGCAGCGTCGCGGCGGTCGGCGACGGCACCCACGCGGTGTTCGCGCCGGCGCGCGGATGCGCGATCTTCTGCTCGAGCATCGCGTGCATCAGGTCCGGCATCGCCCACATGCCCTTGCCGATCTGCGCGCGGCCGCGCAGGCCGGCCGACAGGCCCGCGAGCACGTTGTTGCGCTCGTACGACTGGATCCACGCCGACGACTTCATGTCGCCCTTGCGGATCATCGGGCCCGCTTCCATCGCGGTGTGCATCTCGTCGCCGGTGCGATCGAGGAAGCCGGTGTTGATGAACGCGACGCGCGCGGCGGCTGCCGCGATACAGGCGGCGAGGTTCACGCTGGTGCGGCGCTCCTCGTCCATGATGCCCATCTTCAGCGTGTTGCGCGGCAGGCCGTACAGATCCTCGATGCGCGCGAACAGCGTGTCGGCGAACGCGACTTCGACCGGGCCGTGCATCTTCGGCTTCACGATGTAGATCGAGCCCGTGCGCGAATTGCGCTTCGCCTGCAGGTCGTGCAGCGCGCACAGCGTCGTGACGACGCCGTCGAGAACCCCCTCCGGAATCTCGTTGCCGTCGCGGTCGAGCACCGCGCCGTTGGTCATCAGGTGGCCGACGTTGCGCACGAACAGCAGCGAGCGGCCGTGCAGCGACAGCGTGCCGCCGGCCGGCGTCGTGTATTCGCGATCGGCGTTCAGGCGGCGCGTGAAGGTCTTGCCGCCCTTCGCGACTTCCTCGACCAGCGTGCCCTGCATCAGGCCGAGCCAGTTGCGGTAGAGCTGGACCTTGTCGTCGGCGTCGACCGCCGCGACCGAATCCTCGCAGTCGATGATCGTGCTGACCGCGGCTTCGAGCACGACGTCCTTCACGTTCGCGAGATCGGCGCGACCGATGGGGGTCGATGCGTCGATCTGGATCTCGAGGTGCAGGCCGTTGTGCTGCAGCAGGATCGCGGACGGTGCGTCGGCCGCGCCCTGGTAGCCGACGAATTGCGCCGGCTGCGCGAGGTGCACGACCCCCTTGCCGGTTTCGACGGCGAGCTGGCCGTCCTGCACGCGGTAGCGCAGCGCGTCGTGGTGCGAGCCGCTCGCGAGCGGCGCCGCGTTGTCGAGCACGCCGCGCGCGTAGTCGATCACGTGCTGGCCGCGCGTCGGGTTGTAGGCCGTGGTGCGCTCCGCGCCGCCGTCCTCGGGCAGCGCATCGGTGCCGTACAGCGCGTCGTACAGGCTGCCCCAGCGTGCGTTCGCGGCGTTCAGCGCATAGCGCGCATTCGACAGCGGCACGACGAGCTGCGGGCCGGCCTGCGTCGCGATCTCGCTGTCGACGTTCGCGGTGGCTGCCGCGGCGCTCGACGGGACCGGCACGAGGTAACCGATTTCTTCCAGGAATGCGCGATACGCGGCGTGGTCGCGCACCGGGCCGGGGTGCGCGCGATGCCACGTGTCGAGTTCCTGCTGGAGGCGGTCGCGTTCCGCGAGCAGTTCGCGGTTGCGCGGCGCGAGGTCGTGCACCAGGGCCGAGAAACCGCTCCAGAACGCGGCCTTGTCGATACCGGTGCCCGGCAGTGCTTCGTTTTCAATGAACTGGCTCAGCGCTGGCGCGACTTGCAGTCCTGCTTGGTCGATCATCGTGATTCCTCCCGGGGAAAAATGCGCGCGCGGCTTGGCTGTTATACCGCGACGCTTTGTATGCCGGCGCGGGCAATCTGCGCGTCCTGTTCGGACTTTACGCCAGACACACCGATCGCGCCTGCAATGCAGCCGTCCACCGTGACCGGCACGCCGCCTTCGAGCAATCCCGTCAGCGGCACGCTCAGAAACGCGGTGCGGCCACCGTTGATCATATCCTCATACGCCTTCGTCTCGCGACGGCCGAGCGCCGCCGCGCGCGCCTTGTCCTGCGCGATACAGGCGCTGGCGGCCGACGCGCCGTCGAGGCGCGCGAACGCGAGCAGGTGGCCGCCGTCGTCGACGACGGCGATCGATACGGCCCAGCCGTGCCGCTCGGCTTCCGCGCGGGCGGCGGCGAGCATGCGTTCGACATCGGCGAGTTCGAGTTCGGGTTTCGTTTTCATGGTGTTCCTCCGGAATCAGCAGTCAATTGACGAGTCGGTTGTCGACGAGCTCGATCCAGTGGCGCACGGGCGTGCGGCCCGCACCGTTCAGATGAGTCTGGCAGCCGATGTTGGCCGTGACAATCAGGTCCGGCCGTGCGGCTTCGAGCGCGTCGAGCTTGTTGTCGCGCAGTTTCGTCGCGAGTTCGGGTTGCGTCAGCGCATAGGTGCCGGCCGAGCCGCAGCACAGGTGGCCGTCGGCGACAGGCGTCAGATCGAAGCCGAGCCGCGTCAGGATGCTTTCCACCGCGCCGCCGAGCCGCTGCGCGTGCTGCAGCGTGCACGGGCAGTGCACCGCGACGCGGCGCTGCGTCGCATCGGCCAGCGCGTCGAGCGGTTCGGCCGCGATCACTTCCGCGAGGTCGCGCGCGAGCGCGCTGACGCGCCGCGCCTTGTCCGCATAAACGGGGTCCGAACGCAGCAGGTCGCCGTATTCCTTCACGAACGCGCCGCAGCCGCTCGCCGTCAGCACGATCGCTTCCGCGCCGGCCTCGATCGCGGGCCACCACGCATCGATGTTGCGGCGGGCGCGCGCGAGCCCGGCGTCCTGCGCGTTCAGGTGGTATTCGGTCGCGCCGCAGCAGCCGGCTTCGCGCGCGGGCGTCACGCTGATGCCGAGCCGGTCGAGCACGCGCGCCGCGGCTGCGTTGGTGTTCGGCGACAGTGACGGCTGCACGCAGCCTTCGAGCATCAGCACGCGCCGTGCATGGCGCACCGGCGGGCGCGGCGTGGCCACGGGCACGGCGGCCGGGATCTTGTCCTGCAGCGCGCCGGGCAGCAGCGGGCGTAGCGCGCGGCCGGCCTTCAGCAGCGCGGCGAACGTTGCCGGCCGCGGCACGACGTGACGCAGGCCGGCGCGCAGCAGGCGCTCGCGCGCGGGACGCCGCGCGCGCTTCTCGGCTTCCGCGCGGCCGATGTCGAGCAGCGTGTGGTAGCGCACGCCGGACGGACAGGTCGTCTCGCAGTTGCGGCAGGTCAGGCAGCGGTCGAGATGCTGCTGCGTGCGCTCGCCGCACGGCTCGCCTTCGAGCATTTGCTTGATCAGGTAGATGCGCCCGCGCGGCCCGTCGAGCTCGTTGCCGAGCACCTGGTAGGTCGGGCAGGTCGCGTTGCAGAAGCCGCAGTGCACGCACGCGCGCAGGATCGCTTCCGCTTCGTCGGCCCGGTCGAGGGCCTTGCTTGCTTCGCTGAGATTGGTTTGCATCGGCGGTTCGAAGTCGGGTTGGCGTCAGACGTCCGCGTACAGGCGGCCAGGATTGAAGATCGCATGCGGATCGAGTTGCGCCTTCAGTTGCCGGTGCACGCGCAGCAGCGCGGGCGGCAGCGGCTGGAACGGCTCGGGCGTCGTGCCGGGCGTGAAGCAGGTCGCATGGCCGCCCCACTGCGCGGCGAACCGCCGCACGTCGGCCGGCGCGGCGTCGCTCTTCAGCCAGCGCTGCGCGCCGCCCCAGTCGACGAGCTGCGCGCCGGGCAGCGCATCGAGCGGCGCGGCGGCCGGCACCGACACGCGCCACAGCGGGCGCGGATCATCGAAGAACGGCAGCGACAGGTCGCGCAGCCGCGCCCAGAAGCCGTCGTCGCGATCGTCCATGCGCTCGCCGCCGATCGTGTCGCGCGCGGCCTTCACCGAGCCCTCGCCGCCTTCGAGCCGCACGCGCAGCACGCCGTCCGCGTGGCAGGCGCCCGCGAGCGGCAGCCCCGCGCGACGCCATCCGGCGACGCGCTGCACGGCTTCGCCTGCCGTGAGCGGCAACGCGAGATCGCCGGTCGCGCGCGGCTTCGGCAGCACCTTCAGCGATACCTCCGTCACGACGCCGAGGCAGCCGAAACTGCCCGCGAGCAGCCGCGACACGTCGTAGCCCGCGACGTTCTTCATCACCTCGCCGCCGAAGCGCAGGTGTTTCGCGTGGCCAGTGATCACGCGGCAGCCGAGCACGAAATCGCGCACCGCGCCGGCCCACGGGCGGCGCGGCCCCGACAGCGCGGCCGCGAACATGCCGCCGACCGTGGCCGCGCCGCCGAACGCCGGCGGCTCGCACGGCAGCATCTGGCCGGCCGCGTCGAGCATCGCCTCGAGTTCGGCGAGCGGCGTGCCCGCGCGCGCGGTGATGACGAGTTCGGTCGGGTCGTACGCGACGATGCCGCGGTGCGTGCGCACGTCGAGCGGGCGGCCTTCGACCGCGCGGCCGACGAACGCCTTCGTGCCCGCGCCGCGGATGTGCAGCGGCTGGCGATCGTGGATCGCGGCGTCGACCTGCGCGACGAGCGTCGCGCTGTCGTCGATCGATTCGGGTTCGCGTTCGCGTCGCATCAGAAGCGCTCCAGTTCGGGAAACGGCAGCTTGCCGTGATGGACGTGCATCGCGCCGAATTCGGCGCAGCGGTGCAGCGTCGGGATGTTCTTGCCGGGATTGAGCAGGCGCTGCGGATCGAATGCGGCCTTCACGGCGTGGAAGAACGTGATTTCGTCGGCGTTGAACTGCACGCACATCTGGTTGATCTTCTCGCGCCCGACGCCGTGTTCGCCGGTGATGCTGCCGCCCACCGCGACGCACAGCTCGAGGATCTTGCCGCCGAGCGCTTCCGCGCGGTCGAGCTCGCCGGCGCGGTTCGCGTCGAACAGGATCAGCGGATGCATGTTGCCGTCGCCGGCATGGAACACGTTCGCGACCGGCAGCGCGTATTCGGCGGACAACGCGGCGATCCCTTCGAGCACGCGCGGCAGCTCGCGGCGCGGGATCGTGCCGTCCATGCAGTAGTAATCGGGCGACATGCGCCCGACCGCCGGAAACGCGTTCTTGCGGCCGGCCCAGAAGCGCTGCCGCTCGGCCTCGTCGCGCGCGACGCGGATCTCCGACGCGCCGGTGTCGCGCAGCAGCGCGGCGACGCGTTCGGCGTCCTCTTCGACATCGGTCGCCGCGCCGTCGAGTTCGCACAGCAGGATCGCCTGCGCGTCGACCGGATAGCCGGCGTGGATGAAGTCCTCGGCCGCGCGGATCGCGAGGTTGTCCATCATCTCGAGCCCGCCCGGGATCACGCCCGCGCCGATGATCCGCGCGACCGCCGCGCCGGCTTCGGCGACGTCGTCGAAGCTCGCCATCAGCACCTTCACGCTCGGCGGCAACGGGCGCAGCTTCACCGTCACTTCGGTGACGATGCCGAGCATCCCCTCGGAGCCGGTGAACAGCGCGAGCAGGTCGAAGCCGGGCGCGTCGAGCGCGTCGGCGCCGAGCGTCAGCGTGTCGCCGTCGATCGTCAGGATCTCGACCTTCAGGATGTTGTGCACCGTCAGCCCGTATTTCAGGCAGTGCACGCCGCCCGCGTTTTCGGCGACGTTGCCGCCGATCGAGCATGCGATCTGCGACGACGGATCGGGCGCGTAATAGAGGCCGTAGGGCGCTGCGGCCTGCGAGATCGCGAGGTTGCGCACGCCGGGCTGCACGCGCGCGATGCCGGCGTCGGGGTCGATCTCGAGAATCTTGTTGAACTTCGCCATCACGAGCAGGAGGCCTTTTTCGAGCGGCATCGCGCCGCCCGACAGCCCGGTGCCCGCGCCGCGCGCGACGACCGGCACGCCGTGTGCCGCCGCGACGCGCAGCACCGCGCGCACCTGTTCGACGGTGTCGGGCAGCACGGCCGCGAGCGGCACCGTGCGGTAGGCGGCGAGGCCGTCGCATTCGAACGGCTTCAGCGCCTCGCGCTCGTGCAGCACGTCGAGGCCGGGCGCCGCCGCACCGAGCGCGGCGACGAGCGTGTCGCGGTCGACGGTCGCCAGCGGGCCGTCGATCCGTTCGTCGTAGGTGAAACTCATCGTGTGTCTCCGTCTCCACCATGCAGGCGGCCGCGGGATGCGCGGCGCGCCGGATGGACGGCATTCTTGGCGGGCGGCCGGCGCGTGTCCAGACGTCGCAGGCGTGGTCATACCAGTTTTTGGAAGCGTGCCTGGGCGGTGGCGGTGGTTGTGACGGAAAACCCAATCACAACAAGGGTTTGTGAGAAAATCGGCGATGTTCTCCCGAAGTGGTCATACCAGTATGGAAATGCAGAATCGACAAGCGCCGGCGCGCAATGTGGCCGACGTCGTCGCCGAGCGGATCGAGCAGTTGATCGTCGACGGCGTGCTGAAGGCCGGACAGGCGCTGCCGTCCGAGCGGCGGCTCACCGAGAAGCTCGGCGTGTCGCGCACGGCCGTGCGCGAAGGGATGAAGCTGCTGCGCGCACGCGGGATCATCGACACGACGCACGGCAAGGGTTCGTTCGTCGCGAGCCTGACCCCGCAGCGCGAAGTCTCGCCGATGATGCATCTGCTCGGCTCGCAGCCGCGCACGCTGTACGACCTGTTCGAGGTGCGCGGCATGCTCGAGGCGGAGGCCGCGCGGCTCGCCGCGCTGCGCGGGACGCCCGCCGACTTCATCCTGATCCGGCGCCGCTACGAGGAAATGACGGCGGCCGATGCGCAGGATCTCGATCCGGCCGCGCGTGCGAAGCTCGACCATGCGTTCCATCTCGCGATCTGCGAGGCGTCGCACAATCCGGTGCTCGTCAACACGCTGCAGTCGCTGACCGACCTGCTGCTCAGTTCCGTGTTCGCGTCGGTGAACAACCTCTATCACCGCGAGCCGCTGAAGAAGCAGATCGACCGCCAGCACGCGCGGCTCTACAACGCGGTGACCGGGCGGCTGCCCGACCAGGCGCGCAAGGCCGCGAGCGAGCATATCCGGCAGTGCGTCGACTATCTGCGCGAGATCGAGGAGGAGGAGCAGCGGCTCGTGCGCTCGACGCTGCGCCTCGAAGGCTGGACCTGACACCGAACGACCGGAGCGGCCATTGCCGCCATGACGTGTATCAAGCATGTCGGGCCAGCGCTGCGGCCTGGCGGTCAGATATGTCACAATGTGATCCATTCGATGCGCGGCCCGACACGACCCGGCCCGACTCGTTTCGCCTTTGCGCGACGCGCGCTTTGGCTGTCGACCGTGACGCGCCGCCGATCCTGAAAGGAGGACGCTGCATGTCGATTCCGACGCGTGGCGACGGGCCCGAGGCCCGCGCCGTCCAGATCCTGCATCGCCCGGTCTGCGACCTGCTCGGCTGTGCCTGGCCGATCGTGCTCGCGGGCATGGGCGGCGTCGCGCGGGCCGAGCTCGCGAGCGCCGTGAGCGCGGCCGGCGGGTTCGGTTTTCTCGGGATGGTGCGCGAGCCGGTCGCGCTGATCCGGCGCGAGGTCGAGCAGGTGCGCGCGGCCACCGAGCGGCCGTTCGGCGTCAACCTGATTCCCGCGTCGACGCCGCCCGGGTTGCTCGATGCGCAGCTCGACGCGTGTATCGAATTGCATGTGCCGGTCGTTGCGCTGTTCTGGGATGTCGTGCCGGGCGTCGTGCGGCGTCTGCGCGATGCGGGCGTGCGCGTGGTTCATCAGGTCGGCTCGCTCGACGACGCGCGCGCGGCCGAGGCGGCGGGTGCGCAGGCGCTGATCGTCCAGGGGCATGAGGCGGGTGGCCACGTGCGTGGCGATCGGCCGCTGGCCGAGTTGCTGCCAGACGTGGTTCGCGCGACGCGGTTGCCGGTGCTCGCGGCGGGCGGGATCGTCGACGGTGCGGACGTGGCCGCCGCGATGGCGCTCGGCGCGCAGGGCGCGGTGATGGGCACGGCCTTCATCGCGACGCACGAGTCGTTCGCGCACGCGTATCACCAGCAGCGGATCGTCGATGCGCGTGAAGGCGACACGCTGCTGACCGATATCTTTCACATCAACTGGCCGCGCGGCGCGCGGGTGCGTGTGCTGCCGTCGAGTGTCACGCGGGGCGAGCGTGGTGATCCGTTCAGTGACGAGCGCGTCGTGATCGGCGACGAGGAAGGTCGGCCGATCCATCTGTTCAGTACCGACTCGCCGCTGCGCACGATGACAGGCGATTTCGAAGCGATGGCGTTGTATGCGGGTATGGGCGCCGGGCGGATCGGCGCGATCGAATCGGCCGGCGACATGCTGCGCCGGATCGTGCTCGATGCGGCGGCGATCGTCGAGAAAGCGGCGGCCGCGTCATCGGCGGGCGATGCGGGTGAGAATCGTACGGCGTTGCTCGCGGCGCTCGATGAATTGCTGGAAGCGGAGCGCGCGGGTGCTCGCGTCGCTTCGGAGACGGCGGCCGAGGTCAACGACGATCCCGAACTCCATCGGTTGATCGCGCATATTCGCCAGGACGAGGCGCATTGGTGCAGCGTGCTGGTCGATGCGATTCGCACGCTCGGTGCGACGCCGACGCGTGCGACCGGCTCGTTCCATGAAAAGGCGATGGCGATCGACGATCTGGCCGAGCGGATGGCGTTCTTGAACCGCGGCCAGAGGTGGGTCGTACGCAAGCTGCAGGCACTGCTGCCGACGCTCGCGAATCCGGATATTCATCACGCGCTGTCGCTGATGCTGGTCGCGCATGAGAAGAATATCGGGGCGGTGGATGTGAGGTTGCGGGAGGGGCGGTCGGGCGACGCGTAGCAGGCGGGGCCTGCGAGACATCCAGCGTCCGACCCGGCGGGAGGATCGAAAGGCGGGAAACTGCGACGACAGCCGTCGCCGGCTACGCCTGCAGGCGATGGCGTCAGCCGCCGAACGGCGCCAGCTCGTAGCTCGTGCTTCGGCCGGCGGACAGCGAGCGGCGCAGCACACCGTGCGCGACGAGTTCGCTGATATCGCGCAGCGCCGTGTCTTGCGAGCACTTCGCGAGGGCCGCCCACTTGGTGGTCGTCAGTTTCCCTTCGAAGCCGTCGAGCAAGCGATTCATGACCTTGGCCTGGCGTTCGTTCATCGCGAGGCCCGCATGTTGCTGCCAGAAGCGCGCCTTGACCAGGACCGCATCGAGCGTCGTGTGCGCGTGATCGACGGCCCGCCCCAGGGTGTTCAGAAACCACGCGAGCCATTCGGTGACGTCGAGCGAATCGCGCTGCGTACGTTCCAGCACGTCGTAATACGCGTGACGTTCGCGCTGGATTTGCGCCGACAGGCTATAGAAACGTTGTGGACTCCGATCGGCGCGCGCCAGGACCAGATCCCCGAGCGCGCGCGCGATCCGGCCGTTGCCGTCGTCGAACGGGTGAAGCGTGACGAACCACAGGTGGGCCAGGCCGGCCCGGATCAGCAAAGGCTCGGTTGGCGGCGCATTGAGCCACGCGAGAAAGCGTCCGATCTCGCCGGTCAGGCGCGCGGCGGGCGGCGCTTCGAAATGCACGCGCTGTCGACCGATCGGCCCGGACACCACCTGCATCGGCCCGCTCGCATCCGTACGCCATGCACCGACCGTGATGCGCGACATCCCCGAATAGCCGGTCGGGAAAAGAGCGGCATGCCACCCGAACAAACGGCCTTCGGTGACCGGCGCCGCCGAATGGGTCGTCGCATCCAGCACCATGTCGACCACGCCCTCGATGTGGCGATCGACTGGCGCCAGGGCGCCGATATCGACGCCAAGCCGACGCGCAATCGACGATCGAACCGATGCGACGTTCAGGCTTTCGCCCTCGATGGCGCTGGTCTTGACGACATCCTCCGTCAGCGCGGCCAGGCTGGCCTCGTCGCGCAGCGCCAGGCCGATATCCGCCAGTCGCCCGACCAGCATGCCTTGCGCACGGCTGACGTCGGCGAGTGGCGTGGCGAGTGCCGGGAGGTCGAAGCGCCATGCAGGCCAGTCGGCCGACTCCCAGATGAAGGTGTAATCTCCGCTCATGATGCGGAGATTATCCCACCGATTCGCCGCACGATTCAATATTCACCGCAATTTTTGCGGAGAATATCCGGTCTATTCACCGCACCGTCAAGGTCATCAAGCGCCGCGATGACAGGGGCGCGACGGGAAATACGGCTTCCCCAAAGGATCGCGTCGCGTTCGACGAAGAACCAGGAAAAAAGCCCGCCGAAGCGGGCAACCTCTCGATGAAGAGGAGGAGATGCGAATCCGCGACCAGCGCTTGCTCAACCTTTCGTCGCCCCGAACGTCAGCCCCGCGACGAAATGCTTCTGCATCGCGAAGAACATCGCGACCGACGGCAGCGCGGCAAGAATCGACCCGGCCGACACCAGATTCCACGACGTGGTCCATTGCCCCTTCAGCGCCGCCACCCCCGCGGTGATCGGCGCGGCTTCATCGCCTTGCGTGAGGCACAGTGCCCAGAAGTAATCGTTCCACACGAATGTGAACACGAGGATCGCGAGCGCGGCCAGCGCAGGCCGGATCAACGGCAAGACGATCCGCCAGAACACCGTCCACTCGCCCGCGCCTTCGATCCGCGCAGCCTCGATCAACTCGAACGGCAACTGCTTGATGAAGTTCCGCAGAAACAGCGTGCAGAACCCCGTCTGAAACGCGACGTGAAAGAGAATCAACGCCTCGACCGTGTTGAACACCCCGAGCCTGAGCGACAAATCCCGCACCGGAATCATCAACACCTGCACCGGCACGAAGTTCCCCGCGACGAACGTCCCGAACAGCGCGGCATTGCCACGAAACCGGTAAGTCGCGAGCGCGAACCCGGCCATCGCCGCAAGCGCGATCGAGCCGAGCACGGACGGCACCGTGATCTGCACGCTGTTCCAGAAGTAATGCAGCATCGGCGACGTGGTCAGCGCGTCGCGATAGTTCTCGATCATCGAGAAGTGCCGCGGCCAGCCCCAGTAGTGGCCTTCGACCAGCTCCTCGGTCGAGCGCACCGACGTGACGAACACCGCGATCATCGGCAGCAGCCAGATCACGAGCGCGACGGGCAGCGACAGCTTGTACAGCCGGCGCGAGACGGGCTTCCATTGGGTAACGGGCGTCGGAAACATGATGGCCACCGGTCAGGTTATTGCTCGTTGCGCAGCAGGCGGCGCAACTGGAACACGATGTAGACGAGCATGATCGCGAACAGCACGACCGCGATCGATGCGGAATAGCCGAGCCGGTAGTACTTGATCGCCTGGTCGTACATGTAATACGCGAGCACGGTCGAGCTCTCGAACGGGCCGCCGCCCGTCATCACCGAGATCAGGTCGAAGCTGCGCAGCGCACCGATCACCGTGACGACGATCGCCATGAACGTGGTCGGCCGCAACTGCGGCAGCACGACGTGCCACAGCAGCGCGAAGCCGCGCGCGCCCTCCATCCGCGCCGCTTCGATCTGCTCCGGGTTCACCGACGTGAGGCCGGTCAGGTACAGGATCATGCAGTACGCGGTTTGCGGCCACAGCGCGGCGAACACGATGCCGAACGTCGCATAGCGTGCATCGCCGAGCACCGGGATCCCGTGTCCGGCGATCAGCGCGAGCAGGCCGAAGGTCGGATCGTAGAACCACGAGAAGATCAGGCCGACCACCACGCCGGACAGCACGAACGGCGCGAAGAACAGCGACTTCACGAGCCGGATGCCGGCCACCGCCTGGTTCAGGTACAGCGCGAGCGCGAGGCCGAGCGGCGGCGCGAGCATGAACAGCGCGAGCCAGATCACGTTGTTGCGCAGCGCGGTGTAGAAGGCCGGCGCGTGCAGCAGCTCCGCGTAGTTCGCGAGACCGACGAACGTGCGCTCGGTCATCCCGTCCCAGTTGCAGAGGCTCAGCCACAGCGTCGACAGGATCGGCCAGATCACATAGACGGCAACCATCGCGCACGCAGGCGCGAGAAAGAGCCACGCGGCGCGCCGTTGCCGCCGCACGGCGGGCGACGGGCGACGTGCGGGTAGCACGGTGGCGGTGGATGCGCCGCGCGGCGGCGGCGCGGCGCCAGCGCCGGCGGGCGGGGGGGACGTGATCGGACTGGACACGGCAAGCCTCCTGGGCGGACGCGGCGGCGCAGGGCCGCCGCATGGGTCGCGCGATTACTTCTTGTAGATCCGCTTGCGGGTCTGTTCGAGTTGCGCGAGCACGGTATCGAGCTGCGCGGGATTCGCGACGAACTGCTGCATGCCCTTCATCCCTTCGTCGGCCATTTCCTTCGTCATGTCGCGGTCGTAGAACTGCGCGACGCCGCCCTTCGTGTCGGCGAGGATCCGGAAGCCGATCCGCGAGATCGGATCGGCCGGCTCCGGCGACTTGCTGTTGGCCGACAGCGAGCCGAGCCCTTCCGCGAGCTTCGCGCCCATCTCGGGCGTTTCGACGAACGCGAGGAACGTGTGCGCGTCGGCCTTGTTCTTCGCCTTGGCCGGAATGTGCAGCGATTCGACCGGGCCGTCCTCGGCGGTCGGCACCTTCGGGTCGATGATCGGGAAGCGGTAGTAGCCCATTTCCTGCTTCACGTTCGGCGGGAAGCCCGCCGCGATGAAGGTGCCCATCAGCATCATCGCGGCCTTGCCCTGGAACAGGAACGGCTGCGCGCCGTCGAGATCGTAGGACAGTGCGTTGTCGATGAAGTAGCCCGAGTCGATCAGCGATTTCCACGTCGTGTAGACCTTCTTCACGCGCGGGTCGGTGTACGGCACGTCGCCGGCCATCAGCTGCTGGTGGAACGCGTTGCCGTTCAGGCGCAGGTCGAGATAGTCGAACCAGCCGGCGAGCGTCCATGCGTCGCGGCCGCCGACCGCGATCGGCGTGATGCCGGCCGCCTTCAGCTTCCTGCACGCGTCGAGGAATTGATCCCAGGTCTTCGGCTCGTCGGCGATGCCGACCTTGCCGAACAGGTCCTTGCGGTAGAACAGCCCCCACGAGTAATAGACGGTCGGCGCCGCGTACTGCTTGCCGTTATACGACGACGCGTCGCGCGTCGACGCGTACATCGCGCCCCAGCCGTTCTTCGTCCAGTCGCCGCTCAGGTCCTCGAACAGCCCGCGCTTCGCGTAGTACGCCATCCGCTCGCCCGCGTGCCAGTTCACCACGTCGGGCGCGACGGTCGTGAGCCACGCGGGGAGCTGCACCTTGTACGCTTCCTCGTCGACGAAGGTGGGCTTCACGTCGATGTCGGGATGGGCCTTGTGGAACGCCTCAAGCGTCGACTGCCAGACCGCGCGCTGGCTGGCGCCCTTGAACGCGATGTTGATCGTCAGCGTGCCCGCGCCGGCCGGCGCCGCGGCGCCGAACGAAGCGAACGCGATGGCGGCGGCGGTCGCAAGCCGGGCGGCGACGCGAAGGGGGCGATGTGTCATGGGTGTCTCCAGTCCTGTGTGTCGTTGTGCGTGACCGGCGCATCGCGGCGCCGGGGGCGGTTGCTACGAACGGCTTCGATACACGGCGACGCCTTGCGGCTCGACCTGCGCGGCGCCGACCACGAACGCGGACGGCGGCACCCCGTCGATCGTGTGCGGCGTGCCGCCATAGTTGAATACGTAGGTCAGGCCGCCGCGCCGGCTCACGCGCACGCCGTCGCCGAGCGGCGACGGTGTCAGGCCGGCTTCGGCCGCGACGTCGGCGAACAGGCGCGCGGTGGTCGCGTCGTCGAACAGCGCGGCCCAGTAGTGCAGCGTGCCGTGCGACACGCAGGCCGGATGACCGTCGGCGAAGCGCGCACGCACGACGCTGCGTGCGTCGTCGTGCAGCTCGACGAGGTCGCGCCAGTGCCGTGCGTCGCCGGTGAGCGGCGCGCCGTCGCGCAACGTGCCGTCGATCCGCTCGGTCACGTTCGGCCGCAGCGATTCGACGCGCCACACGCGCACCGGCAGGATCGACGCGAGCGGGCCGGGCGGCAGCGCGGGCGGAATCTGCAGGTCGGCGGTCTTCGAACCGGTGCGCGGGCCGAACACCGCATGCGCGCCCGACGCGGCGAGCCGCGCCGCGAAGTCGTCCGGCACGACCGGCAGCGGCGGCACGGCGACGAGCCGGTAGCCGTCGAGCGGCGCGTGCGCGGAAATGATGTCGACGTCGAGGCCGAGCGAACGCAGTGCCGAGTAGTACTCGAACGCGAAGCGCGGGTAGTGGAAATCGGCGCCTTGCGGCTGCACGTCGAGCAGCCACTTCGCTTCGTAGTCGAACACCAGCGCGACGGGTGCGCGCACCGCGCCGTTCGCGTCGGCATCGGTGCCGGCATCGAGCACGGCCGCAACCTCGCGCGCGACGCGCTGCGCTTCGCGGCCGCCTTCGTCGAGCTTGTCGTCCGGCGTGTGCAGGCCCGCATGCATCTGCTCCTGCGCGAACGGCGCCTGCCGCCAGCGGAAGTAGGACACGCAGCCGGCGCCGTGCGCGAACGCTTCCCAGCTCCACAGGCGCACCATGCCCGGCAGCGGCGCGGGGTTCCACTGCGCCCAGTTCACGGGCCCCGGCTGCTGCTCCATCACCCAGAACGGCAGCTTCGACATCCCGCGATAGAGATCGTGATTGAACGACGCGAAATCCGGATGGCCGGTGCGCAGCCAGCGCGCCTTCACGTCGGGCGCGAACCACTGCTCCTCGAGCGCGCCGAGCGGATAGCTGTCCCACGTCGCGACATCGAGGTCGCGCGCGACTTCGTAGTGGTCGAACTCGGTGAAGAGCTGCATGAAGTTGTGCGCGACGGGGCGGCCCGGCGAATGCGCGCGGATCACGTCGACCTGCATCCGGTGATAGCGCGCGACTTCGTCGGACGCGAAGCGCCGGTAGTCGAGGCGATGCGACGGATGCGCCTCGGTCACGGTGCCGACCGGCGCGTCGACTTCGTCGAAATGCCGGTACTCCATGCTCCAGAACACGGTGCCCCAGGCGCGGTTCAGCGCGTCGATCGTGCCGTGGCGCGCCTTCAGCCATTCGCGAAAGCGCACGAGCGCGGCCGGCGAGTAGCTGACGACCGTCTGGTGGCAGCCGAGCTCGTTGTCGGTCTGCCAGTAGCGCACGGCCGGGTGGCGCCCGTAGCGTTCGGCGACCGCCGTGCAGATGCGGCGCGACGCTTCCAGATAGGTCGGCGACGAGAAGTCGTAGTGGCGGCGCGAACCGAACCTGCGCGGCCGGCCGTCCGCACCGATCGCGAGGATGTCGGGGTGACGGTCGATGAGCCATTTCGGCGGCGTCGCGGTCGGCGTGCACATCACGATGTCGAGGCCGGCCGCACCAAGCACGTCGACCGCGCGGTCGAGCCAGCCCCAGTCGTATTCGCCCGGCGACGGCTCGATGCGGCTCCATGCGAATTCGGCGATCCGCACCTGCGTGATGCCGAGCGCCTTCATCCGGCGGGCGTCGTCCGCCCACATCGATTCCGGCCAGTGTTCCGGGTAGTAGCAGACTCCGAGGCGCATGCCCGATCCTTATGCGTAGTGGTGGACGTGAACGTCGGCGCACGCGGGCACCGCGCGGCCGTCTTCGGTGAAGAGGTGACAGGCCGCGGCCGGCGCATGCGCGTGCACGCGCTCGCCGCCACGCACGGCCGCGTCGCCGGGCACCTTCGCGATCAGCGGCGTGCCGCCGGGCTGGTCGAGGTGCACGTAGGTCTGCTCGCCGAGGCGTTCGACGAGCGCGACGTCGCGCGCGAGCGTCGTCGCGTCGCGCGCGGCGCCGAGCGTCAGGTGTTCGGGGCGGATGCCGAGCGTGACGGCAGCGCCCGGCGCGAGCGCGGAACCGTCGCGCGGCACCGTGAAGGTTTCGCCGGACGGCACGACGGTGACGGTCGTGCGTTGCGCGTTGCAGGCGGCGACGACGGCCGGCAGGAAGTTCATTCGCGGCGAGCCGATGAAGCCGGCGACGAAGCGGCTGGCCGGATGGTGATAGAGGTCGAGCGGCGCGCCGACCTGCGCGATGCTGCCGTGCCGCGCGGTGTCGGCACCGGCGTGCAGCAGCACGATCTTGTCGGCGAGCGTCATCGCCTCGGTCTGGTCGTGTGTCACGTAGACGACGCTCGCGCGTTCGAACTGCCGGTGCAGCTTCGCGATCTCGATGCGGGTCTGGCCGCGCAGCGCCGCGTCGAGGTTCGACAGCGGTTCGTCGAACAGGAACACGCCGGGCTCGCGCACGATCGCGCGGCCGATCGCGACGCGCTGCCGCTGGCCGCCGGACAGCGCCTTCGGCTTGCGCTCGAGCAGCGTGTCGAGCTGCAGGATCCGCGCGGCGTCGCGCACCTTCCGGTCGATCTCGGCCTTCGGCACGCGCGCGAGCTTCAGCCCGAACGCCATGTTCTCGTAGACCGTCATGTGCGGAAACAGCGCGTAGCTCTGGAACACCATCGCGACGCCGCGTTCGGCGGCCGGCACGTCGTCGACGCGGCGGCCGTCGATCGACAGCTCGCCGTCGCTCAGGTCCTCGAGCCCGGCGATCATCCGCAGCAGGGTCGACTTGCCGCAGCCGGACGGGCCGAGGAACACGCAGAACTCGTGCGCGCCGATCTCCAGATCGACGTCGCGAATGACCGGCGCGTGCTCGCCATAGGCTTTCTGCACGCGCCGCATCGAGATGCTCGCCATTGTCTCCGCTCCATGTTCTAATGCGCCTTCGTCGATGCTTAAGCGCTTAATCATCGCGATCGAAAAAAGAGCCGATGGCGATCGCGGCCGAGTCGCGCCCGTCGGTCGGGCGGCAGGGTGTGCGGCGATAGTGCGCCGCTTCGGTGAGCGAAGCAAATACTGGATCGACGTCTCATATAGTGAACAAGTGATGGCGACACTCGATGAAGTGGCCCGCCGCGCCGGCGTGACGGCAGCGACGGTCTCGAACGTGCTGCGCAACCGCGGCCGGGTCGGCGCAGCCACCCGCGCGCGGGTGCTCGACGCCGTGCAGGCGCTCGGGTACCGGCCGCATCTGGCCGCGCGGGCACTCGCGGAAGGGCGCGCGCCGACGGTCGCGCTGATGGTGTCGAGCATCGCGAACCCGTTCTATCCGGAGTTCGCGCTCGCGGTCGAGCGCGCGGTGCGCCGCAACGGGCAGTTCCTGATCGTCTGCAATACGAATGAAGATCCGTTGCAGGGGCGTGCGTATCTCGACCAGATCGCCGGCACGATTTCCGAGGGCATCCTCGTGACCAACGCGAACCTGCACCTGCCGGATCTGGTCGACGTCGCGCGGCGCGGCGTGCCGGTCGTGCTGTGTCTGTGGGAGCGGCCCGATGCGCCGCCCGAAGGATTGCCGTGCGTGGCGGTGGATTTCCGCGAGGCGGGGCGGATCGCGACGCGGCATCTGCTCGAACTCGGGCACCGGACGATCGGCGTGATCGTCGGCGGGTCGGCGAGCGGCGTGCAGGCGGCGCGCTACGACGGCTTCGTCGACGTGATGCGCGAAGCGGGGCTCGACGCGTCGATCGTCGCGGCCGAGCACGATTCGATCGAAGGCGGCGTGCGCGCGGCGGGCCGGCTGCTCGACGCGCATCCCGGGTTGACCGCGCTGGTCGCGGCCAACGACCTGCCCGCGATCGGCGCGCTGCACGCGGCGGCCGATCGCGGCCGGCGCGTGCCCGACGACCTGTCGATCGTCGGCATCACCGATATTCATCTGGCCAGCGATACGCGTCCCACGTTGACGACGGTCGCGATCCCGACCGCCGAGGCCGCGGGGCTCGCGGTCGAACTGCTCAATGCGTTGCGCGAGGCGGGCGGGCAGATCGACGATGCGTCGCGCGTGCGGACGGCGTCGGTGCCGCGGCTGGTGGTGCGGGGGACGACGGGCGAGGTACCGGGGCGGACGAGCCGCATCACGTGATTCCGGTGCCACAATGGCGGCCTCACGTACCGATCACCCAGGAGAGCGAGATGGCGCATGGCGAACACAAGTACCGCGTGGCGGTGGAGTGGACCGGCAACCGCGGAACCGGCACGTCGGGGTACCGCGAATATGGCCGCGATCACGTGATCCGCGCGGGTTCGAAGCCGGACATTCCGGGCTCGTCGGACGCGGCGTTTCGCGGCGACGCGGCGCGCTGGAACCCGGAGGACCTGCTGCTGGCGTCGGCATCGGCGTGCCACAAGCTCTGGTATCTGCATCTGTGTTCCGATGCGGGCATCCGCGTGCTCGCGTATCTCGACGACGCCGAAGGGACGATGCTCGATACCGCCGAGCCGGGGCGTTTCACCGAAATCGTGCTGCATCCGCGCGTGACCATTCGCGCCGGCGACGATCGCGAGCTGGCCGGGCGGCTGCATCATGACGCGCATGCGAAGTGCTACGTGGCGAACTCCGTCAATTTCCCGATCCGGTGCGAACCGGTGATCGAGTTCGCCGCCGCGTGACGCACGCGGCGGGCGTCAAAGACCGCCGCGCGCGACGCGGTGAGCGGGCGCGCGGAATCTGATCGCCGCGCTACAACCCGATCCCGTAAACCTCCCGCGCCGCCGCACGAATCGCGTCGGCCATCACCGCGACGGCCGGCGAATGCAGCCGGTCGGTGCGCGTGATGATCCCGAAATCGTCCATCCGGCAATCCATCTGCAGCGGCAGCACCGAGACGATCCCATGTCGCGCGTAGTACAGCGCGACATCTTCCGCGAGCACCGCGATCATGTCGCTCTGCTCGATCAGCTGCGTGATGAACAGCAGCGCGGCCGTCTCGACCACATTCGCCGGCGGCGCCAGGCTCGCGCGCTGGAACACGAGCTCGAAGCGGTGGCGCAGCACGCTGCCGGCCGGCGGCATGACCCATGCGGCGCGCTGCACGTCGGCGAGCGACAGCGGCGCCTGCGCGAGCAGCGGATGGCCGGGCCGCACGACCGCGGCGACCGGCTCGCCGGTCAGCGGCTCGTAGCGCAGGTGCAGCTTGTCGTGTTCGGCGGACAGCCGGCCGAGCACGATGTCGAGCTTGTCCTGCGCGAGGTGTTCGAGCAGCGCGTTGCTTGTGTCGATCTCGACGGACACCCGCACGTTCGCATGCGTGCCCTTCACCGCGGCGACGGCCGGCGGCACGAGCCGCAGCCCCGGCGACGTGATCGCGCCCACCGCCACGTGCCCGAGATGGCCGGCCTTCAGCGCCGCCAGCTCCTCGCGCGCCTGGTCGAGGCTGCCGAGCGCCGCGCGCGCGTGGCGGATCAGCGCGTCGCCGTACAGCGTCGGCCGCATCCCGCGCGGCAGGCGCTCGAACAGCACCGCGCCGATCGACTCCTCGAGCTCGCGCAGCAGCTTCGACGCGGCCGGCTGCGTCATGTTCAGCGCGGCCGCCGCGCGGTGAATGCTGCCTTCGTCGGCGAGCGCGACGACCAGCAGGAGCTGGCGGGTCTTCAGGCGGCTGCGGTTTCCCCACGGACTGGCTTCGTGCATCGTACGGGTTTATATCGATATCAGAATCGATATCGTAATCGCCTAAAACGTCATTAGCCAGTTATCAAAATTCTGCCTAGACTGCGCCGGTATCCCGTCACCACAGGACTGACGATGTCGGCAACAAAACCCAGGCTGCGCTCCACCCAATGGTTCGGCACCAACGACAAGAACGGCTTCATGTACCGGAGCTGGATGAAGAACCAGGGCATTCCCGATCACGAGTTCGACGGTCGGCCGATCATCGGCATCTGCAACACGTGGTCCGAACTGACGCCGTGCAATGCGCACTTCCGCAAGCTCGCCGAGCACGTGAAGCGCGGGATCTCCGAAGCCGGCGGCTTCCCGGTCGAGTTCCCGGTGTTCTCGAACGGCGAATCGAACCTGCGCCCGTCGGCGATGCTCACGCGCAACCTGGCGTCGATGGACGTCGAGGAAGCGATCCGCGGCAACCCGATCGACGCGGTCGTGCTGCTCGCCGGTTGCGACAAGACGACCCCCGCGCTGCTGATGGGCGCGGCGAGCTGCGACGTGCCGGCGATCGTCGTGTCGGGCGGGCCGATGCTGAACGGCAAGCTCGAGGGCCGGAACATCGGTTCCGGCACGGCCGTGTGGCAGCTGCACGAATCGCTGAAGGCGGGCGAGATCGACCTGCATCACTTCCTGTCGGCCGAAGCCGGCATGTCGCGCTCGGCCGGCACCTGCAACACGATGGGCACCGCGTCGACGATGGCGTGCATGGCCGAGGCGCTCGGCGTCGCGCTGCCGCACAACGCGGCGATTCCGGCCGTCGACTCGCGCCGCTACGTGCTCGCGCACATGTCGGGCATCCGCATCGTCGAGATGGCGCTCGAAGGGCTCGTGCTGTCGAAGGTGCTGACGCGCGCCGCGTTCGAGAACGCGATCCGCGCGAACGCGGCGATCGGCGGCTCGACCAACGCGGTGATCCACCTGAAGGCGATCGCGGGCCGCATCGGCGTGCCGCTCGAACTCGAGGACTGGATGCGCATCGGCCGCGACACGCCGACGATCGTCGACCTGATGCCGTCGGGGCGCTTCCTGATGGAGGAGTTCTATTACGCGGGCGGCCTGCCGGCCGTGCTGCGCCGGCTCGGCGAAGGCGGGCTGCTGCCGAACCCGGACGCGCTGACGGTCAACGGCAAGTCGCTGTGGGACAACGTGCGCGAAGCGCCGAACTACGACGACGAGGTGATCCGCCCGCTCGACCGGCCGCTGATCGCGGACGGCGGGATCTGCATCCTGCGCGGCAATCTCGCGCCGCGCGGCGCGGTGCTGAAGCCGTCGGCGGCGAGCCCCGAGCTGCTGAAGCATCGCGGCCGCGCGGTGGTGTTCGAGAACCTCGACCACTACAAGGCGACGATCAACGACGAAGCGCTCGACGTCGACGCCAGCTCGGTGCTGGTGCTGAAGAACTGCGGGCCGCGCGGTTATCCGGGGATGGCCGAGGTTGGCAACATGGGGCTGCCGCCGAAGCTGCTGCGCCAGGGCGTGAAGGACATGGTGCGGATCTCGGACGCGCGGATGAGCGGCACCGCGTATGGCACGGTCGTGCTGCACGTCGCGCCGGAAGCGGCCGCGGGCGGGCCGCTCGCCGCCGTGCGCAACGGCGACTGGATCGAACTCGACTGCGAGGCCGGCACGTTGCATCTGGATATTCCGGACGACGAACTGCAGCGCCGTTTGTCGGACGTCGATCCGACCGCGGCGCCGGGCGTGGCCGGGCAGCTCGGCAAGGGCGGCTACGCGCGGCTGTATATCGATCACGTGCTGCAGGCCGACGAGGGGTGCGACCTCGACTTCCTGGTCGGCATGCGCGGCGCGGACGTGCCGAGCCATTCGCATTGAACAGCAGGCGCGGCGCGGGCGACGGTCCGCGCCACGCGAAGTGGTGATGTGAAACCGTGAACGCTTGATGGCCTCGCCTCGAGGCCGACGCAGGACCGAACCATGACATCGAGCAGCACGCCGCGCCATCGCGGCATCTTCCCCGTCGTCCCGACGACGTTTTCCGAAACCGGCGAGCTCGACCTCGCGAGCCAGAAGCGTGCGGTCGATTTCATGATCGACGCGGGCTCCGACGGGCTGTGCATCCTCGCGAACTTCTCCGAGCAATTCGCGATCACCGACGACGAACGCGACGTGCTCACGCGCACGATCCTCGAACACGTCGCCGGCCGCGTGCCGGTGATCGTCACGACGTCGCACTACAGCACGCAGGTGTGCGCGGCGCGCAGCCTGCGCGCGCAGCAGCTCGGCGCCGCGATGGTGATGGCAATGCCGCCGTATCATGGCGCGACCTTTCGCGTGCCCGAAGCGCGGATCTACGATTTCTTTGCACGCGTGTCGGACGCGATCGCCATCCCGATCATGATCCAGGACGCGCCCGCGAGCGGCACCGCGCTGTCCGCGCCGTTCCTTGCGCGGATGGCGCGGGAGATCGAGCAGGTCTCATACTTCAAGATCGAGACGCCGGGTGCGGCGAACAAGCTGCGCGAGCTGATCCGGCTCGGCGGCGATGCGATCGAAGGGCCGTGGGACGGCGAGGAGGCGATCACGCTGCTCGCCGACCTGCATGCGGGCGCGACCGGTGCGATGACGGGCGGCGGGTTTCCGGACGGGATCCGGCCGATCCTCGAGGCGTTCCGCGACGGGCGGCACGACGATGCGTTCGCGCGCTATCAGGCGTGGCTGCCGCTGATCAATCACGAGAACCGCCAGTCCGGGATCCTCACCGCGAAGGCGCTGATGCGCGAAGGCGGCGTGATCGCGTGCGAGCGGCCGCGGCATCCGATGCCGGAACTGCATCCGGACACGCGCGCGGAGCTGCTCGCGATCGCGCGCCGGCTCGATCCGCTCGTGCTGCGCTGGGCGCACTGAGCGAAGGAGGAACGCAGATGAGCAAGGAGATTTCGCTGGCGGTGATCGGGATCGGCAAGATCGCGCGCGACCAGCATTTGCCGGCGATCGCCGCCGAACCGGGTTTCGTGCTGACCGCTTGCGCGAGCCGGCACGCGGAAGTCGGCGGCGTGCGCAATTATCCGGACCTGCGCGCGCTGCTGGCCGCCGAGCCCGAGCTCGACGCGGTGTCGCTGTGCGCGCCGCCGCAGGTGCGTTATGCACAGGCACGCGCCGCGCTCGAAGCCGGCAATCACGTGATGCTGGAGAAGCCGCCGGGCGCGACGCTCGGCGAAGTGGCCGCGCTGGACGCGCTCGCGCGCGAACGCGGCCTCACGCTGTTCGCGACCTGGCATTCGCGCTGCGCGAGCGCGGTGGAACCGGCGCGCGCGTGGCTCGCGACGCGCACGATCCGCGCGGTGCAGGTGCGCTGGAAGGAGGACGTGCGGCGCTGGCATCCGGGGCAGCAGTGGATCTGGGAACCCGGCGGGCTCGGCGTGTTCGATCCCGGCATCAACGCGCTGTCGATCGTCACGCGGATCCTGCCGCGCGAGCTCGTGCTGCGCGAGGCGACGCTCTATGTGCCGAGCGACGCGCAGATGCCGATTGCGGCCGAACTCGATTGCGCCGATACGGAGGGCGTGCCCGTGCATGCCGAATTCGACTGGCGCCACGGCCCCGTCGAGCAATGGGAGATCGCGGTCGACACGTCGGACGGCGTGCTCGCGATCAGCCGCGGCGGCGCGCAGTTGTCGATCGACGGCGCGCCGGTCGAGATCGGGCCGGAGCGCGAGTATCCTGCGCTGTATGCGCAATTCCGCGCGCTGATCGCGCGCGGCGAAAGCGACGTCGACGTACGGCCGTTGCGGCTCGTCGCCGACGCGTTCCTGTTCGGGCGGCGCGTCGGGACCGACGCGTTCGGCCGCTGAAAACGTGCCGGCGCGCTCCATCGCGATCGCGACCGCGCACGACGGATGTTGAAGACCCAAGCCAATACAAGGAGACACGCATGAACCGCACGATTCGCCGACACACCCTGCGCGCGCTGTTGGCCGCGCTTTGCCTCGCGCCGCTCGGGATGCAGGGCGCCGCGCACGCCGACGCGCCGCTGAAGATCGGCTTCCTGGTGAAGATGCCCGAGCAGGCATGGTTCATCAACGAGCAGAACGCAGCCGCCGCGCTCGGCCAGAAGGAGAACTTCTCGGTCGTGAAGATCGGCACGCCGGACGGCGAGAAGGTGCTGGCCGCGATCGACAACCTCGGCTCGCAAGGCGCGCAGGGCTTCGTGATCTGCGCGCCCGACGTGCGCCTCGGCCCGGCGATCGCGTCGCGCGCGAAGCGCTACAACATGAAGTTCGTGACGGTTGACGACCAGCTGGTCGACTCGACTGGCAAGCCGCTGTCGAACGTGCCGCACCTCGGGATGTCGGCGACCAAGATCGGCAACCAGGTGGGCCAGGCGATCGCCGACGAGATGAAGCGGCGCGGCTGGAAGCCGGAAGAAGTCGGCGCGCTGCGCATCACCAACTACGAGCTGCCGACCGCGAAGCTGCGCACCGACGGCGCGACGCAGGCGCTGCTCGCGAACGGCTTCCGCAAGGAGAACATCTTCGACGCGCCGCAGAAGACGACCGACGACGAAGGCGGTTTCAGCGCGGCGGCGCCGGTGCTCGCGCGCCATCCGAACATCAAGAAATGGGTGGTCTATGCGCTGAACGAGGAAAGCGTGCTTGGCGCGGTGCGCGCGACCGAACAGCTGCACATCCCGGCCGCGGACGTGATCGGCGTCGGCATCAACGGCGCGGGCGAGGCGTTCGCCGAATTCCAGAAGAAGGAGCCGACCGGCTTCTACGGGACGATCGCGGTCAGCTCGACGAACCACGGCAAGGACAGCACGCAGAACCTCGTCGAATGGATCCGCAACGGCAAGGCGCCGCCGGCCGACACGCAGACGAGCGGCAAGCTGATGACGCGCGCGAACTGGCAGGCCGTGCGCGCCGAGCTCGGCATCTGAGCGTGCGGGGCGCAGACGCAATGACGATGCAGACGATGACGGCCGTGCCCGGCAACGGCGACGCGGCGACGGCCGGTGCCGCTGCGCCGCCGCCCGGCGGCGCGCTGCTCGCGCTCGACGGGATCACGGTGACGTTCCCGGGCGTGCGCGCGCTCGATGGCGTGTCGCTGTCGGTGCGCGCGGGCGAAGTGCACGGGCTGATGGGCGAGAACGGCGCGGGCAAGTCGACGCTGCTGAAGGTGCTGTCCGGCGTGAACCAGCCGCAGGCCGGCACGCTGATGCTGAACGGCACGGTGCAGCGCTTCGCGTCGACGCGCGCCGCGCTCGAGGCCGGCATCGCGATCATCTACCAGGAGCTGCATCTGGTGCCCGAGCTGACGGTCGCGGAGAACCTGATGCTCGGCCAGCTGCCGAGCCGGCTCGGCGTGGTCGACGAGCGCGCGCTCGCGGTGCGTGCGCTCGATGCGCTGGAGCGGCTCGGCGAGCACATCGATCCGGACATCCCGGTGAAGTATCTGTCGATCGGCCAGCGCCAGATGATCGAGATCGGCAAGGCGCTGATGCGCGACGCACGCGTGATCGCGTTCGACGAACCGACCAGTTCGCTGTCCGCGCGCGAGACGACGCAGCTGTTCCGGATCATCCGGTCGCTGCGCGCGGAGGGCCGCGCGATCATCTACGTCACGCACCGGATGGAGGAAGTCGACGCGCTGTGCGATCGCGTGACGGTGTTCCGCGACGGCCGCCGGATCGAGACGTTCGAATCGGTCGCCGACCTCGATCGCGACCGGCTGATCGGCTGCATGGTCGGCCGCTCGATCGAGGACGTGTACGGCTACCGGCCGCGCACGGCCGGCGACGTCATGATCGAGGCGAAGGGGCTGACCGGGCCCGGCCTGTCCGAGCCGGTGTCGTTCGCCGCGCGGCGCGGCGAGATCGTCGGCTTCTTCGGGCTCGTCGGCGCGGGCCGCTCGGAGCTGATGAAGCTGCTGTACGGCGCGGCACGCCCGAGCGGCGGGCACGTCGAGCTGGGCGGCAAGCGCGTCGCGTTCGCGAGCCCGCGCCATGCGGTGCGCGCCGGCATCGCCCTGTGCCCCGAGGACCGCAAGCAGGAAGGCATCGTCGCGATCGCGTCGGTGGCCGACAACCTGAACATCAGCGCGCGCCGCCACTTCAGCCCGGCGCGCATGCTGCTCGACGCGCGGCGCGAACGCGAACTCGCGCAGAAATACATCGAGCGGCTCGCGATCAAGACCCGCGACGGCGACACGCCGATCGGCGCGCTGTCGGGCGGCAACCAGCAGAAGGTCGTGCTCGCGCGCTGGCTGGCCGAGCGCATCGACGTGTTCCTGATGGACGAGCCGACGCGCGGCATCGACGTCGGCGCGCGCGCGGAAATCTACAACCTGTTCTACGAACTCGCGGAAGCGGGCCGCACGGTGATCATCGTGTCGAGCGATCTGGCCGAGGTGATCGGCGTGTCGGACCGCATCATCGTGATGAAGGAAGGACGGATCGCGGGCGAGATCGCGAAGGCGCAGGCGACGCCCGACGCGCTGATCAAGCTCGCGCTGCCGCGCTGAGCGGCCTGCAGTCAACCGGAATGCAAACGTTATGAGCCAGGCAATGCAACCCCAACGTAGTTCCCCGTCCCCCGATGCCACGGCAGCCGTGCCCGCGCGAGCGCGCGGCGGCATGTGGCAACTGATCAACCGCTCCGGCATCGTGATGGTGTTTCTCGTGCTGTTCGCGACGCTGTCGCTGACCGTGCCGGACTTCCTCACGCCGCGCAACATCCAGGGCCTGCTGCTGTCGGTCACGCTGATCGGCTCGATCGCGGTGACGATGATGTTCGTGCTCGCGCTCGGCGAGGTCGACCTGTCGGTCGCGTCGATCGTCGCGTTCTCGGGCGTCGTCGCGTCGACGCTGATCACCGCGACGCACAGCGTGCTGTTCGGCACGGTGGCCGGCATTCTCGCGGGCGGCGCGGTCGGGCTCGTGAACGGCGTGCTGATCGCGCGCTGGCGGATCAATTCGCTGATCGTCACGCTCGCGATGATGGAAGTCGTGCGCGGGCTCGCGTTCATCACGTCGAATGGCGACGCGGTGATGATCTCCGAGGAACGCTTCTTCGAGCTCGGCTCCGGCGCATTCCTCGGCATCTCGTATCCGATCTGGAGCAACATCGTCGGCTTCGTCGTGTTCGGCTTCCTGCTGCGCAAGACGGTGTTCGGCAAGAACGTGCTGGCGGTCGGCGGCAACGGCGAGGCCGCGCTGCTCGCGGGGCTGCCGGTGATGCGCATCAAGATCGCGGTGTTCGTGCTGCAGGGGCTCGTGACCGGCTTCGCCGGCGTGATGCTCGCGTCGCGGATGAGCCTCGGCGACCCGAAGACGTCCGTCGGCCTCGAGCTCGGTGTGATCTCCGCGTGCGTGCTCGGCGGCGTGTCGCTGACGGGCGGCGTCGCGACGATCTCCGGCGTGCTGGTCGGCGTGCTGATCATGGGCTCCGTGCAGGACGCGATGAGCCTCTTGAACGTGCCGACCTTTTACCAATATCTGATACGCGGCGGAATTCTGTTGCTCGCGGTGCTGTTCGACCAGTATCGTCGCAACCAGCGGCGCGCGATGAAGATCTGACCCTGACGAACGCGTAGCCGCCTGCGAATGCGACAGATATCGGGAGACGGCATGCAACAGACTCATCCGGGCGCGGTGGCGGCGCTGCTGGCAGACAGCCGCAACACGCTCGGCGAAGGCGCGACGTGGTGCGACGCGACGCACGCGCTGTACTGGACGGACATCGAAGGCGCGCGGCTGTGGCGCTGCCGCGCGGACGGCTCCGACCTCGCGCAGTGGCCGATGCCCGAACGGCTCGCATGCTTCGCGCTGACGCACGAGCCGGACGTGCTGCTCGTCGGGCTCGCGACGCATCTCGCGTTCTTCGACCTGCGCAGCGGCGCGTTCACGCGCATCGTCGACGTCGAGCCCGACCTGCCGACGCGGCTGAACGACGGCCGCTGCGATCCGTTCGGCGCGTTCGTGTTCGGGATGAAGGACGAAGGCGGCGACCCGCCGCGCGCGGTCGGCGGGTTCTATCGGCTCAATCCCGATCTCACGCTCGAACGGCTTGCGCTGCCGGCGGCGGCGATCGCGAACAGCATCGCGTTCTCGCCGGACGGCACGAAGATGACTTTCTGCGATTCGATGGTGCGCGAGATTCTCGTCTGCGATTACCGCGCGGGCGGCGACGTCGCCAACGTCCGGGCGTTCGCGCGGCTCACCGACGCGGACGGCGACCCGGACGGCTCGACGATGGATCGCGACGGCGGGCTATGGAACGCGCAGTGGGGCGGCCGGCGGGTGGTGCGCTACGGGCCGGACGGGGTCGAGACGGACCGCGTGGCGGTGCCGACCGCGCAGCCGAGCTGCGTGGCGCTCGACGGCGAAGGCCGGCTGTATGTGACGAGCGCACGCGTCGGGCTCGGCGACGACGCGCTGGCGGGCGACGCGCATGCCGGCGGCGTGTTCGTCGCGCGGACGCGCCATGCGGGGCTGCCGACCGCGCGGTTCGCGGGTACGCCGCGCGGCTGACCGCGTACTGGATCCCGTCCATGGGATGCCGCCGACGCGGCGGCCTTCGCGGTCAGGCCCGCAGATGGCCGCCCGTGCGTGCACGCGCAGCGGCTGTCCGATTGCCTGGAACGCCCCATTTGCCCCCCGACCTGCTGGTAAGATGGCCCGCAACGCCATCCCGCCCGCACCATGAGCTCCACCCCGACCAAGCCCGCGAATCCGAAAACCGCCGCGAAGAACGCCGCCCGCGCGACGGGCGACAAGCCGAAGGCGCGCGTGCAGCAGCGCCTGACCTACGTGATCGGCGGTCTCGACAGGCTGCTGCGCCGGCACATGACCGACGCGCTCGCACCGCTCGGCATCACGCTCGCGCAATACACGGCGCTGTCGGTGCTCGAGGCGCGCGGCGCGTCGTCGAATGCGCAACTGGCCGAGCGCTCGTGGATCACGCCGCAATCGGCGAACGAGGTGATGAGCGTGATGGCCGCCCGCGGTTTCGTCACGCGCGAAGCGGACCCTTCGCACGGCCGCATCATCCTGCTGACGCTGACCGACGAAGGCGCGGCGATGCTGCGCGAATGTGAAGCCGTGCTGCGCCCGCTCGAGACTCGAATGCTCGGCGACATCTCCGCCGACGACGCCGCGCACGTGCAGCACGCGCTCGAACTGTTCTCGCGCAACCTGCGCGGCTGATCCCTTCCCGAACCTTCCCTGCGCGGGCCCGTGCGGCCCGCGTTCGCGTTGCCGGTCGCCGGACCGTTCCCTGCTTCGTTCGTTTCCTCCACTTCGTGCTCCGGGTTTACACCGGCGCTCGTGCCGCTTGCAATATCAGGTAGCCTGATATTAAATGAAGCCGTCCGCAGCAGGAATGCTGCGCACCGAATCGCACAGGAACGAACGACAGGAACAGACATGAGCAAGTACGACAATCGCTGGCAGACCGTTGAAGTGAACGTGGAGGCCGGCATCGCGTGGGTGACGCTGAACCGTCCCGAGAAGCGCAACGCAATGAGCCCGACGTTGAACCGGGAGATGCTGCAGGTCCTCGACGCGGTCGAGTTCGACGACGAGGCGAAGGTGCTGGTGCTGACCGGCGCGGGCGCCGCGTGGACGGCCGGCATGGATCTGAAGGAATATTTCCGCGAGATCGACGGCGGCTCCGACGCGCTGCAGGAAAAGGTGCGCCGCGACGCATCGGAATGGCAGTGGCGCCGCCTGCGGATGTACAACAAGCCGACGATCGCGATGGTGAACGGCTGGTGCTTCGGTGGCGGGTTCTCGCCGCTCGTCGCGTGCGACCTCGCGATCGCGGCGGACGAAGCGGTGTTCGGGCTGTCGGAGATCAACTGGGGCATCCCGCCGGGCAACCTCGTCAGCAAGGCGATGGCGGACACGGTCGGGCATCGCCGCGCACTGCACTACATCATGACCGGCGACACGTTCACCGGCGTCGAAGCGGCGGAAATGGGCCTCGTGAACAGCAGCGTGCCGCTGGCCGGCCTGCGCGACGCGACGATCGCGCTCGCCGCGCGGCTGATGGACAAGAACCCGGTCGTGCTGCGCGCCGCGAAACACGGCTTCAAGCGTTCGCGCGAACTCACGTGGGAGCAGTGCGAGGATTACCTGTATGCGAAGCTCGACCAGGCGCAGCTGCGCGATCCGGAGCGCGGCCGCGAGCAGGGGCTGAAGCAGTTCCTCGACGACAAGGCGATCAAGCCGGGCCTGCAGGCATACAAGCGCTGATACAAGCGCCGACGCAACCCCGACAGACAGGCAAGGCAGGAGACGACATGACCGACAGACGGATGCTGATCGCCGGCGAATGGTGCACCGCCCGCGACGGACGCACCTTCGACCGATTCAACCCCGCAACGGGCGCGCTTGCGTCGCGCGCGCCGGCGGCCGGCCCGGCCGACGCTGACGCGGCGATCGACGCCGCGCATCGCGCGTTCCCCGCGTGGTCGGCGCTCGCGCCGACCGAGCGGCGCCGCCGGCTGCTGAAGGCGGCCGACCTGATGGACGCGCGTATCGACGAGATCATCGCGACGGGCGTCGCCGAAACCGGCGCGACGCCCGGCTGGCTCGGCTTCAACGTGACGCTCGCGGCGAACATGCTGCGCGAGGCCGCGTCGATGACGACGCAGATCGACGGCGACGTGATCCCGTCCGACGTGCCCGGCAATCTCGCGCTCGCGCTGCGCGTGCCGTGCGGCGTCGTGCTCGGCATCGCGCCGTGGAATGCGCCGGTGATCCTCGGCACGCGCGCGCTGGCGATGCCGCTCGCATGCGGCAACACGGTCGTGCTGAAGGCGTCCGAAGCATGCCCGGGCGTGCACGCGCTGATCGGCGCGGTGCTCGACGAAGCCGGGCTCGGCGCGGGCGTCGTCAACGTGATCACGCACGCGGCGGCCGATGCCCCCGAACTCGTCGAGCGGATGATCGCGCATCCGCACGTGAAGCGGATCAACTTCACCGGGTCGACGCACGTCGGGCGCATCATCGCGCGCCACGCGGCCGCCCACCTGAAACCCGTGCTGCTCGAACTCGGCGGCAAGGCGCCGGTGCTCGTGCTCGACGATGCGGATCTCGACGCGGCCGTCGACGCGATCGCATTCGGCGCGTTCTTCAACCAGGGGCAGATCTGCATGTCGACCGAGCGCGTGATCGCCGCGCGGCCGATCGCCGACGCGCTGGTCGAACGGCTGACCGCGAAGACGCGCACGCTGGTCGCCGGCGATCCGCTGGCCGGCCATCCGCTCGGCACGATGGTCGATGCGGCCGCCGCCGCGCGTGCCGCGTCGCTCGTCGAGGACGCGCGCGCGCACGGCGCGCGGCTGCCGCTCGGCTGCCGGGTCGAGGGCGCGACGATGCAGCCCGCGATCGTCGACGGCGTCACGCGCGACATGCGGCTCTACCGCGAGGAATCGTTCGCGCCGGTCGTCGCGATCCTGCGCGCGGACAGCGACGACGAAGCGGTCTCGCTCGCGAACGACAGCGAGTTCGGGCTGTCGGCGAGCGTGTTCGGCCGCGATATCGCGCGGGCGATGACGGTCGCGCGCCGGATCGAATCGGGAATCTGCCACATCAACGGGCCGACCGTGCACGATGAGGCGCAGATGCCGTTCGGCGGCACGAAGGCGAGCGGCTACGGCCGCTTCGGCAGCCGCGCATCGATCACCGAATTCACCGAGCTGCGCTGGATCACCGTGCAGACCACGCCGCGTCACTACCCGATATGAGCGAGGCAACGATGAATGCATCGAAGCCCGCCAGCGGGCCGACGAACGACACGGGCGGCGTGCGTTATCGCGCGGCGGCCGTCGCGGTGGGCGCGGCCGAGATCCGCCGCGCGGAGAACGGCGCGTGGTACCTGCGTTCGCGCGAACCGCTCGGCGACTACCCGACGCGCCTGACCGACTGCCTCGTACGCGGCGCGCAAGCGCACCCCGACCGCGTGCTGGCCGCGCGGCGCGGCGCCGACGGCCGCTGGATCGAGATCACCTACGCGCGGATGCTCGAACGCGCCCGCGCGCTCGGCCAGGGCCTCGTCGATCTCGGGCTGTCGGTCGAGCGTCCGCTCGCGGTGCTGTCCGGCAACGATCTCGAGCATCTGCAGCTGATGTTCGCGGCGATGCTGGCCGGCGTGCCGTACGCACCGATCTCGCCCGCGTATTCGCTGGTGTCGACCGATTACGGCAAGCTGCGCCACACGCTCGGCGTGCTGAAGCCGGGCGCGGTGTTCGTCGCCGAACGCGCGCCGTTCGCGCGTGCGCTCGACGCCACGTTGCCGGCCGATGCGGCGCTGATCGTCGCACGCGACGACGATGCCGATGCGGACGGAAAGGGCCCCGCGGTGCCGCTGTCGCGCTTGCTCGCCACCGTGCCGCGCACGATCGACGCGATCCATGCGGCGGTCGGCCCCGATCATCTCGCGAAGATCCTGTTCACGTCCGGCTCGACGAAACAGCCGAAGGCCGTGCCGACCACGCACCGGATGCTGTGCAGCAACCAGCAGATGCTGTGCCAGACGATGCCCGAACTGACGCGCGAACCGCCGGTGCTGGTCGACTGGCTGCCGTGGAATCACACGTTCGGCGGCAGTCACAACCTCGGCATCGCGCTGTACAACGGCGGCACGCTTTACATCGACGACGGCCGTCCGGTGCCGGGTCGCTTCGACGAAACCGTGCGCAACCTGCGCGAGATCGCGCCGACGATCTACTTCAACGTGCCGAAGGGCTGGGAAGAACTGACAGCCGCGCTCGAACGCGATGCCGTGCTGCGCGAAACGTTCTTCTCTCGCGTGAAGCTGTATTTCTTCGGCGGCGCGGGCCTGTCGCAGGCCGCGTGGGACCGGCTCGACCGCGTGACCCACGCGCATTGCGGCGAGCGGATCCGGATCATGGCGGGCCTTGGGATGACGGAGGCGTCGCCGTCGTGCCTGTTCACGACGGGGCCGCTGATGCGCGCAGGCTATATCGGGCTGCCCGCGCCCGGCTGCGACGCGAAGCTCGTGCCGTGCGGCGGCAAACTCGAACTGCGTTTCAAGGGGCCGAACGTGATGCGCGGCTACTGGCACGCGGACGCCGATCCGCGCGACGTGTTCGACGACGAAGGGTATTACCGCAGCGGCGATGCGGGTATCTTCGCCGATCCGGAGCGGCCGGAACTCGGGCTGCTGTTCGACGGACGGCTGACCGAGGATTTCAAGCTGAGCAGCGGCACCTTCGTCAGCGTCGGGCCGTTGCGCGCGAACGCGGTGTCGAGCGGCGCGCCGTACGTGCAGGACGTGGTCGTCACCGGGATCAATCGCGACGACATCGGCTTGCTGGTGTTTCCGCGCGTCGACGCGTGCCGTGCGCTGGCGGGGCTCGCCGCCGATGCATCCGTGACCGACGTGCTGCGCGCGCCGGCCGTGCGCGCGGCGTTCGCGGTGTGGCTTGCCGCGCTGAACCGGAACGCGAGCGGCGGTTCGACGTTCGTCGCGCGGATCCGGCTGATCGACACGCCGCCGTCGCTCGATCTCGGCGAAGTGACCGACAAGGGGTCGCTGAACCAGGCGGCCGTGCAGCAGCATCGCGCGGCGACGATCGACGCGCTGTACGACCCGGCGCGGCGCGATCCCGATGTGATTTACGCGTAGGCAGCACCGGCAGGAACAAGCAGGAACAAGCAGGAACAAGCAGGAACAAGCAGGCACAACGACCGGCCGGCCACGACACCGGCAGGCGTTCTTGCGGCCAGTGAATCAGGCTGCCTGATAAGGGCGGCCGTTCATGCGACACCTCGCGCGCCGATCCGCCACTGGCCGGCGTCGGCGCGCGGCGGCCGTTGCATGGTCGACCGACGACAAGACATGGGACTGGAGACAAGATGAACACTTACGTTGCCGAAAAACCCACGGTCGCGACCACGCTCGCGCTGTGTTTCGCGATCGCCCTTCTCGAAGGGCTCGACCTGCAGTCGGTCGGCGTCGCCGCGCCGCGCATGGCGCGCGAATTCGGGCTGAGCGTGTCGCAGATGGGCATCGCGTTCAGCGCGGGCACCTTCGGGCTGCTGCCGGGCGCGATGCTCGGCGGTCGGCTCGCCGACCGGATCGGGCGCAAGCGCGTGCTGATCGCATCGGTCGTGCTGTTCGGACTGCTGTCGATCGCCACCGCGCAGGTATCGAGCTTCGCGATGCTGGTCGTCGTGCGCGTGCTGACCGGCATCGGCCTCGGCGGTGCGATGCCGAACCTGATCGCGCTGTCGTCCGAAGCGGTCGAGCCGCGCTCGCGCAGCAGCGCGGTGGCCACGATGTATTGCGGCATTCCGTTCGGTGGCGTGATCGCGTCGTTGATCGGCGTGCTGCTCGCCGGCGATACCGAATGGCGGCACATCTTCTACGTCGGCGGCGCCGGGCCGCTGCTGCTCGTCCCGCTGCTCGTGTGGTTCCTGCCGGAATCGCGCGCGTATCTCGACGTCGCCGGCACGCCGGCCGCGCGCACGAGCGTCACGCACACGCTGTTCGGCGACGGCCGCACGACGTCGACGATCGCGCTGTGGGTCAGCTACTTCTGCACGCTGATCGTCCTCTACTTCCTGCTGAACTGGCTGCCGTCGCTGATGGCCGCGCGCGGGCTCGACCGCGGGCACGTCGGCCTCGTGCAGATCGCGTTCAACGTCGGCGCGGGGCTCGGCGCGCTCGGCATCGGCGCGGCGCTCGACCGGATGCGCGCGTCGCGCGTGGTCGGCGGCATGTATGTCGGGATCGTGCTGTCGCTCGCCGCGCTCGCGGCCGCGCCCGGGTTCGCGTCGCTCGCGGCGGCCGCGTTCGCGGCCGGGATGTTCGTGGTCGGCGGGCAGTCGGTGCTGTATGCGCTCGCGGCGATCTACTACCCGACCGCGATGCGCGGCACCGGCGTTGGCACGGCAGTGGCCGTCGGCCGGCTCGGTTCCGTCGTCGGGCCGCTCGCGGCCGCGACGCTGCTGGCCGCCGGTCGCAGCGCGCCGGTCGTGATCGGCGCGAGCATCCCCGTCACGCTCGTCGCGGCCGTCGCCGCGCTGGTGCTGATTCGCCGCCCGCAAGCCGGCGACTGACGCTTCGTTTCTTTAATGCGCGCCGTCAGAGCGCGCGATTCACCCAGGTCTGGAGACGACATGAAAACGAAGACAAGGAACGGCCTGCTGGCCGCCGGCGCATGCTGCGCGCTCGCCGCGCCGGGCGCGCACGCGCAGTCGAGCGTGACGCTGTACGGGATCATCGACACGGGCGTCGAGTTCGTGTCGCACGCGAACGCGGCCGGCGATCACGTGGTGCGCATGCCGGGCGTGACGGGCGAACTGCCGTCGCGCTGGGGCCTGCGCGGCACCGAGGATCTCGGTGGCGGCTACCAGGCGGTATTCACGCTCGAAAGCGGTTTCAACGTGCGCGGCGGCGATCTCGGGCAGGGCGGCCGGCTGTTCGGGCGGCAGGCGTTCGTCGGACTGAAGAGCGGGTTCGGCACGCTCGCGTTCGGCCGGCAGTACACGATGACCTATCTCGCGCTGCAGGGCGCGGACATCATCGGCCCCGACATCTACGGGCTCGGCTCGTTCGACGCGTACGTGCCGAACGGCCGAGCCGACAACGCGGTGACCTACGTCGGTTCGTATCGCGGCGTGACGCTCGGCGCCGCGTATTCGTTCGGCCGCGACGGCGCGGGCACCGGCAACTCGCCGGGGCAGGGCACGTGTGCGGGGCAGGTGCCGGGCGATGCGGTGCAGTGCCGCAACTGGTCGGTGATGCTCAAGTACGACAGCGCGTATTTTGGCGCGGCGGCGTCGTACGAGGAGCAGCGCGGCGGCACCGGCGCGGCCGCGAACTTCTTCGACGGCGTCGCGCCGGTCCCGTTCACGAGCAGCGGCGGCAAGGACGCGCGCGCGCACGTGAGCGCCTATGCGCAGGCGGCCGGCGCGCGGATCGGCGCGGGCTGGATCGGGCGGCGCGTGTCGACCGGTTCGCCGGCCGCGGCCGGTGCGCATTCGGACCTGTTCTTCGTCGGCGCGTCGTATGCGGTGAAGCCCGATTTCGTCGTCGACGGCGAAGGCTACCGGATCGTCAACAGCGCGCACGACACGCGCGCGACGATGGCCACGCTGCGCGCGACCTATCTGCTGACCAAGCGCACGGCCGTCTACGCGCAATCGTCGTATCTGTGGAACAGCGCGCATGCGCGCTACGCGGTCAGCGGCGGCGGTGCCGGCACGACGCCCGGCGCAGGGATGGGGCAGCTCGGCGCGATGGTCGGCGTGCGGCACATGTTCTGATCCGGCAGCCTGACGAACGGGAGATATCTTGAACAGGAAATCTGCATTCCTCTGTATCGCGCCGCTGTCCGCGGCGGCCATGCTCGCCGGCTGCGGCGGCGACGATTCGGTCAGCGCCGCGCCGACGCATATGAGCGCCGCGACGCCGGCCGCGATGACGCAGGCCTGCGACGCGCTCGCCGCGAAGCTCGCGTATGCGAACACGTCGTTCACGTCGGTGACGACCGCGGCCGCCGGCGCGCTGACGGTGGCCGGCAAGCCGATCGCCGAACACTGCGTGATCGAAGGGAAGATGAACGAGCGCGTGAGCGCGGTGGACGGCAAGACCTACGCGATCGGCTTCGAGATGCGCTTGCCGAAGGCGTGGAACGGCCGCTTCTTCTACCAGGCGAACGGCGGGTTCGACGGCAACGTGTTGACCGCGACCGGCGAAATCGGCGGCGGCGGGCCGTTGACCGACGCGCTGAACATGGGCTTCGCGGTGATCAGCTCGGATTCCGGGCACAGCGCCGCGCAGAATCCGCTGTTCGGCCTCGATCCGCAGGCGCGGCTCGACTACGGCTACGGTGCCGTCGACGCGCTCACGCCGATGGCGAAGCAGGTGATCCGGCTCGCGTACGGGAAGGCGCCGGATCGCAGCTATTTCGGCGGCTGCTCGAACGGCGGCCGTCACGCAATGGTCACGGCCGTGCGCAACGCGGGCGACTATGACGGGATCATCGCGGGCGATCCGGGCTTCCACCTGCCGAAGGCGGCGATCGGCGAGATATACGGCGCGCAGCAGTTCGCGAAGATCGCGTCGGCGACCGGGACGAACGGGCTGCCGGACATCCGCAGCGGCTTCACCGACGCGGAGCGCCGGTACGTCGGCGCGAGGATTCTCGACAAGTGCGATGCGCTCGACGGCACGACCGACGGGATGGTGCAGGACGTCGCCGCGTGCCAGGCGCACTTCAGTGTCGAAGCGGACGTCCCGACCTGCGCGAACGACACGCGCACCGGCGCCTGCCTGACCACCGCGCAGAAGAGCGCGCTCGAGAACGTGTTCGCGGGCGCGCGCAACAGCGCGGGCACGGCGCTCTATGCGAGCTTCCCGTACGATCCCGGCATGGCCGCCGGCGGCTGGGCCGCGTGGAAGCAGTCGAACTCGGTCACGCTCGACCCGGCCGCGCTGGCGTTCGTGTTCATGACGCCGCCCAAGACCGCCGCGACGCTCGCGAACCTCGCCGGCTTCGCGTTCGGCTTCGACATGGACAACGACGCGCCGGCGATCTTCGCGACGAGCGGCGTGTACACGCAATCCGCGTGGTCGTTCATGACGCCGCCCGACGAGACCAACCTGTCCGCGCTGAAGTCGCGCGGCGCGAAGCTGCTCGTCTATCACGGCACCGGCGACCCGGTGTTCTCGTTCAACGACACGAGCGACTGGTACGGCCGGCTCGCGCAGGCGAACGGCGGCGACGCGTCGGGCTTCGCGCGCTTCTATCCGGTGCCGGGCATGAACCATTGCTCGGGCGGGCCGGCGGCCGACCAGTTCGACATGCTGACGCCGCTCGTCGCGTGGGTCGAGCAGGGGCAGGCGCCCACGGCGATCGTCGCTGCCGCGCGCGACACGACGAACGCGGTGCCGAATGCCGACGTGCCGGCGTCGTGGGGGGCGGCACGCACGCGTCCGCTGTGCCCGTATCCGCAGGTCGCGCGCTACAACGGATCGGGCGACGTGAACTCGGCGGCGAGCTTCAGTTGCCGCTGACCGGGAGGGCGTGTGAATGTACCGATGTGCAGACGCATCGGTACATTCGCCGTTGCTCGCGGCGGATGTGGCGAGCGTGCTGGCCTGTCCGCACGGAAACGTCGATGAGCCGTGCATGACGATGGCGTTTGCCGCCGGACGCCGCATCCGGGGATACTATGGCGCTTTCTCGTCGGTGTGACGCGTCCTGACCGACGCGCCTCGCCTCGCCAGGTATCCTTCCTCTGATTCGACCATGCAAACCGTAGCGGTACTCGACTTCGAAACAACCGGGCTTTCTCCGAACATGGGGGACAGGGCGACCGAGATCGCCGTGATCCTTCTGCGCGACGGCGAGATCGTCGACCGTTACCAGAGCCTCATGAACGCGGGGCGCCGCATTCCGTCCGACGTCGTCGCGCTCACCGGGATCACCAACGAGATGATTGCATCGGCGCCGCCGGTGTCGAAGGTCATGAAGGAAGCCGCCGCGTTTGTCGGCAGCCATCCCGTCGTCGCGCACAACGCCGGTTTCGACAAGCGGTTCTGGCAGGCGGAGCTCGGGATGCTCGGCATGGCGGCCGAGCATGCGTTTGCCTGCACGCTGCTCGTCGCGCGGCGCATCTACCCGCACGCGCGAAGTCACCGCCTGTCGAGCCTCGCGGACATGCTGCGCCTGCCGCAGGCGGGCCGCGCTCACCGGGCGATGGTCGACGCGGAGATCGCGAGCCATCTGTGGTGCCGGTTGCAGCGCGACATCGGCGAGACCTACGGGCTGCGGCACGTCGATCACGGGCTCATGTCGCGCCTGCAGAAGACGAGCAAGGCGAAGGTCGCGACGTTTTTCGGGTCATTGGCCGCCGACGGGCGCTGACGTCACGCGTCGGGATCCACCGGCACCTCGAGCCCGACCTTCACGCGGCTCATGCTCACCAGCGTCTTGAACCGCTTCACGTTGTTGTTCGCGAAGAACAGCTCGCGCGTGAGCGCGTTGTACTGATCCATGTTGCGCACGGCGAGGATCAGCACGAAATCCCATTCCCCGGTCACGTAGTAGCACTGCTGGATCTGCGGGCAGCGCTCGAAAGTCCGCTTCATCGCGTCGAGCTGGTCGATCTGCTCGCTCTCGACCTCGACGTTCACGACGATCGTCAGCGGATGATCGACCTTCTCCGGCGCGACGACGGCCGTATAGCGCTCGATCACGCCGTCTTCCGCGAGCCGCCGCAGGCGGCGGTTCACGGCGGCGGTCGACAGGTTCACGCGGGCGCCGAGTTCGTTCTGCGGCGTGTTCGCGTCGCGCTGGACTTCCATCAGCAGCTTGCGATCGAACGCATCGAGTGGGGTGGGCATGATGGCGTGGCAACCTCGAAAGAATGAGAAATTTTTGCGTCCGGGCCGCCGATTTGGCGATTTTGTTGCCCGGCATGTGCAATATTATTTTTCGGACCGACGGCGAGCGCAACCCGTATGCGCACGCACCGCATCCATCGACGGGCCGCCCGCGCGGCCCTTATCCGGAGTCTTCCCGCCATGCTGATCGCCAATCCCCGCGCGTCGCGCACCGACTATCCCGACGCCCTGCACCGCGTCATGAACATCGCCGCGGCCGACGAGAGCGGCGCGTGGCTGTCGCACTGGCCGCTCGTCGGCGCCGCGCACACGCCGCTGCGCGCGCTGCCCGGCCTGGCCGCGCGGCTCGGCGTCGCGAGCGTCAGCGTGAAGGACGAGGCGTGCCGCTCGCCGCTCGGCAGCTTCAAGGCGCTCGGCGCGCCGATCGCGCTGATGCGGCTCGTGAAGCGGCTGCGGCGCAACGAGGCGCTCGATCCGCAGGGGCTCGTCACGGGCCGTTACGCGGCGTCGCTGGCCGATCTCACGGTGATCAGCGCGACCGACGGCAATCACGGCCGCGCACTGGCCGCGGCCGCGCGCGCGATCGGCTGCCGCTGCGTGATCGTGCTGCACGCGCATGTCGACGCGGAGCGCGAGCACGCGATCGCCGCGCACGGCGCACGGATCGTGCGGATCGCCGGCAACTACGACGAATCGGTCGTCCATGCCGCGCAGCTTGCGGACGCGAACGGCTGGCACGTGGTGTCGGATACATCGTACGACGGCTATGAAGCGATTCCGCGCGACGTGATGCAGGGCTACGGCGTGATCGCGGCCGAAGTGCTCGCGCAGCAGCCGGCGGGTGCCGACGGCCGGCCGTTCACGCACGTGTTCCTGCAGGGCGGCGTCGGCGGTCTCGCGGCCGGCATCGCGAGCTATCTTTGGGAGCATGCTGGCGCGCAGCGGCCGCATTTCATCGTCGTCGAGCCGCGCCAGGCCGACTGCCTGTACCAGAGCGCGCTCGCCGGGCGAGCGGCGAAGGCGACCGGCAGCGTCGACTCGGTGATGGCCGGGCTCGCGTGCGGCGAGGCGTCGCCGCTCGCATGGGATTTCCTCGAGCCGTGCATCGACCACTTCATGCTGATCGACGACGACGACGCGGTGCAGGCGATGCGCGCGCTCGCTGCCGGCAGCGAACGCGACGTGCCGTTCGTGTCTGGCGAATCGGGCGCGGCGGGCATCGCGGGGCTGACCGCGCTGATGCGCGACCCGGCGCTGGCGCGTGAGGCCGGGCTCGATGCGCATTCGCGGGTGCTGGCGATCAACACGGAAGGCGCGACCGCGCCGTCCGTCTACCGGCGCTGCGTCGGCGACACGGCCGATGCGGTGCTGGCGCGCCAGCGCGACTGGCTGAACCGCGCGGCCGCGATGGCCTGAGCGGACCGAACGACATGACGACCGACGAGGCAGGCACGATGGACACAATCGACGCGACGGAAGAAAGCACGCTGCAGGGGCGGCTGAAGACCTGGCGCCGGCATCTGCACCAGCACCCGGAGACGGGTTTCGAGGAAGTGAACACGTCGGACTACGTCGCGCGCATCCTGACGACGCTCGGGCTCGACGTGCATCGCGGGATCGGCGGCACCGGCCTCGTCGCGAACCTGACGGCCGGCACCGGCAAGCGCGCGATCGGCATCCGCGCGGACATGGACGCGCTGAACATCGTCGAGCACGCGCCGGGCCGCGAGCATGCGTCGCGCACGCCGGGCAAGATGCACGCGTGCGGGCACGACGGTCACATGTCGATGGTGCTCGGCGCCGCGCAACTGCTCGCCGAGCGCAAGGACTTCGACGGCACGGTGCGCTTCATCTTCCAGCCGGCCGAGGAGCATGGCCGCGGCGCGAAGGCGATGATGGCCGACGGCCTGTTCGAGCGCTTTCCGGTCGACGCGATCTTCGGCGCGCACAACATGCCGGGCATGCGCGCCGGCACGTTCTCGACGCGCGCGGGCGGCATCATGGCGAGCGAGGACAACTTCGTGATCCGGATCGACGGGCGCGGCACGCATGCGGCGCGCCCGCACATGGGCATCGATCCGATCGTGATCGGTTCGCAGATCGTGCTCGCGCTGCAGACGATCGTGTCGCGCAATCTCGACCCGGGCCAGCAGGCCGTGATCTCGTGCACGGAGTTCATCACCGACGGGCTGCGCAACGTGATTCCGTCGACGGTGACGATCAAGGGCGACACGCGCAGCTATGCGCGCGACGTGCAGGCGCTGCTGGAAACGCGGATGCGCGAGATCAGCGAAGGGATCTGCCGCACGCACGGCGCGACCTGCACGTTCGAGTACACGCACGAGTTCGCGCCGACGGTGAATTCCCCGGAATGGGTCGACACGGCCGTGCAGGCCGCCGCGCAGGTCGCGGGCGCCGACGCGGTGAACGCCGGCGTGCAGCCGATGATGATCTCGGAAGACTTCGGCGCGTTCCTGCAGGCGGTGCCGGGCAACTTCGTGTTCATCGGCAACGGCGAAGCGGCCGGGCGCGGCGGGGTGCCGCTGCACAACGCGGGCTACGATTTCAACGACGAGATCCTGCCGGTCGGCGCGCGCTATTTCGCGGAAGTGGCGCGGCGCGCGCTGAAGGCCGCGTAGCGGGCGGTGCGGCGCTCGCCTGCGCCGTGCCGCACCGCGCGTCGACACGTCACGCCAGTTCGCCCAGGCACGCGTCGAACTGCGCGACGAGCGTGTCGACGTCGTCGGCCGTGGTCTGCGGACAGACGAGCATCATGTTGTGGAACGGCGTGATCAGCACGCCGCGATTCAGCAGGTACAGATGCACGATGTGCTCGAGCTCGCTGTCGAGCTGCTCGCCCGCGATCGTGCCGTTGCGCGGCGGGGTCGGCGTGAACTGGAACTCGGTGCGCGCGCCGATGCGTGTCACGCACCACGGCAGACCGTGTTTCGCGATCGTCCGTTCGAGCCCGGTGGCGAGCCGCGCGGCCAGCCCGAACATGTGCGCATACGCGGCGTCGGTCGCGACTTCCGCGAGCGTCGCACGCATCGCATGCATCGCGAGCATGTTCGCGGTGAGCGTCGTGCCGATCCCGGAATGGCCGGGCGGCGCGTTCAGCTTGGCCAGCTTCGCCCGTTCCGCGAATTCGGCGCTGAACCCGTACACCGCGCACGGCACGCCGCCGGCGATCGGCTTGCCGACCACCAGCGCATCCGGTTCGAGACCGTGCGCGGCCGCGTAGCCGCCCGGGCCGCTGCTGATCGTGTGCGTTTCGTCGATCACGAGCAGCGTGCCGTAGCGGCGCGTCAGTGCGCGCGCCGCCTCCCAGAAGCCCGGCTCGGGCAGCACCATTCCGATATTCGTCATCGCGGGTTCGGCGAGCACGCACGCGACGTCGCCTTCCTTCAGCGCCGCTTCGAGCGCATCGAGATCGTTGAACTCGACGACGCGCGTGTTCGCGAGCAGGTTGCAGGCTTGCCCGAGCAGGCTGTCGCGCTGCACCGGGCGGCCGTCGACGAGATCGACGAACACGTCGTCGACCGTGCCGTGATAGCAGCCGTTGAACACGACGATCGTGTTGCGGCCGGTGGCCGCGCGTGCCCAGCGCAGCACGAAGCGGTTCGCGTCGCTCGCGCTCAGTGCGAATTGCCAGACCGGCAGCCTGAAGCGCCGCGCGAGTTCGCGCGACACCCACGCGGCGTCCTCGCTCGGCAGCATCGTCGTGTAGCCGCGCGTCGCCTGTTCGGCGAGCGCGCGCGCGACCGGTTCGGGCGCATGGCCGAACATCGCGCCCGTGTCGCCGAGGCAGAAGTCCGCGTAGCGGTGACCGTCGACGTCGGTGAAGGTCGCGCCGCGCGCTTCCTTCACGACCAGCGAGAACGGGGTCGACCAGTCCTGCATCCAGTGCAGCGGCACACCGAACAGCAAATGCTCGGCGGCTTCCGTGGACAACGCGCGGGAGGCCGGCATGGCGTCGGTGAAGGCACGGCACTCGCGATCGAACAGCGCGCGGGCGCGGATGAGGTCGACTCCGTGGCGGGTCTGCAATTGAGGCTCCTGGGACGGGTTTGAATGGGCGGCAGATGCCTCCGCCAGCTTGTCATATTCCATGCGCACGGTCGATTCGGGCTCGACCACGTGTCCGTCAGACCTGGAGTTTTTGCGCATAAAGATACGACAACATATGTCTTAATTTGGAAATCGTGGAGTGAGTGTGTGCTCACATAAGCGGCATGGAGTCAGAAAAAACAGGGTAAACGACAGATACATCCCCGGCTTCGATCGCATCTAGACTGCGCAATGTAGTACGACGACGTATGAATAGCGATCCGCCGTCCGGCGCATCGATCCCCCAACCACTGAAGGAGTGCCCATGGCCGCAAACCGTCGCCGTTCGTCTTCGTCTGTCCGATCGCCCGCGCCGCAGCGGGTATCGCGTCGCGACTTCATCGGCTGGACCGGCGCGCTCGCGGGCGGCGCCATGCTCGGCGGGCCGCTCGCGGCCACCCGCGCGTTCGCGGCCGGCACGCCGCCCCATGCGGCGGTCGACCTGATCTGGGGCGAGCATGGCGCGGCGGCGCGCATCGCGGCATCGCTCGCGCATGTGTCGCGCCTCGCGTTCCGCAGGCGCGACTTCGACGTCACGCACTACGGCGCCCGCGCATGCGCGACCGTCGCGCAGACATCGCCGTACCCGGCGGCGAAATCGCCGGTCAGCCCCGGTTCGGAACTGACGACCGCACCCGGCGCGTTCGACTCGCGCCCGGCGTTTCTCGCGGCGATCGACGCGTGCGTGCGCGAAGGCGGCGGCCGCGTGGTCGTGCCGCCCGGCAACTGGTATTGCGCGGGGCCGGTCGTGCTGCAGAGCAACGTGAATTTCCACCTGAGCGCGAACTGCACGATCTATTTCAGCCCGAACCCGGCCGACTATGCGAAGGACGGCCCGGTCGACTGCGGCGCGAACGGCCGCCTGTACTACAGCCGCTGGCAGGCGAACGACTGCCTGAACTACGGCGCGCCCGTCTACGCGCGCAACGCGACGAACATCGCGCTGACCGGCGAAGGGCCGACGTCGGTGCTGAACGGCCAGGCGATGACGCCGTTCTCCGGCTCCGGGAGCAGCAGCGTGTGCTGGTGGACCTACAAGGGGTCATCGGGTGCATACGGTGCCGGCGCGACGGTGCCGGCCCAGAACTACGCGAATCCGAACAACGTCGACCTGCGGATCGTCGCGCCCGCGATCCCCGACGCGCTTTATGCGCTGCTCACGTCGCCCGTCACGCCGTGGCAGCAGGACCAGAACTACCTGCCCGCGTTGTCCGAGGCCGGCGTGCCGGTCGAGAAGCGCATCTTCGGCCTCGGCCACTACCTGCGGCCGTGCATGGTCGAATTCATCGGCTGCACCAACGTGCTGATGGAGCACTACCAGACGCAGAACACGCCGTTCTGGCAGCACCATCCGACCGCCAGCCGCAACGTCGTGATCCGCGGCGTGACGACGAACAGCATCGGCCCGAACAACGACGGCTTCGACCCGGATGCGTGCACCGACGTGCTGTGCGAAGGCTGCACGTTCAACACCGGCGACGACTGCATCGCGATCAAGTCGGGCAAGGACCGCGACACCGAATACGGCCCGGCAAAGCGGCACCTGATCCGCAACTGCACGATGAACAGCGGGCACGGCGGCATCACGCTCGGCAGCGAGATGGGCGGCGGCGTCGAGCAGATCTACGCGACCAACCTGTCGATGCTGAACGCGAACTGGCAGACCAACCCGCTGAACATCGCGATTCGCGTGAAGACCAACATGAACCGCGGCGGCTACGTGAAGGACTTCCACGTGAAGGGTGTCACGCTGCCGAACGGCGTGAACCTGAAGGGCGGCGGCTACGGCAGCGCGCTGCTCGCGGGCAGCCCGATCAACGCGAGCGTGCCGCTTGGCGTTGTCACGCCCGCGGCCGGCAACCCGTCGGCCGCGCAGGGCGGCATCGTCACGTTCGACTGCGATTACCAGCCCGCGAACGACGCGGTGCGCACGCGGCCGCCGGTCGTGCGGAACGTGACGATCTCGGACGTGAAGGCGAGCAACGTGACGCTGAACGGCGTGACCGCGTCGTGCTTCCAGGCGATCGTCGCGCAGGGGCCGGTCGCGTTCGACTACAACGGCACGCCGCCGACGCCCGCCGTGCAGCCGATTTCCGGCGTGACGATCAGCAACTGCGACTTCGGCACGCCGGTCGCGTCGGGCACGCCGACCGTCACGTCGCCGGGGCCGATCTATGCGTTCAACGTGAACGCGATGACGCTGACGAACGTGACGATCGCCGGGCAGGCGGTCAATACGACGGTCACCGACCAGCGGTGATGCGGCTGGCGTGACGGCAGGGCGTTCGCGTGCGGTCGGTCGACGCACGCGAACGCGAACCGGCTGCGAACGCGCTACGTCAGCGTCTTGACCATGTGGTGTTCGTCGTAGAAGCGGCCGTCGACGAACAGTGAACGCGGTTCGGTGCCGAACCGGACGAACCCCTGCGATGCGTACAGCCGTTCCGCGGTGCCGTTGATTTCGTTCACGCACAGCACCAGTTGCCTGCACCGCCACGCTTGCGCCGCATGCGCGGTCGCACGGTCGAGCAGCGACTGCGCGATGCCGCGCCCGCGATACGCAGGGTCGACGAACACGCCCCAGATCGTCGCCTTGTGCGCGACCTTCGCCCGCGCATCGCGGCGCACGCCGGTGATGCCGACGAGCGTGTCGCCGTCGAACGCGCCGAACACGGCCTGCACGCCGGTCGGCGTGATGCGCGTCGCGAATTCGTCGACCGGGACGCCGGCCTCTTCGTCGCGGGTCGGCAGGAACGAGGTCGGCGACGTGTCGACCGCGCGCAGGCGCACGGACTGGAACTGCGCCGCATCGGCGGCGTCGAGCAGGCGGATCGTGATCATCGGGGTGCGATTGTCGTTGGTGCGCCGGGATATCGGAATCCGCGGCGCGCTGCGCGGCAGGGCATCGACAATGCTAAGCGGAAACGCACGCATTTGCTGGCTCGATCGCCACGCTGCATCGGCATCCGTGAAGCACGGCACCGATGTGCGAATGGTGCAGGCGATGGCGTGCGTGCAATCGACACGCGTGCGCGGTGCGTCGGTGATCGCGCGATCGGCGTCTGACGTGTGCAGTCGGAGACGAACCGGGCGCGGAGGTGCCGGCCGTCGCGTTCGATGCGAACGCGGGCGTGGACGGCGTGCGGAGGAGGGCGGTGACGCGCGATGCGCGACAAGCGTGCCGCGCTGACTGCAAGATGGAGATGAAGCGGCGCGCGTGCGCCGTGGCGCGGAAGCGGCCTGCAGCGTCGACCGGGCGCGATGCGCCCGATCAGGTCACGCGCACGCGATCCGGATCAATAACGCGACAGTTGATTGCCGTTGATCTGCACGCGATCGCCCGGGCGCAGGTCGCCCGGCGACTGCACGTCGAACGAGCGCGTCGAGCCGTCGCTGACCTGCACGTCGATCCGGTAGCTGCTCGGCGGTTGGGCCGCGCCCATCTGCTGGCCGATCTGGTTGCCGGCGACGGCACCGCCCAGCGCGCCGATCACGGTGGCCGCATCGCGGCCGTGGCCGCGGCCGAACTGGTTGCCCACCAGGCCGCCGACCAGCGCACCGACGACGGTGCCGGCGACGCCCGACGCGCCGACCGAGCCACTGACCGGCCGGATGTTCGCGACGGTGCCGTATTGCGTGCCGTAGCCGTTGCCGTACTGGCCGCCGTAAGGCTGCGGGTTGCCGTATTGGTCGTACTGCGGCGCCTGGTTCGGATACGCCGGTTGCTGCTGCACGTAGCCCGGTTGCGAATACGCGGGCTGTGCATAGCCGGGCGTCGCGTATTGCTGCTGCGGATAGCCCGGTTGCGCGCCGTAGTAGCCGGGCGCGACACAGGCGGTCAGCGGAAGCGCCGCCACGGCGACGAGCGTGGCGAACAGGACGGTCTTCGTGGAAGGCATGCGCATCATGATGTTTCCCTGCATCGGCAACGTGTCCGCCTACGGATTCCGGGACGGGTGGCGAACTCGGCGTGAGTATAAGGAATGGCCGGATGCGCGTCCGGTGCGGCCGGGTAACAACGTGTAAAGTCTGTTGCCGCGTAACTCGCCGCCCGGGCGGGGCGTCGAAGCCGGCGCCGGCGACGGCGCGACGCGGCCTCGGGGCGCCCGCAATCCGCTGAAGCGGCCGCTGCGCGGCCAGTGGCATTTTCGCGGTTCCGCCGTGATCCAGCCCCATCGCCGCGCCAGGCCGGGCGGCCCTGCGCACCACACATCGCGAAATCGAATGCGCGGCATCGCGACATTTAATTGGCCTCGGGCGGTGGCGTCCGATATCGTGGCCGGATTCCCAGCCTGCCCTGCCAACGGCCGCGCCGCGCCGGCCAAGGTTCGTTCCCCTGTCCGCGCCGGGGTCGCGCAGCGACCGCCCCACATTCCGAGTCATGACCGATCGTCTCTTCATCAACGCCGTCGATGCCGGCGGCCAGCCCATCAACCTCGTCGTCAGAGACGGCCGTTTCATCGCGATCGGCGCCGATCGCACCGCCGAGCCCGGCGCGGAAACGATCGATCTCGACGGCCGCGTCGTGCTGCCCGGCTTCGTCGACGGCCATATCCATCTCGACAAGAGCTTCGTCGGCGACCGCTGGGTGCCGCACGAACCGGTCGGCTCGCTGCGCGAGCGGCTCGCGGTCGAGAAGCGCCAGCTCGCGGCCGCGCCGCCGATCGTCGAGCGCGCGAATGCGCTGATCGCGCAGGCCGCCGCGTTCGGCACGATCGCGATGCGCAGCCACGTCGACGTCGACGCGACGACGGGCCTGTCGAACCTGCAGGCCGTGATGGCCGCGCGCGAACAGTGGCGCGGGATCGTCGACATCGAACTGGTCGCGTTCCCGCAGGCCGGCGTGGTGACGTGCCCGGGCACCGCCGCGATCCTCGATGCCGCCGTGCGCGAAGGCGCGGACGTGGTCGGCGGGATCGACCCGACGACGCTCGACGGCGACGCGGACGGCCAGCTCGACATCGTGTTCGGCATCGCCGAGACGCGCGGTGCGAAGATCGACATCCACCTGCACGAACCGGGCGAGACCGGCATCGCGCAACTGCTGCGGATCGCGGCGCGCACGCGCGCGGCGGGCCTCGGCGGCCGCGTGAACGTGAGCCATGCGTATGCGCTCGGCCAGGTCGGCCATGGCGACGTCGAGCGCGCGGCCGCAGCGCTCGCCGACGCCGGCGTGTCGATCCTGACGAATGCACCGGGCGACTGCGCGTTCCCGCCGGTGCAGCAACTGCGCGACGCGGGCGTGCACGTGTTCGCCGGCAACGACAACATTCGCGATGCGTGGTGGCCGTACGGCAACGGCGACATGCTGCAGCGCGCGATGATGGTCGGCTACCGCTCGGGCTTTCATACCGACGCAGCGCTCGGCATCGCGCTCGACATGGCGACGCACGCCGGCGCGCACGTGATCGGCAAGGACAACTATGGAATCGCGGTGGGTTGCGACGCGACCTTCGTCGCGGTACGCGCGCCGAATGCGGCGGCCGCCGTCGCGGGCGTGCCGGCCGAACGCTGGGTGTTCCGCCGCGGCGAAAGCGATACCGGCGCGCCGTTCGCGCCGGCGCTGCGCTTCACGCGATAACGACCTGATTGCCGTCACGGTGCGTGCATCGCGACGGACCTGCACTGACCGACCAAACCGGAACCGACATGACGAACCTGCTGATCCGCAACGTCCGCACGCACGCCGACGAAGCGCTCGACATCCTGATCGAAGACGAGCGCATCGCGCGCGTCGGCCCGTCGCTCGACGCGCCCCCCGGCTGCGCGATCGAGGACGGCGCGTGCGCGCTGGCACTGCCCGGCCTCGTCGAAGGTCACACGCACCTCGACAAGACCCACTGGGGGATGCCGTGGTATCGCAACGCGGTGGGGCCGCGCCTCGTCGACCGCATCGAGAACGAGCGCCACTACCGCGCGACGAGCGGCCACGATGCGGGTGCCGCGTCGCTCGCGCTGTCGCGCGCGTTCCTCGCGGCCGGCACGACGCGCATCCGCACGCACGTCGACGTCGACACCGAGGCCGGGCTGCGGCATCTGCACGGCGTGCTCGCGACGCGCGAGACGCTGCGCGGCCAGGTGGACATCCAGATCGTCGCGTTTCCGCAGTCGGGCGTGCTCAAGCGGCCCGGCACCGCCGCGCTGCTGTCCGACGCGCTCGGCGCGGGCGCCGACCTGCTCGGCGGCCTTGACCCGTGCGCGATCGAAGGCGATCCGGTTGAGGCGGTGGACGTGCTGTTCGGCGTCGCCGAGCGCCACGGCCGCGGGCTCGACCTGCACCTGCACGAGCGCGGGTCGATGGGCGCGTACTCGCTCGACCTGATCCTGCAGCGCACGGCCGCGCTCGGCATGCAGGGCAAGGTCACGATCAGCCACGGCTTCTGCCTCGGCGACATCGCCGACCGTGAGCGCGACGCGCTGCTCGCGCGGATGGCCGAACTCGGCGTCGCGATCGTCACGACCGCGCCGGCCGCGGTGCCGGTGCCGTCGGTCGCCGCCTGCCGCGCGGCCGGCGTGACCGTCATCGGCGGCAACGACGGCGTGCGCGATACGTGGACGCCGTACGGTTCGCCCGACATGCTGGAGCGCGCGATGCTGATCGGCATGCGCAACGATTTCCGCCGCGACGACGCGCTCGAAGTCGCGCTCGACTGCGTGACGCACGGCGCGGCGCGCGGTTGCGGCTTCGCCGACTACGGTCTGGAGGCGGGCAAGCGTGCGGACGTCGTGCTCGTCGATGCACTGACGTTCGCCGAGGCCGTCGTCGCGCGGCCGACGCGGCGGCTTGTCGTGTCGTCGGGGAAGATCGTCGCGCGCAACGGCGCGCTGGTCTGATCTGAGCGCCGCATCGCGCCGGCTGCGCTCATTCCCGCTCGTGCTCGAGCAGCGCCGCGAGCGCTTTCGTCAGCTCGCTGACCATCGGATCGGCCGTCGGCCGATGCAGGATCGCGATGTCCATGTTCTCGATCGGCGCGAAGCCGCCGTGCTCCTCGGTCAGCACCACGTGGTCGTCGGTCACCACGCGCGCGGGCAGCACGCTGATGCCGAGCCCGTCCGCGACGGCCGCCTGGATACCGCTCAGGCTCGACGTCGTGAAGCTGATCCGCCAGCGGCGGCCGCGCTCCTCGATCGCCTTGATCATGTCGTCGCGATAGAGCCCGCGCGGCGGAAACACGACGATCGGCACCGGATCGAGCTCGATCGTCGGATGCTGCGCGCTGTCGATCCAGCGCAGCTTCTCCGGCCAGCGCACCACCGCTTCGCGGCTGTCGCGCCGCTGCTTGATCAGCACGAGATCGAGCTCGCCGCGATCGTAGGCCGCGCAGATGTCGCGGCTCAGCCCGCACATCACTTCGAGCTTCACCTGCGGGTGATCGCGCTTGAACGCGGCGAGCGCATGGGTCGTGCGGCCCGCCGCGAAATCGTCGGGCACGCCGAGCCGGATCGTCAGCGCGACGGTTGCGCCCGACAGCGCTTCCAGCATCTCGTCGTTCAGCGCGATCATGCGCCGCGCGTAGCTGAGCACCGTCACGCCGGCGTCGGTCGGCCGCACGTCGCGCGTGCCGCGGTCGAGCAGGCGATGCCCGGCGATCTCCTCCAGCCGCCGCACCTTCTGGCTGACCGTCGACTGCGTCGAATGCAGGCGCGCGGACGCGGTCGTGAAGCTGCCGCAGTCGGCGACCATCACGAGCGCGCGCAACAGGTCGAGGTCGAACAAAGGTCTATTCATTTCTGCACTTTTATGAATTCGAGCATTTCATTTCCAAATGCGTGCGACGACTTTTAACATGGCCGGAGGCCGCGGGCAATCGCGGTTTCGCCGGACCCGGCGCGGCTGCGCGGGCGCACATGCAAGGACGGCACCGGATGAGGTTCAAATGGATGGCGATCGTCGGCTCGTTTGCGTTGACGACGCTTGCCAGGCCGTCGCGGCCGCCGACGGCGGCGCGCTCGAAGGGCGGCTGCGCAGCACGAACCGGTATCGCGGCACCGCGCTGATTCCGGCGGCCGAGCGCGGCCACGTCGACACGGTGCGCACGCCGATCCATGCGGGTGTGGACGTCGATCACGTGAACCAGCTCGGCTGGAGCGCGCTGCTGGAGGCGATCATGCTCGGCGACAGCAGCGGGCGCTATGTGCGGATCGTGCAGTTGCTGGTCGATGCGACGGCGAACGTGAACCGGCCGATTCGAACGGCGAGACGCCCCTGCAGCATGCGCGCAGCCGCGGGTATGCGCCGATCGAGCGGATTCTGGTGGCGGCGGGAGGGCGGTAGGGTTAGCGGCGGCGCGAGGTGTGCGCGGGGCTGGCAGCGGGAAGCTGCCGGAGGAACTCGCCGGCCAGATTCACGCAGTAGTCGAACGACGGCGTATAGCCGAGCGTCCGGATATCGTCGAAGCGCGACTGCACGAACGCACGCCGCTCGTTGAGCAGACTCAGGAAGGTATCGCGATGGCGAACGAGAAATGCACTTGCCTCCATCAAGCTCTCCGGTTCCCGCTCGATGACCAGACAGAGATCGAACAGGTCACGCGCAGCGGGCCGATCTCCGCGATGCCACATTTTCCTGGCCACGATTTCCGCTGAAGTCTCGACCTTGACGACGTGGGTCCATCAGCGTCCACTCGTCGTAACCGGGGGACATCAGGTTTCGGGAGACCACGAAGTCGATTTCGCCGTCGGGCAACACCAGTTTCACGAAACCGGCGTGCTCCTCGTACTCGGTCGTGAGGTCGGATGCGGCGTCGCTGATGCGCGGGTTCACGTACCCGAGATACTGCGGATCGGGTACGAAGATGTCGATGTCCTTACTGACACGATGTCCGTGACGCAGCATGAGGACGGTGCCGCCGCCGAATGTCCAGAACGGACGGGATGTGCCGTGCTTCCGTATCGCGTCGACGAGCGTCAGCGCTTGACGGAAAAGGCCCTGCCACGGGCCGTCGGGCAAATCGGCTGGTGCAATCATGCCCATACCTCCCGGTATAGATGAAGATTCTTCGACCATGCGGCAAGGTTTTTCCAGATAGCGCGAAGCGGCGTGCCGGAGCGTTCGGCAGCTTCTTCGGCGGCCTTCACCACCACCGGCAACGGTACCTCGTCGAGGATGACGGAGATCTGCGATTCGTATCCTGCCGGAATCTGTCCCGTGGTCAACGCGTCGGCCAGCAGTCGCTCGGTCAATTCGCCCTTGTAGCTGACGTTTGAGCTCACAACGGCTTTGTATAGACCACTTTGGGCCTGTCGCGGTTGCGCCAGGAGTTCGATGCCGAGCACGCTGAGCAAAGGGATCAGCTTGTTGATTCCAAGATCCCTGATCTTGCCGGTTTCAAGCTGGTTTACCGTGAGGCGAGACAAACCGGCGAGTTTTGCAAGCTGGGCCTGTGTGAGGTCGAGTTCGGCCCTCCGTTTTGCAACGGCCTGTCCGATTTCATAGAGTTGCATGTTGACCTCCCGGGGCAGGATCATCGCGCATGAATGTAAAGTATATCTTACATCCCCGCGATGCTCGTCGCCAGCCATGGTCGTCGATGCGGTATAGGCTGCATGAGCTGTGCAGGCGGAAAGGTATCGGGAGAGGCTATGGTCGGCCGCGTTGTATCGATATCCTCTTCCGGCGGATATCCGCAAAAACGCATTCTGTGGCAGCCAAGCATCACGCCGGGTAAACGCTCGAAATTTCAGGAGAATTCTGCGCTGACGGCGATTGTCGGGCCGTCGATCCAGCTTTTTTCCCAGATTTCACCCTCCCGCTCCCGCTACTTCGTTTCGCCGCCATTTCCCCCGCTTGCGCTCGAGAATTGAGTGGTCTAGACTGCATCGCAGTTTCAGCGCAGTCCAGTCTTTCGCGTACCGTGCCGGGCCTGCCGGCACGACGCTCCCCAACGGACGCCCGGCGCTTGCCCGCCACGTCGAGACCACCAGGACACACCATGAACCGCACTGCAAAGCTCGTCGCATCCGCGCTGGCGTTCGCGCCGCTCGTCTCGTTCGCGCAGGACACGGCGACGATCCGCTGGGGCATCGATCCCACCTATCCGCCGTTCGAGGCGAAGCAGCCCGACGGCTCGCTCGCCGGCTTCGACATCGACCTGCGCAATGCGATCTGCGAGCAGCTGCGCGCGAAGTGCGCATGGGTCGAGCAGGGCTTCGACGGAATGATTCCGGCACTGCGCGCGCGCAAGTTCGACGTGATCATGTCCGCAATGACGGCCACCGACGAGCGGCTCAAGCAGATCGACTTCTCGAACAAGCTGTATGCGTCGCCGGGCGCGCTCGTCGCGCCGGCCGGCTCGATGCTGCTGCCGACGGCCGCGTCACTCGCCGGCAAGCGGGTCGGGATCGACCAGGGCACCACGCAAGAGGCGTACGCGAAGGCCGAATGGGCGACCAAGGGCGTGACGATCGTGTCGTACCAGAACCAGGACCAGGTGTATCAGGACCTGGTGAACGGCCGTCTCGACGCGACCTTCCAGGACAAGACGCAGGCCGGCTACGCGTTCCTGAAGACGCCGCGCGGCAAGGGCTACGCATTCGCGGGCCCCGATGTGACCGACGTGCGCATCACCGGCTACGGCGTCGCGATGGGCGTGCGCAAGGGCGATGCCGACATGAAGAGGCGGCTGAACGACGCGATCGCCGCGATCCGCGCGAACGGCACGTACCGGAAGATCGCCGCGAAATACTTCGACTTCGACATCTACGGCGCCAAGCAGCTGACGTCCGCACCGTGACCCGATGATCCCGTGACGCATTCAATCGACAGGCAAGCCATGACGAGTATCCAGGACCGCGTCGCGAAAGCCGTGACGCCCGAACTGATCGCCGCCTTCCGCGACGAAGGCGCGGTGTGCATCAAGGGCATCTTCTCGCCCGACGAAGTGGCCGCGCTGCGTGCCGGCATCGACGCGAACCTCGCGCAGCCGAGCGAGCGCGCGAAGGTCGCGAGCCGGCCCGACGATCCGGGCTGGTTCTTCGAGGACTTCTGCAACTGGCGGCACAACGGCGCATACCGCGACTTCATCGTGCGAACGCCCGCGCCATCGGTGGCCGCCGCGCTGATGGGCACGCGCACGGTGCGGCTGCATCACGACCACCTGCTCGTGAAGGAGCCCGGCACGCGGCAGCGCACGCCGTGGCACCAGGACCAGCCGTACTACAACATCGAAGGCGACGACAACGTCAGCATGTGGATTCCGGTCGATCCGGTGCCGCTCGAATCGACGCTGGAATTCGTCGCGGGGTCGCACCTCGGGCCGTGGCTGATGCCGCGCACGTTCATGGACAAGGAGGCGAAGTGGTTTCCGGAAGGCAGCCTCGCCGACCTGCCCGACATCGAGGCCGACCGTTCCGCGTTCCCGATCCGCCACTGGGCGCTCGAGCCGGGCGACATGGTGTGCTTCCGGATGCTGACGCTGCACGCGTCGGGCGGCACGCGGAACCGCCGGCGCGCGTTCTCGATCCGCTTCGTCGGCGACGACATCCGGCACGCGCCGCGCCGCTGGAAGACGTCGCCCGATTTCCCGGGGCTGGCCGACGAACTGCCGGACGGCGCGCCGCTCGAGCATGCGCTGTTTCCGGTCGTGTGGTCGCGCGACGCGGGGCAGGTCGCGGCGATCTGAGCGGCGTAGAACGACGACATCACGCAGGACCACGCGCGCGGCGGCCGTTTCGCGATGAAGCGGCCGCCGCGCGTGGTCGTGTTCAGGTGTCGAAGCGGGTTCAGGTCGGGTGACGCCCGGCGCCGGGCTTGAAGCGCGAGCCGAGCCGGTAGCGGTTGCCCGGATGCAGGAAGTGCACGAACGTGACGGGCAGCCCGTTCGTCCAGGTGCGGCGCGTGAGCGTGAGGCACGGCTCGTCGGCGCGCATGTCGAGCAGCCGCGCCTGTTCGCCGGTCGGCAGCGACGCATCGACGACGTGCTCGATCTCCAGTTCGTCGTGCGACACGTTGTTGAACAGGTACTCGGACGGCGGCTCGGCCTGGAAGTCCTGATCGATGAAATCGGGTGCGGCGGCCGGGTTCACGTAGCGATCCTCGAGCTGGATCGGGCGGCCGTTTTCCTCGTGCACGCACACCACGTGAAAGACCGGCGTGTTGACCGCCAGCCCGAACGCGGCCGCGACGTCGAACGACGCGGGCTCGCGCGACTGGCTGAGCACGCGGCAGCGATATTCGTGCCCGCGCGCGCGGATCTCGTCGCGGATATGCGCGATCATCAGCAGGTTCGACTGCGGCTTCACTTCGGCGACGAAGGTGCCGACGCCCGCGATGCGCTTCAGCACGCCTTCCTCGGTCAGCTCGCGCAGCGCGCGGTTGACCGTCATGCGCGCGACGCCGAATTGCGCGGCGAGATCGAGTTCGGACGGAATGCGGTCCCCGGGGCGCCAGTCGCCCGCATCGACATGCTGGCGCACGAGCGCCTTGATCTGCTGGAACGGTGCGGTGGCCTTTGTGACCATCGAAGGATCCTTGCGCGAAGAGGTGACGAGGCTAGTCGTCGTGACTGACGATGACCAGGATCTCCGCCTGCGCGGTGCCGAGGCTGCGCGTGCGGTGCGGGATGAGTGCGTTGAAATAGACTGAATCGCCGGTCTTGAGTTGCACGGTCTCGTTCGGAAATTCGATTTCGATGCGCCCCTTGTGCACGAACAGGAATTCCTCGCCTTCATGCTCGCGGAACGTCGACGCGACGAATTCGTGCGGCGGGCGCACGACGAACGGCAGCATCTTCTTCGGCGCGACGCCGGCCGCGATGCTCTCGAAGCGGTGCGCGTGGCTGTCGGCCGCCGCACCCATCGCCGTGCGCTCGCCGGCGCGCGTGACCGTGATCAGCTCGCGGTTGCGGCTTTCCGAGAACAGCTGCTCGACGTCGACGTTCAGCGCCTTCGACAGCTTCAACGCGACCGCGATAGACGGTACGCTCAGGCCGCGCTCGACTTTCGACAGGTAGCTCTTGGTCAGGCCGGTCTCGTCGGCCAGCACATCGAGCGTCCAGCCTTTCTGTTTTCTGAGCAGCTTCAGGCGAATCGTCATGGGGCGCCAGGTGTCCTTCGAAAAACCGATTGTAACGCATGACACAAAGTGTCCTATGATGTATCGTGTGTCTTGTAATGCCAGGGACACGGCCGCGGACGGCGCGGCACACCCGATCCATTCAGGAGGTGAACATGGCGGAAACGCTGAATTTGACGAAGGAGGCGCTGGTCGCGCTGGCGGAGCGGCGTCTCGAGAACGAGGTGGGCGACAGCGGCTGGTCCGCGCGGCAAAAGCTCGCGCTCACGTGCCGGATCCTGTTCGACGCCGGTCACGATTCGGGGCTGGCCGGGCAGATCACCTGCCGCGCGGGCGACGCCGGCACGTACTACACGCAGCGGCTCGGGCTCGGCTTCGACGAGATCTCGGCCGCGAACCTGCTGCGCGTGAACGAGGATCTCGATGTCGTCGATGGCGAAGGCATTCCGAACCCGGCCAACCGGTTCCATACGTGGATCTATCGCGAGCGCCCGGACGTGAACTGCATCATCCATACGCATCCGGCGCACGTCGCCGCGCTGTCGATGCTCGAGCAGCCGCTCGTGGTGTCGCACATGGACACCTGCCCGCTGTACGACGATTGCGCGTTCCTGAAGGACTGGCCCGGCGTGCCGGTCGGCAACGAGGAAGGCGAGATCATTTCGAAGGCGCTCGGCGGCAAGCGTGCGATCCTGCTGTCGCATCACGGCCAGCTCGTGGTCGGCAAGACGATCGAGGAAGCCTGCATGCTCGCGCTGCTGATCGAGCGGGCCGCGAAGCTGCAGCTGCTTGCGATGTCGGCAGGCGAGATCAGGCCGGTTCCGCCGGCGCTGGCGCGGGAAGCGCACGACTGGATTTCGAAGCCGAAGCGCGACACCGTGACGTTCGACTACTACGCGCGCCGCGCATTGCGCACGCATCGAGACTGCGTCGCATGAGCGGGCGCGCCGCTTCCGTCGTGTCAATCCATCATTGAGGAATCCACATCGTGTCCATTCTTTTGCAAGGCATTATCGCCTACCCGGTTACGCCGTTCTCCGCCGATGGCGGCGTCGATCTGCCGGCGCTCGATGCGCTGATCGAGCGCCTGATCGCCGACGGCGTCCACGCGATCGCTCCGCTGGGCAGTACCGGCGAGAGCGCGTACCTGTCCGACGCCGAATGGGAGTCGGTCGCCACTGCATCGATGCGCGCAGTGCGCCGGCGCGTGCCGACCGTCGTCGGCATCTCCGATCTCACGACGGCCGGTGCGGTGCGCCGCGCGCGCTTCGCCGAACGGGCCGGCGCCGATGCGGTGATGGTGCTGCCCGTGTCGTACTGGAAGCTCGGCAACGACGAGATCGTCGCGCACTACCGCGCGATCGGCGACGCCATCGGCATCCCGATCATGCTGTACAACAACCCCGCGACGAGCGGCGTCGACATGTCGCCGGACCTGATCGCGACGATCTGCAGGACCGTCGACAACGTGACGATGGTCAAGGAGAGCACCGGCGACATCGGGCGGATGCACCGGCTCGCGCAGTTGAGCGACGGGGCGATCCCGTTCTACAACGGCAGCAACCCGATGGCGCTTGCCGCGCTGGCCGCGGGCGCGGCCGGATGGTGCACGGCCGCGCCGAACCTGAATGCCGCGTTGCCGATTGCGCTGGTCGACGCGATGCGCGCGGGCGACCTGGTGCGCGCCCGGGCGGTGTTTCACGCGCAGCTGCCGCTGCTGCAGTTCATCGTCAACGGCGGCCTGCCGGTGACCGTGAAGGCCGGGTTGCGCCTGCGCGGCTTCGATGCGGGCGAGCCGAGAAGGCCGCTGCTGCCGCTCGGCGACGTGCGCATTCGCGAGCTCGAACGCCTGCTTGCGGCACTGCCGGACGGTGTCCCGGCATGAGCGCCGACGCACGGCCGGCGATCGCGGCCGCCATCGCCGCGGTGCGGGTCGGCGCGAGCCGGCCGCTGGCCGGCACGCCGCACGCGAGCGCGATCGACAAGCAGCCGGTCGACGCGCGTCTGTGGCTCGGCGCGCTCGGCTTTGCGGGCGACGAGCAGGCCGATGCGCGGTATCACGGCGGGCCCGACAAGGCGGTTCATCACTATGCGCGCGATCACTATGCGTGGTGGTCCGCGCAGATCGGGGGGCGCGACGTGCTCGCGCGGCCGGGCGCATTCGGCGAGAACCTGTCGACGCACGGCGTGACCGAGCGCGACGTGTGTCTCGGCGACGTGTTCACGCTGGGTGGTGCCGTGCTGCAGGTGTCGCAGTCGCGGCAGCCGTGCTGGAAGCTCAATGCGCGCTTCGATCATCCGCGCATGGCGGCGCTCGTGCAGCAAAGCGGCCGGACCGGCTGGTACTACCGCGTGCTGCACGAGGGCTGGGTGGCGCCGGGCGATGTGCTGGCGCTGCACGAGCGCCGGTATCCGCAATGGCCGCTGTCGACGGTGCTCGACGTGCTGTACCGGCGCACGCTCGACATGGCCGCGCTCGACGCGCTGTGCGACGTTCCGTTATTGCCGCCCGGCTGGCGCAAGATGTTCGACAAGCGCCGGACGGAGCGGCAGGTCGAAGACTGGACGAAGCGGCTCGAAGGATGACGGGCCGCGTGTGCGGCTCACTTGGCCGGCAGGTTCCGCACGTCGGCCGTCGGTTCGGCGCCGAACGCGTCGCTCAGCGCATGACCGATCAACTGCCGCGCGGCGGCCTCGGGCGTCGACAGTGCGCCGCTCGCCTTCAACTGGTCGAATTTCTCGCGCATCGGGAAGTGCTCTTCGCTGGTCGAGCGGATCGTCGCCTGCATGCCCGTATCGACGACGCCCGGCGCGACGCTGCAGATCCGCAGCGCGCGGTTCGCGTCGAGCGCGACGGCGCGTGCATGGTGGTCGAGCGCGGCCTTGGTCGCGCAATAGACGCTCCAGCCGGCGTATGCGTTGCGCGCGGCGCCGCTCGATACATGCAGGATCCGGCATTCGGTCGGGGCCGATACCGCCTGCACGAGCGCGGCCGACAACATTAGCGGCGCCGCGACGTTCAGGCCGACCGCGCGCGCGACGAGCGCCGGGTCCTGCGCGTCGAGCGGTCCGATCGGATCGACGATGCCCGCGTTGTTGAAGAGCAGCACGATCGACGCGCCGTCGACGAAGCTGCGCAGCGTGTCGCCGGCGAGCCAGGCCGCGACGGCCGACGTGTCCGACAGATCGAGTTCGATTTCGGCGAAGCGGCCGCCGGCCTGCGCGGCGAGCGACGGATGGCGGCTGCGCGACACGCCGAGCACGGCGATGCCTTCCTGCAGCAGTTGTTCGGCGATCGACGCGCCGAGGCCGCGCGCGTGTCCGGTGACGATGGCGCGCACATTCGGCGCTGAAGAGGATGCGGTCATGGCGGTGAACGAGTGAACGGATGAGCCGTGTCGACGGGTGGCGCGCATGCGCGGCGGCACGGCGTGCGGGACGGGCGATGCGCGGTGTTGGCGTTGCGGGCGAAGGCGGCCGCGCGCCGCGACGTGTTTCCGGATGAACGCGTATCGTAGCGCCGGCCTGCGCGACGCGCAAACGCGCAGCGACGCCGCGCGCGGGCGACGCGCGTGAATGCGCGGCGGCGCCGAACGTGGGCCTCGTCGCGCGACGCCGCACGGCCCATCCGTTGGACGAATGCCGGCTGCGGCAAGTCCGCGCGCCGCGGCGGCGAGTGGCGCCGGGCCCGACGTCGCGAGCTATCATATGGCTCGCCCGTTCGCGACGCCGGACGGGCGCGACGGTTTCCCTTCACCTGCTGCACGCTGCGACGCCATCCATGAACACCACGCCGGACATGCCCACGCCACGCGCCCTGCGCGAACTCACGCCCCTCGAGGCCCGGATTCTCGGGGTGCTCGTCGAGAAGCAGCACACGGTGCCGGACACCTATCCGCTGTCGCTGAATGCGCTGACCGCGGGCTGCAACCAGAAAACCGCACGCTCGCCGGTGATGAGCGCCAGCGATGACGAAGTCACGACCGCGCTCGACGGGCTCAAGCACCTGAGCCTCGTGATGGAGGGCAGCAGCAGCCGCGTGCCGCGTTTCGAGCACAACGTGAATCGCGTGCTCGGGATCCCGAGCCAGGCGATCGCGCTGCTGACGATCCTGCTGCTGCGCGGCCCGCAGACGGCCGCCGAACTGCGCCTGAACAGCGCACGCCTGCACGGCTTCGCGGACATCTCGTCGGTCGAGGCGTTCCTCGACGAACTCGCGGCGCGTGCGCAACCGCTCGTCGTCCGGCTGCCACGCGCGTCCGGTGCGCGCGAGAACCGCTGGATGCATCTGATGTGCGGCGAGGTGAACGTGGCCGATTTCGCCGGTTCGGATGCGGGTGGCGGCGCGGATTCCGTTCCGCCGTCCGAGTTCGAGGCGCTGAAGGCCGAGCAGAAGCGGCTTGCGGATGAAGTGGCGCGGCTGAGCGCACTCGTTCAGCGGATGGCGACCGAACTCGGGATCGACGTCGACGCGACGGGCGACGCGGGCTGACGGGGCCCCTGAGCCATCTCGATACCGGCGCGCCCGCGGGTGCGCCGGATGATGAACCTGCGCCGCTCGGCGGACCGAACCCGCACTACCAGCGGCACCCCGTCTTCGCGGACGCATCGACGTCCTGCGCCCACGCGAAATCGGTCTTCTTGCCGGTGCGCGCATTGGTGTACGTCATCGAGTAGACGATCGCACCCTGGCTCATCATCTCGTATTCGCCGTTGATCCTGCCGTCGACCATTTCCCACCAGATTGTCGTGAACTGGTACGGGCGGCCTTCCGCGAGTTCCTCCTGATCCATGTGCTTGAACAGCAGCGGAATCGCCGACTTCGATTTCGCGTACCGGACGACACCGCCTTGCCATTTGGCGACGTCGTCGTAATACGTGCGCAGCTCGAAGCGCACGGGTTTGTCGCCGGTCGTCCTGAAGCACAGCACTTCCGTGCTGACTTCGGCCGACACGGGCAATGCAAGGCATAGCAGCAGCGACGCGGCGAATGCTTTTTTCATGTTGGGATGTCAGTAATGGAGAAGCGCTTCAGCCGACGCTGATGCGCGTCGCGCCCGCATCGACGAGCCGGAACAGCAGGTCCTCGACGGCCGCGCCCGGCGCCGAGCCGAGATCCGCGCTCACGCGCCATCCCTGTTCCGTGCGCGCCGGCTCCGACAGATAGTGCACGATGCCGTGCAGGCCGTCCTCGGCCGGCACGCCTGCGTCGTCGGTGTCGAACCACGCGAAGAACCATGTCTTGAACGCGTCGGTGGCCGCGGCTTCGCCGAGACCATCGGCTTCGATCGTCGCCCAGTCCCACACGAACGGCCGGATCGACACGGCCGCCGTTTCGAGTTCGAACGCGAACGGCTCGAAATCCAGTTGCGCGGTCGAGTCGACCATCGCCGGCTGGCCGGCCGAGTCGCCTTCGGTGTGAACGACGTCGGCGCGGCACGGCAGCGCGAGCGGACCTTCGGTGGCCAGCGTGCCGTCGGCTTTCCGGTAGGCCGGTTCGACGACGGCCGCCGGTTGCGCTGCCGCTTGCGCGAGCAGGTCGGCGTAGGGCTGGCGGATGGCGCTGAGCAGTTCGGATACGGTCATCTTGGCGGGTCGGGTCATATTGCGAACGGTCAATCACGGACGGATGGTGCGTCGTGCCGCCTGCGTCGAACGACGGGCCGCATCGGCAGCGGACAGTCATGATCGTACGGTACTTCGGTGACGCGCGACCACTCGGCCGAACGGCCGGATCGCATCGCGACGAGCGATCATTGCGGCGGGGTTCAGGCGCTTACCTTCGAACAACGGAATCCGCATCGCTTGCGTCCTCGCCGCGCTTCGATTCATCCGGTCTGGAGTCCTGCACAATTGCATATCGAAAACGGACCGGACAGTTCACGCGAACGAGACCGTCGCTGGCACGGAATCCGCGTTGAAGCGGCCATCCGGTCAAGTCGCAACACAGCGAACGTCCTCGATGAAAGGCAGGTTATCCCCAGGGGCAACTCCGATGTCTTCCAGAGGTTCGATGACGATCGCCGTGTCATCGGCCTACGCCATTGGAATCGATTCCACCCGGCACGTTGCGCGACGGCGCGGAATCGATTCCGCCGTCGACGCCGCTGCTGCCCGGCTGCAACGTGATCGTGCCCGATACGGAAGGCCGGACGGCGGACTTCGCGGCCGGCGCCGAATCGGCGTCCTGACGTCGATCGCATTCCGCCGCCGCGCGTCGCTGCCGCCCCGCGCGAGTGCCATAATCGAGCCTGCCCATCATTCCAGACGTCCCCGGAGAATCCCCATGCAGAACCTCGACAATCCTTCCCACGATCGCGAGGTAGGCAGCGCCGACGCGACGCAGGACACCACCCGCATCGACGACGTCCGCATCGGCGCCGTGCGTCCGCTGATTTCCCCGGCGCTGCTGCAGGACGAGCTGCCGGTGCCGGCCGCCACGCAGACGCTCGTCGAGGACACGCGCCGCGCGATCGGCGACATCCTGCACGGCCGCGACGACCGGCTGCTGCTCGTCGTCGGCCCGTGCTCGATCCACGACCACGACCAGGCGCTCGAGTACGCCCGCCGCCTCAAGGCCGCCGCCGATGCGCTGAAGGACGACCTGCTGATCACGATGCGCGTGTACTTCGAGAAGCCGCGCACGACGGTCGGCTGGAAGGGGTACATCAACGATCCGCGGCTGGACGGCAGCTTCCGCATCAACGAAGGGCTGCGCGCCGCGCGGCAACTGCTGCTCGACATCAACGCGCTCGGCCTGCCGGCGTCGACCGAATTCCTCGACCTGCTGAGCCCGCAGTACATTGCCGACCTGATCGCGTGGGGCGCGATCGGCGCGCGCACGACCGAGAGCCAGAGCCATCGCCAGCTCGCGTCGGGGCTGAGCTGCCCGATCGGCTTCAAGAACGGCACCGACGGCGGCGTGCAGGTCGCGTCGGACGCGATCGTCGCCGCGCGCGCGAGCCATGCGTTCATGGGGATGACGAAGATGGGGATGGCCGCGATCTTCGAGACGCGCGGCAACGACGACGCGCACGTGATCCTGCGCGGCGGCAAGAGCGGGCCGAACTACGACGCCGGGCACGTCGAGGCGAGCTGCGCGGTGCTGCGCAAGAGCGGGTTGCGCGAGCAGGTGATGGTCGATTGCTCGCATGCGAATTCGAACAAGTCGCATGAGCGGCAGATCGACGTCGCGCAGGATCTCGCGCGGCAGCTGTCGCAGGGCGAGCACCGGATCGTCGGCGTGATGGTGGAGAGCCATCTCGAGGCCGGGCGCCAGGATCTGAAGCCGGGCGTGCCGTTGCAGTACGGCGTGTCGATCACCGATGCGTGCCTGAGCTGGTCGCAGACCGAGCCGGTGCTCGATGTGCTGGCGGAGGCGGTGCGGCATCGCCGGGTGTATTCGCGCAACGCGTGATGCAGCGTGGCGGGGCGCCGGGGCGGCGCGCACCGCCTATCCGCACGATCGTTGATCTCCATCCTGTCCGGCCCGCCTGCCACGTTGCACCCCGGACGCACGATCCGGCGAATGTCGCTACCATGAACGCCGTGTTGCATGCTGCGGCCCGGCCATGCCGGTCCGTCATGCGCGCGCGCAGTGGCGGCGCGGCCGGCTGCCACGCGACCGACGAAGCGCGGGGCGCTCACCGATCAGCCGTTGCGCCCGCGTCGCTTCGCTCCCGGAATCAACAACAACCGAACCGGAGTGCAATACTCATGAAGTTCTACAAGACCCTCATCGCAGCAACCGTCCTCGCGTCGAGCGTCAGCGCGCACGCGCAGATCGCCGGCGCGCAGCCGCTCAGCGTGACCGTCGAGCAATCGCAGGCGCTGCTCGAAGGCTGGAGCGTGAAGAAGAGCGTGCTCGGCAAGGCCGTGTACAACGACGCGAACCAGAAGGTCGGCACGGTGCGCGACCTGATCGTCGCGCCGGACGGCTCGGTGTCGGCGGCGATCGTGTCGGCCGGCGGCTTCCTCGGCGTGGCCGCGCATGACGTCGCGGTGCCGATCGCGTCGCTCGACGTGCGCAACGGCAACATCTACCTGCCGGGCGCGACGAAGGATGCGCTGAAGGCGACGCCGGCGTTCCAGTACGCGAAGGTGCCGTCGGCGCCGAAGCCGAAGAAGCTCGACGAACAGCACTGATGCACGCGGCCCGGCGAGCGACGTGCCGGGCCCGGCCGATGCGGGCCACGTCGCGCCGCGCGTCGGTCGATCGCGGGCGCACCCGCGCCCGCATCCCCTCCGTCTACGTAATTCTACGTAGCCACGCATACGTAATTGTGCGCTTGTAAGCCGCCCCCGTCGCGCGGAATACTACGGCCCATCGCCGTGGCCTCCACGAGGCGCGGCGCGACGCATCGACGTCACGCGGGTTCGGCCCCTCGCCGGAACCACTCAAAACCACATTGGAGACCAGGAGACGCCATGAATCGGGCTTCCAGTACCCTGCTCTGGATCGCGGTCGCGCTGCTCGGCGCGTTCGCGTTCGGGACGATCGCACTTGCGCACGGCGAACGCGTCAGCGCGCTCTGGATCGTGATCGCCGCAGTCTGCGTGTATCTGATCGCATATCGCTTCTACAGCCGTTTCATCGCCAGCAAGGTCATGCAGCTCGACGGGCTGCGGATGACGCCGGCCGTCAAGTACAACGACGGCCTCGACTACGTGCCGACCAACAAGTACGTGCTGTTCGGCCATCACTTCGCCGCGATCGCCGGCGCCGGGCCGCTCGTCGGCCCCGTGCTCGCCGCGCAGATGGGCTACACGCCCGGCATGCTGTGGATCCTGGCCGGCGTCGTGTTTGCCGGCGCGGTGCAGGACTTCATCGTGCTGTTCATCTCGACGCGCCGCGACGGCCGCTCGCTCGGCGACCTCGTCAAGATGGAGCTCGGCACGGTGCCCGGCGTGATCGCGCTGTTCGGCGCGTTCCTGATCATGGTGATCATCCTCGCGGTGCTCGCGCTGATCGTCGTGAAGGCGCTGACGAATTCGCCGTGGGGCACGTTCACCGTCGCCGCGACGATTCCGATCGCGCTGTTCATGGGCGTCTACACGCGCTACATCCGCCCGGGCCGCATCGGCGAAGTGTCGATCATCGGCTTCTTCGGGCTGATGGCGGCGATCGCGTTCGGCCAGAATGTGAGCGCGTCGCCGACGCTCGCCGCATGGTTCACGTTCAACGGCACGCAGCTCACGTGGATCCTGATCGGCTACGGCTTCGTCGCGTCGGTGCTGCCGGTGTGGCTGCTGCTCGCGCCGCGCGACTACCTGTCGACGTTCCTGAAGATCGGCACGATCCTCGGCCTCGCGATCGGCATCCTGGTCGTCGCGCCGGAGCTGAAGATGCCCGCGCTGACGAAGTTCGTCGACGGCACGGGCCCGGTGTGGTCGGGCAACCTGTTCCCGTTCCTGTTCATCACGATCGCGTGCGGCGCGGTGTCGGGCTTCCACGCGCTGATCTCGTCGGGCACGACGCCGAAGCTGATCGACAACGAAACCAACGCGCGCTTCATCGGTTACGGCGCGATGCTGATGGAATCGTTCGTCGCGATCATGGCGCTGGTCGCCGCGTGCGTGATCGAGCCGGGCATCTATTTCGCGATGAACGCGCCGGCGGCCGTGCTCGGCTCGACGCCGGAAGCCGTCGCGAACACGGTCACGCAATGGGGCTTCGTGCTGACGCCCGACATGCTGACGCAGACCGCGAAGGCCGTCGGCGAGACGACGATCATCGCGCGCGCGGGCGGCGCGCCGACGCTGGCCGTCGGCATGGCGCACATCCTGCACCAGGTGATCGGCGGCGAAGCGATGATGGCGTTCTGGTATCACTTCGCGATCCTGTTCGAGGCGCTGTTCATCCTGACGGCCGTCGATGCCGGCACGCGCGCGGGCCGCTTCATGCTGCAGGACCTGCTCGGCACGTTCCACCCGGCGCTCAAGCGCACCGAGTCGCTGCCCGCGAACCTGGTCGCCACCGCGCTGTGCGTGGCCGCGTGGGGCTACTTCCTGTACCAGGGCGTGGTCGATCCGCTCGGCGGCATCAACACGCTGTGGCCGCTGTTCGGCATCTCGAACCAGATGCTCGCCGCGATCGCGCTGGTGCTCGGCACCGTCGTGCTGTTCAAGATGAAGCGCGAGCGCTACGCATGGGTGACGCTCGTGCCGACCGCATGGCTGCTGATCTGCACGCTGACGGCCGGCTGGCAGAAGATCTTCGATGCGAATCCGAAGGTCAGCTTCCTCGCGCACGCCGCGAAGCTGCAGGCCGCGGTGGACGAAGGCAAGGTGCTCGCGCCGGCGAAGTCGGTCGCGCAGATGCAGCGGATCATCTTCAACGACTATATCGATGCGGCGCTGGCCGGCCTGTTCATGTTCGTCGTCGTGTCGATCGCGGCGTACGGCCTGCTCGCCGTGCTGCGCGCGCGCCGCGAGTCGAGGCCGACCGTGCGCGAGACGCCGTACGAGCCGATGCCGGCCGCGCAGGCGCTCGGCAGCGGACGATAACGGGAGGCCGCGATGTTCAGCGATCTTGGCAGCGACTTGCGGAGCGCGGGGCGTTACCTCGGGCAGGCGTTGCGGCTGATGGTCGGCCTGCCCGACTACGACACCTATGTCGCGCACATGCGCGAAACCCATCCGGACCGCGAGCCGATGACGTACGAGGCATTTTTCCGCGAGCGTCAGAATGCGCGGTACGGGTCGGGGGCGGGGAAGTGTTGCTGAAGCTGGCGGGTATGGCCTGACGGCAAGACGGTCCGGTGACGGAACGGGAAGCGCCGCGAAGGGATTCGCGGCGCTTTTTCTTTCCGGGCCCGGCGGCATGCTTGCGACCCGCCGTCGCCACGGTGTTTGACGGCGTTCAGCGCGACATGATCCGCCCGCCGGTATCATAAGGCCCAGCTTTGTTCCGATGAATTCGCGCAGGAGAACCCGTCGTGCATGCCGGTGAGCGTTTCAACAGCATTTCCCATCTCGTCGGCGCGGTGCTGTCGGTGGCAGGCCTCGTCGCGCTCGTGACGATGGGCGCGCTCGAAGGCGACCCGTACAAGATCGTGAGCTTCAGCGTGTACGGCGCGATGCTGATCCTGCTCTACGCGATCTCGACGCTGTATCACAGCGTGCGCAACCCGCGGCTCAAGGCGATCCTGCAGAAGTGCGACCATTCGGCCATTTATCTGCTGATCGCGGGCAGCTACACCCCGTTCACGCTCGTCACGCTGCGCGGCCCGTGGGGCTGGTCGCTGTTCGGCGTGAGCTGGGGGCTCGCCGCATTCGGGATCGCGCAGGAACTCACGCTCGGACGGCGCACGCGCATCGTGTCGATGGTGCTGTACGTGCTGATGGGCTGGCTCGCGCTCGTCGCGATCCGCCCGCTGATCCATGCGCTGCCGCCGGTGGGCGCCGCCTGGCTCGTGGCCGGCGGCGTCATCTACAGTGCGGGCATCTACTTCTTCATCAACGACGAGCGCATCCGTCACGGGCACGGTATCTGGCACCTTTTCGTGCTGGCCGGCAGCCTGTGCCAGTTCGTCAGCGTCGCGATCTATGTCGCGTGAGCGGGTGCGGCACGGCGCGCGTCATGCGTGCCCGGCCGCCCGGGCTGCATCACGCAGCGCCACGAATCCGACCCACCCCCAATAGACGCGATGATGCGCGATCAGCCCGTCGCGCAGTTCCATCACCTCGACGAGATCGACCTGATCGCCTTCCGGCGTTGCGCGCGGATATTCCCACGTGAGTTGCCGGCCGTTCGAGAAGAACAGCCCGGTCCGATACCAGCGTCCGAGCTTGTTGCCCGGATTGCGCAGGCCCGCGGCGAAGAATTCGCCGATCGCGGCCTTGCCGTGCAGCACGCCCGAGCCGTGGTCGGGCAGCGTGACGACGATCAGCGGCGTTTCGAGTATCGCGTCGTCCGCGTACAGCGACATCAGCGCGTCGAGGTCGCGGGCGACGACCGCGGCGTGCCAGTCTCGATGAACGCGTTGCGCATCGGTCTCGGGGTGTGTCATGGCGGGTTCCGGCAAGTGTGAGCAACGGAGCCACTGTATTGACGCAACGCCGCCGGACGTTTCAGCGCGACCCGAAACATGGATGTCGCGTGGGCCGCACGCGACCGCGTGCCGCCCGTCAGCCCGTCAGCGCGCCGAGATTCAGTTCATGCGACTTGCCGATCCACACGGCGCTGTCCCGGTGGTCGCGCAGTTCGTCGTTCGTATTCGGGTGCAGGAAGATGTCGAGCGCGCCGTGATTCAGCACGAGCCACGGCACGATGGTGTCGAAGCGCGCGGCGTCGAATGCGATCTGGTACGACCAGGCCGGATGCGGACCGACGAGGCGTTCGTGAAAGCGGCCGAGTTCGATGATCGCGCCGAACCGCTCTTCGACGACGAGGCGAAACGCCCAGGCCGTGTCGCGGCTGGCGGCGTCGAAGTAGACGTGTGCGTGCCAACTGTCGATGGCGGTGGTGTCGATGGCGGCCATGGCGGAACTCGAGAGAAGAATAGGGAAGGCATGAGAGCCGTGACATACGGCCGACATGTAATTATCGCGCGTCCTTGTCGGACACGTCTTGTCGCGGAACGGTAAGTCGACGCGGAGGATTTGCCGCCCGTCAGGGAAACCGGATCGTTCGATGAGATTTTTCTCGCGTGTGTCCACGCATGCGGCATCGCGCCGAAAGCCTGGCCGGCCGGTGATCCGGCCGCAATCTCGACGGCAATACGTCATTTCGAAAACCGCAAAGGCGATTCACGCGCCGCTTCGCATGGTCTGCGAAAACGCGATCAGGCAGTTGAATGAAATAAAGAAATTCCGGTCAGGCGGCAGTGGCGAAACACGCGGATCGCGGCCAGGCTGCCGGTGCCGAAAATATCAATTGCGGAATCGGCTATTCAAGCGCACAGCCACGCGACATACGATGATCGCACCGCATCGACGACGACGATCGATGCGGAAACAACCATCTGGAGGCCGTGATGCGATCCGTTGTTTCCCTCGCTGTCCTGTCCGGCGCGCTTGCCGTGCTGCCCGCCGCGAGCTTTGCGCAGTCCGTCGACACGGAGTGGCAGTCGAACGTTGCACCGTTGAACTGGTCGGCGGCGCGTGCCGAGACCGACGTGCAACTGATGCAGATGACGCGCGCCGGCTATCGTGCGACGACAGCCGGCAACCAGAACTATCCGCTCGCGATGCAGCGTGCGCTCGAATGCGTGAGGAACCCGGTGCCCGACCGCATGCGGGAACCGGCCGTTCTGCATTGAGCGGCGGCAGCGCGGCCGACGCCCGGGCCGTGTTTCATACTTGTCCCATTCACTGGGGCTGACGCTCGCCGTCTAATGTCACGACAGGAGCCGAACGGGTTCGGGCGATAACGATCCATCCTCGCGTTTGCGATGATCGTGCGTGTCGGCGCGAACGCATTCGTTTCGGTCAGGAGGAGCGATGGCGCTATACAGGATCGGCGGTTACTTCACGTGCGGAAGCGGCCGCGCATTCAGCGAGAACCTGCCGCCGGGCAGCGAAGTGACGGTCGCGGGCATCTATCGATGCACCGTGTGCGGCGACGAGGTCGGCATCGCGAAGTGGCAGTCGCTGCCGTCCGAGGACGCACATCGGCACGATCTCGATCCGCCGTCCGACCCGCTGCTCGATCCCGGCCCGACCGCATGGCAGTTGATCGCGGCGGCCCAGTCGAGGCATTGAGCGAGCGGCGTTCGCATGCGCATGCGTATGCGCACCGGCCCATGACGACGTCCGACAAAACAAAAGCGCCACGGAGCGAACTCCGTGGCGCTTTCTTGCTGCCTGACTGCGCGGCGGCGCCCGCCCCCGCGCAGCGACACGCGCTTAAGCCGCCGTTGCCGGCTTCGCCGGCTTCTGCAGCTTGCCCTTGCCGGCGCGCTGGATTTCATCGAGCTTGATCTCGACGTGGCGCGAGAACACGTACTCGGCCGGACGCTGCTTCGCGATCGAGATGTCCGGTGCGAACGGGCCGTCGGTCTTGATGCCCTTCTTGCTCACGCGCAGCGCCTTCAGCGGATGCGCGATCGTGTCCATCACGGCGGTGGCCTCGAAGCCGCAGTGGACCATGCAGTCCGCGCACTTCTCGTAGTTGCCGACGCCGTAGTTGTCCCAGTTCGTGTCTTCCATCAGCTCCTTGAAGGTCTTCACGTAACCTTCGCCGACCAGATAGCACGGCTTCTGCCAGCCGAACACGGTGCGCGCCGGGTTGCCCCACGGCGTGCACTTGTACGTCTGGTTGCCGGCCAGGAAGTCGAGGAACAGCGACGACTGGCTGAACGACCAGCGCTTGCCGCCTTCGCCGCGCTTCAGGATTTCTCGGAACAGGTTCTTCGTCTTGTCGCGGTTCAGGAAGTGCTGCTGATCCGGCGCGCGCTCGTACGCATAGCCCGGCGACACGGTGATGCCGTCGACGCCGATCGGCTTCAACGTATCGAAGAACTTCGCGACGCGCTCGGGGATCGCATCGTTGAACAGCGTGCAGTTGATGTTCACGCGGAAGCCGCGGCGCTTCGCTTCCTTGATCGCTGCGACCGCCTTGTCGTACACGCCTTCCTGCGACACGGAATGGTCGTGCATGTCTTTGTCGCCGTCGAGGTGGACCGACCAGACGAAGTACGGATTCGGCTCGTAGTCGTCCATCTTCTTTTCCATCAGGAGCGCGTTCGTGCACAGGTACACGAACTTCTTGCGCTTCATGATGCCCTTGACGATCTCCGGCATCTCCTTGTGGAGCAGCGGCTCGCCGCCGGCGATCGACACGATGGGCGCGCCGCACTCGTCGACGGCTTCCAGGCATTCCTCGATGGACAGGCGCTGGTTCAGGATCGGGTCCGGATAATCGATCTTGCCGCAGCCGTTACAGGCGAGGTTGCAGCGGAACAGCGGCTCGAGCATCAGCGCGAGCGGATAGCGTTTGTTGCCGGACAGGTGTTGGCGCATGATGTATGCGCCGACGCGGACTTGCTGGAGCAGCGGAATAGACAAGAGTTGTCCTCCTTAAACTTCGCGGGCGACAGCTTGCGTAAGCTTCGCCGGCAACTTGAATTCGACTTTTTCTTCACGGCCCGCCATCGTCGTGACATCGACGGACCCCAGCGCGCGCAGCGCGCCGATTACATCCTCAACCATTTCCTCGGGTGCCGACGCGCCGGCGGTCAGGCCGACCGTCTGCACGCCCGCGAACCATTCGGGCTTCACTTCCGAGCCGTCGGCGACGAGATAGCTCGGCACGCCGCTTTCGGTGCCGATCTCGCGCAGGCGGTTCGAGTTCGAGCTGTTCGTTGCACCGACGACCAGCAGCACGTCGACCTGGCCGCTCAGTTCGCGCACGGCGGCCTGGCGGTTCTGCGTCGCATAGCAGATGTCGCGCGTGTCCGGGCCGACGATGTCGGTGAACCGGCGCTGCAGCGCTTCGATGATGCCGCGCGTGTCGTCGACCGACAGGGTCGTCTGCGTGACATACGCGACCGGCGTGTCGACCGGCAGCGTCAGCGTATCGACTTCGGCCTCGCTCTGCACGAGGATCACCTCGGCCGGAATCTGGCCGATCGTGCCCTCGACTTCCGGGTGGCCCGCATGGCCGATCAGGATCAGCCGGCGGCCCGCCGCGACATACTGGCGGCCCTGCACGTGCACTTTCGTGACGAGCGGGCAGGTTGCATCCAGCACGTCGAGCCCGCGCGTTTGCGCATCGCGCTCGACCGTCTGGGCGACACCGTGCGCACTGAAGATCGCCACGGCGCCGTGCGGCACCTCGTCGAGTTCCTCAACGAATCGTGCCCCTTTATTACGCAGGTTTTCGACGACATGCCGGTTATGCACGATCTCATGACGCACATAGACCGGCGCGCCGTGCTGTTGCAGCGCGCGATCGACGATCTCGATCGCACGGACAACCCCCGCACAGAAGCCGCGGGGCTGGGCAAGGATGACTCGCATAAGTGAGCGAACTCCGACGACAGACGCCGGGGTTCGAGGAGCTGGCACCGCTCGCTCGCCCCGGCTTGATGTTATGAAGGCAGGAAACGAACCGGCCAGGCCAGGCCCCGGAACCCCGAATTAGTCGCGCATTTTAACCCTATCGGGCCGTCCTTGCTCTGGTGCTGTAGCCGCCGTGTTGCATCCGCCGCAACGCCGCGTCGGCGCTCGTGCGCGCGGAACCCGGTAAACTGCGCGGTTTCGCGGGCAGCCTGTCCGGCTGCCCGGCGTCGCGCTCATTTCAAGGCCATTCGATGACCGTCGATTCTTACGCGTATTGCCCTGCCGCCCGCGCGGTGACGGGTGCTTTCAATCCGACCCCGATTGTGATCGAACGATTCGGCGCCACGGGCGGCCGGACTGCTCGCGCCGGCGTCCGGCAGGAGGCTTGCCGATGATGCTGGCGATGACCTTCCTGGTGTCCGGCCTGTCGCTGCTGATCTGGATCGTGCTGCTCGTCGCGCGCGGCGGCTTCTGGCGCGCGCGGCCCGCGCGGGCACTGCCGCCGGAGGCGCGCGGCGCCGCGGCCGAGGCCGGCTGGCCGGCCGTCGTCGCGGTCGTGCCGGCGCGCAACGAGGCCGACGTGATCGCCCAGGCGGCGACGTCGCTGCTCGAGCAGGACTATCCGGGCGACTTTCATCTGATCATTGTCGACGACCATAGCGACGACGGCACCGCCGACGCGGCCCGCGCGGCCGCGCTCGCGATCAACCGCGCCGAGCGCCTGACGGTGCTGGCCGCGAAGCCGCTGCCGGCCGGCTGGTCGGGCAAGGTGTGGGCGCAGTCGCAGGGCATCGCCGCGGTGCGCACGCTCGGGCTGCCGGCCGACTACCTGCTGCTGACGGATGCCGACATCGGCCATCCGCCCGACGCCGTCGCCCAGCTCGTCACGCGCGCGCAGGCCGAGCAGCGCGATCTCGTGTCGCTGATGGTGCGGCTGCGCTGCGATTCGTTCTGGGAAAAGGCGCTGATCCCGGCGTTCGTGTTCTTCTTCGCGAAGCTCTATCCGTTCTCGTGGATCAACGATCCGCGCAACCGGACGGCAGGCGCCGCGGGCGGTTGCATGCTGGTCAAGCGCAGCGCGCTCGAGGAGGCGGGCGGTATCGAATCGATCCGCGGCGCGCTGATCGACGACTGCAGCCTCGCCGCGCAGATCAAGCATCGCGGCAGCGGCCGGCATCCGATCCGGCTGGACCTCGCCGACCGCAGCGTGTCGCTGCGCCCGTACGACAGCTGGCGCGACATCTGGAACATGATCGCGCGCACCGCGTTCACGCAGCTCCATTATTCGCCGCTGCTGCTGGCCGGCACGCTGCTCGGGATGACGATCATCTACCTCGTGCCGCCCGTCGCCGCGATCGTCTACGGCGCGCGTGCCTGGCCGGCGTGGCTTGCGTGGGCGTCGATGTGTACCGCGTATGCGCCGATGCTGCGCTACTACCGGCGCTCGCCGCTGTGGGCGCCCGCGCTGCCGCTCGTCGCGCTGTTCTACGTCGGCGCGACGTTCGCGTCCGCGTGGCGCTACTGGCGCGGCAAGGGCGGCCAGTGGAAGGCGCGCGTGCAGGCGCCGGTGGAGCGCTGAACCGAACCACGCCGGCGCATGCCGGCTGGCTGTACGGATGCTGGAAAGCAGACAGCCCGATCGGTGCGAACCGATCGGGCTGTTTCGCTTGCGGCGGCGCCGCGCGTTGCTTACCGCTGCGTCAGCATCATGTACATCTGGATCACGACGTCCGGCGAGAACGTGAACGGCACCCAGCCGTAGCCGGTGTGGCGCGCGACCAGCAGGCGGTCGCCGTTCGACTGCTTCTGCACGGCCATCATCGGGTTCTTCGTCGTCACGAAGCGCCAGCCGGCCGGGATGCCGGGCGGCGGTTCCGGCTGCATCGACGCGCGCGTGTGCGCGAGTTCCTCGATCAGCTGGCCCAGCTGCTCCGGGTTCAGCGTGATCGACTGGCCGTTGACGGTCAGCGTCAGCTCGTTCTGCGACGGGCGGGCGACGTGCAGCGTCGCCTTGTCCGCGGGGGCCTCCGTGGCTTCGGCATCGGGGGCGACTTCGATCGCGGCGTCGGCTGCCGTCGTCGCGACGACGGCGGTGGTCGCGTCGGCCGGCGCTGCAACGACTGCATCGGCGGCAACCGGCGCGGCTGCGTCCGCCACCGGCTCGACAGCGGACTCGACAACCGGTTCGACGACTTCGACCGCGACGGCCGGTCCGGCTGCCACGGCCGCCGCGTTCGTCGCGGCGTCCTTCACGACGGCTTCGACCAGCGCCTCCGCGTCGGCGATCGCCTTCGCGTGACGCTCGGCGGCCGCTTCGGCCTGCGCGATCGCTTCGGTATGGCGATGCGCGACGGCCTCGGCCTGCGCAGTCGCGTCCGCGTGGCGTTGCGCCGCGGCTTCGGCGTGCGCGATCGCTTCGGTGTGACGCTGCGTGATCGCTTCCGCTTCGGCCGTCGCGTCGACGTGGCGCTGCGCGGCGGCTTCCGCGTCGGCGATCGCCTGCGTGTGACGCTGCGCGAGCGCCTCGGCCTCCGCGATCGCGGCCGCGTGGCGCTGCGTCGCGGCCTCGGCTGCGGCGGTCGCTTCCGCATGACGCTTCGCGGCGGCCTCGGCCTCCGTGGTGGCGGCGGCATGACGCTGCGCGGCCGCGTCCGCTTCGGTCGCGGCGGCGTGGTGACGTTGCGCGGCGGCCTCGGCTTCGGCGATCGCGGCCGCATGGCGCTGCGACGCGGCTTCGGCATCCGCGTGACGCTGCGCGAGCGCCTCGGTCAGCGCGGTCGCTTCGGCGTGCCGCTGGACGGCGGCTTCGGCCTGCGCGGCGGCATCGGTGTGGCGTTGGGCGGCGGCTTCGGCCGCGGCGGTGGCGTCGGCGTGGCGCCGCTGCGCGGCATCGGCGTCGGCGGCTGCGGCCGTGTGGCGCTGCGCGGCGGCCTGTGCTTCGGTCTCCGCCGCGGCGTGACGTTCAGCGGCCGCCTGGGCTTCCGCCGCGGCGGCGCGCGCGAACGCTTCCGCGCTGCGTGCCGCCTGCTGCGCGGCGTGGTGATCGTGGAGGAGCCGATCGACGCCCGCGTTGAGCGAATCGATCTGTTCGTTCAGGTTCATGCGTGTCTTCTCTGCGTAAGACCCGCGATTTTAACCGCTGCGCCGGTGCCGGTCCGTCAGCGACGTGTAACAAAGTGCGCAAAGCGGCGTGGAACGCGCCGCGTTGTGTTACTTCAGGTAGCCCGCCGAGCCGAACCAGTCGAGCGCGTCGCGCAGCCCTTCGCGGTACGGACGCGCGCGGTAGCCGAGCTCGCGCTCGGCCTTCGCGGACGTGAAGTACATCTTGTTCTTCGACATCCGCAGCCCGTCGACCGTCACGAACGGCTCCTTCTTCGTGAACTTCGCGACGGCCTCCGCGCCGAGCGCGAGCGGGTAGAGCGGCCAGCGCGGCAGCGCGATCGTCGGCGCCTTGCGGCCCGTCATCTGCGCGATGTCGGCGAGCATCTGCTGCAGCGGCAGGTTCTCGCCGCCGAGGATGTAGCGCTCGCCGATCCGGCCGCGCTCGAGCGCGAGGAAATGGCCGTGCGCGACGTCGTCGACGTGCACGAGGTTCAGCCCCGTGTCGACGAACGCGGGAATCTTGCCGAGCGCGGCCTCGACGATGATGCGGCCGGTCGGCGTCGGCTTCACGTCGCGCGGGCCGATCGGCGTCGACGGGTTGACGATCACGGCCGGCAGCCCTTCGTCGGCGATCATCCGCTCGACCGCGCGCTCGGCCAGCACCTTGCTGCGCTTGTAGACGCCGATCGCCTGCTCCGCCGTCAGCGGCCGGTTCTCGTCGGACGGATCGCCCGCGCTCGTGACCTTCAGCGTCGCGACGCTGCTCGTGTAGACGATCCGCTCGACGCCTTCGGCGCGTGCGGCGCGCATCGTCGCGACCGCGCCTTCGAGGTTCGCGCGCTCGATCTCGTCCGGATCCGGCGCCCACAGCCGGTAGTCGGCCGCCACGTGCAGCAGGTAGCGCACGCCGCGCAGCGCGGCGCGCATCGACGTCTCGTCGCGCATGTCGCCGGTGACGATCTCGGCGTCGAGATCCGCGACGTTCGTGCGCGGGCTGGTCGGGCGTACCAGCACGCGCACCGCGAAGCCTTTCTGCTGCGCGATGCGTGCGACGGCCGAGCCGACGAAACCGGACGCGCCGGTGACGAGAACGAGATCGCGGGAAGTATCAGTCATGCGTTTCCTTCAGGGCCGCGCGCGGGCGGCGCGGCGGTTGTGCGTCGGCGAGATTGTACGTGGTCGGCGCGCACCGCGACGCAAGCGCCGCGCGGCGGCCGCACCGGTCGCGGACGGCCGCCTGCGACCGCCCCGCCGGGCACGTGTGCGAAGCGGCCGACGCGACTACAATGCCGGGCTTGAATGCAACGGGAGGGCGACGCGATGAGCCGCAATGAACTGGACGAACGGATCGAGACCTACTACGTGCGGGTGCGCGGCGTCGTGCAGGGCGTCGGTTTCCGTCACGCGACGGTGCGCGAGGCGCACGCGCTGAAGCTGCGCGGCTGGGTCGCGAATCGCGAGGACGGCAGCGTCGAGGCGATGATCCAGGGCCCCGGCGCGCAGATCGACCGGATGCTCGCATGGCTGCGCCACGGGCCGCCGTCCGCGCGCGTGACCGAGGTGACGTTCGAGGAGCGCAAGATCGAAAAGCGCTTCGAGCGCTTCCAGCAGCAGTAAGGCGAAAACAACATGACGGGGTATCCGGAGGCCGGGCGCGGCCTCATGCTGTCGGTGATGGCGTCGACGCTGTTCGCGCTGATGTCCGCTTACGCGAAACTGCTCGCGCCGCTCACGGGGCTCGACATCTTCGCGTGGCGTGTCCTGTGGACCGCACCGGGCGCGCTCGCGCTGATCGCGCTGCGTGGCCGCTGGCCGGCGCTCGTCGAACTCGTGCGGCGCAGCGTGCGCGACGGGCGCCTGCTGATCGCGCTGCCGGCGAGCGCGGCGCTGCTCGGCCTGCAACTGTGGCTGTTCCTGTGGGCGCCGTTGCACGGACGCATGCTCGAAGTGTCGCTCGGCTATTTCCTGCTGCCGCTGACGATGGTGCTCGTCGGCCGCTTCTACTATCACGAACGGCTCGACCCGCTGCAATGGGCGGCGGTCGTCTGCGCGGCGCTCGGCGTCGTGCACGAGGTGTGGGCGACGCGCGCGTTCGCGTGGCCGACGCTCGTCGTCGCGCTCGGCTATCCGCCGTATTTCGTGCTGCGCCGCCGGATCAACGCCGATTCGCTGGCTGCGTTCGCGCTCGAGATCGCGCTGCTGTGTCCGGTCGCGCTCGTGATGGTCTCGGCGAGCGCGACGCAGGTCGGCGGCCATCCGCTGCTGTGGGCCTTGCTGCTGCCGGGGCTCGGCGTGCTCAGCACGCTCGCGCTCGCGAGCTACCTGAAGGCGAGCCGGATGCTGCCGATGGCGCTGTTCGGGATTCTCGGCTACGTCGAGCCGGTGCTGCTCGTCGCGGTGTCGCTGCTGCTGCTCGGCGAGACGCTGAGCGTCGCGCAGCTCGCGACCTACGGGCCGATCTGGGCCGCGGTCGCGCTGACCGCGTGGCACAGCGCGATGCTGATGCGGCGCTTGCCCGTGCGCGGCTGAGCGTCGTCGCTCGGCGGCGCGACGGCGGCGACGGACGTGCTGCGCATCGCGCGTTCCTTGCGTCGAATCCCGCGATGCCGGCGTCGAACTGGCGTTGAGCTGACATCGGGCTGGCCGCCTCGCCAGCGTTGCATCGCCGATGTCACGCCTGTAATCGAACAGAAGATTCCGTTGCACTTTGTTACTTAGGGTATCCCCGACCGGCCGCTAGACTGACCTGACCGTCTTCTCTTCGTATGCGGCTTTTCCATGAACGGTCATCTCCGTGCCGGGCCGGCCGGGTTGGCGCGATGCGGGCATACGCGCATCGCCGCTGATCGCGCGCGTCTTCTCCTTTCCGAACCTTTCGCCGGTGCGTGCCGCGCCGTCGTCGCGCAGGTGCGGCCATGCCGCTGAGCGCGCCGCCCGTCGCCACGACGCCGCCGGCGCGCGGCGGCCGCCTGATCGAAGTCGATTTCTTCCGCGGGATCGTGCTGCTGATGATCGTCGTCGATCACATCGGCGCGAGCGTGCTGTCGCGCGTGACGCTCCACGCATTCGCGCTGTGCGACGCGGCCGAGGTATTCGTGTTCCTCGGCGGCTTCGCGACCGCGAGCGCATACGGCGCGATCGCCGACCGGCACGGCGCGCGCGCCGCGCAGCAGCGGTTCGTGCGCCGCGCGATGCAGATCTACCGCGCGTTTCTCGCGACGTCGACGCTGATGCTCGTCGTGTCCGCCGTGCTCGACCATTACGGGATCGACGCGCCGAACCTCGCGCTCGACGACGTCAGCGTGATGCTCGCGTCGCCACTCACGGGCGCAGCCGAGCTGCTCACGTTCCAGCGCCAGCCGTATCTCGCGTCGGTGCTGCCGATGTATGTGCTGTTCGCGCTCGCGTCGCCGGTGATCGTGCCGTTCGCGCGCCGCCATCCGTGGCTGCTCGTCGCGTTCAGCGCGGCGTCGTGGCTCGCGGCCGGCTGGCTCGGCCCCGAGTTGCTGGACACCGATTCGTTCCGCTGGAGCTTCAACCCGTTTGCGTGGCAGCTGATGTTTGTCGCCGGCGTGCTTGCGCGCTGCCAGCCCGTGTACCGGCACATCGCGCTCGGGCGCTGGAGCGCCGCGGCGACCGGCGTTGCCTGCGCGATCGTGCTCGGTTGCGCGAGCTACAAGCTGTTCTCCGGGTTGCCGGTGCCGGAAGGCGTGCTCAAACGCGATCTCGCGCTGCCGCGCATCGTGAGCTTCGCGGCGATCGCGTGGCTGATGGCCGACTGCGTGCGCTACGGCTGGATCGCGCGCATTGCGCAGGCCGTGCAGCCCGTCGTCGCGGTCGGCCGGCGCGGCTTGATCTGCTTCGTCGCGGGCGCGGCGATCTCGCTCGTCATCGATTCGCTGCTGCATCCGGTCGCGAACGGCGCCGAGCTGCGGCATCTCGGCGTGGGCCTCGCGGCCGACGCATGCGCGGTCGGGCTGATGATGGCCGTGGCGGGTTCGGGAACGTGGTTCGCGCGCTGGCGCGGCGCGGCCGCGTGAGCGGTACGGGAAAACGCGCAGGCGGCGCGCAACGTGCCGCGCGGCGTCGATGACGTCAGTGAGGTGAGCCGATGCGGGAGCGGGGGACGATGGTCGCGTCGTCGGATTCGGCGTCGTCGCGTTCGTCGGACTCCGGATCGTCCTGCTGCGCGAGCACCGCGTCGGCTTCGGCCGCGGCCCGGGCGGCGCGCAGTGCGGTGCAGCGCTGCGCGTGCCGGATGTCCGACAGTATCCTCAAGAGCCGAGTCGTTTTGCTTTTCATGATCTTCTCCCACCGGTGCGCATCGCGACGGAGCGGATGCGCCGTTGCAACCAGTGTAGGACGTGCCGGCCGCGGCGGCGGGAGAATGTGGCGTGCACGCCGCACGCCGAGGGATAGTACTTACTGGGCCGAGGCCATCGCCTGCGCCTGCACCGCTTCTTCCTCGCGGCGCTCTTCCGTGCAGCGCTGATGCTGGCGTGACAGGCGGTTCATCATCGGCAGCAGCAGCAGGGCGAGCAGCATGCCGATCGCGGCGAGCCAGCCGAGCTTCTCGAACAGCGACAGGTAGAGCGGCAGCGATTCGGTGGCCGGCAGGTCGTGCGACGGCATCTGCGCGAAGTTGGCGACGACGCTGCCGAGATACTGCGACACACCCGTCGCGACGAAATACGCGCCCATCATGAAGCCGCTCATGCGCGCCGGCACGTAGCGGGCGATCATCGCCAGGCCGAGGCCGCTCACCAGCAGTTCGCCGAGCGAGTAGAGGCCGTAGCCCCACACCATGAACCACGACGACACGCGGCCGTCCACCGCGTAGCGGCCGCTGATCGTGAACACCAGGTAGCCGGCCGCCACCGCGCCGAAGCCGAGTGCGTACTTCGCCGCGACCGGCAGGTCACGGCCGCTCTTCGAGACCGCGTTGTAGATCCACACGAGCACCGGGCTCAGCATCATGATCCAGATCGGGTTCAGTGCCTGGAACTGCGCGGCGCTCCACGTGAACAGCGTCGTGCCGAACAGGATGAAGCGCGGATCGACGTTGCGCAGCGCGAACAGCGTCAGCGACGTCGACATCTGCACGTAGAAGATGAAGAACAGGATCACCTGGCCGATCAGCACGAGCGCCGCGATCAGGCCCGCCCGCTCCGAACGCTCCGACTTCGCGATCATGTACGCGAAGATCGCGAGGATCGCGAACGCCGCCGTCCACACGCTCGCGACCGCGAGCTGCTTGTGCTGCAGCACGTACAGCGTGATCAGCGCGAGCGCGACGCCGCCTGCCGCCACGCCGCCGAGGCGCTTCCAGCGGATCGGTTCGTCGTCGGGCTGCGAGCCGATGTGCGCGAGCGTGCGGTGCATCAGCATGAAGTTCAGGATCGCGAGCAGCATGCCGGCGCAGCAGACCGCGAACGCGGTGTGCCAGCCCCAGTGATCCTTGATCCACGGCGTCGCGAGCATCGACACCGTCGAGCCGATGTTGACCGCCATGTAGTAGATCGTGAACGCGCTGTCGATGCGCGCATCGTCGCCTTCGTAGATGCGGCGCACGAGGTTCGCCGCGTTGGCCTTGAACAGGCCGTTGCCGACGACGATCACGCCGAGCGATGCGTACATGTACGCCAGCGCGTCGTTCGGAACCGCCAGCATCAGGTAGCCGGCGCACAGCACGGCCGCGCCGATGATCGTCGTGCGGCGGGCGCCGAGCACCTTGTCGCCGATCCAGCCGCCGATCGACGGCGACGCGTAGACGAGCGCGGTAAACGCGCCCCAGGTCAGGTTCGCATGGCTGTCGGTGAAACCGAGCCGGTCGACCATGAAGAGGACCAGGAGCGCGGCCATGCCGTAGTAGCCGAAGCGCTCCCACATTTCGATGAGGAAGACCGTCGTAAACGATCGGGTTTGTGAAACAGGTGCGTGCATCATCAATCTCGTTTGAAACGGACGGCGCGGATCGCGCGTCGCCTTGGGGGTCGAACTGGCGCCGGAGCACGGTGGCCGGGTAGGCTTTGCGTCGGCGATGGAGCAGTCTGGCTAGGGTCTGATCCCGCTAATAACGGGCTTGCGCTGGCCCCCAGAAGGGCCGAGCGCAAGGAATGCGACGAAGCGAATACTCGACGTATTCGCGAGGAGCATGACGCGGCGATCGGCCCTTCTGGGGGCCAGCCCCACGAATGATTTTTTCCAAACAGGGGAACGTACCTTGCCGGCCGCACTGCGGCGTCGATCGTCGCTTGTTTGGCTCGGCCAAACGGCGCTCCTCGCTCCTTGCATTGCAACCGGCAAGGCACGTTCGCAAGCCCGTTATTAGCGGGAACAGACCCTGGCCCGGGCCGGGGCCGGACGCCGCCGGGCAAGGCGGTGCGAGGCCCCGACCGGCGCGCGAGTGGTAACGTTCGCCGGTCCGGTGCGTCAGGTCCGCGCCACTCAGGGAAACTCCCGATATGGCAGCAGCTTTCAGGAACATTCGTCTCATCATCTATTTGTAAACTTTCCCGCCCGGCCTCCGAAGATTCCCGGAGAGCCGCTTGCAGCTTGCCTGTGAAGCCGGCGAGTCTGGCAAGATAGCGCGTCGTTTCGCTCGCTTCGGGCCCTGTTTAGTGCACCGGGCTCAACGCCGAAGACGTGTGCGAACCCGAAGATTAAGCTATCTCGATTTAACTTAGTTACTTTCCATCAAACATTTTTTGACGACCACTTTTCGGCCTGCTATGGTTCCCCCCACTGAAAACTCGCGGTCGGCAGACGCCGTCGCACTGGGCAGCAAGATTCGCGCGTTGCGCCAACGTCTGAAGCGCACGCTCGACGACACCGCTACCGCCGCGGGGATTTCGAAGCCGTTTCTGTCTCAAGTCGAACGCGGGCTCGCGTCGCCGTCGCTGACGTCGCTGGCCGGTATCGCCCAGGCGCTCGGCGTGACGGTGCAGTACTTCGTGGATACGCCGAGCGAGGAACGCTCGGTCTGCAGAGGCGAGCAGTTGCGCTTCTTCGGATTCGCCGATTCGGCGAACCTGTTCGCGAGGCTGACCAACGTGACCGAAGGGCGTCAGCTCGAGGCGATCCTCGTGCGGATGCCGCCGGGGCAGAAACGGTCGGAGGTGACGACACATGCAGGAGAGGAGTTCCTGTACGTGATCGAAGGGGAAGTGTCGCTGACGCTGGAAGGCAAGACGTTCGTCCTGCAGGCCGGAGACAGTTCGCACTATCAGTCGACGGTCCCGCACAGCTGGGTCAACACCGCGAAGATCGAGTCGGTGGTGGTCTGGGTCGGTACGCCGCGGCTGTTCTAACGCACAGGTATTCCTTCGTTTCCTCGACGGGATACTTGTCGAAAGAAACGTAAGGAATACTAAGATGCAATACGAGAATCACGGGCCTCCTCAATCGCTGTACCCGTCAGCGTCTCACGCGTAATCCGCGGCATCCGCCGCGCAACGCTCACCGAACAACCTTCTCAAGACTGCCACGATGAAATCCTTGCATGCCATGTCGGCCGTGCTGGCCGCGCTCGCCCTGACGACGCCCGCCGCTCACGCCGTGACCGTTCCGTCGAACGTCGCGCTCGCTCCTCAACAGGACCTGACGCGCCAGGTGCCCGCCGAAGTCGAGTCGCTCGACCCGGCGCACATCGAGTCGTGGACCGGCAACACGATCGGCCTCGACCTGTTCGAAGGGCTCGCCCGCATCGACGCGGCCGGCCAGGTCGTGCCGGGCGTCGCGCAGTCGTGGGAGCGCAAGACGCCGCAGACGTGGATCTTCAAGCTGCGCCACGATGCGAAGTGGAGCAACGGCCAGCCCGTGACGGCCGCCGATTTCGTCTACGCGTGGCAGCGTCTCGTCGATCCGAAGACGGGCTCGAAGTACACGATTCTCGTCGAGTTCGTGAAGAACTCGAAGGACATCATCGCCGGCAAGGCCGCGCCGACGACGCTCGGCGTGCGCGCGGTCGACCCGTACACGCTGGAAGTGACGACCGACGTGCCCGTCGCGTTCTTCCCCGAGCTGACCGCGATGGCACCGCTCGCGCCGGTGAACAAGGACACCATCGCGAAGTTCGGCGACGCATGGACGCGCCCGGGCAATCTCGTCAGCAACGGCGCGTACCAGCTCGTCGACTGGCAGCCGAACAACCGCATCGTCGCGACGAAGGATGCGAAGTACTGGAACGCGTCGAAGGTCGTGATCAACAAGGTCACGTACCTGCCGATCGAAAGCGACGAAACCGCGATGCGCATGTACCAGGCCGGCCAGATCGACTACAGCTACTCGATCCCGTCGGGCATCTTCCAGCAGGTCAGCAAGCAGTTCGGCGGCGAACTGCGCCCGGGCCTGCAACTCGCGACCTACTACTACTACCTGAACAACAGCGACGCGGCGCTCAAGGACAAGCGCGTGCGCCAGGCGCTGTCGATGGTGATCGATCGCGACGTGCTGACGTCGAAGCTCACGCAGGCCGGCGAGAAGCCGATGTACGGCCTGATGCCGAACGGTACGAAGGGCGTGCAGCCGTTCACGCCGGAATGGGCGGCGTGGCCGATGGCCAGGCGCGTCGCGACCGCGAAGGACCTGCTGAAGCAGGCCGGCTTCTCGGACGCGAAGCCGCTGTCGTTCACGCTCACGTACAACACCAACGACCTGCACAAGAAGGTCGCGCTGTTCACGGCATCGGAATGGCGCACCAAGCTCGGCATCAACACGAAGCTCGAGAACGTCGAGTTCAAGGTGCTGATGAAGGAGCGCCATGACGGCAAGGTGCAGATCGCGCGCGACGGCTGGTTCGCCGACTACAACGACGCGATGACCTTCTTCGACCTGATCCGCTGCGGCAGCTCGCAGAACACCGTCGGCTACTGCAACAAGCAGGTCGACACGTTCGTCGAGGACGGCAACCAGAAGCTCGACGACAAGGCGCGCGCCGCGCTGCTCACGCAGGCGCACGACACGGCGATGAACGATACGCCGATGGTGCCGCTGTTCCAGTACTCGGCCGATCGTCTCGTGAAGCCCTACGTGGGCGGCTACTCGCTGAAGAACGTGATCGACATGCGTGCTTCGCAGGACATGTACCTGATCAAGCACTGAGCGGAGCGATCATGCTGGCCTACGCATTGAGACGCACGTTGTGGGCGGTGCCGACGATTCTCGCCGTCATCACCGTCTGCTACCTGCTGCTGCATTTCACGCCCGGCGGTCCGTTCGATACGGAGAAGCAACTGTCCGCCGCGACGCTCGCGAACCTGAACGCGAAGTATCACCTCGACGAGCCGCTGTGGAAGCAGTACCTGCTGTATCTCGGCTCGCTGCTGCACGGCGATCTCGGCCCGTCGTTCCGCTACGTCGACTGGTCGGTGAACGATCTCGTGAAGAAGGCGCTGCCCGTGAGTCTCGGCGTGGGCGGCGTGTCGATCCCGGTCTCGATCGTGTTTGGCGTGCTGCTCGGCACCGTCGCGGCGGTGCGCCGCGACAGCCTGATCGACCGCTTCGTGATGCTGATCGGCAACTTCGGCAACGTCGTGCCGCCGTTCGTGCTCGGCCCGGTGCTGGTGTGGATCTTCGCGATCCTGCTGAAGACGTCGGCCGGCAACGGCTGGCTGCCGGCCGGCGGCTGGGGCGACGGCGGCTGGCAGTACCGGCTGCTGCCGATCGTGCTGCTGACCTTCATCAACGTGTCGCTGCTCGCACGCGTGATGCGCGGCTCGATGATCGAGACGCTGTCGAGCAACTACATCCGCACCGCGCGCGCGAAGGGCCTGCCGGGCTCGACGATCGTGCTGCGCCACGCGCTCAAGCCCGCGCTGATGCCGGTCGTGTCGCTGTTCGGCACGGTCTGCATCACGTCGATCACGGCGGCCGTCGTCACCGAATCGGTGTTCGCGCTGCCGGGGCTCGGGCAGCTCGTCGTGAACGGCGCGATCAACCGCGACTACACGCTGGTGCTCGGCCTCGTCGTGCTGACGACCGTCTTCGCGGTGCTGTTCAACCTGCTGGTCGACCTCGCGTACGCGTGGCTCGATCCGCGCATCCGTTATTGAGCGAGGCACTGCGATGACCCCGACTACTCCCGTCGTCGGCCTGCCCGTGCAGACCGACTCGCCGCCGCGTTCGCGCTCGCCGCTCGCGCTCGCGTTCGCGCGCTTCCTTCACAACCGCGCGGCCGTGTTCAGCCTCGTGCTGCTCGCGCTGATCACGCTCGCGTGCTTCGTCGGCCCGTGGCTGCTCGCGGCCGATCCCGCCGCGAGCGACTGGGGCTCGATCAGCCTGCCGCCGACGCTCGCGAACCAGCACTGGTTCGGCACCGACGAACTCGGCCGCGACCTCCTGGTGCGCACGCTGATCGGCGGCCGCGTATCGATCGAGGTCGGCTTGCTCGGCACGCTGGTGTCCGGCCTGTTCGGCGTCGCGTGGGGCGCGACCGCCGGCTTCGCGGGCGGCCGTGTCGACTCCGCGATGATGCGCGTCGTCGACATGATGTACGCGATCCCGTACCTGCTGATCGCGATCCTGATGATGACCCTGTTCGGCCGCTCGTTCATGCTGGTCGTGCTGACCATCAGCGCGTTCTCGTGGATCGACATGGCGCGCGTCGTGCGCGGCCAGACGCTGTCGCTGCGCAATCGCGAGTTCGTCGACGCGGCGCGCGCGATCGGCGTGTCGCCGGCGTCGATCGTGCTGCGCCACGTCGTGCCGAACCTGCTCGGCGTGGTCGTCGTGTACGCGACGGTCTCGGTGCCGAACATCGTGCTGACCGAATCGGTGCTGTCGTTCCTCGGCCTCGGCGTGCAGGAGCCGATGACGAGCTGGGGCGTGCTGATCCAGGACGGCGCGCAGAAACTGGAATCGATGCCGTGGCTGCTGCTGGCGCCGGCCGTCATGCTGTGCGTGACGCTTTACTGCGTGAACTTCGTTGGCGACGGCCTGCGTGACGCGCTCGACCCGAAGGATCGCTGAAATGGCAGCTCTGCTGGAAGTAGAAAACCTCGGCGTGCGCTTCTCGCGCAAGGACGCACCGCCGATCGACGCCGTGAGCGGCGTGTCGTTCTCGCTCGAAGCCGGCAAGACGCTCGGCATCGTCGGCGAATCGGGCTCGGGCAAGAGCCAGACCGTGATGGCGCTGCTCGGCCTGCTGGCCGGCAACGGCACGACGACGGGCGCCGCGCGCTATCGCGGCGACAACCTGCTCGAGATGGACACGCGCGCGCTGAACGCGGTGCGCGGCGACCGGATCGCGATGATCTTCCAGGATCCGATGACGTCGCTCAATCCGTTCCTGACGATCGAGCGGCAGATGACCGAGACGTTGCAGCTGCATCGCAAGCTGTCGCGCAAGGAAGCGACCCGGCGCGCGATCGAGGCGCTCGAATCGGTGCGGATTCCCGATGCGGCGCGCCGCATCCGCATGTATCCGCACGAGTTCTCCGGCGGCATGCGCCAGCGCGTGATGATCGCGATGGCGCTCTTGTCCGAGCCGGAAATCCTGATCGCCGACGAGCCGACCACCGCGCTCGACGTGACCGTGCAAGCGCAGATCATCGACCTGCTGCGCGAGCTGAACCGCGAGCGCGGCACCGCGATCGTGCTGATCACCCACGACATGGGCGTGGTCGCGGGCCTCGCGGACGACGTGATGGTCATGTATGCGGGCCGCACCGTCGAATACGCGCCGGCCGAGTCGATCTTCGCGGCGCCGTCGCATCCGTACACGATCGGCCTGCTCAATGCGCTGCCGCGCCTGACCGATGCGGACGACGCGCCGCTCGTCGCGATTCCCGGCAATCCGCCGATGCCCGGCACCGCGCCGGCCGGCTGCGCGTTCGCGAAACGCTGCACGTACGCGGAGGAGCGCTGCGGTGCCGTGCGCCCCGCGCTCGAAACCTATGACGCGGCGGGCGCGGTGCGCGCGTGCCACCGGCCGCTGGCCGATCTGACGGGAGGTCTGCGATGAGCGTAGATGAACACCGCCATGCCGGCGCGACGGGCGACACGCTGCTGTCCGTCGAGGATCTGAAAGTGCATTTCCGCGTGCCGCTCGGCGCCTATCCGTGGTCGCCGAAGGGCACGCTGCGCGCGGTCGACGGCGTGTCGTTCGACGTGAAGCGCGGCGAGACGGTCGGGCTCGTCGGCGAGTCGGGCTGCGGGAAGTCGACGCTCGCGCGCGCGCTGATCGGCCTCGTGCCGATGACCGCCGGCACGGTGCGCTGGCGCGGCGAAGCCGTCGCGCCCGATCACCTGCGCGGCACCGCGATGCGCCGCGAAGTGCAGATGATCTTCCAGGATCCGCTCGCGTCGCTCGATCCGCGCATGACGATCGAACAGATCGTCGCGGAGCCGCTCGTCACGCACCACGCGGGCCTCGGCCGCACCGAGGTGCGGCGCCGCGTGGTCACGATGCTCGAGCGCGTCGGCCTGAATGCGCATCACCTGCTGCGCTATCCGCACGAATTTTCCGGCGGGCAGTGCCAGCGCGTCGGTATCGCGCGCGCGCTGATCGGCGATCCCAGGCTCGTGATCTGCGACGAACCCGTATCGGCACTCGACGTGTCGATCCAGGCGCAGATCGTGAACCTGCTGCGCGATCTGCAGCGCGAACTGTCGTTGTCCTATCTGTTCGTCGCGCACGACCTGGCGGTGGTGAAGGCCATCAGCCAGCGCGTGCTCGTGATGTATCTCGGCCGCGTGATGGAGTTCGGCACGCGGCATGACGTGTACGGCGTGCCGCAGCACCCGTACACGAAGGCGCTGCTCGATGCGGCGCCGACGCCTGAGCCGGCGCGCGAGCGTGCTCGCCGTCCGATGCTGCTGGCGGGCGAGATGCCGTCGCCGCTCAACCCGCCGTCCGGCTGCGCGTTCCGCACGCGCTGCCCGGTCGCGATCGACGCGTGCGCGCAGGACATGCCGCTGCCGGAAGTGCGGCACGGCTCGGCGGCGCGTGTCGCGTGCATCCGGGCGGGCGTGGCGGCGTGAAGTGACGCAGCAAACATAACCAGGCAGGTCAACAGGGGCAGGGTGCGGCGCGAACGATCTTCGCGCCGCGGGTAAAGGCGCGTCCGCAGCCGGGCTCGCCGGGGGGCCGGAAGCGGATCGCAACCGGCATGGACGATATCAACACAAGACGAGAATGACGATGAAAAAGCAAAAGACGATCGGGACGGCATCGAAGATGCTGCTCGCATGGGGCTTGCCGGCGCTTGCCGGCGTATCGCTGACCGGCATCGCGCACGCCGACGACGCGGCCCCCGCACCGCTGACGGTCGCGCAGGCCGCGCCGTCCGCCGGCGCAAGCACGTCGGTTGCGCAGGCAACGACCCCGAACGCCATTATCAACGCCGAGGCGAACCAGGCCGTCACGCCGCCCGATGAGCCTTCGGCGCAGTCGAAGTCGAACGGCTTCATTGCCGACAGCCACCTGAACTTCCTGTTCCGCAACTATGCGGACACGCTCGACAACAAGGGCGGACCGCATCGTCACGCGTGGGTCCAGGGCGCGATGGCGAACTTCGAGTCGGGCTACACGACCGGCCTGATCGGCATCGGCTTCGACGCGTCGCTGTATGCGGCGTTGAAGCTCGACGGCGGCGCCGGCGCCGGCAGCATGGTGCACATCGCGAAGGGCGGCGGCGGTTCGAACCAGCTCGCGTGGGCCTATCCGGGCATCTACGACGTGAAGGCGCGCATCTCGAACACGGTGGTCAAGTACGGTCTGCAGGCCGTCGACAACCCGTTCATGGAGCAGCACGACAACCGTGCGCTGCCGCCGACCTTCCTCGGCGCGACGATCGTCAGCAATGAGTTCAAGAACGTGATGCTCGAGGCCGGCAGCTTCACGAAGACCGATGCGCGCGGCCACACGACGCTCACCAACCTCACCACGCAGTACGGCGGCACGCGCGTCAATCGCCTGACCTACGTCGGCGGCACGTGGGACTATTCGCCGAACGGCGAGCTCGCGCTGTACGCGAACCAGGCCGACGACGTGTGGCATCAGTACTACGCGTCGCTGAAGCACAGCATCGGCGATACGAAGTCGGTCAAGTGGACGGGCTTCGCGAACGTCTACTCGACGCACGATACGGGCGACGCGCTGCAGGGCAAGATCAACAACAACGCATACAGCCTGTCGCTGGCCGCGCAACACGGCCCGCACGAGCTGCTGCTCGGCTTCCAGCAGGTGCTCGGTGACCAGTTCTTCGACTACCTGAACGAAACCAACGGCATCTTCCTGACCAACTCGATGGACGTCGACTACAACGCGCCGCACGAAAAGTCGCTGCAGCTGCGTTACACGTTCTACGGCAAGGAAGCGGGCCTGCCGGGCTTCAAGGCGATGGTCTGGGGCGTGACGGGCTGGGGGGCGGACGGCAGCGCGGGTGCCGCGAACGATCCGGGCAAGTCGAGCATCTACTGGAGCAACGGCGCGCCGGTGCAGGGCCGTCACCACGAGTTCGGCTTCATCCCGTCGTACACGTTCCAGAGCGGCAAGCTGAAGGATACGAAGGTCACGTTCATCGCGATGTGGCACACTGGTTCCACGCACACCTCGGACGCGACCAACAAGGAGTACCGCCTGGTCGTGAACGTGCCGCTGCACGCGTTCTGATGGAAGGGGGACGCAAGGTCCCCTCGGTATGTCCCGTCTCGCGCGGCCGGCCTGCAGTCAGTTCGCTCAGGCCGGCTTGTGCAACCCCGCCACCGGATCGTTCGCGGCGGGCATGTCCTCCACCAGCGACGCGAGCTGGCGGCCGGTGTCGCGCCACGCATCGAGGCCGCCGCGCAGTGGCAGCGCGTCGGTGAACCCTGCGTCGAGCAGGCGCCTGGCCATCAGCGCGGCCGTCACTTCGTTCGGGCACGAGCAATACACGACGAACTTCTGCGAGAGCGGATAGCGCGCGACGATGTCGTCGATCTGCCGCTCGTCCGCGAACTGTGCGCCAGGAATCGTGAACGGGTCGAGCTTGCGGTGCTCGGGCGAACGCACGTCGAGCACCACCGGCGCGGTCGGATCGCGCAGCAGCACGTCGAGCTCGTCGACGCCGATCCGCGCGCTCGCGAGCTGGCGGATCAGCGCGCGGCGGCGCATCCAGCGCACGGCCGCATAGATCGCCAGCAGCGCGACGATCACCAGCAGCACCGCGCGGCCGAGCCGGCTCGCGCCGGCGAACAGCCAGTCGATCTGCCGGTAGAACACGAGCCCCGCGATGAGTCCGACGATCGTCCACAGCGCGGCGCCGAGCGCATCGTAGCCGGCGAACGTGCGATAGCGCGTGCCGAGCGCGCCGGCCATCGGCACCGACACGAGCGACAGCCCGGGAATGAAGCGGGCGACCGCGAGCACGCGCACGCCGTAGCGGCCGAAGAACCGTTCGGTCTTCTTCACGCAGGTATCGCGCGACAGCGACAGCCGGCAGATCGTCTTCAGCGTCGAGCCGCCGTAGCGTCGCCCGGCGACGTACCAGATGGTGTCGCCGATCAGCGCACCGAGCACCGACAGCGCCAGCACCGTCACGAGCTGCGAGCCGATCATCGCCGGATGCATCGCGGCCATCGCGCCGAACAGCACGAGCGTCGGCATTGCCGGCACGGGCAGGCCGACGGCCGCCGCGAGCACATTGGCGAACACGAGAAGCGGCCCGTATTGGGCGACGAGGTCACGGAGCATGACGGCTGGCCGAAAAGGAAGCGCGTGAGGAGGATACGGAGATGGGCCGATTATCGGCCATTTTCAACCGGGCGGCGGGGAATGACGTAAAGCGCCTGACGGCGGCAGGGGGATGCGGGCAGATCGGTGAGCCGGTGCGTTGCGCGCGGCTCACCGATCGACATCAGGAAGGGGTGCGGGCGAGCGATGCGGCGCCGTGGTTTTCGCCGGGCAGCTCGGCGCCGTGCGAGCGGATCGCCGCGATCAGTTCGGCCGGCGTGATCTCGTAGCGGACCTCGCGGTGAATGCCGGGCTTGCGTTCGTCGATCTCGATCAGCAGCACGCTCTTGCCGTCGCCGGTCGATTCGAGCCGGAGCGAGCGCAGTTCACGGCCGTCGGCCGGGTCGTGTTCGGTGAGCAGGGTCATTGCCCCGGATGAGCCGGTAGTGCGCATCGAACCTATCCTCGTGTCGTGTGTGCCGGGTTGGCGAAGATGTCGTTGTTGAATGCAGCTTGACGAAGTTTAACGCGAACGGGCCGCAATACGGAGCATTTTCGTGGGCACGAAATGAGGGCTGCACCAGCCATCCTTCTGAAGTTTGTCCCGCGCCGGGCAAGCGTTTCAGCCGGATCGGGCGGCGCCGCGCCCGGTGCCCGGGCGGTGTTTCCGGCCGGGCAGGCGCGGTGCCGTGGTGCCGTCAGAAGCGGTCGGCGAGCCCCATCGCCGGGTCGCTGACCGAGTGGCGGCCGGTTTCGACGCGGCCGGCCACGCGGCGCGAGAAGCGCGCGTCGCTGTCGGCGGTGACGACGAAGTCGTACCAGTGGCCGGTCGAGTCGAGCTTCCAGTGCAGCTCCGACTGGCCGCCGGCGCGCACCGTGACGGTCCACGTCGTGCCCGCGTCGTTGCCGTGGCCGCGATCGTCGTTCGCGCCGCGGCCGGCCAGCGGGCCGTACACCTGGTTCGATTGCACCGTGAAGCGCACGGTGCTGCCGCCGTCGTTGCGCAACCGCAGATGCAGGTTGCCGCTCGCGCCCGCATAGCCGACCCGGATTTCCGGGTGCGGGGCGCGCGCATCGGCCAGCCGGGCGAGATCGCCGGTGAAGCGGCGGTGATAGCCGTTCGGGCCGAGCACCCACAGGTCATATTTGCCGCTGTCGTCGGCCAGCGCCGCCCAGTCGCCGCGCAGCGCCTTGCCCGGCTCCACGACGTAACGGCGCGGCACGCGGTCGAGGTGCAGCTTGTCGTAGACGTGGAACACCGCCGCCGCGCGGCCGGTGTTCGCGAACTTCAGCGTGACGGTGCCCTTGCCGGCATCGACCTGCGCGCTTGCATGCAGCTCGTACGGCAGCGCGCGCGACGGGCGCACGCCGGTGGCCTGCGCGGGCAGCGACGGCGTGGCCGGCGGCGTGATCTTCGGTGCGGCCTGCTGCGCGGCGCTCAATGCGTCGACCTGGCTTTTCGTCGTGCGGCCCGCGAGCGTCGGCAACGGTTCGTCGTTCGGCGCGCGGAAGTTGAACGCGCTCGTCAGGTCGCCGCACACCGCGCGGCGATACGCGCTGATCTGCGGCTCGACGACGCCGAAGCGCTTCTCGAGGAAGAGCAGCGTCGACGTATGGTCGAACACCTGCGAGTTGACCCAGCCGCCGCGGCTCCACGGCGACACGACCCACATCGGCACGCGCGGGCCCGGGCCGTACGGACGGCCGTCGGCCGCGGGCTGGCTCGACGTGGCCGGCGCGAAGTCGTGGTACTCGACGGCGACGTCGGTGTCCGCGAGTGTGTGGCCGCCCGCGAGCGAGCCGTCCGCGTTGCGCGACGGCACCGCCGGCGACGGCATGTGGTCGAAGAAGCCGTCGTTCTCGTCGTAGTTGATCAGCAGGGCGGTTTTGCTCCACACGTCCGGATTCGCGGTCAACGCGTCGAGCACCGCCTGCACGTACCACGCGCCCTGCGCGGGGCTCGACGGCCCCGGGTGTTCGCTGTACACCGACGGCGGGATGATCCACGACACTTCGGGCAGCGTGCCGTTGCGGATGTCGTCGCGGAACGTCTCGAGGAAGCCGTACGGCATCGTGTTGCCGAAGCCCTTCGCGAGCGGACTCAACGGATCGTCGATCGCCGGATCGTAGAACGCGCCGGCCGCCGTCACCGGCTGCGTGATGTCCGTCGACGCGACGTACGCGGGCCGGCGCGCGGCCGGCATCTGCTCGATGGCCGCGCGCCAGTGGCGAAAGCTCATCATCTCGTTGCAGCCGAAATTGTCGATCAGGCTCTGGTAGACCTTCCAGTGCACGCCGGCCTGCTGCAGCCGGTCCGCGTAGGTCGTCCACGTCCAGCCCTGGCTCGACGGGCCGATGTCGTTGCCGCCGTTGAACTGGTTGTTCAGCGCGGCGAGCTTCACACGGCTGCCGTCGGCCGGGCTGATGCCGTTCGGGCCGTTGGTGCCGCTCCAGTAGAACAGCCGGTTCGCGATCGTGCCCGTGTGCATCCCGCAGTGATAGTGGTCGCACAGCGTGAACGCGTCGGCGAGCGCGCGCTGGAACGGCACTTCGGCGGCGTCGTAATAACCCATCGACAGCGGCGTCTTTGCATCGGGCCAGCGGTTCATCCGGCCATGGTCCCACGCGGCCTGCGCGTCGGCCCACGAGTGCGGCGTGCCGCCCGCGCGCTGCGCGTTGCCCTGGCTCGCGTCGAGGTGGTACGGCGTGAAGGTCGTCGCGGGCATCGCTTTCGTGTAGGTCTGGTAGAACACGTCGCGGCCGTTCGGCGACGGCACCGCGAAGCGGTCGCCGTAACCGCGCACGCCCTTGAACGTGCCGAAGTAGCCGTCGAACGCGCGGTTCTCCATCATCAGCAGCACGACGTGCTTGACGTCCTTGATGGTCCCCGTTTCGTGAAACGCGGGAATCGCGAGCGCGCGGCGGATGCTCGGCGGAAACGCGGACAGCGCGGCGGCGGCGAGGCCGGAAGTGGCGGCCTGCTGGAGGAATGTGCGGCGTGACGTCATGGCGTTCTGATCCTGTGATGATGGGAGCGTTCGTGACTTCGTCTGGTTGCGCCCGTGTGTCGGCCCCCCTCCGGGACCGTCCGCGATGCGTGTGCGTTCGAGTGCGTCGGCCGTTGCTCGATCCTGTGCGCCGCGCGCTCGTGATGCGCGGGGCGGGACGTCGGCACACGCCGGCCCGGCGCGTGCCGGGCAGGGCGGCGCCCAGTCTAGGGAGCGCAGATGACGTCGGCGTGATGCGGAAATGACATGCATGACGTGCCGGTGACGTTGCGTATGCAACCAATATGCGACGCGCCGTGACGACGTCGACATGGTGAGAAATTACCGGTTTACCTTGAGATGAACGGTCAGGAATTGCCGATTGCATGAAACCTGCGTGACGCCGTGTGGTTGCGCCTGCAACGGCATCGCGTTGTGTGGCGGCGGGCGGCAGCCGACGAAGCATGCGTGCAGCACGATGCGTCGTTGCGCCGACGACACATGAGCGCACGTCAGCGATGCCCCATGTCATATCCATTCGAGAATTCGTTGGTTTTCAACCGGCCGCGCGAATCGTATCGTCGAGCGATTTGCCGGTCGTCGTAGTCGTTGCAGTTGGCACGGTTGCGTGGTGTGTGCATGGCGCTGTCGGTCGTGGCTTTCCGCGTCGATGCCCGCGCGCCGTGCGCGGCCGATTCCGGCATGCGTGGTGCCATCCGTCGATGGCTTTCATTGTTTCGTCGCTTCGTCGTGTTTTCGCTTCGCCGCTTCGCGCGCATGGGACGGCCGTCGCTGACGTGCAGGCTCCGACCGTCGCGCGACGCCGCGTCCCGCAACCGTCTCTTTCAACGGAACCCGCCTTGATGAAAACCGTTCTCCGGAACCTGACCGCCGCCTGCCTGTTCGCCGCCGCGGGTGCGGCGTTTGCCACCACCGCGCCGCAGGGCGCCGCCGTATCGAGCCCGTCGGGCGACGGCGCGCATCTGCCGCCCGGCATCGCGTGGCAGCAGGGCGATGTCGATGCCGCGTTCGCGCTCGCGAAGCGCACCGGCAAGCCGCTGCTGCTCTACTGGGGCGCGGTGTGGTGTCCGTCGTGCAACCAGGTGAAGTCGACGATCTTCAGCCAGCAGGCATTCAAGACCCGCTCGTCGTTCTTCGTGCCCGTGTATCTCGACGGCGATACCGAAAGCGCGCAGAAGCTCGGCGAGCGCTTCAAGGTGCACGGCTATCCGACGATGATCCTGTTCCGCCCGGACGGCACCGAAGTGACGCGGCTGCCGGGCGAAGCCGATCTCGAGCGCTACATGCAGGCGCTGTCGCTCGGGATGACGGCCGCGCATCCGGTGCGGCAGACGCTCGCGACCGCGTTGAACGGCGGCGCGACGCTGACGCCGGACGAATGGCATCTGCTCGCCGACTATTCATGGGACACCGACGGCGCGCTGCCGGTGCCGGCCGATCGTGTCGCGGTGACGCTGCAGACGCTGTCGCAGCGGGCGCGCGCGGCCGGCGCGAAGGCGGATGCCGCGCGGTTCGCGCTGAAGTCGGCGGTGGTCGCGGCCTCGGACGATCCCGCGCAGGCCGGTGCGCTCGACAAGGCCGCGCTCGCCGATGCGCTGCGCGCGGTGCTGCGCGAGCCGGCGCTGGCGCGGGCCGATTCGGACGTGCTCGTCGCGGCACCCGCGCGCGTGGTCGTCTATCTCGGCGTCGATGCCGCGCAGCGTGCGAAGCTGCGCGGCGCGTACGACACGGCGCTCGCGAGCCTGTCGACTGACACCACGCTGTCGTCGATCGACCGCCTGATGGCGCTGCACGGCCGCGTGCTGCTCGCGCGCGGCGACGCGCGCGCCGGCGCGCCGCTCGCTGCGCCGGCGCTGGTTGACACCGCACGCAAGCAGATTGCGGTGTCGGTGCAGGGCGCCGTGAACGCATACGAGCGGCAGGCGCTGGTCAGTGAAGCGGCCGATACGCTGACCGATGCGGGGCTGTACGACGAATCCGATGTCTTGCTGAAGGCCGAGTTGCCGCGTTCTGCGACGCCGTACTACTTCATGTCCGGACTGGCCGCGAATGCGAAGGCGCGCGGCGACAAGGCCGCGGCGCTCGACTGGTACCGGAAGGCGTACGACTCGGCAAGCGGACCGGCGACGAAGCTGCGCTGGGGCGCGACCTACTTCGCGAATGCGGTCGCGCTGGCGCCGGACGATTCGGCGCGGATCGAGGCGATCGCCGCGAGCGTGCTCGCGCAGGCCGGCAGGACCAAGGATGCGTTTTATGGGGCGAACCTGCGTGCGCTGACCAAGGTCGTCACGCAACTGAACCGCTGGCGCGGCGGCGGCGCGCACGATGCGTCGGTCAGGTCGGTCGTGAGGCAGTTCGACGGGGTGTGCGCGAAGCTGCCTGCGGGCGATCCGCAGGCAGCGGCATGCGCGAAATTGATTCAGCCGGTGAAGGCGTAATGATGTGAGGGCGCGCGCCCGGGCGCATCGTTACGGCGATTACCGGCCGGACTCAGACGATGTGCCGCGATCGCTGCCATACCCGGCACGCTGCTGGCTGGCAATCTTCGCTTCGGCGGAAACGATGCTGGCCGGATAGAACCAGTCGCTCGGCTGGAAGCCGGCTTGCTTGAGCGCCTTCACTTCGGCGTGGACCTGCGCGCGCGTGAGCGGCGGGTTCGACTGCGCTTGCGCGGCGAGCGGGGCGGATACGGCCAGGGCAATGGCAGCTGCACGAATCAGGCGCTTCATGATCGGGACCTCCATGTTGTCGACCGGGCGGCCGGCCTTCGTTCGACGAAGCGGCAGCGGTTGAAAACAGTGTAGGCCCGGCCCCGCGCGGGAAAAATGCGATCGCTCCCAACGCAGTGTTCTGCTGCCGGCAACAATGGGCGGGTCGGGGCGGGGGGGGGGGGGGGGGGGGGCGCGCCCCCGCGGGGGGGGGGGGGCGGCGGGGGGTGTTAAACGCGGGGGAGCACAAAAACCACCGCGGGGGGGTTAAGGTGGGCGCCGAGGAT
>NZ_QTPP01000016.1 GCF_003853415.1 Burkholderia sp. Bp9142 | reverse complement strand
GCCGGATATAGAGACGCAGCCCATCCTGTCTGTCAGAAACGCAAGAAAGCTGTTGCAAACGGGACGCGTTCATATAGACGCAATGAAACTCATCGAAGACCTGTTCGACCTGCGCGGCAAGGTGGCCGCGATCACCGGCGGCGCGCGCGGCATCGGCGCGGAAACGGCGCGCACGCTGGCCGCGGCCGGCGCGAGCGTCGCGATTCTCGACGTGCTGTCGCAGCCGGCCGAGGCGCTCGTCGAAGAGCTTCGCGCACAGGGCGGCCAGGCCGCGTTCTGGCCGCTCGACGTGACGCACGAGGCCGACGTGGCGCGCGTGTTCGGCGAGATCGTCGCGCGCTTCGGGCGCCTCGACGTGCTCGTGAACAACGCGGGCATCGAAGGGCACAACGTGCCGACGCACGAACTCACGCTCGCGCAGTGGCAGCGCGTGCAGGACGTGAACGTCAACGGCGTGTTCCTGTGCACGCGCGCCGCGATCGCGCATCTCGAGGCGGCCGGCGGCGGCTCGATCGTGAACCTGTCGTCGATGTATGGGATCGTCGGCGGCCCCGACGTGCCGGCGTATCACGCGTCGAAGGCCGCGGTGCGGATGATGGCGAAGGTCGACGCGATGCTGTACGCGGCGAAGAACATCCGTGCGAACTCGGTGCATCCGGGCTACATCCGCACGCCGATGCTCGAGGACGCGTTCCGCCAGATGGGCCAGGATCCGGATCGCGCGTTCGAATACATGCAGACGCACGTGCCGATGGCGAAGATCGGCAGCCCGCGCGACATCGCGGCCGGCATCCTGTATCTCGTGTCGCCGGCCGGGCGCTACGTGACGGGTGCGGAGCTGGTGATCGACGGCGGCTACACCGCGCGCTGACGCGCCGCGGTGGTCGAAACGAAAACAGGAGACCGGCAGTTGAAAGCGCTCGTGGCAGTGAAGCGCGTGGTCGACGCGAACGTGAAGGTCGGCGTGAAGTCCGACCGCACCGGCGTCGACATCGCGAACGTGAAGATGTCGATGAACCCGTTCGATGAAATCGCGGTGGAGGAGGCCGTGCGCCTGAAGGAGGCCGGCGTCGTGACGGAGGTGGTGGCCGTGTCGGTCGGTGTCGCGCAGGTGCAGGAAACGCTGCGCACGGCGCTGGCGATCGGCGCGGATCGCGCGATCCTCGTCGAGTCGATCGACGGCGTCGAGTCGCTCGGTGTCGCGAAGATCCTGAAGGCGCTGGTCGACAAGGAACAGCCGCAGCTGGTGATCCTCGGCAAGCAGGCGATCGACGACGATTCGAACCAGACGGGCCAGATGCTGGCCGCGCTGGCAGGGCTGCCGCAAGCGACGTTCGCATCGAAGGTCAGGATCGCCGATGGCCGTGCCACGGTCGCACGTGAAGTCGACGGCGGCGCGGAAACGCTGTCGCTGACGCTGCCGGCGGTGGTCACGACCGACCTGCGCCTGAACGAGCCGCGCTATGTGACGCTGCCGAACATCATGAAGGCGAAGAAGAAGCCGCTGGAAACGGTGAAGCCGGAAGACCTCGGCGTGGACGTCGCGCCGCGTCTGAAAACGCTGAAGGTGGCCGAGCCGCCGAAGCGCGCGGCCGGCGTGAAGGTGCCGGACGTGAAGACGCTGGTCGAGAAGCTGAAGACCGAAGCCAAGGTGCTGTAAGAGGGAGCGGACGGACATGACGATTCTGGTAATTGCCGAGCATGACGGGGCACGCGGCGCTTCGACGATCAAGGCCGCGACGTTGAACACGGTGGCAGCGGCCGCCGAAGTCGGCAAATTCGCCGGCGGCGACATCCACGTTCTGGTCGCGGGCCATAACGCACACGCGGCAGCCGATGCGGCAGCGAAGATCGCAGGCGTGTCGAAGGTGCTGCTGGCCGACGCGCCGCAGCTTGCGGACGGTCTTGCCGAGAACGTCGAAGCGACGGTGCTGGCCATCGCTTCGAACTACTCGCATATCCTTGCGCCGGCGAGGGCGTACGGCAAGAACGTCGCGCCGCGCATCGCCGCGAGGCTGGATGTCGCGCAGATCTCGGACATCACGGCGGTGGTTTCAGCCGATACGTTCGAGCGCCCTATCTACGCGGGCAACGCGATCGCGACGGTGCAGTCGGGCGATCCGGTCAAGGTCATCACGGTGCGTGCGACGGGCTTCGATCCGGTTGCCGCGGAAGGCGGCAGCGCGTCGGTCGAGAAGATCGAAGCGGCGGCAGACGCGGGCGTGTCGCGGTTCATCAGCCGCGAGGTGACGAAGCTCGATCGCCCCGAACTCACCAGCGCGAACATCATCGTGTCGGGCGGCCGCGGCCTGGGCAGCGGCGAAAACTACACGAAGGTGCTCGAGCCGCTGGCGGACAAGCTGTCGGCAGCCCTCGGCGCCTCGCGCGCGGCAGTCGACGCGGGCTACGTGCCGAACGACTACCAGGTCGGCCAGACCGGCAAGATCGTCGCGCCGCAGCTGTACATCGCGGTCGGCATCTCGGGGGCGATCCAGCACCTGGCCGGCATGAAGGATTCGAAGGTGATCGTCGCGATCAACAAGGATCCGGAGGCGCCGATCTTCAGCGTGGCCGATTACGGCCTCGTCGGCGATCTGTTCGCGCTCGTGCCCGAAGCGGCCGCGGTGCTCTGAGCGATGCCGCTGTTCGAATTCAACGGCATGCGCCCGCGCGTCGATCCGTCCGCGTACGTTCATCCGGGCGCGGTCGTGATCGGCGACGTGACGATCGGCGCGGGCTGCTACATCGGCCCGCACGCGAGCCTGCGCGGCGATTTCGGCGCGATCGTCGTCGGCGACGGCAGCAACGTGCAGGACGGCTGCGTGCTGCACGTCGGCATCGGCGAGACGTGCCGGCTCGGCGTGAACAGCCACGTCGGCCACGGTGCGATCGTGCACGGCGCGACGCTCGAGCCGGACACGATGATCGGGATGAACGCGGTCGTGATGGACGGCGCGACGATCGGCGCGACCACGATCGTCGCCGCGTGCGCGTTCGTGAAGGCCGGTTACGACGTGCCGCGCGGCGTGCTGCTCGCGGGCGTGCCCGGGCGCGTGGTACGGCGGCTGAGCGACGCGGAGATCGAGGCGAAGGCGAACGGCACGCGGGTCTATCAGCAACTCGCGGTGGATTGCCTGAAGACGCTCCGGCAGATCGACGGCGCGTAAGCGACGCGCGTCGTCGTTCAGGCCGCGGATGCTTGCCGGCGACAAGACCGTCGTGCGTTAGCGCGAATACCGCAAACGCGTGCGCGACGAGCGCCGCGCGGAGCCGCGCCGAAAGCGCGATGCCACGGGTTTTCTCGGGGTTTGTGCGGATGGCGATTCGCCGTCGTGCATGCCGGTCGTGACGTTCGCGCGGGATCGATTGCCTGATGCGGCGTCGTTGTCTTAAGATCGGCGTCAGACCATCCCACCGCCTCAGGCGCCGAATGAAAACGACTATACGCCTGCGCGTCGCCATCATCGCTTCGGCTTTCGCCGTCTATCACGTATTCATGCACGCCCAGTGGGTCGCCAGCGGTTGTATCGAGTTTCACGGCGGCCGGCATTGCAGCTTCGAGAACAGCGCGAATTTCGAGGGAATGATGGACGTCGATCTGCTGCTGACCTGCGCGTGGGTCGCGGGCGCCGTGATGGCGTGGTTCGCCGTCGCACGCGCGCCGAAGAAGCCCGGTTAGCCGCGCCCGCGCCGCGCAGCCGCCTATTGCGTGCGCACCGGCGCGGGCCGATCGTGCAGGAACGCGAGCGACAGCGCCGCGAGACCGCAGCTCGCGATGAGCATCAGCAACGCGCCCTTGCCGGCGTGCACCATCACCCAGCCGCCGACCGACGGAAAGCCGAACGTGCCGATGAAATACGACGCGACGAACCACGTGAGCACGCCATGCTGTTGCGTATGCGCGCAATCGTTGAGCGCCTGCGCCAGTATCACCGGATACACGAGCCCGTAGCCGGCGCCGAGCAGCACGGCCGCGACCGACTGGAGCGACGCGTGCGCGGCCGCGCCGAACATCGCGAGCGCGCCGAGCAGCATCGTCACGAGCAACGCCTTCGTCGCGGTTTCGGGGCGCGCCGTCCGGACCCATCTCCCGAGCAGCCAGCGCGCGCTCACCACCGTCATCGTATAAAGACTGAAGAATGTGCCGGGGCGCGCCTGCGTGTCTTGCATGAGCGACATCTGGAACGTCATCAGGCCGGAGAACACGCAGGTGCCGAGTGCGATCATCGCGATCGGCGCGGCCGCGCGCGTGCGCGAGATGGCGCGGAGGTCGCGCACCCAGCGGCCGCCGGATGCGGCGGCGGGCGGGCGCGGATTCAGGCGGCCGAACGCCTCCAGCAGCAGCGACGCGAGTGCGCACAGGGCGCCGACCGCGTAAAGCGTGTCGTCGATCGACCAGTGGAGCAGCCGCATCGCATACGCCGCAAACGCCGGGGACGCGCCGATCCCCGTCATCTGGAACGTCGCCGATCGAAAGAACCATGTGCCGCGTTCGGCGCCGTTGGTCCGCTCGGCCAGCGACATCGGCGCGGCCAGGTGGAACGCGCCCCAGCCGAAGCCGACCAGGAAGCCGGACAGCAAGTCGGCGGACGGGGCGCGCCCGACGAGTGCGAAGCCGACGATGCCGGCGCCGATGCTCAGCGACGACAGCGCGGCGATCCGTGCGGCGCCGATCTGCTGCGAGAACCAGCCGACCACCGACAGGCCGGCGAAGGTGCCGACCGTCGCGGCGGCCAGTGCCGCGCCGGTATCGAGGTCGCTGCCGCCGATCGCGCGAAAGCGCATCGACAACAGGAAGGTGGCGCCGTAGCCGCCCGCGGTGAGCAGGGTGCCGACGAGAAAGAGCAACGCACTTTGAACGCGCATGACAGCCATCCGGGGCGGCGGCGACGGTCGGGGAAAATCGTCGATTGCAAGACAGTATGGACCAGGACCCATGCGGGATGCCCGCATTCGTGAGGACGCGGCCGCGCTGTCGGCGTTCGTCGGACAGGGCTCGGGCACGAACGATCGATCACGCCGCTTCGCGTCGCGCGGACCGCTTTTTTCCCGGCGCAAGCGGCGCCTCGCGCGCACTTTGCTTTCCCCGGTGCCGTGCACTAGATTCGAAACATTCAGTGCCACCGACCGTGAGAGGTGAAACCATGACGCCGTGGGAGATTCAGGGAACCGAGCTGATGAACTGCAATTGCTCATACGGTTGTCCCTGCCAGTTCAATTCGTTGCCGACGCATGGCAGTTGCGAGGCGATGGGTGCGATTTCGATCGACAGCGGTCACTACGGCGACGTGGTGCTCGACGGCGTCCGGATCGCGGTCGTGTTCCAGTGGCCCGGGCCGATTCACGAAGGCCACGGCCGGTGTCAGCCGATCGTCGACGAGCGGGCCAGTCCCGCGCAGTGCGAGGCCGTGCTGAAGATCATGACCGGTCAGGATACCGATCCATTCGCGACGATGTTCGCGGTGTTCGCGTCGACGCTCGAGCAGGCATACGAGCCGATCTTCGCGAAGATCGATTTCGACGTCGATGTCGATGCGCGGCGCGGCCGGATCAGTGTCGAGGGCGTGTTCGACGTCGTCGGCGAACCGATCCGCAATCAGGTGACGGGCGCCGAACATCGCGTACGGATCGACCTGCCGCACGGCTTCGAATACGAGATTGCCGAGATCGGTTCGGGCACCGGCCGCTCGCGCGGCCACATCGAGCTGGATCTCGAGCGGAGCTATGCGCAGTTCGCGCGGCTGCATCTGAACAATCACGGGCTGATCCGGCATCGCGCCGCGGCATGATTCCGGTCGGCGATTTTCTTGGGCGCGAGCGCGTCGTCACGCTGCTCGGCATGGCCGCGCTCGTCTGCGCGTGCTGGGCCTACCTGTGGACGGGCGCCGGCACCGGCATGTCGGCGCTGGACATGACGGCGGTCGCGCTGTTCCCGCATCGGCTGGCCGACGACATGGGCGCCATGGATCCGTCACTGGCGACCGTGATCCTGATGTGGTGGGTGATGATGATCGCGATGATGACACCCGGCGCGGCGCCGCTCGTGCTGCTGTACCGGCGCGTGCTGCGGCATCACGATCGGGCGGGTGCCGGATCGGCACTCACGTCGACGTGCCTGCTGGCCGGCTATCTGGCATCGTGGTTCGCGTTCTCGGTCGCCGCGGCCGTGCTGCAGACGCTGCTGCAGCCTGCCGGCCTGATCTCCGGAATGATGCTGTGGTCGAAGAGCGCCGTGCTGTCCGCGATCGTCCTCGCGCTGGCCGGCGTCTATCAGTTCTCGCCGCTGAAACAGGCGTGCCTGCGGCAATGCCGGTCGCCGGTCCCGTTCCTGACGACGTACTGGCGCCCGGGAATCACGGGCAGCTTCCTGCTCGGCGTGCGCCACGGCGCGTATTGCGTGGGCTGTTGCTGGCTGCTGATGGCGTTGCTGTTCGTCGGCGGCGTGATGAACGTCGTGTGGATCGTCGCGTTGTCGCTGATCGTGCTGGTCGAGAAGGTGCTGCCCGGCGGCGAGTACGTCGGCCGCGCGTTGGGTGTCGTGCTGATCGCGTGGGCCGTCGCGACGTTGCTGGTGTAGCGCGGCGCATTCGTCATCCGCCGCGCCCGTGAGTATCTCGATGAAGATCCGATGCATCGCCGTCGCCGTCCTTGGTGCGATGACCGTCGTTGCGACGCCGGTGCGCGCGGCGGGCAGCATGTCCGACATGAAGATGCCGGCGCCGGACGCGGCGCTGACCGATGCCGAAGTCAAGCGGATCGATGCCGCGCACGGCATGGTGATGCTGAAGCACGGTGCGCTCGAGAGCGTCGGGATGGCGCCGATGACGATGGCGTTCAAGGCTGGCGACCCGACGATGATCGCGTCGCTGCACGTGGGCGACAAGGTCAGGGTGCGGGTCGAGCGCGTGGACGGCACGCTCACGATCGTGAAGCTCGTGAAACGGCCGTGACGTACGTGCGGCCGGCATGGCCGTGATGGCCCTTCCGTCACGCGGCCCGCGGAAGCAGGGCACCTGACGATGAATACGCCAACGGCAGTGCCACGCTAACCGGCCTCGTCACCGGAAATGTCGTCGGGCTGCGCGAAATTCAATTCGACGCCATTGCCGGCCGGATCAGTGAAAAAGAGCTGGAGCTGGCTCGTGACGGGCACGTACCTGCGCGCGTACCGGACCTGCGCGTCGGCGAGACGCCGTTCCATGTCGACAGCGTTCGCGCATGAAAACGCCATATGGTCGAACGTATTGACGACGTGCGCTGGCCGCACCTCGCCCGGCCGCGCTTCCGACAGGTGGAGGATCGCCTGCGTCCCCGCGTAGAGCCAGTAGCCGCTGCTCTGGAACGGCGGCCGATAGCCCAGCTCGAGGCCCACGACGTTCACGTAGAAATCGCGCAGCGTATCGAGCGTCGCCCGATCCGCGCGCAGGTTGTAATGATTGAGTCCGATCACTGTCATGGCAGATTGTCCGGTTCCTGCAAGGTGCGCGTTGCATAGCATCGCGCACTGCATGGCATCCTGTCACCCCCGAATGCCTTTGACCGGCGCAGCCGGCCGCGCGAGCCCACGCGCCGGCAGCGGCGTCGACATCACGATCGACGTGCGCGTTTCGCCATACAGGTTGATGCGCTCGATCAGTTGCTCGAGGTGCGCCATGCTGACGGCGACGAACCGCATCACGTACGAATCCGCACCGGTCACGTGATGGCACTCGACCACTTCGGGAATCGTCTCCAGCAGCTTCAGGAATTTCGCCTTCGCCGGCTGCGGCACCGTGATGCCGATCAGCGCGCTCACCGGGTAGCCGGCCGCGGCCGGATTGACCCGCGCCGTGTAGCCGTCGATCACGCCGGCCGATTCGAGACGCTTCACGCGTTCCGTCACCGCCGGCACCGACAGATGAACCTGGCGCGCCAGTTCCGTGTAGCTGATGCGGCCGTTGGCCTGCAGCAGCACGAGTATCTTCCAGTCGAGTTCGTCCATTGCGGCGGAGTTTTTAAGGTGAAGCGCTCATTTTTCCTTAAAAACCGCCTTCAGCGGCGACCGGACTTTCCCTACGATGACGTTTCGAGCCACGGGATGTCGCGAGGAGCCGGCCATGCTGTTCATCAAGTCCGTCGTGATGGGATTGTCGATCGCGGTGCCGGTCGGCCCGATCGGCATGCTGTGCATCCAGCGCAGCCTGAGCCGCGGCTTTCGTGCGGGATTCGCGACGGGCATCGGCGCCGCGTGCGCCGATGCGATCTACGGGCTGCTCGGCGCGCTGGGCGTCGCCGGCATCGTCACCACGTTTCCGATGCTGACCGTCGTGCTGAAAATCGGCGGCGGTGCGTTCCTCGTGTGGCTGGCCTGGTCCATCGCGCGGCAGGCGCCGGCCGCGTCGGCGGCACCACGCGATTTGCCGCGCACGACCGTGCTGCGCGATTTCCTGACGACGTTCGGCCTGACGCTGTCGAACCCGATGACGATCCTGTCGTTCGTCGGAATCTTCGCGGCGCTCGGCCCGCTGGCGGGCACGCATGACGACGCGATGGGGCCGACCGTCGCGCTGATGGTCGCCGGCGTGTTCCTGGGTTCCGCGGCATGGTGGCTGTGCCTGAGCAGCACGACCGCCGCGTTGCGCACGAAGATGTCGCTGACGCTCATGCACGGGCTGTCGCGCGTGTCGGCCGTCGTGATCGCGGCGTTCGGCGCGATCCAGTTGATTGCGGGCGTGCGCGTCGTCGTCTGGTCCTGACGCGAGCCGCGACATCGACACCCGCGACCGCGGGCGCCGATGCACCGACCGTCCTGGTCAGAACGTATAGCTGACCTTGCCGAACGCGGTGCGGCCGAGCGTGTTGTAGCCGTATGCGGTCATGGTCTGACGGTCGAACAGGTTCGACAGCGACGCCGACACCGTCAGGTGCGCATTGATCCTGTACGACGCGCGCAGGTTCACGGTCAGGGTCGACGGCAGATATGTCGTGTTGGCCGGGTCGTCGAACGTCGTGCCGCCATAGCTCACCGTTGCACCCGTGCTCAGCGCGTGCAGGTGCAGTTCGTCCCACGTGTGGTCGACGTTCACGCTGACGGTCTGGCGCGGCCGGCGGTTGAGCCAGCTGTCGTTGGTCTCGTCCTGCGGATTCAGGATGCCGACCGCGATGCTCACCGGCGTCGAGCGGCCGATCGTGCCCTTGTACGACAGGTCGATGCCGCGGATATGCGCGCGGCCGATGTTCATCGGCGAGAACGTCGCGGGGTTGTACGCGATCAGGTTGCTGACGCGGGTGTCGTAGATCGCGGCGCTGAACGTGCCGTACGCCGTGTTCGCGTCGAGCGCGGCCTCGACCGAATCGCTGCGCTCCGGGCTCAGGTCCGGATTGCCGTAACCGGGGTAGTACAGGTCGTTGAACGTCGGCAGGCGGAACGCATTGCCGTACGACACGCGCGCCGTATACACCGGCGTGATTGCCCACGACAGCGCGGCGTTGCCGGTGTTCACGGCTTTCCCCGCGATGATCTCGTGACGGCCCGCGACGAACATCGTCACGTTGCCGAGCGTGGCCGACTGATGTAGCGAGAACGCGGAATCGTTGCGCGTCGGCACGCCGTCCGGCACGTCGAGCGGCAGGAACGCCTGTTCGCGCGTGAAGTCGTACGCGATCTTCGTCTCGCCCGACAGCGGCACGCCGAACAGGTGGAAGCCGTGCGCCTGATGCGTCAGCGACGTCGACGCGCTGATGCGCTGCGAGTTGATCTGGTCGGTCGGGATGGCCGGGTCGCTCGCGTACAGGAACTGGCGGTCGTTCGCATAACCGACCGACTGGTCGAACTGCGTGTCGGGCGTGATGTCGAGATGGAACGCGACGCCGGTCGTCAGCTGATGATCGAGCTCGCGGTTCGCAAAGCCGGCGTTGTCGTAGGACAGGTCGGAGCGGTGGTACAGCACGAACGTCGAGATCGACCAGTTGTCGCGCGCATAGCCGAGGCGTGCATCGAGGTCCTGCGCGTGATACGGATTGCGGCCGTCCTCGTGGTACGGCAACACGGGCCGCGTCGCGTCGATGCCGGCCGTGTTGTACGCGTGCAGGCCGAGCGAATAGGTGAGACCGCCGAGCGCGGCGAGCGGCCCGGTCGACGGCACGGTGCCCGACGTGCGCAGCTGCGTGTCGAAGGTCTTGTTCGAGCCGCCGCCGAACGACACGGTCGTCTGGTTCGGCTGGCCGGCGGCGCGGCGCGTGAACAACTGCACGACGCCGCCCATCGCGTTCGCGCCGAATGACGCGGCAGCCGGCCCCGAGATCACTTCGACGCGCTCGAATGCTTCGGTCGGCAGGTCGGCCCACGGCGCGATGCCGGTGGTCGGCGAGCCGATCCGGATGCCGTCGATGAACACCGCGACCTGGCTGGCCGACGAGCCGCGGATGCTGACCGATGCGGACGAGCCGGGGCCGCCGTTCTGCGAGACGGTGACGCCCGGCAGCGTCGCGAGCGCCTGCGTGATGCTCGGGTCGCTCGGCGACAGCCGGTCGAGATCGGCGCGCGTGAGCACCTGCGTCGACGCGTAGCGCTGGTCGAACGATTCGGGCAGGTGCCGCGTGTCGGTCACGGTGATCGTCGGCAGGGCGGTGCCGTCCGCGGGCTGCGGCGGCTGCGCGAGCACCGTGTCGCCGGCGGCATGGGCGATCGGGGAGAGCAGCGCCGTGGCGGCGGACGTGGCGAGAAGGTGGCGAAGTTTCATGCGGCAGCGGGCGTGATCGCGCGCGGACGCGCCGCGCATGCCGGCGACGCAGCGGCGCGACGCTTCCGGCGTGGAAGCGGATACGGAAATGATGGACATCTGAAGGGTCCTGAGGTCGGGCCGTCCATGCAACGGGGCGACCGCCAAAGGCGGTGCTGGCGCATCGGGACACCCCGCCCGGTGCGGCTGCTTGGACCTCGGGTCGATGGCAGGTCTCCTGGCTCGCGGGTCGTCATTCGCGCCGGCCTTCCCGGTTTCCCAGTGGCGCGCGGTGGCGCGGATTCGCCGCTTACAGTTGCGGGGGCAGCCGCAGATTCGAGGCACTGCCTCTCCTGCGTTCCCTTTTGATCCCGTTCCCGGGAACCATCAGCGCGCAAGCGTAATGGCGAGCACTCAGGCGCGTCAATTACCGGGGTGCGCAGGGATGCGGAAAAACGTCATTGTCCGGTGAATACTTTCCCAAGCCTTTCTTTTCGAGGCGCCCGAACCGCGTTTCATGTCTGATGAAACGGGATCTCGGCGACGCCGCAATCGTGCCGGAACCGGCTTGGCGCGATGCCCGTCCATCGCACGAACGCCCGCCGAAACGCTTCCTCGCCGCCGAACCCGAGATGCGCGGCGATCCGTGCGACCGGCCAGTCCGACTCGCGCAGGCAGCGCCGCGCGACGTCGGCAAGGCACCGCTCGCGCAACACGTGATAGCCGCTGCCTTCGGCCGTCAGCCGCCGCCGCAACGTCGCTTCGCTGACGCCGAGCCATGTCGCCACCTCGGCAAGCGCGGGCAGCGCCTGCTCGCGTGCGAGCGCCGCATCGAGAAAGCCGCGCACCTGCTGCGCCCATGACACGACGGCCGGCGCCGCATCGATCAGGCGAAACGGAAAATCGACGAGGAACGCGGCGAGCTCGCCCGGCTGGCGGATCACGCGGGCATCGAGCCGCGTCGCGTCGAACGCGAAGCCGTAGGTTTTGCGGCCGACGTCGACCGGCGCGTTGAACAGGCCGAGCAGCGGTATCGCGTCGTCGCGGCGCGGATGGGCGAGCCAGACTTCGTCCGGCCGCAGCGGCTGCCCGATCAGCCAGCCGAACAGCTGCAGGTAGCAGAACAGCCCCGTCAGGTCGACGAGGCATGCGGCCGGGCTGCGCGTGCGGCGCAGCGAATCCATCCGGAACGTCGCGCGAGCGTCGCGTACCGCGAGCGACAGCCTGCCGGCGCGCGGCGTCAGCATCTCGCAGAACTCGGCCGCGCAGCGGATCGCGTCGGCGAGCGTCGCGCAACTGAGCAGGCAGCGGCACATCAGGTCGACTTCCTGCTTGCGCATCGGCGGATGGCCGTCGCCGCGCGCGATCTGCGCTTCCAGCCGCTCGATCGCGTCGCGATACAGCGCGACGAAGCCGCCGGGCGTCGTCGCTGCCGTCGCTGCCGTTGCGGTCGTTGCGTCCGGCGTCGCGCGCGGTGCCGCCGGCGGCGCGCCGCTGCGCGTCAGTTCGTCGAGCAGGCGGGCGCCGAGGCCCGGCAGCACGCGGCCGCGTGTCGGTAATGCGCGCTGTTTCATATGTCTCCCGATCCGAGCGTTGCGACAGGGGCTGGTGAGCGGGCCTGTAGGGGTTCGCCGACCGTCGCCACGCAAGAATGCTATCCACGCCGGCTGCTTCCGGCCTCGCCGGAACGGCGTAGGCGGCCGGTTTCACTTCCCGCCGCGAACCATCCGAGACGACCCGCGAATGATCCAGATCGTAGACGAAATCATCCTCGCGCCCGAGCGCATTCCCGACGTGCTGGCGCTGCTGCGCGACCGCTATGTGCCGGGCCACGCGGCGCGCGGACTGACGGCGGTCGGCCGCTGGGTGTCGCCGCCCGTCGCGGTGCCGGGGCAACCGTGCACGCTGTGGCTGGCGTGGCAGGTCGCCGACGCGCCGTCGTACTACCGGATGCGCGCGCGGACCGATGGCGACGTGGTCGCGTTCTGGATGGCCGTCGACGCGCAGTGCGACGCACGCCGCCGGCATGTGATGACGGATGCCGATGCGCCGCTGCCCGCGCTGGCGGAGGTCGACCATGCGGCATGACACGGCCCAGGTATGCGTGTCGGCGACCGACGATGCCGGCGCATGCGAATGCGCATTGCGCGCCGCCGCGCATGCGCTGCCCGGCGCGACCCGCGTGGCGCTCGCGCGCAATCTCGACGGCTGCTGGGGAGCGGGCGATTACACGCTCGACGTGCTGCGCGACGAACGGGCGACCGACCAGGCGACGGACTTCACCGCGCTGGCCCGCGTGCCGGGCGTCGTGCGGATCGACGGTGCCGCGTGCCGCGCGATCGGCGGCGGCTTGCGCGAACCGGCGCTGCGCGACGGTATATGGCGCACGCTGATGCTGCGCGTGCGGCCAGAGGCTGCCGAAGCACAGGTGCGTGACCTCGAGCGCGAACTGCTGCGCATGCCCGCGTTCATGCCCGGCATCCGCAACTGGCGCCTGAGCCGGATCGTGACGCCGGGCGCGTGGACCCACGCGTGGCAGCAGGAATTCGCGCGCGTCGACGATCTGCTCGGCGAATACCTGCTGCATCCGTATCACTGGGGCTGGGTCGACCGCCGCTTCGACGCCGAAAGCCCCGACTGGACGGTCGATGCGATCTCGCACGCGTTCTGTCCGCTCGCGTCGAGCCTGCTGGCCGACACGGCGGCGTGACGCGCGGCGCGCATGCGACCCGCCGCAATGCAAACGACAACCCTGGAGACACCACCATGCGAGCCTTGCTGATCGACCGCGTCGGTCATTCCGACGCGCTGCGACTGGCCGACGTTCCCGCACCGAAGCCGGGCCCCGGCGACGTGCTGATCCGCGTCGCCTGCGCGGGTGTCAATCCCGCCGACTGGAAATGCCGCGAAGGCTACCTCGGCGCGTTCATGCAGTACACGTTTCCGTTCGTGATCGGTTTCGATGCGGCGGGCGTCGTCGAAGCGGTCGGCGACGGCGTCGAAGGTTTCGCGCCCGGCATGCGCGTGTTCGCGCAGACCGACGTCGGCGCGGGGCGCTGGGGCGCGTATGCGGAATTCGTCGCGGTGCGTCACGACTCGGTCGTGCGCTTGCCCGATGCGGTGAGCTTCGCGGAGGCGGCCGCCACGCCGACGCCCGCGCTGGCCGCGTGGGCCGGCCTGTTCGACGACGGCGGGCTGCGTGCGGGGCAGACCGTGCTCGTGCACGGCGGCGCGGGCGCGGTCGGCACGTTCGCGATCCAGCTTGCCGCACAGGCCGGCGCGCGCGTCGCGGCGACGTGTTCGGCGCGCAACCGCGACACGGTCGAATCGTTGGGTGCGGACGCCAGCATCGACTATCGCGCGCAGGACATCGCCGCAGCGGTGCGCGCATGGGCGCCGGGCGGTGTCGACCTCGTGCTCGATGCGGTCGGCGGTGAAACGCTGCCCAACCCGCTCGACCTGCTCGCGCCGGGCGGCACGCTCGTCAACATCATGACGCTCGTGGCCGGCGATGCGGAGCGGCTTGCCGCGACGGCCGGCGAAGCCGCGCGGCGAGGCGTGCGCACCGCGATGACGTACAGCCGGATGCCGAGCGGCAACATGCTCGCATCGATCGCCGAACGGCTCGGACGGCGTGCGTTGCGCGTGCCGCGCTTCGACATTTTTGCGCTCGAACAGGCCGCCCGGGCGCTCGATCTCGTTCAAACGGGCGAGGCGAAAACCAAGCTCGTGCTGCACGTTGCGGATATCGCGGGCTGAACGGCCCGAACTCAAATATCAATGGAGACATGATGACCGACACCCGAACCCGGATCCTGGCCGGCAAATGCGCGCTCGTGACCGGCGCGAGCCGCGGCATCGGCCGCGCGATCGCGCAGCGCCTCGCGTCCGAAGGCGCGACCGTCGTCGTGACGGCGCGCAGCCTCACGCAATCGGCGACGACCGCCGGCACGCTTGCCGACACGGTCGCGCTGATCGAACAGGCCGGCGGCCGAGCGATCGCGCTCGCGGCCGACCTGTCGAACCCGGCCGAGCGCGATGCGCTCGTCGCGCGCGCGGCCCAGGCGGCCGGCGGCCTCGACATCCTCGTGAACAATGCGGGCGTGGCCGACTACGCATGTGTCGACGCGATGCCGATGGCGATGTTCGACACGACGATCGAGCACTATCTGCGCATCCCGTTCGCGCTGAGCCAGGCCGCGATTCCGCTGATGCGCGCGCGCGGCGCCGGCTGGATCGTGAACGTCGGCTCGGTCACCGCGCTCGCGCCGCTGCGGCCGTTCGACGATTTCTCGCGCGCCGGCGGCGCGACCGTCTATGCGGCGGCCAAGGCCGCGCTGTCGCGCTTTACGCAAGGGCTCGCGGCCGAGCTCGAAGCCGACGGCATCGCCGTGAACCTGGTCGCGCCGAGCACCGCGATCCGCACGCCGGGCGCGGCACGTTATATCCCGGAAGGCTATCCGACCGAGGATGTCGCGTATCTCGCGGAAACCGCGCTCGCACTGTGCAGCCTGCCGGCGCGCGAGCGCACGGGCCTCGTCACGCACAGCCTGCATTTCCCGCTGTCGCAGGGGCTCGCGGTGCGCTCGCTCGACGGCCGCACGCCGTTGCCGCCGCCCGTGATTCCCGCGTATGCGCATCCCCGCGTCGACCCGACAGGACACTGACATGACGAATTCGATTCGCTTCGACGGCGGCACCGCCGTGATCACCGGCGCGGCCAGCGGCATCGGCAGCGGGCTCGCACGCCACGCGGCCGCGCTCGGCATGCGCATCGTGCTGGCCGACCTCGACGGGGCGAAGCTCGGCGCGTTCGCCGCGACGCTCGACACCGACGTGCTGTGCGTGCCGACCGACGTCAGCCGCCCGGACGCCGTCGACGCGCTGGCCGACGCCGCGTGGCAGCGCTTCGGCGGCGTCGACCTGCTGTTCAACAACGCGGGCGTGATGGCGACCGGCTTCAGCTGGGAAATCACGCCGGAACGGTTCGAGCGCAGTTTCGCGATCAACGTGCACGGCGTGATGAACGGGATCCGCAGCTTCGTGCCGCGGATGCTCGAACGCAACGTGCCGGCGCGCATCGTCAATACGGCGTCGGTCGGCGGGTTCCTGCCGAGTCCGTTGATGTCGCCTTACTCGGCGACGAAATTCGCGGTGGTCGCGCTGACCGAATCGCTGTACGGCGAGCTGAAGATGCTCGGCGCGCCGGTCGGCGTGTCGCTGCTCGCGCCGGGCCCGGTGCAGACGGGCATCTTCAACGACCCGTTCGGCGCCGCGCACGACCGGCCCGAGGTGCAGGGCTTCGTCGAGACGATGCGCGCGATGCTGAACGCGCACGGGCTCACGCCCGACGCATTCGCCGCGCGGGTGTTCGACGGCATTCGCGACGGGCGCTACTGGCTGATTCCGCAACCGGAGACGATCGACGGCGCGCTGCAGCGGCGCACCGCGGACATCCTCGCCGCACGCGATCCGTCGCTGCCGTCGTCGTGATGCCGTGATGCGGGCCGGTCGACCGACGCGGCCGGCTCACGCGGCGTTACATATGCGTGCCGTGGTGCGTGCGGCCGCTCGGGTCGCCGCCGCGATCGGGCGGCGTATTGTTCTGATCGATCTTGGCGAGCACGAAGCCGGCGTGCGGCGGTGCGGCGGGCGAACGGCGGGCGGCCTGCGCGACCGGGTCGTGCGGCGACGTGGCGGGAAACCCGGATGACGTCACGCCCGGTTGAGCGAACGCCGAGAGGGATGCTGCCGCGAGGGCGGCGGCGACGATCGCGTGCGTGTTCATGGTGACTCCTTCTTCACGACTGACTGCGGGGAAACGTAATCAGTCTAGGGCGCGAAACTTAACGCGCCGTGAAGGAGCGGCGGCGCGTGGATGACAGGATGTTCATGATCGTCACCCGCGCGCCGCGACGCTCATGCGGAGGCGGACACCAGCGCGCAGAAGTGCTCGAGATCGACGTTGCCGCCGCTGATCACGATGCCGACGCGCTTGGCCTTCAGTTCGTCCTTCATCCGGCGCGCGGCCGCGAACGACAGGCAGCCGGTCGGCTCGACGACAATCTTCATACGGGTCGCGAAGAAGCGCATGCAGTCGACCAGTTCCGCGTCGGTCGCGGTCAGGATGTCGTCGACGTCGCGCCGCAGGATCGGGAAGGTCAGGTTGCCGAGGTGCTGCGTCTGCGCGCCGTCGGCGATCGTGCGCGGCGTATCGATATGGACGATCGACCCGGACCGGAACGATTGCTGGCCGTCGTTGCCGGCTTCCGGCTCGACGCCGTACAGCTTCGCGTGCGGCGACAGCGCGCGCGTCGCGAGCGCCGTGCCCGACAGCAGGCCGCCGCCGCCGAGCGGCGTGAACACGGCGTCGAGCGGCCCGACTTCGTCGAACAGCTCCTTCGCCGCCGTGCCCTGGCCCGCGATCACGTCCGCATGGTCGTACGGCGGAACCAGCGTGAGCCCGTGCTTCTCCGCGAGTTCGCGGCCGATCTGCTCGCGGTCCTCGGTATAGCGGTCGTAGGTCACGACGTTGCCGCCGTAGCCGCGCGTCGCGGCCATCTTCGCGGCCGGCGCGTCCTGCGGCATCACGATCGTCGCCGGGATCCCGAGGATGCGCGCCGACAGCGCGATCGCCTGCGCGTGGTTGCCGGACGAGAACGCGACGACGCCGTTGCGGCGCTGCGTCGCGTCGAAGCGCGACAGCGCGTTGAACGCGCCGCGGAACTTGAACGCGCCCATGCGCTGCAGGTTCTCGCACTTGAAGAACACCTGCGCGCCGAGCGCTTCGTCGATCGTCCGCGACGTCATCACGGGCGTGCGGTGGGCGTGGCCTTCGAGCCGTGCCGCGGCGGCCGCGACGTCGTCGTAGGTGGGGAGGGTCGGAGTGGTCATGAGTCGCTCGTCGGAAGAGTCAGTCAACAGGTCGGCAGGGCACGCCGCCGGCGCGCGTCCGCCTCACGGATCATTTCGCATCGTTGTATACGGTCGCGCGCGACACGCCGAGGTGCTGCGACACGATTTCCATCGCGCGGCGCACCTCGAGGAAGCCGTCCGCCTTCAGCATCTGCATCAGCTCGCGGCGCTGGTCGGTCTTCAGCTCGCGCGGCGTGGTCGCGAGGCGCGTCGCGAATGCATCGATGCGCTGCCGGATCGCGTCCGCGCCGGCCGGGTCGAGCGTTTCGGCGACCGGCGCGCCCTCGGTGCTGCAGAACTGGTTCAGCATCCCCTGGAAGCCGCGGAACAGCGTGACGTCCGCGTTCAGGCACAGCGCGGCCACGTAGCGGCCGCTCGAATCCTTGATGCCGATCGACGTGCTTTTCGCGGTGCGGCCGTCGGCGAAGCGGTTCGCGTAGTTCGCGAGCACCTGCGGGAAGTCGTCGTCCTCGATGCGGGCGAGCCCGAGTTCGGTCGCCGGATCGCCGATCGCGCGGCCCGACAGGTTGTTGTGGATCGCGAGGATCGCGTGCTCCGGCGTGCGCAGGTCGTGCACGACGACCTCGGTGAACGGCGCGAACATCGCGCCGAGTCCTTCGGCGATGCGCAGCACCTGCTCGATCAGCGACGCCTGTTCGGACTGCAGCGTCTGGCGGGGCGGGGTCATGCGTTTGCCTGGAGTGCAGGGGCGTCGGCCGTTTCCGGCCGCGTGATGTCGGCCAGCAGCGGGCGGGTGATCCGCACGTAGTCGGACGCGTCGAGCACGACCGACCGATCGAGGCGGCCCGCGTTGAATGCGATCTCGTCGTTCAGTTCGATCAGCGCGGGATCGACGACGAGCGTCACGTTCGCGTCGAACACGAACGGCGGCACGGCACCCATCACGCAGCGCGTGACCGTGGCCGCGAGTTCGGGCGGCGCGAGCGTCGCCTTGCGGCGGCCGAGCGCGTCGGCGACCTTGCGGAAATCGATCTTCAGGTGGCCGGGGATCACCGCGAGCGCGGTGGTGTCGCCACCGTCCTTGAACGTGCAGAGCATCGCCTTCGCGCCCTGCTCGGGACGCGTGCCGCGAATCGCGGCGATCACGTCGGATTTGCCTTCGGCCGGGTGATCCAGCACGCGGAACCGCGCGCCGGAAGTATTCAGCAGCGCGCACAGCGCGTCGAAAACGGGGTAGTCGCTCATGTCGGTGCGGGCAGGAGGGGGCGCGTCGCAGCACGCGGGGACGGCGCCTTTCGCTGTGCCGTCGATGAATTGTCCAAGTATAGACGTTTTGTCATGTGTGTGGCAAAAGCCCGCGAATCATGGATCGCGATGTTTGTCCGCCCACCAATTGCCGAAAGGCCGTTTCATATCGCGGGATGCTCGCCGAATTTCCGCCCCGCGGTCTTTCCGCCGCTTGAAAACCGGTTTTGCATCGCAAAAACACGCGTCTATCTCATTGAAAAACAACAGAAATTTATATCTTATGTCTTATATAAGACTGCGTCGAAAGCGCGTCGACCGGCGTTACTATTGAGTCCATGCAGTTCGCTTCGTCACACGGAGCGGGCAGGCTGAACCCTTTACTCAAATGCGCTTCGTTCCCAGGAGATTGACATGTCCCAATATCAAGACGACATCAAGGCAGTGGCTGGCTTGAAGGAAAACCACGGCAGCGCGTGGAATGCCATCAGTCCCGAGTATGCCGCCCGCATGCGTGCCCAGAACAAGTTCAAGACGGGCCTGGACATCGCGAAGTACACCGCGAAGATCATGCGCGCCGACATGGCCGCGTACGATGCCGATCCGGCCAAGTACACGCAGTCGCTGGGTTGCTGGCACGGCTTCATCGGCCAGCAGAAGATGATCTCCATCAAGAAGCACTTCAACAGCACCGAACGCCGTTACCTGTACCTGTCGGGCTGGATGGTCGCCGCGCTGCGCTCGGAGTTCGGCCCGCTGCCGGACCAGTCGATGCACGAAAAGACCTCGGTCAGCGCGCTGATCCGCGAGCTGTACACGTTCCTGCGCCAGGCCGATGCGCGTGAGCTCGGCGGCCTGTTCCGCCAGCTCGACGCCGCCGAAGGCGCTGCGAAAGCCGCGATCCAGGAAAAGATCGACAACCACGTGACGCACGTCGTGCCGATCATCGCCGACATCGACGCCGGTTTCGGCAACGCGGAAGCGACCTACCTGCTGGCCAAGCAGTTCATCGAAGCGGGCGCATGCTGCATCCAGATCGAGAACCAGGTGTCCGACGAGAAGCAGTGCGGCCACCAGGACGGCAAGGTCACCGTGCCGCACGAGGACTTCCTCGCGAAGATCCGCGCGATCCGCTACGCGTTCCTGGAACTGGGCGTGGACGACGGCATCATCGTCGCCCGTACCGACTCGCTCGGCGCCGGCCTGACCAAGCAGATCGCCGTGACCAGCACGCCGGGCGACCTGGGCGACCAGTACAACGCGTTCCTCGACTGCGAGGAACTGTCGGCCGACCAGCTGGGCAACGGTGACGTCATCATCAAGCGCGACGGCAAGCTGCTGCGTCCGAAGCGCCTGCCGAGCAACCTGTTCCAGTTCCGCGCCGGCTCGGGCGAGGCACGTTGCGTGCTCGATTGCATCACGTCGCTGCAGAACGGCGCCGACCTGCTGTGGATCGAAACCGAAAAGCCGCACATCGCGCAGATCGGCGGCATGGTCAGCGAAATCCGCAAGGTCATCCCGAACGCGAAGCTGGTGTACAACAACAGCCCGTCGTTCAACTGGACGCTGAACTTCCGTCAGCAGGCGTACGACGCGATGAAGGCAGCGGGCAAGGACGTGTCGGCATACGACCGTGCGCAGCTGATGAGCGTCGAGTACGACGAGACGGAACTGGCCAAGCTCGCCGACGAGAAGATCCGTACGTTCCAGGCCGATGCATCGCGTGAAGCAGGCATCTTCCATCACCTGATCACGCTGCCGACGTATCACACGGCTGCGCTGTCGACCGACAACCTCGCGAAGGAATACTTCGGCGACCAGGGCATGCTCGGTTACGTGGCCGGCGTGCAGCGCAAGGAAATCCGCCAGGGCATCGCGTGCGTCAAGCACCAGAACATGTCCGGCTCGGATATCGGCGACGACCACAAGGAATACTTCAGCGGCGACGCAGCGCTGAAGGCGGCGGGCAAGGACAACACGATGAACCAGTTCTGAGCACCGTCGCAATCGAAGCAGAACGCCAACCCGTTACGGGTTGGCGTTTTTTTATTTATCCGCGCGATCGCCGCGCGTTATCCACGCACCGCCTTCACGACGTACTGGCTCGTCGGCACCACGTCGATCTTGTCGAAATCGATGAAGCGTCCGCAGCTGTCCATCATCTCGGCGACGTTGCGCTGGAATTTCCCGTCATCACCGACCGCATCGAAGAACGCATGCGGATCGGTCATCGCCGCGGCCGGGAAGCACTCCTCGACAATCGCGTCGTAGCCGGGCGCCGCATGCGTGAGCGCGCGCACGACCACGTTCTGCACGTACAGGAAATTGTCCTGCGTATCGATCGCGACGCGCGTGTGATGGCCGTGCCACACGTCGAGCCACGCTTCGCGCGTGAGACGCGGCGGGCGCTTCAGGAACGCGAGCTGCGAGAAGCCGCTCGTGCGCTCGCCGGGGCGCGCCGGAAAGCGCGTGTTCGGAATCGGCTGCGACTCGGTGACGAGATACGCGGCCATGTGCGGGACGACCGCACGCACCGCGTCGTCGAACGGCTGGCGGAACATCGCGTTCGCGCTGTCGATCCATACCGCGACGATCCCGTCGATGCCCGGGTGCGTGTTGGTCTGCTTCAGGCCGGCGGCCGGTGCGACATCGGCATCGGCGACGTTGACCTGCACGCCGTGCGCGCCGAGCGACAGCAGCTGGTCGGCGAGCTGCGCGCGCACGCCGCGGCTCCACGGCTCGGGCGCGGCCTGCGCATCGCGCCACAACACGTAAATGACTTTTTCCATTGCTCCAGCTCCAGGGGGAATGACAGGATCGGCGGCACCGCCGCCGGGTTTCAGGCAGCGCTGACGGCCGAACCGGTCGAGTCGGTGGAATGGGCCGCGTCATGCGCGCCCGGTGCGAAGCGGTTCGCGGTCAGCGTGAACGACGGCGGAATCGGCGACGTGACGGTTTCGAACAGCCGCTCGTGGCGCGTCGCGTGAATGCGCCACACGCCGTCGCGCTTCACGTACTGGTCGTCGTAGAACGCGGCGCCGTGCAGCAGGTAGTCGTCCTCGAGATTGATCGCGTGATCCTCGAGAAACCACACGCCGCATGCGTGATCGGCGGACACCAGCGTGAGCTCGGGGTGATGGCCGTGGTGCATCGTCAGGAAGGTCGGCTTGCCGATCAGCTCGCGCAGGCTCGACACGAATGCGTCGCGGCCGTCGTACGCATAGCGGCCGCCGTACAAACGCGCTTCGCAGTCCTCGGTCAGGCATTGCGCGAGCAGCGACCAGTCGTGCGTGTCGACCGCGCGGAAATACCGGTATTTCAGCTGGCGGATCTGCTCGTATTCGTGGAGCGTGCGGGTCGTCTCGTCCATCGCCATATCTCGTGGTGGTGTCGTCCGATGGTAGGAACGAAGCCGCCTGCGTCACATCGTCTGTTCGGACGAACGCCGCAACCGCTGCGTTCACGTCCGTCGATACGGATCGTCGAGTTCATCCAAACAGGTGATGGCCGGCATCTCGTGCGCCTGTAACGTGGCGTCGACGCGGCTTCGATCCGCGCACACGAGATCAAGGAGACGGCATGACCCCGATCGAACGAATGGAAGTGCGCGTGCGCAGGCTCGAGGACGCCGACGCGATCCGCCGCCTGAAGGCCCGCTACTTCACGTGCTGCGACCGGAAGGACCCGCAGGGAATGCGCGACTGCTTCGCACCCGGCACCGTGCACATCGACTACGGCCGGATCGGCACGTTCGACCACCGCGACGCGCTCGTCGACGTGTTCGAGCGGCTCGGCTGCCACCCGCACATCGTCGAGATGCACCACGGCGTGAATCCCGACATCACCGTGCTCGACGACACGCATGCGCACGGCACGTGGGGCCTGCATTACCAGATGCTCGACACCCGCGCGCACACGCTCACGCAGCTCGGCGCGACCTATGACGACGAATACCGGAAGGTGGACGGCGAATGGAAGATCGCGGCCACGCGCTGCGTCGTCACGTCGACGCTGTCCGCCCGCTACGACTGCGATGCGCCGGGCGTGCTGTTCGCCGGCGCGCAGCCGCCTGCCGCGTGAGGGCGCGTACCACCCGCGTCGATTGAGAACACCCCCAGGAGACATCGAACATGACACAGAACCACGAGGCACCGGTCGCCGTCGTGACGGGCGCGTCGCGCGGCGCGGGCAAGGGTATCGCGCGCGCGCTCGGCGCGGCCGGCATGACCGTCTACGTGACGGGCCGCTCGCAGCACGAAGGCGACGCACCGCTGCCCGGCACGATCCACGAGACCGCGCGCGAGATCGACGCGCTCGGTGGCCGCGGGATCGCGGTCGCGTGCGACCACGCGGACGACGCCCAGGTGCAGGCGCTGTTCGAGCGCGTCGAGCGTGAAAGCGGGCGGCTCGACCTCCTCGTCAACAACGCGACCTGCCTGCACGACCAGCTGATCCTGCCGGGCCCGTTCTGGGAGAAGTCGCTCGAGCTCGTGAACATCCTCGACGTCGGGCTGCGCTCCGCGTACGTCGCGAGCTGGCATGCGGCGCCGCTGATGGCGAAGCGCCGCAGCGGGCTGATCGCGTTCACGTCGTCGTTCGGCGCGAGCTGCTACATGCACGGTGCCGCGTACGGCGCGCAGAAGTCCGGCGTCGACAAGTTCGCGAAGGACATGGCCGTCGACCTGAAGCCGTTCGACGTCGCGGCCGTGTCGATCTGGATGGGGCCGCTGCGCACCGAGCGCACGACGCGCGTGTGGGAAGAACATCCGGACCTGTACAAGGAATTCTCGCTCGTCGCCGAAAGCCCGGAATTCACCGGCCGCGTGATCCAGGCGATCCACGCAGATCCGCGGCGCATGGCGTTGTCCGGGCAGGTGCTGGTCGGCGCGGAAGCCGCGCTGCGGTACGGCATCGCGGATCTCGACGGCAAGCAACCGCCGTCGTATCGCGAATTGCTCGGCGGGCCCGTGCAGGCCCATCCGGCGATCGTCGCCTGAGGTGCGCGCATGGGCATCCTCGAAGGCAAGGTCGCGCTCGTCACGGGCGCGGGGCAGGGCGTCGGGCAAGGCGTCGCGCAGGCGCTCGCGGCCGAAGGCGCGCGAGTGGCCGTGGTCGGGCGCACGCGCGACAAGCTGGTCGCGACCTGTGAGGCGATCCGCGCGCGCGGTGGTGTCGCGGAGCCGTTCGTGTGCGACGTGATGGACGCCACGCAGATCGCGCAGTGCGTCGATGCGGTCGCCGAGCGCTTTCGCGGCGTGCAGATCCTGATCAACAACGCGCAGGTCGTGCCGCTCGGCCGCCTGCTCGACGTGTCCGACGCGGATTTTCTCGCGGGCCTCGAATCGGGGCCGATCGCGACGCTGCGGATGATGCGTGCATGCCATCCGCACCTGAAGGGCGACGGCGTGATCGTCAATGTCGCGTCGTCCGCCGCGGTGCGATGGGATGCGTCGGGCTACGGCGCCTACGCGGCGACCAAGGAAGCGATTCGCGCGCTCACGCGTGCGGCGGCATGCGAATGGGGCGCCGACGGCATTCGCGTGAACGCGGTCGCGCCGCATGCGCTGTCGCCGGGGCTGAAGGGCTGGGTCGACGCGCATCCGGACGAAGCCGCGGCGTTCTTCCGCACGATCCCGCTGGGGCGCGTCGGTGACTGCGAGCAGGACATCGGGCGCGCGATCGTGTTTCTCGCGAGTCGCGATGCCGCGTACCTGACGGGCGCGACGCTGCCGCTCGACGGCGGGCAGGCGTACTGGGGCTGACGGCGAACGCGCGACGGCCGCATCGCGGCATCGCCAATCGAGAGCCGGCACGCATGCGCCATTCCGCGCGTCGCGGCCGGCAAACCGGAATCGGAAAGCATCGAGGAGAGAACGACATGGGTCGACTGGAAGGGAAGGTGGCGATCGTCACGGGCGGCGCGCGCGGGATGGGCGCGGCGACATGCAGGCTGTTCGTCGAGGAGGGCGCGCGCGTCGTGATCGGCGACGTGCTCGACGCGCAAGGCGAGTCGCTCGCGCGCGAGCTCGGCGACGCGGCGCGCTTCATGCGGCTCGACGTGGCCGACGAAGCGAACTGGGCGCGCGTCGCCGATGCGACCGTCGAGCAGTTCGGCCGCATCGACGTGCTCGTCAACAACGCTGCCGTGCTGATGTTCGGCAGCATCACCGAATTGTCGAAGCGCGATTTCGAGCGTGCGGTATCGATCAATCTCGTCGGCACGTTCGTCGGCATCCGCACGGTCGCGCCGCGCATGATCGCGCAAAAGCGCGGGTCGATCGTCAACATTTCGTCGGTGGACGGGCTGCGCGGCGTGAATGCGCTGGCCGCCTACGTATCGAGCAAATGGGGCGTGCGCGGACTGACGAAGGTCGCGGCGCTCGAACTCGGTCACCAGGGCGTGCGCGTGAATTCGATCCATCCGGGCGGCGTGAACACGGCGATGTCGAACCCGACCGGCGCACCGCTCGACGAGGTCAACCGGCACTACACGCACGTGCCGCTGCAGCGCGTCGGCTTGCCTGACGAAATCGCGCGAGCGACGCTGTTCCTCGCCAGCGACGAAGCGTCGTACTGCAACGGCGCCGAGCTGTCCGTCGACGGCGGGATGGCGGCAGGCGCGTATTACCCCGGATTGCCGGGCGCGCCGTTTTGAGCGGTAGCGCACACAACGCATTCGCGACGGATGTTTGTGTACGCAACCTAATTCAGGGTTTGCCTGAGTAGCGAAAACGCGAATTCGGGCCGCGACCGTTCGGGTGCCTCGCATGCGAACGCGTCGCGCCGAAATTTCCGCGTTCGCGAAACCCTTGCCGGACGGACCTTCCAGCGGTTTCGTCCCCAAAGCGCACCTGAAGGCGCAGTAAAACGGACGTGCCGGCAAGCCGCATGCCGGTGCATCGTCACAGTTGTTTCTTGTTGCAACGCAACGCCCGCCCGATATCGGCGATGGTATGCTGGCCGGCATGGAGTTGTACGGCAGGTTGCTTGCATGGCGAAACTCGCGTTCGCACGTTCATACGAGACATCACATTCTCTCGCCCGCATCGCGGCATCGACACGCGCTCCGCTCGCGCGTCCCGCCTTGCGCGTCGCTTCAACCTGCGCTCCGATCGCATTCCCCATCTCGCGGGCCCGCCCCGCATCCCCCATCCCCGCCCGATAATCTGGAGACATTTCCATGTCGCAAAACTCCTTGGCCGAAGCGACGCACGGCCCGCTGATCGCTCCCCCGGCCTTCGTCAAGCATCGCAAACTGATCGACTGGGTATCGCGCATCGCGGCGCTCACGGAGCCCGAGCGCGTCGTATGGTGCGACGGCTCGCAGGAAGAGTACGACGCGCTGTGCCAGGCGATGGTCGACCAGGGCACGCTCACGCGCCTGAACCCGGCGAAGCGCCCGAACTCGTATCTCGCGCAGTCCGATCCGTCCGACGTCGCGCGCGTCGAGGATCGCACGTTCATCTGCACGCAATCGCCCGACGACGTCGGCCCGACCAACAACTGGATCGCGCCGGAAGAAATGCGCGAGACGCTGAACGGCCTGTTCCGCGGCGCGATGCGCGGCCGCACGCTGTATGTCGTGCCGTTCTCGATGGGGCCGCTCGGCTCGCCGATCGCGCATGTAGGCGTCGAGCTGTCCGACAGCCCGTACGTGGCCGTGAACATGCGGATCATGACGCGCATGGGCCGCGAAGTCTACGACGTGCTCGGCGACGACGGCGAATTCGTGCCGTGCGTGCACAGCGTCGGCCATCCGCTCGAGGCGGGCCAGAAGGACGTGCGGTGGCCGTGCAACCCGGTCAAGTACATCGTGCATTTCCCCGACACGCGCGAGATCTGGAGCTTCGGTTCCGGCTACGGCGGCAACGCGCTGCTCGGCAAGAAGTGCTTCGCGCTGCGCATCGCGTCGACGATGGGCCGCGACCAGGGCTGGCTCGCCGAGCACATGCTGATCCTCGGCGTGACGTCGCCGGCCGGCAAGAAGTATCACGTGGCGGCGGCGTTCCCGTCCGCGTGCGGCAAGACCAATTTCGCGATGCTGATTCCGCCGCAGGGCTTCGACGGCTGGAAGGTCACGACGATCGGCGACGACATCGCATGGCTGAAGCCGGGCCGCGACGGCCGTCTGTACGCGATCAACCCGGAAGCCGGCTTCTTCGGCGTCGCACCCGGCACCGGCGTGAAGACCAATCCGAACGCGATCTCGACGCTGAAGGAAAATGTGATCTTCACGAACGTGGCGCGGACCGAAGACGGCGACGTGTGGTGGGAAGGCCTGACCGATACGCCGCCCGCGAAGCTGACCGACTGGCAAGGCAACCCGTGGACGCCGGAAATCGGCAAGGAGACCGGCCGCAAGGCCGCGCACCCGAACTCGCGCTTCACGGCGCCGGCGTCGCAATGCCCGTCGATCGACGCGGACTGGGAAAACCCGGCCGGCGTGCCGATCGACGCGTTCATCTTCGGCGGCCGCCGTTCGACGACCGTGCCGCTCGTGACCGAGGCGCGCGACTGGGTCGAAGGCGTGTACATGGCCGCGACGATGGGCTCGGAGACGACTGCCGCGGCCGTCGGCCAGCAAGGCATCGTGCGCCGCGACCCGTTCGCGATGCTGCCGTTCTGCGGCTACAACATGAGCGATTATTTCGCGCACTGGCTGACGCTCGGCAAGCAGCTCGAAGGCGCGGGCGCAACGCTGCCGAAGATCTACTGCGTGAACTGGTTCCGCAAGGACGCGAACGGCAAGTTCGTGTGGCCGGGCTTCGGCGAGAACATGCGCGTGCTGAAGTGGATGCTCGATCGCCTCGAAGGCAACGGCGGCGGCGGCGAACATGCGTTCGGTGTGTCGCCGGCGTATGACGACCTGCACTGGGACGGGCTCGACTTCACGCGCGAGCAGTTCGATGCGGTGACGTCGATGAACGCCGGCGAATGGCGCGAGGAGCTGAAGCTGCATGCGGCGCTGTTCGACATGCTGAAGCTGCGTCTGCCGACCGAGCTGACCGATACGATGAAGAAGATCGAACAGCGCATCGGCGGCTGACGCACCGCATCGACGTCACGACGTGGCGGCATCGACGTCCCGCCGCCGGCATGCCTCGCCGGCGGCGGGACGTTGTCGTTTGTGCCCGGTTTCAGCGTGGCGCGTGCCGCGCTGGCCGTGTGCTTACGCGCCGCACTGCGCGACGACTTCGTCGACCGCGCGCTGCACGTCGCCGCGCCGGTAGCGCAGCAGCGCGAGATCGGCCGGATCCGGCTCGTACGACACGACGTTGCCGCGCCCCGTATAGATCGCGATGTCCGGCAGCAGCGGATGCTCCTGGTCGAGCGACGGCACCGGCCGCGGATTGCCGGCCGCGCGGAAGAAGGCCGCGAAGTAGTCGGCGAAGCTCAGGTTCTCGTCGCCGACGAGATAGGCCTTGCCCGATTCGCCGCGCTGCAGCGCGCCCCAGATCGCCTCCGACAGCGATTGCGTCGAGATGAAGTTGCTGCCGCCGGCCGGCCCGTACACCGGCAGCCCGGCGAGCTTGCCCTGCGCATAGCCCGTGTATGCGGCGAACATCTCGTTGCGCAGCCCCGGCACCGACCCGACGACGAACGGCGCATTGACGCTGCACACGGCGAACGACGCCGACGCGAGCGCGCGCACGCGTTCGTCGGCGAGATGGCGCGAGCGCACGTACGGCACGGTGTCGACGAGCGCCGGCGCGACCTGCGGATAGAAGCTGCCGACCAGCACCGCGCGCTTCACGCCCGCGTCGCGCGCGAGCGCGAAGAAGCGCGGCACCGCGTCGACGTTCGCGCGTTCCCAGTGCGCGGCTTCGTCGGTGCCGGGCGGCAGGTGGCGAATGTCGTTGCCGGCCGCGAACACGACCGCGTCGAACGGTGCGAGATCGTCGCGCGTGAAGTTGCCCGCCACGTAGTCGCGCAGCAGCAGGTCGAACGGCGCGAGCGCGCTGCCCGGCGCCGGCGGCTTGCGCGCGGCGAGCGTCACGTCGTTGCCTTGCGCGCGCAGATGCAAGGCGGTGTGGCCGCCGATGAGGCCGGTACCGCCGATGATCAGGATCTTCATGATGTCTCCGGTGGCGGCGCAGGTGCGCCGCTCGAATTGAACCGATGATTGAACGAATGAAGCCGCGCGGATCGACCGCGGCTCAGAAATTGAAGCCGTTGCCGGTGACGACCGGCAGGTTGGTCCAGAAGCCGTTCGGGTCGCGATACCAGCCGGCTGCGGCGAGTGCGCCGCCGTCCACGTGCAGCGTCGTGCCGGTGACCCACGCGGCGAGCGGGCTTGCAAGAAACAGCGCGGCGCCCGCGATGTCGCCGGCCGCACCGAAGCGTCCGAGCGGAATCCAGCGCGGAATGTGCTCGCGATGCTCGGCCGCGACCATCGCGCTGACCGGCACCTGCGGCGTCTCGGTGGTTTCCGGCGCGATCTGGTTCACGCGGATGCCGGCCGGCCCGAGTTCGAGCGCGAGGCTTTTAGTGAAGCCGGTCAGCGCGGCCTTGAACGACGCATAGACGGTGCAGTTCGGAATCGCGCGGAAGCCCTCGATCGACGACACGCCGACGATGCTGCTGCCCGCGCCGCGCTTGCGCAGCAACGGCAGCATCGCGCGCGTGACGACGAACACCTGGCGCAGGTTCACGTCGAACAGCCGCGCGATGTCGTCGTCGGTATGGTCGTCGAACGGCTTCGCGATCTGCAGGAAGTCGCCGACGTTGTTGACGAGCACGTCGAGGCCGCCGAAGCGCGCGTCGATGGTTCGCGCGAATGCGTCGACGGCGTCGCGGCGCGTGACGTCCACGGTGCCGACGAGCGCGTCGACGCCGGCGGCTTCGAGGGCCTGGCGCACGTCCTGCGCGCGTGCGGGGTCGCTTTCGGCCACCGCGACGCGCGCGCCCGCCGCGCCGAACGCTTCCGCGCACGCGCGGCCGATGCCTGCGCCGCCGCCGGTGACCAGCACGGACTTGCCGGTGAATGAAATCATCTGAACACTCCTTCGAACGGGAAAGCCGTGAGCCGCGTCACAGCGACGACACCAGCTGCGCGTTGTCGATCCGCAGTTCCGCGCCGTTCACGAAGCGCGATTCGTCGGATGCGAGGAACAGCACGAGATTCGCGACGTCTTGCGGATCGCACATGCGCGCCATCGGATCGTTGCCGATACCAAGTTCGGCCGGATCGAGGCCGGGCATCAGCGCCTGCGTCATCGGCGTCCAGATGCCGTCCGGGTGGATCGAGTTGCAGCGGATCCGGTAGCCGCTGCGCCTGCAGTGCACGGCGACGCTGCGCGCGAGCGCCGTCACCGCGCCTTTCGAGCCCGTGTACGCGCACATCATCGGCAGACCGCCGAGCGCGGCGACCGACGACATCATCACGATCGAGCCCGGCGTGTCGTTGTGCTTCATCGCTCCGATCGCGTACTTGCAGCCGAGGAAGTAGCCGTCCGCGTTCACGCGCAGCACGCGCCGCCACGTGTCGAGGCTCGTGTCCTCGATCGAGCCGGCCGGGCAGATCGCCGCGTTGTTGACGAGTACGTCGAGGCGGCCGAAGCGCTCGAGCGTCGACGCGATCGCGTGCCGCCAGCCGTCCTCGTCGGCGATGTCCTGATGCACGAACAGCGCCGCGTCGCCGATCTCGCGCGCCAGCGCGCGGCCTGCGTCCTCGTCGATATCGGTCAGCACGACACGCGCGCCTTCGGCGGCCAGCAGCAGCGCATCCGCGCGGCCGACGCCGCTCGCCGCGCCGGTGATCAGCGCGACCTTGTTTGCGACTCGATTCATGGTCGGTCGTGTTCCGTTGTGGTTGAAGGAAAGGCGCTCGCTCATGCGGCACCCGGCGCACGGCCGGCCTTGACCGCGTCGAGCGCGGCCGTGCCGTAGATCCGCGCGATCGTGTCGTCGACGCGCGGGTTGGTGCGCAGTTCGTGACCGCCGTCGACCGCGAAGCTCTGCCCGGTGACCCAGCCCGACTCGGGGCCCGCGAGATAGCGCACCGCCTGCGCGATCGCGTCCGGTTCGCCGAGCGTGCCGAGCGGAATCTGTTCGAGGAAGCTGTCGACCAGCGCGGGGTTGTCGAACATCGGCGCGGTGGCTTCGGAGCGCGTGAGGCCCGGCCGCACCGCGTTTACGCGGATCTTGGCGCCGGCCAGCTCCTCGGCCGCGCCGCGCACCAGCGCCTCGAGCGCGGCCTTCGCGGTGCAGTACGCGGTCAGCCAGCGGAAATTGATGTGCGCGGCCGTCGACGAGATGCAGACGATCGTGCCGCCGCCGCTGTCGGCGAGCCGCGGCGCGGCGCGGCGGATCGCGGTGAACGCGCTGTGCAGGTTCAGGTCGATCTCGGTGCGGAAGCTGTCGGCGTCGTGCATCAGCAGCGGCCGGAACCCGGCGCCGCCGACGGTCGGCACGACGATGTCGAGACGGCCGTCGAGCGCCCACGCGGTATCCAGCGCGGCCTGCAGGTCGCCGTCGTCGCACGCGTCGCCGGGGTGGATCGCGACGCGGCTGCCGGGCACCGCGTCGGTCAGGTGCCGCTGCGTGCGTTCGAGTGCGTCGCGGCGGCGGCCCATCAGCACGACGGCCGCACCGTCGGCGGCGAGCGCCTGCGCGCATGCTGCGCCGATGCCGCCTGCGCCACCGGTGACGAGCGCGGTGCGGCCGGCGAGGGGAAGGGAAGCGCGCATCGTTCAGCCCTCCAGCGGCAGGTCCTGCGACCAGTCGACGTGCAGCGTGCGCGCGGCGAAGCGCCACGTGCCGCCGTCGAACACACAGCGGTCGCGATAGCGCAGCCCCCAGTCGAGCTTGCGCTTCACGCCGTCGCGCACGTACACGTGGCACGCGACGCCGTAGGTCTCGACCGCGGCCTCGCCGCCATCGAGCGTGACGAGTTGGTTGTGCACGTGATGCTGGGTCGTCTCGTAGCGCTCGATCACGCTCATCCCGGCGACGATCGCGTCGCGGTCGTCGAAGCGGAAACCGGGGCCGTCGAGCTGCGCGTCGGCGGTGAAGAGGGTGGCGAGGCGCGGCCAGTCGCGCCGGTCGACGGCTTGCGCGTAGCGGCAGGCGAGTTCGTACAGCGCGTGGCGGGGATTCGAATCGGTCATGCGTACTCCCGTGAATGAACGGAAAGACCCGGCCGCGCCGCGAGCGCGGACACGGCGGCATTGCGACGTCGACGCGCAGGTTCGCATCGGACCGATCGATCCTCATCATCCATACGGAGCAGGGTGAGGATCGGGGAAAACACCGTGATCGACGGCGTCGCATCGCCCGATGGTGCGATGCGGCGACGAAGGTGCGGCATTCGTCCGACGATGGCATGGCCAATCGCGACCGGCCGCGGCAGGCAGTTTCCGGATCCGTCCGGCGGCTCGATCATGGCGGGTTGCTGCGACGCGGCACGTCGCGCGAAGCCCGCTTCGTGTTTGCCCCTAATCGAAATGGACGATGGCCGGCGGGCCGGCGCTGGCTACCGTGCAGTCATCCGGTGCCGCCGCCTGTTTGCCTGTGGCCAGCACGCCGGACACGAACCGCGACAGCGGCCAACCGGAGGGGACGACGATCATGAGACTGACGACTCGCAAGCTGTGCGTACTGGCGACGGGCACGTTCGCGGCCATGGCGATGGCGCGATACGGAGCCGATCAGGTCCCGTCGCCGCCGTATGCGGCCGGCATCCTCCAATGCCGTTCGGTCGACCCGAACGGCCTGCCGACCGGTTGCGTGCCGATCGATCCTTCGCACTTCGGCTTCGCCGCGTTGCGCGGCATGTAACGCGGGCGCGGCCGCTTCGACGTCACTGCGACGCCGCCTCGAAGCTGTCGTGCGGCGGCGTCCGGACGGACGGCCCTGGTCGAGCGCCGCGATACACGCGCTGCGTGTCGCCCGGCGCGTGCGGGCTGCCCGTCCGGTTTCCGGTTGTCGTTCGACTTTCCCGCCCACGACACCGAGCGCGCCTCGCATGCGCCCTCGAGCGTTCGCATCGGCCACGCGCCGCTGTCCGTGTCGGGCTGCCTGCCCGGCGGTGCAGCGCCCCGGCCGCCGCCTTTCACCGATTCCCTTCACCCCGACCCATTGGCCACATGTCATCCGACTATTCCCTGACCCGCCCCCTGAACGTCCGCGACGTGCATCGCTGGGACGCAGAACACGACGTCGTGATCGTCGGCTTCGGCGCGGCCGGCGCATGCGCGGCGATCGAAGCCGCGGGCGCCGGCGCCGACACGCTGATCGTCGAGCGCGCGTCGAGCTACGGCGGCACGAGCGCGCTGTCCGGCGGCGAGATCTACCTCGGCGGCAGCGGCGGCACGCCCGCACAGCGGCAGGCCGGCTTCAGCGACGACACCGAGGACCTGTACCGCTACCTGATGCTCGCGGGCGGCCGTGACGCGGACGAAGCGAAGGTGCGCCTCTATGCGAACGAAAGTCTCGCGCATCACGACTGGCTTGTCGCGCAGGGCCTCACGTACAAGAACACGTTCATCGCCGAACGGATCGTCGAACCGGAAACCGACGACTGCCTGATCTGGTCGGGCAGCGAGGAAGCCTGGCCGTTCAGCGAGGCCGCGAAGCCGTGCCCGCGCGGCCACACGCCGCAATGGCCGGGCTGGGGCGGCGGGCAGATGCTGATGCGCGTGCTGGCCGAGCGCGCGCAGGCGCTCGGCGTATCGACGCGCTACGACACGCGCGCACTGGCGCTGATCGTCGACGATGCAGGCGCGGTGCGCGGCGTCGTGCTGCGCGCGTACGGCGAGACGGCATGCGTGCGCGCGCGCCGCGCGGTGATCCTGTGCGCGGGCGGCTTCGCGATGAACCGCGACATGGTGCGCAGGCATGCGCCGCAGTTCCTGCGCTCGGACGAGCCGATCGGCAGCCCCGGCGACGACGGTTCGGGCATCCTGCTCGGCCAGAGCGCGGGCGGTGCCGCGATCCACATGGACCAGGGCTTCGTGAGCCTGCCGTTCTATGCGCCCGAATCGTTGATCCACGGGATCTTCGTGAACGCGCGCGGCCAGCGCTTCATCAACGAGGACGGCTATCACGGCCGCACCGGCCATCACGCGTTCCACCAGGCCGACGACCGGATCTACCTGCTGGTCGACCAGGCGGTCTACCAGGAGCCGCCCGTGATCGCGCGGATCGGCATCGCCGCGGCGGGCGAGACGTGGGAAGAAGTCGAGCGCGACCTGCGGATGCCGGCCGGCACGCTGACGGCGACCATCGACGTCTACAACCGCCACGCGGCCGAAGGCGCCGATCCGCTGTTCCACAAGGCGAAAAAGTGGCTGAAGCCGCTGATCGAGCCGCCGTTCGTCGCGCTCGATTGCCGGATCGATTTCGCGTTCTACCCGCATTTCACGCTGGGCGGGCTCGATACACGGCCGACCGGGCAGGTGCTCGACGCGGCGCGCGCGCCGGTGGCGGGCCTCTACGCGGCCGGCCGCACGACCTGCGGGCTGCCGCGCTGGGGCGCCGGGTACAGCTCGGGATTGTCGCTGGCCGATGCGACCTTCTTCGGCCGGCAGGCCGGCCGTCACGCCGCGCGTGCGGCGAGCGAGGTGTTGCGCAGCGCCGCGTAACGTTGCGCTGCTTTGTGCGGAAAACGACGCCGCCCCGGGCAACCGCGTTGCACCGGGGCGGCGTCGTTGCAGGCGAACGTCAGGTGGTCGTCAATGAGCCGTCAGCCGAGATCGAGCGCGTGCGTCAGGTCGCCCGGCGGCGTTGCGCCGCGCGACGCGAACGCCTTGTCGCGCGCGGCGACGCCGTCGAGCGGCGCGAGCCCGTGCACGCGGCTGATGAAGCGCAGGATCGAGTTCGTGTCGTACATCGTGTGATCGACGTAGCCCTGCTTCGCGAACGGCGAGATCACGAGCGCCGGAATCCGCGAGCCGGGGCCCCAGCGATCGCCGGCCGGCGGCGCGACGTGATCCCACCAGCCGCCGTTCTCGTCGTGCGTCATCACGATCACGGTGTTCGCCCACTGCGGGCCGCGCCGGATGCGCTCGATCACGTTCGCGATGTGCCGATCGCCGGATTCGACGTCCGCATAGCCCGCGTGCATGTTCAGGTTGCCCTGCGGCTTGTAGAACGTGACGGCCGGCAGGCGGCCTGCGTCGATGTCGGCGATGAAGCGGTTGGTCGACGGTTCGTCGCCGAGGCCTGCGTCGCGCAGGTGCTTGCGGCGTGCGTCGGTGCCCGGCGCGTAGTTCGCGAAGTAGTTGAACGGCTGGTGGTGGTACTGGAAATCGGGCACGGTGCCCGTGTCGCGGTGCTCGAGCGCGTACTGCCACGCGCCGCTGTACCACGCCCAGTCGACGTTCTTCTCCGACAGGCGGTCGCCGATCGTCGCGTAGCCCTGCGGCGGCATCACGCGATGGTCGGCCGGATCGGCATACGCGGCGTTGCCCGGATCGGCCGGCGGCACGTAGCTCGGCTGGTACGGCGGCGCCATCGTGTTGACGCCGTAGCCGTCCGGCGTCAGCGGGCCGTCGACCGCGAACTTCGGCGGGCCGTCGAGCGCGGACGCCGGCGAATCGGCGGCGAGCGCCAGCCGCGTGCCGGCCGGATCGTCGCCGTCGAGCTTCGACAGCAGCTTCGCCGCATGCGGATGCCGGTGCGCGTCCGGATAGCGCGGCGGCTGCGCGGAGATCAGGAACAGGTGATTCAGCCACGAGCCGCCGAAGGCCGCCATGAAGAAGTTGTCGCACAGCGTGTATTGCCGCGCGAGGCTCCACAGCCGCAGCGTGTCGGCGGAATTGCGGTAGTGGCCCATCACGAGGCCGCCGGAATCGGCCCACGCGGCGAACTGGTCATTGCGGCCGCCGGCGATCTGCATCTGGTTCTGGTAGAAGCGGTGCCACAGGTCGCGCGTGATCACGCTGTTCGGCAGCGGCTTGCCCTGCGCGTCGGCGATCCGGAACGGCGCGTTCGGCAGCGTGTCGAGGTCGCGCTCGGCGATTGCGTAGCGCTTGCCGTCGACTTCCTGCGCCCGCGGCACGAGCCCGCCCCAGATCTTCGGCAGTACCGGCAGCGGCGTCTTGCCGTCGCGATCGAGCTGCCGCGCGTGCTCGGGCCGCACCTCGCTCAGCGGATATTGCACGCCCGGGAAATCGCCGTACAGGTTCGTGAAGCTGCGGTTCTCCGCATAGATCACGACGATGTGGCGCACCTGCCGGTGCAGTGCTTCGTCGAGCCGCAGATCGGCGGCGGAGCGCGGCGTGCTGCCCGGCGTGGTCTCGCAGCCGCCGAGCGCGACGCCCGCGCCGAGCGCGGCGAGGCCGCCGAGCATGCGGCGGCGGTTGGGATCAACGGGAAGGTCGTCGGGGCGATCGGGGATGTCGTTCACGTCGTGTGCTCCTCGAATGGGCGGTTGTCGTTCGATGCGCGGCCGCGTCGCACAGCCTGCCGCGACGAGGGGACGGGACGCAACAGCCGGCGTCGCGCGCGGGGGCGGCGATGCTGGTTGTCACAAAAATGTCACGAACGCGACTATAACGCGCACGGCGGCGTCGATGAAAGGTATTTGTCGGACGATGCGCGACGCGTGCGCGCGAACTAGACTTGAATCACGGGTGGCGCGTTACGGCGCGCTGTCCGCGCGAATGGCGCCCGGCGGCGCCTTCGCGGTGTCTTTCATGCGACGAAACGAGGCGACGATGGCGCGGATGCATTCCGGGTGCGCGTGGCTGCCGATGCCGCGCGCCGGTCGCGCGCGCGGGCACGCATAAGCGCGCGCCGCACGGCGTGACCGGCCGGCCCGATGCCATGGACAGGAAATTCGACTACGCAGGATTGCTGATCGCGGCGGGCTTCTTCGTGCTGTTCGCCGCGCAGTTGCTGATGCTGCGTCCGGCGTCGACGTTGATCGCGTACAGCGACTTCCATCGGCTCGTCGCCGCGCGGCTCGTCGACGATCTCGAGATCGGCGCGACGTCGATCACGGGCACGCTGACGATGCCGCAGGCCGGCGCGATGCTGCCGGCATCCGAAGCAGCGGCCGTGAAGGCGGACGGCGCGCCGTCGCGCTTCGCCACCAATCGCGTGACCGACCCGCAGCTGATCGACACGCTGACCGCCGCCGGCATCCGTTTTCACGGCACGTCCGACACCGGCTGGATCACGTCGCTCGCGTCGTGGCTGGTGCCGCTCGTCGCGTTCGTGTTCATCTGGAACCTGATGCTGCGCAAGCGTGGCGGGCTGCAGGATTTCACCGGGATGGGCAAGAGCCGCGCACGCGTGTACGTGCAGCAGGAAACCGGCATCACGTTCGACGACATCGCGGGCATCGACGAAGCGAAGGCCGAGCTGCAGCAGATCGTCGCGTTCCTGCGCAACCCCGATCGCTACCAGCGTCTCGGCGGCAAGATCCCGAAAGGCGTGCTCGTGGTCGGCGCGCCCGGCACCGGCAAGACGCTGCTCGCGCGTGCGGTGGCCGGCGAGGCGGCCGTGCCGTTCTTCTCGATCAGCGGCTCGGCGTTCGTCGAGATGTTCGTCGGTGTCGGCGCAGCGCGCGTGCGCGACCTGTTCGAGCAGGCGCAGCAGAAGGCGCCGTGCATCGTGTTCGTCGACGAGCTCGATGCGCTCGGCAAGGTGCGCGGCGTCGGCCCGATGTCGGGCAACGACGAGCGCGAGCAGACGCTCAACCAGCTGCTCGTCGAGATGGACGGCTTCCAGGCCGGCTCCGGCGTGATCATCATGGCCGCGACCAACCGGCCGGAGATTCTCGATCCGGCGCTGCTGCGCCCGGGCCGCTTCGACCGGCACATCGCGATCGACCGGCCCGACGTGAACGGGCGCCGCCAGATCCTCGGCGTGCACGTGAAGCACGTGAAGCTCGCGGCCGACGTCGACCTTGGCGAACTCGCGTCGCGCACGCCGGGTTTCGTCGGCGCCGATCTCGCGAACGTCGTCAACGAGGCCGCGCTGCATGCGGCCGAACTCGGCAAGCCGGCGATCGGGATGGATGACTTCGACGAGGCGATCGATCGCGCGATCACGGGACTCGAGCGCAAGAGCCGCGTGATGAACGCGCAGGAAAAGCTGACGATCGCGTATCACGAAGCCGGCCATGCACTCGTCGCGGAAAGCCGCGCGCACTGCGATCCGGTCAAGAAGGTGTCGATCATTCCGCGCGGCGTGGCGGCGCTCGGCTACACGCAGCAGGTGCCGACCGAGGATCGCTACGTCCTGCGCCGCAGCGAGTTGCTCGATCGCATCGATGCGCTGCTCGGCGGGCGCGTTGCCGAAGAGCTCGTGTTCGGCGACGTGTCGACGGGCGCGCAGAACGATCTCGAACGCGCGACCGCGATGGCGCGCCACATGGTCATGCAGTACGGGATGAGCGAGAAGATCGGGCTCGTGAGCTTCGACGACGGCGAGGCACGCACCGGCATCCCGGGGGTATGGCATGCAGGCGAGGGCCGCTGCAGCGAGCACACCGCGCGGATGATCGACGACGAGGTGCATGCGCTGCTGACCGATGCGCATGCGCGCGTCGCGGCGACGCTCGGCGAACGTCGCGACGCGCTCGAGCGGATCGCGCGGCGGTTGCTCGAGCGCGAGGTGCTCGAACGCGATGCGTTGCAGGCGCTGATCGACGGACGCGAGGAGCCCGCGTCCGTGCCGTCCATGACCGATCGCGCGCCGTGCGCGGGCGCGAATGCGCCGGAGCAGGCGTCGGCGGTCGAGCGCGATTTCGTCGCATACGGGCCGCCGCGCGAACCCGAGCGCTGAAGCGCGGATCGCGCGCGCAGCCGCGGGCGGCCGCGACCGGTCGCACCGTCGCTGCGATTCAACCTTGCCGGCGCGGTGTTGCGCCGGCCGTCCTGTTCCGCTTTCCCGTCCCGGAGTCGCCATGAGCGAGGCGCACGTATCGGTCGATGTCGCGCAGCATGCGCGTTTCAGTTTCGAAGTCACGTTTGCCGGCACCGATCTTTCGCCGGTGCTCACCGACGAACCGCCACCGCTCGGCGCCGGGCGCGGTCCGAACCCCGTCCGGCTGCTGGCCGCGGCGGTCGCGAGCTGCCTCGCGGCGAGCCTGTTGTTCGCGCTCGAGAAACAGCGCGCCGATCCGCAGCCGGTCACCGCGCATATCGACGTCGACATGGTGCAGAACGAGGCGGGCAGGGTACGGGTAGGCGCGATGGCCGTGACGCTGTCGGTCGGCAAGGCGTGGGCCGATCTCGCGGCGGCGACGCGCATGCTCGACCGGTTCGATGCCTATTGCGTGGTGACCGAGAGCATGCGCGAAGGCATTCCGATCTCGGTGGTGGTGCAGGACGTGAACGGCGCGGTGCTCGACCGCGAGCGGACCGGCGTGTGAGCGTGCGTCAGGACTCGGTCGCGGCGGCGACTTCCGCCGCTTCGGCGAGCGCGTCGAGAAAGCGCGTGCGCCACCAGTGCACGTCGGTCTTGCGCAGGATCGCCATCAGCGCGTCGTGACGCTGTAGGCGTTCCTCGAGCGGCATCGTGAGCGCGCGCTGGATCGCCTGCGCGGTGCCCTGCGTGTCGTAAGGGTTGACGAGCAGCGCGGACTTCAGCTGCTCGGCCGCGCCAGCGAAACGCGACAGCACGAGCACGCCCGGGTCGGCCTCGTCCTGCGCGGCGAGAAACTCCTTCGCGACCAGGTTCATCCCGTCGCGCAGCGGCGTGACGAGCGCGACGCGGCTCGCGCGGTAGAGCCCCGGCAAGCGCTTGCGCGCGACCGTGCGGTGGATGTAGCGCATCGGCATCCATTCGAGTTCGCCGTAGTCGCCGTTGATCGCGCCGCACAGGCTGTCCATCTCGCGTCGCAGGTCGTCGTATGCGCCGAGATCCTCGCGGCTCGGCGCGGCGATCTGGATCAGCGTCGCGCGGTCGCGGTTCTCCGGATACTGTTCGAGCAGCTGGCGGAACGCATGCACGCGCTGCGGCAGCCCCTTCGTGTAGTCGAGCCGGTCGACGCCGACGAGCAGCTGGCGGCGCGAATACTCGTCGCGCATGCGCTCGAACATGTCGATGCCGTCGCGATTCTCCGCGAGCGCCGCGAATTCGTCGACGTTGATGCCGATCGGGAACGCACCGGCCGACAGCGTGCGGCCGAACGCGCGCAGGCGGCCGTCCGGCAGCCGCGCGGCGCCGGCTTCGGCTTCGACGTAGTGCTCGAAGTGGAGCAGGTCCGATTCGGTCTGGAAGCCGACCAGGTCGTACGCGAACAGCGAGCGCATCAGCCACTCGTGCTCCGGAATCGCGGCCATGATCGGCGGCGGCGGCATCGGAATGTGCAGGAAGAAGCCGATCGGATTCGTGCAACCCATCGCGCGCAGCTCGGCGGCGAGCGGAATCAGCTGGTAGTCGTGGACCCAGACGGTGTCGTCGGGGCGCAGCAGCGTGCTCAGCTTGCGCGCGAACAGCTGGTTCACGCGCCGGTAGCCGTCCGCGAAACGCCGGTCGAACTGTGCAAGATCGAGCCGGTAATGGAACACCGGCCACAGCACGTTGTTCGAGTAGCCGAGGTAGTACGCGTCGTAATCCTGCGGATCGAGATCGATCGTCGCGAGCTGGATGCCGCCGACGTTCTGGATCTGCACATCATCGCCGTGCGTGGGATGCTCGCCTTCACCGCGCAGCCTGCCGCTCCACCCGAACCAGACGCCGCCCGATTCCTGCAGGCTGTCTTTCACGGCCACGGCAAGCCCGCCTGCCGCGGCTTTACGGGGATCTGCGATGCGATTGGATACGACGACGAGTCGGCTCACCAGCTCTCCTGCGAATGGTTGGGGAAGGTTCGTGCGGCCAGGGCGCGAGGCGGACGCCACCATCGACGCGAGGCGCGATGGGGCCGCGATACGAGCGGACGGGAATCAGGGCACGCGATTCGCCGTTCGAACATGGAGTGCTTTTTTAAGCATACTCGTCATTCGGCTGATTTAAAAGTGCATGACCGGGTTGACATCCTCCCCCGCCTGAAGGCGGGAGATTCCTACCGCGTCTGAAACGATGATGCTTATCTCAGATCGCCTCGGTGGGTTCCTGCTTCACGGAGCGGCCCGACTGCACCAGCTCTCCACAGGCTGCAACGCGGTGTCCCCGCGCCAGTATGTTGATCGCACCGACCACATCGGCATGGTCCTCATGCCCGCACCCGACACAGCGGAATACGGCCTGCGTCTGCCGGTTTTCCGCGCTCACGTATTCGCAGACCGGACACGTGCGACTCGTATTGGCCGGCGGCACGGCGATGAGCCAGCCGCCGTTCCACGCCAGCTTATAGTCCAGCTGACGACGAAATTCGAACCACCCCTGATCGAGGATGGCTTTGTTCAGGCCGGACTTGGCCCGAACGTTTTTGCCCGGCGCATCGGGGCTGCCAGCCGCCGACCTCGACATGTTGCGTACCTGCAAGTCCTCGATGCACACCATCGCGTGGTTTTTGCTGATCGTGGTCGTGGCTTTGTGCAGGTAGTCGCGGCGAGCGTTGCCGATGCCGGCATGGATACGCTGGATGCGGGCCTTTGCCTTCTTCCAGTTGTTGCTGAACTTGACCTTTCGGCTCATCGCCTGCTGCGCGTGGCGCAGCCGGGCTTCGTGCCGCTTGAAGCTATTGAGCGGCGCGAGAAAGCTGCCGTCGCTCAGGGTGGCAAACCGTGCGATGCCCAGGTCGACGCCGATCGCGCTGGTGGCCAGTGGCACCGGCTGCGTGACTTCACGCGCGGTCTGAATCGACACGACCCATTTGCCTGCGTGTCGCGACACGGTGGCATTACGCACTTCGCCCAACACATCCCGACTGTTGCGATAACGGAGCCAGCCAAGCTTGGGCAGAAAGATGCGGTTGTTGACCTGATCGAGCTTGATCTGCTTCGAGCCGGGGTAGCGGAAGCTGTCGCTGTGCCCTTTCTTCTTGAAGCGCGGGAACGCCGCACGCTTGGCGAAGAAGTTCTTGTAGGCTCGCTCCAGATTCTTGAGTGCGTGTTGGAGCGGATGCACCGGGGAATCTTTGAGCCAGGGCGTTTCCGTGCCGTTGCGCCACGCCGTCAGGTGCTTTGCCATTGCCACATACCCGATGAACTTGCCGCCCGTCTCGTAGTTCTGCTTCTGCAACGCCAGCGCCTTGTTGAAAACGAACCGGCATGCCCCGGCGAAGCGGCGCATCTTGCGCTGCTGCTCACCGTTTGGCATCAGTTCGAACTTGAAAGCCTGGAGTCGTTGCATCGGGCCATTGTATGCTTGGCCTACAATCGAGAGTCAAGCCATTCGACGTGGTCGCCATTGCGTCTTTCTGATGCATGCGCATAGGGTCTTCGTGACCAAATACCGGCGCGACGTGTTCACCACGGAAATTCTGAACGACATGCGCGGCATTTTCGCCAGCGTATGCCGGGATTTCGAATCCGAACGGGTGGAGTTCGATGGTGAGGATGACTATGTACACCTGCTGGCGAACTACCCGCCCAAGGTTTCTGTGTCGTCGCTGGTGAACAGCCTCAAAGGCGTCTCAAGTCGCATGATCCGGCAGAAGCGCTACCCCAGCATTCGCAAAAAGTTGTGGGGCGGTGCGCTGTGGTCTCCGTATTACTTTGCCGGAAGCAGTGGCGGAACGCCTATCGAAATCGTCCGCAAATACATCGAACAGCAGAAAGCGCCGCACTCAGCCGCCGGAAAGGACGCCTACGGCGTCCGCGCTATCCGTCCCCACAACCGAATTCAACTTGACGCATCTGCCTGCCACAGATGGTTTGGGGCGCTGTTCCGGTGGCAATGAACGCGGGTTCTTGATGCACAGCCTCCTAGCGGTCAGTCCGGAAGGTTTGCCACTCGGCGTACTGGGCATGACGACGTGGGCGTGTCGCGAAGGAACCCAGGGCAGCGCCGCGCGGCGCAAGTCCGGGCCCATTCACGAGAAGGAAAGTATTTCAGATTCGGATAAAGGCTCGGGAATCACCGATGATTCTCGCGTTCATACGCGGATTTGGAAACCGATTTTTTGCCGGAATTTAATAAATTCGGGGCGGCCACTCAAATTGTCTGGTCATTGGTTTTTATTTGTGCGCGATTCGACTCCGTGAAACGGGCGTGCGGATCTTCGCCCGACAGAACCGGCCCGCGACCGCGCCGCGGGCCGTCCGGCGATCAGAACGTCGTGCGCAGGCCGGCCATCACGCTGCGGCCGCCTTCCGGCGCGAAGCCGCGCACGACCGAGGTCGCATAGCGGATCTCCTGGTTCGTCAGGTTGTCGCCGCGCAGATACGCGAGCCAGTGCGTCGCGCCGACGCGGAATTTGTAACTCAGCATCACGCCGAGCGTCGTATAGCCGTCCGTCGAGAAGTCGTTGTCGGGCACGCGGTGCTGCGACCACGCGTGCGTGACCTGCGCGCGTGCGCCGAACGGGCCGTAGCCGTAGTCGGCCGCGAGCGTCGCGCGCAGCGGCGCGATGCGCGGCAGCGGCTGGCCGGTGTCGACGTTGCGTGCATGCGTGTAGTCGGCGGTCAGTTCCAGGTCGACCGTGTGGCCGCGCCGCGAGAACGCGCGCCACTTGCCGTCGAGTTCGACGCCGTAGAACTCGGCCCGCACGCCGCGATAGATCGCTTCGTTGAGCGTACCGTCGGCGCCGGGCGCGACCGGCTCGCCGTCGTCGTTCACGATGCGGCCCGTGTTGTACTCGGCCAGGTAGTTCGAGAAGCGGTTGTAGAACACGCCGACGCTGCCGCGGTTCGGGCCGCTCGCGTAGCGCAGCGACAGGTCGGTCGACACGGCCTTTTCCTTCGACGCGTTCGGGTTGCCGATCAGGAACTGGCCGGTCGCATCGTGCGGCCCGTTCGAGTACAGCTCGTAGAAGGTCGGCGCGCGCTCCGTGTAGGCGACGTTCGCCGCGACCGACCACACGGGCGTCAGCGAGAACAGCGCGCCGGCCGATACGCTGCCGGCGTTGAAGTCGCGCGGCTGCGCGCCCGCGAATTTCTCGACGCCGGCCGGATCGGGATCGACCTTCACGTGCTCGAAGCGCCCGCCGAGGCTCAGCTTCAGCGCCGGGACGACCTGCCATTCCTCGAGACCGAACAGCGCGACGCTGTTCGTGCGCGTGGACGGCACGAGCATTTCGTCGCCGAGCGCCGAGAACGTGTTCTGGCCGAACTGCACGCCGATCGCGCCTTCGAACGGCCCGATCCTGCGATGCCGCGCCTCGATGCGCGCCTCGTAGCCGCGGTTGCGGAAGGTGGTCGCCGTCTCGCCGTTGTCGACTTCCTTGTGGCGATAGTCGGTGTACGCGAAGTCGAACTTCAGCTTCGTGAACGGGCCGCTCAGGTTGCGTACCTCGGACGCGAACGCGAGGCGTTCCCGGCGCATCCGCAGGCGCACGCCGTCCTCGGCGACGGAGCCGTAGTTCGACTCGTAGCCGCTGTACGACAGGCCCGCGAAACCGTCGGCCCACGTGTACGACGCGCCGACCGCGCCGCCATGCACGCGGCCGTCGCTGTTCGGTACGTTGCCGGACGGTTGTGGCGTGTCGGGCCCGTCGATCGCGCGTTGCTGGCTGCTGCGTGCGTAGCCGGGAATCCGCAGCTTGCTCGTTTCGCGATCGAAAGCGTCGACATGGAACGCGAAGCGGCCGTTGCCGCCCTCGACCTGTGCCGCGCCCGCCCGCACCGAGTTCGCGCCGCCGTAGCGCGCGTCGAGCGCGCCCGTCACGCCTTCGATCGCTTCGCGCGGAATCCGGTTGTCGATCGTGTTGACGACGCCGCCGACCGCGTTGCCGCCGTACAGCAGCGCGGCCGGTCCGCGCACGATCTCGACGCGTTCGATCGACAGCGGGTCCTGCGGCACCGCATGGTCGTACGACAGCGACGACGCGTCGTACGCGGCGACGCCGTTCTGCAGCAGCCGGATCCGGTCGCCGTCCATCCCGCGGATGATCGGGCGGCCGACCATCGGCCCGTAGGTGGTGGTCGACACGCCGGGCAGGCCGTTGAGCGTCTCGCCGAGCGAGTCGGCCTGGCGGCGCGTCAGCGCGTCGCCGGACAGTTGCGCGGTCGGCGCGATCAGCTCGGTGTCGCCGAGCGGGTTCGCGGTCACGAAGATCGGCGCGAGCGGCGTGGTCTGCGCCGGTGTCGACGGGGCGGGCGTATCGGCCTGCGCGTGCGCGACGGCGGCGAACAGCATCAGCGAAACGGGCGAGAGCGGGCGAAGCGGTAGACGAGGGAGGTCGCGCATGGTCGGTGAATCGTTGGAATCGGATCGGAAAGCGAGCCATGCGGGTCAAGGCTGGATACGATATATTGTTGCATCTGCGGCGCGCAGTGACCCGTTGGGAGATGACTCGGCGTAGCCCGGCCACCCGGATGGAACGGTTTCGGATGGACGAGGTCGCGAAATGATATGTTATATCATTTCAAATTCCAAGCGAAACGGCGGCGCGCCGCAGGGTTTCCGACAAATGGCTGAAATGGCTGCGAAAGCAGAGGCGGGCAGTCGAACCCGGACCGACGGCCTGCGCAACATGTCTCGCGATGAATCCGCCGCCGTCGCACGCGTTTCCTGCCCCGTTGATGCGTATCAATGCGTTCCGGTTTCGAGGCCGGATACTGGCGCAGTCATCCACCAGACAGGAGCGACCTATGACCCAGACCATGAAAGCGGCCGTGGTACACGCGTTCGGCGAACCGTTGCGCATCGAGGAAGTGCCGGTCCCGACGCCGGGCCCCGGCCAGATCCTCGTCAACATCAAGGCGTCGGGCGTCTGCCATACCGACCTGCATGCCGCCGACGGCGACTGGCCCGTGAAGCCGACGCTGCCGTTCATTCCCGGCCACGAAGGCGTCGGCATCGTCGCCGCAGTCGGGGCGGGCGTCACGCACGTGCGCGAGGGCGACCGCGTCGGCGTGCCCTGGCTCTACACGGCATGCGGCCACTGCGAGTACTGTCACACCGGCTGGGAAACCCTTTGCCACGGGCAGCAGAACACCGGCTACTCGGTCAACGGCAGCTATGCGGAATATGTGCTGGCCGATCCCGATTACGTGGGCCATTTGCCGGCACAGGTTGCGTTCGACGAGATCGCGCCGATCCTGTGCGCGGGTGTGACCGTCTACAAGGGCATTCGCGTCACCGACACGCGTCCGGGCCAGTGGCTCGCGATTTCGGGCATCGGCGGGCTCGGCCACGTGGCCGTGCAATACGCACGCGCGATGGGCCTGCACGTCGCGGCGATCGACGTTTCCCCGGCCAAGCTCGAACTTGCCCGGCAACTCGGTGCTCAACTGACGATCGACGCGTCGGTCGACGATCCGGCAACAATCATCCAGAAGGAGATCGGCGGTGCGCACGGCGTGCTGGTCACGGCCGTGTCGCGCGGCGCGTTCGCGCAGGCGCTCGGGATGGTGCGGCGCGGCGGCACGGTGGCGCTCAACGGCTTGCCGCCCGGCGATTTCCCGTTGCCGATCTTCTCGACCGTGCTGAACGGCATCACGGTGCGCGGCTCGATCGTCGGCACACGGCGCGACCTGCAGGAATCGCTCGATTTCGCGGCGGATGGGCTGGTGCGCGCGCATATTCATCGCGACCGGCTCGGCAACATCAACGACATATTCGCGCGGCTGCGCGAAGGGAAGATCGACGGTCGCGTCGTGCTGACCGACATGCATTGACGCGCACTCGGGCACGCTGCCGCGACGCGGGGGACGTCGCGGCAGCGCGGGGCTCATGCGCGCATCACGGCGCGAAGAACACGTCGGTGCGGTTCGTCAGGTTGCCTGCGCTGGTCTGGACGAAGAACGGGTGGAACGACGACGAGGGTCCCACGTCGAGCCCCTGGTAATCGCCGATGAAGAAGCCTCCCGCGTTCGGCGCGAGTTTCATGTCGAACGGGCCGCCGACGCGCCGCTCGTCGGCGAACGTGGCGCCGGCGTCCTGCGAGATCTTGCGCCAGAACCCCGTCGGCAGCGTCGTCGTGTTGCCCGCCTGCAGGTCGCGGAAGTCGTAGTAGTTGACCATCACCGAGCCGGCGTTGTTGACGCGCACCGACGGATTGAACGCCGGGCGCCCGGTCGGCGTGTTCACCTGCAGCGGCGCGCTCCAGCTCGCGCCGCCATCCTTCGACGTCGACAGCGCGATCTCGTCGTAGTTGCCGCCGTTGAAGCGGCTGTCCTGCCACACGACGTAGAGCTGCCCGGACGCGGGATCGATCGCCGGCTCCGGAATGATGTCGCCGGTGCGCACGGGTTCGCCGGTGTTCGGATCGGTCACGCCGACCGTCTGCAGCCCGGCGATCACCTGCGGCTGCGTCCACGTCGCGCCGTCGTCGGTCGACTTGATGAACGCGACCTTGCCGGCCGCCTTGCTGAACGGCGGCTGGATCAGGTCGAAGAAGTTGTAGAGCGTGCCCGTCTTCGGATCGACGACGATCTGGTTGCCGATCGTCTGCTGGCGCGACGGCACGTGGACGATCACCTTCGCGCGGCTCCAGGTCTTGCCGCCGTCAACCGTCTTCGAGAACAACGTCGGTCCGCGGAATGCGGCCGTGTGCAGGTTCGCGTACGGGTTGCCGTTCGGCAGCTCGAGGCGGTCCCACACCGCATACGCGGTGCCGGCCTTCACCGGGTTCGCCGTCACCGATTCCTTGTCGTTGAAAAACTGCGTCGTCGGCTCGTCGTTCGCGATCAGCACGGCGGGGCTGCTCCACGTCTGTCCGCCGTCGGTCGACACCGACGCCCCGACTGCATTGGCGTTGTTCGACTGGTTGAACGAGATCGACACCGAGTACGCGGTGCCGTCCGGCCCGAACGACACCCACGGATCGGACGCGCGTTCGTACTTGAGCCCGCCGGGCGCGCAGGCGCTGAACGGCTGCGGCGTGCGCGCCCAGGTCGCGCCGCCGTCGAACGTGTAGCCGGCGACGAGCCCGTGGGCGCCGCCGTTCGACCAGCGGTCCTGCTGCCACACGCCGATCATGTTCGTCGGGTTCGCCGGGTTGACCGAGAGCCACGGTTCGACCTCGGCATTGACGTAGTTCGTGCCGGGGCCGCCGATGGTGCAGGCGGCAAACGGGCTGGGGCCCGAAACGACCACCGGGTCGGCATGCGCCGCCGCGGTGGCGGCCATCGCCATCGCCATTGCGGCGGACAGGCGGGTGACAAGCAAGTGGGACACGATCGTGCGTCGCATGGACTGCTCCTCGTTGACGTGCGGCGGCGATGGCGCGGCACGGCGGCGCGACGCGCACCGGTACGCGGCGGCACGGATGCCGTGCACGCGCCGGGGCGGGTCGTTCAGGGGGCCGTTACGGTCATCGCAATCCGCGTGTGCTGGATGCCGCCAGCACGTCGGTCAAGACTCCTCTTCGTTTTCATTGCTTGTCGGGTGGGTCAGGCGATGCGGACCCGACAGGAAGGCCGGTCGGTGCATATGACGAATGCGTCGAAGTGGATTGCAATGTAGGCGACCCTATGCAGCGCGGGAGGTAATTTTTTGTAACAGAGCGTAGTCGGAAAGCGTTGCCGAAAAACGGTGCGCGCGGAACGCAAAATTTGCCGCGGCGCGTGCGCGCGAGACGAATCGGAAGCGCGAATCACAATCGCTTTCGATCGTGACGATCGCGTCGCACCGTGTCGATACGGCGCTGTCTGCTGCGATCGATGCGCTGCGCCGCCGGCGCGGTTCAGCGCTCCGCCGGAAAGCGCTCCTGCAATGCGTGCAGCCAGCGCGCGACGACGTCGAGTTCGTCGTCGGAAAACCCGTCGCACAGCTTGCCGTTCAACTCGCGCAGCAGCACGCGCGCACGCTTGAGCGCCGCGTGACCTTCGTCGGTCAGGAACAGGCGCGTCGCGCGCCCGTCGTCCGAATCGGCGTGACGCGCGAGCAGGCCGGCCTTCGCCATCCGGTCGGCGAGCCCCGTCATCGCGGACGGCGCCAGTTGCAATACCGTGCCGACTTCGCCGATCAGTGCGCCATCCTGCTTCGCGAGGCAGAACAGCACGCCGGCCTGCGCGGCACTGGCGCGCGCATCGGTCTCGGCCTTGCGGTCGACCCAGCGCTGCACGCGCCGCTGGCCGATGTTCAACAGGAAAAACAGTCGTCGGTGTTCGCTCAAGCTCGGTTCCCGGCAGCAATGGAAAGGGACGGACGGCCCGCCTCGCGCGGCGCATCGAGCGCCTGCGCGAGCCAGTCGGCGACCGCGGGCCACAGCACGGCGCCGGGCCGGCTGCGGAAGAAGCCCATGTGCCCGACCGGCCCGCTGCCTGCGGCGTGCGGATCGATCTGGCGGCGTTCGACGGCCGCCCGGGTCAGGTAGCTTACCAGCAGGTCGATCGCAGGCGGGTTCGCCCATGGATCGTCGTCGAAGCCGAGCGCGAGGATCGGCAACCGCTGCTTCGCGAAACGCTCGGCCGCACCGAGCGTCGGGTCGTCGAAGAAGTAGCGCGGCAGCGTGGTCCAGCGGCTCCATTCGCGGAACACGCCGGCGGGGAGATCCTCGCCGAGCCCGAGCCGCTTGCCGGGCACGTAGCCGAGCAGCGCGGACGCAAGCGGGCCGAGCACGCGCAGGATCAGCCGCACCTTCAGCCGCTCCGCCGCGCGGGAAATCAGCCGCGTGCTGCCCGCGTGCGCGGCGACGAGCACGGCGGCGCGCAGGTGCGCGGTGCCGGCCGACAGCCCGATCGCGTGGCCGCCGACGCTATGCCCGACCGCCAGCAGCGGCAGCCCGTCGTACGCCTCGCGCGCCCACGCGGTCGCGGCGCCCACGTCGAGCTCGATCCAGTCGCGCATGCGGGCCGGCAGCGCGCTCAACCGCGCGGGCCGCGACGCGCCGATGCCGCGATAGTTGTAGGTCAGCGCCGCGAAGCCGCGCCCGGTCAGGAAGCGCGCGAAGCCCGCATACAGCCGCTCCGGCACGGCGGTTGCCGGATGGATCAGCACCAGCGCGCGCGGCGGCACGCCCGGCGACCACAGCGTGCCGTGCAGCGTATAGCCGTCGGCGGCGGAAAATTCGATGGGTTCTGAGCTCATCGCTGTCCTCGTTTCGGGTAGTTATTTCGTATGCGAAATATAGTTCGCGATGTATTTCGCGTACGAAATATCTGTCGAGGAATCATTCGAACGGCGTCCCCGCAACCCGGCGGACGGCACCGTTTCGCGGCAGCGTTTCCATAAAATATTTGCATCTTTGCAAAGCAGAATATTGCGTTTGTCTCATGAAGCGGATCGACGTATCTTCACCGGTTCCATTCCGTCCGCCGGCCGTCGGGCCAGGCTGACCCAAGGGCGCCGTCGTCGCGCGGCTGCCCGCCAACCTCCGGAGAGATCACGTTGTTGAGCCGAATCGTTACGACGCTGCTGCTCGCGCTCGCCGCGCAGCCGGGCATCGCGAAAGACACCGTCACGCTGCGCGTCGGTGAACAGAACTACTTCAACATCCAGGCGTCGATGGAGGCGTCCGGCGTGTTGAAGGACCTGCCTTACACGATCGAGTGGAAGCATTTCCAGGCCGCCGCGCCCGTCGCGGAGAGCCTGAACGGCAACGCGATCGATCTCGGCTTCCTCGGCGATTCCGCGCTGCTCACGCTGGCCGCGCGCGGCGCGCCGGTGAAGGTCGTCGCGGTGTCGCGGCAGAGCCTCGATGGCGTCGCGATCCTCGTGCCGAAAAACTCGCCGGTGCGCACCGTCGCCGACCTGCAGGGCAAGACCATCGCCGTCTGGCGCGGCGCGTGGAGCCAGCAGCTCGTGCTGCGCGCGCTCGAGCACGCCGGCCTGCGCGCGGATTCGGTCAAGTACGCGTACCTGATGCCGATCGATGCGACCAACGCGCTCGCGAACGGCTCGGTCGACGCCGTGTCGTTGTGGGAGCCGTTCGTCAGCACGCTCGCGCTGCGGCAGGGCGCACGGCCCGTGACGACCGCGCAGGGGCTGATGCCCGCGCTCAGCTTCGTCGCCGCGAACGAGCAGGCGGCGACGGCCAGGCGGGCGGAGATCACCGATTTCCTGAAGCGCGTGGTGGCGGCACGCCAGTGGGTCGACAGTCATCCGCGCGAGTACGCGGACCTGTGGGCGAAGCGCGCGAAGCTCGAGCCCGACGTCGCATACCGCTGGCTCGACAATGCGCACCAGCGCGTGGGCCCCGTCGACGACACGGCGGCGAAGGATGCGCAGAACACCGCCGACTTCCTGCACAAGGCCGGCGTGATTCCGGCCGCTTACGACACGGCGAAGCTGCTCGACCGCTCGTATGCCGGTGCGTTCGCGGCACCCGTGCAGAAGACGGTCGCCGCGCAGTGACCGTGCCGTTGAGCACGCCATTTCCGATTCACCGCCAGAACCACGAGAAGGACAGTCCGACATGCCTGTAGACATCATCGGCATGATCACCGCGACGCCCGGCGCGGAGGTCGACGTACCGGGCGGCGCCGCCGTCCAGCCCGACTATGTGCGGCGCTTCGCGCAGGCGCACGAAGCCGCCGGCTTCGACCAGATCCTGGTCGGCCATTTCAGCAACGCGGCGGATGGTTTCATCGTCGCGTCGTTCGCGGCCGCCGCGACCGAACGCATCCGCCTCCTGCTCGCGCACCGGCCGGGGGTCATCGTGCCGTCGGCTGCCGCGCGGCAGATCGCGACGCTCGACGCCTTCAGCAACGGCCGGCTCGCGCTGAACGTGGTGTCAGGCGGCGACGACACCGACCTGCAGCGCGACGGCGATTTCGTGCCGCACGACGCGCGCTACCGCCGCACCGGCGAATATCTCGACGTGCTCAAACGCATCTGGCTCGCCGACGCGCCGGTCGATCACGACGGCGCGTTCTACCGGCTGCGCGGCGCGTCGCCGGTCGTCAAGGGCGCGCAGCGGCCGCACGTGCCGATCTATGTCGGCGGTTCGTCGCCGGCCGCGCTGGCCGTGGCCGGGCAGCACGCGGACGTCTACATGACGTGGGGCGAGCCGCTCGCCGCGGTGCGCGAGCAGATCGCACGCGTGCGGGCCGCTGCCGCGCCGTTCGGACGCGCGCCGCGCATCAGCGTGTCGTTCCGGCCGATCGTCGCGGACACCGAAGCCGCCGCGTGGGAGAAGGCCGAGGCGATCCGCGAGCGCGTGCGGGCGGCGCGCGTCGCGAACGGCCAGCCGATCGCCGGCCATGCGCCGCAGAATGCCGGCTCGCAGCGGCTGATGGCCGCGGCCGCGCAGGGCGATGTGCTCGACGAGCGGCTGTGGATGGGTGTCGCGAACCTGACCGGCGCGCGCTGGAATTCGACCGCGCTCGTCGGCACGCCCGAACAGGTCGCGCGGGCGCTCGGTGCGTATTACCGGCTCGGCGTGTCGACCTTCCTGATTCGCGGGTTCGATCCGCTCGACGATGCGTCGGCCTACGGGCGCGATCTGATTCCGGCGATTCATGCGCACGTGGCGGAACTCGACCGGCAGGATGCGGCGGTGACGGCATAGGCGACGACGCTCGATCCTTCAACTCGCCCCGGTATTTCGACAACGATATGCCGGGGCGAGTTGCTTTCGTGCATCGACGCATCGACACACCGGTCCAGCCAGTCAAAAATCCAGTCAGAACGACGGCAACCCGGGCGGATTCGTCTCCGCGCGCGCGACTGCCTCGCTCTGCAACCCCCAGCGCGCGAGCGCCTGCCCGTAGCGGCCGTTGCCGATCAGCGCGTTCGTCGCGAGCGTCAGCGCCGGCGCGAGCCCGCTGCCGCGACGTGTCGCGATCGCGACATCGGCATTCGCCGGCCAGCCCGCGTTGACGACGCCGACCCGGCGGATCCTGCCGTCGCGCGCGGCCTCGTACGCGAGCGATGCATTCGGATTCAGCTCGGCATCGGCGCGGCCCGACAGCAGCGCGATGCGGGCCGCCGCATCGTCGTCGAAATAGAGCAGCTCGGTTGCCTTCAATCCTTGCGTGACGTTGCGCCGGCTCCATTCCAGCAGGATGCGCTCCTGGCTCGTCCCCGCCCCCGTGATGATGCGCAGGCCCGCGACGTCCTTCGGTTCGGCGATCCTCGCGATCGGGCTCGCGGTGCGCACATAGAAGCCGTGCAGCCCGAGCCGGTAGGTCGTGAAGTCGTACTTCTCCTTGCGTTTCTCGGTCACGCCGACGTTCGAGATCACCGCATCGTACTTGCGCGACATGAGCCCGAGCGGCCAGTCGGCCCACGCGATCGGCACCAGCACGAGCGTGCGGCCGAGCGCGTCGGCGACGAGCTGCGCATAGTCGGGATCGGCCCCGACCACGGTGCGCGCGTCGGTCGCGTAGGTCGACACCGGCGGCGCGTGCGGCGAGATCGCGACCGTGAAGGCCCCGTCGCGCACCCAGCGGTAGGGGCTTGCCGCGCGAATCGCCGCATCGTCGCGCGACGCGCGGATCCGGCCGGCCTGGCGCGGATCAAGGTCCGCCGTCGCGGCGGCGGCCTCGGCCGCGTGCCACCGCAGGCCGGCTGCGGCCGCGAGCGCGGCGGTCATGAACTGGCGTCGGTCGATCATCGCCGGTTGCCTCGCAGGTGGGGAGCGGCGCGCATCACAGCACCCGCGACAGGAACGCGCGCGTGCGCGGATGGGTCGGCGCGTCGAGCACGACGGCGGGCGGCCCCGACTCGACGACGCGGCCGCGCTCCATGAACAGCACGTTGTCCGCGACTTCGCGCGCGAAACCGATCTCGTGCGTGACGATCACGAGCGTGGTGCCCGAGCGCGCGAGCTCCTTGATCACGTCGAGCACTTCGTTGACCAGTTCGGGATCGAGCGCCGACGTCGGCTCGTCGAACAGCAGCACCTTCGGGCGTAACGCGAGCGCCCGCGCGATCGCGACGCGCTGCTGCTGGCCGCCGGACAACTGGCGCGGATACGCATCGGCTTTATCGGCGAGGCCGACGCGCGCGAGCAGCGTGCGCGCGGTGCGCTCGGCGGCATCGCGCGTCACGCCCGCGACGGCGACCGGCGCCTCGACCAGGTTCTCGAGCACCGTCAGGTGAGGAAACAGGTTGAAGTTCTGGAACACCATCCCGACCGCCGTGCGCCGCTTCAGCACGTCGCGCTCCTTCAGCTCGTGCAGCACGTCGCCGTCGCGCCGATAGCCGATCAGCTCGCCGTCGATGTCGATGAAGCCGTCGTCGACGCGTTCGAGATGGTTGATCGTGCGCAGCAGCGTCGACTTGCCGGAGCCGGACGGCCCGACGATCACCGTCACGCTGCCGCGCGGCGCGACGAACGACACGTTGTCGAGCACGCGCTGCATGCCGAACTGCTTCGACACGTGGTGCACGGCAACTTCGCCGCCGGCGTGCGGCACCGGCGCGGCCGCGGCGTGGTCGCGGGCCGTCGCGGCGACTGTCGCGTTGCGTGCCGCGGCACGCCGCCGCAGCGCACTGACGCGCGCCAGCACGAACGTCAGCGCCGACGGCGGCGGGTTGCGCAGCGCGCCGCGCGCATAGTGGCGCTCGACCTGCACCTGGATCGCGGACAGCACGGTCAGGATGATCAGGTACCAGACGGTCGCGACCATCAGCAGCGGAATCACCTCGAGATTGCGGCGATAGATCACCTGCACGGTATAGAACAGCTCGGGCATCGCGAGCACGTAGACCATCGACGTGCCTTTGGCGAGCGTGATCAGGTCGTTGAACGCGGTCGGCAGGATCGCGCGCATCGCCTGCGGCAACACGATCCGCGCGGTCTGGCGGCCGCTCGGCAGGCCGAGCGCCGCGGCGGCTTCGAGCTGCCCCTGGTCGACCGCGAGAATCCCGCCGCGAATCACCTCGGCGGAAAACGCCGCGTGGTTCAGCGTCAAGCCGAGCACGGCCGCGAGGAACGGGCTGATCAGGTCGGTGGTCGGCGTGTCGAACCACACGATGTCGGTGAACGGCACGCCGAGCCGCACGTGTTCGTACAGGTAGCCGAGGTTGTTGAGGATCAGCAGCAGCACGATCAGCGGAATCGACCGGAACAGCCACACGAAGGTCCACGCACTCGCGGCGAGCAGGCGCGAGCGCGACAGCCGGGCCAGCGCGACGAACGCGCCGAGCGCGAAGCCGAACACCGCGCCGAGCAGCGTCAGCACCAGCGTGCGCGCGAGTCCCGACAGCACCGGCGGCGACAGGAACCATTCGGCGAATACCGGCCAGCCCCATTGCGGGTTGCCGAGGATCGAATGCAGCGCGAGTGCAATCAGCACGAGCGCGAGCACCGTGCCGGCCGTGCGCGACCGGTGGCGGGCCGGCACGATGCGCAGGCGCGTGCCGGCGTCGCGGACACCGGGGGAAGTGAGTGGCGGCAGCGCGCCGCCGAGATGGGTCGTGTCGCTCATGTCGGTGAAGGTCGTCGATCGGGTCGGTCGGGCGCGCCGCGCGCGGCGGCGCATCGGTCTTACGCGTGCGCTTCGGCCGCGTCGTCCTGTTTGTGCAACGTGCCGGGTGCCGCATGGCGGCTCGCCTTGCGCGGCAGGCCGAGGTGGTCGCGCAGCGTGCTGCCCGGCAGGTCGCGGCTGTAGCGGCCGCGCGCCTCGAGTACGGGAATCACGAGCTCGACGAAGTCATCGACGCCCTGGGCCTGCACCGGGAAGCCGAGGATGAAGCCGTCGCCGGCACCGGCGTCGTGCCAGCGGATCAGCTCGTCGGCGACGTGCTCGGCCGTGCCGATGAAGTTCGGGCGCGGTGTCGCGACGGCGAGCGCCGTCTCGCGCAGCGTGAGGTTCTTGCGCTTCGCGTCGGCCTTGATCCGGTCGGTGGTCGAGCGAAAGCTGTTGCGGCCGACGTCGCCGAGTTCGGGGAACGGCGCGTCGAGCGCGTACTGCGTGAAATCGTGATGATCGAAATAGCGGCCGAGATACGCGAGCGCCTCGTCGATCGTCAGCAGGTCGCGGATCGCCTGGTATTTGTCTTCGGCTTCGGCGGCCGTGCGGCCGACGATCGGCCCGACGCCCGGGAAGATCTTCACGTCGCCGGGCTGCCGCCCGTGCCCGACCGCGCTTTGCTTCACGCGCCGCGTGAACGCGGCCGTTTCGTCGAGCGACGGCGAATGCGTGAACACGGCATCCGCATACTTGCCCGCGAGCCCGATGCCCGTGTCGGACGAGCCGGCTTGGAAAATCACCGGCTGCCCCTGCGGCGAGCGCTGGATGTTCAGCGGGCCGGCAACCTGGAAGAAGCGGCCGTGATGGTCGAGCGTATGGAGCTTGTCGCGATCGAAGAAGCGTCCGGTCGCGCGATCGCGCACGAACGCGTCGTCGTCCCAGCTGTCCCACAGCCCCTGCACGACGTCGAGGTATTCGTCGGCGATCTCGTAGCGCAGTTCATGGTCGGGATGCGCCTTGCCGAAATTCTTCGCGGTGCCTTCGAGCGGCGTCGTCACGACGTTCCAGCCCGCCCGTCCGCCGCTGATCGCGTCGAGCGACGCGAGCTGGCGCGCGACCGTGAACGGCTCGCTGTACGACGTCGAGATCGTGCCGGCGAGCCCGATCTTCCTGGTCGCGACCGCGAGCGCCGACAGCACGGTCAGCGGCTCGAAGCGGTTCAGGAAGTGCGGGATCGACTTCTCGTTGATGTAGAGGCCGTCCGCGACGAACGCGAACGCGATGCCGGCGGCTTCCGCCTTGCGCGCGATGCCGATCGCGAAGTCGAGGTTGATGCTTGCGTCCGGCGGGTTGCTCGGATGCCGCCACGCGTTCATGTGGCTGCCTGCGCCTTGCAGCATCAGGCCGAAGGGAATCGATCGTCGGGTCGTCATGGGAGCGTCACGCGTTCTGGTCGGGGGAAAGGGAAGGTTCGGCTGACAGGGCCGCCTGCACGGGCGTGATCGACTGCGCGCCGCCGAGCCATTCGGCCGACGCGAGCCGCGCCGCGTAATCGGTCACCGGCGAGTCGATCACGAACGCGTCGACGTCGAGCCGCCGGCTCAGCGAGTCGAGCGCGCGGTGCACGCGCTCCGGCGTATCGGCCAGCACGGTCGGTCGCAGCTCGTCGATCCGGTAGTCGGATGCGCCGCTTTGCCGCGCGAATTCGGCGGCGGCCTGCGCGCTCGCGAGGTTGAAGCTCTGGCCGCCGGCGAACCGCAGCCTGAAGATCTTCAGTGGCCCGATCAGTTGCTCGGCCTCGTCGCGGGTCGGTGCGGCGACTGCGAACAGCGCGACGAGCGCTCGCGTGCCGCCCGCGTCGCGGTATGCGGCCAGCGAGCGTTCGAGGTTCGCGTCGTCGCCGTTGAAGTGCCCCGCGTAGCAGAAACGCCAGCCGTGGCGCGCGGCGAGCGCGCCGCTGTCGGGCGAGCCGCCGAGCAGGATGCGTTCGGGCGCGTGCGGCGGCACCGGCATCGCGACCGCGCCGGCGAGCGGATGATCTTCGGCGACGCCCCAGCCGAGGAATGCGTCGAGCGCCGCGAGCTGGCCCGCGAAGTCGGGCTTCGTCGCCTTGTCGTGAAACCACTGGAGCGCGCGCGTGGTCAGCGGCAGCCCGCCGGGCGCCTTGCCGATGCCGAGGTCGACGCGGCCCGGCCCGAGCGCGGCGAGCAGCTTGAACGTTTCGGCGACCTTGAACGGGCTGTAGTGCTGCAGCATCACGCCGCCCGAGCCGACGCGAATGCGCGACGTATGCGCGAGCAGGTGCGCGACGACGATCTCGGGCGCGGAACTCGCGAAGCCCGGCGTGCCGTGATGTTCGGCGACCCAGAAGCGCGCGTAGCCGAGCTGTTCGGCGCGCCGTGCGAGGGTCGTCGTGAAGCGCAGCGCATCGGCGGCGGTCGCGCCGTCGGCGATCGGACTCTTGTCCAGCAACGAAAGCGAATAAGACATGGTGTTCGGCGTTCCTGCGCAAGGCGTGGAAGGGGCGACGCTCAGCTCTTCGGCAAGCCCGGCGGATTCGTGCGCGACTGGTCGATCGCTTCCGATGCGAGGTTCCAGCGCTCGAGGATCTGCTGGTAGCGGCCGCTCTTGATCAGCCCGTTCAGCGCGACGGTCAGCGGATCGGCGAGCCCGCTGCCGCGGCGCGTCGCGATCGCGATGTCGGCCGTGCGCGGCCAGCCGCCGCTGATCGCGCCGACGAGCCGCGTCTTGCCTTGCTGCGCGCTCTGGTACGCGAGCACCGAGTTCACGCTGAACACGGCATCCGCGCGGCCCGACTGCACGGCGACGATCCGCATCGCCTGGTCGTCGTAGTACTGGACCTGCACGGGCTTCAGGCCGTGCGCGACGTTCTCGCGGTCCCACGCGAGCAGGATCTTTTCCTGGTTGGTGCCGGCGTCGGTCACGATGCGCAGCCCCGCGACGTCCTTCGGTTCGCGGATCGACTGGATCTTGCTGTCGTTGCGCACGTAGAAGCCGACCTGGTCCTTGCGGTAGGTCGAGAAATCGAACTTCTGCTTGCGCTCCTCGGTGACGGTGACGTTCGAGATCACCGCGTCGACCTTCCCCGATTCGAGCGCGAGCGGCCAGTCGGCCCACGCGAGCGGGACGATCTTCAGCTTGCGGCCGAGGCTGTCGGACACGAGCTGGCCGACGTCCGCGTCGAAGCCGATCACCGTGCGCGCGTCGGTCGCATACGAGCTGATCGGCGGCAGGCTCGGCGCGACGCCGATCGTCAGCGTGCCGGCTTCGGCGAACTTGAACGACGCGGGCACCGCGCGCTCGACGGCCGCGTCGGCCGAGCCTCGCGGGCGGCCTCGCTGCTCGGGGCTCAGGTCGAAGGTCGCGGCGGCCGCGGCGATCGCGGTCACGCCGATCAGCGCGGCGGCCAGCGTGCGGAGCGCACGCGGCGTGAAGGGGATGGCTCGTTGCATGGATGCGTCCTGTTGTTGTCGTGTCTTGGGGAACGGAGTCGGATGAGGCGGCCGGTTCAGCGCGGCAGCACGGCTTCGGGCAGCGGTGCCCACAGGTCGGCGAGCGTCGACCTGCGCGACGGATCGGCGAGATCCTTGCCGAAGCGCAGGTGGAAGTACGCTTCCGGGTCGATCGACGAATCGAACAGCCGCGTATAGCCGGTGCGGTCGTACAGCGCCCACGCTTCGGGCTGGCGAAAACCGGTGGTCAGGTACACGCGTCGATAGCCCTGCTGCGCGGCACGCAGTTCGAGGGCGTCGACGATCAGGCGTGCGAGCCCCTGGCGGCGCAGGTTCGCGCGGGTCCAGATGCGTTTGAGTTCGGCGGTCTGCGCGTCGTAGCGCTTGAACGCGCCGCCGCCGATCGTCTCGCCGTCGCGCAGCAGCAGCACGAACGCGCCTTCGGGCGGTGAGAACAGCTCGGCCGGGTAGCGCGCGAGCTCGTCGCGTGCGGACGCGCGGCTGTCGGGGCGGTACGCGTCGTAGCGCGTCGCGTATTCGTCGATCAGCGCGTCGATCAGCGGCTGGGCGCGGATGTCGAGCGGCGTCGTGTCGATGATGCGGTCGTTCGTGGCCATGGGCACCGCGAGAGGCGTGCGATGCGGACGGTCCTGGCGGGGGCGGGGCACACGGCCCGTCCGGTCTGTTCCGTTATCGCGACGCGGTTGTCGTGATGGCGGCGGCCGCCGGGGATCCTGCGAGACATCCGGCGTGCCGCCGCCGTTTGGAACACGTTAGCGGTGCGGACGGCAAAGGCGAACGAAGCAATTTCGATAAGGATTTCGCGGGGGAGGTCAGAAGGCTTGCAGGGGGAGTGGGGTGGTGATGAGGAAGGTGCGCATGCGTCGAATTTCCTGTTCGATGCATGCGCAATGCCGAACGGAGTGTCAGGCCGCGCGCACTTCGGCAAGCAGATCGGGATGGCGATCCAGAATCTTGAGCAACTTCACAAGGGCAAGCGGCGGGTTCGTCTTGCCGGTTTCGTAGCGCGAGAACGCATTGACGCCACCGCCGAATAGCTCGGCCGCCTCGCGTTGATCCAGCATCAACTTCTTGCGGACCTTCGCGATGAACCTCGGGTCGACCATGGTCGAATTCACTTGCTTGTTGAACTCGCCTATCGCGTCACCGAGGCGGGTTGCCTCGTCGATATCAAGCACAGACTCGCCGCAAGCCGGACAGAAGTCGCCGGTTACATCGCGAACGACCGTCGAGCGGCCCTTGTACGTGTAAGGCATGTCTCGGGTATCACGGACCAGCTTCGCGGCACCGCACGCAGGGCACTTCATTTTCATCGCTCCTTGAACGACACGATCAATACGTCGTCTACCACGGTCAGTTTCAGATACACGTCACCGTTCATTGTGCGACGCCGATAGACGTCCTGCCAGATCGTGTGGTCGGCGTAGGTCGTCATGCTCTTGTAGAAATCAGCGGTGTCCAGCGACATCACGACACCGATCGCCTCCCTTTCCGTGAAACCCAGTTGCCGGGCACCGAACACCGCACTCGTGGTCAATCGGACGTTGCCGATTTCGATGAGTGCCTTGACCCGGGACAGCTTGCAATGAGGCGTGCTCTTTTCCATCTGCGATCATAACCAAAAGGGTTAATTTGTCAAGTTGGTTAATGGCGCACGCGTACCGTCCGCCATTACCGGCAGACAGCACGGAAAGGAGAGGGATCCGGATTTGGCCTATTGGCCGATGACACGCGGCGGCGTCGACGCCTCCGCCAGCTGAAACAGGCAATCGCCGCGCCGCACCTGCGCGGGCACGCGCTTGCATACCACTTCGCCGTCGCCCTTGAAGCGATGCAGCACCGGTTCGCGCAGCGGCGTATCGGGGAAGTGCACCCACGCGGCCGGTTGCCCGGCCTTCACCTGGTCGCCGAGTTCGACGAGCGGTTCATACAGCCCGCGTTCGTACGCATAGACGAAGTGGCGATCGCCGTCGACGCGCAGGAAGCGCGTGACGGTCGGCGGCGCGTCGGGCACGAGCGCGCCGCGCAGCAGGCCGATATGGCCGAGGTAGTGCAGCAGCCCGTGGCGGCCGAGCCGGATCAGCGACGGATCGGCCATCCCCGCACCGCCGAGCTCGGTGACGATCGAAATCGCGCCTTGCCGGCGCGCGGCCGATGCCGAATGCACCGGGTTCGGCGCATGCAGCAGCGCGTTCGGCAACCCGAAGGCCACGAGCAGCCCGTTGAGCTTCGCGGCCTCGTCGTCGTCGAGCGGGTCGATCGCGAGCATGTTGCCGCCCTGGTACAGCAGCGAGCTGCCGCCGGAATGCAGGTCGACCAGATACTGCGCGCGCGACAGCAGCGCATGCTCGATGTAGTGCGCGATCATCTGCGTCGGCGTGCCGGTCGGGTCGCCGGGGAAGCTGCGGTTCAGGTTGCCCTCGTCGAGCGGCGACACGCGCAGGCCCGCATCGGCCGCGGGGAAATTCGCCATCGGCAGCAGGATCAGTTGCCCGCTGACCATCTCCGGGCCGATCTCGCGCATCAACTGCGACACGATGATCTGGCCTTCGTATTCGTCGCCGTGGTTGCCGGCCATCACGAGTGCGACCGGACCGTCGCCGTTGCGGATCGATGCGATCGGGATCGGCAGCCAGCCGTATGCGGAGCGATGCACGGAATGCGGCAGGCGCAGGTAGCCCGCATGCTTGCCTTGCGCATCGAGATCGATTTCGCAGTGGATGGGATTTCGGTGTGCGGAGGAGGCGGTCATGGCGGCATCGTTCGACGAACGGGAATCCGCCATCTTATCGGGAAACGCCCGCCGCGCGGCGGGCGCGGTGCCGGCGATGCCGAACACCGTCCACCAGCCTGCGCGCTAACGCGTGGCATGCGCAGCCGGAGCAGCCGCGCGATGTTGCAGCGCTGATACGCACGCCCGTACGGGCGCGCCGCGTGGCGCGTCAGCCCCTTGCCGCGACAGGGCCGGCGCGCGTGATCGCGTCAACGACCCGATGTTTCAGCTTCGATACGGCCTTCTTCCCAGAGCGCCCAGAAACGGCTGCCGGCACGATACGGATTCGCGCGTCGCGCCGCGTGATCGGTGACGCCCTGGCGAAATGCGCCGTACAGCGTCAGCGGCGGGTTGTCGACGCACGCGGCTTCACGTGCGGCTGGCGTGCGGCGCTCGGAAACGAGCCGCCGGATCAGCGAGGCGCCGTCGATCACGTCCAGTTGATCGATCGTTTCCGTGCGGCTGAGGACTTCGACGGTATTCATGTGTGGCCTCCCTGAACATCCTGTTTCCCAGTCAAGGAGCAATAAGAGTGCCAGCCGTGAAGTACCGCGCACCGCTGCGATCGTGCGGGCTTTTGCGGCGATCGTGACGCGCGGCGCGGGCCGATGTTACGGAACACGTCACGTGACACGGGCGGGGCGAGGCGAAACACATGCGCGCACGCGTCGGACCACGCAAAGCGTTTCCGGAATGAAACGCGAACACCGAAGGGCAGGCAGGGAAGCGCGGCGGCGGCCGGCGGAAACAGGCGTGCGTGCGGTCAGCTCGCGGTCACGGGCGTCACGCGGCTGCTTCCGGCCGAATAGAAACGGTAGATTCCCTTGCCGGACGACTTCGCGTCGTACAGCGCGCTGTCGGCCTGGCGGATGAGTTCGTCCGGGGAGCCGTGCCCGTCGTCCAGCGCGATGCCGATGCTGATCCCGAAGCTGACGGTTTCGCCGATCGACAGCGTATACGGCGCCGAGATCTGCCGGATGATCCGCGCGGCGAGGAGCGAGCATGCGTGCATCGTGGTCGTGTCGAGCGCGACGACGAACTCGTCGCCGCCGATCCGCGCCGCGAGCTCGCCGGGCGGCAGCGTCTTGCCGAGCCGCTCGGCGACCTGCATGAGCACTTCATCGCCGGCCTGGTGGCCGAACCGGTCGTTGATCGCCTTGAAGCCGTCGAGGTCGAGATACATGACGGCGAGCGCGGCGCCCGGCAGCCGCGGCCGATGCGCGAGCATGCGCTTGAGTTCGGCATGCAGTTCGTGGCGGTTCGGCAATCCCGTCAGCGCGTCGTGCCGCGCGAGGTGCCGGATGTGCTGCTCGGTGCGGCGGCGCGCGGTGACGTCCTCGACGATGATCACCGCGTTGCCGTCCGGTACGCGATGGCGTGTCAGTTCGAGCTGGCGGCCGTCGGCAAGCGCGATGTCGAGTGGGTCCGGTTCGTCATGGTTCAGCCAGACGTCGCATTGCACGGCGAGGCCTGCACCGTCGGGGTCGGTGACCGTATTCGCGCCGAGCGCCGCGATGACGTCGGGCAGCGGCGCGTCCAGCATGATCTCGCGCGGCGAGCCGAACAGTTGCGCGGTGCGACGGTTCGCGACGATCACGCGGCTCTCGCCGTCGATCATGCACAGGCCGTGCGGCATGTAGGTGAGGGCGGCGTCGAAGCGTGCGACGAGCTCGGCGTTGCGCTGGCGTGCGGCGATCAGCGCGACCAGCACGCGGTAATGACGCTGGACGACCGTGCGCATGGCGGCAAGATAGATCGCAAGTGGCGGCAGCAGCAGCCATGCGCCCGGCCTGTTGGCCAGTATCGCCCCGAGGCCGATCGGCACGACGCCGAGCGTGACCTGCGTCATCGCGAGCCTGGGCAGCGCCGAGTTGCGCGACGCGATTCCGCCGAACACGCCGCCGGCGACCATCACCGACAACGTGCCGAGCTCGGGGTCGGACGAGTCCACGCAACCCATGACGCCGAGACCGAGCACGTAGCATGCGAGGAGCGACACGGGTGCGTAACGCAGCGCCCAGTACTCGGCGCGATCGTCGCCGGCGTCGCGGCGCACCGCATACGCGCGTGCGATCGCGAGCCGCGCGGCGAGCAGGCCGACGTCGACGACGAGCCACACGAAACACCACAGTTGCTGAAGCCGGATCAGCGCGATCGCCGCGACGAACGCGCTGGCGAGGCCGGACAGTGCCATCGGGCGCACGTCCTCGAACAGCGTGACGAGCATCGACGGGCGCAGCGCGGCCGTCACGCGGTGATTGCCGCTGGGGGGCGTGGCGAGAACGGCGTTCAGGAGGCGTGCCTTGACTGCCATGGCTATTTTGACCTCGACACGATGCGATTCATCACCGGCCGCCCCGCATGGCACGTGGCGGGATGACCGGCGAGCCGGATGCGCACGACATTACCATGAAACATCGGCCGCCCGCGACCGGGCGCCGCGGCCCGTCCGAATCCCGTCATAAGAAATCCAGTAAGTATTTCATGTGAGAAATACTATAGGCGATATATCCAAAACAATGCCAGAATGCGCGCCGCTTCGAACGCCGCGACACCCGATCGCCGTCCGGGCGGCATCAGGAGGTTCCCCCCACATGAAAAACCACGGCCTGTCACGGCGGGGTTTTCTGAAAGCCAGCGTGCTGGCGGGCGTCGCGGTCTACGTCGCGCCCATCGGCAGCCGCGCGTTCGCGGCGCTCTTCGAAGAAAAACGCCTCACCCCGGTCAAATGGGATAGCGTCACCGGCATTCCCCAGTTCCGCATCGACGGCATCGCGAAGGTCACGGGCGCGAAAGTGTTCGCCCGCGACGTGCGCGCGGCCGACATGCCGCACTGGCCGCAGCAGCAGTCGCACGCGCTGATCCTGCGCGTCACGCAGGCCGACCGCACGTACGAAGGCTTCGACCTGTCGCTGCTCGGCGACGAACTGAAGCCGGACCGCGTCGTCACGGCCGACGACCTCGCGCGCGACGGCGTCGCGTTCCCGGCGTTCTACGGCGACGACATGCTGTTGCCCGCCGGCAAGACGCCCGCGTATCTCGGCCATGCGGTCGCGATCCTCATCTACCACGACTTCGCGCGCTTTCGCTTCGCGAAGAACGCGCTCAAGTTCCGCGACGACGTGATCCGCTACGGCGCGGTCACGGGCCCGCTCGAGCGCGATCCGTGGGGCACGTTCCGTTACGTACGCGTGGGCGGCAAGACGGCTTATGACGACGATGTCTACTCGAGCCTGAAGGATGCGCCGATCTTCCCGAGCATGATGCGCAAGCACCTGCCGGTCTGGCCGGACGGCCGGGAGCACGGCAGGCTCGACGAGCAGGGGATGTTCCTGGCCGGCCGGATCGCCGCCGAACTCGATCATCCGCCGGCCGGCTGGCTCGTGTTCGAGCGCGAGTACAACACGCAGTCGGTCGATACCGCCGCGCTCGAACCCGACAACGCGAACGGCTGGTACGACGCCGCGACGCAGTCGCTGCACCTCGTCGTGCCGACCCAGTCGCCGCTTGAGGTGGCGGAGAACGCGGCCGCGATGGTCGCGAAATGCCGCTTCCCGGTGAAGAAGCTGTTCGTGCATCCGTGCTACACGGTCGGCTACGGCTCGAAGGATCACTGCAACGTGCCGTTCTACGGGCTCGTCTGCGCGCTGTACGCGGACGGCCGTCCGGTGCGGTTCGCGAACGACCGCTACGAGCAGTTCCAGACGTCGCTGAAGCGTCACGCGTTCAGGATGCGTTACCGGATCGCGGTCGATCGCGACACGGGCCTCCTGCAGTCGTTCAAGGGCGACTTCGAGGCGAACGGCGGCGGGCGCTCGAACTTCTCGCCGTCGGTGGCGATGGTCGGCGCGACGGCCGCGCAATCGATCTACTACTTCCCGAAGAGCGACCTCGCGGCGGTCGCGATCGCGTCGCGCGCGATCGACGCCGGCTCGGCCCGCGGCTACGGCACGCTGCAGAGCATGGCCGCGACCGAGATGGCCGTCGACGAGATCGCCGCGCAACTGAACCTCGACCCGATCGAGTTCCGCCTGCGCAACGCGTTGCGTTCGGGCATGAAGAACACGCAGGGCGCGATTCCCGCCGGCGCGCTGCGCGTCGAGGAAGTGCTGGAGCGCGCGCGGCAGCATCCGCTGTGGACGCGTCGTGCGGCGCGCAAGGCCGAATTCGAGGCATCGAACCCGGGCAAGCGCTACGGCGTCGGCTTCGCGTGCGTGCAGAAGGATTTCGGCACGGGTGCCGAGGCATCGTTCGCGAAGGTCGAATTCGACGAGAACGGCCGGGTGTCGCTGCATCACACGGCCGCCGAGATCGGCACCGGGATGTCGACGTCGCAGGCCGTCGCGGTCGCGAAGTGGCTCGGCCGCCCGGCGACCGACGTGCGCGTCGCGCTGACCGAATGGCCGGACCTGCCGGTCGAGACGAGCGGCGATCCGTATCTGATGTCGCAGGCCGACCAGGATCGCCTGAGCGCGAATCCGCGCTGGTCGCCGGGCTATGCGTCGCCGTCGAGCGCGACGAACTCCGCGTACTACTTCACGCACAGCACGCGCGAAGCCGCGCGCGCGGTGTTCCGCTACGGGCTGTGGCCGGCCGCGATGTCGATCTGGACGCGCGGTCTCGGCGGCGGCCAGGCCGCGCCGTACGCGATCCGCATCGAGGACGCGCGCTGGGTCGACGGCAGGCTGACCGCCGACGGCCTCGAGCCGCTGACGTTCGAGCAGCTCGCGAAGCAGGCGCATGCGCTCGGCCTGCCGACCGGCGCCGTCGTGCACGTGTTCAACCGCTGGCAATGGACCGACGCCGAGTTCGAAGTGGGCGGCGCGGTCGATCGCCTGCCGATCGACGGGCTGTCGCTGCGCGTCGGCGCGCCGAAGACCGGCGACAACGGGCCGATGCCGGGCACCGCCGCGCCGGCCGGCGCGACCGCGATGCGCGGCACGCTGGCACCGACCGCGAACGGCTATCGCGTGCTGGACCGCAAGCGCGTGTTCATCCCGCCGACGAGCCGTAACAACGCGGCCGTCACGTACTACACGGCGGTCGGCACGCTCGTCGAGCTGGCCGTGCACGAAGCGACCGGCAAGGTCGAGCTGCTCACGCACCACTCGATCATGGAGTGCGGTAACCAGATCTCGCCGCAGCTCGTGTCGGGCCAGCTGCAGGGCGGCCTCGCGATGGGCATCGGCCACGCGCTGCACGAGTATCTGCCTCTCTACGAAGACGGCCCTGGCAACGGCACGTGGAACTTCAACCGGTATCAGCTGCCGCGCGCGACCGATGTCGCCGTGTGGTCGCAGACGGGCGACATCCTGCCGCCGCTGTCCGAGACCGATCCGCCGAAGGGTGTCGCCGAAGTGGTGATGATTCCCGTGGTCGGCGCGATCGTGAACGGCATCGCGCACGCGATCGGCCATCGTTTCACCGATTTGCCGGTGACACCGCAAAAGATTCAGGAGGTGCTCGCATGACGACCGCCCAAACCGCGGCTTCGGCCGCGAGTGCCAGCGCGGCTGCGACCGGCGCGTCCGCGCCGAACGCGGCGTCGGCCGCCCCGGCATCCGCACCGGCTGCGCCGGCCGCCGTCGCGCGCCCGCTCGTCCGCTTCCAGCAGAAACCGCTGTCGGTGAACATCAACGGCAAGTCCGTCGGTCCGATGCCGGTGCCCGAGGGGCTGATGATGATCGAGTTCCTGCACGAGTACGCGGGCCTCACCGGTTCGCGGCTCGGCTGCGGGCAGGGCATCTGCCACGCATGCGTCGTGATCGTCGACAAGCCGGACGGCACGAGCGAGGAAATGCGCACCTGCATCACCGGCGCGCATTTCTTCCACGGCCGTTCGATCCGCACGATCGAGGGCCACGCGAAGCGCAACGACGCGGGCGAAGTGGTCGAACTGTCGCCGATCCAGCAGAAGTTCCTCGAGCACTTCAGCTTCCAGTGCGGCTACTGCACGCCGGGTTTCGTCAACGCGGCGACGGTGCTGATCGAGCGCCTGAAGCGCGAGCCGATTGCGAAGGCCGACGTCGAGCGCACCATCACCGACGCGCTGAACGCGCACATCTGCCGCTGCACGGGTTACGTCCGCTACTACGAAGCCGTGAAGGACGTGATCCTGACGACGCCGGGACTCGTGAAGGACGCCGCATGAAACGCATATTCGCCCATCGTGCCGCGCGGGCCGCAGGCTTGCCCGCACTCGCGGCCGCCTGCGCGCTGCTGCTCGCCGCCTGCGGCGGCCAGGACGCGCCGGTAGCGAGCGCGGCTGCCGGCGCGCCCGGTGCCGACCCGGTCGCGCGCGGCCGTTATCTCGTGAAGGCCGCGGACTGCGCGGCGTGCCACACCGCGAAGGACGGCGCACCGTTCGCCGGCGGTGCGCCGCTCGAATCGCCGTTCGGCACGTTCTACGGCTCGAACATCACGCCCGACAGGGATCACGGGATCGGCAGCTGGAGCGCGGACGACTTCTACGCGGCGCTGCACGACGGCAAGGCGCCTGGCAAGCGCCTGTATCCGTCGATGCCGTATACGTCGTACCGGCAGCTCACGCGCGCCGATGCCGACGCGATGTACGCGTACCTGAAGACCGTGAAGCCGGTCGCGCAGGAAAACCGCGCGCACGAACTCAAGTTCCCGTACAACCTGCGCTTCGGCATGGTGTTCTGGGACATGGTGTTCCTGAAGGACAGCCTGCCCGACGCGTCGACCGGCCAGTCCGCCGACTGGCAGCGCGGCCGCTACCTGGCGGGCGCGCTCGGCCACTGCGCGGAATGCCACACGCCGCGAGCGTTCACCGGCCAGCTCGACGGCGCGAAGCCGTTCGCGGGCGCCGCGCTCGGCCGCGTGGCCGCGCCGGACATCACGCCGGCCGGCCTCGCCGCGCGCGGCTGGACGGGCACCGACCTGCAGACGTTCTTCGGCGTCGGCATCGCGCCGCAAGGCTCCGCGTTCGGCGAAATGTATCCGGTCGTGCACCTGAGCACGCAATACATGACGAAGGACGACCTGCGCGCGCTGTCCGTGTACCTGCTCGGCGATAGGCCGCCCGCGCCGCAGCCGGTGAAGCCGGTGTCGGCCGACGCCGCGCAGCTCGCGGCCGGCCGCTCGGTGTACCTGGCGGTGTGCGCGGGCTGTCACGGCCTCGACGGCGAAGGCAAGCCGCACGTGGCGGTGCCGATGAACGGCAATTCGACGCTGCGTCAGGGCGACTCGCGCAACCTGCTGGTCGCGATGCTCGACGGCATCGACGAGCAGAAGTTTGCCGGCGTCGAAAACCTGCAGCCGATGCCGGGTTTCGCGCACACGCTGAGCGACGACGAACTCGCGCAGCTCGCGAACTACCTGCGCGCGACGTGGGGCGGCCAGCCCGCGAACGTCACGCCGGCCGACGTGACGGCCATGCGTCGATAACGCGTGCGGTGGAGCGGGGCGTCGCGCACGACGCGGCCGGCTTCCGGCTGCGCTCGCGCACGATGCCCCGCCCGAACCTGTCCGGCGGCGCTTCAGTAGCCGCCGCCCCCTCCGCCACCGCCCCCTCCGCTGCCGCCCGCGCCGCCATACCGGCTCATGCCGGATCCTTGCGATACGCCGCCGCCCGACGACGTACATCCCGCTGACAGCACCAGCATCAGCGCCGCGAGCAGTGCCGCGGCCAGTCTTGTCGATTTCATTTCACACTCCTTTCGCTGCGCGGCAGCGCGGTTCGCGTGAACCGGCGAGCGCGCGATGACGAAACGTTCGAGGTGGGCGGCTTATTCCATGTTTTTGCGTATCGGCCCGGGTCGGCGTGCGTCGCATGTGGGTGCCGGATCGGCTGCCCGACACTGCGGCTTGGTACACTCCGGCTCGCCGCCATTCCGATTCCGACGACAAGAACCATGCACACCACGCTCGAGCGCCCACCGCGCCAATCGTCGCGCCTGTCCAATCCCGTCGTGCTCGGCTGCGTGTCGTTTACCTTGGGCGCGCCGCTGGTCGCGGCGCTCGTGTGGCCGGCCGTGATGCTGGTTGCATGGTCCGTGATCAACGGCCCGCAGTGGGACACGCTGAAACTCTGCGCAAGCATGGTGCTGATGATCCTTGGCGCGTCGTTCGTGTTCGGCTATGTCCTGCCGGCGACGCTCGCGGGCGGCATCATGGGCGCGATCGGCACGCGCATCGGGCGGCGCTGGTTCGTGCTGCTGGGCATGATCGTCGGCACCGGTCTGATGGTCGGTTATGTGCTGCTGCAATCCCATCTGCTGAACGACGACGAAATCGGCGGGATCAACGTGATCGCGATACTCGATTCGATCGTGACGTCGGCCGTGATGTCGCGCTGGCTGCATCGACGGCTCGAACGCGCGCGTTCGAATTGAAGCGGGGCGCCGGCGACCGGTGCGTGACGTCCGGGATGAGGGTGCGCATGAACCGGACGCGCCGGGTCGTACGGCAACGCACAGCCGGGGCGAGTGGTGCCCCGGCGATTCGCTGTATGGCGGGTGCGGGTGATGCGTGGCCGGAATGCCGCCGTCGCGGCGGCATCCGGTCAACGATAGACGAGATCGGCGCGGCGGTTCTGCGCCCACGAATCCTCGTCGTGACCGAGCGCGACCGGCTTTTCCTTGCCGAGGCTCACCGCTTCGAGTTGCGAGGCCTGAACGCCCAGCGTTTCGAGCCCGCTCATCACGGCTTGCGACCGGCGTTGGCCGAGCGCGAGGTTGTATTCGGACGTGCCGCGCTCGTCGGTGTTGCCCTGGATCAGCACGCGGCGCGACGGGTGGCTGCGCAGGTAGTCGGCGTGCGCCTGCAGCAGTGACTGGTATTCGGGCTTCACCGAGTACTGGTCGAAATCGAAATAGACGCTGCGCTTCGCAAGCGGGCTGTTCGGATTGTCGAGATCGTCGGCCGCCACCGTGGCGACCGCCTCGCTCGAGGGCGCCGGTGCCATCCCGGCATTCTCGGGTGTTTTCGCCGCGTGGTGGCAACCCGCCAGCAGGGCGAAGACCGCCATGACCGCAAATCGGTTTGTTTTGCTCATTGTGCGTCTCCTGCGGTTGACTGCGTGGAATACGTCGCGGGTGCGAACCGGCACGTCACGAACCGGCGGAGACGGCACGAAAGTGGTGCAGGCTCCCGTGCGCAATTCGATGCGCTTTCGTAAGCCGGCGATGTGCCCCATGAAAGATTGTCTCGGCCGGACCGCCGAATCACGGCGCCACTGCAACCAGATTAGGAAAAATGTCACTGCGTGACCAGTTTCTCCGATTATTTCGCGCGAAAACGACGCAGGACGCCTTCTTGCTTGCGCAAACGCCGCGGGATGCGCAGCGATGCGTGACGCGCGATTTTCCCGCGGGCGCGTCGCGCGCCGCCGTGTCGTCAGAACTTGTGCCGCAATCCGAGCGCGACCACCACCTGGTTGCTGCTGGCTGAAGGCGTCATTGTCCAGACGGTCGCGTTGAACGCGGGATTGCCGTTGCCGCCGCTCACGCTTTGATAGACGGCTTCGAGATAGGCGTCCGTGCGTTTCGAGAACGCATAGCCGGCCTGCGTGACCACGTGGTTCCACTTCGGGCGCGTCTGGCCCGTGCGCGTGTCGAAACGGCCCATCGTATACGTATATGCGGCGGACAGGCTGAACGCCGGCGTGACGAAGTAGCGGCCGTCGACCGTGAAGTTGTCGAAGACGAGCGATTCGCCCTTCAACGGCGTGATGCCGCTGCCCTGCAGCACGCCGCTCACGCCGTCGGTGGCCGAGTGCGACCACGCGGCGCCGACCGAGTGCGGGCCGAACGCATAGCGGCCGGCCACGGCCCAGATCTGCTGGTTGCCGCCGGTGATCGTCGCCGAGCCGTCGACCGTGCTCAGTGCGCCGTCCGGGTTCGGCGCGTGGCGGTCGCGGCTGATCTTCAGGTAACCGGCGCCGAGCTTCAGCGGTCCGTTCGCATACCCGAGTCCCGCGCTCCACACGGCGTTGTTCGAGAACGCGCCGGCCGTGTTCGAGAACCCGTACAGCGCGCCGAACGTCAGCCCGCGATACGTCGGGCTCGTGTACTTCACCGCATGATTGATGCGCAGGTTGCGGTTCGAGTCGTCGTTGTCGTACGGGTGGACCGCGAGGTTGCCGCCCCAGCCGGGGCCCGACGCGCCGAGCGGCGTCACGAAATCGAGGATCAGGTCGTACTGGCGGCCGAACGTGAGCGTGCCGGCCGTGCGCGAACTCACGCCGACCCACGCCTGACGGCCGAACATGTCGACGCCTTTCTGCGACAGCTTGCCGGTCGTGCCCGAGAAGCCGTTTTCGAGCGTGAAGACCGCCGCCATCCCGCCGCCGAGATCCTCGCGGCCGCGCAGCCCCCAGCGCGATGCGTTCAATGCGCCGCTCGTCAGCGCGACGCTGCCGCTGCCCGGCGAACCGGCGCCGTGCGTACGCTGGCTGGTCGAGTAGGTAACCGACGTGTCGATCAGGCCGTACAGCGTCACGTTGCTCTGCGCGTGCGCGACGCACGGAACGAAGCCGGCCACGCAGGCGGCCATCACGGCCGGCTTGAGTGCGACGGTGCGGCGGCCGCGACGGACGGCATGCGGCGCGGCAGCGCGCGCGCCGGCGCGCTGGCCCGGTTGGTAGGAATGCATAGGATTTTTTATCGTTGGTCTCCGGCTCGATCGCCGGTGGGGCGCGTCGGCGCGCGGGCCGACGGATCGAGCGGCCATTATTGGAGATCGTGCGACCGTCGATTAAGGCGCTGCACAGGAAAGGTCCTCTGCGAAATCGCGTGGAATCGCGGCCTCGCGCCGCAGCCCGGGTACGGCGAACGTACGGAACACCTGCACGGATGCGCGTGTTTGCTGGCAGACGTCGTGGAAGTCGAGCGGCTGGCCGCTCACGCGCGGATTGTCGCGTGGCACGTGTGCGGGCGCCGCGCCGGTGTCGACGAGGGCACGCAGGAGCGATGCCACAGGGCCGGGCCGATTCAGCGGGAGCGTCGGCACGCTCGACAGCATGCGACGGAGCTCGTCGGGGTGGTCGTGCATCGCGCGGATCGCGGGTTGCCGATTGAACACGGCCTGTATTTATGACGCGCACCGGCGCAACCGGCAAATTTTGCCGCTGAAGGCAATCGCGGCCGGCGGCACGTTCGTAGCATGCGTCTCCCCGCGCCGCCGCAACCCGGTCGACGACTACGTAATGCGCGACTTTTTCACGCGCGAGCGTTCGGCACAATGGACCATTGCGCGTGGCCCGACTGCCGCTGTGCCGGCACGCCACGCATGCCGCGGGAGAACGGACATGGTGTTGATGGCTGTGGGCGGGGGCGGACCGGTAAACGTGCCGCAGCCGCAGGATGACAACGATCCGGCGCCCGGGAACGGGGCCGGCAGCGCCCCGCCGGCGCAGACGCCGGAACAGCAGGCCCTCGCGGCCGCGCAGGCCGAGACGCAGCGCCTGCTCAAGCTTGCCCAGGCCGAGATGGCGACGCTCAAGCGCCTGCACGACCAGGGCGCGTCGCAGGCCGATCTCGACAACCAGGTGAAGAAGGCCGAAGCCGCATGGGGCGCGGTGCAGGCGGCCGTCGAGAACCAGATGCGCGTCGCGGCCGACGGCGGCGGCGACACGAACAAGGCGATCGCGGGCGTGGCCTCGGACCTGCGCAATGCGTCGCCGAACGATCCGGTGCTCGGCTCGGTCCTCGACGATGCGCAAAAGGCGGTGTCGGCCGAATCGGCGCCCGAGCGGGCGACCAACGTAAAGGCGTTCCAGTTCGCGATGGCGATGCAGAAGGACCAGGCCGCGAACGCCGACGTGCAACAGTACAACGCGTTGCCGGGCGGCATCCGGCGGGCCGATCCCGAAGTCGGCGCGCAACTGCGCCAGGCGGCCGGCACGGCGGACACGAATGCCAACAACGCGTACACGGCGCTCACCACCGCGTTGCGCCACGAATACAGCACGTCGGCCGCGACGCTGCGCCTGAACGACGCGAAGGCCGATTACGCGGCGTGGCAGAAGGAGCCGGGCGGACTGCGCCGTGCCGACGAGGCCGACATCACGCGGGAGCTGTCGCAGGCGCAGAGCCAGTACGACAAGGTCGTGACGGGCGGCGACGACACCGCGCTGACCTACGTGACGGCCGACGAGCAGAAGCAGGTCGTCGCGTCGGTGAAGCAGAATCACGACGGCATGTGGTACACCGGCCTCGTCGACGCGCTGGGCGAGGAAAGCCAGCTCAAGCGCACGATCGCGACGATCAATCCCGACGATCCGTCGCTGTCGCCGCAGATGAAGCAGCTCGCGCAGTCCGATCCGGTCACGTTCGCGCTGCTGCAGGACACCGGTGTGAGCGTCGATCCGAACGACCCGAAGCTGTCGACGCAGGAGAAGGCGCTCGCGCAGCAGAATCCGCTCGCGGAAGCGTTCGTCAAGATGACGGGCATCCCGGTGAGCACGAACGGCCTGAGCGACGCGGACGCGAAGGCGCTGAACGCGCAGATCGACCAGGCCGGCGGCGTGTTCGCGTATGCGATGGCGAAGGCACAGGCGGACAAGAACAATCCCGGTTATCAGAAGATCCAGACGCTGCTCGCGGCGGCGCCCGACGTGCGGCTGCAGTACACGAAGCAGCAGGTCGCGCAGCTGATGCAGGATCCGGGCAGCAATCCGGGGGCGGCGCTCCAGGTGCTGAAAACCAACATGAACGCGTCGTTCTCGCTGGACGAGCGCCAGGCGCTGTGGACGCAGGCCGGCCAGCCGCATTTCGACGCGAAGTTCATCCATGCGCAGATCGATCCGCTGATGCGGAAGCCCGATTCGCAGGCGACGGATCAGGCCAGCATGCAGGCGCGTTACGACGGCCGGATGAATGCCGACAAGGCCGGCAAGTGGATGCAGGACATCCTCGCCAATGCACCGCCCGAATTCGCCGGCGTCGTGCTCGATACCGTCGAGAAGGATTTCAGCAACAAGTGGACGCAGTCGAACACGGGCACGCCGCAGCCCTACGGCGACGGCATCGAGTTCTACAAGGGCCTCAGCACGGCGGTCGGGCTCGCCGACCAGCAGCCGACCGCGAGCGGCGTGCCCGTGCAACGCGAGGACGACGTCGCGAACTGGCTGCTCGACGACAAGGGCAACGCGAAGACGCTCATCTACACGCTGCGCGGCAGCGACGCCGGCTATGGGTTCGACGGCGTGCGCCAGGCGCTGTCGTCGGGCGTCGATCCGGCGTTGTCGAAGGCGCTGCTGTCGAAGATGCAGAACGACGACCGGTTCCGCTCGGGCTTCGCGAACGACTTCCAGCTGCGTTACGACCAGGGCACGAAGAATGCGCAGGACAAGCAGAACAAGGACGCCGCCAGCGTCAGCTACAAGCTGTTCCAGGCCGATCCCGGCAAGCAGCTGAGCGCGTATTTCAACGACTTCCAGAAGAACCTCGGCGACAAGTCCTACACGTTCACGACCGGCTCCGATCAGCTCAGGAATTTCGTCGGCGCGGGGCTCGGGATCCAGCCGGACGATCCCGGCGCCGTGCCGACCGACCGGAACGACGTGCCGTCGATGGCGCTGCTCGAGCAGTTGATCGTCAGCAACGGGCAGTTGCAGGGCGGCACGGCGGTCAACAGCCAGTCGCTGTACGCGAAGAATTCTGCCGCGTCGCAGATGATCCAGGCCGTCGTCGACCAGATTCGCAAGGTCGGCGGCGACCACGCGGTCGTGTCGCTGGTGCCGATCTACTACGTGTCGAAGGGAACGGGTACCGCGCCGAGCGCGCTGTTCAAGGTGCAGGTCGAGGGCCATCCGGACCAGTACAAACTGATCGACGATCGTGGCTGGCAGTACGACAGCCTCGACAACTACCAGCACAACAACGCGCTGTCCGACGACGGCAAGCTGTACGTGCCGAAGAGCCTGACGAGCGGTGGGGCGTCCGGCGATTTCTCGCAATACGAGCCGATCGACGCGCACAAGACGGAGTGGTACCAGCACGTCGAACACTACCTCGAGATCGGCACCGGCATTCTCGCCGCGGCCGGCGGCGTCGTGCTGGTCGCGAGCGGCATCGGGGCGCCGGTCGGCGGCGTGCTGCTCGGCGCCGCGTGGACGGCGGTCGGCGCGGGCATGGCCGTCGGCGTGCCGGCCGCGATCGGCGATCTGAAGAACCTCAGCGATCACGGCCAGTCGATCGGTTTCGGCAACGCACAGGCGCGCGGCGACTGGATCAGCCTGATCGGCAGCGGCGCGGGCATCGCCGGCGGCGGGCTCGGCGTGGCGGCGAAGTCGCTCGCCGAGGCATCGTCGCTGCTGCGGACGACGGGGCAGGTCTCGGACCTGCTCACGGTGGCATCGCGCGGCGACGGCGCCGCGGCCGACGTGGCCGGTCTCGGCCGCTTCACGCAGGAAGCCGACGCGTTCCAGTCGCTCGCGCAGACGACGGGCCGCACGGCCGGCGTGCTCAATGTCAGCGGCGGCGTGATCGGCGGCTATCAGATGGCCGACCAGGGCGTGTCGCTGATCCGTAACTGGGATGCGATGACCGATTCCGACCGCGCGCAGCAGTTGCTGAACCTCGGCATCGGCATCGCGCAGATTGGGCTCGGCTCGCGCACGCTGATGGAGCGGCCGATCCGCGCGATCACCAGGACGCCCGCGCCGCCGGCGATGCCGAGGCCGGTCGCGATCGACGTCGTCGACACGATGTTCGGCAACGGGCTGGCGAACCAGCGTCTCGCGGTCGGCGAGATCGGCAACCCGTGGCGGCACGCGGAGGAGCAGGCGAACAGTTTCGGCGAACCGGCCGACGACGGCGGCGCGGTCGCGCCGGCCGACGAGGGGCTGCGAGCGCGCGTCTCCGCGTGGCTGCGCGGGCGCCGCACGCAGGGCACGCCGGACGACGACGCGGTGACATTGCGGCTCGCGCCCGACGGTGAACCGATCGACGGCGAAGCGACGCCGGCCGTCGCCGCCGCATCGGCAGGCGAGGATGCGTCGTCGCCTGCCAAGGCCGGTGGGCCGGCAAATGGCGCGCACCCCGCGTCGTGGGCGATTCCCGCGCATATCGCGGCCGATCGGGCGATGCTGAGCGAGGTGGTCGGGCGGATCATCGAGAGCGGCAATCGGCTCGAGGACGTTGAATACTACGTGTATGCGCTGGAGGATGCCGAAGGCAACGTGCGCAACCCCGAGGAAGACGGGCTGCCCGCGACCAAAAAGGGCGATCTGCTCGACGACATGAACGCGGCGAAGGCGGACGGGCGGCGCGCGAATGCGCTCGACGATGCGCCGGCGCGCGCGGCCGCTGCGCCGGATGAGGGCGGCACGATCGGCGTGACGCGCTACTCGACGTACCACGACGCGCTGATGGTCGGCGCCGACGGCGTCGCGGCGGGCCGCTACCGGATCGCGCTGGTCGATCACGGGGCGCTCGCCGCGGACGGCACGGTGCCGCCCGAAGCGGTCGTCGGCCATGTCGGGCTGACCGACGCCGGCGATGCGTTCATGCTGTCGATGAACGATGCGTACGACCGCACGGTGCGCGTGCTGTACCCGCGCGGCTTCGATCCGCAGAAGCCGCTGATCCGCGGCGAGGACGGCCGGCGCGTCGACGTGATCAACGCGTCGTTCGGCATGAGCGAAACGCAGTGGGCCGCCTATCCGCGCCGCGAGGCCGACCTCGCGATCTATTCGAACCACCCGGACCAGCCCGAGAACCGGCTGCCGCCGGGCGAGCGGCCGTTGATGCCGGTGCCGCCCGGTTACTTCGCCGTGTACGCGCATGCGTGGGCCGATGCATTCGCGAGCGCGACCGGCAAGGCGATGAGCGCGGAAGACCTGGCCGAGATGGTGCGCCAGAGCGGCTGGGACGGCAAATCGCCGGTGATCCTCTACGCGTGCGGCGCCGGCACGCGCGTGAGTCCGCTCGCGCAATTGCTCGCGAACGTGCTGGGCGTCGACGTGTACGGCGCAAGCGGCTTCGTCGCATGGCGTTCGCCGCGCTATCGCGCCGACGGCAGTCCCGATTCCGGTTATACGAGCGGCATCCTGATCGAGCCCGGCGCGCCCGACCAGGCCGGCGTGCCCGACCATTCGGTCCGCGGCGAACCGCGCACCTACCGGTTCTCGCCGGCGCTGGCGGTCATCGACCAGGGAGCGCATCCGGTCAACTGGAGCGGCGTCGCGCCGCGCCCGGTGTCGAATCACTGGGGCGGCAGCGCGACGACGGGCGACGCGCGCGTGCCGATCGGCGTGTACGTGTGGCGCCTGTTGACGAAACGCGGGTCGATCATCAATCCGCGCAGCGGCCGTTCGGCCAGCGCGCTCGAGATGACGCACGCGCTGGAAGAGCTGGCGTGGAAGGGCTATACGCCGGGCACGCCGATCGCGCTGGAGGGGCCGCACAGCGGCACCAATCCCGAGTTGCTGCAGGCGTTCGCGGACCTGATCCAGGCGCCGGTATTCGGCCGGCTGGGCGACGACGACGCGGCAGGATGGCGGCGTGCGCTCCCCAATCCGGGCCGCCGTCTCGCGCGCTTCGAGATCGAGCCCGACGTGAACGGCAAGTTCTCGCCGGGCGGCGCGCAACCGGTCCGGATCAATCCGCTGGAGCTGCGGCCCGTGCCGGGTTCGAACGTCGTGAACCTGCTCGGCCACGCGACCGCGCGGCAGTTCCTGAAGGTGTCCGGCTTCGACATCGCCGAATCGCACGGCACCAAGCCGCGCGACGTGAGCCTGGATAGCGCGGCCGCAATCACCGAAGGCGGCACGATTTCGCCGCGGCAATTCGCGCGCAAGCTGCTCGACGATCCGGCCTATACGGAAGGCAACGGCGTGCTGCTGACCGGATGCTATCTCGGCGCAGGCGGCTATTCGTTCGCACAGGAGCTTGCGTACGAACTGCAGGTACCCGTGATCGCGTCGATCACGTCCAACTCGGTGCGCGGCACGGGTGCGCTGGAACTGTATCCGATCGACGACGACATCGTCCTGCCGGCACACGATCCAGACGTCGCGACGCGGCTCTATCTGCACCTGCCCGAGGCGCCCGATGCCAGCGACCCGCCGATGGTGTTCGCGCAGCGGGGCGAGCCCGTGGCGCGCACGGCCGCGCATGGCGATGCGCCGGTCGAGCCGGTGCGGCCGATCGACACGCAGATCGATCCGGACGCGGACAGCGGCCGGCGCGGCGATGGCGGTGCGCCGGGCGAGGCCGGCCGGCAGGGCGTGACGTCCGGCGTGCCCGCGCATCCGCGGCTCGCCCCCGAGCCGGACGCGGGCGAGCCGCCCGTCTACGAGCCGGCCCCGCTCGTCGAGGTCGAGCCGGGGCGGATCTTCACGGCGGACGAATGGGCCGCGCGCGCCGAGCAGGCCGCCGAGGCGGAAGCCGACGACGGCCTGTCGGGGAAAACGCAGAAAATCTATCCGAAGACCAGCCGGGTCTATACGGACCGCAAGATCGCCAACGGAGGCGTCGTCACGACGACGATTCATGGCCAGTCCGTGCTGCAGCCCGGTTTCGACGACGTGACCGGCGTCGACGCGACGCAGCATCCCGAATTCCTGCGTCCGGCCGACACGCTGCTGATGCCTGGCACCGACCCGCTGCATGCGATCGGCGCGCGCGGGCTGATGTCGCCGCCCGGTCATCACGTGGTGTTCGGTCACGGGATGTCGGCCGACGCGATGCTGGGCCCCGAAGGCCGGCCGCTCACGCCGGACGACGTGGCCGAGCGTGTCGCGCCGCATCTCGAACCGGGGCAGGACGTGACGCTGTATTCCTGTTTCGGCGGGTCGAACAAGCATGACCCGTTGCGCGTTGCGCCGGGCCAGGTGCGGGCCGCGAGCACGACGTTCGCGGCAGCGCTGGCCCAGCGTCTGTCGGAGATCACCGGACGGCCGACCTCGGTCTGGGCGCCGCCGGATATCCTGCTCGTGGAACCCGACGGTTCGACCACCGTACGCGGAACGCGGCTGACGGGCCAGGTCGACCAGGATCGTCTGCCGATGCAAAGTTTCCGCGGCGACCCGGCGCGCGCCGGCCGCCCGGCGCTCCCCGCAGGGCCGGACGCGGAACCGGCACCGACGACCACCCGCACCGCGTCGCGGCCGATCGCCGATCCGCCGCCGCGTCCCACGGTGCCGCGTGTGGCCGATCCGACCTTTGCCGATCCCGGCTACGATTTCGGCGCGATCCCGGACGGCACGTTCGAATCGGTCACGCTCGACCATCCGTTCCGCACCGCGCTGGCCGACCGGCCGGGCGTGATCGGCGACGCCGCGCGCGTGACGCAAGCCGGCGGCACCGTGAGCCAGCACTGGCCGAGCTATTTCCTGGACGGCCCCGAACCGACCCGCGTGATCGACGACGTGATGCAGGCGTTCGACGCGGCGGGCCTGACGAACCTGCGCGTCGAATTCGTGACGCGGGACGGCAGCGTCGTGCTCGGCAGCGGCACCGATTTCGGCGCGCTCGACCCGGAGGAAGGCTGGTTCCGGTTCAGCGGCACGGTGCCGGACGCGACGGCGGCGGCCGCAACGCACGCGCCCGGCCACGCGGGTGTCGATGCCCGGCTCGCCTTGCCGGAAGGCGTGCGGACGGTCTCGCACGACGAGCTTGCGCAGGCACTCGATACCGCGCATACCGGGCCGCGCAATCACGCGTACGTGCCGGCCGAGACGTTGCCGGCCGACAGCGCGTTCGCGCAGGGCGACCTCACGCCGGCGGATCGCGTCGCGGCCAGCGCCACCGCGAACCTGGCCGCCGTCGACGCCGCGGCAGCGACCGACGTCGTGCTGCTGTCGGCGCTCGGCCACGATCCGGCGAGCGCGCTGCGCATCGCCACGCCCGACGGCGGCACGCTGTTCAAGCCGGCCGGCGTCGACATGTATGTCGTGCGAACCCGCGATGCGGCGACCGGCGACGTGTCGTACCGGCTCGCCGGCATCGATCGTTCAGGCTTGCCGGAGGGCTATGCGGCCGTGCATGCCGGCGGTACGCGCGCTGTCGGCGCGGTCGACGGCAGCCCGACCTGGCCGATGCTCGGGCCGGCGGGGCCGGCCGGCCGCCTCGCGAGCACGGCCGGCGACCCGTCCGGTGCGACGCCGCCCGCCGCCGTTTCCGGCCATGCGGGCGCGCCCGCCGCGCCGCGCAGTGCCGCCGTGGTCGAGGCGGAACAGCAGACGCGCGCCGCGTCCTGGCTCGACACCCTCGGACGGCGCACGCTCACGCGGGTCGACGGCCGGCATGTGCCGACGCTGGACGGGCTCGCTCGCCAGCTTGGCCCCAACGCGCATGTGCTGGTCGCCGCGCATGCGGAACCGCCCGCCGGCACCGGCGCTCACGCGGCACCGGCGTTCATCGCGGTGCTCGAGACCGACGCGAACGGTGTGCTCGGCCCGGTGCGGATGCTGGACGGCAAGCGCGTGCCGCATGCACTGAGCAAGGCGCTGGAGCGGGCCGACAACAGCGGCCGACGCGCCCGCGGCAAGTTCGATTTCCATGTGTCGCCGGTCGCGCACGACGAACTGGTGGCGTTCGGCGGCCCGTCGAAGATCGAGACGCCGGACGGCAAGACGTCGTGGTCCGTGACGCCCACGGGTCAGGCGATCGAGAAGACGCTCGCGGCCGACGTGTCGAAGCTGCAGGACGCGCCGGTCTTCAAGCGGCCGCGCCAGGCCGTGCGTGCGGTCTCCGGCGAGCAGCGCTGGATTCACGTGGTCGAGGACGAGACGGGCAAGGTGCTCGGCTACGCGCAGCGCAACACGAACCACGAGTGGAAGTACGTCGAGAAGGCGCCGCTCGGCGATACCGAGATTCCCGAGCAGGATCTGCGCACGGTGTTCCGGCGACGCCGCCGCGGCGGCATTCCGGTCGGCCGGTCGCCGCGCCGCGGGATTCGCTTCATCGTCAGCGACGTGGCGCCCGCGACCGTCGATCGCATCGGCGGGTTCCGGCCGGCGAAGGAGGCCCCGGCCGTCGAGAAGAAACCATTCCGCTCGGCCGGCGACCTGTTCCAGTCGATCGTGCCGGTGCGCCGGCCGCTGGCGCGCGCGGAGCAGGGCGACGATGCGAACGCGGCGCCGCTGCCGCCGGTCGACCCGCATCTGCTGCCGTCGGAGCAGTCCGCGCTCAACGCCGTCGACTTCAGCGGCAACAGCGTGCCGCACCTGCTGACCGCGATCCGGAACGGCGCGCTGGACGGCGGCCGCCATGTGATCTACGTGTTCAGGACCGACGGCGCCGTGGCCGAGGCGCTCGGCGACCCGCTCGGCGTGATCGCCGCGCGCAACGGCGAGATGCGCTGGTTCGACAAGCTCCCGCAGGCCGGCAACCAGAATCATCCGGGCCTGCCGCTTGATGAAATGCCGATCGGCAACGATCGTTTCGGGACGGACGTGCATTTCCTGCTCACGCAGCTGTCGCCGGGCGATTTCCTGAGCAGCGCGCGGCCGACGCGCGTCGCCGCGCTCGAAGCGCGCGCGAAGGCGCTGCACGATCAATGGAAGGATGCGGAAGCGCGCGGCCTGAACTCGGCGCCGTTCCGCGCGCTCGCGGCCCGCACGCGGCACGGCTACAACGAGGTGCTCGTGGACTTGCGGCGCTTGAGGCGCAAGGGTGCCGCGCCCGAGCCGTTGTCGATCGAACCGTACCAGCCGGGGCTGTCGTCGGCGACCTCCGTCGCGTTCAGCCTGCGCAACGGCGCGGCGAAGCCCGAGCAGTACTTACCGACGCACGAGCAGATCGAGGCGTACAACAAGCAGGCGCAGCGGCCGGGCCACGTGAACCTCGTGCTGAAGGGCGAGCCGCAGGCTGTCATGGTCGACGTGGGCATGTGGCGCACGCTGCTCAACAAGCTGTACGTCGCGCGCGACGTGTCGACGTCGGCGTCGCGGTTCCTGCCGGTGCCGGGCAAGCTGCGCGCGCGGACGCGCAACCTGGGCGCGGCGACCGTCGCCGACAAGCGGATCCGGCAGATCTTCACGCGCTCGGACGCGGCGTTGCAGGATCGCATGGTGCCGATGGCGCGCTCGTTCTCGCTGAGCGACGATCCGGCATTGATGGGTGCGCTCGTCGAGCGGTACGGCGGCGTGATGCCGGTCGCCACGCTCGTGATCGATCCGCATTCGCTCGCCGCGGTGCTCGGCAAGGCGCACGATCCGGACTTCCTGAGCGCGGTGCGTGCGCTCGGCGACCAGAAGCGCGCCGTGTTCGACGGCGAGAACGGGATGATCCATCCCGCGCCGGATTCGGACGGGACCGCGCTCCCGCTCGACGATCTCGCCCATCTGCATCGCTGGCTCGACGAGGCCGCCCGGACCGGTTTCGCGATCCGGCTCGAGACCGCACCGTCGCGCGCGCTCGTGTCCGGCACCGACTACCGGTTCCAGTCGGGCACCAACGACACGTATCACGACTACGTACGGGTCATGAGCGCGCTCGAAAGCTGGTCGAACGCGCATCCCGACACGACGGCGCCGAACGTGATGATCACGTTCCACGGCTGGGACGCGGTGCCGGAATCGGTGCCGGGCGGCGGGCACGAGAAGCTGCTGCGCGCGGTGCTCGAGCACAAGGGGCTCGAATGGGTGCACATGGGGCTGTCGTACGGCACGCACGGCGCGGACTTCATCGGCAACCAGGATCTCACCGGCGCGCTCGCGAAGCTGATCGTCGAGAACCGCAACCGGCCCGAGGTCATCAACCGCCTGCACGGCGCCGATGCGCTGACGCGCGTGTTCGAGCGCGTCGACCGGCAGACGCTCGCGAACCAGCATCAACTGCTGTTCGCGGAAGTCGAGCGGCTCGGTGCCGCGGACGGGATGGCGCCCGCCGAGTTGGCCGCGCTGCGCCAGAAGCTCTACGAAGGCAACACGACCGTCTGGCTGAACCAGGCGCGCAAGGCGACGATCGAGCATGCGACGAAGCTGTGGGACGACGACGGCAACCAGCCGCGTACCACGACGGACAAGGGCGCACGCACGTTCGGCGGACGCTGGCTGGCCGACTACGGCGGCAGCGTGCCCGACCGGGTGACCACCGGCAAGCGGCCGTCCACCGCCGACCCGGTCGAGCACTGGCGCGCGGTCGTGCGCGACCCGGCGCTGATCAACGACGGCACCAAGCCGATCGGTGCGAGCCGCCGGGAAGCCGCCCAGCTCGCGAAGGTCGACATTCCCGACGCGAAGCGCGCGCAGGCGGAACTGCATGCGCTGCGGGTGCACGACGCGCCGATCGGCGAGAACACGCCGCCGCCGTCGCCCAGGCGGATTGCCGGCGACATCGCCGCGGCCACCGTGACCGGCGGCGCGGGGGCGGGCGTGCTCGTCGCGGTCGGCCGGGAGTCGGTGCGCACCGCGACGAACTCGCTGTATGCGGGCCTGCGGGTCGGACGCGTGTTCCAGGCGCTGCATCACGGCGCGGTCGCGAGCTTGAAGAACGGCGATCCGCGCGTGTTCGACCGCGTCGTCGACCGGCTCGTGCGCGGGCTGCAGGCGCAACTGAAGGCGAACGGCTTCGACGTGGCCGCACGCGGCACGCAGCTTGAGCAGATCGCGCACGAAGGCAAGGCGATGGCCGCGCAGCTTCGTGCGCTGAACGACGACGGGATGCTGTCGTTCGACGACACCGTCACGCATACGAAGGCGATCGCCGCCGACATGCTCGCGCAGATGCAGGGCGTGGTCGGCGGGACGTCGCTGAAGCTGCTGCACCACGGCAGCCCGCGGCATTCGATCGGCCGGGTCGGCCGCGTGCTGGCGCTCGGTGGGTACGGCGGGTCGATCACGATGAATGCGTTCAGGGCGTTCACGCACGGCGACTGGCTGGCCGGCGGACAGGCGATCGGCGGCGTGTTCAGCGCCGCCTACACCGGTATCGTTTACAGGGGCAGCCTGCGCGGCGTGAATGCCGAGAACCGCAGTCAACTCGCGCGGATCGCCAGCGCGACCGGCGACTACCTGACATCGGCGGTCGGCATCGCAACCGGCGTTCATACCGCGCTGACGCAGGATCCGGTGACCGGCTCGCTGACCGCGATGTCCGGTGCGCTGCTCGGCGCCGGGCGGCTGCATTCGCATTTCCCGAATGCGACGCCGTGGATGGAGCGCTTGCCGACCGGCATCGCGCTGGCGCCGGTGGCGATCTTCGGGATCATGCAGGGGATCAACCTGTACACGTCGGCGACCGCGCCGGACGATCAGCACAAGCCGCCGGGTTCGCCGCCGACACCGTCGGGTTCGAATCCCGGGACACCGGCGCCGGGCGCATCGTTCGCGCCGTCGCCCGGCACGACGACGGCGCCGGCCCAGCCGAGTGCGTCCGCGACACCGTCGGCGACGGCAGGCACGCAGCCGTCGAGCGCGCCATCGCAACCGGCGCCGACCCAGACGAGCTCGCCCAGCCCGACGCCAACGCCGACGCCGCTGACGGTGAACGTGGTCGCCGGCGATTCGTTGTGGACGATCGCCGAAAGTCACGAAGGATCGCTGCTTGCCGCGGCCCAGGTGCCGGCTGACGAACAGCAGCGGATGTCGGAGGGGCAGCGGATCAACGCCGCGTTCAACGAGATCCTGCAGCTCAACCGGAACCTGGCGAGCCATCCGGGCGAGATCGATCCCGGGCAGCAGGTCATTGTCGGGTGAGCGCGGTGCGGCGAAGGCTAGCCCGCAACATCGGCGGGTCAGCCTTCGCGCTTGCGCTGCGGGAGCACCCAGAGCATGCGTCCAACGGCCTCGGCCTGATTCCGCGAATGTGTCTTCTCGTAGATCGCGCGCAACTGGGTGCGAATGGTCGTGAGCGCTACGCCGGTATTCGCCGCGCATTCGTCCGGCGTCTTGCCGCAGAGCAGCGCTTCCGCGACGGCTGCTTCGGCGCTCGACAAGCCGAACGCCTGTCGCAACTGTTGCGCGACGACGAGCGGGGCGGTGCTGCGTTGCCTGACCGTGACCAGCATCGTCGCGTCGCCGAAGGTCGCCTGCAGCGCTTGCCCCGACAGTGGCGCGATGCCGAGAAAGATTTCGTGCGCGTCGCTCAGGGTGCCGGACAGCGCGAGGCTCTCGCTCTTTCGGGTCTTCGCGACGCGGGACAGCGCGGCCTTCAGCGCATCGTTCTGCGGCGCGCCCGCGGCGCTCAGGTGCCCGTGTTCGAGCTTGAGGCAGGCGGTCGCGCGCAGCATCGCTTCGGCCGCACCGTTGACGAATACGACGCGCGAATGCCGGTCCAGCGCGAAGACGGACAAGCCCAGTTCCTCCATCAGTTCGGCACCGAGCATGGCGTCGCGATGCAGGATGCGCGCGTCCTGCCACAGGTTGATCGAGCGTTGCAGATGTCCCGCCATGCCTGCCAGCGTGGCGCGTTCGTCGGACGAATAGGGCGGTCGGCCGTGGGCGCGTAGTAACCCGAGCAGAATGTCGTCGCTGCCCGGACGCGCGAGGCGCACCCCCATCAGATAGCGAATGCCCGACGGAATCTGGTAGTCCTGGAAGAACTCGCTGCGCTCGACGTCGCGGTCGGTCAGGTGATCCTGACAGCACACGAATTCGCCGAGCGGGGCACTCTCGACAAAGCCGCGGCGCGGGTCGAGCGCGCCATAGTACTGGTCGTAGAGTGCGACGACGCCGTCCAGCTCCGCGCGCGGCGAGTAGATCGAGAACTTCGGCGCGTTGCGTGCGGTATCCCAGCTGAACATGTGAAAAACGTTTGCGCCAAGCGCTTCGGATACCTGATGGAATGTCTCGAGAAAACCGTCAGGCTGCATCGCGGCCTCATAGAGGTCCCCGATAAGTTGGTCCCGTAGCATGCACACCCCCGCCGAATCGTGGTCTTCGTATATGGCGTTTTTGTCTGATGATATTTATTTTGAATGCCGAATTTTTTTCAGGCTAACACAGGTCGATTGCATTCAGGGTCGCATTGTTTTGCGATTTTCATTCACCTGAATGATGATCGAAGAAAACGCCTTTGCGAGAATCCCCGACAACAGCGTGCATGCGCGGTGCGTAGCGCACCTGACAACCAGAAGACTCTCGGGGAAAAGCAATGAAACTCAAACCTGTCATGTCCGGTATTGCAGCGCTCGTGCTGTCGGCTTGTGGAGGCGGAGGCAGTTCGTCCTCGTCGCCGCCCGAACCTGCCGCGCAGACGGTCAGCGGTGTCGCGGCGGCCGGCGCGGCGATGCAGGCCGCGACCGTGAAGCTGGTCGACGCGACCGGCAAATCAGTCGACTGTCCGGCCGACGCCGCGACCGGTGCGTTTCATTGCACCGTGACCGGCTTGACCGCGCCCTTCGCGTTGTCCGCGTATGGCAACGTCGCCGATTCGCAAGCCACCCTGATCGCGCTCAGCGCCACCGGCGGCACGCAGACGATCAACATCACGCCGATCACGAACGCGATCGCCGCGACGATCGTCGGCGACAACCCGACGAAGCTGCTGGGCGACACGGGGTTGCTGCAGAGCAAGGTCACGGCGCAGGCCGTTGCGGGCACGGTGCAGGCGTATTCCGCCGTGCTGGCCGACCTGCTGGCCGCGACCGGCAATACGGGCGTCGACCTGATTTCCGGTCCGTTGACCGCGGGTGCGCCGGGGCTCGACCGGCTGCTTGATCAGGTGAAGATCAGCGTGTTGCCGAATGGCGGTGTCCAGATCAGTTCGGTGGCAGGGGCGTCCAGCGATACGCCCGTGCAACTCGAGCTCGCGCCGGGCGTCGCGCCGCAGGCCAGCGACAAGGCCAGCCTGCCGGCCGTCGCGACCATCAACGGCGCGGCGGTGTCGAACCTGCCGAGCGCCAGCGATCTGGCTGGACTGCAGAGCGCCCTCAACCAGTGCTTTGCCGGCTCGACCGGTGCTTCGCGCACGGGTGGCAAGGTGTCGGCGTGCGGGCTGCTCTTCGTCGATGACGTCGCGGCGGGCGCGTTGAACACCGGCGTGCCCGCTGCCTATCTCAACAACGGCATGTCGGTCGATCAGGAGTTCGGCGCGCCGGCCGGCGGCGGCACGCCGGGCATCGTCGCCGACGATGCGATGAACAACGCAAGCTTCAGCGTGCCGGAGGTGATCCGCGTCGTCGCCAGCGATACGATGTGGGTGAAGCTTGCATGGACGCGCACCGACGGTATTCGCGACGGCATGCAGCAGCATGTGCAGCTCGCCGTCCGGGCGGGCAGCCTCGCGAGCGGCGATACCGGCTGGCGCGTGGTCGGCAATCAACGCGCGGTGCTGAGCAAGGTGAACGCGAACGCGCAGAAGTGGGACTGGCTGAATGCGGCCAATCCGTCGACGGGCACGAACGCGTTCGTCGATTCGCTCAACTTGCAGGTAGGAACCGTCGATGCGGCGGGCACCGCGGTGGACTTCGCGATCGTCAACGGCCCGGGGTTGCGCAATGGCGTGTTCCTGCAGCCGTCGAGCGGCACCTGCGACACGCTGAATATCCGTGCACAGATTGCGAGCGGGCAGACGCCGGCCCAGCTTGCCGCGCTGGCGAAGAATGCGCAGTGCCGCAACAATTTCCGCCTGGCGGGCGTCGCGCAGGATCCGGCCAACCAGGGCCTGTTTTCGTGGCCGGGCGATGCGCCGCGCAACAATACCGCCTGGGCGAAGCCGCAGTTGAGCGCCGCCGAGCTCGCCGACATCAAGCCGTTCAGCGCGTACACGATCGACGTTTACCAGAACGGCAACACCGCGGCGCCGGCCAGACACTATACGGTCCGGCTGCGCACGCCGTCGCCGTTGCCTGATGCGTTGCGCCAGTACGCGTGGCACGACGTCGCGCAGTCGACACGCGACGCGCTGACGCCGGGTACCGCAAGCACGTTTGCGGGCGGCACGACGTTCCGGTTGAGCTGGACGTCGAAAGCGGGGCTGCCGTTCGTCAAGCGCGGCAACGTGCAGATTCGCGCAACCGCGGCAGGGCAGCCGTCGCCGGTGTTCGTCAACGGCTCCGCGCGAGCGTTGCCGGCGCAGCCGGGCGCCGCGGTCACGCTCGACGTGCCGGGCGATCAAGGCGTGGCGTTCCCGGCGGTGGCCGGCTGGACGGGGAGCACCGACTTCTCGTTCATGAACCTGAACTGGACGGATACGGTCGACACGCTCTTCACCGAATCGCTCGAATACGACCGGTAACGGGCGGCTGGCCGGGTACGGCCGGCGAACAATTGGCCGGCGGAACGGTTCGCTGTTCCGCCGGCGCGTTGTTGTCACGGCGCGGGCGAGAGCGCGCGAATCACACCTTCCTCCGCGCCGACATCGTCGGAGAGCGGCAGCACGGTCAGGCCGTCGCGCAGCGCATACGCGATCACTTCGGCGACGTTGTGCAACGACAGTTTCGACATCAGGTTCTGTCGATGCTTGCGTACCGTCAGCACGCTGAGATTCAGCTTGATGGCGATCTCCTTGCTCGAGTGTCCATTGGCAATCAGCACAAGGATTTCCTTCTCTCGCGCCGTCACCGGTGGCACGGCGCTACCGCCGGTGTTCTCGAGGACATGGGCGAGCGAGTCGCTGACATAGCGGATACCCGACAGCACCAGCGAGACCGCACGCAGCAGCTCGTCGCCATCTTCGTGTTTGAGCATGTATCCGTCGACGCCGATCGCCACGGCCGCCCGGACCGTGGCCGGATTCTGGCTGCCCGTGACCACCAGGATTCGGGTCTGCGGCGATTGCGCCTTGATTCGTTTCGCGAGGTCGATGCCGGGGAAGCCGGGTAGATCGAGGTCGAGCAGCAGCAAATCGGCCTGCGTGTCGCGCACCAGCTGATCGACCATTCGGCCGTCACCGGTTTCCCCGACGACGATCCAGTTCGCTCGCGTCCTCAGCAACAACTTCAGCCCGTCGCGAATAATGGCGTGGTCTTCGGCAAGCACGATTTTTTTCATTTTTCTTTCGCCTTCTCCCGGGGCACCCGGAAGCTCATTCCTTTGCGACAATACGATGCAACCCCGTTGCGACGGGTCACGCGGCGGGCAAGATCGACGCCCGACCCGTCCAACGTCGAATCCGCTACGCGATTTTGAAATGGCAACAAGGATAGCGCAAGAATATCGTGCCCATGTGCAGCTGGAGCTGGTCAATACGCTGTACCGACAGTCTCCGCCGATCCTGTTCGGCAACATCGCCGTGGTCAGCCTGACCACCTTTCTGTTGTGGAACGAAGTGTCGCGGCACGCGCTGCTCGCGTGGGCCGCGGCGATCTGCGTGCTGACCGCCATCCGCACGGTCATGGTCTGGCGGGATCGCCGCGCAGGCGAGCATCCTGCCGGGACGGCCACGCGCCGCGCCCGGAAATACATGCTGTTCGCGGGCATGTCCGGCTGCCTGTGGGGCGCCATGGGCGTGCTGTTCTTTTCGCCGGACAACACGATCGTGACGGCGCTCATCTGCATCGTGCTGGCCGGCATGACCGGCGGCTCGGTGGCGTCGCTCTCGTCGTGGTGGCCGACCTACGTGGCTTACGCATTGCCGACGGTGCTGCCGTTCGCGATCCGGTCGTTCATGTACGGCAGTGCGCTGTTTTCGGTGCTGGGCTTTCTGTCGCTCTTCCTGCTCGCGGTCAATCTCGCGTTCAGCCGGACGCTGCAGCGTACCGTGCGCGATGCCGTATCGCTGCGCTTCGAGAACGTCGACCTGATCCGGCAACTGACGCAGGAGAAGGAGCGCGCCGAACTCGCCAATCGCAGCAAATCGCAATTCCTGGCCGCCGCCAGCCACGACCTGCGTCAGCCGACGCATGCGCTGGGTCTCTACATCGCGACGCTGCGCGCGATGGCACGCGCGCCGAGCGTCGACGGAACCGCGCTCGACGACATCGCCGAACGGCTTCGGACCGCGTTGAAAGGCATGTCGCAATTGCTGAACGTGCTGCTGGACATTTCCCGGCTCGACGCGGGCGTGATCGACGTCGAGCCGCGCCGCTTTCCGCTGCAGCAGGAACTCGATGCGCTGGACAACCAGTTTCGTCAGGCCGCGCAGGCCAAGGGATTGACGCTCCGGATCCGGCCGACCGCTATCTGGCTGGAAACCGATGCCGTGCTGCTGCACACGATCCTGTCGAACGTATTGTCGAACGCCGTGCGCTATACGCCGGGCGGCGGCATCCTGCTGGCCTGCCGGCGGCGCGGCAACGACGTCGAGATCCAGGTCTTCGACACCGGTATCGGCATCGAGGCCGATCAACTGCCGAACATCTTCCGGGAGTTTTACCAGATCGGCAATGCGGCGCGGGACCGGGAGCAGGGGCTGGGGCTCGGGCTGGCCATCGTGCAGCGCACGGCGGTGCTGATCCATGCGCGTGTCCAGGTGCGCTCCGTCGCGGGCCGCGGCTCGCTGTTCTCGGTGCGGCTGGCCATGGCCGAACCGGTGCGGTCGCGCGACGCCGATGCGAATCGGCCGGGCAAGGGCGCGGACATCGGGCGCGGGCGGACGCGCAGAACCATCCTGGTCGTCGACGACGATCGCGACGTGCTGGCCGGCATGCAGACGCTGCTCCAGACCTGGGGGCATGCCGTGATCGCCGCGCCATCGCTGGAGCGCGCGATCGAGCTTGCCGCCTCCCGTCGCACGGAACTGGACATGATCGTGACGGACTTCAGGTTGGCGGGGCACGTGACCGGCGCCGATGTCGTCCACGGTGTGTTTCGTGTCATCGAACGCGAGATACCGGCCATCATCATCACCGGCGATACGTCGCCCGAGGGCATCCATGCCGCTTCGTCGAGCGGCTTCAGCGTGATGCACAAGCCGCTCGACCCGCAGGAAATGCAGACCTTGATCGATGCGTCGGCGTGATGGCGTGATGGCATCGTGCCCGTTTGCGCCGACACGCGAATGCGACGCGTTCGCGACGGCAGCCGGTGCGGCGACGACTGCACTACTGCATATGCGGTATTTCCCAAACGAAACGGGTGCAGTACCTTCGCACCTGCTGGCAATCGTAAAAGAACAGTTGCGCGGGGTATCGAAGAAAGCCTGGACAGCCGGGGAGACCAACCCACGGTTCGGGCCGCACGTCCGATCGAATCGGCACGGCGCCGGCACGGCCTGACATCGCGGAAAAACCGATCGGTCACAATGCGGCCGATCCTTTTCCGGGCGTCGTCCTTTCTGAAAGCATCGCGACAGGGTGCCGTGCCTGCACCCTGAATCGCGCTCACCTTGCGCATGAGCCGACCGGCTTCTCGCGGTCGAATTCCTGAACGGTCATGGCGTGGCCTCGTCGCCCGCCGGCCTGGAGCGCAACGGTTATGCAAAATCTGCCCAATATCATGGTGGCCGCGTTCCCGGCCTTCGCGGTGCTGATCGCGGTGGAAATCGGTCTCGCGGCGGTGCTCGGCCGGTCGCTGTACCGGACCCGCGACACGCTGGCGAATCTCGCGCTCGCGATCGGCGCGTTCGTCGCCAGCGTGCTGACCGGCGGACTCGTGCTGGCGGTGCTGAGCTGGGTGTACGCGCACCGGATCTTCACGATTCCGACGAACGTCTGGTGGGCGTGGGTGCTGTGCTTCTTCGCGGACGATTTCAGCTACTACTGGTTCCACCGCCTGAGTCACGAGGTGCGTTGGTTCTGGGCGTCGCATTCGGTCCACCATTCGTCGGAGCGATACAACCTGTCGGTATCGCTGCGCCAGACGTGGACGGGCACGATCACAGGATCGTTCCTGTTCTGGGCGTGGATGCCTTGGGTCGGGTTCCATCCGAAGATGATCCTGTTCATGCAGTCCGTGAGCCTGATCTACCAGTTCTGGATCCACACCGAAGCGATCGGCAAGATGCCGCGCTGGTTCGAGGCGCTGCTGAACACGCCGTCGCAGCATCGCGTCCATCACGGCAGCGATTTCGACTATCTGGATACCAACTACGCTGGCACCACGATGATCTGGGACCGGCTGTTCCGGTCGTACACGCCCGAGCGATTCACGCCGCACTACGGGCTGACGTCGAGTATCGGCACCGACAATCCGTTCAGGATCGCGTTCTACGAGTGGCGCAACATCGCGCGCGATCTCGCGAAGGCGGACAGCGTGCACACCGCGATCCAATACCTGATCCGGCCGCCGGGCTGGAGCCCCGACGGCAGTTCCCTGACGACGCGCGATGCGCGGCGTGCCGCACAGCAGGTTTCCTGAGAGGGCGATATGGCCCATACACGCGACCCACACGAACGGCGCCACGACGCGGCGCCCTCCAGCGCCGGCCGCCGGCAATTCCTCGAATACGCGGGCGCGGGGTTGTTGTCCGCGGTGCTCCCCGGATGCGGCGGCGCGGATACGATCCAGCAGCCGACCTATGGCGCGACCATCGCGGCGGGGCGGCAAACGATCCAGGCCGCGCTCGACGCACAGCCGCAGAACCTTGCCGGCATCTCGGTGGCGTTGCTCAAGGGCAATCAGGTGGTGTGGGCGCAGGCGTTCGGGAATGCCGCGGTCAACCCGGCGGTGGCTGCCACACCGACGACGCGCTACAACATCGGCTCGGTCACCAAGGTGATCGCGGCGCTGGCCGGCGTGATCCTGCAGGATCGCGGGCTGATCGACCTCGACGCGCCGATCGTCTGGTACGTGCCGTCGTTTTCGATGTTGTCGCCGCAGTACGCGCAGATCACGTCGCGTCATTTGCTGTCGCACGCGTCGGGGTTGCCCGGCCAGAACGTCGACGACATGTTCGGGTATGCGCCGATTCCGGGCTATGCGGCGGCCGCGCAGAAGGTGCTCGCCAACGAGCATCTGAATCATCCGCCGGGCCAGTTCGCGGTGTACTGCAACGACGGCTTCACGCTATTCGAACAGGTGGTCGCAGCAGTCACGGGACTGAGCTTCACCGATTTCGTTCAGCGCAACATCCTCGCGCCGCTGAACATGACGAACTCCGGCTTTCTGACCAGCGTGCCGACGCGCGGCCAATTCGCGCTGGCGTACGCGAACGGCACGCAGTACGGACAGGAATTCGCGAATCCGTACGCCACGGGCGGCCTGTCGACGACGCCGCTCGACATGATGAACCTCGCGCAACTGTTCATCGGCAACGGCCTGTTCCAGGGGCAGCGGATCGCGTCGGCGGCGGGGATCGCCGACATGCTGACGGACCAGACCAACCGGTGGCTGATCAAGTCGACCCAACTCGGTTATTCGTATGCGTATGGTCTCGGCTGGGACGACGTCGACGATCCGGTCCTGCGCGCTGCCGGCGCGGCGGGGGCGTACAAGAGCGGCGGCACGCAGTTCTTTTCGAGTCATTTCTACGTGCTGCCGGCCGCGCAAATGGCGCTGATGATCACCGGCAACACGGGCTATGACGCGGGCAGCATCGCGCCCGCGATCCTGCTGCAGGCATTGCGGGAGGACGGCAGCATCGCCGGCGCCCCCGCAAGGGTGAATGTCGGCGCGCCGGCGGCGGCTTCGTCGCCGGACGTGTCCGCGGTCAGCGGCATCTACGGCAACGAATCGGTGCCGATGAAGGTGGCCGTGAACGCGGACGGCACCCTGGCGTTGACGAAATGGAACGGCACGACGTGGACGGACGTCGGCCCGAGTACCGCGCCGTACGTGTACCGCAGCGACGGCTGGTGGTGGAGTGACGGCGATACCGTGTCGTACCGGTTCGATATCCTGCCCGGCACCGACGACGCGGGCAACGCGGTGAGCAACCGGTATCTGACCAAGCGTGTCGTCGACGGCTCCGGCTATGTGTTCCGCGTCACGCCGTACGCGCAGCAACTGCAGGCGTTGCCGGCGCTCGACGCCGCATGGCAGGCGCGCGTGAACACGTCGTGGAACGTGATCAACGAATCGGCGCAGTCGGTGTTCTCTGGCGGCAAGCTGCGCGTCTCGCTCGGCAGCCTCGACGCGCTGCCGGGCTATGTCGTGTTCGCCTACAGCACCGACGGTGGCGTCCACACCAGCTACCAGCTGTTGAAGCCGCTGGCCGACGACCGCTGCGGGATGACCGTCAGGATCCCGGTCATGCCCGGCCGCGATCTGTTCGAAATCAGCATGACGAACGTGAACGACGTCGAGACGATGGCAGCTTCCGGATGGCTGTGCCAGCGAGCGTGAGAACCAGGGGGACGGGCGCGATGAGCGACGATCGAGCCGGCTAACCTTGCAGGCAACGTCAAGATCAAGCGCTTACGGCCTCGATCGCAACGTCACATCGGCATTCGGTGTCGCGCCAACCTTTTCGAGCGCCGCCACCGCCGCGTCGTTGCCTTGCAGGATGGCGTTCTGCAGCGCGGTGCGGCCGAGCGCGTCGACGTGATCCGGGTTCGCACCATGTGCGACGAGCACCGGCAGCATGTCGAGGCGGCCGAACAGCGCGGCGAACGACAGTGCCGTTTCGCCGGCGTGATTGGTCTGGTCGATCGGGCAGTGCGTATCGGCCAGCCGCTTCGCGATCGCAGTCTCGCCCTTGAATAGCGCCCCCATCAGTGCCGTGTTGCCGTGACGGTCGCCGATGCACGGGTCTGCGCCGTTGCGCAGCAGATAGTCGAGCGTGGCAGGCTGGTCGCGGTAGGCTGCGAGGATGACGGCGGTATAGCCTTCGCGCGTCGTCGCGTCGACCGGATAACGCGCGTCGGCGAGCGACTGCAGGATGTCGATGCGGCCGACGCGTGCGGCGGCAAACCACGCATCGTCGTAGCGGCGCAGGTCGGTGTGCGCGTCGGGGCGAGGAACGGCCGCGGGCGGCGCGGTCTGCGCGCAGGCCGCGAGCACGGCGGCACCCGCGATCGCGAGCGTGCGGGAGAGGGCGGTTCGGAGTCGGTTCTTCATCAGCGATGCGCGCCGCGCGTGGCCGCGCGGCGCAATCAGGTAGGTCAGGGCGCGAAGGCCGCGCTTGCAGCCTTCGCGAGATTGCCCGATCAGTTCTCGACGAGCTTGTCGGCGAGCGATTTCACGCGGGACAGGTCGGCGTGCGTCGCGCGCGCCAGGCGCGTGCCGTAATCCGAATCGGCCCTGTAGAAGTACGACAGCATCGCGTACTTGTTCGCGTCGTTCGTCACGTGGTTCAGGTCGCCCGACAGCGCGGTCACCAGGTCCTGCCGTTCCTGCGCGGGCAGCATGCGGTAATACTCGCCCGCTTGCCGGAAGTTCAGCGTCTTGTGGATGGCGGCCTGCTGCGTCGTGCCGGACAGCGGCGTCGCCACCGACTTGTAGCGCGGGTTCTGCGCGAGTTCGTTCAGTGTCGACGGCTCGTAGTTCACTTCACCCTTGCGGTCGCCGAAGTTCATCGCGCCGTCCTGGTTGTTGTTCGTGACGGCCACGCGGGGACGGTTGATCGGCAACTGGTTGAAGTTCGCGCCGAGGCGATACATCTGCGTATCCGCGTACGAGAACATCCGGCCCTGCAGCATCCGGTCTTCCGACGGCTCGATGCCCGGCACCATCCGCGACGGGGCAAACGCGGATTCCTCGGTCGACTCGAAGTAGTTGTCCGGTACGCGGTTCAGCGTGAGCGTGCCGACCTTGCGTTCGGGAACGCCGGCCCATACCTTCGTATCGTCGAGCGGGTTGAAATCGAACGCGTCGAGTTCGGACGGCTTCAACACCTGAATGTAGAGATCCCACTTCGGCGCGTTGCCGGCCTTCAGCGCGCCATACAGATCGTTCGTCATCAGGTTCCAGTCGGCGCCGATCGAACCCGCGATGTCCTTCGGGCGCAGCCCGTGCATCCCTTGCTGGCTCTTCCAGTGGAACTTCACGTACGTGAAGTTGCCGTCGGCGTTGACGAACTTGAACGCGTGCACGCCGTAGCCGTCCATGTGCCGGTACGAATCGGGCATGCCTTCGGTCGTATACAGCCGCGTCAGCATGCTGGTCGCCTCCGGCGCATGCGCGAAGAAGTCGAACGCGAGGTTCGGGTCTTGTACGCCCGTGACGGCGCTCGGCTTGTTCGCATGAACGAAGTCAGGGAACTTGATTGCGTCGCGGATGAAGAAGATCGGCAGGTTGATCCCGACCAGATCCCAGTTGCCTTGTTCCGTGTAGAACTTCACTGCGAAACCGCGCGGGTCGCGCGCCTGCTCGGGCGAGCCGCGATAACCCATCACGGTCGAGAAGCGTACGAACACGGGCGTCTTCGTGCCGGGCGTGAAGACCTTGGCCGTCGTCAGGTCGCTGATGTCGGCGCTCGGCACGAATTCACCGAACGCGCCCGTGCCGCGGGCGTGCACGACACGCTCGGGGATGCGTTCGCGATCGAAGCGCTGGAGTTTTTCGATGAGATGCGAGTCCTGCAGGAGCGTCGGCCCGTTCGGTCCGGCCGTCTGGGAATTCTGGTTGTCGCCGACGGGCGAGCCGTTGTCGCGCGTCAGCTCGGCGGCATGCGAGGAAGAGGCCAGTGCGACGCAGGCCGCGGCAATCATGCTCTGCAAAAAACGATTCGCGGGGTAGGACATATCGATGAGGTTCCTTGGCTGAGGGGGAATGCCGACGAAATTTAATCTTGCCGGCATGGGGCAGGCCAATTGAATCTCACTAATTCCGTGATAGGTCGACGTATATCTGCGCGAATATTTCGGTTGACTGAACTATTCTCTGACGCCTTGCCAGGCGGTCATGGGGATCGGGATTCTTGATCTGTTGCCGGCACCGGTCTTGAACGTCCGCACCCGGCGTTTGCACGGTCAGACTCTGGGTGTTTGGGTGCGGATTTCGTTTCAATTACGCCTGATGGAGCGAAAGTTGAAATAATGTCGCCATTCCAGACGGCACTCCGGTTCGGCTCGGCAGCGATTTTTCATTCAAACGAATGGATTTATTTTTCTGAAAATTGAGATAAATATTGATTCAATTTGAGGTATTGTTTTATGGATTTAAAATTAATGAAGTCAAGCGATTGGCTGTCAGGGTTTACAGGTTTATTCGATTAACCATTCTGTGTAGATTCAAATCGCGGGACAACTTGAGGGCTCAAGTTTCCATGCGAATCGTCAACCGCTCGGTGATCGAAGGTCGTTTGGAAAAGTCCGCGCAATGGCAGGCCCATTTATTTCAATTGGAGCGTCTATGTCACGCGTTACCGATGTGCTCGTCTCGATCGATACCGAAACAATTCTCCAGAAATATCCGAACCCCAGCCGGGATCCAAGAAATCCGACGCTGATCGACTGGAAGCACGTGTACATGGTCACGAACCAGGACAATGTGGTTTCCGGGCAGGCGGGCGGCGAACTCGATCTGAAAGCGCAGGTCGGCGACCTGATCCGCTGGCGCGAAACGAGTCTGTCGCTGGGCTTCGAGAAGCAGGTGATCTTCTATGGCTTCATCGCCAATCAGGGCAAGGACCTGATTTCGACGCCGACGCCGCGCAAGGCCACCGCATCGATCCCGATTCCGAACCCGAGTTCGCCGTCGACGCCGACCTGCCAGAAGGTCGACAACTACTACTGGTCGTCGGAAACGCTGTCGGAAGGGCGCGTCACCTACCACTTCTACTTCCAGATCATCGACCGCAATTGCCAGTCGCTGGGTTGCTATCAGTGGGATCCGTTCATCTCGATCCACAACTGATCGCGGCAGGCGGGCGGCCGCACGGCGGTCGCCCGTGTCATTTTCTTGTTCCGGAGGAAGCGCCCATGTCTGGACTTCGTTGCGATGTACTCGCGATCGTCGACGCCGTCACGTTGCTGTCGGCTTACCCCGATGCGAGCCGGAACGCCGATGAGCCGACTGTGATCGACGGCCGGCACATCTACGTCGTGAGCCCCGGCGACACCGGACAGCTCGGCCACAACGACAGCCGGCTCTTTGCCGGCCTGCAGCCGGGCGACCAGCTCAACCTGCGCGAAACGGCGCTGGCGCTGCGCGCCGAGGTGAGCGTTCTGTTCATCCGGTTCACGTTGAAGGACGCGGGCATCGTCGCGCCGATCGTCGCGGAGCTGCGCGACGCCACGATGCCGGTGCCGAATGCCGATGATCCGCTCCAACCGGAATGCGGCCCGAGGCAAGACCACTATTGGCGCAGCGACGTGCTGGCTGAGGGCGCCACTTCATGTACGGCAGATTTCGCCGTACTTGACCGCGACGGTGCCGTTTCGGGTTATTTCCGCTGGGAGACGTCGATCGAGATCGACAGGGGCAAGCCGGATTCGAAGCAGCCGGACTTCAAGCCGTCGTCGGACCGCGACGGCAATTTCAACCTGCCGCCCAATACCGGCTTCAAGGCGATCTTCTACGCGAATGCCGCGTTCAAGCAAGACCTCAAACTGTTCATCGACGACGCGACCGAACCGGCTGCATCGTTCCTGGGGAACAGCGACGATGGCGTCAGGCTGTTCATCTTGAACTCGAGCGGCGGAAAAATCCGGATCGAGGCGTCGGCCAATGGCAAAAAATCCGCAGTGGATGCGCGATTGGCGCCGTTGTCGGCAGGTGATCGGGCCTGGCTGGGCTGGCTCGGCGCCGAGGACGGTGTCGATGCCGACTTCAACGATGGCATCGTCATCTTGCAATGGCCGATCAGCTGATGCCTCGTGTGTGCGCTGGAAGGATCGGGATCCGGTGCTCGAGCCAGCCCAATGCAGATGTCGCATGTCCCGTCGGCTGTCCGGCCAGGTTGCGTTGACGGGCAGCATTTGAAGTTGCAGGGCGCGTGCGTTCAGGAGCGGGCAGGCTGGCGTGCGCTCCTTGAATTATCGATGGTCGCGGCCGCCGGTCGGATCAGTTCGCCGAGGCATGCGAACCGCGCCGGGAATCGTGGAGGCTGGTTGGTTTAAGTCAATGCAGGTACGTCAGCGGCATTTTTGGCTTCTTGTTCATGGCTCCATTCTCAAGAGTTGGAGCCTCCACCAAACCCGGTGTGGCTCAGGGCGTGAAGATAGTAACGGGGCGAATCACAGTTCCGGTCTCTTCGCGTAGTACCGAGTAGCTCAGCGCGGTGTGAACAATCATCTGTCAATCACGCGCCCACTCCGACCCAACGGAACAACTGCGCACCGTACGATGCGCTCGCGATCAACAGGGCGATTGTCAGTCCGACGTTCCACGCAAGAAGCATCATCGTGGCGTCGAGCGGATGATAGAGCGACAGCGCCACCGCCGTCATCGCAGAGACGGCCAGGCTTCCTGCCATGGCCACCGGCACCGGCGCGAGGCGTGCGACATGGCGCAGCATGATCAGCAGCGTCAACGAAAGCGGCACGCCGGTGAGCGCGAGCGTCGCGAAGCAGCGGGCCGTTTCACCTGGCGACAGGCCGTCAGGGCCGATTTCGACCCAATTGGTCAGGCAACCGTAGCCGATCGTCGAGAGCCAGACGAGCAAGGCCGGCGACGGCAGCAACACCCATCGCAGCGAGCGTCCCGGCACGCTCGCAACGAACGCGCCGACGGCGGCCAGAATCCCTGTTGCCGCAGCCGCCACGATGCCGGTGACGAACACGTGCTCGTGCAACTTCAACGACAGATCCGGTCGCAAGCCGTGCGCGACGGCGATGGCCACGAGCAGCAGCGCCGCGAACGCCAGCCAGCCAGTCGCTCGCCACAGCGGCCGGCGCAGCGGGCGGACCGGCGTGCTGTCCGCCACCAGCGATTCGATCAGCTCGGAGGTCGACCGTTTCATTCGCCTGTCCCTTTTCTCACCAGCAATTTGCGCAATGTCTTGATCCCGCGATGGACCGCGACCTTCAAGGCGGCAACCGTCATGCCGCTCGCGACGGCCGCTTCCTTCAACGACATCTCCTCGAGTTTGAGCATCCGGATCGCCTCGCGCTGGCCCAGCGGCAACCGGGCGAGTGCGTCGCGCAGCACCTGCGCATCCGCCGCCTCTTCCATAAGATTCGCTCCGTCACCCGCCAAGGTTTCGTGGTCGGGGTCGAGCGGCATCTCGCGCGATGCGGCGCGGCCTTGGCGACGCAGCGCATCGACGATGCGGCGACTCGCGATCGACACCAGCCACGGCCCGAACGGCCGCTCGGGCGCGTAGGTGTGACGCACCTGATGGAGGGTGACCAGAATGTCCTGCACCACGTCCTCAATGGTGTCGGGGTGAACGCCGTGGCGCGCCGCGAGCCGCCTCAGGTATGGGGCGATGCTCTCGAGCAGCCGGCGGTAGGCTTCGCGGTCTCCGATCTGTGCGCACGCCATCAGCATCGACCAGTCGGGCGATCCATCCTCCCGGATCGCTGCCCGTTCGCCGCCGACTTCCGGCCCGGCCGCCGGCTGGACCAGGCGGATACGCTTTGCACGAGGGCGTTCTTCGTCAGTCATTCCCAAGGTATCCCGCTACAAGGTCCGGCGCAGCAAATTATCCGGCACGCTGCGTAACCTTTAGTCGCGGCAGAGCGAATTTTCTGACAAGGTCGCGCATCGCGCGATCCCCACATCAGGAGAAGACACCATGAGTAAATCCGCTTCGGCCATTTCCTCCCTGTCCGCCGCGATCGGACTCGCGCTTGCCATGCAAGCCACTCCGGGACAGGCGCAGGGTATGAAGGATATGAGCAATATGCCTCAGGTCGTGAAGGACAACATGGCCAGGATGGCACAAAACCACCTGGAAAAATGCTACGGCGTGAACGCGGTCGCCAAGAACGACTGCGCCGAGGGTGCGCATTCGTGCGCGGGCCAAGCCACGCAGGCCCGTGATGCGAAGTCATTCGTGCTGCTGCCGGCCGGCGACTGCAGCAAGATTGCCGGCGGCAAGCTCAAGGCCGGTTGACGACCCGCATCATGAGCGTATCCGTGCCGCATCAGCCGACGCCGCGCCCGGTTCCGGCCCGGGCGGGCGTCGGGCTGCGCTTCCGGCACCATCAGCCCGTCCTTGACGAGCGGCCAGCCGTCGGATGGTTCGAGGTGCACACGGAGAACTACATGGGCGGCGGGACGGCGTCGCGATGCCTGGACGCGATTCGTCGCGATTACCCGCTGTCACTACATGGCGTGGGCTTGTCCCTCGGCAGCGCGGACGGGCTGGACGCCCGGCATCTCGCACGGGTGCGTGCAGCAGTGCGGCGCTTTGAGCCCGATCTGGTTTCCGAGCATGTGTCGTGGAGCGCGGTGGGTGGCAGCTATCTGGCGGACCTGCTGCCCTTGCCGATGACCGAAGAGGCATTGGAGGTCGTGTGCCGGCATGTGGACCAGGTTCAGGCCGCGCTCGGGCGGCCGATTCTGGTGGAGAACCCGTCCACCTATTTGCGCTACGTCCACTCGACCATTCCGGAGTGGGAATTTCTTTCGGAAATCGCGAGGCGCACAGGATGCGGTCTGCTTTGCGACGTGAACAACATCTACGTCAGCGCTTGTAATCATGGCTGGGATCCGCAGACCTATCTCGCTGCGCTGCCGCCGGCGGCGATCGGCGAAATCCATCTCGCCGGCCATAGCACGAGGCGGCTCGAGAACGGCCGGACGCTGCGCATCGACGATCATGGATCGCGCGTCGCATCCGCTGTCTGGACACTCTACGAAGCGGCGCTGCGGCGTTTTGGCCCGGTGCCGACGCTGATCGAATGGGATACCGACGTGCCACCGATCGAGGTTCTGATCCAGGAAGCGGCCATCGCGGATTCGCTACGGGAGGCGCTTTCGAAATGAAACCGCACACGCCTTCGCTCGCTGAACTGCAACATATCTTCAGCCGCAACCTGCTGCGCGATGCCGATCACGACGCGAATGACGACATCGCCGCCGTGGTGCTCGGCGATGGGCTGGCGCCACAGGCGCGCCTGAACATCTACCGGAATACGGCGCTGAGCGTGCTGACCAATGCGCTGCGCCTGAGCTTTCCGGCCGTGCAGCGTCTGGTCGGCCCCGAATTCTTCGACGGCGCCGCGCGCCTGTTCTGCGGTGCGGCGCCGCCGGATAGCGCGTGGCTGGACGAATACGGCGCACGGTTTCCCGGGTTTCTCGCGCGAATGCCGCAGGCCGCTTCGCTGCCGTATCTGGGCGACGTTGCACGCCTCGAATGGCAAGTCAATCTCGCGCTTCACGCGCCGGACGATCCAATACTCGAGCTTGCCCGCCTCGCGGGGCTCGACGACGTCGTGCTGGGCGAGTTGCGGTTGCGGCCCCATCCAGCTGCACGGCTGCTCTGCTGCGACTTTCCCGCCGATGCGATCTGGCGCGCCGTGCTTGGGCACGACGATACGGCCCTGCGCGCGATCCGGCTCGAAGACGGGCCCGTGCACCTGCTCGTGCAGTGCACGGCCGAAGGTGTGGAGACGCTCCGTTTGAGTGTTGCCGAATGGCGGATCACCACAGCGCTCTTCGCGGGCGAAGCGATGAGTGCTGCACTGGCGGCCGCTCCGGAAGCGGACGGACACGCGCTGATCGCTACCTGTCTCGCGCGCGGATGTTTTGCTGAAGCGTCGCAGTCGGCGAACGGCTGCCTGTTCGACGGAGGATCACCGACATGACTCGCCTGTCCCAAACCGCCCATACCTGGGCGAGCGCCGGCGACGCGCTACTGCGCGCCGTGCAGATGCTCGAGCGCGTCCCTTACTGGCTGCTCGCCATTCCGCTGCGGATCGCGGTGGCCACCATCTTCTGGAACTCGGCGATGACCAAGCTCGCGAACTGGGACGCCGCCCTGCAGCTCTTTACGGACGAGTACCGGTTACCGTTGTTGCCGCCCGACGTCGCCGCCTACATGGCCGTGTCGATCGAGCTCAGTATGCCGTTGCTCCTTGTATTGGGCTTCGCTACCCGACCCGCCGCGCTGGTGCTGATCGGCATGACCGCGGTGATCGAAATTTTCGTCTATCCGCTGGCCTGGCCCACCCACATTCAATGGACGGCGATGCTACTCGTGCTGCTGTGCCGCGGCGCGGGATTGCTATCGATCGATCACGTGGTGCGCACGCGCTGGCTCCAGCGGACTCCGGCAGAAAAGTGAGCTGCAGGCCTTGACCCTGGCGTGTGCTCCAGAGTCAATCGTGAAGTAGATTAGGGGGAAATTCATCGGACCATCTTCCCGACATCGTGGTCGGTTCACGGAGGTGAGAAATGACCGCCAAACGTAGGGTCGAAGTGTTCAGCGCAGGCTGCGCCGTCTGCAACGACACGGTGGCGATGGTACGACGGCTTGCCTGCCCGTCATGTGAGGTACTGGTGCTCGATATGCACGATGCGCAGGTCGCGGACCGCGCCCGTCAGCTCGGCATCCGCTCAGTGCCGGCCGTGGTGATCGACGGACAACTCGCAAGTTGCTGTGCCGGCCGGGGTGTGGAAGAGCAGAGTCTACGGGCGGCAGGGCTCGGACAGCCGTAGCGCCATGCTGACCATTGGCAAGCTGGCCGTCGAGTCGGGCACGAGCCGCGATGCGCTGAGCTATCACGAGCGCGAGGGGCTGCTCGCGCCGGCGGCGAAAACAGGCGCGGGCTACCGCTTCAATGACCTTCAGCCGATCCACTTCACGCATCGTCATGGTGATCGTCCCAGTCGCGGCCCGTGCTCACGCAATTGACCGACCAATCGCCGGATCTGCCGCGTCGTCAGCCCGAGCCGTTCGGCTGCGCGGCCAGGCCTCAGGCCCAAATCCACTACAGCCTGGATTACCTTCAGACGGTCGAGTTCTCGCATGTTCAATGTCACCAGTGCTGTTCGGTGCATCGCCGGCTCCATGATCTGACGGGGAGCCGGCAAGCTTACCGAGGTCCAAACGCGACATTTCTAAATGGCTAGAACACGACATTTCTAAAAAGCTACTACAAACTTAACTTCGATAATTCACGTTATGTCAAGTTGTTTGAGCGCTTCGTACTCTGTCTCAATCGCCTTCGGGACATGTCCAGTGTTTGAGCTTGCGCAGGAAAGTGCTTGAAAAGCGAGTGGGAATTTGCTTGTCGGGAAACATCACTATCAATCGGTTACGTGCAACTGTTAATCTGTTTTTCGCCTGATCCAAGCTCTTCTGAGTGTAGTTGGCTCGATACAAATGTATGACCTGTTCAACCGGACTGCGACGTACCAGCGTATCGCACGGTTCCAGGGCGCCTCTGGCCTTTTGGAAACAAGGCCGACGCTCGGACAGAAGCGTTCCGCCGCTACTCAGGTTCAGCGCGTTTTCCGTGTGGTCTCCTCCAGGAACATTGAACGTAAATTCGTAGGAGCCGTCGGGCCGTAATATTCCGCCAAAATTCTGGTAGCCCTCAAGAATGCTCTCGCGGATACGAGGATCTCCAGAGTTCCATCCATCGCGCATCCACTGCGTTCCCATTTCTCCCAGCGGATGCGAGAGAAACCCCGGTATCTGAACCAGTTCGAAATTGTTAGCCAGGCCGGAGGGATCGGACCAGCGAATGATATTCGGAGCATACGCGTAAAGATTGTGTCCCCCCAGAAGCCCGATGGGATCCGGACTGATGAATTGTCGAGTGGGACAATCGTAGTAGCGGTTCCGATTATAGTGCAGCCCCGTTTCCGAGTCGAAGTATTGCCCCTGCAGTCGAAGCGGCTGAATCGCATCGTCAGGCGAAGCGACAGCGTTGATACCGCATCCGCTGGCATGATCGCCCTCCCATGCAATCTGCCCGGACGAATCGATAGCGCGAATCGGCATACCGTTGGGTGCCGTGTCGAAGTAATGCCAGACTGGACCTGATGTAACGGATTGCTGTGGCTCGACCTGCGCCGAATCCGCCCGGTTTTGTGCGGTGGATAAATGCGTCGATGCAAGTGGCCAGGACGTTCCGGGATAGCAGATCCATTCTCGAATCGAACTGGCATCATCATCCACAGACACCGATTCGCCAATGAGCGTATCCCCGTCCCAGAAGAAGCGGCAGTGCCGAGAGGTCACATGGCCCCGGCCCGAAAAAGACGTAGACTTTCGGATACGTCGGTGAAACACGTCATACTCGTAATTGACGCGGAAGGTCATCGCCTCATGCCCGGCGATCGTCGGGTGGCGTGTGGTGATCGTCTCCGTTAATAATCCATCTCCATCCCAGCGCAGCATGAGCGTTTGTTCTGCACTCCGTTTGGTGATGAGATGCCCCGCCCTGTCGAACGCATAGTGGCAGCCGTCGTAATTTCCGTATCGAGACCAGGCATTGCTCTGCAAGGCGTCCCCCATCTCAGTGCTTTCGCGAACTTGAGTTCCGAGCAGGTTGCCTGCCAGATCATGGGAAAACCGATGGATCCTCCCTGCCGGATCCAGGTATGCCGTGATTTTTCCTGCTGGATCGTATTGAAATCGGTCGATGCCGGCGCGCCTGTCACGCTTCTCGATCAGTTCGCCCTTTGCATCATGGAAGTATTCGGCAACAAAGAACGCGCCGGTATGAGTGGAAATGACTTGCTTCGCGAGCGCTCCATCCGATGTATATGTCGACTCTCGTCGTGCAGCGTCACCCAGGCGTTCGTCGACGATCTGTCCGCGCTCGTTTCTTTCGAATACGATGGGTGTCGCGCCGTCAACCTGAATCGATGCGACATTGCCGGACAAATCATAGATATAACGCACACAGCGCGAAACTGTTTCACCACCTACCTCCATGCGCGTCCGACGTTCGATGCGGTTGCCCTCCCAGTCATAGCGATGGACGATTTCGAAGCCGTCGTCATGCGATTCCCTGACCAGTCGTCCGGCCTCGTCGTAACGAAAATCGATACGGCTATCGGCACATTCGGTGGCCACCAGGCAGCCGTGAGCGTCATACCGGAATGTTTCGACGCGACATTCGCCAGCATTTCCTGCACCGGGAACCCGCTTTTGCGTTACGCGCCCGATCACATCGACCTCATAGTGGATGGAGCGTCCCAGTGCATCCGTATTGCGAATCAAGCGGTCAGCCGCATCGTATTCGTAGTGACGTGCCTGCTCCCAGAAGTCGATTTCTTGTACGATTCGGCCCAACGCGTCGCGTTGCAGGCGATACACTTGACCGAGTTCGTTGACGACCGCAATCAATTGACCTTCGAGGTCGTATTGATATTCGATCATGCTGCCGTCCGGCATGAACTGCCTGGCGGGTCGCCCCAATGCGGAATATTCGAACTCGGTTACGTTGCCGCCGGAGTCGCTCAGCCGAATCAGATTGCCGCTCGCGTCGTAGCTGCAACGAATTTCACGACCGGACGACTCGGCTGCACGACACAGGTTACCGCTACGGTCGTATTCGTAGTCGCTTACCTGTCCCGACGGACTGACGATATGTACCAAATTCCCACGGCCATCGTGAAAATACCGTGTTTGATTACCGCGTTCGTCCGTTATTGATGAAATGTTACCGTCGCGATCGAAGCTGAATTGCTTGACCGCGCCACGAGGGCTCGTGTGCGACAGGAGTTGACCATGAAGGTCGTACTCGTATCGCGAAGTCGCCTGACCCGGCGATGTTTGCGCGAGCAGGTTTCCACGCTCGCTCCATTGGTAACGCCATTGACGCCCACCTTGAGCGGTTACGCATATCGGCCGGTGTTCGACGTCATACTCGGTTCGTACCACGCCGCCGTCCTGATGTTTCTGGACAAGCAAGTTGGCGAACCTGTCGTATTCCCACGAGAGTATGCGTCCCAGCGGGTCAGTTTCGGAACTCGTTCGCCCTTGGGCGTCGTATCGATAGCTGGTCGTGCCGCCAAGGCCGTCGATTTCGGCCACAGGCATGCTACGTTCATTGAGTTGCAAGATGGTCGTGTAACCCAGTGAATTGGTCGCACGCGTTTCCATGTGCTGCGTATCATAGACAAATCGATAATCGAGCAGCCCACCGTCTCCCCAGGCGTGCTCGACACGCCATACTTCATCATCATCCTGACGATAGTCGTAATGGAAAGCGGTGCCCCGTGGGCTCGCGTGACGCACCATCCGATGATTGGCGTCATACGAAAACAGATGTGGGAATGCCATCGCATCGACTACCGCGATCAGATTCTTCCGGTAGTCGTGCTCGTATGTCACAAGCCGATATGTGCGCCGATCCGCGTCAACCAGTGTCAACGTCGTCAGCAGCCGGTCGGCTCCGTCTCTGGATACATCGCATTCGATCGTGCGTCCCGTAGCGTTGTGACCTTCGCATTCCACGATACGCAGTAGAGCGCCATCACGTTCACGCTCGAATTCCCATGCGTTATCGTGACAATCAGCGATGCGAGCGAGAAGCAGCGGGATGCGAGTATCGGCGTCCAATCTGGCGGTCGCAAGTTGCCAGCGAGCCGGAAGCGGGAATTCGAATGTAATGCCTTCGCGCGTGCGCAGTACCAACCGGTCGCTTCGTCGGTAAAGCGCGTGGCCATGCTGCCAATCATATACACGTGCGGACCAGCCCTCGTCGTCTGGTGCCATGTCGAAGGCAGTGACTTGGCCGGGAAAGTACGCTACAACGCCGATCGCACCGTCGTGCCGAATCAGTTCCAGTCGAATGTCGGCCGGAGTCTGCCAACCGAATCCCGTCGTGCCAACATATCGATCATTACTCGCATAGCATCGCTCCCACTTGAGTATCAGACGTCCTGACACAGAGAAATCGAGCTGGCGCGTGACGACTTCTCCAGTGGTCATATCAACCGGATCGGCGCCCAGCACCTTGCACCGCAAGAAACCCGGCTTCAAATGCAGCTTGTCCGCCAGCGTCTTCGCCCACTCCGACCCGCGGAACGCCTTGAACAAGCCCTTCGCAAGCGCCGCCATGTTGACGATCGGCGGCCCGCCCACCAGCACGGGTCGTCCGGTCGGAATCGGCAGCATGAATGACGTCGGCAACGACAAATGCTCGCGCTTCGTATGCGCGCCGTTGTGCGTCGGCGGCTCCAGCCCGACCGCCCAGCAACTCATCGCCGGCAGCGCCAGAAACGCCATCGGGTCGTTGTTCGCGAGCACGGTCTTGCTGCCCATGTACGCTTCCGCGTCGTTCGATGGGTCCGGATCGGGGGGCGCGAACGATTCGCCGAGCGGGAAATGCAGCGCAGGCGCATGGAATGCGTGCGTGCCGGCAGTAGCACGCAGCATTCCGTTCACGAAGATCGGCCGACTTGCGATACTGCCCATCCCGACGCCCGCACCCACCGCGTTTGCGATATCGCCCGCAGTCTTTGCACCCTTCAGCGCTTGCGCAACAGTCGGATCCTTCGCCAATTTTTGAAGCTCACCGGAGACGTCATTGACCGTGTCGTCGAGTTTCTTCGCGTCATCCGGATGGTCTTCGAGATACTCGACCGCCTTCTCCTGGACGATCGTGAAGGCGATCGCGCCGATGACGCCCAAGGCGGCGTTCACATATTCGCGCAGGTCCAGCATGAACCCGATATGGGGGTGCGGCAGAAACACGGGCGTCGGGCTCGGCGCCACCAACACCGAATGCAGGTCGACACCGACGACCGGATCGAGATGCTTGACCGCGGGCAATCCCATACGCGTCTCCGTTCACCGGCCGCCGCGCAGTGCGGCGACTTTCTCGCGGAGTTCGGAGCGACGCCGGTCGAACGCCCCGACCTGCGACACCATCCACTCGACGACGAACTGAAGGTTGCTGTTGCCGCGTGTCGTGTCGTCCAGCGTCAAGCCAGCATCAAGTGCGTGGAAGCCCGCTTCCAGCGCGTGCTCGCGCTCCCCTGCCCGCTCCCAGCATACGGCGCTCATGCGCCACGCTTCGACGGTCATGAGCGCATCCTGCGCAGCCGTCGTCGACGCGACCGCCCGTTCGTAACAGTAAGCCGCACGCGCATGATTCTTGTACATCAAATGCACGCTCGCTTCTCCGAACAACCCGTTGGCGACGAGCTTGTGGCCGGCCGGATGTCCGGCGTTCACCGCATGCGTGCCGTTTTCGGCTGCTTGCCGATACGCATTGACGGCAAGCTCGCGATCGCGCCATTTCAGATACGCGGCACCGGCAATCAGATGTACGACGACGCACTGGTCGAACCACTTTTCGCGCTCGGCCACCTTCAGCGCCGCCGCGCGGAGTTCCTCCAGGCGAGCCGGATTGCCGTCTTTGACCGTCTCGCTCATCGTGACGAACAACCGCCTGAATTCGCCGCTCGATCCGCGCTCGCCCGATTCCGCGAGCAGTTCGCGCGGCACGCTCGCCATCGAATACCGGCCGTGCACGATGCTGACGAGCTTCGGATGAAGCTGAACCAGCGGCGCAACCGGTTCGATATCAGTACGCGGCACGACGAAGCGCACGCGTTCACCGAGTTGCGGCGTCGCGGCGAGGGTCGACAGCAGGCCATCCATCCACCGCACCCACGCGGATTCGTCATCCGTCCGGGGCGGCGCAAGCACGAATACCAGCGCAGGGAACACATCCGGATGATGTTCGATCAGGCTGGCGGCCACGGTGAGCAGGTAACGCACCGAATCGACGCCGTCGAAAAGCGGCGGCTGCCAGTCGGCACGGATCCCCGCGGCGTCGGACGCGGCTCGGCGGCTGTCGTAGAAGGCGATCAGCTCGTCGGCCAGCGCCTGTGCGTAGTGCGTTTCGGCCACGAATGCCGTGCGCATCGTTCGAACCGCGCACGACGTGTCTTCCTGAGCCTGAAAATACAACCGCACGAGCGGTGAATCCGTTTCATCCGTGTGCCAGACCATCAACCGCGCGGCCTTGTCCCTCGCGAAACTCATCCAGTCCGCGTGCGCATCCATGAACCTGCGCTCCACCGGATTGGTCGGCTGCCAGTGCTGCATTCGTGCGGCCCTCCGTCACGGATTGAGTTTCAGGATCGTGCCTTCGACGGTGTGCTCGCCCGTGGCCGATGACGTCACCTTCGTCCCGCGCACGCTGTGACTCTCGGAGCCGGTCGATGCGACGTTGACGCCCTGGATCGCAATCGTGCCGTCGCTCTTCATCACGATGCTGGACATCCCGCAGACGAGCGAAAGCTGGTCGCCGGCATTGACGGTCACCTGATGCTGCACGTTCGTCGTATGGTTCGCGCCGACGTTGACGGTGTGTTCTCCGCCGACCGTGTGAGTATGGGCATTCGTGATCGTCGACGTTCGCGTGCCGATCTCTTCGGTGTGCGCCGAGGCCACCAGCGTCTTCATGTCCTTCGACGTCGTCTGATACATCTGTCCGACGTTCAGCGTCTTGCCTTCGCCGATCGTTTCGGTCTTGGCATGCGTGACCGACTCCGTGTGGCTGCCGCCGATCGTCGCCTCACGATCCGACGCGATCGTCACGGTCTCCTTCTTACCGACCGTTCGTGTCCGGTTCCCGCCAACTTCATGCGTCTCATCCACCCCGATCTGCGCGACCCGATTCTTCCCGATATTCACCGTCTCGTTCTGCCCCACACTCCGTTGCCGATTGTTCTTCACCTGCATCGTCTCGTCGTTCCCGACCGTATGCGTATGGTTGTTCCCGACGGAAAGCGAATGGTCGAGCTCCGTCTCCGCGTCGAAATTCCGCTCGGCATGCATCCACAGCTGCTCGGCGCCCTTCTTGTCCTCGAACCGGAACGCATTCGCATGGTCGGTCGTCCCGCCCGGCGACGACCGGGACAACAACCCGCTCTGCGTCGCACTTCCTGGCAGCCCCCACGGCGGCATCTTCTCGCCGTTGTAAACCCGCCCGGTCACGATCGGCTCATCCGGATCGCCGTTCAGGAAATCGACCACCACCTCATCGCCCACCCGCGGAATCTGCACCCCGCCGAACCCACCGCCAGCCCAAGGACTCGACACCCGCACCCAGCACGACGAATCCTGATTGCTCTGCCCATACCGGTCCCACCGGAACTGCAGCTTCACGCGCCCATACTGGTCGGTCCAGATCTCCTCCCCCGGCGGCCCGACGACGGTAGCCGTCTGCGGCCCGTTGGTCCGCGGCATCGGCGTATCGCGTGGCGACCGGTAAGGCAGGCTCGACGGCTGCACGATCATCATCGTCTGATGCACGACGGCCTCCGCGCCCTGATCGCTCGCATAAGCGTTCTCCTGAAAGCGGTACTGGCACCGCACGATCAGGTATTCGCGGTTCTGGTCTGCACGCGGGCAGTGTTCGAGCGTGAACAGATACCCGGGCGCGGCACCCCGCACGTCCGTCTCGGCACTCGCCCGCTCATGCTCGGCCTGCTGTTCCTCGAGCCGCACGCGGCTGTAATGCGCACCCGGCGCATCGTCGCGATAGCCGCCCGGCCATTCGAACGACGCGAAGCTGTCGTGATCGTGGCCGCGCGGATCGACCTTCTGCGTCGACAGATCGGCCCGCGGCTTCGTGTAGTCGTAGTCGGTGGTCTGATGCTTGCCGACGCTCACCTCCTGCGCGGGCAGCCACGCGTCGATGTGCTCCTCGTCGGCGATTGCCGTGCGATCCTGCGCGATGTACGGGATCGTCTCGTAGCCTGGCAACGCGACGTGTGACGACATCGCATCGCACAGCACGAGCGTGTGATTGTCGGCCGCGTGCCGGAAATGGAAATAGATGCCCTCGAATTCCATCAACCGCGACACGAACGCCGTATCGGTCTCGTTGTACTGCACGCAGTACTCGCGCGGCGCATAGGATTCGGTCAGCTTGTTCTCGATCGGAAAGCCATACGGCGCCAGCACCTCCTGCACGATGTCGGGCACGGTGCGGTTCTGGAAGATCCGGCAGTCGGAGCGGCGCGTCGCGAGCCACAGCCACGGACGCACGATGAGTTCGTAGCCGTAGTGCCGTTCGGCGCGCCGGCCGGCCAGCGTCGCGCGCGCGACGATCCCGTTCAGGTAGCGCGTCGACAGGTCCTGCTGCTCGATCCGCACGGTCACGGGCTTGCCGAGCAGGTCCTTCAGCGACAGGCTGTGGCTGTTCGCCAGTGCCTCGATCCGGAATTCGAACAGGCGGCCGAGTTCGTCGCTGCCGTCGAGCGTGTGGAATTTCAGGTCGTCGCCGTGCGGGCTGTCGAGGGTAAATACGCGATTCACGTCGTTCCCTCCTCGTCGAACCGGTACGCGAATTCGCCGCCGGCCGCACTCACCTCGATCGACGCCAGCGCGCGGCCTTCGAGCGTGGCCTCGAGGATCGCGCGGCCGATGCGCGGCATCACGGTATGCGTGAGGATCGCGTCGACCATCCGGCCGCCGGATTCGACGGTCCGGCAACGCTCGACGATCAGCGCGGTCGCCGCATCGGTGCAGTGCAGCCGGATGCCGTGATGCAGGTCGATCCGCTTCTCGAAGCGCCGCAACTGCAGCGCGACGATGCGCGCGAGCGTCGCATCGGTCAGCGGGTAGTAAGGCACGACGGTCAGCCGGCCGAGCAGCGCGGCCGGGAACACGTCGCGCAGCGGCGCACGCAGCGCATCGGCGAGCGTCTGCATGTCGGGCAGATGGTCGGGGTCGCGGCACAGCTGCATCACGCGATCGGCGCCGACGTTCGAAGTCAGCAGGATCACGGTATGCCGGAAGTCGATGTCGCGCCCCTCGCCATCCTCCATCCAGCCCTTGTCGAACACCTGGAAGAAAATCTCGTGCACGTCGCGATGCGCCTTCTCGATCTCGTCGAGCAGTACGACGCTGTACGGCCGGCGGCGCACGGCCTCGGCGAGCACCCCACCCTGCCCGTAGCCGACGTAGCCGGGCGGCGCGCCCTTCAGCGTCGAGACCGTATGCGCCTCCTGGAACTCGCTCATGTTGATCGTGATCGCGTTGCGCTCGCCGCCGTACAACGTGTCGGCCAGCGCGAGCGCGGTCTCGGTCTTGCCGACGCCGGACGGCCCGCACAGCAAGAACACGCCGTGCGGCTTGGTCGGATCGTCGAGCTTCGCGCGCGCGGTCTGGATTCGCTCGGCGATCAGTTCGACCGCATGCGGCTGGCCGACGACGCGTTCGCCGAGCGTCTCGGCGAGCTTCAGCACGGCCTGCGTCTCGTCGCGCACCATCCGGCCGAGCGGGATGCCGGTCCAGTCGGCGACGACGGCGGCAACGGCATGCGTGTCGACCGCGGGCAGCACGAGCGGCGCGTCGCCCTGCAGATCGGACAGCGCCTGCTGCGCGGCGGTCAGGCGCGATTGAACATCGGCGCGTGCCGCGGTGGAAAGTTCGTGCGACGGATCGTCGTCGAGCAGCGCCGCGCGCGACTCGACGATCGCCGTCAACGCATCGCGCTCGGCCTGCCAGCGCGTGTCGAGCCGGTCGAGTTCCATCTGCACGACGGCAAGCTCGGTATCGATCGCGTCGCGCCGCGCGGTGTCGCCGCTGCCGAGCGCGCATTCGCGCCCGATCCGTTCGCGCTCGACGCGCAGGCCGTCGATGCGCCGCCGCGCGTCCTCGATCGGCGCGGGCACCGCGTGCTGGCTGACGGCGACGCGCGCGCACGCCGTGTCGAGCAGGCTGATCGCCTTGTCCGGCAACTGCCGCGCGGGGATATACCGGTGCGACAACGTCACGGCGGCGTGCAGCGCGTCGTCGAGCACGAGCACGCGATGGTGGGCTTCGAGCTTCGCGGCAAGGCCGCGCAGCATCGTCACGGCGGCCGCCTCTTCGGGTTCGAGCACGTGCACGAGCTGGAAGCGCCGCGTCAGCGCGGGATCCTTCTCGATGTACTGCTTGTACTCGGACCAGGTGGTCGCGCCGATCGTGCGCAGCAGGCCGCGCGCGAGCGCGGGTTTCAGCAGGTTCGCGGCGTCGCCGGTGCCGGCCGCCCCGCCCGCGCCGACGAGTGTATGGACTTCGTCGATGAACAGGATCGCCGGCCGCTCGGACGACATCGCTTCGTCGATCACGCCGCGCAGCCGGCTCTCGAATTCGCCCTTCACGCTCGCGCCGGCTTGCAGCAGTCCAACGTCGAGCAGATAGAGCGAAACGTCGCGCAGCGACGGCGGCACATCGCCGGCAGCGATCCGCAGCGCGAAGCCTTCCGCGACGGCCGTCTTGCCGACACCGGCCTCGCCGACCAGCAGCGGGTTGTTCTGCCGGCGCCGCAGCAGGATGTCGACGATCTGGCGGATCTCCGCGTCGCGCCCGACGACGGGGTCGATCTCGCCGGCGCGCGCGCGGGCGGTCAGGTCGACGGCGAAGCGCGCCAGGCCCGCCCCTTCCGCGGGCGCCACGCCACGCATCGCGGCGCCGCCGCCGGCGCCCGAGCCCGCGTCGGCATGCGCGGCGGGTGGCGCCTCCGGCGAGCCGTCGACGATCGATTCGAGTTCGTCGGCGAGCACGTCGGGCACGATACGCTCGAACTCGCGTGCGATCGCGTACAGCACGTTGCGCAACTGCGGCGTCTTCAGGATCGCGAGCAGCAGGACCGCGCCGCGAATCCGCGTCGCGTCGTATTTCAACGTGGCATAGACCCAGGCGCGCTCGACCGCGTCGTCGATGTGCACGGACAGGTCCGACACCGATCCCGCGCCGCGCGGCAGCCGGTCGAGCGCGTTAACCAGCCCGCGGTCGATGGCGGCCTCGTCGATCTCGAACCTGCGCAGCACGTGCTGCAGGTCGCCGTCGGGCCGCTGCAGGAGCGGCTTGAACCAGTGCGCGAGTTCCACGTACGGATTGCCGCGCAGCCGGCAGAATCCGGTCGCCTGCTCGAGCGTCTCGTAGAGGAGCGGGTTGAGTTTTCCGAACAGGTTGACGCGGCCGATATCGGACATGACGGTTCCCGTTTAGGCGGTTTCTCGATGAAGGGCGGCGCCGGCGCGCGGCGGGCCGCCACGGCGCGCGTCGTAACGGACGACGAGATCGCGTGCGGGCCCCGCTTCGAGCCGCTGCCCGAGCCATGCGGTACGGCCGAGACCCTGCGGCGCGCCGAGCGCGATCGCCGGCACCGCGTCCGCCGCCAGTTCGAGCTGTACGTCCCACTCGAACTCGATGCCGACGTATTCGCGCACCCATTGCGCGAGCGGCCGCGCGTGCGGGCCGCCCGGCAGGAAGCGCCGGTATGCGTCGAGCGACAGCGGCCCGAGCACGATCCGGAAATGCGACTGCGCGTCGCGCACCGCGATGCCGAGTGCGACGCCGCCGACGCGCAAGGTCGGCCGCGTCGCGCGGATCACGCAGCGCTGCGAGGGTTCGATCGCGACCCAGCGCGGCACATGCTCGACGATGCGCGCGTCGACGCCGAAATGACGCCGCAGGATCTGCACGAGCCCTTCCGGATTGCGCGTGTGCCGTACGAGATGGCCCGCATGGAAATAAAGCGCGTGCGGCGCGAGCGTGCCGGCGGCCGTGCGTTCGGCATCGGCCCGCGCGGCCGGCCTGTCGCCATGCGCGGCGCGCCCGACCAGGCTCGCGACATACGCGTCGAACCGTGCGCGCCCGGGGCGATCGAGGCTCACCGTGGGCTGCGCGTCGGCCCATGCCCGGTAGAACAGCAGGATCAGCCGGTGATGGAACAGGTCCGCGAACGCGGTGAAGGTCGGATCGCCATGCTGGGCCGCGCGCTCGTGTGCGTATTCGGTCAGGTGGGTCGGCAGCGGACCGTTCGGTCCGAACAACCCGAAACCGTGAATCGCGATGCGCGGCCGCCCGGTGCCATTGTCATCGTCGCAGGCGCCGGCCAGCATCGACGCCGCGAACGCGAGCGACGGCTGCTGCCCGAGCCGCACCGGTTCGTCGCGCGGCCGCGCGGCATGGCCGAACGGTGCTCGGCCGGGCGACAGCGCATCGAGCCAGCGCAATGCCTGGAACAGGTCGTAGCCATGCGGCGCGGCACGCAGCCGTGCCCACCACGCATCGCGGCGTGCGGCCTCGGTAGCCGGTTGAGCGCCGGGCGGCGTGCCGTGTTTCATATCGCGGGCCGCCTGCCGATGCGCGCCGGCCAGTGCGCGAGCGTGCCGCGCTGCGCGCTGGTCAGCACGCATTCGGCGAACGCGTTGATCGACACATGCCGCGCGAAGAACTGCTCCAGCACCGCGCCGAGCAGGAACGGGCTGTCGCCGGAGAACGCATGGTCGTCCACGGTCACGTCGACCTGCACGCCGCGTCCGAACATCAGCGGCCCAGGCGCCGGCAGCCGCCGGAACACGGGCGAGAACGCGACGCGCCGCACGCCGTCGATCTGCCGGCGCATCGCGGCATCGGCCGGGTCGGCGTGCAGGCCGAGCAGCTCGCGCAGCGCATGCGCGCCCTCCTCGTCGTCGAGATCGGTCATCGTCTGCCGGGCCAGCCCGAGATGGCGGATGAGCCGCCAGGCCGTCTGCGCATCGGCGATCGGCGGGCGCGGCCGCGACGGGCCGCGAATCGCGACGATGCGCTCGACGGGGGCCGAGATGCGCAACGTGAACGCGTTCGCGTCGCCCGGCGGCAGCAGCAGCGCGAGATCGCGGTTCGTGCACAGCGTGTCGACGGACAGGTAGCGCATCGTTTCGTCGTACGGCGCGCACTGGCTGTCGACGAGCGACACATAGGCTTCGCTGCCGACGTAGCCGGTGCGCGTGCCGTTCGCGCGTGCCTGCGCGGACACCAGCCGGGGCTCGCGCCGCACCGTGTAGTACGCGCCGTAGTTGCCGTCGTCGCTCGCGAACGATGCATGAAACGGCCGGAATTCGCGCGACTGGCCGTCGTCGCGCTGCTCGCTCGCGAGCCGCTGCACCGCATAGACCTCGTGATCGAGCGGCCGGCTGCGGTCGACGACGACATGATGCTCGCGCGCGCCCGGCTGCACCCGAATGCGATCGCCGCGACGCGCGAACAGGTTCACGGCCGGCGTGCAGTTCAGCGCCAGATGGCGCGCGTCGACGGCCGCCTCGAGCGCCGCGTCGTGACGGTCGAACAGCACGGTCAGCTCGCATTCGTCGCCGGTGGCGCGCGTGAGCGCGGCGCGCAGCCCGCCGATGCTGAAGAACAGGAAGCGCACCGGAAACGCGAAATACTCGCGCAGCAGCCGGTAGCCGTGGAAGCTGCGCCCATCGTCGGGCAGGATCGCCTGCGCCGGATCGAAACCCTCGTGGACGATCGCGTCGGCGTCGAGCGTGTGCAGCCAGCGCGGCGGCTGCCCCGGGTCGTGGCAGACGACGCCGAGCGCATGCGCGGCGATCAGTTCGAGCAGGTGCAGCGCGTCGCGCTCGGGGCCCGCGAGATGAAAAGCCAGCCGATCGAGCGGCAGTTGCGAAAGTCGTGCGCCGCCGCGCGCCTTGAGCCGGATGCGCAGCGTGCCGCGCACGTCCTGGCGCGCCGGCACCGCGCCGCGCGGCAGCCACGACGGCGCGCCGGTGACGGCCGCATCGGTCAGCTCGAGCGGCCACAGCGTCAGGTCGTGCGCGGTGCGGAATTCGCACGCGGTCTGCTCGGACGCGGCCGGCCGCGCGCGCAGCGCCGTGCCGGCCGGCAGCCGCCAGCCCTGCGCGAGGCTGCCTTCGTTCAGCATCGGCGCGAACCGCACGATCGCCATCGACGGCAACGGTGCGAGATAGCCCGGATACACGGCATCGAGCAGCGCCTGCGTGAAGCGCGGAAACTCGGCGTCCATCTTCAGCTGCACGCGCGCGGTGAGGAAGCTGAAGCCTTCGAGCAGCCGTTCGACGTACGGATCGGGCGGCCCCGATTCGTCGAGCCGCAGCCGCGCGGCGACCTTCGGGAACTGCTGCGCGAATTCGCCGCCGAGCTCGCGCAGATACGCGAGTTCGCGGTTGTAGTAGTCGAGCAGGCGCGTATCCATCGCGTCAGCCCCCCGCCACGGCTTGCAGCGACATCGCGCCCGTCTCGAGATCGAGGTCGGAGCGCAGCACGAATCCGAGCGGATGCGGGATCGACCACAGCGTGCCGCGAATCTCGAACAGCAGCACGTTGTGGCGTCGTTCGCCGGCCCGGCCGCCCGGTGCGTCGGTCACGCTGCGGACCTCGACGCTGTCGGGCGCGATGCGCGGCTCGAAGCGGACGATCGCGTCGCGGATCGACGCCTCGACCGACATGCGTTCGACACCCGACATCGGCTTGCCGACGAGCGGCCGCATCCCGTAATTGAGCACCGACGCCTGCGCGTGCGCGAACGCGGCCCAGTCGACGAAGCCGTCCTCGCCGTTGCGCGTATTGAGCAGCCACGCGAGATCGCGCAGCACGGCCGCGCGCAGGCGCTCGGCGCCGATCCATTGCGTGCCGGGCAAATCGGTCGTGCGCTGCGGTGCGTCGTCGGTCAGCCGGTCGAGCAGCGCGGGCTGCAGCCGGTCGCGCATGCCGTGGTGCCGGCCGTCGCGGGCGTCGGGATCGTCCATCGTCATCGGCCCCCCGTCACATCTCGGTGTTTTCCTTGATGTTCCAGCCGACCGACACCTCGGCGCCCTTGCCGCCGTTGTCGTTCTGCTGCCAGTACTGCTTCTTCACCTTCGCAGCCTGGAAGCCGTAATGCATCATCAAACGGTCGGCCGCGTCGCCGGGATCGATGCCCGCGACCTGCGCGGACGTGACGAGCACTTCCTGCAGCGTCACCCGCATGAACTCGATCTGCGAGCCGCCGGTCTTGCACGCGGAGATCTCGACCTTCGGCAAGTGCTTGCCGCTCGCGCAGTTCTTGATGATCGCGGGCGCACCCTTGTCCATGTAGGCGGCCACGACGAGATCGTTGAAGCTCGCCTTGCCAGCGTTGCCGCCGCTGCCGCTCGCCATCGCGCCCGGCTGGCTCGCGCCCCACGTGAACGATTCGATGTCGGTCCAGCCCTTGTGCTGCGCGTCCGCCGATTCGCCGGTCACGCCGTCCACCTTCATAAACATTGCCACGCCCATTGCCGTCTCCGTTTCGGTGCGAAATCAGGTTGAATGCTGGATTGAACGACGCTTGCCGCTCACGCGTTGGCCGCCTTCGCGGACGGCAGCCGCGAGATCAGCCGCAGCGACACGGTGAGCCCTTCGAGCTGGTAGTGCGGCCTCAGGAAAAACTTCGACGTGTAGTAGCCGGGGTTGTCCTCGACCTCGTCGACGACCACCTGCGCGGCCGCCAGCGGCTTGCGCGCCTTGGTTTCCTGCGACGAGTTCACGGGGTCGCCGTCGACGTAGTTCATGATCCAGTCGTTCAGCCAGCGCTCCATGTCGTCGCGCTCGCGGAACGAGCCGATCTTGTCGCGCACGATGCACTTCAGGTAGTGCGCGAAACGGCAGCACGCGAACAGGTAAGGCAGGCGGCCGGACAGCCGTGCGTTCGCGGTCGCGTCGGGGTCGTGATACTCGGCGGGCTGGTACAGCGACTGCGCACCGATGAACGCGGCGAAATCCGAGTTCTTCCGGTGTACGAACGGCATGAAGCCATTCTTCGCGAGCTCGGCCTCGCGGCGGTCGCTGATCGCGATCTCCGTCGGGCATTTCTGGTCGACGCCGCCGTCGTCGGTCGGGAACGTATGGCTCGGCAGCCCTTCGACCGCCCCGCCCGATTCGACGCCGCGGATCGACGAGCACCAGCCGTACTGCTTGAACGAACGGTTGATGTTCGCGGCCATCGCGTAAGCCGAATTCGCCCACGTGTAGCGGTCGTGGTTCGCGGCATCGGTGTCTTCCTCGAAGTCGAATTCGTCGACCGGATGGGTGCGTGCCCCATACGGCAGCCGCGCGAGAAAACGCGGCATCGCGAGGCCGACGTAGCGTGAATCCTCGGACTGCCGCAGGCTGCGCCACGCCGCGTATTCGGTGTTCTGGAAGATCTTGGTCAGGTCGCGCGGATTCGACAGCTCCTGCCACGAATCCATCTGCATCAGCTCGGGCGACGCGCCCGCGATGAACGGCGCGTGCGCGGCCGCCGCGATCTTCGACAGCTCGCCGAGCATCTCGACGTCCGGCGGGCTGTGATTGAAGTAGAAGTCGCCGACGAGGCAGCCGAACGGCTCGCCGCCGAACTGCCCGTATTCCTCCTCGTATATCTTGCGGAACAGCGGGCTCTGGTCCCACGCGACGCCCTTGTAGCGCTTGAGCATTCGCCCGACCTCGTTGCGCGATGCCGGCAAGGCCTTGATCTTCAGCAGCTCGTCGGTCTCGGTGTGCGTGACGAGGTAATGCAGGCCGCGCCACGCGCCTTCGAGCGTCTGGAATTCGTCGTGATGCAGGATCTGGTTGATCTGCTCGGACAGCTTCCGGTCGATCTCCGCGATGATCTGCTTCACGCTGCCGTAGGCGTCGGTCGTCATGCCGACCGTATGTTCGAGCGCCTGCTGGGCGAGCGTGCGCACCGCGCGTTCGACCGACTCGCGTGCCTCGGCGGTCTTCGGCTTGAACTCCTTCTGCAGCAGCGCGGCGAATTCGCCGCGTGCGGCGGCCGGTTGCGCGGCGTCGCGTGCGTCGCGCGTATCGGCGCGGGACTGGACAGGGTCATTCATCGCGGGCCTCCGGTCGGGTCGCGTCGCCGTCCTGCGCGCCGGCATGCGGTTCGCGCACGAGCGTCTTCAGCAGGTCGGGATCGTTGATCGCGCGCTCGATGAGCTGTTCGGCGCCGTGCTTGCCGTCCATGTACGACAGCAGATTCGACAGCTCGGTGCGCGCATCCAGCAGCCGGCGCAGCGCGTCGACGTTGCGCGCGATCGCCGCCGGCGAGAAATCGTCGATCTGCTCGAACGTCATGTCGACGCTGAGCACCCCTTCGCCCGTCAGCGTGTTCGGCACCTGGAACGCGACGCGCGGCGCGACCGACTTCATCCGCTCGTCGAAGTTGTCGACGTCGATCTCGAGGAACTTGCGCTCCGGCAGGTCCGGCAGCGGTTCGGCACGCTTGCCCGCCAGGTCCGCGATGACACCCATCACGAACGGCAGCTGCACCTTGCGCTCGGCGCCGTAGGTCTCGACGTCGTACTCGATCTGCACGCGCGGCGCCCGATTGCGCGCGATGAACTTCTGTCCGCTGCCTGCCGCCTTGGTTCTGTCCGTCATCGTCCACTCCTTCACATCGATCAGGTTGCGCGTACGTGGCCGCCGCCCGGCGGTCTGCCTCATTCGCTCCGCTCGCCGCTCAGCAGGTCCAGCTTCGGCAGGCTCTCCGGAGCGAGATCCCGGATGATTTCGTAGAAGTCGAGCGCGAGCAGCCGCTGCGCGCGCCGCAGCAGCAGCGGCGCCGGGTGGCTCGGCTCGTGCAGTTCGAAATAGCGGCACATCTTGTCGAGGCCGAGGCGCACGTCGTCGCGGCTCGTGACCTCGGCGTCACGCCAGGCCCGTCCGTTCGGCAAAGCGGTCGGCGCGGATGTGGCTTGCGCGGCGCCGGACGCGGCCGGCGCAACCGGCGTCGAACCGTCCGGTGCGGCCGGCTGCACTGCCGACGCCGGCTCCGGCATCTCGCGGACGATGCGTTGCAACGCCTTCTCCGTATCGCTCGCATCCGGCGCCCATTCGCTGCCGAGCCGGTCTGTCACGCGCGCGCGGATCGCGTCCAGCGCGCGCAGCGCGGCGTGCACCGCGTCGATCGGCACGCGGCCGTCGTCGCGTGCGGTCGACAGCGCGGCGACCAGGCTGTCGCGACTGCCTGCCGCCGGGCCGCCCGCTTCGTCGCGGCCGTCGAGCGCGCGTTCGGCGTCGCGCACGCTCGGGCCGCCGTCGAACAGCGGCTGGCGCCGCGCCGCACGCGCACACTCGTGCGCGCCGGCCACATCGGCGAGCGCGTTGATCCGCGGTGTCGGGTCTGGTTCGCCGTCGGCGTCGAGGCGCGGATGAAGTTCGTCCCACCAGCGCTCGAGCAGGCCCGCGACGACCGCAAGCCCGTCCACGTAGCCGGGCATGCCGTGCTGCTCGGTCCAGCTGCGCGCGAGATACGCGGCGACGCGCAGGTCCTTCGTCCGCGCGCTCAGCGCGAGCGCGAGGCGCTCGATCGCGCGCCAGTCGGGCGTCTCGGCCGGGATCACGGTGTCGCCGTACTGCTGCTCGGCGCGCGGGGTCGCGCGTTCCTGAAGCTGCAGGAAATCGGCGTCGTATTCGAGGTTCTCGCCGCACGGCGCATCGGGCGCGACGTCCGCGAGCAGCCGGCCGATCAGGTCGGCGCGCGGTGTCGCCGCCGGCAGGCCGGGCGACGGCGAGGACAATGCGGCGGCCAGCGCCGCCTGGCTGACGTCATTCGAATGCATAGTCGATGCTGACCGGTTTGCTGCCGAAGTCGATCGCCACGGTGCGGTGCAACGGCGGCAGTGAGCCGTTGCGGATCTCGATCTGATAGACGCCCGGCGTCAGCGACACCGAGCGCAGCGGCGGGCTCGCGCCGCGCCGTGCGCCGTTCACGTACACGTCGCCCCACGGGCGCACGTTGAAGCGCACCTGGACGGTTTCCTGCTTCGGCGGACGCTGCTCTGCGGCCGGCGCGCTGACTGCGGCGACGGCCATGCCGGCGTCCGATGGCGACGCCGGTGCGGTCGACGGCGACGCGGCGGCCTCCGACGGCGGCACGTTGACGACGCGCTCCGACGCATCGAGGCTGCCGGCCGGCGCGATCGTCGAGCTCGAACCGGCTTGCGACGGCGTGGCGCCCGCGACGGCCGTGGCGGGCGTCGCGACCTGCGGCGCGGACGCGGCGGTCCCGACTGCAGGCGCGCTGGCGGGCGCGGCGGCCAGCGATGGCGGCGGCACCTGCGCGGACGATCCGGCCGGCAGGCTCGACGGCGGCACGACGATCGGCGTCGGACCATGCTGGGCGAGCATCGCTTCCGGCACACTGGCCGAGGACGCGGCGCCGGCCAGCGGCTGGCTTGCGCCGGCTTCCGGTTCGCTTGCGACACGCGCGGGTCGCGACAGATAGGTTGCGGCGATGCCGACAACGATCAGCGCGGCCAGCGCGCCACCCACGTAGGTGGGTATGCGCCGGTTGCCGGCCGGGATGAACGACGGGCGGCGCGGGGCGCGGGACGGGGGCGATGCGCCTGACGAGGATGCCGATGTGGATGCACCAGCGGCACCAGCGGCACCAGCAGAACCAGCAGAACCAGCAGAACCAGCAGAACCAGCAGAACCAGCAGAACCAGTAGAACCAGCAATCGGCCCTGCCGTTCCGTTCAGGTTCCCGCTAGCCGTTGCACTGCGCTGCCCGATGTCCGTCCCGTCGCTTGCCGATCGCATGCCGGCGCCATCATGCGCTTCGGGCTTCGACGCTGACTGCTGAGCCCGCTGCGCGTCCTTTGCGCGTTCCCCATTACCTTCACGCCCTTCGGGGCTCCCCGTTTTCGCGGACGGCGACGACGCTTGCGATACAGACGAAGAAGCGGGAGAAGAAGCGAACGACGCCCCCGCCCCCGCAGCCGCCTTCGACGCCGACGAAGCGCCGTCTTCCGGCTTGTCGCTGGCGGCAGCTGGGGCAGCTGGGGCAACTGGTGCGGCAGACGGCGGCGCGACGGCCGCACCATACCCGCCGCCGGCCCGATCGACATCCCGCAACCCGAGTTCCGCCGCGAAAGCCGCGACCGACTCCGGCCGATCCGGGATCCGCAATTGCAGCGCGTGATCGATCGCCGCGAGGAACGCCGGGCTGTACACCTCGCCGGCCGGCAACTCGCGCGACGCGAGCGGCCGGTACGTGTCCTTGATGCTGCGCACGACGGCCGCGGGCGGCAGTTCGCCCGTGATCATCGCGTGCATCACCGCGCCGAGCGCATAGAGATCCGTCCACGGCCCCTGGCTGAACGCGGGATCGTCGGTGTACTGCTCGATCGGCGCGTAGCCGGGCTTGATCATCATCGCGCCGTCGTCGACGAGATCGCCGATCCGCTTGCGTGCCGCGCCGAAGTCGAGCAGGATCGCGCTGCCGTTCGGGCGGATCAGCACGTTGTCGAGCGCGACGTCGCGATGAAAGCATTGCGCGCGATGCAGCGTGTCGAGCGCACCGAGCAGCGCGCCGACGATGTTGCGCAATTGCGTCTCGCTCATCCGCACGCCGCCGTCGAGCAGCTGCTTGAGCGTGCGCCCTTCGTAGAACGGCATGACCATGTATGCGGTGCCGTGGCTCTCCCAGAAATGCAGCACCTTGACGAGCCCCGGGTGGTCGAATTGCGCGAGCAGGCGCGCCTCGTTCAGGAACGCGCCGCGTCCCGCGTCGAACGCCTGCGCGAACCGCTCGGAACGCAGCGACACCGTGTAGTCGCCGCCGCGCGTCGCGAGCATCGACGGCATGTATTCCTTGATCGCGACCGCGCGCCGCAACGTGCGATCGAATGCGCGGTAGACGATGCCGAAACCGCCGATGCCCAGCACCTCGTCGAGCTGCAGCTCGCCGAGGCGATGACCGAGCGGCAGCGGCCGCACCGTGAATTCGGGCGCGTCGCCGCGGGTTGCCGTGTCGTGCTCGTTGTCTCTCGATGAAGGGTCCTTCATGTCCACCTCGCGATACCGCATCCGTGTGGCCCGCCGCCGGCCGCTAGCCGCCGAACAGCGTCAGGAACAGTGCGTTGTCGGGCACACCCGTATGCGCATGCGTGCGCAGCGGCGAACCGTCGGCGCGATTGGTCCACCAGAAGCTCGTCCCGCCGTGCGGATCGAAATAGCCGGACAGCCCGGGCCATGCAGCGAGCGCCGGCCGCTCCGGCAGCGTCGCCGGCATCCCGTCGACGCCTTCCGCCGGTAGCCCGCCGCCCGGCGCGAGCCGCACGCGCTCGAGCGCCTGCTCGAGATCGGCCGGCGCGCGCGCATGCCGGATCGCGTCGAGCAGCGCATGGCCGGCCTGCCAGTAGAACGCGTCGGCGGCGTCCGGCAGCCCGTTCCAGCCGTCGGCCGCCGGCATCGGCAGCGTCACGATCACCGGGTAGTAGCGCCCGACGCGGTCGCAGCTCGGCGCGAGACAGCCCGCCTGCACGCACGACGCGCCGGCGCCCGCCGGCACCAGGAAATTCCAGACCGGCGCGACCGTGTAGTGGCGCGCGATCTCGTCCGGGCCGAGCTGCCGCATCGCGGCCATTCCCGGCTGAAGCCAGAGCTCCCACCAGAGCGCGAGCGCGTGCGGCAGACGGCTGTTCACGAAGTCGCCGGCGCCCGGAATCTTTCCGTACCAGGCCGGGGCGTCGCCATCGGCGCGCGCGAGCGGCGGGAGGCGGCTCATTGCTTCGGAGGGCATGTAAAGGACTCCATCTGGGGCAGCCTGAACGGATTGCGGACACTGCCCGCATTCACCTGCAGCACGAGCGGTTTGCCGTCGACGGTGAAGCGCGCGATCATCTGGTCCGAGCCGCGCCCGGCCGACACGGCGGCGCGGTCGAACAGCCGGTGCAGCGCCCACGGCCCGCCGGTCGTGAAGCCGTCGGTCGCGCCGGCCTGCGCGGACACCTGCAGCCGCACCTGATTGCTGCCGCGCGGGCCGGGCCAGCCCACCGCGCTCTGCACGAGCGGGCCGTGCGCATAGCGGACGATCTGGCCGTCGACGTCGAGCACCATCTCCGTGATCGACGGGTCCATTTCGAGCGGCTGGATCTGCGCCTTCAGTTGCGCGGTGCGTGCGCCGCCGCCGAAATAGACGTCGCGGATCACCGCGGCCTTCTCGAACGACGCAAGCATCGCGGCCGCCGACGGATCGGCATCCGCATTGCGGTTCGCGAAACGCCACGGGTGCGACGTCGTATCGACGATCGACTGCAGGTTCTTCTGGAAGAAATCGTCCATCAGGCCGCCCGGCGCGAACATCTGCGCGAAATCCGCCGGTGCGACGTCGCGCGACGATCCGCGCGCGAACGGATAGCGGCCGACGATCGCCTGCCGGCAGAAGTCGCCGACGTTCGCGCCGGCCCGCTGCGCGACGCTGCGCTGCTCGACGGTCGCGACGCTGCCGTTCGCGACGTTCGACAGGTCGTCGAGCACGTCGCGGAACGGCGTGGGCAGCCGCCCGGCCTGCGCGCGCAGCCGCGCGGGCGCGTCGGACGGCGGCGGCTGGGCGCCGCTGCGCAGCGCATCGTCGGTGGCCGTCAGGTACGTATAGAGCGCGTCGATCGACTTCAGCACCGCGTCGAACGCCTGCGCCTGGTCGCCGCTGCCCGGCGCGAACGCGCGCAGCCCGGCGAAGTGGCTGTCGACCACCTGCTCGGGGCTCGCGGGCGCCGCCGCGGACGGATTCGCGTCGCCTGCGCCCTGCCCCGCGAAGATCTGCGACAGCGAGCTGCGCGCCTCGTCGACCTTGTCCTGTGCGCGCGACGCGAGATTGCGCGCGCCGCCCGGCGCATCGCCGAGCGCCGTGTCGCGCGCAAGCGCGATCATCAGCCGGGTAAGCGGCGAATCCGCCGACGACAGCGCACGTGCGACCTGGATGCTCTGCGCAAGCGTCGCCGTGCGCTGCAGCTTGATGTCGGCGAGATGGTCGTCCCAGATCTTCAGGTAGTCGTTCAGGTACAGCTGCCGGATGTCGCGCGCCCACGCGGCGGCGTCGTTCGGCCCGGGAATCTCGGACAGCCCGAGGTTCAGCACCCACACCTCCTCGCGCCCGTACGCGTCGACCTCGCCGGCAAGGCGCGGCGAGAACACGTTGCGATAGCCGTTGCGCGTATAGAGGCCCGGCACGCCTTCCGACAGCGGCTTGCCGCCCTGGCGGCGGAACACCAGCGATGCGTCGGGCCCCACCGCGCGCGCGACGCTGAAATCGAACGCGGCAGTCGCCGGCCGCAGCGTGCGCGTGAGCTGGCGGTACAGCCGCTGCGAGAACGGCACCTGCCGCAGCCGGTCGCGCACGTCGGCCACGAGCCGCTCGTTCATCGGATACGGCGACACCGCCACCCGGTTGCCGAACAACGCGGCGAGATGCGCACGCAGCGCCGAGCGTTCGGCCGGCGAGAAGTCGGGCGGCAGCGAGCGCTCCATTTCCAGGTCGACGACGGCCTGCACGAACGCGGGATCGTAGTGCGCGCTGTCGTACAGCATCAGATAGGCCTTCAGCGCCGCATACGCGTAGTCGGTTTCGTCCGGACGCGCGTCACTCAGCGCGGCCTCCATCCGGCGCGCGGCGATCGGCAGCAGCACGTCGTCGAGCGCGCGCCGGTACACGGCGTCGACGGCCTCGTCGATCTTCTCGCCCTGAAAGAGGCCCCAGCGGTATGCGAGCGGCGGATGCGACCGGTCGACGCCGCCGGCATTCGCGAGCCCGCCGAGTGCGTCGAGTACCGGCAGCAGCCGCGCGACGTCGGCCGCATCCGAGAATTTCGCGCCGGCGATCTGCGCATCGACGGCGGGCACGCGCTGCGCGATCCGGTCGAGATACGCGCGATTGTTCGAATAGCTGCGCAGCCATGCGGCCAGCACGGCCACGCTCACGAGCGCAAGCAGCGCGTAGCCGGCGATCTGCAGCACGCGCCGCTTCTGATGCCAGCGCAGGTCGCTGCCGGCGAGCGCGGCTTCGCGGAAGATGTGCTCCTGCAGCAGCGACTTCAGGAAGAAGCTGCGCCCGGTCGAGCCGACCTGTGCGACCGGCGGCACGCCCTCGATCTTCAGGAAGCGCTTGATGCCGCTCATCACGCGGTCGAACGCGGTGCCCTCCTGCGTGCCGCTCGTCAGGTAGACGCCGCGCAGCATCGGCATCGGCTCGAAGCTCGACACGGAAAACACTTCGGCGACGAACTGCCCGAGCATGTCCTGCAGGTCGGCCACCTGCTGCGGCAGCAGGTACGCCATCTCGCGCTGGCGCGCATCGGTCTGCGCGGCGAGCAGCTCGGGCAGCCCGTCATTCAGCCGCTGGTGCAGCAGCCGGTATTCGCGGTCGAACGCGGCGCGCAGGTCGAAGCCCGGCGCCTCGCTCTGCGCGAGCGGGAACGTGAAACCCCACACCTGCGCGCATTCCGCGCGGCCGAAGCCGCCGAAATACTCGGCGAAGCCGGCCAGCAGGTCGGCCTTCGTCACGAGCAGGTAGACCGGAAACCGGATGCCGAGCTGCGCGCGCAGTTCGAGCAGCCGCTTGCGCAGCACCATCGCGTGCTGCGTACGCTCGGCTTCCGACGCGCCGACCAGGTCGGCGACGCTGATCGTCAGCATCGCGCCGTTCAGCGGCTGGCGCGTGCGGTATTTCTTCAGCAACTCGACGAAGCCCTTCCACTCGGCTTCGTCGAGAGCGCGATTGCCTTCGTGCGTCGTATAGCGGCCGGCCGTGTCGATCAGCACCGCGTCGTTCGTGAACCACCAGTCGCAGTGCCGGGTGCCGCCCACGCCGCGAATCGCCGCGCGGCCGAATTGCTCGGCGAGCGGAAAGCTGAGCCCGGAATTGACGAGCGCGGTCGTCTTGCCCGAGCCCGGCGCGCCGATGAACACGTACCACGGGAGCTGGTACAGATACTGGCGCGACATCCGGTCGAACCAGCGCGCCCGCCCCTTGCGCGCGGTATCGGCCTGCCCGAAGCGGACTTTCTTCAGCAGCGTCGCGGCCTCGTCGAAGCGGCTGCGCAGCTCGTCGAGCTGGGCCTTCGCCGGATCGTCGGCGGTGGCCGGCCCGGGCGCGGCTTCACGCAGCTGGTTCAGCAACTGCGCGTTCAGGCGGCTCGCGTGCCAGCTTCGCCACGCGACGCGCGCGCCCCACGCGCCGAACAGCACCGCGATCGTCACCGCGCGCGCCCAGGCGCTCTCGAGCGGCCGGACCTCGGCGAACGCGAACAGCGGCCCGGCGAGCCACACGAAGCACGCGAGCACGACCAGACCGGCAACGGTCCAGATCTCCCGCGACGGCAACGGCCGGACGAAACGGGCGACAGCCTGGTTCATGTCAGTGCGCCCCCTGCGTCGCGCCGACGGCGGCGCTGCCGGGCGCCGGCAGCAGCGTGATCTCGACGCGCCGGTTCAGCGCGCGGTTCGCGGGCGTATCGTTCGGCGCGACCGGATCGAGCGTGCCGCGCCCCTCGGCCGCGAGCCGCTCCGGATGGTCGAGGCGCGCGGCGATCATGCCGCGCACGGCCTCCGCGCGTTCGCGCGACAGGTCCCAGTTCGATGCGAAGCGTGCCGTATGCACCGGCGTGTCGTCGGTATAGCCGGTCACGCGCACGTTGCCGGGCACCTGGTTCAGCGCATCCGCGACCCGCGCGAGCACCGGCGCGTAACGGTCGATCACCGACGTCGAGCCGGACTTGAACAGCCCGTCGCCACGCAGCACGATCACGCTGCGATCGGCGTCGTCGCGCACCGCCACGAGGCCGGCCGCGATCTCGGGCGCCAGGAACTTCGCGACGCGCGGCACCGGCGCCGGGCGCGGCGGCGCCTGCGCGGGCTGCAGCTTCGGCACGTGCAGCCCGTCGATCGACGCGAACAGCTGGTCCGAATGCCCGGCCAGCGCGACGCGCAGACCGACGAACACGCCGAAGCCGATCAGCAACGCGAGCGCCGCGCACACCCACAGCGGCACGACGAAGCGGCGCGCCACGTCGCGTGTGACGACGTCGCGCCAGTGCGGCGACAACGCGGGATCGAATTCGCCGCGCACCGAGCGGATCGTGTGGGCCAGCTGCCGGCGCAGCGCGTCGAGCTCCGCGTGGCCGTTGTCGAGCACCCGGTAGCGGCCTTCGAAACCGAGCGCGAGACAGAAATACAGCAGCTCCAGCAGGTCGAGATGCTGGCGCGGCTGCTGCGACAGGCGTTCGAGCAGGTGGAAGAACTTCTCGCCGCCCCAGGTTTCGTTATGGAACGACACGAGCAGGCTGTGCGACGACCACACGCTGCCGCCCCACGGCGTCAGCGCGGCCGCCTCGTCGAGCGCCGTGCACAGACAGTAGCGCGCGCCGATGATCGCCTCCGACGGCACGCCGGCTTCCTGTGCGCGCGCCTCGAACTGGCGGATCTCGACGACGAGATGCTCGCGCAGCCACGCCGGATTCGGATGATGGACGGTCGAGCGGATCTGCGGCACCAGGTTGAGCAGCGGGTTCGCGGCCGCGACGAGCGGGTTCGTGCCGCTCGCGGCCCAGCGGCCCGGGCGCGGCTGCGTGGCCGTCGGCCCGGCCGCGCCGGACGCCGCGGCCGGATGCATGCCGCCCGGATTCGGCGGCACGAATCCGCCGGCGCCGGCGGAAATCGAATCGGAGGAAGAATTCATCGCGCTGCCCCGCCCTCACCCGCGTATCGCCCAGAACTCCATCGAGAGCCCGGGGAATTCGCCGGCGAAATGAAATGCGAGACCGCCGGAGCGCGCCAGCTGCTTCCACAGGTCGCCGCCCTTGTCGATCTCGAAGTACGTATGACCCGCGTGATACGGGATCTGCCGCGGCGCAACCGGCAACTGGCGCATCGTGATGCCCGGCAGCTGCAACTGCACCAGGTCGCGGATCCGCTCGACCGGGCCGAGTTTCGCCTGCGCGGGAAACCGCGCGCGCAGGCTGTCGGCCGGCACGTCCGCGCGCACCGCGAGCACGAAGCCGGCCGTGTCGCGCAGCGCGGGATCGGCGAGCGTCGCGACCCGGATGCCGTTGCCCGCGTCGCGCAGCTCGATCTGGATCGCGTTTTGCTCCAGCACCGTCGACAGCGACCGGCGCAGCTCCGTCATCAGTTCGGCGAAGCTCGTGCGCAGGTCGTCGTGCACGTAGACCGCGAGCGATTGCGGGCGCCGGCCGGCCGCCGTGAACGTGCTGAGGTCGCACGCGAGCTTCAGCCAGTCACGGAACAGCGCCTCCGGATGCGTCGCGACATCCTGCTGCGCATGCCAGGTCAGCGCCAGATAGCGGTTCACGAGTTGCAGCAGCAGGAAATCCGCGACTTCCGACACGCCGCCGCGCCCCGGTTCCGACAGGCGCTCGGCCAGCGCTTCGCTGCGCTGCGTCAGCAGTCCGTGCAGTTCGCGCGTGTACGCCAGCAACGCGGCATCGCGCTGCGCGACCAGGCGCGGCGGAATGTAGCCGTCGTCGACGAGCAGCCGCGCGTCGGTACGCCGCTCGACGATCCGCACGACGCCGAGCGCATGCCAGTCGCCGGTCAGCTCGGTGTCGAGCATCAGCCGGACGTTCAGGCGCCCTGTCTGCAGCAGCGCGGGGCCGAGCGCGACCGCGTTCGCGTCAGCCACTTCGTACTCGCGCACCACGTAGCGTGCGACGTCCGGGCCGCCGCCGCCGCCGCTGGCCGCGTCGGCACCGAACGACACGTCCTCGCCACCGCCGCGCCACAGCGGCAGCGCGAGCACGACCAATGGGTCCTTCACATCGGCCGGCACGTCGAGCGGTTCGGGGAGATCATCGGGATGCGACAGGTCGAACGGCGTGCCGTCGCGCATCACGCCCGCCGCCGCGCGCAATGCGACCTTGCCGAGCGCGAGCTGCTCACGGTCGATCTCGAGCGTGTCGAAACCCCAGTAGAACCCCTGCAGCGGCACGCAACGCAGCGCGACGTAGCGTTCCCAGTGCCGTTCGAGCTGCTGGAAATGCTGCGGCCGCAGGAACATCCCCTCGGTCCACACCACGCGCTGACGCAGTGCGGCGACCGGCGTTGCGGACATGGTCGGTTCCGTCATGGGCGCCCCCGCGCGTCGTTCAACGCGAGACCGCCGTTCCTGACCGCGATCGACAGCTTCAGCTCGCCGGGCGACGTCTGCCAGAACTTGTATGCGTTGAGCTGCTTGGCGCGCGGCAGCGGCACCGTCAGGCGCCAGCGGTTCCTGTCGAGCATCCGGTATTCGGCGACGACGCCGATCGCACCGGCCTCGACATTGCCGCGGTAGTGCAGCGTGCGCGACTCGCCCGGCCGCAGGATCACGCGATCGGTGCCGAGCAGGTCCGCGCCGAGGATGTTCTCCGGCTTGTCCTGGAGCGAGAAGAAGTCCGCGCCATCGAACGCCGACGCCGCGCGCAGCTGGAACACCTTCAGCACGATCGGCGAAGGCTTGCGGTTGAGGTCAGGGTTGACGTCCGGCGCAACGTCGACCGTGATCGCATACGGCACCGCGGCGGCACGCTCCGTCGCGCCGCATCCGGGCAACAGCAATGCACATCCCAATACGATGAACCCGCTCGACCGCCATCGCATATTTCACCCTCGCAGCGCAATAATCCCCCCGCCGATTTCCATACGCGAAACCGGAGTTCCTGATTAAAAGGGGACAATTAATTGACCGGTAATTATGTGGCTTGCATACCCTTCCGCTGAAATTGTATTCGGCAACTTATTCTTGTGAAAAGCCGGGTCAAATCGCCAATTACGAGCCGGGATCGAAATTGGGGAGATGACGATGGGTTGAATTGATTTCAGTCACTTTGAGAAGACGTGTTAATCCGACCGGTTCGCCGCGGCGGCCCGGTTCTATTGCATGGACACTTGCTGTATGGACGCGGAACCCAGGCTCGCCGGCTGTCGACGGTGGGTGGCTTACGCCCCGTGGGTCGTGCGCGGCTGTTTGCATTGCCCGAATGGACGGCCCGCCGTTTCGACCATTGACGGGCGCAGAGCAAACAACTGACGAATCCCAAAAGCACAGCGAACTATAGAATCGATTTTATGGATTAACAAGTCGAAAATCCGGAATTGATTTGAGTGGTAACTCGAACGCAATTCGCCAATTGAAACAAAAAGTAACGGCGGCATCGGCCGGCATGATTGGCACTAAAATCCAACAGCGCTTGTGCGCCACCTTCCAATTACGCAAATATTTCATTTCAACATGAAAGGCCGCTCATCGATCGTGATTTGTCTCGGCGCCTTGTTGCTGGGAATCGGCGGGTGCAGCACGTCTCCCACGCAGTCGGCGGCGCGCGCCGCGGTCGACAGCGCGCGTGCGGCCTACGGCGCCGGCGACTACGGACGCACGATCGCGATCCTGAGCCATGCGAAGGAAATCGACGGAGCCGATACCGACACGCAGGTCGCCGCGCACAAGCTGCTCGCGTTCAGCTACTGCGTGACGAACCGTATCGCGCCGTGCCGCGCGGAATTCTCGAAGATTCTGGACCTCAACCCGCGCTTCGACTTGTCCCCCGCCGAGAAGGGACATCCGATCTGGGGGCCCGCGTTCGAATTCACGCGCCGCAGACATGCGTCGTCATCCTGACCGAACCGGTTTCCCTGCGAGCGCTTCATGACCGAGCGACGTATGACATGCAACTGATCGTGATCGAACACGCCGGCGAGCCGGTCGAAAGCGACTCCTATGACGCCGTCGTGTTCCACCCGCCCGGCGGCACCATCGGGCGGGCCACCGACAACCATCTCGTGCTGCGCGACGACACCCGGCAGGTCTCCCGGCTGCAGGCCCTGCTGCAGGTCGGCGACGATGCGTGCCTGCTGAAGAACCTGAGCAGCGTGTCGACGATCGAGGTGAATCGCGAGCCCGTCGGCTATGCGCAGGAGCGCCCGCTCAATACCGGCGACATCATCCGCATCGGGCCGTACGTGCTGCGGGCCGAGCGTGACGACGGACATGAGGCGCCGGTCGTCGACATGCCCTCCGCTTCCAACGCCAGCCCCGCCCAGCCAGGCGCGCCGGAGATGGCCGCTCGCGCACACGGCGAGACGAAAGGCGCCGGCAACCGGCTGTGGGGCCTGCTGCAGGATCGCCTCGTCCCGCGCGGCAAGGCGGCGGACGCCGGCACCCGGTCCGGCACGGCGCGCAGGGAGGCTGGGCAGCCGGCAAGCCGCACCGCGCCATCGGCGCCATCGCAGCGCGACCTGAATCAGCTGTCGACTGATCCGCTCGACCTGTTCGCGCAGTCGTCGCCCGATATCGTTGGATCGGGTTCGGCGTCACCGGCCGAACGCGGCAAGGCGGATCGCGACGCATCGTCCGCGACGCAGGCCGACCACGCGCCCGAGTGGACGCAGCATGTGCGCGTGCAACCGGCGGCAGCGCACGCCGGGCCGCGGCCGGCCGACGCACCTGCACCGCAGGCTAGCCGCGTGCCGACGCCCGACGAACTGCTGAACGCGTTCTTCGAAGGCGCCGGACTCGATACCGCCGCCGAATCGCATCAGTGGTCGGCTGAACAGTTGTACATCGCGGGGCAGTTGCTGGCGCTGTTCGCGAACGGCACGGTCGAGCTGCTGTCGTCGCGCAGCATCCTGAAGCGGGAGGTGAAGGCGCACATGACGATGCTGCTCGATCGCGAGAACAACCCGCTGAAGCTGCTGCCGGACGGCGGCGCCGTGCTGCGCCAGATGTTCGGACTGCCGCTGCCGGGCTTCATGTCGCCGCAGAGCGCGGTCAGCGACGCGTTCCAGGATCTGCATGCGCACCAGATCGGCATGGTCGCGGGCATGCGCGCCGCGCTCATGGACCTGCTGACGCGCTTTTCGCCGCAGCGGCTGCGCGAGCGCGACGATGCGATGCGCTGGTACGAGAAGCGGGTGCCCGCGCTCTACAAGGCGAGGATGTGGGATCGCTACGCGGCGACCCATCGCGACACGGTGTTCGCGATCGAGGACGATTTCGCGTCGGTATTCGGCAAGGCGTTTCTCGCGGCGTACGACGCGGAGGTGGAAAGCTATCGCGGCAGCAGCCGGCATTGAGCGGCGGGCGCCGTGTGTCCCGTGCTCGACGGGGGCGACCGCCATTACCGGGCAAAACCGACAGCGAACGAAGCAGAAAGGACCAGAAACAACAAGGCCGGGCAGCACGCCCGGCCAGGAGCAACCTGCCGTGCGCGCCGCGCAAACGGCGGCACGCATGCGGTCGAACGGTCGTCAGACCGCCATCACCGTCACCGACTTCGTGACGAGATACGGCTCCAGCGCTTCCGGCCCGCCTTCCGACCCGTAGCCCGAATCCTTCACGCCGCCGAACGGCATTTCCGGCCACGGTGTCGCGGGCTGGTTGATCCACAGCATCCCGACCTCAAGGCGCTGCGTCAGCAGGTGCACGTTCGCGAACGAACGCGTGAACGCGTAGCCGGCCAGCCCGAACGGCAAACGGTTCGCTTCGGCGATCGCGTCCTCGAGCTTGTCGAAACCGCGGATTGCGGCGACCGGGCCGAACGGCTCGTTGTTGAACACGTCCGCTTCGAGCGGCACGTTCGCGATCACGGTCGGCGCGAAGAAGTTGCCTTCCGAGCCGATCCGTTCGCCGCCGGTCTCGATGCTGGCGCCGACCTTGCGTGCGTTGTCGACGACCGACGCCATCGCGGTCAGCCGGCGCGGGTTTGCCAGTGCGCCGAGCGTCGTGCCTTCCTCGAGGCCGTTGCCGACCTTCAGCCCTTCGGCATGCTGGACCAGCGCGCGCGTGAATTCGTCGCGGATGCTGTTGTGCACGAGGAAACGCGTCGGCGAAATGCACACCTGGCCCGCGTTGCGGAACTTCGCGCCGCCGGCGGCCTTCACCGCCAGCGCGACGTCCGCATCCTCGGCGACGATCACCGGTGCGTGGCCGCCCAGTTCCATCGTCGCGCGCTTCATGTGCTGGCCGGCGAGCGCGGCGAGCTGCTTGCCGACCGGCGTCGAGCCCGTGAACGTCACCTTGCGGATCACCGGATGCGGAATCAGGTACGACGAGATTTCCGCCGGATCGCCGTACACGAGGCCGATCACGCCGGCCGGCACGCCCGCATCGACGAACGCGCGCAGCAGCGCGGCCGGCGATGCCGGGGTTTCTTCCGGCGCCTTCACGAGGAACGAGCAGCCGGTCGTGAGCGCGGCGCTCAGCTTGCGCACGACCTGGTTGACCGGGAAATTCCACGGCGTGAACGCCGCGACCGGGCCGACCGGCTCCTTCACGACCGTCTGCTGCGCGCCGAGATTGCGGGGCGGCACGATCCGGCCGTACACGCGGCGGCCTTCGTCGGCGAACCATTCGATGATGTCGGCTGCCGACAGCACTTCGACGCGTGCTTCCGTCAGCGGCTTGCCCTGCTCCTGCGTCATCAGCTGCGCGATCGTGTCGGCGCGTTCGCGCACCAGCGCCGCGGCCTTGCGCATCGTCGCCGCGCGCTCGTGCGCGGGCACCTTGCGCCATGCTTCGAAACCGCGCTGCGCCGCAGCCAGCGCGCGATCGAGATCGGCGATGCCCGCGTGGGCCACCTTGCCGATCGTCTTGCCCGTCGCCGGATTCACGACGTCGATCGTCTTGCCGCTCGCGGCATCGACCCACTCGCCGTCGATCAGCAGTTGTGTATCCGTATAAGTCACGTTAGCCATCCAGACACCCCAGTTTTACGTCGATAAAACGCGCGCTGCCGCAAACGGCCGCGCGCCGGTTGACAGAAAGAGCCGCGTTGCCGGGTGCGCTGCATCCGGCAATGTTCGACGACGGGGCACGCGGCACGCCTGCCCGTCGTCATCCGCCATGTTCGGCCGCGCTCAGCGCGCGGCCGCCGTCGCCTTGCGGAGTTTCGCGACGTCCGCCGCCTGCACGGCCGGCGCGTTGTTGTTCCAGCCGGCGCGCATGAACGTCAGCACGTCGGCGATCTGCCGGTCGTTCAGCTCGTTCGCGAACGCCGGCATCGGGTACGCGGACGGCACGCCGCCGATCACGAGCGACTCGCTGCCGTTCAGCGTCACGTTGATCAGCGACGATGCATCGGCCTCGAGCACGTTCGGGTTGCCGGCGAGCGGCGCGAGCAGCGGCGCGTAGCCGCGGCCGTCCGCGCCATGGCAATGCAGGCAGTAAGCGTTATACACCTTTGCGCCCGGATCGTTTGCCGGCCGGCCCAGCGCGACCTGCGTCGCCTTCGGATCATAGCGGTAAGGCGGCGCGCCCGTGCCGCCCGCCGCCGGCAACGACTTCAGGTAGCGGGAAATCGCCGCCAGATCGTCGCCGGTCAGCGCCTGCGTGCTGTGGTTGATCACGCTGACCATCGAGCCGAACGCGGTCGCATGCCGGTTCGCGCCGGTCTTCAGGAACTGCGCGACCTCCGCGTCGCTCCAGCGGCCGAGCCCCGTATTGGGCTCGCCGGTCAGGTTCGACGCGAACCAGTTGTCGATCGGCGCGCCCGACAGGAACGCCGCGCCGCCTTCGTCCAGCGCCTTCTCCTGGAAGCCGGCGCCGCGCGGCGTATGGCACGACCCGCAATGCCCGAGCCCCTGCACGAGATACGCGCCGCGGTTCCACATCGCATCCCTTGACGCCTTGTCGGTGTACGGCTTCGTGTCAAGGAACACCGCGTTCCACAGCGCCAGCGGCCAGCGCATGTCGAGCGGCCACGGAATCTCGGACGCACGGTTCGCCTGCTTCACGGGCTCGACGCCGTGCATGAAGTACGCGTACAGCGCCTTCACGTCGTCGTCGCGCAGCTTCGCATACGACGGATAAGGCATCGCCGGATACAGGCGATGGCCGTCCTTCGCAACGCCCAGGCGCAGCGCGCCCGCGAACTCGGCTTCCGTATAGCCGCCGATGCCTGTTTCCGGGTCGGGCGTGATGTTGGTCGTGTAGATCGCGCCCATCGGCGTGACCATCCTCAGGCCGCCGGCGAATGGCGTGCCGCGCGGCGCGGTGTGGCACGCCACGCAGTCGCCCGCCTTCGCGAGATACGCGCCGCGTGCAACCAGCGCGCCGTCGGCCGGCGCCGATTGCGCGGCATGCGCCGCCGGGCCGGCCATCAGCGCGGAGAGCGCGATCATCGATGCGCGGAGCGTATGAGCGACGCGGTTCAAGCGGTTCAGGGTGGGGTTTCGCATGGTTCGACCCTCTCCTCAGGCCGTCTTCAGCTGGCTGCCGACCGGCAGCTTGCGCAGCCGCTTGCCGGTCGCGGCGAAGATCGCGTTCGACAGGGCCGCCGCGGTAGCCGCCGTACCGGGTTCGCCGATTCCGCCCGGCGCCTCGCCGCTTTTGACGAGGTGAACCTCGATCGGCGGCGTCTCGTTGATGCGCATCATCCGGTAGTCGGTGAAGTTGCTCTGCACGACGCGGCCGTCCTCGATCGTGATCTCGCCATACAGCGCGCCCGTGATCCCGAAGATGATGCCGCCCTGCACCTGCGCCTCGATCGTGCCCGGATTGACGGCCATCCCGCAGTCGACCGCGCACACGGCACGCCTGACCTGCACTTCGCCATCCTCCACCGCGACGTCGATGACGATCGAGAAAAAGCTGCCGAACGCGTGCATCACCGATACGCCGCGCCCTTGCCCCTTCGGCAGCGGCGCGCCCCATCCGGCCGCCTTCGTCGCGACGTCGAGCACGTTGCGCGCACGCGGCGTCTTGTCGAGCAGCGCGCGGCGATACTGGACGGGGTCGGTCCTGGCCTGCGCGGCCAGTTCGTCGATGAAGCTCTCGACGACGAACGTCCCGCGCGTCGGGCCCACGCCGCGCCAGAACGCGGTCGGCACATGGCGCGGTTCCTGCCGCACGTAGTCGACGAGCTGGTTCGGCAGGTCGTACGGCAGGTCGTTTGCAACCTCGACCGCGTCGGGATCGACGCCGTCCTTGAACGCGGGCGGCGCGAAGCGCGCGATGATCGACGAACCGACGATCCGGTGCTGCCATGCGACCGGCTTGCCGTTCGCGTCGAGGCCGGCCGAGATCCGGTCGTAGTAGTACGGACGGTACATGTCGTGCTGGATGTCTTCCTCGCGCGTCCACACGACCTTCACGGGCGCGTTGACCTGCCTGGCGACCTTCACGGCCTGTCCGATCATGTCCGTCTCGAGCCGCCGGCCAAAGCCGCCGCCGAGCAAATGGTTGTGCACGACGATCCTGTCGGGTGCCAGCCCCGTGAGCCGCTGCACCGTATCGCGCGCCCGTGTCGGCACCTGCGTGCCGACCCAGATCTCGCAGCCGTCGGCGCGCACCTGCACCGTGCAGTTGACGGGCTCCATCGTCGCGTGTGCAAGGAACGGCTGTTCGTAGACGGCATCGACACGCGTCTTCGCGTTCGCGAACGCCTTGCCGACGTCGCCCTCCTTGCGCGCGACGGCACCCTTGCCGTTGGCTGCGGCTTGCGCGAGATCCGCGACGATGTCCTTCATCGACACCTTCGCGTCCGCGCCTTCGTTCCATTTGACGACGAGCGCCGACGCGCCGCGCTTCGCCGCCCACGTGTGATCGCCGACCACCGCGACCGCGTTGTCGACGCGCACCACCTGGCGCACGCCCGGAATCTTCTTCGTCGCCGACTCGTCGACGCTCGCGACCGTGCCGCCGAACACCGGGCTGTTCACGATCACCGCGTACAGCATGCCGGGCAGGCGCACGTCGAGCCCGAACCGGGCGGTGCCGTCGACCTTCTCCGGCGAATCCAGCCGCTTCACCGGCTTGCCGATCAGTTTGAAATCGGCCGGCTGCTTCAGCGCGACGTCCTTCGGCACCGGCAGCTTCGACGCGGCGTCGGCGAGCTGGCCGTACGAAGCACGCCGGCCGCTCGGCGGGTGCCGCACTTCGCCGTTTTCCGCGCGGCAGGCGGCCGGATCGACATGCCATTGCTTCGCCGCCGCCGCGACCAGCAGCGTGCGAGCGGTCGCGCCTGCACGGCGCAGCGGCTCCCACGCGTAGCGCACCGATGTCGAGCCGCCCGTCAGTTGGCCGCCGAGCAGCGGATCGAGGAACAGCTTCTCGTTCGGCGGCGCATGGTCGAGCGTGACGTTCGACAGCGGCACCTCGAGTTCCTCGGCGATCAGCATCGGCAGCGCCGTATAGACGCCCTGGCCCATTTCCACTTTCGGCATCACCAGCGTGACCTTGCCGCCGCGGTCGATCTGCACGAACGCGTTCGGCGCGAATACGCCGGCGCGCGCGCTTTCGTCCGCATCGCCGCCGATCACCGAGCGCCGCGCGTCATCGCCCGCCGCCGGCATGCTGAAGCCGAGCAGCAAGCCGCCGCCCGCGGCCGCGCCGAGCGACATGCCCGCCTTGAGAAACGAACGGCGCGACACGCCCGCGCCGGCCCGACCTGCGTCGATCAGTCCTCGCGACATGTCAGTTCCCCTTGGCGGCGTGCTTCACGGCCGCGCGAATCCGGTTGTACGTGCCGCAGCGGCAGATGTTGCCGGCCATCGCCGCGTCGATGTCGGCGTCGCTCGGGTTCGGGTTCGAGGCGATCAGCGCCGAGGCCGCCATCACCTGCCCCGACTGACAGTAGCCGCACTGGACGACGTCGAGCTCGCGCCACGCGTCCTGGACCTTCTGCCCGGCCGGCGTCGCGCCGACGGCTTCGATCGTCGTGATCCTGCGGCCCGCGACGGCCGCGACCGGCAGCACGCACGAACGCGCCGCAACGCCGTCGAGATGCACGGTGCACGCGCCGCATTGCGCGATCCCGCAGCCGAATTTCGTGCCGGTCAGGCCGACGACGTCGCGCAGGACCCACAGCAGCGGCATGTCGTCGGGGGCGTCGACCGTGCGGTTCTCGCCGTTGATGTTGAGGGTGACCATTCAGCCTCCGGGGCCGGTGTATCGGGGAAGCGGCGCGACCGGCGCGCCGGGTTGTTCATCGCCACTGCTCGGCACGCAGCGGCTGCCGTGCGGCCCGTCGGACGAGCCGCGGCGGTGATTCAATGCGGGTTATTCGGCCGCGTCGATGCCCGACAGCACCTTGATGACGGGCGGCACCGAGAACCAGTCGGCCGACTTGATGCGAAACGCGGTGAAGTGCGGGCTCGCGAGGTGCGCGTCGAACGCGGCCTGGTCGTCGTAGATTTCGAACAGGTGCAGTGCCGGCGAGCCGTCCTGTTCGCGGAACAGGTCGTAGCGGCGGTTGCCGGGTTCGACGCGGGTCGCCGCGACCATGCTGCGCAATTCGGCCTCGACGGCCTGCGCGTGTTCGGGTTTCGGAAACACCGAGGCCATCACATAAAGCGCCATGTTTTTCACTCCTTGGGGAAATGGAATCGAGCATGCCATAGGCCGGCGTCGGGTGACGCCAGCGTGCAAACGGACGCGTCGCGTCAGGCCAGTTCGTCCGGCCCCACGCGCACGACGACCTTGCCGAAATTCCTGCCGGCGAGCAAGCCGATCAGCGCATTCGGCGCATCGGCGAGATCGGGAACCACGTCCTCGAGCGCCTTCATCTTGCCCTGCGCGATCCACTCGCTCATTTCCTTCAGGAACGGCGCGTAGCCGGTCGCATAATGATCGAGAATGATGAAACCCTGCATCCGGATGCGCTTGCGCAGGATCGTGCCCATCAGCGCGGGCACGCGGTCACGGCCGCTCGACACCGCGGTGTCGTCGTATGCCGCGTCGTTGTAATGCGCGATGATTCCGCACACCGGCACGCGCGCATGATCGTTGAGCAGCGGCCACACCGCGTCGAACACGGCGCCGCCGACGTTCTCGAAATAGACGTCGATGCCGTTCGGGCAGGCTTCCTTCAGCTTGATCGCGAATTGCGGATCGCGATGATCGATGCTGGCGTCGAAGCCGAGCGTGTCCTTCACGTACGCGACCTTGTCGGCGCCGCCCGCGACACCAATCACGCGGCAGCCCTTCAGCTTCGCGATCTGGCCGACCACCGCGCCGACCGCCCCGCTCGCGGCGGCGACGACCACGGTTTCGCCGGGCTTCGGCTCGCCGATCTTCAGCAACCCGGTGTACGCGGTGAACCCCGGCATGCCGAGCACGCCGAGCGCCTGCGACGGATGCGCGAAGTCGGGGCCGAGCGGAATCAGATCGCTGCCGTCGGACAGCGAATAGTCCTGCCAGCCACCGCCCGCGACGACCAGGTCGCCTTCGCGATACGCGCTCAGGTTCGAGGCGACGACACGGCTGACCGTGCCGCCGACCATCACGTCGCCGAGTTCGACCGGCGGCGCATACGACGGCGCGTCGCTCATCCGGCCGCGCATGTACGGATCGAGCGACAGCCAGACCGTGCGCAACAGCACCTGGCCGGCGCCGGGCGCCGGCACGGCCACGGTCTCGCTACGGAAGTCGTTCGGGGTGGGTGCGCCGACCGGGCGCGCGTTCAGGATGATTCTGCGGTTTGCTGCCTTGCTTTGCGGCATGGGAACCTCCGTCAACAGGAATGGACGTGCCACGGGCACGATCGGATCAACGTTCGACCACCGTGATGCGCGCGGCCGCGGCCGTGCCGGCGAATCAGCCGGCGGAGCCGCAGCCTCGCGGGTCACGCAATGGGACTTCTGCGTGAGTAGACCAGTCGTCTAGGGCTCACGTAAAAACAAGGCGCGCCTGTGCTCGCCCGGGTTACGACTGCGCTCCACCTGGCTCGACGGGCGGCAGGTTCAGCATCCGCCGTGTTTCGAGCATCGCGCGCTCAAGCGGCGCGCGGTTGCGGTGAATCTTCTCCAGCAGCGTTGCGCCAAGCCACAGTTCGTAGAGAATCGCCGCCGAATGGGCCGGATCGTCGACGCCGCTCAGCGAACCGTCGGCCAGCCCGGCCTCGATCCCGCCCGCGAGCCGCTCGATGATCTGGCCGGTGCCGCGCCGCAGGACCGCGCGCATCGCCTCCGACAAGTCGGACACTTCCGCGCCGAGCTTCACCGCAAGGCACTTGCCTTCCGGATCGTCCGCGCACTGCGTGTGCAGCCAGTTGCCCCAGTACGTCATCAGCCGCTGCGCGCCCGTGCCGGCCTGATGCTTGAGCAGGTTGTCGAGATGCTCGAGATAGCCTTCGAAATACGATTCGAGCAGCGCCTCGCCGAATGCCTCCTTCGAGCCGAAGTAATGGTAGAACGAGCCCTTCGGGATGCCCGCCGCGGCGAGAATCTCGTTCAGACCGACCGCCGAGAACCCCTTGTGGAGCATGATCGGCTTCGCGATATTCAGGATGTGCTGGCGGACTTCGGCGCCTGAAGATGCATTCATGATGGCGTATGTTAGCAACGATTAGACCGGTCGTCTAGTAACGTCGAGCCGGCGAATTGAGCGGCACTTTACCTGAATCGCGCCGCGTCGCGGATGCGTTGTCGCCGCACCGTCGCGCCCATGTCACGCAGGCTTCGGAGCGCGCTTCCTGGCGACCGGTTTCGCCGCACGCAGGCTGCCTCCGGCAGGTCGACCCGGCGCCCGGCGCACGGGCGCGCGAGCCGCGCGTTCGGCTCGCAGCGCGTCGAGCTCGCCGACATACGCGGCATTGGCCGCGCGAGCGCCGTCGAGCTGGCCTTCGAGCATGCCGCTGCGGTGTTGCGTGTCGGCCAGTTGCGCCTGCAGCGCCGCGAGATCCTTGCGGTGCAGCGAATCGCGCTGTTCGGCGCGCGTGGTGGCCGCGTCGAGTTCCTTTTGCAGCCGTGCGGCCGCGAGCCGTTCGCGGTCGATCTCCTGAAGCGCCCGTTTCTCGGATGCGCGCAAGCGCTCCTCGGCCCGGCCTGCATCGTCGCGCAGCCGGTCGAGCTGCGACGTGAAATCGGCGCGCGCCTGCGCGAGCGCGCGATCGGCTTCTGCATTGTCCAGCTTCAGCCGTTCGACTTCCGCTTGCAGCGCGCGGCGCGACGCTTCGTCGGCCGCCCTTGCCTGCTCGAGTTCCTGGATGCGCACCTGGGCCGCCAGCAACGCGCTCGTGCGTTGCTCCAGCGCGGTTTCGGTGCGGGACAGGTCGGCTTGCAGTGCGGCGACTTCCGCTTTCGCCGACGTCCGCTCGGCTTCGACTTCGGCGCGCAGTGCATCGAGTGCCGCGGCGGCATCGGTACTCGAACGGCTCCACAACGCAGCGACCAGTTCGCCCGCCGCCGCCTGCAGATCGGCCGGCAAGTCCGGATGCTCGATGCGCATGCGGCTCTTTTCCCGCAACTCGACCCAGAACTCGCCGAGCACCGCCGTCGGCGTGCTCATGCTGCCCTTGCGCACGAGCTGATACAGGCGGTTCGCGGTGGGCGTGATGCCGAAGCGGAAGAACATCAACGCGCAGACCTCGCGATACAGCTCGCGGGTTTTCGGGAAATCAGCCTTCAGGCGATCGATTTCGGCGATCAGGCGGGATTCGTCGGCAACGAGGTCGGACATGGCGGTTTGGTCTGGAATTTCGTGAATAATATAACGTAAACCGTTTGATATCCAATCACCAGCCGAGATGAATTTGACATTATTTCTATAATGTTGAGATTCGTGGAGCGCCGATGTCTTGATCGGATATCCCCTATGGCCTGCCCCCTTCGTCCGGTTTGATGTGGCGGAAAGCGGCCAGCAGCGAAAGGTCATATACGATCTTCAGCACACCGCATGCGACCAGCGGCGCGCCAAGCCAGCCAAGGCCGAACAAGCCGCCAGCCAGCGTCGGTGCGATCGCGGCCGCGAGGCTGCGCGGCACGGACGTGAAGCTGGCGGCGGCCGGGCGCTCCATCGGCGTGACGACGGCCATCACATAAGCGGTTCGCGTCGGCACGTCCATTTGCGACAACGCGCTGCGCATGAGCAGAAGCGTCAACGTCAGCGGCAGCGACGGTGCCAGCGCCGCGCCGATCAGACAGACGCTCGACGGGATGTGCGTGAAGACCATGGTGTTGAGCAGGCCGATCCTGCGTGAGAGCGGTGCCGCTGCGAGCTGGGAGCCTGCGGCAAGCAGTCCGGTGCAAAAGAAGAACCGGCCCGCCGCGCTCACGGAAAATCCGAAGCGCTGCATCAACCAGAGCGCCAGCAGAGAGTTGACGACGAGGCCACCCGCGAACGCGTCGACACTGAACAGCAGCGCAAGCCGCGTGACGATGCGCCGCGATGGCCCGAGCGGAGGCGTGACCGTGGCCGCGTGCGATGCCGTACGCGGCAATCGGGCGTACAGCGCGCACACCGCGAGGCCCGTCACCGCATAAACGAGAAACATCGCGCGCATCGCGGCCAGCGGCGACATCCCGGTGTGCGAGGCAAGCCAGAGCGGCAGGCCTGCAGCGAGTGCGCCCAATGCGGCCGACACGGCGCCGACCAGGCTGTAGCGTGCAAACAGCGCGGTTCGCGCGTCGCCGGTCGCCGCTTCGGCAAGACGGGCCTGCTCGAGCGGCAGGAAGAGACTGACGTCGCCTGAACTCGGGTTGAGCGTGCCGACGAAGGCCACCACGAGCAGTGGCCACAAGGTCGACAGGCTGGCGAAGCCGATGCCGGTCGCGGCCATGAGGACGGCGGCGAGCGTCAGCACCCGGCGGTGCGGAAAGCGGCTGGCCACCATGCCGACCGCGATCGTCGCGACAGCCGACCCCATCAACGTCGAGGTGCTGATCAAGCCCACGTGGACCTGCGCGAAGCCGAGCAACAGCAGATACGCGGGGAGCAGCACCGCGATGAAGCCGTCACAGAACCCGCGCAGACCACGACTCGCGAGGATGATCCACGCGGCATGCTCGACACCGGCCGGAAGGAGCCGGCGCGAAAGACGCATTGCGAACGAGATGGCCACGCGGCCGCTAGGCACGTGCATCACGCCGACACCACGCGTAGAGCGCGTCGTACATCACCATCCCGTGCCGTAGCTGCTCGTGATCGTCGGCGAAGTTCCCGGAAAGCCCGATCGAGATGGCATACAGGCCCGTCGCTTCCGGCGCGAGATCGAGCCGCCCGGTATCCGCACCGCGCACGATCGTGGCAAGCTTGAGCAAGGCCGGCTCATGCAGCTGGTATTTGTCGAGGAACGCATCGAAGCTGCAGAACTCATCATGGTGCCCGAGTTCGACACCAGGCACGTCGTACGGAATCGCGCCCGTTTCCTCCGCCATGCGCAACACGTCCGTCCCCGGGACGTAGAGGAACTCGGGGGCCTTGTCGATAAACCGGGCGATCAGCCATGGGCAGGCGATTCGATCGATCTTCGGCCGTTCACGCGTGATCCATTTCATGGCGCTCCTCCTGTCCGAATGCAGGGAAGTTCCCGTGCAATCGCTCATCAGTCGTTCACGCGCACAATCCATTGCACGGCACTGCGCCTGTCTGGCGGTGCGGAGGACGTGGACGATGTGCCCGAACGGTCAGTCGTCGTCCTCTTCGTCCTCGTCGCCGGCCGGGCGGCTGACGATCAGCCTGCCATCGTCAGCCACGAGTCGGATCGCACGACAACGCTTTCATCTCGTACGTCATGGTCAACTCCCGGAAATGCGAGTCAATGGTGGAGCAGCGGGTAGGCCACCAGCCCGAAGAGTGCCGCGGCGGTCACGATCACCGGCTCCTGCAGCTTCTTGAAGCGCCACAGCAGCAGGACGGTCGCCACGGCGACGGCGGCGGTGGGTATGTCGACGATCGAGCGCTTCGCGATGACGAGCACGGAACCCGTGATCGCGCCGACGGCCGCCGCCGTGATGCCGTCGACGAACGCCTTGACGTCGGGCCGGTGCCCGTACTTTTTCACGTAAGGCGCAGGAATGATGGTGAACAGATAGCAAGGCAGGAACGTGCCGAGGGCGGCGACGCACGCGCCGGGCAGGCCCGCCACGATGTACCCGATAAAGCCGACCGTAATCACGACCGGCCCCGGCGTGATCATCGCGACCGCGACGGCGTCGACGAACTGCTTGTCGTTGAGCCAATGATGTTCGGTCACGACCCCGCCGTACAGGAACGGCACGATCGCGAGCCCCGACCCGAACACGAACGCGCCCGCTTTGGCGAAGAACACGCCGATCTGCGCGAGTTGCGGCAGATCGATGCCACTCAGCAGGCCGCTGGCTGCCGGCAGGTTGACGCCGGCGAGCGCGTTCAGCCCGCCCTTGTGCAGCCATTTTGGCGGGGCGCGCCAGAGCCAGCCGATCAGGCCGGCGACGATGAACAGCCACGCGATTTCCGACTCCGTGATGAAGGTCACGGCGGCAAGCGTCAGGAAGATGGCCCAAAGCAGCTTGTCCTGGCCGACGGTCTTGGTGGTGAGCTTGTAGGCGCTCATCGCGATGATGCCGACCACGGCGGCGCCTACCCCGTAGAAGACCGCCTGCATCCACGACAGGCCGCCGAAGTGCGCGTACGCGAAGCCGAGCCCAAGGACCATGAGGAACGACGGCAGGACAAACGCGAGCCCGACGAGGGTCGCGCCGAGAATCCGGTAGTGGACGAAGCCGAGATAGATCGCGAGCTGGGCGGCCATCGGCCCCGGTGCGAGTTGGGCAAGCGTGAGCCCTTCCTTGTAGTCCGCTTCCGTGATCCAGCCATGCCGTTCGACGAGATCGCGGCGCATGTAGCCGGCGAGCGCGACCGGGCCGCCGAAGCCGAAGGTACCGAGCCGCAGCATGTAGGCGACCAACTGGCCCAGCGAGTAGGCCGGTGCGTTGGTGGCGATGGTCGTGGTCATGAACGTCCCCCGGTTTCTCCCTTTCCATTCGATGCGAAGTGTGCGTACAGCGCGTCGAGCACCGCGCCCATCTGCTCCAGCAACTGGTCGTCGTTTTCGGTGCGTTGGCGCGTGCCGGCCATCACCGCCTCGAATCCGACCGCCTCGGGCGCGGCAGGCCCGCCGACGTCGAGCGCATGCACGATCTCGCCGAGCCGCAGCAGCGCCGGATCCTTGTCGAGCCCGAAACTCGCGAGCAATACCTCGAACGTCACGCGCTCGCCGGCGTGCGTGAATGCGGCGCCGTCGAAATCGAAGCCGAGCGCGTCAGGCGGGCAATCCGCCGGCGACGCGAGCCAGTTGAAGCGGGCTCGCGCATCGATGAAACGGCGAATCAGCCATGCACTGGCGACGCGATCGACCCACATGCGCTGACGTGTCGCCCAGGTGCGCCCTTGATATTCGTCGATCGCGAGCAGGCGGATCGCGCGCTCCGCGGCATGCGGCTCGCCCGGCGACAGCACGGTGTCGACGAGTGCGGTGAAGTCCTGCAACGCGACTTCGGCCCGGGTTGCCGAATCGCCCGGGAAATAGTCGATCGTCCGGATGGTGTCGAAATCCTTGCGCTGGCGGCGCAGCAGGCGCGTCAGTTCCGTCGCGGACTGGCCGGAAAGCGTCTTGCGGGCTTCCGCGAGCGCCTGGATGAAGCTGGCGTAATCCTCGTCGCGATCGAACAGCGCGCGAAATTCCAGCTCCTGAGACGCGTCGAGGCTTGGCGCCCGCAACAGGTGGGCGGTGCCGCCGCTTTCGGCGATCGCGCCAGCGAGTTCACGCAGCATGCTTTCGCGCGCCTCCGTGTACGGCAGCAGATAAATGCCGTCACGCAGCACCGCGCAGCCCTTTGCCTTGAGCGCACGCCAGAACCGCATGCGGGCCGTCGCGTTTTCCGTAGGCAGGGTCAGGACGAGGAGCGACCAGGTGGAGACAGTGTTCATGTAGCAAATGCTACTTTCGTGTCTCAAACTCTACAAGTTAACTTTTCGGGCGCGCCACCCGGGGCGGGTTCGGCGATTTCGCGCGAGAGGCGCCGTACTTCTCAAGCGCGCTGATCATGGTCGTGGGTCTGTTTGTCGGTTATCAGGGCGTCACCGCCTTGAGCTGATTTCGCCATGGCCGAGCTCGCTCACATCGATCGAGGTCGGCTTGCCGCTTGCGTGCATGCCGGCAGCCGGACGGTGTTGGCTATTACACCTCCAACAAGCAGGATTTGCGCGACCGTTTAGCGGGTCAACACGCGATGCCCGCTGCTGTCACGTATCTGCAATCGTCGGCCGGTAGCGTTCGAGGCTGCCCACGCTTTCGACAGACGAATACGCCATGCAGCGCACGTCGCGCGCCACGCCCCACGTTTATGCGGCCACGTCCCGCGCCCTCGCCGCCAGTCTCGCGATCAACCTGCTGTTGCTCGCCGCCGAGGCGGTCGCGGCGTGGTCCGCGCATTCGTCCGGCCTGTTTGCGGACGTCGCGCACGCGGCGATCGATTTCGCGGCCGACGCGCTGATCCTGGTCGCGTGCCGGCTCGACGCGCGGCTGCCGCCCGAGCGGCGCCCGACCTACGAGCCGCTCGCGCTGGCAGGACTCGGCGCGTTGCTCGTCGCGACGGGCGTACAGATGATCTGGCAAGCGGCAAACCGGTTCGACGCACCGCCCGTCGTGCAGCCCGGCGCGATGACGCTCGCGCTGATCGTCCTCACGCTGACCGGCAAGGCCGCGCTGTCGCGCTGGATGTTGCGCAAGGCGCGCGAAACCGGCTCGGCCCTGCTCGAAGCAAGCGGCTGGCATGTGCGCGCCGACGCACTGTCGGCGTTGCTGGCGGCGCTCGCGATGAGCGCGGCGTGGGTCGGCCTCGGCCGTCTCGACGATCTCGCCGCGCTTGCGATCGGTGCGATCGTGATCCGCACGGGTGCCGGGTTCATCCGGCGCGGTTGCGCGCAATGGCCGGCATTGGCGGCGTGGGTGAGCCGTTCGACGCGCGGGTCGTGACGATGCATGCGACATCGGCCCGCGCGATGACCTGACACACCCGATACCTGCCATCGGCTGCGCACGAGCCTCTCGTTCATGATGCCGTGATCGCTGTTCCGCATGCGCGTCGACCGCAGTCGATGTATCTGGGGACGAATCCATTCGATATCGATGCGGCGGCATGCGACGTACCGCCCCCGATCACCCCAGCGGCACCACGCTCCCGAGCAGGATCCGCACGAGCGTCGCCTGGCGTGTGACACCCGTCTTCGAGAAGATCGCGCGCAAGTGCGTGCGTGCCGTGTTCTTGCTGATCCCCGACTCCTCCGCCGCCTCCTCGAGCGTCAATCCGTTCGTCAGCAGCAGCGCGAGCGAGGTCTCGGCGGGCGTCAGGTCGAACAGCTTGCGGATGATTTCCTGCGCGCCCTGCGGCTTGCGGTCGGGATCGCGCAGGAACAGCGTGACGGCCGGCCGGCGCTTGTTGTCCTCCGACCAGTCGGACAGCAGCACGGTGCGCACCAGCAGCCCGAGGCGCGGCTTGTCGAAGCCGCGCGTGATCGGCATCGCCTCGACGATCGCCGCGGCCGTGCCGTGGTGTCCCATCACCGCGTGACGGATCAGCCGCTTGAGCGTGCGGTTCTCCTGCGCATCGGTCGCCTCGATCGTGCCGCGCGCAATCGTCAGACCGTTGTTCTGCTTCAGGATCTCGTCGGCGACGCTGTTCATGTCGATGATCGTGCCGTTCTCGTCGAGCGTGATCGTGCCGATCTGCATCCGGTTGATCGCGTTCGCGTAGATCGATCGTTCGACCTCGGCCGTGTCGAGCCGCGAATGCAGCTCGACCGCGCGCTTCAGATGCGGCAGCAGCAGCGCGCAGAGCGTCTTGTCGCGCGCGGAGAACTGCTTGGACGCATGATTGCGGCACACGCGGAACCGGCACTCGACGCCCGACGGCGTGCGCAGGTCCGCGCCGAGGATGTAGCGCACGTCCTGCGGTTTCAGGAACTGCTTGTACAGTTCGCTCGACAGCCAGCCCGTATCGCCGAACACATCGTCGACCGTGACCACGCGATCGGCCGGCAGGCCGACGAACGGATCGAGCGAATAGTAGTAGTTGTTGTACGACGCCTCGCCGTCGACCGGCACGACCGGGCCGAACTCCGATGCGTGCACGGACAGCGGCGCGCGGCGGTCGCTCGCGGCCGCGCGCAGGATCAGCGTCACGTAGTTGGCCTGCAGCAGCCGGCGAACCATCTCGAGCGCGCCCGCCCACGGCGGCGTTTCCATCGGCCCCTGGTAGATGCGCGCCATCAGCTCGCTGAAATCCGCGACGCCGATGTCGGCCTCCTCGCTTGTTGGCTGGCTCTCTTGCGGAGCCCATCTCGTCTCCATCAGCACGCTCCATCCTCCATGCAACTCGTTGTCGGTGCGACTCATCCGCGCCGCCATGATTAAGACGCGTCTTAATTCCGGCGTCATCGGGACATTCACTGAATGGTGAGCTTTGGCCATCCGGACGCGCGAACCATCGTCCAATCGGATGATGTGGCGCCCTGCCCGCTGCGCTGGAATGCCCGTCAGGCCGTGCCGGCAAGCGTCCGGCTCGGGCTCAGGGAAAACCGCGACGCGGGTTTACCTGATTCAGACCGCATCAGATTCAGACAGGAGTTCCCATGCCGCTCGACCCTCAGGCGCAGGCGCTGCTCGCCGCGCTCGCCCAAGCGCCCGCGATCGATTTCGATCGACTGACCGTGCCCGCGTACCGCGCGAGCCTCGCCGGCGGCAGCGCCTTCGCGCCCGGCGATGCGATCGCCGCCGAAGAGGACTGGCAGATTCCCGCCCCGGGTCGCCAGTTATCCGCACGACTGTATCGGCCCGACGCCGACGGGCGATTGCCGCTGACCGTGTTTTTCCACGGCGGCGGCTTCGTCGCGTGCGGTATCGATTCGCACGCGAATCTGTGCCGCAGCCTCGCCAAACGGGCGCGCACGCTCGTGCTGTCGGTCGACTACAGGCTCGCGCCCGAAGCACGCTTCCCGGCGGCCGCGCAGGACGCATGCGATGCCGTGCGCTGGGCCGCCGCCAGTGCGCGCGATCTCGGCGCGCGCGCCGATGCGATTGCCGTGGCCGGCGACAGCGCGGGCGGCAACCTGGCCGCGGTCGCCGCGCTGCAGTTGCGCGGTTCGGGCATCGCGATCGCGCACCAGTTGCTGCTGTATCCGGTCGTCGATTGCGCGACCGAGCATCCATCGTACGAATCGCTCGGCGAAGGCTATTTCCTGACGGCGGACGCGATGCGCTGGTTCAAGCGCCAGTATTTCGAAGACGGTGCCGACCGCGCATCGCCGCTCGCCAGCCCGCTCGCCGCGGCGGACCTGTCGGGCGTGGCGCCGGCCACGATCGTCAGCGCGGAATTCGACCCGCTGCGCGACGAGGCCGAAGCGTATGGATTGCGTCTCGCGCAGGCCGGCACGCCGGTGTCGCTCGTGCGCTGGCCGGGCCAGCTGCACGGTTTCGCGAGCATGCTCGGCGCGCTCGATGCGGCCGAGCGCGTGCTGACGTTCGGCGCCGACGCGCTGCGCCGCGCCTTCGACGCGACGGAGAATTGAAATGAACGCGTCCCACCCGTGAACGTGAGAGCAGAAGCAGGAGGTGGATCCTCGCGGGCCAACGGCA
>NZ_QTPP01000015.1 GCF_003853415.1 Burkholderia sp. Bp9142 | reverse complement strand
GCGAACCGTCATGGATCAAGGGTAAGAAACGTGATCGCTTCTTGATCGCCGAATGATCACCGCAGCGTAGCGATCGGTCGCCCTACGGACACTCTCTGGGCTTGTAGTTTCATGCTGCAGGCCCATTGAATCTGTATCAAGCCGTGCCGGCCCAAGCGATTCAGATCCGCCTTAGCCGCCCCGACGTTGAAGACAACCCGCGGTCCCTTGGAATCCATGCCGTTCGTCTCCGCGGCGACTCTATTTCACACATAGCAGCGATACCGCCAGATGTCGATGAATTCGGCCCGCATTGCATCAGGATCAAGCGACATACCGACGACACAGCCTCGCACTCGCGATACCGGGCACGTGCGAACCCACCCGGCCGGCAGCACCGTTTCCAGAACAGAAGCAGCGTCGATTTAGGCAGCGAACGTTTGCGGCATGACCGGCGCAATTGACTCTTCAAGCATGCGGCCACTTGAACAGTACGTGCCCCAGTCTTCCATCATGAGCCGCCGTCTTTCGAGTTGATCGCGACGCCGATAAGCCGCGATCGTCTGCGAAGTAATGATGTGCGCCAAGGCTTCCTCTGCCAAAGAATCCGGATAGTCGGTGCATTCGGCGACCCAGTCACGAAATGTCGACCGGAAACCGTGCACTGTGATGCCGGAGTACGACATGCGTTTCAGCAGGGACAGCATCGCCATGTTCGACAGTGGGCGCCCTTCCGTGCAACCGGGAAAAAATATCCATACTTCGCCTTCGGCAGCGCACTGCGTACGATCTCTACGGCCCGCCTGCAAAGCGGCACGCGCAGCGGCCGACCACTTTTCGTGCGATCGCCCGGGATACTCCAGACACGGTTGTCGAGATCAAACTCCTCAACCCGCGCAAACCGCGCCTCGTTCGTGCGAGTCGCCGTAAGGACAAGCAAGTGCAGCACTCTTGCCGCCCGTCGCGGGCGTTGTTCCAATTCCCGGATGAATGCCGGGACGTCCTCCCAAGGCAACGCAGCGTGATGCCGGACCTGCGAGCGCCTCTTCGAGCGCGGCAATACTAATTGCAGATGGTCAACGTATCGTGCCGGGTTACTACCGGTTCGGTGCCCCATCACGGTCTCTGCGTCCAGGATCGCCTTGATGCGCCCCCGCACACGGCGCGCCGTCTCTGCCTTTTTGTCCAAATCGGCTGCAGGCAGCCGACGCCAACCACCGCTCGCTCAGGGCCGCCAGGTAAGACTCCTTCGATCGCAGATGGCTACCTACCCACATTTGGCGCGGCGGCATTCTAATATGGGCCGCGATGCCTCGCCAGCAAGGGGACTGAGCGCAAATTCGCTACAGGATACCCCCAAAGTCGCCCTCACCGGCTCTGTTACGTTCTGGCACGTGGGAGCGCGCGCCCGCAGATGGCCCAGGCAGCAACCAAAGGCCGCTACCGCCCCTCTCCGACGAGAGTGATAATTGTGTCAAATTACGGCGCTCGCCGCGGTAGAATCCATCAAGGGTCCGAGGCGACTGCGTCACCTGAGGTGTGTCTTTAAGGCCCCCCCCATGGAAGTGCTGGTGCGCAACGCATCGGCGGTCGGACCACCTATAGATTAGCGATGGTCGGCTGACCATAGCCGAATTGGCCGAGAAGGTTTCCCTGTCGCAGTCGCCCTGCTGGCGCCGGGTCCAACTGCTGGAGCAGGCCGGTTTCATACAGGGCTACCATGCACGACTGAATCGGAAACTGTTGGGCCTGGGTGTGCATGGTTTCGTGAGCCTCAGAATGAAGGGTCACTCTTTGCCCACGGCCGCCGCCTTTGAACGGGCAGTCATCGCAATGACCAGGGCGGTTTCATGCCAAAACTTCTCAGGCGGCTACGACTACCAGATCGAATTGGTCGCAGCGGACCACGAATCCTTCGCGAGGCTGGTCCGTGAAATTCGTGCTTTCCCCGGGGTTGCAGACGTCTACACCAGTTTCACGCTGCAGAAGGTCAAGGTCGGCGGAGCTTTCCCGGTTGGATGACGGCAGAGCGTCGACCAAATCGAGCTTGTCTTTGTCTGTCGAGACACGTCCAATGGATGTCCCACAGATTCGCAGCGACCACCGTACTTCGAGACTGCACAAAACACCAACTTGAATGTGTCGACCAACATCCCAGTAGAGCAGCGACAATACCGCATTGACAGTCACGGCGGGACTGATTCGGCTCGCATCAATGATGGTGGAGATGCCGACCACTAGTTGGAAATCAACGGCCCTCGCGTTATAACTCCCGCCGACAACTGGACAGGCGAATTTGCAAGTTTACCTGTCTTGACTTACGCTTCCGACATGGCTCGCTCCCATGAATCCACTCCGCCGCTGGAATCCTCGGTCTCCGAACTAACACTGGCTGTCGGCCAGCTTTTGCGTCGGCAGCGTAGCGCCAATCCCTACGACCTCAATTTGTCGCAATCCAGCGTGCTCGCGCGGCTGGAACGTCAAGGCCCGATGACCACTGCGGATCTCGCGCGCGCCGAATTGATGAAGCCGCAATCCATGAAAGCCATCCTCGCGCGCCTCGAAGAAGAAGCATGCGTCGAGCGAAAACTGCATCCCACGGACGGCCGCCAGATCCTATTCGCGATTACGGGCAAAGGGCTGGACGAACACAAGCGGCGCATGGCAGGCAAACGCGAATGGCTGCTGGCGAAGCTCAAACAGTTCGAGCCGCAGGACCTCGCGACGCTTGCTGCTGCCATTCCCCTCATCAGGCGACTAGGCGAGTCCTCGCCTCCCTAGCCTTTCCGGTTTCTTCAGGATTGGTATTGACTCGCTGGGCGCACACCAATTCGCGCTACCAATCAAAAATCCAATTATTTAAAAAACTTATATTTTGCAACAAATTAAAACATCAACACCATTAAAATTAATTTTCCATAAAATCAATGAAAGCACACGAAAACTACATAACTTTACGCAGCAAATTCGATAATCAATGATCGCGGGCACCATAACGAGTTAGGGCGCGAAATCAGAACTGCCGAATGACGCCAATCGAAATTCATAAATTTACGAAGGACTCGTTCGACTGGTCATGGAAAATAAATTCCAGATCCCTATGTGATAATCATACTTGCCAACATTAATTTTCCCGCGCGGCGATTATTAAATTCCTTCACGACAATCCACTCATTGAAAATTATATTCTTTCGCAAGAACATTTGCGCCACACCGACAAATCATCATAGTCACCCGAAACAAATGGTTCGTCTATTTGCACGCGTAACTAGAAGAAAATGATTTATCTCCACCAAGATATGTCACGATCTGTGGATATAGGCAAAGGGGCCGTGAGGAACTACCATCTGCTGAAGTCACCGGAATTTGCGTTGGTGCAATACCCTTCTCCACCCAGTTTCTAAGCATCTGGAACATTTCGTCTCGACCAGCAGCCGCTTGCGGCAGCGGCATTGAAGTGATGCTTATCGGCATATTTGTCTTTGGATCAATCGAAGCACTCGTTGCAAAGCTGCCGTCATGTGCGAGGCCTGGAATCAGGAAAAGTCGGTAAAACGACTGAACTGCCGACTCTCCACCCATTTTCGCCGAAACCCGCTCAAAATAGTTGATCGATCCTCCAGGAAAGATTTTGTCGTCAGCCAGTCCATGGTACGTGAGGATCTTGCCGCCCACGTCACGGAACGCACTAAGATCCCCAGTATCAGTGTTGATGTTGCTGAATTGAGATTGAAGCGCGATTCCCTGGGAAAACGCCGTTGCAAGCTCGCCATACCCCATTTTTTTCCATTTATTAGTGCCGTTACCGGTTCCATTAACAAAGGACGGTTGCGCGTACGCCGGGTTCTGCAATTCCAAGGCAACTTGGTCCGTGGCGACACTAAACGGCGAGGCACCCGCAAGTGACATGGAGAGGCTCGTGCCGCGAGTCAGGCCATACCAGAGCTGATTCGCTCCCAACGTAGCCGAGAGCCCATTGTCAACTGCTGGATCGGGGACGCTGCCGTCCGCCGTCTGCCCATACCAAATCTGATCGACGACGTGTGCTTCAGTACCTGTCAGACACCCCACGTTGGTGCTGGCACCAACTACGCCGTTACCTTGCGCGCCCGCGCAAAGAACATTTGCGTCTTTGGTCGGGTCGTAGCGGCATTGCATCGGGTTAAGGAGATAGTTCAATCCTGCGGTATCGCAAGACTTAACCGCAGCACCACTGACAAAACCAAGCTTCGACGCTGAGATTGATGAGCCAATGGCCTGTTGCATCGCGATTTGCGGATAGAGCTCCGCAGTGATGAACTTGCTCCAGTTGAATGCTGGAGATCCAGCCAGAATTCCATCGAAGTCAGTGGGGTACTTTTGCGCGAGCTTAAAGCCTTGGCGTCCTCCAGTAGAAAATCCGTCCCAATAGGCGTATGCCTGCGTTCGACCGTAGAAGGCCTTGACAAGCGCCTTTGTCTTAACCGCGAGTTCATGCATACTTCTTTCTGAGAAATCCTGCCACAAGACCGTGTTAATCGAACCATCGGGGTTCATTGCAAACGAGCCGTTATTCGGAATAACATGTCCGTGGTCGGAACCACTGACAACGTACCCTTTATTCACAGCGGCTAAGTACACGGCCTTGGTTGCGACTTGCGTCGGATCTGATTGAGCCCCGCCCGCCCAACCGCCACTACCGGTAACGCGAATAATATTGTTCCACGCAGATGCTGTCGGCAAAAATACTTCAATACCAATGCCCGATGACGTGGATGGAGCACTGGCCGGCCCCGGATTGCCAGGACCAACGAGGAGCTTTACCAGACAGACATCACTCGCTGCGACGGTAGGCGCAGGCGACGCCGGCGTATTGGCCAGGGCAAGGGAGTCTCCCGCCTTGAATTGTTTAACAAATATCACTGACGTATTGGCATCTGGCTTGAACGCTGCCTTCATGCTGTCGTCGCAAGACAATTGCCGTGCCTGCACATCGTTTTGCGCACCATTGCATCCAGCGATAAATGTCGAAGCCGCAGCGGCTAACAATAACCCACCCATAATCGAAAAAATCGATTTCGGAAAAAAATTGATTCCCTTCACTTCGGCCTCCCCGCCAAAGGTTTCTCAATAATTCGCGAATATAAAACCCTCGGAAGTATTTTATTTTTACTCGTCAGAATGTCAGCATATGAAAATAAAATTCATCCACCATCAAAATTTTTAATTTGTTATATAAATTATTTTCGGTGCATCTAAAAATCCGACAAAACAAGATTGGAGAATTAAACAACTCCCCACCAATCCAACACTGGTTATAAAATATCTATACGATGATGAACGTGAGACTTTGAAATCTACCGCCGAGTGATATTGCGCTAAGTCAAGTTCACGTCCATCTTTTTGTGTTCCGAGAGCCGCATCAGTGGCAAAGCTCGTCAAGACGTTTACCGTTCGTACTCGGCCCGAAGATCCCAATCGACAGCACAACCACCAGCATGCAAGCAGTAATACTAGTAAACACGCCCACTACACCGAAATCTCGCAGGAGTGCTGCGATGATAAAACCGGACATCATCGCGCCAACACGACTCGCCGAGTAGACCAGCCCGTTCGCTCTGCAACGAATGGCAGTCGGAAAGAGTTCCGCTTGATACGCGTGGTAGCACACGGAGATCGTCTGACCAGCGAGGCTGATCAACACCCCCAATCCGATCAGAATCGGAACCGAACGCGCGTAAGCAAATGCAATCCCACAAACGATGACCATAAGTGCACCGCCCACTATCAACCATTTCCGCTGAACGCGATCCGCGTACAACATCGCGAGCATGGGGCCAATCGGAAGGGCAAATGCAATGATGAACGAGTACAGCAGACTCTTCGTCACCGTGATTCCTTGCCCAATCAAGAGCGTAGGCACCCAGTTTGCAAAACCGTAGTAACCGATCGCCTGGCATAGATTGAATACTACGAGCACAATGAACCTCGATCGATAAGGGGGCTGCAGCAGCTCCGCAAACGATGCTCGACGATGCAGCGGTTGCTCGACGATGGCTAGCGGCGGAGACAGTGGTGCCTTCGCCTGTCGAGATATGATCGCCTCGATGTTGCTCAGAATCGCTTCGGCTTGGTCTGGTTGTCCGTGTGATGCCAGCCAGCGTGGACTCTCCGGAACTGAGCGACGGATGAACCAGACCAGCATCGCGCCAGCGGATCCAGCAAGCACGACGATCCGCCACCCGTCCATGCCGAAGACTTGCATCGGTACAAGCCAATAGGAAAGGATCGCAGCCACCGGAGCAGCGGTGAACATCACCATCTGATTGAATGCCATTGCACGGCCACGCATGTACTGCGGCACGATCTCGGTCACATAGCTATCGATGGTAATGATTTCGACGCCAACACCGATGCCAGTGATGAAGCGCCAGAGCAGGACCATTTCGGGCGTAGTCTGGAATGCCATGATTGCCGAACCGATCGAGTACCACAGCAGCGACATCGTAAAGACAGCCCGGCGCCCGAAGCGGTCAGGCAGCCAACCGAGGCAAAACGTTCCGACGAACAGGCCGGCGAATGTTGCAGCAATGAACCCCGCAATACCGGTGAAGCCGAAAAACGCATGGGTGGTTGTGGCCAGTAACCCACTTTTGGCCATGCCCGGTGCGATATAGCCGGTAAAAATTAAATCATAGATTTCAAAGAAGCCACCGAGCGAAATGAGGAGCACGAGCATCCAGAGATGTCGTGTGACGGGCAAACGATCCATGCGTGCGGATATTTCTGCGCCTGGTCGAATGCCGACATGCACGTTTGGCGTGACAAGCCGAGGGTCCCCGGCAGTAACGGTCTGCTGCATATGCGTTCTGTCTCCATATATAGTCATTTTCGTCGACCTTCTTATGTCGATTCGATGTTCGCAGCCGCCTAAGTGTCGTCGGGCAGCTGCAATTGCTTCGTGCCCGAAGCTATAACTGCCAGATTGAGCCGACTGCCAGTTCGTGCCGATAGTGCGCGGCGCGATCTACATACTCTGCTGAATTTTTCGCAATGGCAGCGATCTGCTCGTCGCTCAGTTCACGCACCACTTTCGCGGGGGACCCGAGAATCAGTGACCGGTCGGGAAAGACCTTGCCCTCAGTCACGACTGCCCCAGCACCAACAAGACACTGCTTGCCAATTACCGCACCGTTCATCACGATCGCCTGAATGCCAATGAGCGAACCGTCCCCAACGGTGCAACCATGCAGCATCGCCTGGTGCCCGATGGTGACATGCGCCCCAATTTCAAGTGGATAGCCGGGATCGGTATGCAAAACGGCGCCGTCCTGTACGTTGCTGCCATCCCCAATTGAGATGGGCTCGTTATCTGCACGCACCACAGCGTTAAACCAGACGCTTGTACACTCACCTAGCGTTGTCCGGCCGATCACCACCTGGATTTGCCCCCGTACCTCCGGACACCATCTCACACTAAGGTTGATGAATCGGTTCTCCGTCGGAACTCGCGCGGCGAGCGGTATTTCAGCGCACTATGCGGGTGCCTTTCGTTGTAGTGTTCGAACGCGACAGCCAGATTGCGTACAGCGGTCACCGCGTCAGGCTTCGGCATGAACGCGACATAGTCGCGCTTCATCGTCTTCACGAAGCTTTCTGCCATGCCGTTGCTCTGTGGGCTACACACGGGCGTCGTTAGCGGCTTCAGACCTATGTCCGAGGCGAACGCGCGAGTCTTTTCGGCAATGTAACCCGAACCGTTATCGCTGAGCCATTCTATTTGCGCAGGCGCTTTCCGAACGTTGCCGAAACGATGCTCGACAGCCGCCAACATGACGTCACGAACAACGTCACCGCTGTGACCGCCGGTAGTCGCAGCCCAGCTCATGGCCTCGCGGTCGCAGCAGTCAAGCGCGAAGGTCACACGCAGTGGCTCGCCGTTATCGCAGCGAAACTCGAAGCCGTCAGAGCACCACCGCTGGTTGCTCTTCGGTACAGCCACTTTGCCGTCATGGCGCCGCTCGATACGCGGCCTCGCAGGCCTCCTATGGAGCAGTAAATCGTGCACGCGCATCACGCGGTAAACGCGTTTGGCATTCACCGGAGTTCCGCATCGCGATTCCCGTTCGCATCGCAACATGCCCCAGACGCGTCGATAACCGTAGCTCGGCAAGTCAGCAACGAGCAACCGGATTTCGTCGACGAGGCTAGCGTCATCCGTTTTGCGTGCACTACGGCCATCTTGCCAGTCAGCAGCCCGTGCGAGCTTTACCGACACATTGGAGCGCGCTACACCGAGGACGTCGCAGACCTGCTTCACTGGTCGTCCCCCGGCAATGAGGGTGAGCGCGCAATCCATTTTCGCGACTTCATCACCTCCACGGCCTCCCGGAGAATCTCGTTCTCCATGGTCTTCTTGCCGAGCAGGCGTTGCAGTTCCTTTATCTGCTTCAGCGCATCGCCCAGTTCAGATGCCGGCACAACTTCCTCACCTGCGCTTACCGCCAACAGGCTGCCGTCCTGATGCAGCTTACGCCACTGAAACAGCTGATTCGGGTTGATGCCGTGCAGCCGCGCCACCATCGAAACCGTCTTGCCTGGCTCGAATGTCTCTCGGACCATCGCCAGCTTCTCATCCACCGACCAGCGCCGCCGGCGCTCAGGTCCCGTCAAAACTTCCATCACTTCGTTCTTGTTGTTAGTCATATACACAGTCTTATGCCTACCCGCTATTGTAAGTGGGAGACTGTGTCCGGATTTTCAGGGGGCCGCTCCACCACCGCACTTGGCGCGACCCACGCAGATCCAGCCAAAAGCGGCCTCGTGCCGCCCAATTCGAACAATCTCATACGATCACCTTGCTCCGGAGCCGGGAAAGAACTTCCTGCGTATGCTCCCCAATCCGGGCCAACGCATGTCGCACGCCCGGCCGGCGGCCCCCGATCGTAATCGGCAACAGCACCACGTCCGTCATGCTGCCGTCGTCCGCTTGCATTGGTGCGAGGCCACCGCTTGCCCTCAGATGCGGATCGTCGAGCAACTGCTCGGGACGCACGATCGGTGCATATGGAATGCCGGCCGCTTCGAGCTTTGGCGCAAGTTCATCCACACGGTGCGATTTCAGCACCACACCGAGACATGAAAGCAGCTCGGGGCGAACATCGACACGCATAGCGTTAGTCGCAAAACGCGGCTCGGCGGCGATGTCCGGACGCTCGAGGACATTACAGAGCGTGATGAACTGCTTATCGCTCACCGCGCCAATAAACAGTTGCTCGTCGCCATCTAGCGTGAACACGTCGTACACACTCCACGCGGACACACGGGCGGGCATCGGTGCCGGTGATTCGCGTGTCATCACATATTGCTGCATGTGCTGTGCCGACAGGAACACGCAGTTCTCGAACAACGCGCTCTGGACTTCCTGGCCCAGACCTGTGACATCGCGCTCGCGTAGCGCGGCCAGCACGCCAATCGCCCCGAACATGCCACCCATAATGTCGTTGACTGACGTTCCCGCCCGCAACGGACGGCCTACCGGACCCGTCATATACGACAGACCGCCCATCATCTGCACTACTTCGTCGAGCGCGAGGCGCTTCTCATATGGCCCTGGCAGAAATCCCTTATGCGACACGTAGATGAGCCCGGGGCTTCGTCGAGACAGTGTCTCGTAATCCAAACCAAGCGATTGCATCAGACCGGGCCTGAAATTCTCGATTACCACATCACATGTTTCGATCAACTCGGTCGCAGTCTCCTTTCCGTCCGCGGTCGTGATGTCGATGACGACGCTCTTTTTGTTCCGATTAAACGAGCGGAAAAATCCGATACCGAGCCCCGGTAACTTGCGTGTCTTATCACCACCCGGTGGCTCGACCTTGATCACTTCGGCGCCTAGGTCCGCGAGAATCATCCCGCACGTCGGCCCCATGACCATATGTGTAAACTCAACGACGCGCACGCCGTCGAGAGGAAGTCTTGCATTGCCAGACATGGTTCTAAACCTCAATTGGAAACCGAAATGTTGGGAAAGTCGTGTGCGTTGGCCTTGGGTAACCCGGCACGCCAGAGCGTTCCATGAAGTGTTTCACCATCAAGCCAACACGCAACCTTGCTGCGCAACGCGAGCAACGCGGGAATATCGATACCCGTTGGGATATCCATGTTGGAGAGCATGAACGCGAGATCTTCAGTCGCCGCATTGCCACTCGCCCCAGGTGCATGAGGACACCCGCCAATACCAGCGAGCGAAGCATCGAAGCGCCCGACTCCCGTCTCAAGTGCGGCATAAACATTGGCGAGTGCGAGGCCGCGCGTATCGTGAAAATGACCGCACCACAGACGTTCGCCTGCAATTTGGCGAGCCTTTCCGAACAATTCGCGCACCGCACGTGGGCCTGCATAGCCAACCGTATCGGCAATACTGACGTAATCAGCGCCTGCATCAAGCAGCGCCTGCATGTAACGCAGTACGTCGTCCGGGCTCACACGACCCTGAATCGTGCAGCCGAATGCCGTGCCAATGCCACCTTCGATGAGCGTCGTCGATCCAGACGCGTCACGTTCTGCGCGAATGCGCGCCACTTCAGCGACGACATCATCGGGCGTCTTTCTGAGATTCGCGAGGCTGTGCTCATGGCTCGCTGACAACGGAACCAGCAGCAGATCGGCTTGTGCTTGTAGTGCTGCCTCGGCACCCTTCAGGTTCGGCACGAGAACTGATACGAAAAGATCCGGAAGTGTCTTTGCAAAAGCAACGAGTTCCGCCGTGTCCGCGAGTTGCGGCATCAAGCGTGCCGGCACGAATGAGCCGACCTCAAGTTCGCGCTGGCCTGCGCTGAAGGCGTCACGAATCCATTCAATCTTGTGCTCCGTTGCGAGAATGCGCTGGATGCTCTGCAGACCGTCGCGCAAGCCGACTTCGCGAATAGTGACACCCGGGGGGAAAAACGACATCTGCCTGTCTCCGTGTTTTTGCCGGTCATGAAGGCGCCGACGTTGTGATAACTTTAGACATGCCAATATCTCAGTAAAGCAACGATTCGGAAGCGCAGTGATTCCGAACGGGAACGTCACAAGGGGGCAGCCGTGCGGGACATTGATTTGAAGACCTTGCGCCTATTCGTTTCAGTGTGCGAACACCGCAACATTGCTCGGGCGGGGAATGAAGCACACATCGAACCGTCAGCGATCAGCAAGCGCATCGCACAACTCGAGGCCGACCTGGGCGCGCCTCTTTTAGCGCGCTCGCGGCGCGGAGTCGAGCCGACGGGAGCCGGCATTGCCCTTCTGGAACACGCACGGAATGTGCTCTTTACACTGGAGCGCATCAGCAGCGACATTGCCGCGTTCGGACATGGATTGCAGGGCCGCGTGAGTATTTGCGCGTCGGCCTCCGCGATCGCAGAGGCCCTACTGGACGATATCGCGGCGTTCATGAGCGAAGCGGAAAACTCGAATATTCGGGTAGATGTGGAGGAACGACTCTCCAGCGACCTGTTGCGTCAGCTGCGTGAAGGCGTTGCCAGTATCGGCGTGTGCTGGGATAACGTAGACCTTCAAGGCCTACAACACAGACCGTACAGACGAGACCGACTTGCGCTCGCCGTGCATCCAGATCATCCGTTGGCTCGACAAAATCAATTGAACTTTGACCAGACGCTGGCATACGAGCACGTCGGACTGCCGCCTACCACGGCGGTCCATACCATGCTGCAACACGCGGCGAAGAAGGCAGGCAAGGTGCTGTCGTATCGGGTCATCGTATCCAGCTTCGACGCTGCATTTCGTGTCGTCGCTGCAGGTCTCGGCATTAGCGTCGTGCCGGTTGAAGTGGCCGCGACGTACCAGGCTGTCTTTGGAATCAAGGTGATACCGCTAGTCGACACATGGGCGGAGCGCCATTTCATAATTTGCTTCAAGAACTTCGACTATCTGCAGCCCGGCGCACAGAAGATGGTCGACCATTTGGTGCGACGAGCACAGTCCTGTTACTCGAAAGGAGGCTGATCGTTGAATCACGTATGCCCCGCTTTCTGGCCCCTCCGAGTATGCGGCGAATGCACCGAGTGCAATGGATGACGTTGGTCATAGTCTTTCGCAGCCGACTTATCAACGTCCGCACCTTTCGTCTAACGTAAGGCGCCACGATGACTTGGCGTCCTCGTACGGCTGCCGTCGACGTGCTGCTATGCATATCTGGAATCTCGTTCCCGTCGAATCGGAATCGAAAGTGTAAAATTCTCGATCACCGAGGTGTAACGCTACATATGGAAGAGGTAATGAAGGAGATACCCACCCGACCTGCGAGATCGTCGCCGAAGCGACGAACCCAAGCCGAGCGAAGCGAAACGACTCAGCGAAAGATCATCGCATCCGCGATCCGACTGCTGCAGAAAGTAGGCTTTCAGCAAACGAATTTGCAAGATATTGCCAGGGGCGCGAAGGTCACGCTCGGCGCAGTACAGCACCAGTTCGGGACAAGAACGGCGCTGATGGAGCGGGTGGTCGACGAGGTAATGCAGCCGCTTAGCGAGCTCGGCGCGGTCTGGCCCATGGAGGCACTCCAATTTCCCCTTGCAGAGCGGGCAACCCGATTCGTACACTCCGCCTGGGACAACGTCTATGGCCCACCGAGCTACGTGGCTGCCTGGAGTCTTTTCTTCGGCTGCAAGACGTCGCCGCAGCTATTCCAGCGAATCGACGAGCATCGAGCAAAGCACGATCCGTCGTATTTTGCACATTTCGTGGCTGTGTTTCCCGAAATCGCCAGAACCCACCCTGAACCCGAACAATTTGCTGCGGTCGTCTTTGCAGCACTGCGCGGGCTGTCGATCATGCGACTCTTCGAAACCAACGAAGAGGCCACTTCAAAGCAACTGCAAGTGGTTGTCCAGATGATAGTCGACGCCGGTAAAGTCGGTGTCGCGAAAGGTGACGCGAACGGGTCAACTGCATGAGTCGCGCCTACCGGACCGTTCCGGAAGACCGCGACTCATGCCAGGCTTCCTGATTCGAATCAGGAAGCGTCGATCGCAACCGACGCCGATTTCGACGAGGTGATCCGATAGACTGCGTAGACGACGACAAGCCAGATCGGTATCGCCACGGCGGACATGCGAACGGCAGGCGTCATCAACATAACGACAACCACGACCGCCATCGCCAGCAGACAGATGTAATTTGACAACGGCGAGAATGGTGCACGGAACCGTGCGGAGATGCCCTTCTCTTTGCTCGCCTTCCGAAAGCCCATATGTGCGACCACGATGACGACCCACGTGATCACAAGGGCCGCAACGATGAGCGACATCAGCAGCTCGATCACACCCGCCGGCGCAACGTAGTTCAGAAGGATACACAGCGCAGTGACGATGCCGGGGTAGACGATTGCACGAACCGGCACACCACGCTTGTTCACCTGCATGAGCGACTTCGGTGCATTGCCTTCGAGGGCCATACCGTAGAGCAGACGGCTACTGCTATAGACCATACTGTTGTAGACGGAGAGCGTTGCCGTAAGAATCACGAAATTCAAGAGATTCGCGGCAAGATGCTCGCCGATCCCGGAAAAGACGAGTACGAACGGGCTGCTGCTATACGTACCGCCACCGGCCTTGAGTTGTGCGACCAGATCATTCCACGGCGTCAACGACAGCAGCACCACCATCGATCCAATGTAGAACACCAGTACGCGATATACCAACTGGTTAATCGCCTTCGGAATGACCTTGCGCGGTTCATCGGTCTCTGCCGCAGCGAACCCGAGCATCTCGACGCCGCCAAACGCAAACATGATGAACGCAAAGGACATCCCCAGCCCAGAAATTCCGTTCGGCAGGAATCCACCGTGTGACCAGAGATTGGTCACACTCTGATTCGGGTTGTGCGTCGTCACGAGCAGATATCCACCTGCGGCGATCATCGCCAGCACTGCGGCAATCTTGATCAACGCAAACCAGAATTCGAACTCACCGTAGATTTTGACGTTGATGAAGTTCGCTGAATTGATCAGCACGAAGAACACTGCCACCGTGACCCAGGTAGGAATTCCTGGCCACCAGAACTGAATGAATTTCCCGACTGCGGTCAACTCAAGCATTCCGACGAGCACGTATAGCGCAATACAGTTCCAGCCGGACATAAAGCCCGCAAAGTGGGAAACGTAACGGTTCGCAAAATAGCTGAACGACCCGGCAGTCGGCTCTTCAACCAGCATCTCGCCCAGGAAGCGCATGATGAAGAAGATGATGAGCCCGCCGATCGTATAACCCAGGATCACGCCAGGGCCGGCGAGCTCAATGATGCCAGCCGATCCCAGAAAAAGCCCGGTTCCGATGGTTCCACCAAGGGCGATGAGCTGGATGTGCCGATTCTTGAGTCGGCGCTGAAGATGTCCCGACGAGGAAGCGTTGTGCATCATTTTCACCGTTACTCAGTTCGTCACGAAGAAGAGCTTCGCCTTGCTACCGAAGTACTTCACGGTAGCCCCCTTCGAGAGCTCGATGACGTCGCCGGAATTGCCTTGCACCCGGGTGCCGTCGGACGACTCGACTCCGAACGTGCCCTCGAGGACGAGGATCACTTCATCGTATCCAAGGGTTTTCGGTTCGCACACCGCTTCGTCCCAGGCACCGAACCCGCACGGCAACGCCGCGCCTTCCTTGTCGCCGATCGCCCACGAGATCTCCGCGACACCATCGGTGGCCCCGCCACGATCTGCCGTCGCGATCGCGTTACCTTTGATCAGTCTGATGCCTTTCATTTGATACGTCTCCTTAGTAATACTTAAGAAATAACCTTCACCCATCATGCCTTCATTTGCGGAATTCATTCCTCTCCTCGGCCCCTCCAGGTATCCCACGAGATCGTGAGCCCGACCCCGACATCGCGAATTGGCCGCGGGGGAATATAGTTGGCTGTACCTTGCGCAAGAAAATCGTCAATCAGCGGGTTCTCTCGACCCAGGGCAAGCTCGGCAATGAGCATTCCTGCTGCCGTATGTCGCACGATTCCTGATCCGTTGCAGCACGATGTTGCATAGACGTTATCCGCCACCTGCCCGAACGCAGGCGCATGGTTCTGCGATACGGCAAGCCAACCCATCCAGAAATGCTCGATTTCGAGTGCACCAAGGTGCGGAAAGCGGCGACTCAAGAGCTGTCCGTGCGCATTTCGTGCAGATTCGCGGCGCGAATCCGTCGTTCGTAATGTCGGCGAATATTCGAATCCTTGGCGGATCATCAATCGCTTGTCTCGTGTCAATCGGACGGTAGAGCCAGCGACACCATGCGCAGGCGTAATTCCCCAGGAGCTGTCGGCTCCCATTCTCGCGACTTGCTCATCCGACATTGGCTTGGACAGGCTTGCGAACAGGAGAACCGGGATCTGACGCTCTTTGTACACCCCGAAGGACTGCGAAAATGCATTGACTGCGAGGATCAGCTTTCCGAAACGAACACGCCCGCGCGCGGTTTTCACATACGGCGATTGACCGTTGAATTCCACTTCTGTCACCGGTGATTGCTCGAACAGTTTGACGTTGGCCGGGAGGCTGTCCGCGAGCCCCCTGACCAACGCTGCCGGATTGAGCAGATAGGTGCCCGGGGTATAGATGGCGTCGCCGTAGTACCTCGTTCCGAGACGCGTCTCGAGCTCCGAACGTGTCAGCCATTCATATGGCTCGCCCCATGTCTCGAGATTCGACGCATACGTCTTCAGTGCGGAGTCGGCAACAGCAGGCGTGACGGCAGCGTGGTATCGACCGCGTCGTTCCCAGTCACAGTCGATGTGATGCTCGGTGATAAGTCGATTGAGTTCGTCAAGCGCATAACGACCAACCCGAATTGCGCTACGACCTTCCTCGACAGACTTTTCCGACACAGCCGACGCATGCGGCAAATCGATAGCGAAGCCCGAGTTGCGACCCGAAGCGTTTTCTCCCACTTCGCCTGCCTCGATCACTGCAATGGACGCCGACGGTATCTGCATTGCCAAGGCTCTGGCGGCCGCAAGACCGGCATATCCGGCGCCCACAATGACCCAGTCGAATTCGTGATCGCCAAACAATGGTGGCCGCCCCTTCCGCGTGGGCAACAAAGCACTCCATCCGTTGGTCTGGTCGTCAGCGGGGATTCTGTCAATATGACGCGGCATGATCTAGGTAAAAACCCTAAAAAACCATTTCAAATCAATCGTCTACGACGATCCATGACCGCAGTCTAGATCAACAATTTGCATGTTGCAATACTTGTTTAATGTTTTTTGCGAAGCCCAGTTCAACCATGAATAAGGACGCCGCACCCGACCAAGGTGAGACCGATGCCCGGCTTCGCCTCGGTCGGGTCACGCGCTTCCAAATATTAGGGGCAAATCATTGCATTCACCCCCCTTCTTTCGGCGAGCTAACACCGCCCGACAATCGTGAGTAATCCCGCTTGGTCCGCGGCTTACTTCCGGGTGCGCGGCCCTACTCCGCATCTGGTTGACGCTCCGGCGACGCATCTATGAATGCAGCCTGCCGCATCGAATGCTGATGAATCCGATGAAGTGTGGGATACCGATTGGTGTCAATCTCGAACCGATGCGCATTGAAGACTTGCGGCACGAGGGCGATATCTGCGACCGTCGGCGTATCGCCATAGCAAAACACACCGGTGCGCGGATCCTGCGCAAGCCGCGATTCGAGCGTTTCGAAGCCTGCCTCGATCCAGTGTCGATACCATGCGCGCTTCGCTTCGTCGGTGATCTCGAGCGTTGCCGTCAAGTACTTCAGAACGCGCAAATTGTTCAACGGGTGGATCTCGCATGCAATCTGGAGTGCGAGTGCCCGTACATATGCCCTCGTGACGGGCTCCACCGGCAATAGCGGCGGCGTCGGGTACCGCTCGTCGAGATATTCGATGATCGCCAGCGATTGCTGAATCGTCGCCTCGCCATCGACCAGAGTCGGCACAAGCGCGTCCGGGTTCACCCTGCGATAGTCGGCCGCGAGTTGCTCGCCGCCGCCACGAACGAGATGTACCGGCAGGTAGTCGTAGCGCAGGCCCTTCAGATTCAGCGCGATACGTACGCGAAACGACGCCGAACTGCGGAAGTAGCTATAGAGCTGCATAAACCATCCAAATCTGACACTAATTCGGCCGGGTAGCGATACCGCGCAGTAGGCGAGGCCGCGGCTCGCCGCGACCGACCCTTGTCGCAGGCATCGCCGTCAAATTCGCACCACTCGCTCGGCGGACTCCAGCGTGTTCACGAGGAGCATCGTGATTGTCATCGGGCCCACGCCGCCGGGAACCGGTGTGATATAGCCCGCGACCGCGCTAACGGATGCGTAGTCGACGTCGCCACACAATTTTCCTTCATCGTTCTTGTTCATTCCCACATCGATGACTGTCGCGCCCGGTTTGACCATCTCGGCAGTCAAGACATCGCGCTTCCCGACGGCTGCCACCACGATGTCTGCAGACTTCGTGTGATAGCCCAGGTCCATCGTCTTGCTATGGCAGACGGTCACCGTCGCCCCCGCCTCAAGCAACATCAACGCCATTGGCTTGCCCACAATATTCGAGCGACCGATGACTACCGCATGCTTGCCAGCAACCGGAATCTCATAAGCCTCCAGCATCTTCATCACGCCATACGGCGTACAGGGCCGGAACTTCGCCTGCCCTGTCATGAGGGCTCCCGCGTTGGCCACGTGAAAGCCGTCGACGTCCTTTTCCGCCGCAATCGCTTCGATCACCTTGTGGCTGTCTATATGCGCAGGAAGCGGGAGCTGAACCAGGATGCCGTGGATGCTGGGGTCGACATTCAATTCCTCGATGCGTGCGAGCAATTCCGCTTCGGAGGTAGCGGCCGGCAGCCGGTCAAGTCGCGAATGCAGTCCGGCTTGTTCGCATGCCTTCACCTTGTTTCTTACGTATACCGCGCTCGCCGGATCATCACCAACGAGCAATACCGCCAGCCCGGGCGTGACGCCGCAGGCCTTCAATGCCGCCGCACGGCTTGAGACCTGCTCCCGGAGTTGCTTCGACACCGCTACACCATCGATCACTTTTGCCTGACTCATAGTTACCTCACGCGCTTTCGCTTCCCATACATTGGACATATCTGTACATTATACGAGATGCGAACGTTACCACACGCTATAAGCTTAGGCCACAGCATTTATTTTCCTATTGATACGCGCGTCACTTGGATGTAGTCTCCGTACAGTTATGTCCATTAACGTCTAGGCAGCAGGCGTCACCATGATCGATACCGCCCATTTGTCGAAGGATTTGTCGGTCGAATGTCGACGGTTATTTTTGCGCGGCTGCCGCGGAGTGACGAATGTCGGTCAAGTGATGAGGCCGCTGGTTAACGTTGAAGTCTGGGTGCCGTATGAGCATTCGACCTCGCAAGACGACGACCTTGCCGGCGTCGTGGACTACGGCATCATGCGTGACGCCGTGCTTAAGGCTGACAGCTTAACGGTCGAGCGATTCATCTCGACCACGCTCGACCAGCTCGCAAAACGTCCGGTAGTTCGCGTACGTGTCGAGGTCATTGACCAGCGAAGCGGAAAAGTCATCGACGCCGGCTGCCGGTCGACCGTCGCCTGACGTAGACCATTCGTCCACGCGGCACTCGGCGAATTCGAAGGGGCGAGAAGCTCGCAACCTCACGTGCCGCCCAGATTTGTACCTTTTTATCGAAGGATTTCTATGTTCTCGAATGTTCAGCCCTTTTCCGGCGACCCGATCCTCGGGCTCATGGAAAAGTACGCGCACGATCCGCGCACACAAAAGGTCAACCTCGGTGTCGGCATCTATTACGACGAGGCGGGACATATTCCCGTTCTGCCGTCGGTCCGTGAGGCAGCGTCTCGCATCTTCGAAGCAAACGCGCCGACTTCATACCTGCCGATCGAGGGCGACAAGGTGTATCGCTCCTACGTCGGCGCGCTTCTGTTCGGCGAACATGCGGACTCGCTTCGCGACTCGCTTGCCATCGTGCAGTCTGTCGGCGGAAGCGGGGCGCTCAAAGTGGGCGCTGATTTCCTGCGACACCATTTCCCGACGAGCTCCGTTCATGTGACGGACCCGACGTGGGATAACCACATCGGCATCTTCGAAGGCGCGGGCTTCACTGTCGGCCGGTACCGCTACTACGATGCCAAGTCGAAAGGACTCGATTTCCAGGGCATGATCGCGGACCTGCGCAATCTCAAACCGCGCGACATCGTCCTTCTGCATCCGTGCTGCCACAACCCGACCGGCGTCGACCCTACCCGCGAACAGTGGCAGGAAATTCTCGATCTCGTCGAAGAACGCGACTTGATCCCGTTCGTGGACATCGCGTATCAAGGCTTTGCCGCCGGCCTCGAGGAAGATGCGTTCGTTGTCCGTGATCTCGCTCGCCGGCGCATGAACTTCCTCGTCAGTAGCTCGTTCTCGAAGATCTTTTCGCTCTACGGCGAGCGATGCGGCGCCTTGACCGTTCATTGCGCGAACTCGGCGCAAACCGCCAACGTCCTCGGGCAACTCAAATTCACGATTCGCCGCAACTATTCGTCGCCGCCGACGCACGGGATGCGCTTGATTTCGACCGTGCTGTCGGACAACGCCCTGCGCACGCAATGGACCGACGAGTTGGAAGCGATGCGTACACGCATCGTCACGATGCGCGAGAAGCTGCACGCGTCGCTGACAAAGGCCGCGCCAGATCGCAACTTCGATCACATCGTCAAGCAGCGCGGCATGTTCGCGTACACCGGCCTGAGCGCGCAGGAAGTTGCAGCGCTCCAGACCGATTTCGGTGTGTATGCGGTATCGACCGGGCGCATCTGTGTCGCAGGGCTGAACGAGAACAATGTGGAATATGTGGCAGACGCATTCGCGAAGGTGTCCAGGTAAAACCTGATTCACCCCAAACCCTCCAACGTCTGTCATCGAAACAATGGCAATGGCCCTGAGAGGCCTGCCATTTATCGTCCCTACATCGGTCCGAGAGAGCCGATTTGCGCGGCACGGACGCTTTGTCCGCTGCCGCATTTTTTTATACTCAGAGCTTGATGCCGCTCAATACCTCAAGGTACCGCGGCGCCACACGCGTACGCACCGCCTGACTTTCCTTGATGCCGGTCAGGTAATACCCGAGCTGATGGAAATAGAGGATCTTCGCGCGGATCAGGCTATCCGGCTTCGAATGCCCCATCTCCTGAAAAATCTTTTGCAGGTGCGCAATGCGTTCGCGATCGATTCGCGCTACCTCTTTTGCCACAGCCGCGTCTTTGCGAGCCCACTCGCGCATAGCCATATCGAATTCCGACGAAAACTGCCGCTCGTCGATAAAGAGGTTCACCAACTGCCGCAAGCGCGCCTTCGCGAGCTGCTCGCGCTCCTTCGGATTCGAATCATCGGGCTCGACTAGTGACCGAAGTGTCCGGTCGTTCACCTCGGTCCAGTACTCGATCAGAGCATCGAGCAGTTCCTGGCGATTCTTGAAGTGCCAGTAGAAGCTGCTCCGGCTGATCTCAAGCATCGCTGCAAGGGGCTCGACCTTGACAGCGTCAACACCCTGCTCGATCAGAATCGCCCTCGCCGCATCAAGCCAAACGGTCCGGTCAACGACTGGGCGCGCTGCCTTGGTCATCTTCCTGGTCGGCTTCTCACTCACTTTTTCCTGCTGCATTCGTAACTGGTCCAAGTTGATTGTGGTCAAGCATAGCATTCCCGGTTGCCACCCGGCCTCATGCAAAGACATAACCGCTCTCTGCTCTGCCCCCGTTTCGCACCCTCCCTCAAGGCAGAGGTGTCCTCCAAGGATGGGGCGTGGCGTCGTCCAACAATGGACAGGATCGCCCATTATCACAACGATCACGCGGCAGCTTTCCAACACGGTGGCGACGAGCCTCCGGCTCGTGTCCGGCCCATGCACATGCAGCTTCCAAAGTCTTAAGAGGAAACTGCCTCGGCGTTCCGTGAATTCTAGGTTCTTACGCCTGCTTATGCTACCTCAGGCTCACCTAGTTACTGACGGATACCTCAGGGGCGTAAACCACTACGCTTTGTTCACAGAAAGACGTTGATCAAAGATATTGAAATACTTATCTTACGTACAGAACTGTCCATTGTCTGTTTGCGGCGCCGTTTGCGGAGGTTTGGTCGCAGCGCATCAACGCGCAGGCATGCTGGTCCAGTTCCGCTGACCGGATTCCCACATCGCTTGCCACGCATCGTGTGGAAGGTCTCTTTACATAGACATACCCTGCAAAGGTGAACCACATGCAAACGGCAACGAAAAATACGCTCGCTCTGGCCTGCATGGCTGCTGTCACGGCCCTCGCTCATGCGGACCAGACAGTGACCATCGGATACGGCGGCCCGCTCACCGGCCAGGTTGCACACGTAGGCAAGGACGCAGAAAACGGTGTCCGCCTGGCTATCGACGACGCAAACGCCGCCGGAATCAAGATCAAAGGTGTACCGGTGCATTTCGTCCTTGACGCCCAAGACGATGCAGCCGACCCGAAGACCGCGGTCGCCATCGCTCAGAAATTCATCGATGAGAAGGTGAACGGCGTCGTCGGCCACATCACGTCCGGCGCAACGATCCCGGCGTCGAAGGCGTATTCGAATGCCGACATCCCGCAGGTGTCGCCGTCGGCGACCAATCCGATCCTCACTCGACAGGGTTTCGCGACTGCCTTCCGTGTCATCGGCGACGATAGCTACGTTGGTCGCGCAATCGCCCAATACATTGCAAAGACGAAAGGCTACAAGCGTGTGGCCATTGTCGACGATCGGACCGCATACGGCCAAGGCCTCGCGGACGTCGTAGCGAACGAATTGAAGGCCGCCGGCGTGGAAGTCGTGGATCGTCAATACGTGTCGGACAAGACGATCGACTTTCGCGGCATCCTGACCTCTATTAAGTCGAAGGATGCGCAGGCCATTTTCTACGGCGGCGTCGACGCGCAGGCAGGCCCGATGCGTAAGCAGATGACCAGTCTTGCGATGAAGACTGCACTCGTCGGCTCGGCGATCGAAACCGAAAAGTTCATCGAGCTCGCCGGCCCCGGCGCCGCGGAAGGCACCGTGTCGGCCGAATCCGGCCAGCCGCTCGAAAGCATGCCGAAGGGCAAATCATTCGAGCAAAAGTTCAAGAAGTACGGATCGGTCGTGCTCTTCGCGCCGTACGCTTACGATGCGACCTGGGCGCTCATCAACGCAATGCGCCTTGCGAATTCGACGTCACCTGCTGACTACCTGCCGGCGATGAAGAAGGTTGATTTCGACGGCGTGACCGGAAAGATCGCTTTTGACGACAAGGGCGATCTGCGCGCGGCGAACGTCACCCTGTATGAAGCGAAAGGCGGGAAGTTCTCGCCGATGACCACGATCTCGCTCAAATGAATCGCACCCGATTTCAATAAGTAAAACAAAACATTTGAATCAATTTATCGACGATTAATTTGGAGATCCTAATGAAAATGAAAGTTATGGCTGCCGCTTTGCTCTGCAGCAGTTCCGCCTTTGCCCAGTCTTCGGTCACGCTCTATGGGCTGATCGACGCCGGCGTCACCTACACCAACAACGTCGTGACGCCGACCGGCCATGGGTCGGAAGTGCAGTTCGTTTCGGGGTCGTCCCAGGGTAGCCGCTGGGGCCTCAAGGGTACGGAGGATCTCGGCAGCGGACTCAAGGCGATCTTCGTGCTGGAAAACGGCTTCGATGTCGGCAATGGCCAGTTGGGCCAAGGCGGCCTCATGTTCGGGCGCCAAGCCTTCGTCGGGCTCAGCAATAGCTGGGGTACGCTGACGCTCGGCCGCCAGTACGACTTCATCGGCGACATCCTGCCCGCCTACGCGATCGGCGCCAACACTCCTGCCGGCTTGCTCGCATGGAGCCTGCCCGCCTATGCATCTGGCGGCTATGCGCTCGATAACCGCGTCTGGGGCGACGAAGTCAACAACTCGGTCAAGTATCAGTCGCCGACCATTGGCGGCTTCAGCTTTGGCGCGATGTACGGCTTCGGCAACGTCGCCGGGTCGATGGGCACGAACAGCTCCAGCAACTTCGTCGTGAACTACGACAACGGCCCGTTCAGCACATCGCTCGCGTACATGTCGATCCATAACGCGACCAGCACGGCAAACTCGCGAGAAATTGCTGGTGGGGGCGCGTACAACATCGGCAAGGCGCGCCTGTTCGCCCTTGTGACAGATGTCCAGTTGTCGAGCGGCACCAAGGCTCGCGCAACGACGTATGAGGGAGGCGCGAGCTACCAAGTCATTCCGGCGCTGTCGTTGGCCGGCGGCTTCCAGTATCAGCACCGGAACAACGGTGTTGGCAGTGCAAATCAACTGGTTATCAGCGCGGACTACTTCCTGTCGAAGCGCACCGACGTCTACCTGGTCGGCGCGTTGGCACATGATCACGGGTTCGGTGCACAAGCCCAGGCTGCACTCGGCGACCCTTCCAGCACTGACGCCCAAACTGCGGTGCGAATCGGGATCCGCCACAAGTTCTAACGCGTGGGCTTAAACGTGCGCGCCGCGTGAAATCGCGGTGCGCACATGCACACCGGTGCGTCGTTGTTGTCGCCCAGGAGATCACAACACGTCACGCTCGAGCGAGGAGACATCGGAATCCCGCGAGCCCAAAGCTATCCGTTGCGCTTGCCCGACTGGGCATCGTATCGAAATTGAGCATCCAGAACATTTTCGATTTGCGTTACCGCCCACGCAATCAGAGGCTCGATTGCCTCCGCGAGGGATCTTCCCAATTCGGTGAGCGAATACTCTACTGCAACCGGCGTGCTCGCAATCACCTCGCGACTCACGAGACCGTCGCGCTCGAGTCGCCGCAAGGTTTGACTCAACACTTTCTGAGAAACACCTTCTATTTCCCGCCGAAGTTGATTGAAGCGCGTCGGACGGCGTTTCAACAATCTGACGACGAGCAGTACCCATTTGTCCGCCAATCGCTCGAATACCAATCGCGCGGGACATCCCTCCTGGTAGACGCTAAAAGCCTCAGACCGGTCGGCATTCGACTGAGCATCAGAGGGAGCCATTTCTCGCAGCTCGGTTTCCTCAGGGTAACTAGGTGACATCATGGTTCCTTCTTGTGCGCAGTGTTGCCAGTCGTTACCATTTCGCCGCTTTCATCTCACTGTTCTCTATATCTCAACAGGAGCGATCATGGCGAACGCCATTGTTGTCTACTTCTCCGGCTACGGTCATACCAAGCGCGTCGCCGAAGCGGTCGCCGAAGGCGCGAATGCCCGCCTCGTGGCGGTCGACCAAGAAGGCCATGTTGACGAGCAAGGATGGGCGGCGCTTTCTGACGCCGACGCCATCATTCTTGGCGCGCCGACCTACATGGGCTCGGTGCCCTGGCAATTCAAAAAATTCGCCGATGCCACATCGAAGAAGTGGTACACGCGCGAATGGCAAGACAAAGTTTTCGGCGGCTTTACCAACAGCGCCAGCTACAACGGTGACAAACAGGTCACGTTGATCTATCTGCAGACTCTCGCATCCCAGCATGGCGGTGTATGGGTCAGCCTCGGGCTGCTGCCAGCGAACGCGAAATCCTCGACGCGACAAGACGTCAATAACCTGGGCGGATCCGTCGGCGTTCTGGTTCAATCCCCTGCTGATGCGAGCGCGGACGAAATGGCAGCCGGCGATCTCGAAACAGCAAAGCTGTATGGCTCGCGCGTCGCGGATGTCGCGCGCCGCCTGCATGGCTGACTCGCAATCAGTTAAATCGATGGGGCTGAGGCGAAGCGACCGTGCGTACGTGCGTTGTCATCCCCGGTGCTGCCCCGTCCCTCCTTTCTGCAGCACGGCGAGATTCTCGATTGCCTCCGATTCGCTTTCAAATATGTAAGGCGCGAGCTTCCGGCGAGACAGCGCGTCACCCAACTTCGCGCGCATGAACGCGCTTGTGGTGAAACGGGTTACGGTCGAGTAATAGCGTCCAACGCAATCCTGCACCATCTCCGAATAGCGGTCTTCGAGGTCTCGATCCAGCACGAAACCTTCATAGTTGACGATGACCTGCACACGGCTTCCCGATCCTGCGATCGGTGCACATACCTCATCGACCTTGGCGCGAATGGCGTCAATTACCTTGAGGCTTCTGATCTCGAGTTGCGCGAAGTTCAAATACAGCACGTTCTTTGTGGCGTCGTATGCAAATCGTTCGTCGAACAGAAGGTCGACCAGCAGCTTGCGCAGGTGCATCGGCTCGTCGCGGAAGATCCGAGAATTCATTAACCGCGGACCGTCTATACACGGCCGAAACGTCATATGCGCCAGCACGTCACGTTCGAGGTCGATACCTGGGGCGACTTCCGTCAGCACCAGCCCATCCTGTCTCAGCTCGAACACGCAACGTTCAGTGATATACAACACCTGCTGGTTTAGTTCGATCGCGCGCTTTCCGGAGAAGGTTCGATGCTCGACCGTATCGACAAACTTTCTGACACAGGCGTCGCGATCGATCCGCAATCCTCCCGCCGTGATAGCGATCTCACATTCGCCGGTCATGAAACTGCCAGCGAAAACCACCTTCTTCGCGCTCTGACTGATGTTGATAAAGCCGCCGGCGCCAGCGAGCCGTGCCCCGAACTTCGAGACATTTACATTGCCTTCGACATCGACCTGCGCGAGGCCGAGTATGGCGATGTCGAGCCCCCCTCCGTCGTAGAAATCGAACTGGTAAGGTTGATCGATGATCGCGTGTGGATTGACCGCGGCGCCGAAGTTGAGCCCACCTGCGGGAATACCTCCAATGACGCCCGGCTCAGCAGTCAGCGTGAATAGATCGGAAACTCTTTCTTCAGCAGCTACGGCAGCAACCCCCTCGGGCATCCCGATACCGAGATTAACCACGCTGCCGGTATGAAGTTCCATCGCGGCGCGGCGCGCGATGACCTTGCGCGCGTCGAGCGCCATCGCCTGGGCGCTGGACGTGCTCACCCGCAATTCACCCGAGTACGCCGGGTCGTAGTCGGTTGCGAACGTCTGCTGATGGTGTTCCGTTGGCGCCAGTACGACGCAGTCGACAAGGATTCCCGGGATCTTCACTTGTCTGGGATTGAGCGCGCCCGCGGCCGCTAGTCGCTCGACTTGCACGATCACGAGCCCGCCGCTGTTGCGCGCAGCCATGGCAATCGACAGCGTTTCCAGTGTCAGCGCCTCGCGCTCCATCGAAACGTTTCCGTCCGGATCCGCAGTGGTGCCACGCAGAATAGCGACATCGATCGGGAATGTTGGGTAAAACAAATACTCTTCGCCACGCACCCGCATGATCGACACGAGCTCGTCTACCGTGCGCGCGTTGAGGCGTCCGCCGCCGAATCTCGGATCGACGAATGTCCCGAGACCGATCCGGCTCAGGTGACCCGGCTTTCCGGCCGCGATATCGCGAAATAGATGCGTAATCACCCCTTGGGGCAGGTTGTACGCTTCGATCTGCCCCTCGAGCGCGAGTTTCTGAAGCTTGGGTACGAGCCCCCAATGACCCCCGATCGCCCGCTTGATGAGCCCAGCATGTCCGAAGTGATTGAGGCCTCTTGTCTTCCCATCACCCTGGCCAGCTGCGTACACCAGCGTGAGCGCCGCAGGCTTCTGGTCGGCCGGCACGCTCGTGTCCAGATACAGAGATTCCAGAGCGGCCGCAACCGCTTCGGGAAAACCTATCCCGACGAAGCCCCCGGTCGCCACGGTAGCCCCCGGTCGAATGAGCCGCACCGCATCGATCGCCGACACACACTTGCTGCGCTCGCCGTCAGACAATGCGACGAATGATCCGGGTGTTCTGTCGCTCATCGCTACTCCGTTACCGTGCAGTCCACCCGCCGTCGACAGGTAGCGCAATTCCGGTGATTGAGTCCGCCGCCGGCGAACACAGGAACCGCACCGTGTCGCCGATTGCATCCGCCTCGGCAAATCGCCTGGTAGGCTGGGTGGCGAGGATCACCTCCCGAACGACCCGATCCTCGCTCATGTTGTGTGCCTTTGCCTGATCCCGGATCTGTCCGTCGACAAGCGGTGTCCTGACGTAGCCCGGACAGATTGCGTTGCACGTGATCGGCGTCTCTGCAACTTCAAGCGCCACAGTCTTCGTCAAGCCCACCACCCCATGCTTTGCCGCGACGTAGGCCGATTTGAACGGTGAGGCGACCAGCCCATGCGCGGACGCGATGTTGACGATGCGGCCCCACCCACGCGCTTTCATCCCGGGCAGCGCGGCGCGGATTGAGTGGAAATTCGACGACAGGTTGATTGCCAGAATCTGTTCCCACTGATCAATCGGGAACTCATCGATCGGCGCAACGTGCTGAACGCCCGCATTGTTGACGAGAATATCGACAGCTCCGAGCTCGCGCTCCGTGTCCGCAACCATCGCGGTGATCTCGTCCGCATTGCTCATGTCCGCTCGCTTATACAGCACCGGCACGCCGAACTGACTTGAGATCGACGCGCACAGCGGCTCTACATCACCAGCCTGCCGAAAACCGTTCAGAACAACGCCTGCGCCGCCTTCCGCTAATCTTCTCGCAACGGCAAGCCCAATGCCGCTCGTTGAACCGGTCACGATGGCGACCTTACCCTGGATCATCTGGATGTTCCTTCGAACTTACGTCAGTTGCCGACCGCTGGAAGGACCGTACCGCGGCATTCGCCGAAGCCGATCCGGCGCAAACCGTCACGATGGCAATACGCCCGCAAGATGACCGTGTCGCCGTCGAGGAGGAAACCTCGCGTCTCGCCATTCGACAGCATGATCGGAGATTTCCCACCCGTTGTGAGTTCGAGCAACGAGCCCGCAGCATCCGGCGTCGGGCCAGAAAGCGTCCCCGTGCCCAGAAGATCTCCATCTTGAAGATTGCAGCCGTTCACGGTGTGATGTGCGACGAGTTGCGCGACGGTCCAGTAGGCATCGCGATAGTTCGAGCGGCCAATGCAATCCCCAGCGTGGCCCGCGGCACGCATTTCTTCAGTCTGAAGCCACACCTCGAGTTCGATCGAAATCGCGCCTCGCTCGCGGTTACCAGGTGAATCCAGATATGGAAGCGGATCGGGATCGCCTGCCGGTCGCCGATACGTTTCGCGGAACGGCTCGAGCGCGTCGAGCGTCACCATCCACGGTGAGACCGTCGATGCAAAGTTCTTGCTGAGGAACGGCCCGAGCGGTTGATACTCCCACGGTTGAATATCGCGCGCGGACCAGTCGTTGAACAGCGTGAGGCCGAAAACATGCTCGTCCGCCTCAACGATCGGAACCGGCTCGCCAAGCGCATTGGGACGCGCCACGAAAATGCCCAGCTCGAGTTCATAGTCGAGTTTCTGAGACGGGCCGACCGTCGGCACGGTTGCCCCCGATGCCAGCGTCTGGCCGCGCGGCCGTCGGAACGTGTGGCCGAGCGCCGGCGAACTCACACCGATCGACGATGCGCGACCGTGGTACCCGATCGGCACCCACTTGTAATTCGGAAGCAGCGGGTTGTCCGGACGGAACTGCTTGCCGACATTCGTCGCATGGTAAACACTGGTGTAGAAATCCGTGTAGTCGCCGATCGTGCACGGCAGACCCATCACGGCTTCCGCCATGGGAACGAGCGCAGCGCGAAACCGCGCCTCGTCTGGACTGCCGACGCGAAGACCGAACGAAATTGCATCGCGCAGCAACCGTCTTTCTGCGCGAGGCAACCGCATCAGCTCATGTATGTCGTCGTGTTCGATCAGGCCCGCACGCTTCAGCTCAAGCACCTGATCGCCGATCGCGACGCCGACGTGCCACTCTATCTCGCCCTCGCGCCGAAACCGCCCAAACGGCAAATTCTGAATCGGGAAATCGGTTTCGGGGTCGTTAGCTGCCTCGACCCAGCTGCGTAGAGCCGGATCGTGCGTGTGGTCGATGTGTGTCATTTCGACTGCCCGAGTTCGTTCGCGTGAAGAAATGCCGCGTGCTTCGGCGCCCGCTTGGTCCTGGACCACTCTTCTAGCATGTCCCATTTCACCGCATCGAGTTTGCGGATCATCGCCTCCTCATCCGGATCCGGACACGCGAGTTCGACACGGTGCCCGTTCGGATCGAAGAAGTAGATCGAGTGGAACGCGCCGTGGTCGGTAACGCCAAGCACATCGACACCATTCGCTTCGAGATGCTCCTTGAATTCGAGCAGCTCGTCCCGGTCCTTCACGCGAAACGCGATGTGCTGAACCCATGCTGGCGTGTTCGGATCCCGGCCCATCTCCGGTTGAGTCGGCAACTCGAAGAACGCGAGAACGTTGCCGTTCCCTGCATCCAGGAAGATGTGCATGTATGGATCCGGTGCTTTCGTCGACGGCACGAAGTCTTCGGCGATCGCCAGCACGAAGTCCATATTAAGCATCTTCTGATACCAGAGAACCGTTTCCTTTGCGTCTTTGCAGCGATACGCAACGTGATGAATGCGATCGATCTTCATTCCTGAACTCCCGCGCTGAGGGCACCGCGCTGAATCTGGTCACGTTCGAGCGATTCGAACAGCGCCTTGAAGTTGCCTTCACCGAAGCCTTCGCGGTAGTCACCCTTGCGCTCGATGAATTCGAAGAATACCGGGCCCAGCAGCGGCTGCGAAAAGATCTGCAGCAAGAGTCTTTTCTGGCCGCCTTCGGTCGTGCCGTCGAGCAGGATTCCCCGACTTTGCAGATCGGCGACGTTCTCGCCGTGCCCCGGCAACCGCGCTTCAATCCCTTCGTAGTAGAACTCGTTCGGAGCGGTCATGACGGGGATGCCCGCCATCTGAAGGCGATCGACGGCGTCGAAGATGTTGTCGGTGAGGAGCGCGATATGCTGGATACCCTCGCCGTTGAACTGCATCAGAAATTCTTCGATTTGGCCGCCACCCTGCTTCGCTTCCTCATTGAGAGGAATGCGAATCATGCCGTCAGGTGCGGTCATCGCCTTCGACGTGAGACCGGTGTATTCACCCTTGATGTCGAAGTAGCGAATCTCGCGGAAATTGAACAGCTTCTCGTAGAAGTCGGCCCAATAGCTCATGCGGCCACGGTAGACGTTGTGCGTCAGATGATCGACGATCTTGAAGCCATGGCCTTCCGGATGGCGGTCGACGCCCGGCAGAAACTCGAAGTCAATATCGTAGACTGATTTACCGTCCTCGAAGCGGTCGATCAGATACAGCGGTGCGCCACCGATGCCCTTGATGGCCGGCAGACGCAATTCCATCGGACCGGTTGGGATGTCGACAGGCTGCGCACCCAATTCGATCGCCCGCTTGTACGCGTGATGCGAGTCCTTCACGCGGAACGCGAGACCGCATGCCGACGGGCCGTGCTCGGCAGTGAAGAATGCCGCCTGACTGTTCGGCTCCCGGTTGATAATGAAATTGATGTCGCCCTGGCGGTACAGCGATACATTCTTCGAGCGATGGCGCGCCACTTCGGCGAACCCCAGTTTCTCGAACAGCGGCTCCAACACGCCGGGCGTCGGCGACGCGAACTCGACGAACTCGAAGCCCATCAGCCCCATCGGATTTTCAAAAAGATCAGCCATGATTAGTCATCCAAACTAGAAAGAGTTGAAGATTTTCCAAGGTGAGGCGAGTCGACTCTGTCGACGCACCTCTCATTCCGTCGAGCAGTCAACGGAAAGTCAGGCGGCCGGCTCCAGAAACTCCTCTGCTGCATCGAGCATCCACTTGACGACGAACTCGACATACCCGATGTCGAAATACATGACGTAGTCACCGCCACCCCGATGCATCAGCATCGCCGGCAACCCCGCGAACCGGGTGACAACGACGCGATCCGCCGGAAAACTGGCTGGATGCATATCGATCGAACACCCTTTCGAAATGAACGCTTGTGCTTCGGACCCCGTGACGAGGAAGGCCACCCGACTGTCCGATATCAGCGTGACTGTCGCAAACTGCCCCGCCAGCGCCTCGGTCAGTGCGGAAAGGTACTTTTCCTCAGCGGAGAGCGCACAAAAGCACAGGTATTCATTCGGCCCGGTCCACGCGATGCGAACATCGGTACCAACGGACGTTCGCTCGGAAGCCGGAAGATCGGTGCCCAGGCACGCGGCGACCTGCGACCGAAATGCGACGTCCGCGGTTCGCCCCTGCACTCGGATGATGCCGGCGAGCGGCAGCTCCGAAATCTTCAGGTCATCGGACTGAATCGGGAAGAGGTTCAAATCGACAAACTGTTGTGAGACTGTCGAACGAGCAATCAGCTTATCCATTGAGACGTTCCCCTTTCGGATCAAAATGCGCGGTCGGCACGACCCGCGCGGCAATGATCTCGCCCTTCGCGTAGATGTTCACCACCTCGCCCATGCGCGCAGTGCCGTTACGAAGAATGCCAAGACCGATTGCCTTGCCGAGCATTGGGCTCATGCATGCCGTCGTCACGTAGCCATGCGATGCGGTCGGGATCCTCCGCTCTGCCGTTTCGACGAAATGACCGCCGACCGGCAGTTTTACCTTCGGATCGACCGATTCCAGGCCGATGAATTCGAGACGGTTGGCCGCCTTGTCGGCCGGACGTTGCAGCGATCGCTTGCCGATGAAATCGTCGGCCTTTTTCTCGATGACCTTCGCCCAACCGATGTCGAGCGGATTCGTGTTCCCGTCGGTATCCGCGCCGACATGCAGATAGCCCTTTTCGGTCCGCATGGCCTCGAGTGCCTCGATGCCATACGGGGTCATGCCGAACGGCTTCCCCGCCGACCCGACGAGATCCCAGAGCGATTTGCCGTAGCGACTCGCGACCGAGATTTCATACGTGACTTCGCCGGTGAAACTCGCACGAAGAATCCGAACCGGCACACCCGCGAACTTCCCGCTCCGGAAATGCATGTGGGGGAAGCGCTCAGCCGAGAAATCGATGTCGGATTCGATCTGCATCAGCACATCACGCGCCTTCGGACCGGACACCGTCACATTCGCCCATTGCGTCGTCACATTATTGACGTGCACTTGCAACTCGGGCCATTCGCATTGCGCATATTCCTCGAGCAAAAGCGCAACACGCGCGACGGCACCGCTCGTCGCATGAACGAGATAGTGGTCTTCGGCGAGCCGAACCACCACACCGTCGTCTATCAGCACGCCGTTGTCGTTCGTCAACATCGCGTAGCGCGCGAAACCCGGCTTCAATGACGCAAGGTTGTTCACGTACACACGATTCAGGAAGGTGGCCGCGTCGGGACCCCGGACCTCGATCTTACCGAGGGGCGAACCATCGAACATGCCGACACCGTTCCGCACCGCCAGGACCTCGCGACGCGTTGCCGCCACGATATCTTCCTGGCCCTGCGGATAGTAGTCCGGGCGGCGCCATCCGTAATCACCGAACCGGGCATTCGCAGCGCGATGCGACGACGCCGACGGGAGCGTCTGCCACGGAGCATAGAGCTCGCCGACCGTGTTGCCGGCAAAAGCACCGATCGTCACCGGCTGATACGGCGGCCGGAAGCGTGTCGTGCCAACCTTGACGATCGGCTGACCGCTCAGCTCGGCCATGATCGCGAGAATGTTGAAGTTGCTCGACTTCCCTTGATCGACGCTCATCCCGCCGGTCGTATAGCGCTTGACGTGCTCGACCGAACGGAAGTTTTCGCTCATCGCCAGCTCGATATCGGACACTTTGACGTCGTACTGGAAATCGAGCCATTGCTTGTCGGTACGTGCGCTCTGCGTATACCAGTACGGTTCAATGTTCAATGCCTCGCGCTCCACCGAATGCGTCTTCGGGCCCGCGATGGCTGATGCAGGTTCGACGCCGAGATCCCGCGCTGCCGCTTCCGCGGCCGCGATGCCGGATTCAAAGCACGATGCCAAGGCGAAATCGCCGTTCGCTGCGCCGACCACGCGAAGCGTTTGCGCACAAGAATGCGGCACGAGACAGGCATTGGCTTCGTTGTACTGCAACGTCCCACCAGCCTGGCTATACAAATGGATGGTCGGTGTCCACCCACTCGACATCGCGACGAGGTCGCAGTCGACAGTGGTAACGTCGTCGCCCAACTTGCCGGCACCGAGGTGCTTTGACAGTTTCAGTCCTTTGACTTTGCGCTTTCCGACGACGTCGCGAATACCGCAGCCGACATGATGTGCAATGCCGAGTCGCTTCAATTCAGTGACCCATCGGTCCGAGACACGCGCACGGATATCGACGACGCAGATCGATTTGACGCCAACGGCATTCAGATCGAGTGCCGTCTGGTAAGCGTTGTCGTTGTTCGTCGCGATGACGATCCGCGAGCCGGGGACGACACCGAATGCGTTCACGTATGCTCGAACAGCCGATGCCAGCATGATGCCCGGACGGTCGTTGTTGGCAAACACGAGCGGACGCTCGATCGCACCCGTCGCGAGAATGACCGAGCGCGCCCGGATCCGCCACAGGCGCTCCCGCACGCGGCCGCTCTGTCCGTTCGGACCGAGATGATTACGGACACGCTCGGCAGCTGCGAGCACGTTGTTCTCGTAATAGCCACTCACGTTGGTACGGCAAAGCAACGTCACGTTCGGCAGTTGCCGGAGCTGCGCGACCGTGTGCTCGACCCACTGCCCTCCCGGAACCCCATCGACGTCGAAGCGTTCCCCGGTCAGTGCACCGCCGAACTGCTCACGATCGTCCACCAACATTACCCGCAGCCCCGTACGACCCGCGACGAGTGCCGCCGACAGCCCGGCCGGCCCGCCACCGACGATCAGCAGATCGCAATACGCATTGCGCTTCTGGTACTTCTGCGCATCCGGCACGGTGGGTGCTTTGCCGAGGCCTGCGATATGGCGCACGATGCGTTCATAGAAATGCCAGCTAGGCCAGATCATCGACTTGTAATAGAACGACGCCGGAAACAGCTTCGCGAAGCAGTCCATGATGCCCAGGACATCGCGGCGCGCGTTCGGCCAGGCATTCTGGCTCGTCGCCCGAAGTTCCGGATACAGCGGCATCATCGTGGCTCGAACGCTCGGCTCGTCGAACTGGCCCGACTCGAGTTGCAGCAGGCCGTTAGGTTCCTCGACCGAGCTTCCCATGATGCCGCGGGGCCGATGCAGCTTGAAGCTGCGACCGACGATGTCGACCTCGTTCGCGAGCAACGCTGCAGCGAGCGTGTCACCTTCCAGTCCCTCATAAGACCGACCATCGAAAGTGAACCGCACCTTACGGCGCTGCTCGGTCGCCAGTCGCCCGAACACGGGCACACGGTTAGACGATTTCATGCATACCTCCGGTAATCGCCTCGCCCTGTTCGCCAATTCGCGATTCGGTATCGAACGTGAAGACACGCACCAAAGCGTGACTGACGGTATCGCGTTCGACGCCGAACCATTGCCGGCACCCGAACGTATGGCGCCAACGTTCTCGAGCGCTCCCGCGCGCGTTGTCCCGCGTGAAAAGGTAGTCAGCCCATTGCTGATCCGACAGGTTCTGCGGCGCCGCGGGCCGCACACGATCATACGGGCCGCCGAACGTGAATTCGTCTTCGTCTCGTGTGCTGCCACAGTACGGACACGGAATGCGTAACATGGTTCTTCTCGCTTAGTGGTCGACGCCGGCAGCAGCGGCTTCGTTGACGAAGCGGCCTGTTGCAAAGCGTTCCATGCCGAATGGCTCGATAAGGGGATGCGGGCGATCGTTCGCGACCGTATAGGCAAGCGTCTCACCACCAACCGGGATGGCCTTGAAACCGCCCGTGCCCCAGCCAGTGCTGATATAGAGCGCCGTCACCGGGGTCTTGCCAAGAATAGGACTCGAGTCCGGTGACAGGTCGACGATGCCCGCCCATTGGCGCATCAGCTTCAGCCGGCTGAACGACGGAAACAGGTTCAGCGCCGCGCTCAGCGTGTCTTCGAGCGCGGGCAGTGTCCCGCGCTGGCCGTAAGATGGGTACGCGTCGGCCCGCCCGCCGATCAGGATCTCGCCGCGGTCGGACTGGCTCACGTAGCAATGAACCAGCGGCGACACAACCAGCCCCTCCAGAACGGGTTTGACCGGCTCGCTGACCATCGCCTGCAGTGCGACGCTGGTAATCGGCAACGAAAGGCCGGCCATCTTGCCCATCACGGACGAATTGCCCGCGACCGCGATAACGACCTTGTCTGCTTCGATATAGCCGAGCTTGGTGTCGACGCCGCGAATCCGGTTTCCGTTCATCCGCAGCCCAGTCACCTCGCAGTTCTGGATGATGTCGACACCGAAGTTGTCCGCGGCCCGTGCGTAACCCCATGCAACCGCGTCGTGTCGAGCCACGCCCGCGCGACGCTGGATGAAGCCGCCGAGGATCGGAAAACGCGCGCCCGGGGTAGTGTCGAGCGCCGGCATGTATGCCCGAATCTGGTTCAGATCGAACATCTCGGCGTCGATACCCTGCAACTGAATCGAGTTCGACCAGCGTTCGAGGCCGTCCATCTGATGCGGGTTGTGCGCGAGCGTCAATGCGCCTCGCTGGCTCAACATGATGTTGTAGTTGAGCTCCTTGCTCAGGCCTTCATACAGCTGCAGCGACCGCTCGAAAAAGTTCGTGCTTTCGGGGTAGAAGTAATTCGACCTGATCGCAGTGGTATTGCGCCCGGTGTTCCCGCCGCCCAGCCAGCCCTTTTCGAGAACCGCGACGTTCGTGATGCCGTGGTTCTTCGCAAGGTAATACGCGGTGGCAAGCCCCTGCCCGCCGCCACCGACGATTACGACGTCGTATCGTGATTTCGGTTCGCGAGAGTGCCACGCCGGCGTCCAGTTGCGGTGGCCGGTCAGCGCATGCTTCGCGAGTGACCAGAATGAGTAGTGTTCCAAGCGAGACCTCTTGCGCGTATCGGTTACAGAACGACGGTGCGATGGCCGTTCAGGAAAATCCGGCCCTCGCTGAACAGTCGGACGGCTTGCGCCAGCGCCACCGCTTCGCTGTCGTGGCCCACCAGCACCATGTCTTCCGCGCTGTAGGTGTGATCGATCGCCTTGACCTCCTGGACGATGATCGGCCCTTCGTCGAGGTCGCTGGTCACGAAATGCGCGGTCGCGCCGATGACCTTGACGCCGCGATCGTGAGCCTGATGGTACGGGCGCGCGCCTTTGAAGCCCGGCAGGAACGAATGGTGAATGTTGATGGCGCGGCCTTCGAGCTTGCGGCTCATGTCGTCCGACAGGATCTGCATGTAGCGCGCAAGCACGAGCAGTTCCGCACCGGTGCTCGCGAACAGGTCGAGAATCTGCGCTTCCTGCTGCGGCTTGGTATCCGGCGTGATCGGAAAGTGATGGAACGGGATGCCGTACCACTCGACCAGGCTGCGGCAATCGTTGTGGTTCGATACGACGCCGACGATGTCGATCGCAAGTGCGCCCGCGCGCCACTTGGTCAACAGCAGATTCAGACAATGGTCGTACTTCGAAACAGCGATCAGGACCTTTGGACGATAGCTAGTTGCGCGGACCCGGTATTCCATGTCGAGTTCCTCGGCGAGAACCGACAGCTTCGCGCGCAGGTCGTCGACCGAACCTTTCAGTACATGATCATCGAACACCATGCGCGCGAAGAATTTTTCCGTTTGAGGATCGCCGTAGTGAAACGACTCGGTAACGAAAGCCCCATGTTCATACAACAGGCTCGACACCTTCGCGAGAATACCCAGTCGATCTGGACATTCGAAGGTGAACAGGTATTCAGACGTCTTGTGCTCTGCAGGTGTGGACATGGAAGCTTCCTGAAAACAAACAAAAGGGGCGGTATACCGTGAACGTCACACTTCGATCTGGCCCTAGCAACGATTACCTGGTCCAAACGCCGCGCCGGCAAGAAACAATAAGGAAATATTGTTTTTGCCGGCAGCGAACCACGTATCGCGGTCTGGCCGCTCGTTCAAGTGACTCCGGCTGCGATTTCCGCCAAGTATAGGAGCCGCCAGAAATCAACACAATAAGAATTTAATGTTACTTGTTTATGGTATACCCTTTGAAGGATATCTGAGGTCGCCAAGGCTGGTCCTCACGTAATACACTTCATCCGCACGCACACGACAGTCTGGCTATGAGCACAGTTACGAATACCGAATCTACGCGGCGCACGGCGCCGCGCAGAACCCAGGAAGAACGCAGCGATGCGACGCGTCGGCGCATCATCCAGTCGGCGATGCACTTGCTGCACAAAAAGGGGTTCAAAGCCACAAATCTTCAGAATATTGCGCGGGGGGCTCGCGTCACGCTCGGCGCACTGCAACATCACTTCGCAAATCGACAGATTCTGATGGAGCGACTCATCGATGAAGTGATGGCTCCGCTGTCGGACAACGGTGTGGTCTGGCCGCCGCTTGAGTTGCCGCTTGAGCAGCGCGCCCGCGAGTTCGTCCATTTGGCATGGGAAACAATCTACGGCGTTCCAAGCTACATCGCGGCGTGGAGCCTCTTCTTTGGATGCAAGGCGTCTCCAGAACTGTTTGCGAAGATCGACGCGAATCGAGCTCGCTCCGATCCCGTGTTCTTCGCGCGCTTCATTACCTGCTTCCCCGAGGTAGCGGCTACTCATCCGAATCCACAACAGTTCGCCGGCTTTGTCTTCGCGAGCTTGCGCGGGATGGGAATGTTCGATCTATTCGACGTTGCGGAGGAGGAAATCGACGGTCAATTAGACGTCTTGGTACAGGTTATCGTACAGGCGGGCCGTTGCAAGAACGGATAGTGACAACGAACCGGACGCAGCGCTTGCAAAACAATAATGTTGGAAAATTCAACAGCCCTCATCCTGTCCACCTAGTACCTACACCACGCCGTCCTGCTCATCGGCATGCAACCTCTGCAGCGAAACAAGCAGCGTCCTGCCTAGCGAGATGTCGACGCCACTTCCTCCTGCGGCAGCAAGCCGTGCAGGAACACGGGCATCGGCACAACCGACATGCCGCTGTATGCGCGAACGTGCGCGTAAATCGACCGTCCGCTTCGGATACGTCAGGTACGACGCCAGTACCCGATCATGAAACAGCCTCTCGCATGTGGCCTCGGCCTGCGTGCGCGCCACGTTGAAATCAACAGGAGGAATCTGGCCACCCGGGCAATACGGCACCAACGGTTCGCTCTCACGCACATTTCGCGACCAACCATCCGACAACAAACCCAACTCGCCCTTGAACGGCGACACGACCGCCTCGGGAAACGCGAAGTCCTTGTCCGGGTTGCACACGCCGTCGACGCCGAGGTCGTTCGCGGTCACCATCAGCGCCATGTCGCCGACCACCTTCGACGTCGGCGTGAACTTGACGATTCGGCCAAACAATCGGTTCACGTCCGCATACGCGCGCGACACCTCGGTCCAGCGATGATCGATGCCGAGCAAGCGCACCTGCTCGTGCAGGTTCGTGTATTGGCCGCAGACATCTCGGGCCTGTTGGCGTCGGCCGTGCCCGCGTGGATCTCAGATTCGAGCGGTGTGTAGTAGCTCTGGACACCTTCCCCGTACATCGACGCTTTGTGCAAACGGTCCGCGTCGAGCCCCGAATCGCGCTCACTGCCGGCCAGCGCGGAAGCGACGCTCGACAGGTTCGGTTGTGACGTGAGCTCGCTAATCGCTTCGAGCGCACCATCCGCCGCGTCGCAACCGGCGCCGACCGCCGCGAGCATCGACGTCGCGCGATGCCGCTCGTGCCGCTCGTGCCGCTCGTGCCGCTCGTGCCGCTCGTGCCGCTCATACGAAAATGAACGGAGAGCCCGGTTTCCTCCTCGATCGCCTTCACGAGCGTCGCGATCGCCTGCGGACGGCAGATGCCGGCATCAATCACGGTCTGCGCGAAATCCGCGTTCTCGGACAGGAAACAATAGCGCACGGTCGTTCGCGGTTACATCGTACCCCCGCCGGCTATCACCATTCCGGCCATGCCGTGATAACGTCGCTCTCCGCGTCACGACGGCAAAGAGCGTCCAACAAACTTACCAATGCGCACATAGGTGACCGACTGGCCGGTCGGCAAGAAAGATGCAATGCGCCTGGTTCAATGCAGCGAAGCGCAGAGCACGATCATTCGCCCCTTCCGACGCCACGTTCGGACTACAGGAATAACGCCGAAACCGGTCAGCTCAAATTTTCGAGCTGATCGGAATGCAAAGCCAAGTAGTCGATAAATGACCGCACCTTGGCGGACAGGTATTTCCGACTCGAATAAACGGCGTGAAGCGTCGGACTGACATTGAGCGCGTCGGGCAACACCGGTTTCAGATGCCCTTGCGTTATATCACTCTCGACCATCCACGTCGGCAAAAAGACCAGGCCCATGCCCTGCAGCGCCGCCATATGCAGAAGGGTCTCGTTCTCGCTTTGCATCACGGTGCGAAAGTTGACCGTGTGTCGTCCGTCCGCGTTGTCGAAGGTCACTCGCTCATTCAACGCCATTCCGCTGTACCGCAGCAGCGCATGGCCGTTCAGATCCTCAATCTTCCTCGGACGGCCCGCGCGCCTCAGATACGCGGGCGATGCGACAAGGTGGAACCGCACTTGCATGAGCGGACGGGCAACCAGCCCGGGATCGAGCCGTTCAGGTGCCATTGCTCGTAGCGCAAGGTCGAAACCCTCGTCGGCAAGGTTCACGATCTTGCCACTCAGGTCCATATCCAGACAAACGTCCGGATAGCGCCGGTGATAGCCCGCCAGCAATTTCGAAAAACATAGACTGGCGACCCAAACCGGAGCGCTCAACCTGAGAGTGCCGCGTGGCAACACCGTCGTGTTGCTGATTGCCACCTCGACCTCGTCCACCCCCTCGAGCATCCGCCTCACCTGATCGAAGTAAAGCGCACCGGTTTCGGTCAGACTGACGTGGCGACTCGTCCGGTTGAGCAATCGGTTGCCGACGCGGCTCTCCAGATGCATCACGTGCTTGCTCACCATGGCCGGCGACAAATCAAGGCGCTTGGCCGCGGCGGCAAAGCTCCGATGATCCGCCACCATGCAAAACACGCGCATGCTCAGCAATGTATCCATCGATCATAAACATCCAGGAAACGAACCATCAACTCTACATCAGTTGATCAACCATCGCGAAATCACGATCCTCTCACTGCACACCGTCGGACGTAGGCTCCGGACACCGTCCGTCACCCGTCGACGGCAACCTTGCGAAGGCGAACCTCATGACCCAACCACGGCTTCCGAGCTATTTTGTCAGCCACGGCGGCGGTCCATGGCCTTACATGACCGGCCCATTCCGTAGCAACTTTGCACGACTCGAACAATCGTTGATCGAGATGCGAGCGGAGCTGGGCGATGCGCCCAAGGCCGTGTTGATGGTTTCGGGTCATTGGGAAGAAGCCGGCTTCGCCATCTCTTCCTGCGAGCATCCGGGGATGGTCTACGACTACTACGGCTTTCCTGACGAGCTCTATCACATCGCCTACCGTGCTTCAGGCTCTGCCGCGCTCGCGCAACGCGTGTGCAATCTCATACAGAGCGGCGGCATCGAAGCCAGGCTCGACCCGTTTCGCGGTTTCGATCACGGCACCTTCAGCATCATGAAGCCGTTGTATCCGGCCGAGGATGTCCCGGTGGTGCAGTTGTCACTTGATGCAGGACTTGATCCCGCACGACATCTGGAACTCGGCCGGGCCTTGGCACCATTGCGCGACGAGGGCGTTCTGATCATCGGCAGCGGCCTGAGCTTTCACAACTTGCCCGCCATGCGCGACGCATCCGGGCACGAGGCCTCTCGACAATTTGATGCCTGGCTGCAATGGACGCTCGTGCACGTGAAATCGGATGAGCGTGCGGCGCGTCTCGTCGACTGGGAACAGGCGCCGCACGCGCGCGATGCGCACCCACGAGAAGATCATCTGCTTCCGTTGATGGTTGCAGTTGGCGCTGCATGGGACGAGACCGGTTCGACGATTTATCACCAGACCGATTTCGCAGGCGGGCTTACCGTGTCGAGCTTTCGTTTCGGCAACCCGCCGGAAGCACCCGCTGCAGGGCGCTAAGGCGATTCCGCTTTAATCGCATGTGTCTCGTACATGCCGATCGGCGCCCCGGCCGATTGGCATCCCATTTCTGGAGAACAGCAATGAAAGCTGCAGTTTTGAAGTCGTATGGCGATACCGATCAGTTCGCACTCGAAGACCTGCCGATCCCGGAACCGGGTGCTGGCGAGATCCTGATCAACATCATGGCCTCGGCCGTGAACCCCTTTGACCTCATTCTTCGTCAAGGCTTCATGGCTCAGTACATTCCCTTGCCGCTGCCCGCGGTGCTGGGTGGCGATGCAGCCGGCACCGTCGCGGCATTGGGGGCCGGCGTTACCGGGTTCACCATCGGCGACCGCGTCGTTGCCGACTTCGCCGCGAACGGGAAAGGTGCGCATGCGGAGTATGGCGTGGTTCCGGCTGGTTCAGTAGCGAGGTTGCCTGCCACATTGAGTTTCGAGCAAGGGGCCACGCTCGTAAAAGCTGGCCTCACCGGACGACAAACTGTCGACGCGCTGGGCATTCAGGTCGGCGACCGTGTGCTCGTTTCGGGCGCCCTCGGCGCGGTGGGCCGCGCCGCGATCCAGTATCTCAAGCAGTTGGGTGCCCATCCCGTCGCCGGAGTCCGGCCCGAGCGACTCGACGAAGCGCGTGACATTGCCGGCAACGCGCTCGATATCACTTCGCAACCGACGATCCACTCGTTCGACTTCGCCATCAGTGCCGCGGCACCCGTCGCACACAATCTCATCGGACACGTTCGCGACGGCGGGCAAGTCGCCAGCATCGTTCCCGTGCCGCATCAGGCCAATGCCGACAACCGCGTCACCATTCATGAGCTTTACCATCGCACTGACGCTGCCACGCTTGACTCGGTGCTTGACGCCGCAGCGCGCGGCTTGCTAGTCATACCGATTTCACGAACGTTCACGCTGGCACAAATCGGCGCGGCACAGGACGCAGTCGCGGCGGGTACAAACGGGAAAGTTGTCCTTCGACACGATTGACCTTTTCCCGATCAACTCCGCATGCCTGACGAAATATGAGCGCAGCCATCAGCTCTCACCGACATCCTGTCTATTTCTTGTCGCATGACGGCGACCCATCGCTCGATATGGACAGTCAGGCAGGCGGGCACGATCGCCATCTCGAACGATCAATCCGGGATATTCCACGCCAACTGTCGCAGCGTCCTGACGCAATACTCTTCGTGTCGGGCGACTGGGAGGAGCCGGCATTCACGATATCGTCCTTGCCGGAGCCCGCCACAAGGTGCAATCGTGCCGGGGCCTCGAGGCACCACGACGAAAGCGCCCATCTCGGATACGGCACCCTGCTTTCCAGGCGTGTTCATGATCTCCTTGATGGCGCCGCCTTACCGACTCGCGAAGCCGCTGACTACCAGATCGATGGCGGAGTGCTGAATGTGCTCGGCACGATGTATCCGGATGCCTGCATTCCCGTCGCGCGGTTGTCGCTCCGGGCGAGCCTCGATCCCGGCATACATTGGGCCGCTGGCCGCGCCATTGCACAACTCCGAGACGAAAACGTGCTCATCATCGGTTGCGGATCGTGTCACGACGAACAGAATCGGACAAGGCAGACAGCAACTCCATCATCGGTCGATTTTGATATGTGGCTACGCCGGGCGCTTCTCGAAGAGGAGCCTTCCCGTCGCATCATGGCATTGTTGAATTGGGAACGCGCTCCGGCTGCACGCATCGCGCATCCGCGCGGGAATTCCCTGATGCCGCTACTTTTCATTGCCGGAACAGCAGGTGATGATCCGGCCATGTGCATGGCCGGCGGACGGCACCGAGGGCCTCCTTCACCCTCAAGCTACCGGTTCGGGCAAATCGCAGGCGAATCCGGTGCCAGACATGCGCGTGCTCGCTAACGGTTGCGCGTCCGCGAGCTATCGAAGCCAAGGCAGCGCATCCGGCACCGAACTCGTCGACAATCGGCACATTACTGCTTCCCGGTCGTTCAACGTGCAAGGCGAGGTCCGCTACCTGGATAAGGCAGAACGCGCGCGGGGCTGTCGGTGAACGAGATTTCACCCTACTAATCGGCAATCACTGGATCTCGTTCCAGAACTCGTAGTGGAGCACCGCGCCACTTTCCTGGATCCATTCGACAAACTTTTGGGTATGGCCATATCGCAGATGGGCATCAAATGCAGCCTGGTCCCGAAACTGCTCATATACAGCGAATCGATTTGATATCTGTGGATGTCGATGAACCGTAAAAGCAAGACAACCCGGTTCCTCTCGAGTAGCGGGGACCAGCAGCTCAAACTGGGCCGCAAGCTCATCTTCCTTTCCCGGAGGAGCGATCGGAAATGCAATAACAGTGACCGGATTCATCTGTACTCCCTATTGAAAACGCCCGGTTTAATGCCGCCCTCCCGCTGCCCGCCCTCTCTTCAGGAACAGAGCCGATAGTCGGCAGCGACATGGGCAATCGATTTCTCACGCCTTTCTTGCCTTTGGCTTGACGCGATAGTGGCCTAGAAAAATGTCGACGGCTTCGTCGATCACATCCTGTCGCTCCGCGCGAGTGAACTTCTCTTCACGGCCAAGCACCCGGATCCACAGCAGTGGTTCGTCGATCAATCCGAGAAACTGGCGCGCCGCCCGCTCCCCGTCCCTGATGCTCAGCACGCCGAGCTCGCCCTGCTTCTCGATATAGGCGCGTACGGCACTCATCGCCGGCGTTTTGCCGTGCGTGAAGAAGCTCTCGGTCAGGTCGGGAAAACGCGGCCCTTCGGCGATGACCATGCGCAGAAACGCGATCGCCAACGGCGGCTCCCAAAACGACGCAACCGCCGTGGCGATGCGTCGGAGCCCGATGTCCGGATCCGACTGTGTTTCCGCCTCCGCCACGATATCCAGCACCGGGAACGCACTCCAGACACGCTCGACGACGGCGCGAAACAGTTCCTCCTTGCCTGCGGGAAACTGGTTGTACAGCGTGCGTCTGGCCGCGCCGGCCTCCTGCGCGACGAGATCCATGCTTACACTTTCGTATCCCTGGCTTAGAAACAGCCGGGTGGCCGCCGCGAGAATCTCGTCCCGCTTCGAAAGCGCCGCGCCGGGACTCTCCACGGCCTCGAATATCGATACGATCTTTGCAGGCTGATCAGCAGATTTCTTTCGGGACGCCATCGATTCTTCCTCTTGACTGCACTGTACAGTGCAGAGCATTATTGCACTATACAGTGCAGTGCAAGTTATGCGCAAGCGCGCGAATTTCAGAAACAAGGGAAGGATTATGACGGTTGCGGACGGTTCCGACGAAAACCACTCACCGCGCATGGGACGTCGCGCCTTGGCAACCTTGGCTGCCGCCAGCGGCGTCGCGGTCGGCAACGTGTATCTGTGCCAGCCCCTGCTCGACGAGATCGCGCGCAACATGAAGGTGCCGGCGCAAGTCTCGGGGCTCGTCGCGGTCGGCGCCCAAGTCGGCTATGCGCTCGGCATCCTGTTCGTACTGCCGCTCGCCGATACCATTCCTGCACGCCGACTGGTGCGGATCCTATCGATTGCGACCGCGCTGTTCCTGCTGGCGGCTGCGCTGTCGCCGACGATGCCGCTCCTCATCGCCGCAAGCACGCTGCTGGCAGCAACGACCGTGGTTCCACAGATCCTGATCCCGGTCGTCTCCGGCTTTTCCGCACCGGAACATCGAGGGCGCATCATCGGCACGCTGCAAACGGGATTGATCCTGGGCATCCTGCTGTCGCGCACCGTTTCGGGCAGCATCGCGCAGGTTTCGGGATCATGGCGTGTGCCTTACCTGCTGGCCGCCGTCCTGACCGGCTCACTGGCGGTCATCGTGCCGCGCCTGATTCCCGCCCGGGCAGACACGGCACGACATACCGGCTACCTGAACCTGCTGCGCTCACTGCCGCCTCTTCTGCGCAACCGCCCGCTGCGCCTGTTGATGGCGCTGGGCTTTCTCGTGTTCGCGGCATTCTCGGCACTCTGGGCGTCGCTGGCATTCCACCTGGCGAGCCCGGAATTCCGCCTCGGCTCGGCCGCCGCCGGCTTGTTCGGGTTGTATGGCGCGCCTGGCGCCCTCCTGGCACCGATGGCGGGACGGCTGTCGGACCGCCTGGGCGTATTCCGCATCAATCTGGTTTCGCTGGCGGCCGTCGGCTCGGCCTTCGTGTTCGCGGGCCTGCCGGGCGCCTTCTCGCTCACGGCACTGGTCGTAACAGTCAACCTGCTCGACTTCGGCCTCCAAAGCGGGCAAATCGCCAACCAGACACGTATCTTCGCGCTGGGCGGCAACATCCGCGCACGCGTCAATACGCTCTACATGGTTTCGACATTTGGCGGCGGAGCGGTCGGCTCGTTTGCCGGCTCGGCCGCCTGGAGCATCGCCGGATGGCATGGCGTCTGTGCGCTGGCGCTCCTGCTCGTCGGCGCGGCAGGTGTGGTGCTCGCATTGAACCTGCGCGGGCAAGCCGCGCAATCTCATCCCCGTGGAGCATGAACATGGACAATCTGAACGGAAAGGTCGCGCTGGTCACCGGCGCATCGCGTGGCATCGGCCGCGACATCGCGCTCGCGTTGGCCGCGGCAGGATGCCGCGTCGCGGTCGGCTATCACCGCGACAAGGCCGGTGCTGACGCCGTGGCCGACACCATTTGCCAGGAAGGCGGCCAGGCCGTCGCACTCGGTGGCGATGTCGCGGATCCACAAGTCGCCGACAGACTCGTGCGAGAGACCGAAAGCCGGCTCGGTCCGCTCGGTATCGTCGTCAACAACGCCGGCATCAACCCTGTGCGCACGTCCGAACAGATCACCACGGCGGATTGGGAAGAAACGCTCCGCGTCAATCTCGGCTCGGCGTTTCACGCGATTCAGGCCGCACTCCCCGGCATGCGCGAGCGGCAGTGGGGGCGCATCATCACGTTGTCGTCGGTCGCCGCGCAACTCGGCGGCGTCATCGGTCCGCACTATGCGGCGAGCAAGGCGGGACTCATCGGGTTGACGCACTACTACGCCGCCGCGCTCGCCAAGGAAGGTGTCACGTCGAACGCGATCGCTCCGGCGCTGATTGAAACGGAGATGCTGAAAGGCAATCCGTCCATCACGCCGACGTTGATTCCGGTCGGCCGCTTCGGCCACACAGGCGAGGTCGCATCGGTCGTCGTCATGCTGGCCGCAAATGGCTACATCACCGGCCAGACCATCAACGTCAACGGCGGCTGGTACATGAGCTGACGGTCGCGCCGGGCAGGTGACTCCTCCTGGGCAGCCGTGCACATCCCGGACCGTTCCAGCCGAGCCGCGCAACGCGGCCAGATCCGCGTCGTCACCCACTCGTTGGCAGCCTCGACGTTGTGCCGACGATGCGGTACATCACATCCGGTGGGACACCTCACCGCCGCTGGACAGGATTGCCTCGTCGAACACGGCTCAGCGACGGGTCCATTGCGACGCACGTGTGAACGGAACTCGCCAGTGCGAATGACTCGGCGATCCGCCGCAAACGCGTCCCCGTTTCATCGTCAACCGTGCACGCCCCGAAATCAGACCATTGACTTTCAAAAACACGCAACATGTCGAATTCCTTTCCCGCTGGGCCGATTAGCCGCCATCGTTGCCTGCCCTGCGAAACAGGAGACGCGAAAAGACTATAGCTGTCGCTAGCAGCCCTGCCCCGCTTGCAAGCAACAAAGCCGACGTCGAGCGCTGTTGAACGATTGCAGCACCGGCCAGGACGCCGATGGATTGCCCCAGAAAGAGGAAGCAAGAGAACAGCGCGACTGCCGTGCCCCGGCACGCCGGGTTCATCTGCGTGGCGTTCAGTTGAAGCGTGTTATGCAGGATATAGAAACCGAAACCGGCGCCGAAACATGCGAGCAGGCTGAGGCTTCGTTCGTGCTGGCCAGCGAGCAGGCCAAACGAGCCCAGCAGCACCACGCCGCCGATCGCCGCGAATCCGGCCTCCGCAGCATGCCGGCGCAGGATCCTTGCCGCACGGCTATAAAAAAGACCGCCTATCCCGTACAAGCCGACCACGAGCCCTGCTTCCGACATCGGGAAGCCGAGTTCGTCGTGAAAATGGATGGGTAAAAAGGCGAGCGCTCCATAAGCCAGCGCGCCTTCGAACATGGCGATCACGAGCACCACGCGAGCCCATGGCGTCCGCAACACGGAAACCACATCGCGCCAGAATTGCGACTCCGCCGGCCCGCGGCATTCAGCATGAGGCGACGCCCGCACTAGCGTCAGCATTCCGCCCGCGCCAAACGCGACGGCAAGCGTTACGAATGCGGTTCGCCACCCTGCCAGCGATGAAATCAGGCCACCGGCCCATTGACCGTAAATCGTTCCCGATATCGTCGCCCCGAGCAGCCTCGCGAGTACTTCCTGCCGGCGGTCGTACCGAACGTTGTCACCGATCCACGCCATCGTCATCGGAACAATGCCGGCCGTCATGGCGCCTGCCACGGCCCGCGCAAAAATGAGCTGATCGATGTTGCCGGATGCCGATGCGGCAAGATTGCCGAGGGCGCTGACTGCGGCAGAGATGCCGACCACCCTGATCTTGCCGATGCGATCGCCCAACGGCCCGAAAAACAACTGGGAAGCACCGTACGTCAGTGCGAAGACGGAAATCGTCCGCGCGGCATGTTGCGGGGTAACCGCGAAATGGGCTTCGAGCGACGGCAGCATCGCGTCGCAAATCCTCATCGAAGCCAGGCTGGTGAAACAGCAAAGGTAAAGCGCCCAGAGCACGCATGCGATCGACGCATCGGCACCGAACCGGTCATCTCCCGTTTTCACAAGCGATTCGCTCCACCGGCGCCCGGGCCGATCTCACCGCTGAACATGCGCCGTCGAACCCGCCTGTCGCCTGTCATGGTGGCGTATCGAAACATCGGCATACGGGACTTGCGCGCGCATCAATCGCGCGATCGCTTCAACGCCACAGGATGCTGAGATATTGGTCATGCTCGATGCGCAGCGGAACCGATTCGAGTTTTTGCCCGAGACACGGGCCCAGGATGCAGAGACCGTCGTCGAGCGTGAATTTCGCGCCGTGTCCGTGACAGACAATGTGCGTCATCGAACGATCGAGATAGGCATCCTTGCGCCACGGAAGCGTCGAGCCCAGCCAGTGCGGGCACGAATTCCGGTAACCGCGAATCAACCCGTCCCGGCGAACGACGAAGAGATCGTCGACGCCGCGCCCCTGCAGATCGAACCCGCGCGCCCCCGGGTTCGGGAGCGCGCTCAATTCGCAAAGACGCATCCAGCGCAACGAGCCTGCATCGGCTGTCATGCCTGCAGCGGTTCGGACGACGGCGGCGGGCCGCCCGGCGCCCACTTTTCACGCCACTGGAGCAGGAACTCCTGGGCGCGGTCCGCATGCGCGGGCGCGATGCGCGGCACCCACGAATCGTCGTGCAGGTCCATGTCCGCGTCGTACTCGATGTGGCAACCAAACGGCGAGTTGAAATACCAGAACCAGTTCGAGCCGAATTGATGACGACCCGGGCCCCAATACGATTCATAGCCTTTCGCCGCGAACGCGCTGCCGGCACGCATCACCTCCGTTGGGCCACCGAGGTGAAACGTGAAGTGCTCGCAACCCTGCATGAACGGCGGCGTCTGGATCAGGAAAAGCGTATGGTGATCGAGCGTTCCGGCGGGACGCAGGAACGGCCCCATGCCGATGAACTTGTCGCTCAGCCGGAATTTGAGCCGATTGACGTAGAACGCTTCGGCCTTATCCGTGTCCGGCACGAAATACACCACGTGCGACAGCGTCCTCGGGCGCGGCGGCGGCTCGTTCTCGCCGGTCAACGCACCCGTCACGTTGACCCCGCGACGGCCATCGCCCGGCGCGTTCACCGGCTCGGCCGGAAGCTGCAATTCGCGGCGCACGGTGACCTGAAAGCCGAGCACGAACCCCACATCGTCAACCGATTCGATCGAACCATCGGGCAGCAACGTCACCTCGCGGTCCTTTTCGAGTTCGCGGGCGATCTCGTCGAGCGTCGCCTGGTCTGCCACGCCGTAGATGGTCTTGCGCAGCTGATTGGCCGTCGCAAACGGCCACGCCGGCAGCGACGGATCGTCCTTGGGGCGTATGACGACCCCGGTTCCGTCCAGGGCTTCGAATCTGTCTTCGCCCTGTCGCGTGAGACCGTAGTCGAGAAGAAACTGCGTGCAGCTTTCGACGTCTTCGACACCGAAGACGAGTGTGTCAGGTCCGAGGATTTTCATTGTCATCGTCCAGTTGATGAAACCGTCTCACCACGTGAGACTTGTTGGTTACCGTCGCATCGTAAAAACGTTCGGGCGCCAAGCGCCGGCACATGACGACCGCATGGACCGGAAAGCTTGTGTCGCATCGTGCCTAGATGGGCTGGCCGAGATACCGGTACGTCTCCAGCAGCAAGGCGGCCGACTGGTCCTTGTTGCCGATCGAATCCTCCTGTTCGTTCAGGCAGAGCTGCAGCGAAGCGTCGTAGATCCGCTTCACCCGCTCGAAGCGACGCTGGTCGTAGCCAGTGAGCGCTTCCCCGGCCGACGCGCTGCCGGCGAGGCACTCCGCCAGCACCACGGCATCCTCGACCGCCATGCCCGCGCCCGAGGTCATCTGCGGTGTCGGCGCGTGCGCGGCATCGCCCAGCAACACCACGCGCCCGCGATGCCACGGCGTGGGTACCAGCGTGATGTCCAGCGGACGGAAAATCACCTGGGACGATTCAGTGATCAGGTCGAGCGCGTCGCGAATGGCCGGCGCGTCGAACTCGGCCAGCCGCTCGCGGATGAGCACATGCGAATGTTCCGGCGCGATGCGCAGCGGTTCGCGGCTGCTTTCGAGGTAGAACATGTAGCAGTTCTCGCGCGAGGTCGGGAAAATCCCTAGGACCTTGCCGGTCGGCGTTCGATACAGACAGAAACCGTCGGCCTGTTCGGGACGCGGAGCGTTGAATCGCCAGACGCTCTGGCCGGCGAACCGCGGCTCGTAGTCGGCACCGAAGACTCGCTTGCGCAGCCCCGAATACACGCCGTCCGCCGCGATCACCAGGTCGTACGATGCCAGTCGGCCATCCGAGAACTGCACGTCGACGCGATCCCCGCGGTCCGTCAGGTCCTGGACCGTCACGCCCTTTTCCAGCACCGCGCCGCTGTCCTGCGCTGCCGTCTCGAGGATACGAGCGAGTTCTGGCCTGCGGATCCCACAGCTCGGCGGTGCGGGATGGACATGCTGCAGTTCGCCCGACGCGTCGAATTCCCGAAAGACGGCGAACGCCATCCCGCTCTCGCGACAGGCATCGGCAAGGCCAAGCGTCTCGAGCGCGCGCATCGTGTTGTGGAGCAGACAGATGCCCGCCCCTGCCGTCGGTCTCTCCGGCTTGATGTCGATGCAGTGAACGTCGAATCCTTGCCTGGCCAGGGTAACGGCGGCCGTGGCGCCACCAATTCCGGTGCCAACGATCAGCACACGTTTGACCTTCATTGCCTGTCTCCTTTCTCCACTCTGATGGCGGATAGTTTTTTCGGGTCGTCAGTGAAACCGATGGACGCCCCGGCTGATCCGGCTTGTCCCCCGGCGATTGTAGGCTCGTACCGTGACGAAGCCTGTGCGCGCAAAACCCGTTTTACATGAAAGGCGCGCGCCGCTGCGGCCACCAGGTTTCCTGCGGTTGCCGCGCGATGCGATTGCGCAGCACGCCCACGCCCTTCACGTCGAGCTCGATCACGTCGCCCGGTTTCACGCTGCGTCCGAGCTCGAGCGCCGAACCGTTGCCCATCGTGCCCGAGCCGATCACGTCGCCTGGTTGCGCGTAGTCGCCGAGCGACACGTAAGCGATGAGCTCTTCGGGCGTCCAAAGCATTTCCGACGTATCGCCCTCGCCCCACGTCTCGCCGTTCACGCGCACCGACATCCGGATGTTATCGAGCCGCTCGAACTCGTCGATCGTGGTGATCCACGGACCGATGCCGTATGCAAAGTCCTTGCTCTTCGTCGGCCCCATGCCGATTGCGAACTCGTTGCCCTGCAGATCGCGCGCGCTGAAGTCGTTGAAAATCGTCACACCGAACAAATACGAACGCGCGACCTCAGGCGTGATGTTGTGCGCCTGCCGGCCCACGACCCAGCCGAGCTCTAACTCATAGTCCAGACGCTCGGAGCGCGCGGGCCAGGACACCTCGGCTTCGTGCCCGATCACCGTCCACGGCGAGCCCTTGAAGTAGCCCGGCACTTCGAGCAGGGCCGGCGTCGGGCTGATGTTCATCCGCTCATGGAACTGGCGGATATGCTTGGTGAAAGTGAGCCCGTCGCGCACCACGGACGGATCGCAGGCAGCGCCCCACTGCAGCCCGTCGATCGCACGCGACGCGTCGTCGCCGTATTTCGCGGCTGCTTCGGTCGCGGTGTCGAGAAAACGCTGCCCGAGCGCGATGGCGGCCGACATGCTTTCCGGGAACACGACGGATGCGTAACGCAGCGCGGCGTCGCGGGTTGCTCCTTGCGCCTGCAGCCGCAGCGCTTCTGCCGCACGCAGATCGATGACGCGCCCCTGCTCCGGCTGCACCAGACAGATGCGGTGAACCGGCCCGTCCAGACCTTCGACTACAAATCGCCCCAGCTTCATATGCCGTCTCCCTGTGAAGAAATTGAGATGAGCCATAATGAAACTGAACGTATCGTTTTGTCAATGACATAAAAGCTAGGGTATTTCCCGGCGGACTTCGAAGTCGATGATGCAAAACTTTAGTATACGATTCGTATCGTTTATTAAATGATTCTCACGCACCGCCAATCGAAAACCTAAGGCCGACCGCAGGCACATCAGAAACGGTGCCACGACACGCGTTTCACGAACCACGCGGCAAGTGAAGGCGAACGATGCATACGCTGCGAAATCCGTCGCCTCCTCGCGCCTGCCCCATCGACCAGCCCGAGTCTCACCGTCACTCCGGAGCGTTCATGCGTCGCAAAGCAATGGCTTTCCAGCACTACTATCCGTGGTTCCTCGTATTCGTCCTGTTCTGCACGAGCGTCGTGTCGTATCTCGACCGGAACATCATTTCCCTTTTCGTCGGGCCGATCCGGCACGAGATCGGACTGTCGGACGTGCAGATCAGCCTGCTGCAAGGGGTGGCCTTCGCATTGTTCTATTCCGTGATGGGACTGCCGTTCGGCCGCCTGGTCGACCGTCACACCCGCAGGAACCTGATTGCGGCGGGCGTCTTGCTGTGGAGCGTCATGACGATCTGCTGCGGCCTGAGTACCGGCTTCTGGCAGCTCTTCTTCTCGCGGATGGGTGTCGGCATCGGCGAGGCTTGCCTTGGGCCCGCGGCGTTTTCGATGATCGCCGACAGTTTCGTGCCGGCACAGCGCGGACGGGCCATCGCCGCCTACAACATGTCCAACTACGTCGGCGTCGGCGCATCGCTGCTGTTCGGCGGTGCGATCATTTCGCTGCTCACGCGCTTCTCCGGTTTCGGCCTGCCCGGCGTTTCCGGCATGCCGACATGGCGGCTCGCCTTCATCGTTTCAGGCTTGCCCGGCATCCTGATGGCGTTCGTCGTTCTTGCGCTGAAGGAACCGGTGCGCCGCGAAGTCAAGCAGGCGGCCGATGGAAACCGCGAGACGCTCGGGTTGTGGTCGTATCTGTCGCGTCGCAAACGTGCATTCGCGTCCGTCTATGCCGTCTATACGCTGACCGCGATGATCGGCTACATCATCGTCGCGTGGGCGCCGTCCTTTTATATCCGTCACCACCACATGCAGCCCGTCCACGTCGGCCTCACGATGGGCGCAATGACGATCGTCAGCGGCGTCGCGGGATGTATCTGCGGCGGGCATCTGACCGACGTACTGGCGTCGAGTCGAATTCGCGGCGGCCGCTTCAGGCTTCCGCTCGCCTGGTGGCCCATCGCGCTCGGATCGGTCATCGGCATGGTGTGCGTTTCCAGTCCGACACTGAGCCTTCTTTTCCTCGGCCTGCTCACCTTCGGCAGCGCGCTGTCCTTTTCAGGCGCGGCAGCCGTCATCCAGGACATCGTGCCAAATCAGCTCAGGGGTCAGGCCGCGGCGCTGAACTATATCTGGACGGGGATTATCGGCCTGTCCATGGGGCCGACGTCCGTTGCGCTCGTGACGCAATACGTGCTGAAAGACAACGCATTGCTCGGCAGTTCGCTCGTGATCGTCATCGCTCCGCTCTCCGTGATCGGCTTTCTCGCGTGCTGGCTCGGCCAGACGAGCTACCAGAATGTCCGCGACGATCTGCTTGCATGGCTCGCGACAGGCTCGCGCCGTCCCGCCACACCGGAACCCGTGCCGACCGGCAATGGCACGGACGCGGGGAAGACCGTCGCCTAGCACCATCGATTCGGATACCGAAGATTTCACGAAGAAGAAAACCAAAACGGAGCAGGAGACATGAAAACACCGCTACTGGTGCTCGCCGTCACGGCGACCGCACTATCCCCCGGCATTGCCTCGGCGCAATCGAGCGTCACCCTGTATGGCACCCTGGCCACCGGCCTGGTGTATTCGCCCAATGTCAGAGGCGGCGCCTACGCGGGAGAACTCGATAACGACCACTGGAATTCCACCGTGGGCCTGAAAGGCAAGGAAGACTTGGGCGGCGGACTATCCGCGGTGTTCAACCTGCAGATGGCCATCCGACCTTCCAATGGCGCGCTGTCCGGAGCGGGAGGCTGCACGCAGCTCTTCTGCAAGGCATACGCCGGACTGGCCGACGCACGACTGGGCACCGTCACCGTCGGGCGGCAGCATGACTACATGGCCGAGTTGCTGCCCTATCAGGCGAACTACTACTCGACGACCATGGCCGCCCATCCGGGCGGCATCGATCGCTTCAATTTCCCGGGCGTGAACAACGCAATCAAGTACCGAAACGAGCTGGGGCCGTTGACGGTCGGCTTCATGTACGCGCTGCCGGATCACGCGGCAACAGGGCAGGCGTTCTCCGGCAGGACGCTCAGCGCACTGCTCGCCTGGTCGAAAAACGGGTTTGATGCGGCGCTCGCGTGGTCGAGCTTCTCCGATTACGCGCTGAAGCCATGGTCACCGACGAGCGGACTGGGACTGGCGGGCGGCACGTTCTGGGGCGTGAACGGGACGCCCGGCAGTACGGCGGTCGTTCCGCTGGCAAGACTCGACATGGCCGGTGCAGGCACTGGCTACACGTGGGGACACGCCAGGTTCGCGATCGGCGCATTCGACGTTCACCTGAAGGGCCGCGATGGTCAATCTGCATCGATGCCGATCGTGAATGCGAACGCGGGTTACTACGTGCGACCGGACGTCGTGCTCGGTTTCGGCTACTGGCACGCGAATTTCCGCGCGGCGCAAACGCGCTACGACAACGTCAACGTCTCGGCCGACTACTTCCTCTCGAAGAGTACCGACATGTTCATTTCGCCCGTCTACGAGCACACGTCAGGTCGGGGCCTCGCGCAACTGTTCCAGCTCGGTTCCGCATCGGGCGGCAACCAGTTCGCCGTCGACATCGGGATTCGTCACAACTTCTAGGTCGGCCCGGCAGGTCGTCCGGCCGCTTCCGTCATGGCCGGACAGGTTTGTCGCGGTGCGGCGGGGCCGCCACCGACGCACCGCGAGCCGGTCGACGAAGCAGCCCCCCTTCGTTGCCCTCAACCGCGCACGTCGAATACGGCGAACGACGCGGTCGCATTGGCCACGCAGCGCACGCGCGCCCCGTCATACAGGTCTGCCTCGAGGAACGCGATGCGGTTGCCGAGCCGCTTCACGCGCGCTTCTGCCGCGAACTTCCCGACATGCCCCGGCTCGAGCATGTTGACCGTGAGACTGACGGTTGCGCACGTGCGGCCGTGCGGGAGTTGCGAGAGCAACGCAAGCGCCATTGCCAGATCCAGCATCGACGCCAGCGCGCCGCCGGAGACGACGCCGTTGCCCTGGACCGAGTCGGCGGGCGCGGTAAAACCGATCGACAGCGCGCCCCTGCTGCCTCCCAGCAATGTCGCGCCGAGCCACCGCAATGCCGGATTCATCGCGAGTGGGACGTTGCCGATCCCGGCCGCAACGGTTTGCTCGATGAACGCGCGGTCGAGGTTATCGGGCCGCACGCCGATTTCCGCTTCGAGCGCCTCAGCCATGTCGCCGCTCCGTGCACACCTGGCGCTGCCGCCCGAGCCCTTCGATCTCCGCCTCCATGATGTCGCCGTCGCGCAGGAAGCGGTTGTAGTGCGTGCCGTTTCCGGCGGGCGACCCCGTACAGATGATGTCCCCCGGCAAGAGCCGCGCGTACCGCGAAATGTATTCGATCTGCCGGTCGATGCCGAACAGCATGTCGGCCGTCGTTTCATCCTGCATGACCTGACCGGACACGGTCAGGCGCATCCTCAGCCGGTGCGGATCCGGCACGAACGCGCTCGGAACGAAGTACGGGCCGAGCGGAAGGAATCCCGGCTGGCCTTTCGAGCGCAGCCAGTCGGTGCCGAGCATCTTGTAATCGGTCCGCGGGATGAGATCGCGTGCTGAGATGTCGTTGACGATGGTATAGCCCGCCACGTGCGCGAACGCATCCTCCCGCTTGATCCGATAGCCGCCGCGGCCGATCACGACGGCCAGCTCGAGTTCCCAGTCGGGCTGCGTCGTCGTGTCGGGCAACACCAGCGGATCGAACGCACCGGAGATCGCCGACACCGGTTTGGTGAATGCGTAAGGCTCCCCGTGCGCCACGCGTTCGTCGAGCATGTTTTCTGCCCACACCCGAAGTTGCATGTCGTTCAGGCCGTCGGGGCCCACCTTCGCGTCGACGGTCAGATCGACAACATGCTTGCGATAGTTGGCACCAGTGCAGAACACCTGGCGCGGCAGGTCGATTGCCGGATGGGTATGTAAATCGGACAGCCGGTACCATTGCGCTTCCGGTGCCGAGATCTGGCTCGCAAGACGCTCCAGCGCCGGGCGGCTCAGATCCCAGTTTTCGAGCAGCCCGAGAACCGTGGACGCCCGCGCCAGCATGGTGTCGCCATGTCTTGCCGCGAGTTCGGCAAGCGGCGTCACGCGCTCGTCGAGAACGAAGCCAACGAACCGCGCACCATCGCCTGCGGAAAATGTCCCGAGTGAATACCGCGTCATGCCATGTCTCCGATATGTTTGCGAACCAGCGAATCGTCGACGATCGCCGAATAGTCGCTGTCAGCGCCCGCCAGGCCCAGCGCCCGGCGATGCGCAACGAGAAGCGCCACCCCGTCCGGTGCCGGCAGCAACGACCGGGGGGATAGCGCGATCATTCCGTCGGCCGCTGCCGCCGGCAGCGATGCCGCGACCACCGCTTCCCGGGCTAGCGCCGGCTGGTCGCGAACCGTCTGCCGCGCGCTCTCGAGATCCGCGAGCCACGCGCCCACGCGCGCCCGCGCACCGCCGGTGCGCATGACGATTCCCTGCCCCGGAAAATGCGGCCAGATCTGCTGAACGCTCGCCACCCTGACGAAGCCGGCCTTGATCGCCATCGCATCGAACGGCGGGCCGAGCAGCGTGGCAACGCCCTGTCGCGCCAGCAACGCTTCCAGACGCTCCTGAACACCGCCCGCGGTCACGAGACGACAGGCATCGCCGTCAAGCCCCGCATCGCCGAGCATCGCCCGCAACGCGGTGACAAAGCCGTTGTCGGGTGCGTCGATGAGAATGTCGGCGCCGCGAAGCGAACCCACGTCATGCCTGCCGGCCCGCGCCACCAGCGTCAGCGGCGTGGTCCGCTCGATCTGGGCGACGACGCGAAAATCGGCCGGCCCGGCACGCCGGTTCCATCCGATGACGTTGTCCATCGCGGTGACGACGGCATCCACGTCGCCGGCCACCAGTGCATCGTATTGTTCGTCCGACGAGCGGTTGCGGACCGCCCGCGTCGTCACCGCGGCGCGCGGATCGCGGCCGGCGACCATCGCCAGCAACGGCGGCACGAACCACATCACCCGGATCGCCTGTGTCTCCATCACGTCGTTTCCTCATGGTTGGCTACCATCAATTACAGAACGCATCGTTCCGTTTTGTCAAGAAATGTTTTCGAGATACAAATTCATTGACCTGTCATTTCCCTATTGACACTGAAACCCCAACGGTTAACGATACGAAACGATTCGACTCGTTAATTGAGGAAAAATGGACATGACGGTAGACAGGGACAGCGCGCAGCCCGTGGAAGGAAACGGTTATCGGCCCGTGCGTCGACTCATCACGGACACCAACGCCGACGGGAAGTCGTACTTTGTATCGGATGGGCCGGCCCCGAACAGGACGGCGCGCGCGGGCCTGCCGGTCGCGCATGTTCTGTGGGCGACCGGGGAAGCCCGCGCACCCGGTGCAGAGCCCGCGCCGGCCGGCCACGCATTCGAGTTCCATTCGCGCGGCGGCTCGCTGCTGCGGATCGTCGACTTTCCGCCCGACGAAACCTACGACGAGGCGACGCTGCAACAGTTTCTCGACGCCAACGGCGTGCGGGACAAAAGCAATCCCCGGCATTTCTGGTTCCACAAAACCGAATCGCTCGACTACGCGTTCGTCCTGGATGGGGAAATCTGGGCGCTGCTCGATGAAGGCGAGAAGCTCATGCGCGCCGGCGACGTGCTGATCCAGCGCGCCACCAACCATAGCTGGGCAAACCGGTCGGGCAAGGCGTGCCGCATGGCGTTCGTGCTGCTCGACCTCGTTGACGGAGAGCCGCTGTGAGCAAGGCAATCATTACGTGTGCCGTGACGGGCGGCGCCCATACCCCGTCGATGTCCGAGTTTCTGCCCGTTACGCCAGAGCAGATCGCGGCCGAGTCGATCGCAGCCGTTGAAGCCGGCGCCGCCATCGTTCATCTTCATGCGCGCAATCCCGAGGATGGCCGCCCCACCGGCGACCCGGAGATCTTCAGGCGTTTCGTGAGCCCGATCAAATCGGCGACCGACGCGATCATCAACATCTCGACGGGCGGCGGCGGTCCGCACATGTCGATCGAGGATCGCGCAGCGGCGGGTCGGGCCCTGAAGCCCGAAATGTGCTCGCTCAACATGGGGTCCATCAATCTGGTGCTGGCCGAGATGGCCGAGCGACAGCGGGACTGGAAGCATGATTGGGAAGTGCCGTTCCTGAAGGGCACTCGGGGGCTGATCTTCCGCAATACCTACGACGACATCGAATGGATCCTGGAAAACGTCGGCAGGCTCGGCGGTACGCGCTTCGAATTCGAATGCTACGACGTCAGCCACCTGTACACGCTTCAGTATTTCCTAGAAAAGGGGCTCGTCAAGCCGCCGCTATTCGTGCAGACCGTATTCGGGCTGCGTGGCGCGATGGGTGCGCACGTCGAAGACCTGCTCCACCAGAAGCGAACGGCCGACCGACTGTTTGGCAATGACTATCATTGGTCGGTGCTCGCGGCGGGCAAACACCAGATGCCGCTTGCAACGATGGCAAGCCTGATGGGTGGCAACGTTCGCGTCGGCCTGGAGGACAGCCTTTACATCGGCCGCGGTCAGCTCGCACAAAGCAACGCGGACCAGGTCCGAAAAATCCGCCGGATTCTCGAGGAACTGGGAATCGAGATCGCCTCTCCGGACGAGGCACGCCGGATTCTCGATCTGAAAGGCGCCGATCAGGTGAACTTCTAGGCGATGACGTCGTTCGCGCCCGACACCCGCCGGTGCGAAACGGCTGCCGCGCGTCAGCGTGCGGCAGCCGTCCTGACCAGAGGCGCACCGCGCCTGACGACCTCCAGTTCCGCGACGTTCGGGACGTCTGCGCCGAGGAGCGCATAGGTGTAGTCGATGTGTTCCTGCGCGAATCGATCATCCAGTGCGCCGACGCCCGTCATCAATCGCATATAGACCGGCGCGTACAGCAGTTCGGCCAGTATCTCCACGTTCTCAGGCGCACGGATGCGCTCGGCAATGCGCCACTCCTCCAGCATTTCGCGGACAAGCGCGCGTCGGCCGTAATGGAACCGTTCCCGAAAGACCCTGAGCACGGCGGGATCGGCCTGCCCCTCAGCGATGATCTGCGCAACGATGCGCCCCGACCACCCCGCATATTCGTGGATCAGCGACACCAGATGCGTTGCGATCGCCTTGCCAGGAGGCAGGTTACGCGGCATCGGCGTCTTGACTATGTGGTGCTCCATGAAGGCATCAATCACCACGAGCGCCTTGGAGTCCCACCAACGGTAGATCGTCGCCTTTCCGACACCCGCCTCCCTGGCGATGGCCTCGATCGAAATCGACTGGACCGTACGGGTCTCGAGCAGGCGAGCGGTTGCCGCGAGAATCTGCATGCGCGTGCCCTCACTGCGGGGTCGGCCGACCCCTCGAGGAAGTACCACCGCGGCGGCACCTTGGATATCTGTTTTCATCAGCTAGACGATTGAATGGTGAACGGCGCTCGTCACGCCACGTCGCGAAGCTACCCTGCAGCGGATAACATCGCCGGCAACACAAATTGTAATACACACCGTATCTGAATTATCGCGATACCAGTGGGCACTGATTCCTGATCTTACGATCAATACGAGCCCCGAATACATGACGAATGTCCTGCATCTTCTACTCATGTTTCAGCAGCCAACCGCCGAACCACGCCACGGGTTTGACCCAATATCGTCGAACGGCATCACGGTTACCATATCACAAACGAAACACTCCGTTTCGTATATAAACTAAGGGGGCCGCCCCTCCGGAGACATGATGAGCAGATCCATTGACGGGTTGAAAAGCCGGATATCGCTTGTGCTAGGCCACTGTGCCGGCATGATCGATGTCGTTGCATTACCGGTGTGGGTAGGGATCGTCCTGATCCGACATGACGGACTCGATCCGCAACGGGCCGGCGCACTCGCCACCGCCTTCCTCGGCGCGGTGGTCGCAAGCAGCCTGTCGATCGCGCCGCGAATCGACCGCGTCCGCGGCACGATCGCCGTGCCCGCCGGCTTCGCCGTCACAGCGGCCGCATTCTTCGCGATGGCACTGACGCGGGACTATGCGACGCTTCTGGCACTGCATGTCGCCGGTGGTCTTGCGGTTGGCTGCGGCCTGTCGCTCACCCATTCCGCGATTGGCGCGAGCCCCAATCCGCACCGCCTGATCGCGACCGGCTTCACCGTGCTCAGCCTGCTGTCGCTGGGATTCCTCGGCGCGGTGCCGCACGCGATCGCGGCGTTCGGGGGGCAAGTGGCGTTCGTCGTTCTCGGCGCCATCATGCTCACGGCCGCGCTTGCCGCGCTCGCTGGTTTTCCGGAGCGCCGGGCAGCAGCCTCGCCCGACAGCGCGCCGCGCGCGCTTCCTAAGCTGTCCCGACGCGTATGGTTTGCGATGGTGGGGACCAGCCTGCTCACCGTCAGTCACTCGATGATGCTGAGCTTCCTCGAGCCGATCGGTCTCGCGCACGGCTTCGGCACCGGCCAGATCATGAACGTGCTGCTCGGTATCGGCCTCGTGAACATGTTGCCCGGGTTGCTCGCCGCGCTGCTCGAGCGCAAGGTGTCGAGCCGCGCCGTAATGATCGCCGGTCCGGTGCTGCAAGCCGTCCTAGGCTTCACGCTCGCCCGGTCGACCTTGTTTGGCGCTTACGCGTTTGCCGGTGTGATCTTCCCCACCGTGATGATCTTCACGCATACGTTCATCTTCGCGTTCCTTGCGCGAAACGACCCGTCGACGAGAGCCGTCGCCGCCACCCCCGTCATGGCCATGACGGGATCGGCCATCGGCCCGATTCTCGGCGGCACCGTGGCGGACCATTTCGGATACGGCAGCATCGGGTGGACCATCGTCGTCGCCGCAGGCATCAGCACACTCTGCTTCTGGCAAGCGAACCGCCGAACCGAACCAGCGCTCGCTCCCGCTACCGCGGCGCCGCGGTAACAGGAATCTGCCAACGGATGCGAATCGCGCCACCTTTTTCTTACGCCACGTTTCGCACGATGAGGGAAAGACGATGACAAGACCCACCGAAGCAGTGATTTCTGCCGCTCAAGCGAGCGCCGGCAATATGGCGGACCGCGATACGCCATTCGTGTTCGATGAGTGGTACGTGGCCGCACAATCTTCGGAAATCGGCCGGGCACTGCTGCCCCGCACGCTGCTGGGCAAGCAGGTCGTCCTCTACCGGACGCTGGAAGGACAGGTCGTCGCACTCGACGACCGTTGCGTCCATCGCTCGTATCCGCTGTCCGCGGGCACCCTCGATGACGATACGGTCATCTGCGGATACCACGGCTTTCGCTACGACGCAAAGGGTGACCTCGTCGAGGTGCCGTCACAGGAACGCTGCCCTCGCGGGCTTGGCGTACATCGCTATCCGGTACGGGAAATCGGCCCGTTGGTCTGGATCTACATGGACCCGAGCGCCGAACCGCGAACCGAGCCGCCGAGCGAGGGATCGCTCGATCTTTCCCGATGGGCACTGTCGGAGGGCTATCTGCGCCTGAACGGCAACTATGTGAGCCTGCACGAGAATCTCCTCGATCTGACGCATCTCACCTACGTACATGCGAAGAGCTTCGGAACGCCGGACTACGCCAAGGCGCCGTTCGAGGCGTCTGTCGACGAAGGCCGCTACGCGGTCAGACGTCATGTCGTTCCGACAACATTGCCGCCGGTCTGGGCAGAACCGACCGGAATCTCCAGTTCCACGGCAGCGCGCATCGCGACTTCGACATTCGTATCGCCGGGTCTGCACGAGGTGCAGGTCACGTTCTACGAAAGCACCCTGCCTGCCGCGGAGCGGACGCTTTTCACGATCAGGACGCTGCACTTGCCCACGCCGGAAAGCCACGCATCGACACACTACTTCATCGTCCACTGTCGGGACTTCGGGCTCGACGACGCGGCAATGACGCAACGCATGCATGAGCGGCTCTTCACCGCATTCAGGGAAGACATGCAGGCGCTCGAACTGCTCGAGGACACGCTTCGCAACGCCGCCGCCCCGTTCTTCGAGATTTCGGTTGCAAGCGACCGTGCGTCGATCGAAATGCGCAAATATCTGAAGCGCCGAGGACAAGCGGCGGCCGCGGGTTCAATCGGCCGCCCGCGCCTCCTTCAGCAGTCCGGATAAACCGCTGGGAAAAATCGTCCGGAGCGCATGCATAAACCCGTGAGAGGCGAAGCCACCGGCCTTGTGCCTTCGCGGCCCTTCCTGCGAATCGACGGCTCCGTCTGTCACAATCATGCGCGACTCGTCGACGCGCTTTTTCTTACCGTCAACGTGTGCTGGCCGGCGCTCTTTTTGCCGCAGGCTTTTGCTTCTTCTGACGCGTGCCGGGATTGAGCATTTCCGGCACTTCGGCGCCCAGCAACGTGTAGACATAGCTGATGTGCTCGCGCGCGAAATGCTCGTCGAGCGGGCCGTTGCCAACCAGCAGACGCATGTAGACCGGCGCATACAACAACTCGGCGAGGGTCTCGATATTGGGCGGCGCCGGAATGCGCGACGAACTGCGCCATGCCTCGAGCATTTCCCTCACGAGCGCTCGCCGCCCATAGTGGAACCGCTCGCGGAATTCGCGCAGCACGGCGGGATCGGCCTGCCCTTCGGCGATGATCTGCGCGACGATCCGGCCGGACCATCCCGAATACTCGCGAATCAGCGACATCAGATGCGCGGCGATCGCTTCACCGGGTGGCAGGTCATGCGGCATCGGGGTCTTGACGATGTGATGCTCCATGAATGCATCGATCACGACCAGCGCCTTGGAGTCCCACCAGCGGTAGATGGTCGCCTTTCCGACGCCAGCCTCCCTGGCGATCGATTCAATGGAAATCGACTGAATGGTGTTGTTCTGGAGCAGACGGACCGTCGCCGCGAGAATCTGCGTGCGGGTTTCCTCGCTGCGTGGCCTGCCCACACCGCGCTCGACAGTTGGTGCGGGAACGGAAAGCTGGGTATTGGTCTTCATTGGCGTCCCGTGTTGACGTGTGCCGCGAACGGTATCGCCCAATTATAAGACAGCTCGTACCTTAATTCGCGCCCGCGACGAAAACCGGTCGTAATGGAACGGGGCGACCGTCGCTCGGCGACGGCCGCCCCGTTTCTTGCCCGGATGGTCAACTCCTAGCGCACAATCGACGCCGACGCCAAGCCAGCACCGAACGCGTCACTCAAAGGCCGCCCAGGGCCACGTACTTGATCTCGAGGTAGTCGTCGACCCCATACTTCGACCCCTCTCGCCCCAGCCCGGACGCTTTGACGCCGCCGAACGGCGCCACTTCGGTCGAGATCAGCCCTTCATTGACACCGACCATGCCGAATTCGAGCTGATCGACTACGCGGAAGATTCGGCCCACATCGCGCGCGAACACGTACGAGGCCAGGCCGAACGGCGTGTCGTTTGCGAGCGCGATCGCTTCTTCTTCCGTTTCGAACCGGAACAGCGGCGCGATCGGGCCGAAGGTCTCATCATGGAAGATCAACGCGTTAGTCGGCACGTCGGCCAGCACGGTCGGCTCGAAGAAGAATCCGCCCAGCGCGTGACGCTTACCGCCCGCCAGCACGCGAGCCCCCTTCGACAGCGCATCGCAGATATGCTCTTCGACCTTCCGGACGGCGTCCTCATTGATGAGCGGCCCTTGAACCACGCCCGCCTCCATGCCGTTGCCAACCTTCAGTTCGACAGAAGCCGCGGCGAGCTTCGCGGCGAAAACATCGTACACGCCGGATTGCACCAGGATCCGGTTCGCCGCGACACAAGCCTGACCGGCATTGCGATACTTTGCGGCAAGGGCGCCCTTCACCGCGGCATCGAGGTCGGCATCGTCGAAGACGATCAGCGGTGCGTTGCCGCCGAGCTCCATGCTCGTCTTCTTGATGGTCGGCGCGCATTGGGCCAGCAGTTGCGCCCCGACCTCGGTCGAGCCCGTGAACGAAACCTTGCGGATCACCGGGTTCGACGTCAGTTCGCCGCCAATTGCGCGAGCCGACCCGGTGACGACATTGCACACGCCCGACGGCAAGCCGGCGCGCTCCGCCAGCACCGCCAGCGCCAGCGCGGAAAGCGGCGTCTGGCTGGCCGGCTTGATCACGCCGGCGCAGCCGACGGCCCACCCCGGGCCCGCCTTGCGCGTGATCATGGCCGACGGAAAATTCCACGGCGTGATCGCCGCGAAAACGCCGATCGGGGCCTTCTGTGCCAGAATCCGCCGGCCGTCGACGTTCTGCGGAATGATGTCGCCGTAGACGCGCTTCGCTTCTTCCGAGAACCACTCGATGAAGCCCGCGGCGTACAGGATCTCACCGCGCGACTCGACCAGCGGCTTGCCCTGCTCGGCTGTCATGATGAGCGCCAGGTCGTCGACGTTGGCCAGCATCAGGTCATACAAGGTACGCAACACCTTCGCGCGATCCTTCGCGAGCGTCTTGCGCCAGCCCTGCGTCGCCCGTTCGGCCGCGGCAATGGCTCGACGTGTCTCGGCCGCGCCGCCATTGGGAACGTATGCGACCAGTTCGCCGGTCGCAGGATTGCGCACCTCCAGGGTCTGGCCACTGTCGGCCTGCACCCATTCGCCATCGATCAGCATCGCCTGGCGCAACAGGCCGGCGTCTTTCAGCGGAAGCTTGACAGGTTCGTTCATGAAGCCTCCTTCAGGCAGGGTTGCGGCCGACGAAGAAAGCTTCGTCCGGATCGCTCGTCGGGTTCAGGCCGGCCACTTCCTGGCCCTTGCGCAGCGATGCCATATCTCGCTGGTAGATGCGCTGCGTCGGGTGCGGCAACGGCCCGCCGTTGTATCCTTGCAGCCACCCTTGGTATTTCCACGCCATACGGTTGAGCAGGCCATTCGGCGCCATCGGCAGGCTGGCGAACGCCTTACGCGCGGGATCGATCTTGTACCAGAGTTGGGTGGCCTCGTCGAATTCCCCCGCCTGGATAAGCTTGAAGATCTTCGGCATGACGGGTCCGTAATAGGCCGTGTAGTTCGTGCCGCAGAACGGGATGTCCATCACCTGGGCAAGCGGCACGAACTCGTGCTCGAGCGGCGAGGAGATCACCACCTCTTTGTGGAACTCGCGATGTACCTCGATGGCGGACATGAAGTTTGGATACCCGCCTTCGGCCTTGATCGCGACGACGTTGGGGATTTCGTCCACCATACGGCGCAGCACGGGCACCGGGATGTCGGCCGGATGCAGACGCGAGAAGCCCCACGCAGGCAGCGGAAAAATGATCACGCCGAGGTTGGTTGCCTCGCAGATCTTCCGCGTGTATTCGAATACTTCGTCGTACGATTTCGGATAGAAGTACGGCGGGTAGCCCAGCAACACCAGGTCGGCGCCCGCTGCCTCGACACGACGAATTGCCTCGATGTTGTCCTCGAGCGTATTGAATACCGCGTGATGGACGACCACTAGCCGGCCTGACGCCTGGTCGGCCATGATGTCGCAGAACTCACCGTACTGTTCCAACGTGATGGCGACCTCCGAACACGACAGCGAGCCGACAAATCCGTGCTGGATGGCCAGCTCGACATCGTGGCGTACAGCCTTTTCGTTGATGCGCTTGAAGTCCGACGTCATCGTCGGAAGGGTCACGCTGGCAACGCCAACGAGATGCTCACGCGCCCATTCACGTGCTTCTTTTTTGGTGTAGCGGGCCATGCAGTGCTCCTTGTAGTCTGCGGGGATATTGGGTGTCGCGTCGACGCGCGCGCCTAGCGCTTGGTTTCGAATTCGATCGGCAACGTCGTGGCGAGTCCGGCCTCGATCGCCTTGTCGAGGATCAGCCCGGCAACCACGATGTCCTGCAGGCCGCCTCCGACCGATTTGTACATTCGGGTCCGTGCATCTTTCAGACGGTCGTCGAGCGCGCCCGCGAGCAGATCCCCGAGACTGAACGACTTATCGTGAAACGCGACGCCCCCTTTGTGCGCAGCGAGCATGTCGCCGGTCTCCTCCAGCACTTCTTCCAGCATGTCGCACACAATGATGTCGCTGCGCGCGACGACCGACACGTCGATCTCGCGCTGCTCGGGAATCGTGGAGCCGATGGAGACGACGGTCGCGCCAGGCTGCAACCAGTCGCCGAACAGGATCGGCTGCTCATCGCGCGAACGGGCTGCTGCCAGCACGAGATCCGCGGCCTCGACCGCTTCCTGCGCGGATGCCACGCCACGCGCGGGCACGCCCAGGTCACGCGTCACGGCTTGCGCGAATGCCGCCCTGCGTTCGGGTGTCGGACTGAACACGACGACCTCGGTCAGGTCCCGCACCGCGGCAATCGCGCGGGTGTGCATCGACGCTTCGAGGCCACTGCCGAGTACAGCCAGACGTGCGGCTTTCGCAGGCGCAAGCCGGTCGAGCGCCGCTGCGGAAGTGGCTGCCGTGCGAAAACCCGTGACGAGGTTGCCGTCGACGAACGCCGCGATGCGGCTCGTTTCCTTGTCGAACAGCACGATCACGTATTCGACACCGGGCGAAGCGGAACCCATCGCCATCCCCATGACCTTGGCCCCGTAGTAGCGGCTCCCCACGGGAACGGCCGGCAGCGTGCGCAGCCACGTCTTGCCGGCGACTGCGACCGTCCGCGGCGGCGTGCTCCGGGGCGGAATGGATTGGGCGTAGGCCGCCTGAAGGGCATGGATCGCGTCCTTCCAGACGAAAACGGAGCGGGCCGCCTCGCTGGACACGAACACGGGTGCAAACGAAGAAATAGTCATATGCAGAACCGGAAGTTGGCTTGAAGGGCTCGGCCAGCCGCGCGGCAGATGATCGATGCGCGACAGGCTCGAGAGCGATAGACGGGTACCGGGCCGCGGAGTCGCTACATTTCATGGGAGCGTCCGGCGGCACGTGGATCACGGCTCCCGTGTGATTTCAGTCGCGATCTTCAGGCGCACGTTGTCCGACAGCGCGTGCGGTATCGCGTCCATGCCGTAAGCGCTGCGACTGATGTTCGCCGTCGCTTCGAATCCGACCACGGGATGACGCGTCCACGGATTCACCGCGCGATCGATCAGCGTCGCGTCGAACAAGGCCGGCAGCGTGATGCCACGGATCGTGAGGTCGCCGTCGATCGCGTACTGGCGGCCGTCGAACAGTCGCACCGAACGGGAGACGAAGACGATCTTCGGATGTGCGTGAACGTGCAGCCAGTCAGTACCGCGCAAGTGTTCGTCGCGCAGGTCGAAAGCCGTGTCGATGGACGCTGCATCGATTTCGAACGACACCCGCGATGCCTCGATGCACTCGTCGTCGAACGCCAGTTGCGCATCGAAGCGCCTGAATATCCCCGGCGTACGCGTGAGCCCGAGATGGCGAACCGAGAAGCCGATGTGGGTATGCGCGGCCTCGAATGACCATGCCGGGCGCGCCACCGAGTCCGGCTCGACGACGGCGGCGGCGTTGCGCAGCAACGGCAGCAGGAAGTTCAACATGCGGCGTCTCCAACCCAGTCACACCGGGCTATTCATGGCTATTCATCTTGACGTCATGCTAACCGCGAGTGAGCATCAATGCAATGATTACGACGCATCATTATGTATCTTGATTCGTGTTTTTCGCGTATACCCTAGGGTTCAATAGCGGCCGGAAGGCCAATCAGGCATAATGTGCCGTCGATTGATGAGTTCAATCACACATCAATCTTCTGACATGGACCTCGCTCCATCTCCTGCCGATTCGCAGGAACGGGGCTGCGGTATATGCACAACTCGATAGCCATCAGTGGACCAAAGAGCCTCTCCGCGCGGGAGGCCGAGAATATGTCTGTACAAACGAACTTGATCGATGACGATGTGCTGCGGCTGCGCGAGTACATCGAGGGCCATGTCGCTACGAGCGGCGACCTGCGCCTGCCCCCGGAACCGAAGCTCAGCGAAGCATTGGGCGTTTCGCGCGGAAGGCTGCGCACGGTGCTGAAAAGGCTCGAGGACGAGGGTGTCATCTGGCGACATGTCGGCAAGGGCACGTTCGTCGGCCCGAAGCAGGTCAAGCCCGACGACGAGACCTGGTCTTCATCCATCAGCGTCGACGACATCATGGATGCGCGACTGGTGCTGGAGCCCCAGCTCGCCGCGCAGGCGGCAGTACACGCCACAGCCACCGACGTCGCCGCGATGACGCAGTGCCTAGCCGACATGGCGGAAACTACGCCGTTCATGCCGTGGAAACGTCTGGACGAGCACCTGCACAGGCTCATCGCGCAATCGACGCATAACGCGCTGCTGCTGATGCTGTATGACACGATGCGGGTGCAGGTGCACCTCAATCTGGATGCACGCATGGAAGAGGTCTTCTCTTCGCAGACGGGCCCTCGACACGATACCGACGACGAGCATCGGCAGCTCGTCGACGCGATCCGGACGCACAATCCGACGCGCGCGGAACAATTGATGCGCGAACATCTTCGCTCGGTGAGAACCAGGCTGTTCGGCTTGCGCTAGTGCTCGCTTCGACCGGTGGCATGACTTGCCCATCGCGATGGAAATCGCTCCGCCGGGATGGCGTACTTCCCGGAGCCGGCCTGCCGTTTCCGGTGGCTCCGGCACGATCACTCGACGAGGCCACCGTACTCGACCCACTACGCCGTCGTCCCGCTCTTTTGCACAGCGGCCAAGCGCTCTTCTTCGAGTCGCTGGTTCACGGCCCAGCGGAACTGCGACAGTGCGGCATCGATGCCAAAGGGCATCATCTCGAAGCCGGGATCGAGCGCAAGATTGCGGTGTTGCGCACTGATCATTTCGCGATCCTCATCGAATGCATCCACCACCGACTGATGGATCGAGCGCGTCACCTCTGGCTTGTCAAGCGAGAAATTGTGGGGATGCGCGAAGAAGTAGTGTGTCGAACCCGCCGTCTCCGGCGTCAGCGCCTGGCAACCGTGGAATTCCGCCGCGTCCACACGGGTTCCCTCCGGCGCACCGGTCCCCACCGGCGCCATGCCCGAATCCATGCGCAGGATCGCGGGAATCGTGAAGTCATAGATGTTCCAGCGATCGACCTTGCCCGGCCAGTCACGCACCGCTTTCACGAACGGCGGCGGCTCGGTGTTCAGCGTCCACCGCGTAATGCGTACTCCATCCTTAATCCGCTCCACTTTCGGTCGCACCGTCGCGTAATCTTCTCCGCCGCCCAGCGTCGTGGGATGGACATAGGGCAGATGCGAAAAGTCCAGCAGATTATCGCAGATCAGCAGATAGTTGACGTCGTAATGGATGTAGCCGGGCAGCGAACGCCACTGCGGATCGTCGACCCAATGGGTGTCGGGAATAGTCGACGGATCGGCCAGCTCGGGCTCGCCCATCCAGATCCAGATCCAGCGGTGCTGCTCCACCACCGGGAACTGCCTCACCTTCGCGTGCGGCGGGATTCGCTCCTGTGCCGGCGCCTCGACACATGTGCCCTGACTGTCGAATTTCAGTCCGTGATACATGCACCGTACGCAGTCGCCTTCGCGTTGGCCGTGCGACAGCGGCGCACCACGATGACAGCAGCGGTCCGCGAGTGCGATCACCTCGCCGGACTCCTTGCGGTAGAGCATCACTGGCGTATTGATGATGGTGCGGGAAAACAGCTTGTCGCCCTCCACCTCGTGTGACCACGCGGCCACGTACCATGTATTTCGGATGAACATCGCTCGTCTCCTGTTTGTCGTAGGACATGCTTTTGCACGTCGCGCCATAACGATAGAATCGGATCCGTGATGCAGCAATCTAATGGGATTAATTCAATCTATGCATGCCGCACATATACGTGATCTCGACCTGAATTTGCTGGTGCTGTTCGATGCGATGCTTCGCGAGCGAAGTGTCACGCGCGCGGCGGCGGAAGTCGGTCTCTCCCAGGGCGCCATGAGTCATGCACTCAATCGTCTGAGGACGTTTTTCGAAGATCCGCTGTTCGTCAAGACGCCTGCGGGCATGGAGCCCACGCAAAAGGCCACGCAACTGGGCGCGACGATCACGGAGCTGATGACGGCATTGAGGGAGCGGGTTCTTTCCCAGACGAGCTTCGATCCCGCGACGGCACGACGCATGTTCGTGATATGCATGACGGACATGGGGGAACTCGTCTTCCTGCCGCCTCTTGTGCGGCGCCTGCGGGAAGTCGCACCCTACTGTTCGGTACGTTCGGTGCAGGTGCCGCTAGAGGACATCGAGACCACGCTTGCCGCAGGCGACGCCGATCTAGCGCTCGGCTCCGTGCACGCCGCGCCTGACGGCCTGTACCAGCAGCAACTGTTTCTGCACACGTTCGTCACGATGGTCAGCGTGCACAACAAGGCCATCGGCAGAACGATCAGCCGCGCGCAGTTCGAGCGCGCACCGCAGATCGTCGTTTCGCTGACGGGCCGCGCAAGCGCCGCTTACGATAGTGCGTTCGAGGAATGGGGGATCAAGCGGAATGTCTTTCTGACAACGCCCCACTTTCTGGTCGTACCGCACCTGATCAACGCGCAGCCGGACCTGATCGCGACTGTACCGCTGGAGCTTGCGAACGTCTTTGCGAAGCTCGGCACGGTGCGGATCGTCCCTCCCCCCGTGCCGTTGCCGCCATTCGCGCTACGCCAGCATTGGCATCCGCGTTTCCACGACGATTCGGCCAACATGTGGCTACGTCGCCTCATCAAGCAGACGTTCGACCGCTACCCAGAGATCTATGACGGCCCGTGATCCACTTCACGTCTCCCCATGACCAGCCAACCCTAAGCAAAGAACGACTGGCCATGGGCATACGAGATCAGAACATATGCATCATCCCGATAGCGACCCCCGTTGTGGTCCCGGTTGGCGCAAAGAGCGAAGTCGCCCCGACTGCGGGGGTCAAGCCAAGATTCGCCTTGCCGTGATTGTTGACGACGCCGACTTGTGCGTACAGCGAGGTCGCCTTCGACATGAAATACGTGGCCCCCAATGCGCCCATCAGCGAGTGGCTCGACGTGTCATTGCGATTGCTGACGTACCAGATACCACCGTTCAAGTCCAGTTGTGGCAACGCTTGAAAATTGAGACCGCCACCGTAGGTATTGTTGCTCGGCCCGCCGCTCACTCTCAAACTCATGAACGACGCCTTCGCTGTCACCCGACCGAACTTGTAGGCCGCGCCGAGGAAGCGCCCCTCAAATGGAACATTCGTCGGAGGAAGGGTGCTTACCGTCCCCCCTGCGTTACCGTCGTAGTAGGCAGCATTGAGCGTCAGGTCATTCCATTCGTACTTGAGACTAGCCGAGTATTGACGGCCGGACTGAAAATTCCCCGGCACACCACCGAATGAAAACATCGCACTCGCCTGCAGTCCCGCGAGCACGGGAGAAGTGTACGAAATTGCGTTCGGATTAAACGATCCCGTCGCACCAATGGTGTTTCCGTATATCGCCAAGATACTGCCGAATTCTGAGAAAAAACGGGGATCAAGATTCCATACTGACAGGAAGAAGGGTGAAAATTGAAGCCCCGCCTTCACCTCCCCGAATCCCCCCTTCAATCCGACCCATGCTTCACGACCAAAGAGATTACCATTCGAGTTGTTGAATCCACCATTGGTGAGATCAATGCCGCTTTCGAGATTGAATTCGGCCTTCAACCCTCCTCCAAGGTCCTCCGTGCCTCTCAACCCGAACATCGATGGAGCAATTCCGGCATTTTGCAAACCGACAAACTTGCCGCTATTCCCTCCCGTGGCGAGATTCTGCGTCTTACTCAAGTAGAGGACACCAGCATCCACGATGCCATACAATGTGACGCTGCTTTGCGCGTGAGCCGCTACCGAAAACAACAGGCTCGACGTCACACCGATCGCCGATCCGATAAAGCACCTCCGATACATAATCGTCTCCTATGATTGTCTTTTGTGTTTTTCAGTTAATATGGAATGCAAATTAAATTACATAAAATTCATATACAGCCTCTCATAAAAATCCATGACAAGATTCAACGAACCATTTCCCTCTATATCACCGAAACGACAGACTGCTTATTTGATACGATCTCCATCACGATTACTTCTGTCAAATGACAGAAGGATGCGAGCGTGGTGTTCGATGTGATCTCCGATAAAGCTCTGGATGAAGAAGTAACCGTGGTCATAGTCCACGTGCCGACGCATCATGAGCATCTGGCCCGCCGCCCTGCATCCTGCCTCGAACACCTCGGGGTTGAGCTGGTTCGGCAAGAACTGATCCCCGAGCCCCTGATCGATTAGAATCCCATCGTCGAACCGATTCGCGACGTGTCCTATCAGCTCGCTTGCGTCGTACTGCTTCCACGCTTCGCGATCGTTGCCAAGATAACCACTAAAAGCCTTCTCGCCCCACGGACAACGCATCGGCGCCGCAATCGGCGCGAACGCGGACACAGAGCGGAAAATCTGTGGATTGCGAAGAGCAAGAACCAATGCCCCGTGTCCGCCCATCGAGTGACCGAAGATGCCGAGGCGCCCGCCGTCAACGGGCAGATGATTCATAACTATTGCGCGCAGTTCGTCTCGCACATACGAATACATGCGCCAGTGTTTCGACCAAGGCTCGCGCATGGCATCGACATAGAAGCCGGCGCCGACACCGAAATCCCACACATCATCCTCTCCGGGTACGCCCGCGTCGCGTGGACTTGTGTCCGGTGAGATCAGCGCAATACCATGAAGCGCAGCGAAACGCTGTGCCCCCGCCTTGATTGGAAACGTCTCTTCGGTGCAGGTCAGACCCGCGAGAAAGAATAGTCCCGGAACCTTCCGCATACGCGCCTGGGGCGGCAAATATACTGAAAAGCGCATCGGCAGGCCAATGGTTGCCGAGTCGTGTCTGTAGATGCGTTGCACACCGCCGTAGCAGGCATGCTCTTCGATCAGATTCAATACTTTCTACCTCCTGTCAATGGACAACCGAACGGATCAGCTCCCCACATCTCGTGAGAGCGCGCCCTTCATTGACCTGACCGAATTCCGGCGCGCTCGTCATCCGACCAAATGAATCCTGACTTCGCGATCCGCTTCCTAGATGGTCAACTTGAAGTCTCTCTATCGAGAGTGACGACGCCATCCGTTACTTCATTTGTCCTCGCGCTGCGAGAAAACGGCGCACACTGCGTGATCGTCAGTGTGCGCATAGCATCAATCAAACAATTTTTTATTTCGTACTTCTATTTAATTTATGCAAATGTCAGACTGTTTCCTTTACCTCGCTCATCACCTGCTCGGATCGAATCAGACCATCCAGCGTCCTTCTGACACGCACGCCGGCCGCGTCCCCCGGCAGCAATACCGGCTTGAGGGACCAGAAGTCCCGTTCTCCGATTGACTCCTGCTGCCTCTCAAGCATCGGGGTATCTTCCCGATCAAAAGTGCTGGCGAATGTTTCTACGATCCTTTCGGCAACCTCTTCGGCCTGAGGGCCGTTCGATTTTGGAAGACACATTGAGAACCAGTAGTGCGAAGTATCCTTTGTTTCAGGCGTAAATAGATGAGGGTTGGTGAACGAAATCCCTACCGCCTCACTGCGCGGACACCCAGTTGGCGTCGCGCCCCCGAGCAGGAGAAGATTGGACGGCGCATCCCAACGGACATCGAGCCAGCGATCTACGCGCATCCCGAGTGGCACGCCGAATTGCTCGCAGGCTGCATCGGGCAGAACCTCGTTTTCCATCAAACGAAGCGACCAGACATGGTTTCCATCTTGACGTACCTCCGTACGAGCGCGCCTTACCGATTCGCTGCCCAAAAGTCCGGGATGAAGAAACTCGATATGCGAAAGATCCAAAATATTCTCGACTTCGAGCAGGTAATTGGCACGGGGACGCAAGTAACCTTTGCCAACGTACCAGTTCTGGGGATCCATGCAAGCAAAGTCCGGAATAGTCGATGGATCGGCACGTTCTGGTTCCCCCATCCAGATCCACATCACGCTGAACCGCTCAACCAGCGGATACGAACGCACCTGAGCCGCAGCCGGGATTTTTCCGTCTCCATGCGGATTCGTGACGCACTTCCCAGAACCATCAAACTGCAGCCCGTGATACCCGCATTGCACAACACCCTTTTCCGCCAAAAGTCGCCCGCAGGATAAGGGCGCAAACCGATGCGGACAGCGGTCCTGTAGTGCGTGAGCCAGATTGTCGGAATCACGGAACATCACGATCTGTTGATCGAGAAGCTTTCTCGTCAATAACTCACCCTGCACAAGCTCACTACCCCAGCCAGCCATGTACCATGTGTTGAGCAGATACTTCACGTGGTTGTCTCCTTGTTCCGTCAGGACGTATTGCTGATGACGGCGGTTTTCCTCGTATTTGTATTCCATCAGATTCAACTCTGCCGATGTAACTCCTATGCTTCGCGATCCATCCAGCGAGCAACGATGCGGCGTGCCTGGATGCCAGCTGCGTCGGCTTTCACGCTACGCTCGCCGGCGCTTACGCGCCGCGGGCTACGGCTTGCCTGAGCCTGGATCGCTTCGAGCACGACGCGGTCTTCGTCGAACCCTTTTCGAATCGCGCCGACCAGATGCTCCATTGCCTCTGGTGCGGTGGCAAAGTCCCGACCGACGACCCAGAAGTACAGCATGTGGGTCTGATCAATCGGTGTCGTAGCATGTGCAACGCGGAAGCAGGACGGCGCGCGTTCCGGATTGGAGGGGTCCTGGAAGTCCACGCATCCTTCCTGCAGCGCGGGTGAAAGGAACGATCCGCGGTGCTCACGGTGCCATGGCGTACCGGGCGGAACGCCTAGGGACATTGCGTAGCCGGGAGCGAGAGGTTTGTTCAAGAAACGTTGGCAATATCCGACGGTTTCACCGTCGCCGCTTACCTCAGGCGGATTGGTCCAGTCCTCGATCTGAAATGTCGACGCATGGACATATCCGAAGTGCGTCAAATCCAGAACGTTTTCTTTGAGAAGCATGTAGTTTGCCGCGATCTCCATCCCGCCCGATCGAGTGGCAAAGGATGAGTCGGACAACCAGTTCAGCTCCGGCGGCGGGGGCACCGAATCGACCATCGACGGATCACCGAGATAAATCCATACAAAAGGGCCTACCTCCTTCACCGGATAGTGTCGCGCAGAAAACGTGGGGGCAGCGTCTGCAGACGGTACGCGCACACAGCTCCCCGTGGAATCAAAACAGAATCCGTGATAGCCGCATTCCACAGTGTCGCCATGAAGGCGACCAAGCGACAATGGTGCCTGGCGATGAGGGCAGCGATCTTCAAGCGCCGCAACCTTGCCGTCCTCCCGCCGGAAAAGCACCACAGGCGTATCGAGCAACCAGCGCCCCAGCAGCGAGCGCCCTACTTCACTCCCGAATGCAGCAACCCACCAGCAGTTGTAGGGGTAGTTACGCGTTTCGGTGATGCTTTCCGCAACATTCATGGTTGCCACGATGTCTCACTCCTTGTTGAAAGAATTTTTTCTGATGGTGCCGCGGCGCAAGACATCAGCCAAGACAACCGCATGCTGGCTTAGCTCGCCTACGTCATCGCTATGGCGCGATCCGCTTTTCCTCGACAATTCATCTATAGCGACCGCTCCACCCGAACCGGCCATTTGATCATTCGGCCGTCGGCGACACGCCCCCCCCATCACCGTCACTCCCCTCGCGAACATCGAACCGACAAATCGGTGTCGGAACTGAGCGATGCTGCGCCGCCGGGCAACGATCGATCCTTGAAAGGGCCGTGGTCATCAGGTGAAACGAATCAACTACCGAAACGATTCGTCTCGTTTCACTTTAGCCCAACGATTTTCCCCGGGCAAGTGTGATATCGATCGCGCGCTCAAGTTCAGCGGTATTCGCGACGTCCTCGAATCATTCCGACCGACGGATCCTAAATGGCCTTGACCTCGCGAAACCCCCGTGGCTGTGAGCAACATGCCTGCCCTGGTCCATCGGCAGTCATATGTCACATAGACCATTCGGTGCCCCACGGCAAAGGGTAAATCCCGATGCCTTTGCCCGGCGGCATCATTACAATTCGATACGGGTCGTTTCTATTATTTTTCGGGACCCCCACTATTTGTCGCGACAAAATTCGGACACGCAAATTCGCTCTGTCCGGAGGACAAAGGTGGCGTGTGAGTGATGACAGGCAGGTATCGCTGGAACCCGAACCAGCGCACATTTTTCAAGAACACCAACCCATCGGTCGCTGAGGGTTGGGCAAACAATCAGGAGCGTTGATATGGATGCAGTGACACGTCGTCAAGTGCGAATCGTCGCCAAGGTGACGGAAGCTCGCGACATCTGCAGCTTCGAGCTGGGTTCGCTGGACGGTGATGCGCTCCCCCGGTTCTCCGCAGGCGCGCACATCGATGTTCACTTGCCCAATGGACTCGTGCGTCAATATTCGTTGTGCAATAACCCGACGGAGACGCACCGGTACCAGATCGCGGTGCTTCTGGACGCGAATTCACGGGGCGGCTCCGCGGCTATGCATTCGCTCCACGTTGGGCAAACCATTACCGTCAGCGCCCCGAAGAACCATTTTCCTCTTGTCGACAATACGCATCATAGTGTGCTGCTTGCCGGAGGCATCGGCATTACACCGTTGCTGTGCATGGCTGAGCAACTGACAAGCCAGGACCGGTCATTCGAACTGCACTATTGCACGCGATCTGCGGAGCGCACTGCATTCGTCGATCGCATTCGCTCGGCTCCGTTTTCCGACCGTGTGCACATTCACTACGACGATAGTCCCCCGTCACGAAAACTGGATCTTCCTACCTTGCTCGCCAAGCGCAATTCCAGCGGCGCGCTCTATGTATGCGGACCGACAGGCTTCATGTCGTGGGTGCTCGACACCGCCAGATCGTCCGGTTGGCCAGAGGAGCATCTGCATCGAGAGTACTTCGCAGCAGCTCCGATCAATACGGCCGGAGACGGCAGCTTCGAGGTGCAGATCGCCTCCACTGGGGCGGTCATCCGTGTAGGGGCTGATCAGACCGTGATTTCCGCGCTCTCGGCCAACGGCATCAAGGTGCCCACGTCTTGCGAGCAGGGTGTCTGCGGCGCGTGCCTCACCCGAGTACTGGAAGGTACCCCCGAACATCGGGACATGTTTCTTACCGCCGAAGAACAGGCCGCTTGCGACCAGTTTACGCCGTGCTGCTCCCGAGCAAAAAGCTCGCGACTCGTCCTGGACTTGTGAAACAGTCGCGGTCAGGCGAAACAGGCTAGCAATCTCTGGCGATGCAGTTCGATCCTGATTCGGCGGAATGTTCCTGTCACCTGTCTTACTCGACCCATTGAGAAAACTGTCATGAAATCACGTGCCGCCGTTGCGTTCGGACCTGGCAAGCCGCTGGAAATCGTAGAGATCGACGTCGAACCACCCCGCAAGGGTGAGGTGCTCGTAAAAATCTCTCACACCGGGGTATGTCACACCGATGCGTTCACGCTTTCGGGGGACGATCCCGAAGGCCTTTTTCCCGCAGTGCTGGGCCACGAAGGTGCAGGCATCGTTGTCGAAGTAGGCGAAGGCGTGACCAGCGTGAAACCTGGCGACCATGTGATCCCGCTCTACACGGCCGAATGCGGCGAGTGCCTCTTTTGCCAGAGTGGGAAGACCAATCTGTGTGTTGCTGTACGCGCCACTCAGGGCAAGGGCGTCATGCCCGACGGCACCACCCGTTTCAGCTATAACGGCCAGCCCGTTTACCACTACATGGGCTGCTCGACGTTCAGCGAATACACCGTGGTGGCCGAAGTCTCACTGGCAAAGATCAGTCCGCTTGCCGATCCCGAACAAGTCTGCCTGCTCGGCTGCGGCGTGACCACCGGACTGGGTGCAGTCAAGAACACCGCAAAGGTCCAGGAAGGCGATACGGTGGCCGTGTTTGGCCTCGGCGGCATCGGCCTCGCGGTCATCCAGGGCGCAAAACTCGCCAATGCGGGCCGCATCATCGCAGTCGACACCAATCCGGGCAAGTTCGACCTCGCGAGAGTCTTTGGCGCCACCGAATGCGTCAATCCGAAAGATCACGAGAAGCCGATCCAGCAGGTTATTGTGGAAATGACGGGCTGGGGCGTGGACCATAGCTTCGAATGCATCGGCAACGTCAACGTCATGCGCGCCGCGCTCGAATGTGCGCACCGAGGCTGGGGACAGTCGGTCGTCATCGGCGTTGCAGGTGCCGGTCAGGAAATTTCCACACGTCCGTTCCAGCTGGTCACCGGCCGCCGTTGGCTCGGCACCGCATTCGGAGGAGTCAAAGGCCGCTCCGAACTGCCGGGCATGGTGGAAGACGCAATGAGCAACAAGATTCAACTCGCGCCGTTCGTCACTCACACGAGGTCGCTTGCCAACATTAACGAAGCGTTCGGTCTGATGCATGAAGGTAAGTCGATCCGGACCGTCATTCACTATTGAGATTCCTCAAGGAGAACGAGCATGACCATAGCCATTCACCCTTCAGTCGATCACGGCATTACAAAAGGTGCAGGCGAGTTCACCGGCGGTACGCTGCGCTGCCTGTGCACTCACGATCCGGTAGAGGTGCGCGTCGACTCGCAGGTCGCATTCAACCATGCGTGTGGCTGCACCAAATGCTGGAAACCGGCCGGTGCCATTTTCTCTGTCGTCGGCGTGGTGTCGCGCGACAAGGTGACAGTCACCGCGCATGGCGAAAAGCTGAACGTGGTGGACGAACAGGCACTCATCCAGCGCCACGCCTGTTCCGAATGCGGCACGCACCTCTTTGGTCGCATCGAGAACAAGGAGCACGCGTTCTACGGGCTGGATTTCATCCATAACGAACTGTCAAACGATGCTGGCTGGGACGGCCCGGGCTTCGCTGCCTTTGTTTCGTCGATCATCGAAAGCGGCACACCGCCATCCCGGATGGCGGATATTCGCCAGGTGCTGCGAGACAAAGGACTCGAGCCGTACGACTGCCTTAGCCCTGCACTTATGGATCTCCTGTCCACTCATTCGGCAAAGGCCAAAGGGACCTACCGCGACGCCTGATCCGGGGAAGTCCGTCGAGCAGCCATCCCGTCACGACGGACTGCAAGAATCTCCCGCTTCGAATTGAACCCGAGACGGTCCCTTCCGGCCACTTGGCCCAAGCGTTCTCTCTTATCCAAAAGATAAGGAAAACTCGACGAAAAGGCGATTGGCCGACGAGCCAGTCGACCGGATCTTGCGCGACACCTAGTGTTTCGTCGAGATCGTGCGTGACGACCGTCGCCGACATCCGGCGCCGGTGAACGTGAACCTGCGCACGTACGCGGGGCCGGAGGGGCACTTCTGCCCGGCGGCGGTGTACGAGTTCGTGAAGAACGACGACGGCAGCGATCGCATGGTGATCAACGCGCGGAACCGCGTGCACTGCAAGACCTGCAACATCAAGGACGGACGTAGAACGTCGTGTGGGTCACGCCGGAAGGCGGCGGGCCGCATTACCGGAACATGTAACCTGCCAGAAAACACCGCCTCGCGCGGCGTTTCCTGCGTCCGTTCGTCAGTCGGCGCTGTCCTGACCGTCATCCGGCGTGCGACTCGTGCACGGCACGCCGGCCCCTCGCCTCGTCAGCGCAATACACTGCCGCGTCCGCTCTTCACCCACGCCTCATAATCCGCATAGGCCTGCGCACTCGGCGGATAAACGCCCCACAGCGGTTCGCCGGCCGCGATGCGCAACGCCAGATACGTTTCGATGTCGTCCTGCTTCTCGCAGATGTCGGCCAGTTCCTCGGCCAGATGCGCGGGTACCACCGTCACGCCGTCGCGGTCACCGACGATCACATCGCCCGGATAGACGGCCACGCCCGCACAGCCGATCGGCACCTGCAAATCGGCAACGTGGTGATACGAAATCCGCGTCGTCGCGGTCACCTCGCGCGCATAGGCCGGCAACGACATCGCGGCAATTTCCGACCCGTCGCGCAGCGCGCCGTCAGTGATGATAGCGCGCGCTCCGCGAGCCAGCAGGCGTGTAACGAGGATGTTGCCGGCTGACGCCGCGCGCGGATCGTCACGGCTGTCGATCACCAGCACGTCACCTTCGCGCACCTGTTCGATGCCCTGCCATTGCAGGTTGTCCGCGTTCGGCCTCGTCGTCATCGTGCCGTAGGTATCGATGTCCTCGCGCGCCGGAATGAAGCGCATCGTGTACGCACGGCCCGCGAACGGCTTGACCTCATGGTTCAGCGCGCGCAACCCGACCAGCGTCGGCTGGCGGAACCCGCGTTTGAACAATTGCGTCGTCAGCGATCCGCTACTGACTTGCGCCAGCCGCGCAAGCGTCTCGTCGCTTACGTAAGCGGTGCGATCGATCTCCCGATCGAGTCCCTCGGAATACGAATGAATGGTCACGTCCTGTCCCCGTACTGAAAGAAAAAGATGGACGAGTTCCAGATGCTGGAACCCAGGCAGCCCGAAGGCCGGTACGGATTTCATACTACTGATAAAGTCGGAGACATGAATCAACCTGATCTGCAGGGCAAGCAGACGAATCCCAGAAGGTGGAAATATGGGTGTCGGAGACGGAACCGCATCGCTCGGCAAGGCGCTGACGGTGCTCGAACTCGTGGGAGCCGCGCCGCGCGGCATGACGAATGCCGAGCTGTTTGAGCAGGCTGGCCTTCCGAAGACGACGCTGTACCGCATTCTCGCAACGCTGATCGAGCATGGATTGCTGCGGCGCGAGGCAAGTCATCGCGTCTACCGCCTCGGGTTTCGCTACCTGGAACTCGTTCGCAATGCGTACCTGATGCCGGACCTCGTTGCCGCTGCGACGCCGGAACTGCGCGCGCTGCGCGACCTCACCGGCGAGACGACCTATCTGGCCGCGCTAGACGGCAACGAAGTGATCTCGCTCGAACGCTGCGACGGTGCGCATTCGCAACGCTCGGCGGCCGCGCTCGGTCGCAGCAAGCCGGTTTACTGCACCGGCCAAGGCAAAGCGATCCTATCGCGCATGCCTCGCGATGAGCGCGATGCACTGCTGCGCAGCGTCACGCTCGTGCCTTTCACCCCGCGCACGATCACCGACCGTCGTCAGCTGCAAAACGAGTTGCGGATCACCGCGACGCGCGGCTTCGCGTTCGACGACGAGGAAATCGTGCTCGGCGTGCGCTGCGTCGCGGCGCCGATCGTCGATACCGAAGGTCACGTCCGCGGCGCGCTAAGCGTCGCCGGCCCCGCGTACCGGATGTCCGTCGCGCGGCTGGAATTGCTCGGGCCCGAGCTCGCGGAAGCCGCACGCCGCGTCGGCGGCCAGCTGCTGCCTGCACGTGCAGCCGTCGAGCCACCAGAGGTGGCCGCCGCAAGCCGTACATGGGCATTCCATGGTGCGCATCCGGTACACTTTCCCGAGCGCGGGCTGCTCTATTGGGCCGATACGCTCGCGCCTGCCATTCATGCATTCGACGGCAGGACGGACAGGATCGTCGCGCAACTCGACGCGCCGATTTTCGGTATGCAGCCCCACCCGGACGGACTGCTGATCGTGCAGGCCGGCCGCCATCTATTCCTCGACGCGAATCATGAGTCCATCGCGCATAACCGGCCGAGCGTCTGGTGCGATCCGACAGTGACATTGCTGGCTGCCGACCCGGCGGGCCGCGTCTGGGGCTGGCTGCAACGCGACGGCGGCGGCCATCTCGGCTTCGTCAACGACGCGGACCGCTTTGAGGCGCGCTGGCAGTTCAACGAGATTATCGATGCCCTCGCATGGTCTACGGACGGAGCGAGCGCGTATGCGACGGCCTCCGGGTCCGGCACGATCTACCTGCTACAGCGCGGCGTCGCAACCGTGCGCCGGTTCGCGTCGATGCCACCCGGCTCGGGCCGGCTTTCCGGCATCGCGCTCGACGACCGCGGCGGCATCTGGGTCGCACTGAAGGACGGATGGAGCTTGATGCGCTTCACCGACGATGGCGCGCTGGATCGGATCGTCAGCCTGCCCGTGGCAGCGCCGACCGGACTCGCGTTCGTCCGGGACGCAGCCGGCGCATCGATCTACGTCACCAGCGACCGCAACCAGCAGCCGATCGAATCGCTGGCCAGTGCGCCGTTGTCAGGCCATCTGCTCCGGCTGCCGATCGATAGCTGAAACCCTTGTCCTTCATGACTTCACCTGGTTTCAAAGATGACTGCTCCGTCCCACCTTACCATCGCGAATGATCAGCTTCGCGCCGAGATTGCTCCGCACCACGGCGCGCGCGTTACCCGCCTCGTTGCCATCGATAGCGATACGCATCTCGTCGTTCCGCTCGACGCATGGAACGCGCCGCCGCACGGCTGGCCGAAAGCCGGTGCGTATCCGCTGATTCCCTATTCGAACCGGATCGCCGGCGCGCAGCTGGCGTTCGGCGGCGAAGTCCACGCGCTGCCGGCGCACCCGCTCGACCTGCCGAACACCCTGCACGGCATCGCGCACGCGTTGCCGTGGGATGTCGTCGCGCAGTCCGGCGACGCCGTCGAACTCGCGCTGCGCTACGACGGCGAACACTGGCCCTGGCCGTTCGATGCGAAACTCGGCTTCCGGATCGAACAACGCACGCTGCACGTGCGGATGTCGGTGCGCAACGCAGGCGAGCGTCCGATGCCTGCCGGGCTCGGCTGGCATCCGTTCTTCGCTGCCGAACCCGGCGCCACGATCCGCTTCGAAGCAGGTCGCCGCTGGACACTCGATACCCACTTCCTGCCCACCGGCGCGTCGCAAGTCGGCACGCGGCCAACCACGCTCGACGCGCGCGACTGGTCCGACGTCGACTGTGCCGTCTACGCAAGCGACTGGCGCGGCGAGGCGATCGTCGAACGCCCGAACGGCCGCGTGCGGCTACGCGCCGGCGAACCGCTAACGCACCTCGTCGCCTATGTGCCGCGCGGTGCGCCATACCTTTGCGTGGAACCGGTCAGCCACGTCGCAAACGGCTTCAACCTCGCCGCGGCCGGCGTCGGCGACACCGGCACGCGCGTGCTCGCGCCCGGCGCGACGCTCGATGCGCACGCGTCGCTCGAATGGGAACCGGCAGTCGGACACGCATCGTTCCAGATGCTGGAACTCGCGGGTCCTCCTCCCCATGGCGGCCGATGACGGACCGACGCCCTACTCCTACACTCATTGCGTGATTCCACGTGCGGCGTGCAGTGTCGCCGCCGCGCCATTCCAGGAGGAGGCCACTCGATGGCAGAATTCGATCCCGCCCGATACGCGGCACTGATTCGCCGCTACTTCGATGCATGCAACGAAGCCGATTACGACAAGCTCGTTTCGTGCTTCACCCCCGATGCCGTCCATTACTTTCCGGCCGGGCTGCCCGATATTCCGTGGCGTGGAGCGGACACCATCGCGCGCAAGTGGCAATGGTGCGTCGCGGAGCTCGGCTCGCGGTGGACAATCGAAAAGATTCTCGTATCGCACGATTCGCACGAAGCGGTCATCGAGTGGACGCACTGGAAGACGAAGCTCGGCACCGCGCTGCGCGGCGACGAGTGGTACGTCTTCGAGCCGGAATCCGGCCGGATCAAGGAGATCCGCGCGTATTACGCAGCTCCTGCCGACAAGACGGTCGCGATCAACGAGATCGTCGAATTCGACTATGCGGGCCGCGGCTACCATCTGGAGCCGCAAGCGTGAATGCCATCACCGGTCACACCGCATTCCCCGCGATCGAGCATGCCGTCGCGCTCGCCCGCGACGCTCAGATCTCGTACGCCACCGCGCCTGCGACCGTACGCAGTGCATTGCTGCGCGGACTGGCCGACACGCTCGAGCGGCACGCCGCCGAGCTCGTCGAGCTCGCCAACGACGAAACGCATCTCGGTCATGCCCGGCTGAACGGAGAACTTGCGCGCACGGCATTCCAGTTGCGCGGCTTCGCCGAACGCGTCGACGCCGGCGCACCGTTCTCGACGCTCGACGACGTGGCCGTGGCCGGCACACCGCCCGTCGGCCGCCCGCGGCTGACGCGCGTGCTTGAACCGCTCGGCCCGGTCGCGATGTTCTCCGCGAGCAATTTCCCGTTCGCGTTCTCCGTACTCGGCGGCGATACGGCATCCGCCCTCGCGGCCGGCTGCGTCGTCGTCGTGAAACCGCACGCCGGCCATCCTTCGCTGTCGCGGCGCGTGCATGCGCTTGCCGCCGACGTGCTGCGCGAGCAGGCGTTGCCGGCCGGCGTGATCGCGTTCGTCGACCAGGTGTCGCGCGACGCCGGCACCGCGCTGGTGTCGCATCCGGCGATCGCCGCGGTGGCATTCACCGGCTCGTATCAGGGCGGCGTCGCGCTGTGGCGCGCGACGAATGCGCGGCCGCGGCCGGTACCGTTCTACGGCGAACTCGGCTCGATCAACCCGCTCGTCGTGCAACCGGCCGCGCTCGCTGATGGCGTCGACACGCCGGCTGCCACGCTCGCCGCATCGATCGCGCTCGGCAGCGGCCAGTTCTGCACGAGTCCAGGGCTGCTGCTGGTGCGCGGCGACGATGACGGCGAGCGCTTTGTCGCCGCACTGGCGAGCGCACTCGCGCGGCAGACGCCGCACCGGATGTTGACGCCAGGCATGCGCGCGGGCTTCGAACAGGCGTCGCGCGCGATCGCCGCGCAACCCGGCGTGCATACGCGGCTGGCGCCCGCAAGCAACACCGACGATGCGGCACCCGCGCCGCGCCTGTATGAAACGGATGCCGACAGCTTCGTCGCGCAGCCCGCGTTGCACGAGGAAATGTTCGGTCCGGCCGCGCTGATCGTCTGCGTTCGCGACAGCGCCGACGTGCTGCGCGTGCTCGATGCGATCGACGGCACGCTAACCGTCACGCTGTGGGGCGCGAACGACGACACACCGGAGCATCGCGCGCTCGCCGCCGCAGCGGCCCGCATCGGCGGCCGCGTGCTGTTCGGCGGCGTGCCGACCGGCGTCGCCGTGTGTGACGCCCAGCAGCATGGCGGCCCGTGGCCGGCATCGACCCAGCCACAAACGACATCCGTCGGCTACACGGCAATCGCGCGCTTCCTGCGCCCCGTCGCGTTGCAGGATGCGCCGGGCTGGGCGCTCGACGCATATCGCGGAGGGCTCTCGTCATGATGCAGCACGTCGTGATGTTCCGGCGCCTCGCGCATGTCGACGCCGACACGGCACGCGAAGCGGCGCTCGTCGAACGCATGCGCGGCCTCGCGCGCGAGATCGACTTCATTCGCGCGTGGCGGGTGTCGGCAAACGAACTCGATCGGCCGATCTGCTGGGACTATCTGCTCGAAGCGACGTTCGACGACGCGGCGGCCGTCGAGCGCTATCTGCCGCATCCCGCGCACCAGGCGCTGGTCGCGGACCTGAAGACGTACTTCGAGTGGGTCGCCTGCGACTACACTCGATGAGTGCCGAAAGGGTCCACTGCCCTTTCATGCCGGTCGCGCCAGCGCGGCCGGCTCCGATTCGAACGATGATTTGAGACACGCTCCGATGAAAACCCTGCTTGTGACCGGTGCGGCCGGCGGCGTCGCGACGCGGGTGCGCCCGTACCTGCGCGACCGCTACCGCCTGAAGCTGCTCGACCTGCGCGAGGCGACCGGCCTCGCCACCAATGAGACCGCGCTGACCGGCGACATCGCCGACCCGGTGCTCGTGCGCAAAGCCGCCGAAGGTGTCGACGGCATCCTGCATCTCGCGTGCAGCTACAGCCTCGATATCGATTTCGAGACGACCCTCGATGCGAACTATCGGGCCCAACTCCTTTTGCTCGACGCGTGCCGCGAGTTTGGCATTCGTCGCTTCGTGTTCGCGAGCAGCCACCACGTGGTCGGACATCACCGGATCGACGGCTTCGCCGGCGACGACGCACAGGTCGCGCCGGACGGCTTCTACGCGCTCAGCAAGGTGTTCGGCGAAGCGGCGTGCGCGCTGTACGCGCATCGACACGGCATCAAGGCGCTGTCGATCCGGATCGGCAACGCGGACACCGAAGTCGCCGACGGCCGCCGCCAGCACATCTGGGTCAGCGGACGCGACCTCGCGCAACTGATCGGAATCGGCATCGAGCACGATGACATCACGCACGACGTCGTGTACGGCGTGTCGCGCTGCCCGGCGCCCTTTTTTGCGAACGCGCGCGCGGCCGAGCTCGGCTACATGCCGGAGGATGACGCATCCGCGCACCTCGCTGCAACCTTCGTGCCGCGCGAACGCATGCCTGCGGAGAGCGGCCCGGACTTCGTCGGTGGCCCCTACGTGCCGCAACCGCTGATCGTCCGGAGGCCGGCATGAAGATTCGCTCGGTCGAGGCGCGCGTCGTCGAGATTCCGTTCGAGGATGGCGGCAGCGGGCTCGGCATCACGCCGTCGGCGTGGAAGACGCTCGAAACTGTGCTGATCCGCGTCGAGGATACCGACGGCAACGTCGGCTGGGGCGAGGCATTCGGATACTTCGTCGCCGATGCGACGTGCAGCGTCGTCGAAACGCGCGTGAAGCCGCTCGCGGAAGGCGCGACGATCGAGTCGATCGCCGACTGGACGCGGCAAACGCAGCTGCAACTGCACATCTTCGGCCGCTACGGGATCACGATGTTCGCGATCTCCGGTGTCGACATGGCGCTGTGGGATCTCGCAGCGAAACGCGCGCGCATGCCGCTCTACAGGTTGCTGGGCGGCACGGCACCGGCTTCGCTGACGACCTATGCAAGCCTCGTGCGCTATGGACACGCGGATGCGGCCGCAGCAATGTGCCGACGTGCGCTCGACGACGGCTTTTGCAACATCAAGCTGCACGAGATCGCGATGCCGGTGATCGAAGCGTGCCATGCGGCGATCGACGGCCGCGCGTCCGTCTCGGTCGATGTGAATTGCGCATGGGACGATGCGACCTCACTCGCCAATCTCGCGCGGCTGCGCGAACTCGGCGGAATCGAATGGCTCGAGGAGCCGGTGTTCCCGCCCGAGGATTTTGCGCGGCTCGCGCGACTACGCGGCCGGCACGTGCCGATCGCGGCCGGCGAAAACTGGTGTACGGCCGTCCAGTTCCGGCACGCAATCGAAGCAGGCGCAGTCGACTACTTGCAGCCAAGCGTCAGCAAGGTCGGTGGCGTGACCGAGTTTCTCGATATCGTTGCGCTTGCACGCGATGACGGGCTCGGCGTGCTGCCGCACAGCCCGTACTTCGGCCCGGGCTTTCTTGCCACGCTGCACCTCGCGACCGCGTTCCCGGAAACGATGCAGCTCGAGTATCTGTACGTCGAACCGGCGGCGCAACTGATCGACCTGTCGCCGATTCGCGATGGTCACCGCTTCGAAGCCGCCGATACGCCCGGCATCGGGCTTGCGCCCGACGAGGATGTCGTCGCGCGCTTCCTGCGCGCGCGCTGAGCCTGCAACCCGCCGGCCCGTCGCTCGCGCATCATTGTGCGGCGGCGCCGGTCCACCCGGCCCGTGATCGTTCTTCCCCCGCGCCTGACACCCCGTCTACAGCGCGCGATCGGCCACGCGACCTCGCGCCAACGCCAGTCCGCGTTCGAGCAGAAACGCCGCACTGTGCGCATACATCGCATCGACTTCGGGCAACCAGGGTGCGCGCAGGCACGCATGAACCAACCCGTCGCCGTGCCATGCGACCGACTCGCCGCCGGCCGCCACCAATCGTTGCGCATACGCGAACCCCTGGTCGCGCAACGGATCGTATTGCGCGACCGCGACGAGCGCGGGCGCCAGCGCACCATCGCCGTCACCCTCAAGCGGCATCGCGAGCGCATCGTTCCGATCGGCCTCGCGCGGCACATACAGCGCGATCGAGTCGGCCAACCCGCGCGCGGTCAGCATCGGTGCATGCGCGTTCTCGCGAATCGAAACGAAGTCGCTACGCGCACTCAGCACCGGATACAGCAGCAGTTGCGCGGCCGGCTGCGCCGCGCCGCGCCGTTTCAGCGCAATGCACAGCGCGGCAGCGAGCGTGCCGCCGGCGCTGTCGCCGCCAACGGCTCGCCGCGTGAGATCCAGCGGCAGCCCGGTCGACGCCATCGCATCCCACACTGCGAGCCCGTCGACGATCGGCGCCGGAAAGCACGCTTCCGGCGCGAGACGGTAGTCGATCATCAGTACCGCAATATCGATACGTGACAGCAATGCGTACGCGAACCAGTCGTGCGTCGTGTGGTCGCCGGCTGTCCAGCCCCCGCCGTGAAAGAACACCAGCACCGGCCAACCCCGCGCCGGCGCGGTGCCGGGCGGCAGGATGCAGCGCGTACGCACGCCGCCGAGTGTGCGATCGACGGTGGTCACGCCGTCCGGCGCGGGCGGCGTGAAATGCGCACATTGCCGCGCGAACGCCGCCCTGCGCGATGGCCAGTCGTCGTGCTCGCTGGCAAACGACGACGCGGTATCGATGAAGGCGCGCATCCCCGCGCTGAGGTTCATGGTGTCGGGAATCATCCAGTTTCCGTGCAAAAAAAAGGCGCATGTCCGTCGACAGGACATGCGCGTTCGGTACCGTCGCGCGGGCGCGACGGTGATCGCGGCGGTGCTCAGGCGAGCGAGGCCGCCGGCGTCGCACCCGGCCGTCCGACGAAGACCGCGAGAATCAGCGAACCGATCAAGCCAAGGCCGCCAGCCAGCGCGAACGCACTCACATAGCTGCCGGTACCCTGAATCAGAAAGCCCGTCGCTGCCGGCCCGACGATCCCCGACACGTTCGCGAGGCCATGCATGAAGCCGCTCGCCGTGCCGACCTGGTGACGCGGCACGCTGTCCTGAATGATGGCCCAGTACGCGGGCGCCGCGAGCATCAGGAAGCCGATCGCCACCGTCATGACGCCGACGGCCGTCGCGGCCTCGCCGACCATGCCGGTCAGGCCGATGCAGACCGCGGCGATCAGCAGCGAAGTCACGAGCACGACCTTGCGCGAGTACATCCGCTTGCCCGTGCGCCGAAAAATCGCATCGACCAGGAAGCCACCCGACAAAAAGCCGATCGCGCCGGTCACCCACGGCAGCGAACTGACGAGGCTCATGTCCTTCAGGCTGATGCCCTTCGCATCGACCAGGTAGCTCGGAAACCAGGTGATGAAGAAGAACAGGATGTAGTTGTAGCAGAACAGCGAAATGCCGGTCGTCAACACCGCGCGCGTCGATATCACCTCGAGGATCGACACGCGAGCACCGTCAGCCGCGGTCGTCGGCTCCTGCCCTGCATCGATGTCGGCGAGTTCAGCCGGCCCGACCTTCGGGTGTTGCTCCGGCGTTTCGGTCACTAGCCGATACCAGCAGAATGCCCACGTGAGCCCGAGCACGGCCATCACGATGAATGCAGCCCGCCACCCGAACGACAGCGCCAGGAAGCCGATGACCGGGCCTGCCAGCGCGCCACCGATCGGGCCGCCCGCCTGGTTGATGCCGGCGGCGCTCGCGCGCTCGTTGATGGGGAACCAGGTATTGACGACCTTGTTGGCCGTGGCGGAGTTCGGTCCTTCGCCGGCGCCGAACGCGATCCGCACCAGCAGCATCGACCAGAACCCGGACACCGTCGCAGTCAGCCCGCAGGCGATCGACCAGAACGTCATCGAGATGCCTAGCACGCGCTTGCCGCCGAAACGGTCGGAAAAATACCCGCCGAGGAAATTGAACAGCGCATAGCCGACCGAGAACGCGCTGAAGATCAGTCCTTTCTCGCCCGCGGTCAAATGAAAGTCGCGCGTGATGAACGGCATCGCGATCGACAAAGCCGCCCGATCGATATAGTTAATGATCATTGCGGCCATCAGCATCGCAAGGATCGTGGTCCGGTACTTCCGGTAGGGTTTGGTCACTTCGAGTCTCCATCCGTGTTGCTTGCATCCTCCATCCGCTCACGCGGCTGGGGACGGCTTTCGCTTATCGTAGGCGTTGTCGCTCGTGACGAATATGCCGTGCGAGCGAACGCTTGCTGCAAATTCTCAGAATCTGGAACCGTCAGAAACTGTGGCGCAGTCCGAGCGCAGCCGCCAACTGGCTCGAAGTCCTCGCGGCGGTAAACCCATAGATCGATGCCACCGCATTGCCGCCCGTTGAATCGTGGCCGGTCGCGTGCTGCCAGATACCGACGAGATACACGTCCGTGCGCTTCGACAGGAAATAGTCGACCCCCGCATTCGCCTGCAGGTAGCCAGCGCCGCTCGCGTTTCCAGCGACGTGACTTGCGCGCGTGTACTGCACGGACGTACCGAACATCGTCGTGGTGTTCCACGTCTTGCGCAGATTGAATTCCCACGTGTTGAACACGGCGCTGCCGGCGTAACCGCGCGTGTTCAGGCCGGGTTCGGCGCCGAGATCACGCAACCGTGTGTTCGTGTAGACAATACCCGCGGTCCACCCGTCGAGCGTATAAGCGCCGGCGGCGCCGAGTAAGCGCAATGCAGCAGCAGACGCATAACCGGAAAAGATCGGCGATGTAGTCATATTGTTGCCGGTCGTGCTAGACGACGGGTTATTGCCGTAGAATGAGAAATTCGGATCCTGTGCATCGAGGTATGCGGCGCCGAATTGCAGCGGGCCGTTCGTATATCCCGCGCCGAGTGAAAAGATCCGCTTGCGGCGGAAATCGCCCGCTACGCCGCCCGGGCTGAACACACCGCCGAACGTCACGCCCCCAATGTTCGGACTCGCGTACTTGATCGCATTGTTCACGCGATAGTTGTTGCCCGTGTTGTCGAGATCGCCGGGGTGGTTCGCATACGCACCTGCGGTATCGCCACCCGCCTTCAGTACGCCGACGTAATCGACGATCGAATCGTACTGCCGCCCAGCGGTGATCGTGCCGTACGCGCTGCCGATACCGACGTACGCCTGTCTGCCGAACATCGAGCCGCCCTGGCCGAGCGAACCATTCGCCGCGGAGAACCCGTTCTCGAGGCGGAACAGCGCTCGCATGCCGCCGCCGAGATCCTCCCTGCCAAGCAGCCCGAATCGGTTTCCTTTCAGCGGCCCCGCGCTCAACGCGGTCGCCGATGCGCCACCGGCATTGTTCACATAGGTCACCGCTGTGTCGATGATCCCGTAGAGCTGCACTGCGCTCTGTGCATGTACGGCGGTCGGCAGGACAGCGGCAAGCGCGGCGCCGGTGCCGAGAAGCGTCATCGAAATATGTTTCACCCGTCGTCTCCGTCTTCGTGGTTTGAGTGCGACGGATGCTACCCATGACGCCGCGAGGCGAACATGCAGAACATTGCCGAAGCGAGCGACATGATTCCAACATGCGGGATTTTTCAGAGTGCCCGGCTCAGCAGTTCGCGATCTCCGAGTGGACTGCATTGACGCCGCCGTTTGACAAGACATCGCGGTATGCCTCAATCACCCGGCAGCCGATCGCCAAATGAGGCCGCAGACAGCACGCCAGACCTAGCCACGACGCATCTCCCGCAATCTGCTCTCGTTCCGTCCCCTCGCGTCACCACGCTGCCAGAACTATCCAGCCAGCAAAAGCGAACGAGTCACCACCCAATCTCCCCGCCGACGTGTAGTACATACCCTTACATACTCGCTCAATATATACAGGCAGACTGATCACATTGATATGCAGGCGGACTGAACACTATGAAGGCGTCAAAAACCCCTAGTTCGGAAAGGAAGTCGGCGGGCGATTCCTACGATCATTTCCGGCACGCCACGAATGGCGGATCCGGCATCTTGCTGCATAGCACAAACACACTTCGCCTTATCCGGTTGACGATCGGCTTTGCTATTGTCATTGGGGGAATGTTCGCAGTTGCGCTGCATGGAGCGTCGTTTGTGTGATCCTGGTGAACGGTGGATCCAAGGTCTTAGCTGATTTACGGCTCGTCCAAGTGACCCATGAACTCGACCGATACGGTCTCACACCTACACTAGAAGTTCGGGCGTGTCCTTACACACTAAACGGAATCGAGCCGCCCGAAGCAGGATACCGTGATGACCCTATCGCTCGTGCCGCTAGCGATGCACATCGCAGGTAAAGCGCACGTGAAGTTTTCACTCGATTTATGCTTTGAACGGAGGAAATGTCGTGTCAAAAGTTAGCGTCCTTGCCACAGGCGATGCCATGCTCACGCAACGCATCTCGCCTAACCCCGATGCTGATTTTCTCGAACTTGTCGAGATGCTTCGGAAGACGGACGTGACCATCACCAACGTTGAGATGGTTTTCCCAGGCCGCGATCGAATGGCTTCGACCACCATGCATGGCATTCCATGTGGTGTGGAACCGGAGCTCCTCTCCGAGTTTGAGTGGCTTGGAATCAACATCTATGGGATGGGGCACAATCACGCCACGGACTATGGTGTTTCCGGCCTGGTGTCCTCGATCGAGGCGCTGGAGGCGCGCGGCCTGACGTACGCTGGCGTTGGCAGAACGCTCAAGGAAGCACGTTCTCCCCGCTACTTCAGCGCACCAGGCTGCCGGGTCGCATATATCGCAGCTGGATCGAGTAACGCTCGCCTCTGCCTCGCCGCAGACCCGAGCGTTGGGGATGTGGGGCGTCCCGGTACTGCACCGATTCGTGTGCAGAAGACTCACTACATCCGAAAAGAACGATTCGAAGAGCTGCGCGAGATCCTTGCTGAAGCGGGCGTCAACGTAACCGCAACCGGTACGACGGCTCCTGGCATTCACTTCCCCTACCCCGACAAGAACGTCTATGATGCGCCGCCGCCGGGTGGCTTCGCGGTGGAGGGTGTCAATTTCGCACCGAGCGATGATTCGCGGGTTCAAACCGACGTTCTGGAGCGCGACGTCGAGGCGCTCCTTGCGTCCGTGTCGGAAGCATCTCGTCAAGCAGACCTCGTATTCGTCGGATTGCATTGCCATGAAGGTATCCAGGGGCGCTGGAATACGGAAGTGCCTGCAGAGTTTCTTCAACCGTTGGCGCATCAACTGATTGATGCGGGCGCGCACGGCGTCTTCGCGCACGGACCGCATATGCTGCGCGGGGTAGAACTGTATGCTGGCCGACCGATCTGCTATTCGCTCGGCAATTTCATCTTCAATGTCGAGACGTTCTCGTCGTTCCCGCTCGAGGTCTACGAACAACAAGGCATGCCGCTGAACTCGACGCCTGCGGACCTGTTCGATGTTGTCACCGGCTATGGGAAGCAACCGCTGTTTTGGGAATCGGTGGTGGCCCGCTTTACGTATGAGAACGGTGTCCTTGCAGATAGCGAATTTCATCCGATTACGCTCGGACGCGATGTACCACGCAGCCGACGTGGCTGCCCTCAACTTGCCTCCGCAGAGGATGGCGCTCGAATTCTGGCGCGACTGGACGACCTGTCGAAACCGTTCGGCACCGGGGTGGATATCGTCCGCGAGGGCGAGCGAAGTGTAGGCAAGATCAAGGCCCGGGGTTGATGAGTGAGTTGAGCTTGCGACATCCTCTGCATTTAGAACGCGCAGCTCAACCAACGTTTGGAGTCTTTTCCTTCCACTCAGATCAACGCGCAACTTGAAGCGCTATATGCCGACGATAAATCGTAATACTTCATCGGTCATCTCTTAGCGCTTCTCGAGTAGACACGCAAATGTCGCGGGAAATTGCCAACTAGGGCACCCGCGACAACTAGGCCGGGGATATCGTACGAGCCGTCCAGCCAATCGACATAGCCACGGACGGAGTCGCGCGAGCAGTTTCGCCCGCGACGGGATAAGGCGGGTTTCGGTTCTCTCGATGACGGTCCCGCATCGGAAACATCGCACCCTTCTTTGTTTTTAGGACGGCTTCCGCTATATAAACATAGTATTCCATATTAATAACACAAATACAAAAAAAGACCTTCCTAGGATGCGAAAGATGACTTTGAACCAGAAGCTAAGCTCCACGGTTGCCGTGCTATGGATTGGATTGGTTTTGATCGCTGTAGCCAGCGTCTGGCAGTATCGTGATTCACTGATCAAGGACCGTCGAGCTCAGTTGGTCGCACTCGTCCAGCAAGGTCAAAGCGTCATCAAGCATTACTACGCGCTATCGCAGCAAAGCGCCATGAGTGAGGACGATGCGAAGAAGAGATCGCTCGAGGCACTTTCTATCATGCGCTACGGCACGGACGGCTATCTCACTGTCAATGATTCTCGTCCCGTCATGCTTATGCATCCGTTTGCGCATGATCTGGTCGGAAAAGACCAATCCGGCTTCACCGACCCTACCGGCAAGCATGTCTTCCAGGATCTCGTGAAAGCCGCCAGTGGAAACGGCGGTGGGTTTGTTGACTACGTCTGGTACAAGCCGGGCGGCGATCGCAACTCGCCCGTGCAGAAAGCATCTTACGCGCTGAGATTCGCACCGTGGGACATGACCATCGTCACCGGCATGTACATGGACGATGTCAACACAGAATTCACTAGCGCAGTCATTCGCTGGGCGATCATCACCTGCGTGCTCGGCCTCATTGCCAGCGTGGCGATGTTTGTTGTGCTTCGTAGCGTTCGTCGTGGTCTCGGGGGCGATCTGGAATTCGCAATCGAGACGGCGCATCGCATCTCGCAGGGCGATCTTACGGCAAACGTATCGACCGACTACAGGAACACAAGCAGCCTGCTCCACGCGCTCGCGACGATGCAATCTGGACTCGTGGATGCGGTCGCGCGCATTCGTTCGGGTGCCGAGAACATCAACATCGGCGCAAACGAGATCGCATCGGGAAATCTGGACCTCTCACAACGCACGGAACAACAGGCCGCAGCTCTCATTGAAACGGCATCCAGCATGGATCAAATGACAGCCACTGTTAGGCTGAACGCCGACAGTGCGGCGCAAGCGGCCAATCTGGCCAGCCAGGCGGCCGAGGTCGCATTACGCGGCAGTAGTGTCGTCGATGGTGTCGTCCGAACAATGAGTGAGATCACCTCTCGCGCTCACCAGGTAAGTCACATCATCGGAGTCATTGACGGCATCGCATTCCAGACCAACATTCTCGCGCTCAACGCAGCTGTGGAAGCGGCGCGCGCCGGCGGGCAAGGTCGCGGTTTCGCAGTCGTCGCATCAGAGGTTCGCAGCCTCGCACAACGCTCGGCCACGGCCGCCAAGGAAATAAAGGAGCTCATTGAGGCGTCCACAAAAGCCATCGATCAAGGTGCGGCGCACGTCTCAGACGCCGGCAAAACAATGAGCGAGATCGTGCAGTCTGTACATCGCGTGAGCGAGATTCTCGGGGAAATCAGCCATTCCTCGAACGAGCAAAGTATCGGGATTGAGCAAGTCAACCGGTCCGTCGGTGAAATGGAAAAAGTGACGCAGCAAAATGCCGCGCTTGTGGAAGAGGCGGCCGCCGCAGCTCAATCACTAAACGATCAGGCCGGTACGCTTCGCGAAGCAATTTCCGGGTTCAGGCTGCCGGCCTAGAGACCGGCTCGTTTGAGCCACGTCTACAACGCTGGTTTATGCCTACAGGCAATCACATGCAGCTCGGAAGGCCATCGGCTCAGCACGAGCAAAGCCGGATTGACATCACCGACAATATACAGGCAGACTGACCATAATCGAGGCGCGCCATTGTTAGGAGGACACCTGATGACGTTGACGACACCAGCTCGACAGGAAATGTGGAGCGGTCAACAACAGAAGGTGAAGGTAAGCCTCGCGGTAAACCGCACGATGGCGAACGTCCAAGATCGTTTGAGGCATGCACCGCCGCCGATGCCACGCGGCAATAGCCCTTTTTCAGACCTGGTCATTGATCAGGATATAGCTCCCCCCGCGACTGATTGGTGGGTCTCGGAATTCCTAACCGCTTACCCTCACTGGGTCGAAGCGTAGACCGAACGAGGAAGGTGATGAAGTTTCAGGAAACGGCCGTTTGGAAAAGTGAGCCATGGTACCGCTATGGTAGTGCAGCTATCGCGGTCGGCTCCCGCGATCGCGTCCAGACTCTCTCGGCGGAGGCTCCGTCGTACGCCCCACACCCCGGCAGCGAAAGTAATCACCTCGGCGCCCCCCAGGATGAATCGCCTCGTGTACGTAGACGGTGGTTCTCGTTTCTGGGCGCGGGCGCGATGATTGCGGTCGGATATATGGATCCGGGAAACTGGGCCACGTCACTCGGCAGCGGCGCGAAGTATGGTTATCAGTTGCTATGCGTCGTACTGGCATCAAGCCTGATGGGAGTGTTGTTGCAGTGGATAGCGTCGAAGGTCGGCGTCGTGACTGGGCGTGATCTCGCTCAATTGTGCCGCGAAAGTTACAGCCGCCGTACTACCGTATTTCTCTGGATCACCTGTGAAGTCGCGATCATTGCATGCGACGTCGCCGAGGTAGTCGGCAGCGCAGTGGCGTTGCAGTTGTTGCTTGGGGTATCGCTGACGGTCGGCGTCCTGATGTCCGCCATCGGCACATTCGCGATGCTCGCGCTTCAGAGCCGCGGACAACGTCCCTTAGAGATCGTCATCACTACCCTGATCCTTTTTATCGGGTTCTGCTTCGTCATCGAACTCGCACTCGCCAATCCATCATGGCACGCCGCGCTCGCCGGTCTCGCGCCCTCTCCAGCGTTATTGCGCGATGCCGGCATGATCTGGTTTGCAGCCGGCATTCTGGGCGCGACGGTGATGCCACACAATCTCTATCTGCATTCTGCGCTGGTAAAGGATTACGCGCGACGTGGCGACGATCAGTCCATCTCCGACGCGATTAAGGGGGTGAATATCGACACCTTCGGCTCGCTCGGCATGGCATTCATCGTGAATGCAGCGTTGTTGATCGTGGCAGCTGCCGTGTTCCACGCCAGCGGCCATTATGAAGTAAGTGATCTCGCTGATGCTCATCGCCTTATCGCGCCGCTCGTGGGCAGTCACTGGGCAGGCATCCTCTTCGCGGCGGCGTTGCTCGCGTGCGGACTGAACGCGACAGTTACCGGCACACTGGCAGGACAGGCTGTGATGGAGGGCTTTCTGACGCTCAAGAGCCCACGTTGGGTGCGTGCACTCTTAACCCGCACACTTGCCATAGGACCGGCGTTGCTCGCTGTCGGCGCGTTTGGAGAACATGGGTCCAACGAACTTTTGGTAGCAAGTCAGGTAGTGCTGAGCTTACAACTGCCGCTAGCCACAATTCCGCTCGTCAAGTTTGCATCCGACCGCAAACTCATGGGGCGATTTCGGGTCATGCGAGTCCCTCTTGCACTTGCCTGGCTGTGCGTCGGAGTTATCGTGGTGCTGAACGCGGCGCTGATCTGGCAGCTCGTGACAGGGGCTTGAGTGTGGCCCGATCACGACCTCAGGTTTACATGTGATGGTCGCACATGACCGGTACTGGAGAGGCGCATGAGGTCACGAAATGTTGTCGCAGAAGTGTTTGTGGAGGGCCGGCAGATCTCGGCTCACTTTCGGGCGTCAACCGCGCACCTCGTGATTCGCGAAGGGTCGGTCATCGTAGAAACCATCGTGCCTCCCGATTCGTGGATGGCGCTGGCAACGGTCAACTCTGGAAGCGATTGGGGTACCCGTCCAACCCGGGAAGACCTGCAAGGATTTCTCGAACGATACATCACCACGCACCCTACCTTCGATCATAAAGATCAAGGCGCTTGACCAACTGCGTCGACGACTACGCGATACCGAGCGTCTGAGGGGCTGAAAAAAATGGAGGCCAACGTTCCGTACAATCGTGAGACGGAGGCATGCAGGGCCCGAATTCCCAGTGCGGTCTACGCGAGCGAGTTTCGCGAGCGGGCGGTCAAGCTGGCACTGACTGAAAGCGTCGGCGTTTCGGAGGGGGCACGTCGGCTGTCGGCTCCGCTGACGACGTTGGCGAACTGGGTCCGCTCGGCCAAAGCTGGCAAGCTGCATGAGATTGGCAAAGAGCAGAAGCCGCTGACCGAAATGAAAGCCGAGCTGGCACGCGTACAGTGAGAACCGGCGGAAGTGAAGATGGAGTGCGATCTGTTAAGAAAAGTCGCGACGAACTCCTTGAGGGAATCGCGGTGAGGTACAGTGTGATTGAACAGACGCAACAGGACTATCCAGTGCCACCGATGTGCCGCTCGCTGGGTGTTTCGGTCAACGGCTGTTACGCTCGGCGCAAACGCCCGTACTGGAAACGGATTCAGCAGAGGGCCGGCTCGAAAGCGGATGCGCAGGAAACTGGGCCTGCGGTGCAGGCAAAAGCGCAAATTCAAGGCAACCACCAATTCGAAGCACGGCCTGCCCGTCGCGCCGAACCTGCTGCCGGAGGACTGCTCGGTGTCAGCGCCCGATCAGGTGTGATGCGGCAACATCACGTATATCGCGGCCAACGAGGTGTGTGCTAAATCAGGCCCGGCTTCGGACATCGGCTCGAGACGGCGCTTGCATCATCAGGTCCTTCACCATGCGCTCGCTCATCTCATAGTCAACGATTTCGCAGCGTTACAGATCCCTCAGGCCGGCAAGATTCAACCAGCGACCGCGGCTCGCAATATTAAGACCAGACCCGCCATCATCGAACCTCCGAATGATTTACAGCCGGCAGCGCACGCAGGCTCGTCTATGCTACCAGTCGCCCGCCACATCTACCCCGCGATTCTATCTGGATCGTATCCGCTGTGGTGTCCACATATTCCGACCTCAGTGTCGGTGAGCGTCTACTATGAGTAGCGTAAGCACAAGCCGTCTGTCAGAACGCAGCAGCAACTTCGCCTAGAGGCGGAGGCGCTCGCGGCCCATCAGCAAACCCGGGAAAGGTTCGGTCCTGGGCACCGGCGGTAACATCTTGAGGATCGTGGCGTGCGAATCGTTGCACGCTTTGTCAGACGGCTGCGCAGAAAAATGGGGCTGAGCTGGTCGCAGAAGCGCCAGTTCAAGACCATGACGAATTCGAAGCACGACCTGTCTGTCGCGCCGAATCTGTTGAGCCGGGATTTCTCGCTAACGGCACCCAATCAAGCTTGGCACCGTGACATCAGCTATATCGCGACCAACGAAGGCTGGTTGTATCTTGCCGTTCTGAAAGAACGGTACGGCCGCGAAATCGTCGGTTACGCGTTGAGCGAACGGATGACGAAAATCTGGTCATACAGGCCCTGTTCGACCCGGCGCCACCAGGCGGCCGCCTGCCGGTCTGATCACCACATCAATCGCGGGTCGCAATATTGTGCGTTGGCCTATTGATCGCTCGTGAGCCGGTTCGAAATGCGGGCATCGATGAGCCGCAGCGGCAGTTGCTACGACAACGCCCCGATCGAATTCTTCTGGGGGACGTTGAAGAACGAACTGGACTTTCATCAATGCATTCACAATTCTCAAGCAGCCGGCACGCGATCAGCGAATACATCGAGATCTTCTATAAACTGCAACTCACGCGGGCGCATCTCAATTGCCAATCGCCGGTCGCATTTACGCAGCGCCTCCATCTGAATCTGATCGCTGCGTAACCCAGGGAGATCCACGAATTCCGTCCGATCGCAGATGAGATCGCATCCTAATCATATAAAGAACGAAGTGGCCGACGACCGGCAATGTGGGGATTCAACCCCATCGACCCATCGCAGGCATAGGTCAGTCACTCGTCTCACGTCGTCCTGCGCTCCGTCTGCGAAAGTGCATCATTTCGCAACTCGTCCGTACCCGACGATGCGGAGCGACTATGGTCGATCAGGGAAAAAAGAAGCGCAGCGACAATGCCGGTTCCAGCAATAACCAGGAAGTTTTGTTGCAACGGCAGCTTCAGTGCCACCATCATCCCGAGAAGCGGCGGTGCAACGATCGCGCCCAAGCGACCAACGCCCACAGCCATTCCAATACCAGTCGAGCGGATTGCGGTTGGATAGAATACGCCGCAGTACACGTAGGCAACAATCTGTGCTCCCGTGGTGCAAACGCCGACAGCACCCATGACCACGTACAAGAGAGCCGTCGGCATCTTCATCGTCATCAGACACAGGAACAAGCTCCCAAGTGCGTACATGCTAACCAGCACCCACTTGATGTGGAGTTTGTCGGCAAGCCATCCACCGCCAATGGCGCCAACGATCGTGCCTATGTTCATCGCAATGACGAAGCTCAGCGCTGAGCCCAGGCTGTAGCCAGACATCGCCATCAGCTTGGTGAGCCAGGTGATCAATGAGTAGACCATGAACAGCCCGGTGATTATGGCAGCCCAAAACAAGACCGTACTTGCACTGCGGCCCTCTTGGAACAGCCGTGCAATCGGTACACCGGACGTACGGTTGTCGCCTGGCTGGAGAAACACCGCGGATTTCTCGATATCCATATCAGGTCTAAGCCGACGCACAATTGCTCGTAGAAGACTATCGTCGCGGTTTGCGATCAAGTGCGTCAACGAATCAGGCATCCACCTCAGCACACACGGAATCAGAACCACCGGCGGTGCGGCCGCAAAGAACACCGCCTGCCAACCGTAGTCGACGAGAAGCAGTTTTCCAAGCACCGCCGCAAGTATGGCACCGAGCCCGTAGCCTGAATACATTATTGTCGTCACTAAGCTACGAATCTTTTTCGGCGAGTACTCTGTCATTTGCGCGATGACGTTTGGCATGGCACCGCCGAGGCCGAGCCCGGCGACGAAGCGCAATATGCTAAAACTGACAGGCTCACTGGTAAATCCGGCAGCCGCCGTAAACACGCTGAACAGGAAAATACAGATAGCGAGCGTCCGGCGACGGCCGATTCGATCTGACAGGGTTCCTAGGAAAATTGAGCCAAACATCATACCGAACAGGGCCGAACTAGTCATAAAGCCAGCCGTCACTGCGCTGACGCCCATTTGCTGCATGATCGACGGGAGCGCAATACCAGTGACAGTAAGATCATAGCCGTCGATGGCAGTGATTAGCAGACACCAGACCAATATCGTCGCGTGAAAGCTGTTGAAGGAGGCCTCGTCGACCAACTTGCGTACGTCAATGCGATACACGTTCATCCCCTTGAATTTCACTCGGTAATCGGACCACTTGATCGCGCAGGCACGCTTGGCACGCCCACACGATATAGACTTCAAATCCTCTGCCCAATTAGATTTCGACTACGAATCTAATTCAATGTCAGCTGACGGCTCTATGCATATTCCACGTAACAAATGTTAAGGTACGGTTTCATCCTGCTACTGCAGCTAGCGTTATTCCAATGAACCTCCTCACCCCACCTCTCCACGTGCGCCGGTAACGCTAGCGATGCTGGCTATCGATATCACGCATCAACTTTTCCGCTACCATGAACCGGTGAACTGCCTCTTACTTCTTCACCATCGAGCGCCCCCGGGACTTCTTTGGCAATTGATCATCCGTGGTTTCCGATTGCGATCAGTGAATATCACGTCGCCCGAATTCAACAGATCTCCCGAGCAATCCTTCACACGAAACCCTATCGACTTTCCGCGCGCCCGTCCCCTCAAATAATTGCTCAGGAGAATATACTTCTAATCATGAAATTCCGATCATTTCCATGACAATTCCTGTTCATCGATCGATCTCGCCTACAGAGAAAACCCCTCTACATCAGATCACGAAAGAATTGCACTCCTTATTTCACCAGACAAGACGACGTCCGCATGGTGCGGAAATACCTTTTCCATAAGAACTCGATGCACTTCATCATCGAGATCAGCACAGCAATCTCGCGCGATGATTAACCGGTAGTCCATATCGAATGCCTGTCTGATCGTTGAAAGGACCGATCCACTTGTTGTGACGCCTGCGATTACCAGCGTTTCAATGCTGGCTGCGCTCAACAGGGTCTGCAAGTCTGTTCCGGAGAATCCACCGATTCGAGACTTTATTACAATTGGTTCATCTAGATATGGAGTTACTGATTGATGAATCTCGGTTCTGACATCGCTTCGAGCAAACAGCGCTTCATCACGAATCGAGCAAAATAACTCGTTACGCGGAGAAATTTCCGGGTATCCGTGCCTGAATCCGACTGTGACATAGATCACTTTGACTTTCGCCGAACGCGCCGCGGCAAGCAGATTCGCCGTGTTTTCAAGCAGCTCCGACGCTTGCTCCTTGGGCACATACCAGTCGAATGAAATCCTCTGCAGATCCATCAGCAAAAGAGCCGTTCGTGAGACATCGAGATTCAATCGTGTGACCATAATCGTACTCCGTCTTTTTCTGAGATTCGTCGACGTGATTTGCAGGTTTTGTCCTGATCAACCGCTCACGAGTGCGAGGCCGGGAAATGTCGTGCAACTGCCCCATGAGCACCATGTTCATACCTAGGTGTTTGGTCCCAGGTTGCCGTCAACGCTGATGGAGTTGCACGATGTCCCGCGCTGGAGTCAGCGTCAGGAGGTGTACTCAGCCCCCTGTTCGCAATACGCCTTGCATGGAATTAAGCATCCAGTTCCCACATCGCTCGCCTCGCATTCACCGGGGAATCATCGACGTTCCGACACTAATCCATCAGCCGTTGTCGCTGCCATTATGATCAGTCTGCCTGCACATATTGTGTTCGTATGTAAGGGAATCCACCTAAGTTTCATCCACACATGCCGCACGCGCCCTCTCTATACGGAGCCTTGGGGCAACGCTTTCGAAGAGTCGCTAAATACGCCCGGAGTTCGTTCGACACGGCGCCGAGCATGATGCCGTTAATCGCATGAATATGGCCCTGTAAGCCACAAGATGTAGTGAACAGGTTTGTGCCCGCTCCCCAGCCTTCTACAGCCCGCCCACCATGATCCGGAACGATCCTCGTATCCAGAACAACCGGTTCCAAGAATGGGCGAAATCATGCAGCCCGAGGGGTTTCTACCTAGGCCCCGGCGCGTTGACACACCCAAAATATACAGGCAGACTGAATATCACGACGACGCCAAATCGTCGGGAGGACACATCATGACGACGACCCACAATGGTCGGGAGGAAACATTATGACGACTGCAGCACTCGAGCGACCGGCAGCGCAAGAAAGGCAGCTCGATCACGTTGAAATCAAAGTGATCGACACTGACGTCCACGTCGAACCGAAATCGTTCGAAGAACTTATCCCTTATCTGGACGCACCGTGGCGTGATGTTCCCAACCTTATCGAGAGCGTGCCCTTTAGCCGCCCGACGTACAGGACGCTGGAAGGTGGAGGCCGAAAAGACGCGTATCCGAAGGTCGGCGACATCGGCTCCGATCCGGACATGGTTGGCCAGCAAATGTTCGTTGACGATCCGACGGACTACGCGATCCTGTTGCCGTGGAGCTTCCGCGGATTCACGGTGGACCCCAAGCTCGATACAGCATTGGCGGGAGCAGTGAATGCATGGTTGGCCGACACCTGGCTGTCCAAGTACAACGCCGAAAATCGCTATGTCGGCTCGATCTCCATCGGCATCGATGATCCTGTCGCGGCCGCAAAGGAGATCGACAAGTGGGGCGAACATCCAGGTTTCCGACAAGTGGTGATTGGCCACTATGGCCCTCGCCCGTTTGGTCATCCGATGTATGACCCGATCTGGGAAGCCGCTGCGCGGCATAACCTTCCTATTGCAGTGCACTTCCGCGGCGGCGCCACGCAACCGTTGGGCTGGACCTCGACCGGTCCTCTGCAATACTTCGTCGAATACCACTCGCTCATCGCGCCGATGGCATACGGCGCACACCTGGGCAGCTGGATTTGCAATGGCGTTTTCGATCGGCATCCGGAGATGAAGGTGCTGTTCATCGAAGGCGGCTTCCTGTGGTACCAACCGTTCGTGGATCGCCTCGAGCGGCATTGGAAAAAGACAGCACAGGAGCTCGGGCTGAAGAAGACGCCTCATCAGTACGTGCGCGATCACGTTCGTTTCGCGACGCAACCGATCGAAGAGAACACCGATCCGCACAAGATCGCAGCCCTGTACGAAGAAGCGAACGCCGCGGAACTGGTGATGTTCTCCAGCGACTATCCGCACTACGACTACGACCCGCCCAGCAAGGCGCTCCCGCGTTCGCTGGACGCCGAGATCAAGAAACGAATCATGTACGAGAACGCACGAGTGATCTACGACTTGCCGAAAACCCGCCCGGTAGACCGGTTCGATCTGGCAGGGGGTGCACGATGATCATCGATTGCGCTATCCACCCGGTTCTGGGCAATGTCGAGTTCAACAAGGCGATCGGTTCGCCTTGGAATTTCCTCAAGTTGCCTCCCCTTTTCGGCGAGAAGTACCGAGCACCGTTTGACCAGATGGCGGTGCCGACCGAGCAGGCAACGAGCCCTGCAGCTGTCGCGGAACACCTTCGCCGTGCGGGCGTCGACTATGCGGTTCTTAGCCCGACCACACGTGGTTACTGGCCGAACCCGCAACAAGCTACTGCCGTTGCACGTGCTGCAAACACGTTGCTTTTCAGAAAGTGGCTCGAAGCACCTGAAGCCGAAGGACGGTTCCTGGGCTCTATTCGCCTGGCGATGAACGATACCGACACGGCATTGCGAGAGATCGACCGTTGGGCGGACGACGATCGATTCGTTCAACTCGTCGTGCCGGCGCGCGCTCTGGCGACGTATGGAGAACAGCGTTACTTCCCGATCTGGCGCGCGGCCGCTGAGCGAGGCCTCGTCGTCTATGTCCACGATGACTTCACGACGCTGATTGAACCGCCTCCGTCGCAGGTCGGTTTTCCGAGCTTCTTTGCGGAAGACCATGCGCTCCGGCCGATGGCATCGATCGTGCAGTTGACCAGTTTCATCGTCGCCGGCGTTTTCGACCGCTTGCCGGATCTTCGCGTCGTCTTCGGGGATCTCAGCGTCCATGCGGCGCGCTCACTGGTAATCCGGACGGACAAGGACTGGCAATCCGATCGGGTCGAGGTTCCGTGGGTAAGCAACGATCCGTCGACGTACCTGGAGCGTCACGTCCGCTTCGTTACTCAGGCCGACGACGAGATCTCGCCGCACAGCAAGGCCGCGACCGGGACGATCGGTGGGGACAATGCTTCCCTCGTCGTCTACGGCAGCCGGCATCCCTACTGGGACGGAGCCAACGCGAAGGACGTGTTCCCCGCGTGGTCCGAGAAGGATCGGGCACGTTGTTTCGCCGACAACGCCGTGCAGTTCTACCCGCGTATCGCATCGCGCGTGTCTGCCGAGCTGGGCGCGTGACAATCCAAGACTGAATAGGAGACACAAAATGCGATACGTAGTGGGTGCAGTAGACGATCTTCCGCCCGGTTCGTCGACGATCGTCTATCCGGAAAAAGTCAAGAGCGGCATCGGTGTGTTCAACGTCGACGGCGAGTTTTACGCGCTGAAGAACACGTGCCCGCACATGGGCGGCCCGCTTTGCAAGGGGCACGTTCGCGGCACATCGGAAGCGGAATGTCCGACGGACGGGCTTCCCGAGATGCACTGGGTTCGGGATGGCGAGGTCGTGTCGTGCCCTTGGCATCATTGGGAGTTCGAGATCAAGACCGGGCGGACGATTTTCAAGTCTAACCAGAAGGTCCGCAGCTACCCTGTGACGATCGAATCGCCGGAGGAACTGGAGCGACTGAAAGCAGGCGTCGAGACGGTTCCCGTTTCGGTTGAAGGCGCTGCAGTGGTCCTCGATATCTGATCTTTCCGTCGGCTCAAGAGCGAGTGTTTCGCGGCGGATGGATCTCAGGGCCTGGACTCTGGGATCCATCCATCAACCTGGTATTTGATGATGTCTGAGAACGACCTTGATCTTGTGATCACACACAAGGAAGCGGCGGCGCAGGGAGTTGTTCGCCTCACGTTCGCACGTAAGGATGGCGCTGAACTTCCATCCTGGGACCCCGGTGCACATGTGGACCTCCGCTTCAATTCCGAGGGAGTGGAATATGTGCGGCAGTACTCGTTGTGTGGCGAAACTACTGATCGACGCAGCTGGCAGGTAGCAGTCCGCCTTGCTTCCGATAGCCGGGGAGGTTCCGCTTACATTCACGAATCGTTCGCGGAAGGCGATACGGTCCAGGTCACGGGGCCGCGCAATAACTTCCCGTTGGTGCCAGCGACGCATTATATGTTTATCGCTGGCGGCATCGGCATCACCCCCATCTTGCCGATGATCGCCAACGTCAACGCGTCGGGCGCGGATTGGCGCCTCGTGTACTGCGGTCGTTCCGCCGAATCGATGCCCTTCGTCGATGAGGTTCTTGCCTTCGGTGCCGATAAGGTCTTGCTACATACGAGTGATGCTCTCGGCCAAGCTGATCTGCCCACGCTAATTGCCGCGGCCCACCCTGATACTGTCATCTATTGCTGCGGACCCGAGACGATGCTTCGCGCGATTGACGAGAGCTGCGCATCTTGGTCAGACGATCGGGTTCACGTTGAGCGATTTACCCGGCGCGAAGACGGCTCCGAATCTGCTGTTTCCGCATTTGAGGTGGAATTCGTTCGCTCCGGCATCGTCGCTACCGTACCGGTCGACCGGTCGATCTTGGAAATTGCCGAGGAACACGGCGTCGACATCGATTCCTCTTGCCAGGAGGGCGTGTGTGGATCTTGCGAGACAAGAGTGATATCGGGAGTCCCTGATCACCGAGACTCGTTGCTTAGCGCAAAGGAGCGCGCCTCCGGTCAGACGATGATGGTATGCGTCTCGAGATCATGCTCAGCGAGACTGGTTCTCGATGCGTAACAAAACTCGTGCGATTACGGCTTGATGCGGCACCATCATCAGCCCTCGCAACGAGAGGCGTGAGCATCGATGGGTTGGAGAGCAATCGATGCTCCGCCGGCTCATGAAGGTCTAGAAAACCGTTCAAATATTAGGAGTGTTATCAATGTGTGCAATGGTAACGAAGAATGATGGATCATCGAGGGCCGAAGAACTGCCGCGCCATCGTCGAATTCTGCAGGAGTCCGGCGCTGCGATTGGCCGAATTTCGGGGATCAATCACCTCGTCATGTTCACTCACGACATGAACGAGGGCGTGAGGTTCTACCGCGACGTGCTCGGAATGCGGGTGGTGCGAACCCAGCGCTTCTCGACCACGGCAAAAGGACTCCGCACCGCGGCCCACCACTCCAGCGGGTCGGCTGCACATGATTCGGCCGAAACCTCCCCCATCGCAGTCGACATCGTGGTGCGCCAGGTGTTTTTTGAAATGGGCAACGGCGAGCTGTTTTCTCTCTACGAAGCGCCCACCGTTACGGAAAAGCCAGACGCCCCGGTGAGTTCGGTTCTGTGGCCTTCTGCCAGCAAGGCACGCTGGAGTCGACCGGTAGAACCTCAGAAGGTAGATCACCTTTCATTCGACGTGCGCTCGCATGAGAATGTTGTCTGGTTCAGGGAACATTTGCTCTCCCAGGGCGTCGCGGTGTCCGAAGTATCCGAGCGGCGAGGCGCCAACAACACCCATCGCTTCATCTCGTCCATCTACTTTTCCGACCCCAGCGGAAACCCGCTCGAAATCTCGTCGTTCGACGCTGCCGATACAGCTTGGCAGTCGTATGACTTCTCCGATTGGTTCATCGACGAGGAGCCCGTGGACGCCCTGCTCCTCGACGACACGTCCAGCGACGTCCCGACGCTGACTCCTCATTGGGTTCATCCATCGAACAAGTGAGGCCGGCTATGAACTATCGCGAGGTTCTGAACTGGGGCGAGGATACGTGGATGCACGACGTCACCGGCGTCGCAGTCGATTCGCGCGATCACGTCTATGTCCTGCGCCGCGGTGACAATCCTGTCACCGTGCTGACCCCCGATGGAGCCGTCGTGGCTCGTTGGGGGACGGGCCACTTCTCCAGCCGCCCTCACCTGATTGCTATTGGAAGCGATGACAGGGTCTACATTGCGGACGATGGGGGTCATCGAGTCTTTGTATTCGAATCGACCGGAAGTCTGATTGAAACGATCGGCAGTGGTTCTCCATCGGAAACCGGATATGACTCAGGTGCGCCGAACTCCGAGACCGCGCTCAGCCAGATCCACGGAGGGCCACCATTCAACAGACCGACCAAGGCGGTACCGGGACCCAACGGCGAATTGTTTGTCAGCGACGGCTACCGGAATTGTCGGCTCCATCGCTTCTCCGCAGATCGCCAGCAAATACGGTCATGGGGCGGTCCTGGCGCAAACCTTGGCTGTTTCGTCATTCCGCATAGCGTGACGATCGACGGGGAAGGACGCGTTCTGGTGTGCGATCGCGAAAACGATCGGATCCAGATTTTTTCCAATGACGGCAACCTGCTCGATGTGTGGAATAACGTGCAGCGTCCTACGGATGTCGCCTTCGATCAACGCGGGTATGCATACGTAACCGAGCTGCCGCGTGGCCCCCGAGACCTCAAATCGTGGCGGCTCGGTCGAGCGACAGAGGAACTACCCGGTCGAGTGACGATTCGCAATTCCGATGGGACCGCTGTGTCTAAGGTTGATTGCCCAGGCCTAGAATTTCTCGCCCCACACGCGATCGCTGTCGATTCAACGGGCGCCATCTACGTGTCAGAAGTCCCGGAATCGTTCGCGAACTACACCAGGAAGCCACATCACCCACATCGAAGCCTGCACAAATTCGAACTGCGCTAGGGGCCGACGACGGTCCGCTCACAAAAACAAGCGGCTTTGTCGATCGATGGAAGCTGGCCACCGACTTCGAGACGGAGTCGGAAATGTTCGAGCCATTCGCACGCGCCGCTCTTATTACGCGCGCCGCACGCCCTCTGATTAGTCAACAATCTTAGCCTTTCGCCAAGGGGAAGCAAGCATGATCAAAGTAGGTGACACCCTACCCGATACACACCTCTTCGAGTACATCAACGACGCGACAGAAGGCTGTACCTTGGGGCCGAGCGCATTTTCGGTACGAGAGCAGACCGCCGGCAAACGCGTGGTGATTTTTGGCCTGCCGGGGGCATTCACGCTCACGTGTTCGTCGAAGCATCTACCCGGCTACGTTGATGCTTCTGCAGACCTGGCCGCGGCCGGCGTGGACGAAGTTTGGTGTGTTTCAGTCAACGACGCGTTTGTCATGAACGCGTGGGGACAAGTCCTCGAGGCTGCCGGCAAAGTGAGGATGATTTCCGACGGCAACGCAGACTTCACTCTTGCCCTCGGCCTCTATCAAGACCTGAGTCGGCTCGGCATGGGATGCCGCTCTCAACGGTACGCGATGGTGGTCGAAGATGGGATGGTCAAAACGCTGAACGTCGAAATGCCAGGGAAATTCGAGACCACGGATGCTCGGACAATCCTGCTGACGTTGCAAGAGTCCTAATGTCCCCGTGTCGCCGAACCCTCGGAGAAAAGTAACGCTTTCGAGGGGCGCTGATCACCCCGTCGGCCGACGGGGTGCACCGTTCGATGCAGTACAGACACAATGCCGTTTCCGCCCAAGCGGCCTCAGCAAGCTACTCGCGCGTGTTGATGATTCGCTGGACGAGCGCCAATCCTCGCTGCAGCTCTTGACGTTCGTCCTCACTAAGCTTCTCGAGGATCACTGAGGTCAACCAATCTTCTCGCACCGCAAAAATACTATCGAGAGTTTTGGTGCCTTTTCGTGTTAGTTGTATGAGTGTCGTACGACCATCGGTCGGATGCGGCCGACGCGCAACCAATCCCGCCTTTTCGAGCGCCTGAACCGTCAGCGACATGGATTGAGGCCTGACGCGCTCGGCTGCTGCGAGGTCGTTCGTACTCATCGAACCCTGTCGCTGGAGATGGCCTAGCACAGTGAGCTGTGACAGCGGCGGGCCCGATTCCACTCGGATAAGCCTTGCCCCGCGGCCTAAGGTTTCGCGAAGCTCAAATGCCAGCTCTGCAACGGAGGCGAGCTCTGCAACAGAATTTCGATCAACGTTCATATGTGACAAAACTCGCCTACGTAAGCACCGCCAGACATCGTTTGCGGTCGATCTTCACAATGTAACACACGACACACTCACCCAAGCTGCGATACCGCAATCTATACGCCAAGTTGATCGGTCGCTGCCTACGGGCATTCCGTGAACGCTAAGTCATCGTCATCGTGACCGGACAAACACGATGGCCGCCGGCAAGACCGATTCCCCCGCTCACGAGACGACGATTCCTCGCGCGCGTAACGTCCGGCGTCCAGCAGTCAACGCATCCATCAACCTAGCGCGAGCCGTACTGATATGCTGCTTCGTCAGCTCAACCGCATTGTCAATTTGACCCTTTTGGAGGGCAACGAGGACGGCTCGATGCTCAGACAGTTTTTCAGCCGAGGCTTCGATTTCAATCCATCGCACACGAAGCAGTTGGGTCATGCAATCTGCAATCCCCCGTTCAATGAATTTGTTCTTCGCGAGCGATCCAATCTTGAGGTGGAATTGACGCGCCGCATTGCCGAGTTCTTCAGGCGAGCATTCCTCATCGATCGAGTCCAGGATCTCCTGAATCGTAGCGAGCTCAGCAACACTCGCTCGCGACCCACCAAGTCGGATCGCTGCAACCTCTAGAACTTCACGGTAGCCGAACAGTTGCTGAACCTCGTCGACGTCGATCGGGGGAACGATCCAGCCGCGGCCATTTCGACTGACCAGCCCCTCCCCTTCCAACCGTAACAACGCTGCGCGTACAGATGTTCGCGATGTCTGCAATTGTCCCTCGAGCCATCGCTCAGTCAACCGCTCACCAGGCCCAATTTCCGTATCCAGAATCATCCGTCGAACTCGATCTTCCACTACCCGCGTCTGCGTCATCAAATTCCATCTCCACTTTGTGCGTCAACGCCGTCCGCGTTCGACATGTAGCCCATCAAGGCATCCCGGATTTGTATGCCAATCACCATTGCATGTACATCCTGATATCCCCCGAGGAGTGATTTCGCAATGCACGGTTCGTGGACCAGGTTAGGTGGATTCCCTTATCCCCTTGACAAACTATACAGGCAAACTGATCATGTAGTTATGCAGGCTACCTGATCATAAAATCCTGCCTGCGGCGCCAGCACAGTCTGGTTTCGACATGCCAGACAGTGGCGTCGCGCCTCACGAGTTCCATCCGCTCAAAGCGATCGCCCCGCGCCGGTAACTCCGATGTCGACGCATGGAGACACACCATGAGATCTCACGAAGCTTCCCTGCGATCGCTAGTGGAAAAGTGGTTAGGTCCAGAATCTGCCGCACGGCCGTGTGTGACAAATTTCAGCCACGGCAGACGCAAGGTATGGCGCTATGTCTGCGTTCAGGCTACACGCCCATCTGGCACCTTTTCGTTCGTATTTTTCAGACACGACGATGGCTCCTGGTGTGTGTTTCCGCCAGCAATTCAGCGGCCGACCATGGGTACCATAACGATGAGCACTCAACCGTCTACGCCCCCGAAATGTCTCGAAGGCGTTGAGGTGCTCTAGCGGCATTCAACATGTTTCCCATAGGAATCCGTACATTTTATCAAGACATGGTCCGGTCAAGTTCCACCAAATGGCAAGGCTGCCTATTTGCATGAACGTCTCACACAAGCGCTATGGCCGTTCGTGTATCCGCCCGTATCGGGTGTGACGTGCACGAGACGAGATGGATCTCATAGACGCCACGCCTTGCCTCTTCACAATGCTTCGTCGCACTGGTTCCTCCTCTGATCGAAGCGGTGGTTCACGGATATTGCCAGGATGAAAGTTAGTTCTGTGCAGCCCCGAGACTGAGCTTCTATGCCTCTGGGCGCTCGTGTTGCGCCGCAACCGTCGATATTGCGGGCAATCGCCTGCAGATGATCAAACCGCTCAAACTCACCCCGTCTCGACTACTTAAGTACATCCCCTTACATACGGCTTCTCAATGTACAGGCAGACTGATTACATGAGCAGGAAGACTGAATATTGATGCGATGGCAATGCGTTTGTGTTTCAGACACCGCAAGCGCCAGCCCCGAGCAACGATGAACAGCGAGATCTAATACACGCGGATTTTTCGCAAACTGAGGTGGGTGTGATCGTCAACACGTGTGGTACCCAAGGAGCGCACACGTTTTGTAGGTATCCCCACTGGACGTTGGAGTCGTCTCCGCTTCGATATTGAGCCACACAAGATGGCATCTACGGCGCGGACGAACAGTTGGATTCGATTCGGTTTACTTAGTCGTTCACAGATGAGGAGACATTTGAAATGAGCGATCCCGCAGCAACCAATCATCAGAAGATCCAGTCCGCCCTCGTCGACCCTCACGATCGCCGAAGACAGATGTTGGTCGCACTGCCAATACTCGCGATCGTGCTGGTCGGCATTGCTGGGCATGCCACTTCGTCCCTCAAGCCGCTCATCATCCAAGCCTTCGTTCAATCCGTCGGATTTGATAAGGCAACGTCAGGGTATCTCCTGACCGCGGAAATGATCTCGACGAGCGCCGGCAGCATCCTTGCAACCGCTTTCCCATTTGCGTTGCGCCGCCGGGGCTATCTGTTCGGCGCGCTCGCATTGATGATGTTGGCGAATCTGGCCAGCATTCCATTCAAAGCCGATCCCGGCTTCGTCCTGTATGCGCTGCGATGTCTGTCTGGCGTTGGTGCCGGGTTCGGTCTCGGACGTCTCGGGATCCTGATTGCTCTCTCCGGACGTCCCGGGAAGACCGCAGCTCTGTATTCGACAAGCACCCAGTTGTATGGCGCTGTTGCCGCCTTCGCGATGCCGTTCATCAATCGGGTTTGCGGCGCAAACTCAATCTTTCTTATCCTCGCTGGAACGGTTCCGCTTGCATTGATGTTGATCGGTTGGATCCCGGAAAGCAATGAGAAGGTGGCCAAGAAGAAGACCATTTCGGTCCAAAACGGGCACGCGCTTGGCTTGGGCGAGAAGGTGATTCTTGCGACGACTTTTGGCGTGTTCTACCTTGGCGTGGGGACGTTCTGGCCGTTCATATCGGTCCTCGGAGAGACAACGGCGATCAGCCATTCTCAAATGTCGGGTATCTTGGGTTGGTCGGCAATTGCCAGCGCGTTGGGATCTGCAATGGCCGTCTTCGCTGGAGATCGCAAATCGTCAGCCCCTATCATCACAGTGTTCTTCGGTGCACTGTGTCTTTCGATAGCGCTACAGCTCGTCGCACCGCGGTCTCTGCCGACCTTTATCAGTTCCGTCCTGCTCTTTGCCTTCGCTTACTGGGTCATCAATCCGATGATCTTGGGCGTAATGTCGAAGCTGGATACGACCGGCCAGATGAACGGTGTTTACTATATCGTCGCGGTCGGCGGCATCTCACTCGGGCCCGCAGTGGCCGGATGGATTCTTACACACGAGAGCGATCGATTTGCGAGCGCTGAGTTTCTCCGTGCCGTCAGTCTTGGCCTGCTCGCTGCGTCCTCCGCGGTACAGGTCTACTACGCTTACCGCGCTCGCCGCATTCCCGGCTAAACCGAGAAGATCGGAACACGGCTTGTAATTTGTAGGCCACCCACCAACTTGCTCGATTGAACTGGTGTGGTGGCCCAACCGGCCGTCGAGAACACCGAACTACCCAAGCAATCACGACCGAGCGCTGGCTTCGGCGTTTGCCAGCACCGGGCCGCAGCTTCGATTTCGGCTCCGGCTACATAGTTGTGTCTGCATAATCGAAATCTTTGGTCCTTCTCTTGCACCGAAAGCTGCTATCCGGATATTGTGCTCGCCCCATTGAGGAGCGTGACAGGAAACCTGCTTCGGAATTCGCAAGACCTTCTTTCATTTCATACATCATATTTATTACGGATACCGAATCTAATAGATAAATAAAGGACCAGATATTTCTTCCGCAAAGCCGAATCAAATCGGCATCAAAACCAAACCTACTTACGGAGATCTTCCAATGAAAAAATCAGTCATCGCCATGGCGGCATTTGGCGCACTCGCTAGCGCCGCTCATGCTCAGAGCAGCGTAACGCTCTACGGTATCGTAGACGCCGGAATCGCCTATACGAACAACGTCGGTGGCAAGCACAACTTCTTCACGAGCAGCGGTAACCTGCAGGGCAGCCGTTGGGGATTGCGCGGTAAGGAGGACCTGGGTGGCGGCTTGAACGCGATCTTCGTGCTGGAGAGTGGTTTTAATGTATTCAACGGCACGCTCGGTCAAGGTGGAGACGCGTTCGGACGTCAAGCGTACGTAGGATTGTCGACGTCACGATTTGGAACGGTCACGATGGGCAGACAATACGATTCCGTTGTCGATTTTACCGGCCCACTCGAAGCAGGTAGTCAATGGGGATCATATTTCTCCGCCCACCCGGCCGACCTCGACAATATGAACAACACCAACCGGGTTAACAACTCGATCAAGTTCACCAGCCCGAACTATGGGGGCTTCACTTTCGGGGGGTTGTATAGCCTCGGTGGCAACGCGGGTCAGTTCAACCGCAATCAGATCTGGTCTATTGGCGCCGGTTATTCGAACGGTCCGCTACAACTGGGCGCAGGTTTCCTGAAAGTTCAGGATCCGAACTATTCCTTCTGGGGAAACAACGCGAGTTCGCGTGCCAGCTCGGCAACGCCGTCTGCTTCGAACTTCCCGAGCAATCGCGTGATCGCTGGCTATGCGTCGGCACATTCGCTGCAGGTGATCTCCGCTGCCGGAGCGTACACCTTTGGCGGCGCGACCATTGGTGCCACGTACAGCAACACGCAGTATAAGGACGTTGGCAGTGAGGCCGGCGCGGGTCTCAATCCTGCTGGCTACACGGGCGGTTCGGGCAAGTTCCACAACGCAGAAATCAACTTCAAGTATCAGGTAACGCCCGTATTTCTCGTCGGCGCCGCATACGACTATACGAAGGGCTATGGCCTCAGCGACGCAAAGTACCATCAGTTCATGCTCGGCGCCGACTACTTCCTTTCGAAGCGCACCGACATCTATATCGACGGCGTCTACCAGCACGCAAGCGGTACGGATTCGACGCAGCATTCGGCTGTCGCCAACATCAACCAGTTGTCCCCCTCTTCGACTTCGAATCAGGTCGCAGCACTGGTCGGTATTCGGCATAAGTTCTAACTAGGCTTCCCGGGAATCTGGGGCCTACCCAAGGGGCCTTAAGGCCCCCTTGGGGACTGCTGACGGATCTGGATCCCCCGCCGGTCACATGCTGCGCTCATTCCCGGCCCAGCCGTGGCCGCGTTGCGCGCCTTTCAGTTTTTCGTAGCGAAGGCGTCAACGATTCGTTGCGCCTGCACTACTTCTGCGTGGTGTGAAATAATCTTTTCGAGCAAGACGTCGTGCACGTTGATATCCGGGTCGGCACAGCAGTCACTTGCGACGATCAACCGATAGTCAAGGTCGAACGCTTGGCGAACCGTCGATAGCACGACACCTGCCGTCGTGATACCTGTGAGCACGAGTGTCTCGATGCCCTTTGCGCGCAACAGCATCCCCAAGTCCGTTCCAGTGAATGCCCCGATGCGCTGCTTGATGACGACGGGCTCACTTTCCAACGGCGCGACATCGCGATGGATGGCCGTGGTTGCCTGGTCGCGCAGAAACAGACCGTTGTCCTTGACGAAGGAGAACATGCGGTTCCTCAGGCTAACTTCAGGATGACCCGACCTGAATGCCACGATGACGTATATGACAGGCATCTGGGCCGCACGAGCGGCGGCAAGCAGCTTCGCCGTTTGACCGAGTACCGTGGCGCGCCGCTCCTCGGCGACATAGTTTTCCAGCAGGATTTCCTGGTAATCCATAACCAGTAGCGCCGATTTTGCCGGTTCGAGGTGAAGTTGTTCGGGCATGGAGATACTCCATCAAAGACCAGGGGAGCGAATACTTGAGCGTACCGGTGCACGCCCTCTCATCCGCCAGTTGAAGAATGTAGCGACGAGCAATAAACCGCTCGTGACAAAGAACACTGCGCGCATGCCTGCGTGACCACCGACGAATCCTCCCACCAACGGCCCCACAACTTGTCCGGCGAACTGGAAGGACAACGAATATCCCATCACGGTGCCAACAAGCCGATCCGGAACATTGTGGCGAATAACGGCAGTGATGCAGGGCAACAGCCCGCCTAGTGCAAGACCCATCAAGAATCGAAGGATGATGAGCTGCCAGCTCGCCGTAACAAGTGCTTGCGGGATGAGCAAGGCCGCTGCCACGGCGAGCGCTGTAAGTATCACGGTGGAATGGCCGATTCGGTCCGCAAGCCTCCCAAGCCGAGAAGCCGACAGCACGCTTCCCAGCGCCGCTGCCGACATGACGAAACCGGCAGTAAGGGTCACCTTGGCCGGATCGCTTACGAGGCTTTTTACATACACCGTGATGATCGGTTCGATCGACATGTTGGAGACCATCAGGATCAGTCCCGTCAACAACATGGTGACGACAGCGCCCTTATTCGGAACCTTGCTCCATGTTGCGGTTTCGCGTCGCTTATCGGATCGATTAGGTGCTTCGCGGACCCAATGGGCCGTCGCAAGAAACGACAGCAAAATCAGCAGTCCCGCACACCAAAACGTCGCCCGTATGCCAATCATCGGCGGCAAGATCCCGCCAACGAGCGGCCCAACAAGGTTCCCCGCCATGACGCCCGAAGCCAGCACGCCAAGTGCCCAGCCCGATCGGGCTCGGGGTGTTTGCAGGGCGACGAGTATTGTCGCCCCCGAGGAATACCCGCCTGCGAGACCAACGAGCAAACGCAGGCCGACCAGCTGCCAGATATTTGTAGCAGCGCCCATCAGCGAAACTATGATTGCCATGCCAAGGCTCGCGCGGAGCAGCATCGACTTACGACCATAGCGATCCCCCAGATGGCCCCACAGTGGCGCGGTAAGTCCGGCTGTAACGAACGTCGCCCCGTATGCAATGCCCGACCACTGAACGATGGCCGCGTGCCCGCGGATTCCCAGCTCCTCCACGTAGAGCGGAAGAAAGGGCAACATCAGAGTCATCGCCAATACGGTCGTGAAGGAGCCAAATAGACAGACGCCCAGGTTGCGTCGCCAGTACAAGGGGTCTTCCGTAGACATATCAACTCGCCATCCCGATTTGGGATACCAAAATGGTATACAATAACAGTCACCGACGTATGGCGTCAATCGGACGTCGACTGGAATCTATCGACCATACTTATGACGCAAGCTCAACATGTGGAAGCGCAACTGCGGGAAATGATCCTCAACATGGAGATCGGGCCCGGAGAACGATTGACGGAACGCTGGGCGGAAGCCCAATTTGGGGCGTCACGGACGCCAGTTCGGGCTGCGCTATTGCGCCTGGAAGCGGAAGGTCTGATTTGCCGGGAAGGTCGCGGCTGGATGGTGACGCCGCTGGACATCAAGGAAATCGAGCAGCTCTTCGTCTATCGCGAAGTGTTGGAAGTAGCGGCCGTGCGTATCGCCGCCCAGCAGGTCGATCTCAATGCTTTAAGCGCATTGGAGGCCTCGTTGGAAGCCATAGCCCCGGACACCGCGATAAGGGACGCACACCAACTCGGCACTGAGTTCCACATTCGACTTGGCGATCTCTCGTCAAACGAATTTATTTCCCGTGGAATCGCAGACGCCATGAACCGCCTCTCTCGAGCTCGCTGGCTGGATACTGCCCCGGGACATGCGGCCTGGGATGAACATCGAGCGGTTATAGCAGCATTGCGCAAAGGTGATTCAGAAGAGGCTGTCGCACTTATACGCGAGCATATTCGTGGTAGCCGTGACCGACTTATGAACGCCTTGACCGAGGGTCGCCGAAGCTTGAGGGCCCGCGGAATAATCGTCGATGTAAGTTGAACTGGCATGATCCCGTACCCCGGCACTTTGCCGCCTCGTAGGTCACTGCGGGCAATCGACAGTCAAGTGCTGTGAACGGCTGTGAGAAACCGACACTAAACGGCGGCGTCGATCAGAGATACGGAATGGTCCTGCTCTGCTGAGCGGCTTGGTAATGGTTTGCGCGAAGAGCGGGAGGCGGTACCGGGTGCGTCGGAAGGAGCCCGTAGGGCGAGTGCAGACGCACCCGGCGCGGCTCGTTTTAGGAGGAGGTGACGCTGAAGTCTGGATGCGGTAGAAGAAGGCTTACCGCCGAAGAAACAGGCCCGACACCGGCTCAAACCGCCAAGTTCACTCCGATGTCGAGCCCCACACGCGCACGGGGCACGGGTGCCGGTCCAGTATGGCACGGCCCACCAGTCCCGTCGATACCGTTTCGGCATTGACGGGGATTGCTGATGCCGGCCACAGGCCGCCTGTTTGTGTGCGCCCGCTGCCGGGCGCAGGTCATCGTTTGCCGCCGTTGCGACCGCGGCCAGATCTACTGCGACGGCGACTGCTCTGAGGTCGCACGTCAGGCCAGCATGCGCGTGGCCGGCCAACGCTATCAGCGCAGTCGTCACGGCCGCCTTGCGCACGCCGAACGGATGCGCCGCTATCGCAACCGCCAGAATAAAGTGACGCATCAGGGTTCCGCTGTGCCTGCCGCCGATGCTCTACTGGCACCGACTTCGACGACGTCGGCGGCAAGAGCGGCGGTACCCGTCACCGCCCTACCTGTGCCTGAGCATTGCCACTTCTGCCACTGCGTCTGTCCGGGCTTCGTACGCCTCGGGCCACTGCGCCGTCGGGTCTTCCGTGATGTTCGTACTGCTACTCACTGCACAGGAAGTGACCCATGACCATCGGAGTTGAACTCGAGGCGCAGATCCTGCGCTACTACCACGTCGAGAAGTGGCGCTGCGGCACCATCGCGCGCCAGTTACACGTACACCGCGGCACCGTCCAGCGCGTGCTGGCGCAGGCTGGACTACCCCGGATCGGCGGGATGCTTCGACCTTCGCAGATCGACGCCTACCTTCCGTTCATCCATGAGACGCTGAAGAAGTTTCCGTCGCTCACGGCCAGCCGACTGTATGCGATGGTCACCGAGCGCGGCTACCGGGGCAACATTCATCACTTCCGGCACCAGGTCGCGCTTCACCGTCCGCGTCCCCTACCTGAGGCTTATCTGCGCCTGCGCACGCTGCCCGGAGAACAGGGGCAGGTCGACTGGGCGCACTTCGACCACCTCCAGATCGGCCGCGCGCGCCGGCCACTGATGGCCTTCGTCATGGTGCTGTCGTGGTCGCGGCAGATCTATCTGCGCTTCTTCCTCGATGCCCGCATGGACAGCTTCCTGGCGGGGCATGCGGGTGCCTTCGCGGCATGGTCCGGGTTGCCGAAGGTCCTCCTGTACGACAATCTTAAAAGCGCTGTGGTTGAACGTCAGGGTGATGCGATCCGCTTTAACCCGACGTTGCTCGCGTTCGCCGCGCATCATCGTTACGAACCCCGTCCTGTGGCGGTGGCGAGGGGGAACGAGAAGGGGCGCGTCGAGAGGGCAATCCGGTTTGTACGCGAGAACTTCTTTGCCGCGCGCAAGTTCGCTGACCTCGACGACCTGAATGCCCAGGCCGAACTCTGGTGCGCAGGTCCCGCGGCCGATCGGCCTTGCCGGGAAGAGCCCACGATCAGTGTGCGCGAGGCCTTCGCCCGCGAACAGCCCAGCCTGCTTGCGTTGCCGGCAAATCCGTACCCGTGTGAACTGCAACTGGCCGTGAAGGTCGGCAAACAGCCGTATGTGCGTTTCGATCTGAACGACTACACGATCCCGCATACCCACGTGCGGCGCACACTCACGGTACGGGCCGATCCCCGGCAGGTACGCATTCTCGACGGCGCCGATCTGCTCGCTACGCATGTGCGCAGCTACGATCGCGGCGCGCAGATCGAGATTGCCGCGCACATCGACGCCCTCGTTGCACGCAAACGCGAAGCCCGTCACCATCGCGGCCTCGATCATCTCGCCCGAGCAGCGCCGGCCAGTCACGCACTCATGCTGCGCGCCGCTGAACGCGGCGCCAATCTGGGCAACATCACCGCCCACCTGCTGCGGCTGCTCGACCGTTATGGCGCGGCCGAACTGCAGGCAGCGATCGAGGAAACGCTCGCCAGCGATGCCGCGCCTCACCAGAATCCGGTGCGTCTGGCGCTGGAGCGTCGGCGCGAGGCGCGCCAGGCGCCTCCACCGGTGGCCGTCAGTCTGCCCGAACACGTGCGCAGCAAGGACGCGCTGGTGACCCCTCACCGGCTCGACATCTACGACCAGATAACGGGAGGTGCTGATGAGCTCGCTTGAGAACCTGCAGGAGCGCGCGAACGCCTTGCGCCTGTATGGATTGCTGGCACACTGGCCGGATCTCACTGACGCCGGCTGGGTTGCGCCGCTGCTGCAGTGGGAAGAAGACGAGCGTGCCCGCCGTTCGCTCGAGCGACGCATCCGGGATGCCCATCTGGGCAACTTCAAACCGCTGTGCGACTTCGACTGGGCCTGGCCCACGCGTTGCGACCGGGCCGCCGTTGAAGAACTGATGTCGCTCGAATTCGTCAGGGATACCGCCAACGTTGTACTGATCGGCCCGAATGGCGTGGGCAAGTCGACCCTGGCGCTGAACCTGGCATACCAGGCGCTCGTCAACGGGCACACCGCGCTGTTCACAACCGCTGGCCAGATGCTCGGTGAGCTCGCCGCGCTTGACAGTGACTCAGCGTTACGCCGGCGTCTGCACCGCTACGCAACGCCTGACGTGCTCGTAATTGACGAGGTCGGATACCTGTCCTACTCGAACCGCCACGCCGACCTGCTGTTCGAACTGATCAGCCGCAGGTATGGCGCAGCGAGCACCGTCGTCACGACAAACCGGCCGTTCGCAGAATGGTCGGAGGTGTTTCCGAACGCCGCCTGCGTCGTCTCGCTGGTTGACCGGCTGGTACATCGCGCCGAAGTCGTCGCGATCGAAGGCGAGTCCTACCGGGTGAAGGAGGCACGTGAACGGGCCGAGCAGCGCACAAGGAAACGCAGCGCGGCACGCATGGAGAAGAAGAAACCATGAAGCGCCTTCACCTGCCTTCGGGCATCACTCACGGGCTCGACTTCCTGATCCCGGACAACTGGTCTGCCGATCAGGCGCTGGCCGTCGTCGAACTCATCGACGATCTACGCGCGCGTATCGCCGCGCACTACCAGATTCCGCTCAACGAACTGCTGCACGAACAGCGCGCGCCTCCCGACAATCCTCACCCTCGCGACCTCGACGATCCATTCTGACGGCCATCACCCGACAACAGCGGGCAATAACCGCCCCCTGTTGTTGACGCTTTTACTCAACCTTGCGCCGCCATCTAGTAGCGCTTCTACGCCGCCGCTAACAAGTGCATTCGTTCAGAATTGACGCTGAACGCTAGCACGCTCAATAAGCCTGCTAGCCTAGCTGTTTCGCACTGTCAAAACCGGCTCGCCATTCTTCGCGCCCACACAAGGAACGGAAATCACATTATGGAACCAGAGCACGAGTTCGGTCGTATCGTGTCCGGGTATCGAGTCACGCCCGAAATCTTAGGGCCATTCAACCTGTGCACGCGTCCAATGTATCCAGAAGCACTTTCGCCTCCCGCAGGTCGCGCGTGTCGAAGCCTTCCGTGAAGCAGCCGACCACCTCGGACAGCGCTTGCCTTGCCTCTGCGTTCTTCCCCTGCCGTTGCAATAGCCGCGCCAGGTCCGACGCTGCCCGCAATTCGAGCGATCGGGCACCCTGCCGGCGTGCGTGTGCGATCGCTCTGTGAAAACAGTCTAGGGCTTCGTCATCGCTGGCAGGTGCAGGGCCGTCCTTGCAGGCCCCGCCAGCCAGATAGATGCCCGTGAGACGGAACAACTCGGCCTCGTAGCAATGCTCGCCGGATTTCTCGACGATCGCCATCGCCTCTTCGAGCGTATCGCGGGCGGCCCTCTTGTCACCCGCGCGCCAGTAGCTGTCGGCGAGCAACGCGAGAAAATAAGGTCGCTGGTCTTCGCCGCCCGCCACCCGCTGCGCGTCGAGGCCCCGCCGCATCTGCGCGATGCCGTCCTGAATGCTTCCTTGTTCGCTCGTCGCCCAGCCTCGCAGCAGCATCCCCCACGCGAGCCAGTACGGCAATCCGTGCTCGGTCGATACGGCAATGACCGCTTCCGCACGCTCACCGGCCAGCACCGGCTCCCTCCGCAGTTGATGTAAGTGAGCTGCGTAGGTCAGACCGAACGCCAGAGATGGCCCGTAAGAAAGACTCTGCGCGAGCGCGAGTGCTTCAACGCTGCGCTTGAGCGCTTGTTCCGGATACCCCTGAAACCACAATGTCAACACGAGGAAATTGAGCGCACGAATGCCGGGATCCACCCCGTGTGCGAAGACGTGCGCCTGATGCTGCTCCGGATCATAGGTCGCAATCGCCTGCTCGAGGTGTGTGCGAGCCGCACCGAAATCACCCTGCAGAAAAAAGCACGAGCCCAGTGCTCCATATGCCTCGGTGAGCAAGCCTGGATCATTCGCATCCCGGGCCGTCCCAAGCATCTGGTTGCCTAGATCAATCGCGATGGCATACTCGCCGCGTACCACATGGTGCATCCGCAATCCCAACTGCGTCGCGAAGCGTTGCGATGCCTCGCCGGTGCGCTCGCACAATTCGAGTGCGCGCATATAGGTCTCGCCCACCTCGTTCGCGCCATACCCGCGCACATCCATCAGCACCGGCCCGAGGGAAAGCAGCAGTGTCAGTTCCCAATGCGCGCGCACCGGTGTGTCCGGCAAGCCCTTCAACAACGCCAGCGCCGCGTCGAGATGATTCATCGCATCGTGATGGGCAGCGTGGCGCAACGCCTGCTGAGCCGCCCGATGCAGGTATTCGACCGCCTTGAGGATGTTGCCGCTCTGACTGTAGTGGTGCGCGAGTTCGCTGCAGTAATCGGCGATGCGTGTCGGGAACAGCACCTCGATCGCCTGCGCGGTACGCTCGTGCAGCGTGGTACGCCGCTCCGTGAGCAGCGAGCGCCCCGCCACCTCCTGGGTCAGCGCGTGCTTGAACGAGTAATTGACCTCCGGAAAGGCGGGGCACTCGTAGATGAACTCCGCCGCTTCCAGATGCGCGAGCAGGCGCCGCAGTTCGTCGTCCCGCGCCGGCGCCTCGCCGCAAATTCGCCGGATCAGGCTGAACGGAAACTCGTGGCCGATCACCGCGAGTGCCTGCAGCAGTTCCTTTTCGTCGATCGGAAGCCGGTCGATCCGGGCGGCGAGCACGCCCTGCACGGTGGTCGGAATGTGCAGCGTCGCCGGCGTCTCCACGATGCGATAGCGCCCGGCCTCGCCGAGCAGCGACCGCTCCTCGGCGAGCGTCTGGACCACTTCCTCCATGAAGAACGGGTTGCCCTCCGTCTTCTCCAGGATGAGCTGCTTCAGCGGCACGAGCGTGCGATCCTCGCCGAGCAGCGCCGCGAGCAGACCTTGCGCATCGGCGCGGCCAAGCGGCTCGAGCCGCAGTGTGCTCCAATGCGCCGCGCGAGCCCACGCGGGCTGATACTCGGGCCGGTAGTTCACCAGCAGCAGGATGCGCGCGTCCGGCACGTGCTCGATCAGGTAGGTGAGGAAGGCTTCCGTTTCACGGTCCAGCCATTGCAGATCCTCGAACAGCAAATGGACCGGCTGATTCTGGCTCTCTCGCGCGAGAAGCTGCCTGATCGCGTCGAAGGTCCGCTCGCGCCGGATCTGCGGATCCATCTCGACGAGTACCGGCCCGCCTTCGCCAATGCCGAGCAGATAGAGGACGTACGGCACGAGGTCCTCGAAACTGCGTTCGAGCGTGAGCACCTTGCCGATGACCTTCTCCCGGCAGCGCCGCTCGTCGTCCTGTGTCGTGATCTGAAAATAATTCTTCAGGAGTTCAATGAGCGGCAAATTGGAATACGCCTTGCCGTGCGATACGGAAAACGTCTCCAGCACCAGCGCGCCACGCCGCGAACGCTCCTTGAACTCGTGGAACAGGCGGGACTTGCCGACGCCGGCCTCGCCCACCACGCCGACCACGCGCCCCTGTCCGGCCCTTACGGTCTCCAGGGCCCGGTTCAGGTGTTCCATTTCCGTTTCGCGGCCGACGAAGCGCGCGAGACCGCGGTGCGCCGCCCGTTGCAGGCGCGTGCGCAACGCACCGAGGCCAAGCACCTCGTACACGCACAGCGGCGCGGGAATACCCTTGAGCTGCGTCGCCCCCAGCGCCTTGAACTCGAAATAGCCTTCGGCCAGCTTGTGGGTGGACTCGCTGACGAGAATCGACGTCGGTGCGGCGATGCCCTCGATCCGCGACGCGATGTGGATCGTATGCCCGAGCGGATCGTACTCGGTGTGCAGGTCGTCGGTGCGGATCGAACGAACGACGACCTCGCCGGTGTGAACGCCGACGCGAATCTGCAGAGGAATGCCTTCCTGCAGACGAATGCGATCGCCGTGCTGCCGCATCGCCTGCTGCATGCGCAATGCCGCGAAGAGCGCACGCTGCGCATGGTCTTCGTGGGCGATCGGTGCACCGAACAGCGCGAGGATGCCATCGCCGAGCGATTTGGCGACGTACCCTTCGTAGTAGTGAACCGCTTCCATCATCAGCTCGACCACGGGCACGATCAAGCGATGCGCGACTTCGGGATCGAGATCGTGGATCAACGCGGTCGACCCGGCCATGTCGGCAAACAGCGCGGTAACGGTCTTGCGTTCGCCGGCGGGCTCGCCGCGTGCTTCCATGGCCGCGTGTTCGGCACGGATCCGCTCGGCGAGATGATCGGGCGTGTAGTGAACGGGGGGCGGTGACGGCGCCGGCCCCGACGGTCGAGACAATGGCGGCTCAGCGGCAGGCGCGGCCAGCGACGCGCCGCAATGGCTGCAGAAGCGGGCCGCAGGCTCTGCCTCATGCCCGCAATGCGGACACGTGTGGGACAGCACGGCCTGACATTCCTGGCAGGACCTCGCCCCGGGAGGATTCTCGGATCCGCAGATTGTGCAGCGCATAAAACCCTCTTCCAGCCAAGGGTCAACCTCAAAACATTATGCGCCACTCCCTGCAGGTATTCAGGCCCGCACACGTGACGACGCATGCCGATGAGCGTGCGAATGACTCAACGGTGAAAGGTCACTTTCCCCGTGCGCCTCCCGCTGTTAGTGCATTTGGCAGCACGAGGAGCAGATAGCGCCAAACCAACTGTCCCGAAAGATTCTGTCGCAGTAACGAGATTGCGTAGAATCGGTCGACCGTAACGCATGACGATGCATGATGGCCAAGACGAAGACGCCACGCAACACGCTATCTAATAGCACTCCTATCGACTGACCTACGCCAAAACCTACGCCGGATCACATCGTCAGTTTTTGGAACCTTGTGTCGCGTTTCCACAACAGACGACCGACGGTCGGAAGTATCGCTGCACGAGGGGCAAGCAGTCACGAAGCAAGTGTGCTCGCGCCGCCCAATACCCACTCGATTGTCAACCTGCGGGTTAGAGCCTTGAAGGGCGGTGTTTCCGCGTAGTCATGCAGCGTCGATACCGTCAGCGATACCGGAAATTCCATTCGGCAGTTGTCAACTCTGAGAAGACTGTATCGGAAAATCAACCTGCACTTCGCTTGAAAGATCGCGGACCCCGAGCACGCAAGGACGGTTCCATCCCCTTTTCGGCGAACTCAGAGCGCATGCCCAGCGTCCCCAAATGGATCTGGACCCTGCGGCAGCTATCGAGACGATCTTTGATCACCACCCCAGGTCGTTTCTGTCCGAGTCTCTGAACAGGCATTTGATCGCCAATCTCAGGGATCAGATTTCGCCGGAGCAAGCACTTGAACAAGCGTTGGAAAACACGGCAAGTGAATGGATTGGCACCACCAAGAATCGGCTCGACGAATACTGCATTCGCGCCCGCGATCTTGGAGATATGAAGCGTGAGGATTATCGCAAGGGCCTTGAGCGAATGGAAGCGATGGGAGAAACATCCTGATTTCTGTCGCAGGCGGTGCAGGCAGCCAACTCCAACCATCGCTCGCAGAGACCCGCCAGGTGAGACTCCCCCGATCGCAGACGACCCCGTACCCACGATCCTACCCATATTTGCCCCGGCAGCGATGCCACCGCATTGCAAGCCGCGGCAGCCGAGCTCAAGGCGCAGTTGCGATCGCTGCACGGCATTGACAACGTCACGTCGAGCGCCGCGCTGCAGCGTCCGGAAGTGCAGTTCCGGCCAGACCCAGCCAAGGCCGCGTCACTGGGCGTGACCGCCGAGGCCGTGGCGGATGCCATTCGCATCGGCACCTATGGCGACTATTCGAACTCGCTGCCCAAGCTGAACCTACCCGAGCGACAGATAGCATTGCGGGCGCGCATCGATCCGGCACTGCGGCAGGATCTGGATGCCATCGGACAATTGCGCGTCGCAGGTACCCATGGCAGCGTGACGGTGGATTCGGTGGGGACGCTTTCGATCGGCAGCGGGCCATCGCAGATCGATCGGCTGGACCGCAATCGCAACGTCACGCTGACGGTCGAGCTGAACGGGCGCACGCTCGGCGAAGTCAACCAGGAGGCGCAGCAGTTGCCGGCACTTGCGCATTTGCCGGCCGGCGTGCGTCAAGTCCAGCAGGGCGAAGTGCAGAACATGGGCGAACTGTTCCAGAGCTTCGGTTTGGCCATGGCCATCGGCATCTTCTGCGTGTACGCGGTGCTCGTGCTGCTGTTCCACGATTTCCTGCAGCCGGCCACCATCCTGTGCGCGCTGCCGCTGTCGCTGGGTGGCGCGTTGCTGTCGCTGCTGATTACCCGCATGAGCTTTTCCATGCCGGCGCTGATCGGGTTGTTGATGCTGATGGGCATCGTGACGAAGAATTCGATCCTGCTGGTCGAGTACGCGATCGTGGTGCGGCGCGAACATGGCATGAACCGGTTGGCGGCGTTGATGGACGCCTGCCACAAGCGGGCACGCCCGATCGTGATGACGACCATCGCGATGGGGGCCGGCATGCTCCCCAACGCGCTCGGGCTGGGCGCGGAACCGAGTTTCCGTCAGCCGATGGCCTTCGTCGTGATCGGCGGCCTGCTGGCTTCCACGCTGTTGAGCCTGCTCGTCATTCCGGTCGTGTTCACCTATGTGGACGATCTCGAGCACTGGCTGCGCGGCCTCTTCAGGCGCCCGGCTGCAGTGGATGACGCTGACTTGCCGCCAACACTTGACCTGGACGCCGGCTGACGATCCCGCGGCGGACGCTTCCGGACTCATCGTCGGCCGATCTGTACCGACACCGAACTCGGATCGGCCGCCGTCGCCTCAATCTGTCAGAACGAGTGGCGAATTCCAACGTCCGCTGCAAACTGCGAACCTGACACACCGAATGGTGCACCATTGACGGCTAGGCCCGTATTCATATGCCCGTGATTGGACGTATAAGCAAACTGCGCATATAGCGACGTCCTCTTCGACAGAAAATAGTCGGTACCGACCGATCCGAGAATCGAATGGTTGTGAGAATCGTTCCCGTCTCGGGAATACCAGACGCCGCCATCCACGAGAAGCGCTGGCGTCACCGAGTACGAAAAACCGCCAGAGATCACTTGGCTATCAATGGCTCCCTGAACCTTGTAAAGGGTATAGGCGGTCGTGACGGTAAGCTTGCCGAAGCGGTAACTCGCACCGATGTTGCGTCCGGCGAATGCAGCGGTACTGAGGACCGGCGTGGACGCAGCCGTACCGCCAGCATTACCGCCATACATCGCGGCGCTGACGACAAGATTGCCCATGTGATAGGTCAGGCTACCGGAATACTGCCGCCCCGCCTGAAAGTTCCCTGCGGTACCGCCGAGCGCCATCATCGCGCGCCCCTGAAAACCAGCGAACTCCGGCGAGGTATACATGATCGAGTTCGCATTGAAAATACCGGTGACGACGACATTATCAACGTATACGACCAGCCCGCTCCCGAACAGCTTGAGGCCGCGAGCGTCCGTGTCGAAGATCGACAGCAGGAAGGGGGAATACTGCAAGCCGGCGGAAACAGTGCCGAAGCCCCCGGTCAAGCCAACCCATGCTTGCCGACCGAAGAAATTTCCGTTCGAGTCTATGTATCCGCCGTTGGCAACGTTGACTCCACTTTCCAGAGCGAAGATTGCTGCGAGCCCACCACCAAGATCCTCGTTACCTCGAATACCGAAACTCGAAGAAACTTCTCCGGCGGACTGCAGCGAGAACTGCCGCCCAAGTGTTCTGCCGGTCGCAGGATCCAGGGTTTTGCTTGCATAGAAGACCGATGCGTCAACGATTCCGTAGAACGTTACACTCCCTTGAGCATTTGCACATGGCGCAGCGGCAAGAATGGCGAACCAGCCCGCCGCCGTACGACATGAGAGTCGAATCAAAATCATCCAAATTTTCGCCATGACGCGTCTCCAATATATATTTGATTGATGAAAATCACCATTCGGTCGATTTTAAAAATGACGATCCCATCACGCAGTCACGCGCGACATTTAGACCATCACCTTTACCGATCTTTATATTTAGTATTCGATGCGAATTTTATTTATACGAATCGCAGCAACCGATCACCAAGACACGGCGCGCCTTCCAAAACCCGAAGTCGCCGAGCCAATCAGTCAAGGATTCACCACCGCGGCATCTCGATATTCATCGCGCAGTTTCCACTTCGCCAACTTGCCAGTCGGCTCTCGAGGGAGGTCGTCTCGAAAGACAAATCTCTGAGGACACTTCACTCCGCCCAATGCGTCACGCACGAAGCGCCTGAGTCTTTCAGCAAGATCGGCTCCGGCAACCGATGAGTCGCTCGGCTTGACGACCGCCATGACACGTTCACCCATCTCCTCGTCCGGCACGCCAATGACGGCGACATCGTCTACTTCCGGATGCCCGATCAGGACGTTTTCTATTTCCTGAGGATAGATATTCACCCCGCCGCAGATGATCATGAAGGACTTCCGGTCGGTCAGATACAGATACCCGTCTTTATCGACTCGCCCGATGTCGCCCAGCGTCGCCCATCCCCGAGCGTTGTGGGCCAGCCGCGTCTTCTCCGGATCGTTGTGGTACTCGAACGTCGGACCGTCGGCAAAATAGATGTCGCCAATCTCGCCGGCAGGTAATTCATTGCCATCGGATCCCACGATCTTGAGCGTCCCCAAAATCGCGCGACCAACGGATCCCGTTTTTTCCATCCACTCGTCTGCCTGAATGGCCGTGATTCCGCACATTTCCGTACCAGAGTAATATTCGTGAACGATCGGCCCCCACCAATCGATCATTGCCCGCTTGATCGGAATGGCGCATGGACCCGCTGCATGAATGGCCGCGCGCAATGTCTGATGACCATAACCCGCTCGAACCTCCTCGGGCAATTTCAGCAATCGGACGAAATGCGTCGGAACCCAGGTCGCGTGTGTGATTCGATATCGCTCGACAAGCGCCTGGGCCTGCTCCGCATCGAACTTTTCCATGATGACGACTGTACCGCCCAGACGCTGCACGGTCAGTGCCCAGCGCAGCGGCGCTGCGTGATACAACGGCGAAGTGGACAAATAGACGGTATCGTCGCCCATGCCGTATAAGTTCCGGCCCATAGTCATCAACGCTGTTTCCTGTCCCAGCGGACCGGTAGGCAATGGCGGCTTCACGCCCTTCGGGCGTCCCGTCGTTCCGGATGAATACAGCATGTCTCCGCCAGGGCTTTCGTCGGCGATGGTCGTATCCTGTTCCAGCGTGCGCAATTCGGTAAAGCTCGTTCGTGCCGGGCCCGAATACAATACGGTCACGTTCGTGTCGGACAGGCGATCCGCGGCCAACTCACCGAGTTCCGTCAACGAGTCGGACACGATCAGCACCCGAGCGCCGGAATCACGCACGATATACGCAATGTCGTTGGGCGAAGCCTTGGTCGACAGGCACGTGAGGTAAAGACCTGCACGCTCGGTCGCCCACGCGATCGTGAAAATATCAAAGCCGTTCTCGAGCACCACGGCGACCACATCGCCACGCTTCAGCCCCAGCGAACGCAGCAGATGAGCGCCTTGATTTGCCAGCCGATCCAGTTCCCGGTAACTGAGCGCCTCCCCTGTCTCTCCGAGAATGCAGGCTTGTTTCTCCGGCGCGGTCGCCGCATGAATAGTCGGATGCATGTTCCGTCCCAGTAGATTGCCGTTATGTGTGACGCACTTATCAATTGACCCGGCGGGCGCGTCCGGTTGGCGCATCGCCCGCACGCCTCCCGCTGCGCACGATCAAGGAATGAGAACTGCCTTGACGCACGCACCGTTCGCCTGATCGGTCGCCGCGTCGTTGATGCGCTCGAGCGGGTATGTCCGGATCAGCTTGTCGAATGGAAATCGCCCCGCCCTGAAGTGTCCGATCAACTCCGGAATAAAGTTATCCAAATCACTGTCTCCTTCGACAATGCCGTGGATGCGATGGCCATATGTGATCAGTGACGCCAGATTGACCGGCACCGCGCTATCCGGATTCGGCGGGACGCCAACGAGGCCAAGCAGGCCTCGGCTCCCGAGCGACGCAAGTGCCGCCTGAACGACGAACTCTCTACCGCTCGATTCAAAGGCAAAATCAACACCCGAAGGGGCGATCTCGCGAATTCTGCCGATCACGTCGCTCTCCGCCGGATCGATGACATGGTGCGCACCGAGTTCGAGCGCCAGCTTTCGCCGGGAAGCCATCGGCTCGACCAGAATGATCGGACTGCAACCCTGGATCAATGCGCCCATCACGGCGGCAAGCCCCACCGGCCCGCCACCGAAAATGGCAATTGACGAACCGGAAGGGCACGCCATCGAGCGCATCACGCCTCCCGCGCCTGTCTGCAATCCACACCCCAGCGGACCGAGAATTTCGAGCGGGAGAGACGTGTCGTCTATCTTGACGACATTGCGCTCCCGCGCGAGCGCATGACTGGCGAACGAGGATTGACCGAAGAAATTCGACGAAACCCGTTCATCGCCGATCTTGATCGCGGTTGTTCCATCGCTCCTGCTTCCCGAGTAATTCCGCATCGGAAATGCGCAGCAATATGAGGGCATGTGCTTGCGGCAATTGCCGCAAACGCCGCAACTGTCGAAACTCACGACGACGCGGTCGCCAGGCTTGACCTTCGTCACGGCGGAACCAACCCGCTCGACATGGCCCGAGCCTTCGTGTCCCAACACGGCTGGCAGTGCGATGGGAATGAATTGATCGCGTGCCACGAGGTCCGTATGGCAAAGACCGACGCCGGCGATCTTCACCAATACTTCGTCAGCACGTGGCTCATCGAGAATCGCACTCTCGATCGTGAATTCGGTGTGCGCATTTCGCGCAATGGCTGCCGTGATTTTCATTGGGGATGTGTCCCAAGGTGATGTGTCGATATGACTTCTTGATTCAGCCCGATCCGGTAATCCGGCGAACTTTCATCCAAGCGACACGACGACTGATTTCGGTTCAAGATAAGCGTCCAGCACTTCCATGCCGTTCTCTCTTCCCAGTCCGGAGCGCTTCATGCCACCGAACGGAAAGGCGGGGTCGGCGAGCAACGCGCAATTGACGAATACCGTGCCCGCCGATAGTTGTTCCGCCACTCGGTGAGCGGCGCCAACGTCACGCGTCAAGACATGCGCGGCCAGTCCGTAGTCGCTGTCGTTCGCCAACGTGATGGCCTCATCGATATCGTCGAACGGTGCGGCCACCAGAATCGGACCGAATATTTCTTCTCGCATCACTTCCGCGTTCTGCGGGACATCGCGCAATACGGTCGGTGCGAAGAAGTAGCCGTGGTCCGGCAAGGCGACAGAAGGCGCTTCCTGCTTACGCACGCCTTCGGCGTATGCACGCGACAGAAATCCCGACACGCGCTCGCGCTGCCTGGCACTGATCAACGGGCCGATCTGGCTGGAAGGATCGGAACTGACGCCGATCTTCAGTGCAGCTGCGAAGGCAGCAATACCTTCAAGCACCTGTTCATAAACGTCGCGCGCCACGTAGAGTCGCGAACCCGCATAACAGACCTGCCCCGCGTTGAAGAAGCAGGACATGGCTGCTTCCGGGATGGCCCGGGACAAGTCCGCGTCCTTGCAAATGATGGTCGGTGACTTCCCACCAAGTTCGAGCGTGACCCGTTTGATGTCCGGTATCGAGGCATCGAGTATGGCTTGCCCGGTTCGAGTCGATCCCGTGAATGCGACCTTCGCAACGTCCCGATGCGCAGCCAGCGCTGCCCCTGCGTCGCGCCCACCTGTCACGACGGAGAGCACACCGGGTGGCAGGCCGGCGGAGCGCGCTATTTCCGCGACGCGCAGTGCCGTCAACGGTGCCTCGGGCGAGGGTTTCAGGACGACGGTACATCCCGCCGCAAGCGCGGGCGCAATCTTCCACATCGCCAGCACGAGAGGAAAGTTCCACGGCGTAATCGCAGCGACCACGCCGACGGGTTCCCGGCGCGTATAGACGTGGTAATTGCCCGGCGATGCCGCCAGCCTTCCCGCGTGCCCCATGAGCTTGGTCGGCCAGCCGGCGAACACCCTGAGCCAATTGATGGCGGCAGGAATATCCACCGTCTGCGCGATGGAGATCGGCTTGCCGGTGTCGAGCGCTTCCAGCTTCGCCAGCCTGGGCAAATCCGCCTCCATCGCATCGGCAAAGCGATGCAGCAACTGCTCGCGCGCAAGCGGCGTAATACCCTGCCACGCGGGATCGCGAAAGGCGGTCTTGGCCGCAGCGACGATCGCGTCCACATCAGCCGCACTGGCATCGGCAACATGTGCGATCACACGGCCGGTACACGGATCCTCGTCGATGAAGGTTGCGTGCGTGTTCAATCGCGCCTCACCGGCACGTAGCGACATGTCCGGAAGCTCAAGATCTTCAAATACGTTCATGACGGTTCCTTTGCGTGGCTGAGTCGACCGCAAGTACCTGCGGTGTTCGCTTGAGGGGAGCGGAATACCGACACGATCGCTAGCTCCCGGCCCAGCGCGGGGCACGCTTTTCCGCAAAGGCTCGGGCGCCCTCCAACGCATCATTCGACGCCAGCATCGCTTCCATGGCGGGATAGTTCCACTCATCCTTCAGCGCCTTGTCGAGCGGTGTGTCGAGTCCACGCAATACCGCCTCCTTGATTGCCCTGATCGACATCGGGCTGCACGCAAGAATCTCGTTCGCCCAACGAAGCGCTGCCGCCAGCACGTTCCCTTCCACGACCTCGTTGACGAAACCCAGCGCTCGGCCCTCGGCCGCTGTCACCCGCCGCCCCGTCAACATCATGCCCATGCTGTGCTTGAGGCCGATCGCTTGCGGCAACCGCTGGATACCGCCGGCAAGCGGGGCGAGCCCCACTCGTCCTTCCGGCAACGCGAATACCGTATGCGATGACGCAACGACGATGTCGCAAGCCAGCGCGAGCTCGAAGCCGCCGCCCATGGCAACACCATTGACGGCGGCGATGATCGGTTTGGTCAGGTCGAATCGGGCTGTCAGTCCGCCGAATCCGCCGCGAGGCGTAACCAGGCCACCACCGCTTGCCTGTTGCTTCAGATCGTGCCCCGCGCAGAATGCCTTTTCCCCCGCGCCAGTGAGAATCGCGAGCCATTGTTCATCGTCTTTGGCAAACGCATCGAACGCATGCTGCATTTCCTCGTGCGCGGCAGCATTCAGCGCGTTGTGAGCCGACGGCCGATTGATCGTCACGATGGTCAGCCGCTCATCGTGCTCGACCGTAATGAACTCGTATTTCAAGACACACTCTCCTTATTCGCCTGAACAAAACCGGACAGCCGGCAGTTGATGACTGCCTCCGCCTCGGCGACGATCCGCTCGATCAGGACCGCACAGCGCGGAACGTCGTCGATCAGCCCCTGCACCTGCCCTGCCCAGATCAAACCGGCGTCGATGTCGCCGGTCTCCAGTGCCTGACGCCCGCGCGCGCCGGACACGAGTGACCGGATATCCTCGAACGTGCAACCCGCCGCGGCCGACAGCTCGACGACTCTGTCCGACACGCTGTTGCGCGCGACACGTCCGGTGTTATGAAACTTGCGAAGAACCAGATTCGTGGCCCGCTCGTCGTTGTCGACAAGGAATTGCTTGACCGCCGCATGAATCGGCGCCTCGACCGTGGCGCAAAAGCGCGTGCCCATGTTTACGCCCTCGGCCCCGAGTGCCAGTGCGGCGGCCAGCCCGCGCCCGTCGGCAAAGCCACCGCTCGCGATCATCGGCGCGCGAATCTTCGCGGCAGCCGCCGGAATGAGAATCAAGCCCGGGACATCGTCCTCCCCGGGATGCCCCGCACATTCGAACCCGTCAATCGAAATGACGTCGACGCCCATCTTTTCCGCCGAAATCGCATGTCGTACCGACGTGCATTTATGAATGACGGTGATGCCGTGCGCCTTGAATTCGTCGACATGCTCTTGAGGCCGACTTCCCGCAGTTTCGACAATGCGAATCCCGCTTTCGATAATCGCGCGCCGATACTCGCCATATGGCGGAGGAGTGACGGATGGCAGAATGGTGAGATTCACCCCGAACGGCTTGTCGGTCATCGAGCGACACCGTTCGATCTCGCGGCGAAGATCGTCGGGGCTGGGTTGCGTAAGCGCGGTCAAGATACCGAGCCCACCGGCGTTCGATACCGCGCTCGCCAGCTCTGCACGGCCGACCCACATCATGCCGCCCTGAACGATCGGGTGCCGGATGCCAAGCAATTCGGTCACACGTGTTTGCAAGGCCATGTCACAAAGCCTCCACAATGGTCACGTTCGCGATGCCGCCGCCTTCGCACATCGTCTGAAGGCCATATTTTTTGCCCCTGGCGCGAAGTGCATGAATCAGCGTTGCCATCAGCTTGGTACCGGATGCCCCGAGCGGATGCCCTAACGCAATCGCACCACCGTTGACATTCAGTCGTGCCGGGTCCACATCGAGCGCCTTCTGCCATGCCAGTGGCACCGATGCAAAGGCTTCATTGACCTCGTACAAGTCGATGTCGCCGATGGCCAGCCCCGCCCTTTTCAACGCACGGCGCGTCGCTTCGATAGGCTCCTCGAGCATGATGACCGGATCGCCCGCGGTCACGGTCAAATCGACGATGCGTGCAATGGGCGTCAGCCCATAGCGCCGCAGCGCCCTCTCGCTCACAACCAGTGCGGCCGAAGCACCGTCGCAAACCTGACTCGCGTTTGCCGCGGAAACGATACCGCCCTCCGTCATCGACTTCACCGCGCCGATCGCCGCGAGCGACGCATCGTGGCGAATTCCCTCATCGACGACATGCCTTCCTGCGTCAATCGCCAGCGGAACGATTTCCGCGTTGAAGGCACCCGACGCCGTTGCCTGGCTCGACCGGCGATGGCTTTCGAGCGCATAGCGGTCGAGATCGTCACGGTCGAGTCCATACTTGCGCGCGAGCCTCTCGGCGCCTTCGAACTGGCTGAAGGAATCCACGCCAAAACGGTGACGAATACGCTCGCTGAAAGGACCGGCGCCAATGCCAGCCTTCTCGTGCAGCGAGAAATTCGAAAACATCGGCACGCGACTCATGCTCTCGGCGCCTGCGGCAATAACGACGTCCTGCGTGCCGGACATTACCGCCTGCGCTGCAAAATGCACGGCTTGTTGAGAGCTGCCGCACTGCCGGTCGATGGTCACGGCAGGAACGCTTTGCGGCAAGCGTGACGCCAATACCGCATTGCGAGCGAACGCAAACGACTGCTCGCCCGCCTGCGTCACGCAACCCAGGATCACATCCTCGACCGCCGCTGGATCGATGCCCGAGCGATCCACCACTGCATTGAGCACCTCTGCGCCCAGATCGGCAGGATGCCAGCCGAGCAATTTCCCGTTGCGACGGCCACCGGCCGTGCGCACCGCTTCAACGATATAAGCTTCAGCCATGTTCGGCTCCAGTGTGAAAATCGGGTTGACGTTTCTCGATGAATGCCCGGATGCCTTCTCGTGCCTCCGCACCGGACCCAAGCGATGCGATGCTGCGAGATTCGCGCTCGAGGTGCGCCTCGAACTCGCCATGAAACGATTCGACGAGCAGGCGTCGCACACTTGCAAGGGCCTTCGTCGCCGACGAAGCCAGGGTTCGAGCCAGTTCGCCGCCTTCGCTAGCCAGCCGTGCGTCGTCAACCGCACGGGTAATGAGCCCCATCGATTCGGCGTCCGCCGCTGCAACACGGCGATTCAACATCACCAGTTCCTGCGCTCGCCGCATTCCGACCAACCGAGGCAGATGCCAGCACAATCCTCCGTCCGGACTCAGGCCCACTGCTCCATATGCCGGTGTGAGATGAGCGGATCGCGCGGCCAGAACGATGTCACCGGCGATTGCCAGGCTCAGTCCGGCACCCGCTGCCGGTCCGTTGATCAGCACCAGGAGCGGCTTTTCCATTCGCATCAGGCGGGAAATCGCGAGATGCAGTGTGCCCGCAAGCTCGCTCAGAAAAGCCGAGATGTCGCCGCCCGCTTCGGAAAACGATCCGAGATCGCCACCCGTGCAAAAAAATCGACCACTCCCGGTCAACACGACGCATCGAATTGCAGGATCGTGATCACAGCGAATCGCCGCTTGCAGAAGCGCCCTGGCCAGCGGCAAATCGATGGCATTGCCCGAATCGGGCCGATTGAGCGTGAGCGTCGCAATCGCATGCTCCACGGTCACGGTGAGACCAACGTCATTCATTGACAATCCTTCATCGCTCGATAACCGAGCTCGGCAAGCCTCGGAAAACTCTTCGCGCGTTCGTACGCGTGCGCCGACTTGGCCGTACCGCGCACGACCCGCCCTTGAATGCCGTGAAAAATCGCGGCCAGCCGGAAAAAATTGAACGCGATATAGAACGGCCAGTCCGGAATATCCCTGCGACCCGTGCGCGCGCAGTAAGCGTCCACGTACGCTCGTTCGCTCGGAATGTTGAGCGCCACCAGGTCGGCTCCCGCGAGCCCCGCGACGATATCGGGCGGCATCCGATACATCATTGCGTGATAGGCGAAATCAGCCAGTGGATGGCCGATCGTCGATAGTTCCCAGTCGAGAACCGCGATGACACGCGGCTCGGTCGGATGGAAGATCAAGTTGTCGCAGCGAAAATCGCCATGCACGATCGCCGATGAATCGTTGTCGGGCGAATGGCCGGGCAGGCACTCGACCAACGCATCCATGTGGGGATCGCGTCCGGCTTCAGCATCGTCGCGATACTGGCGAGACCAGCGATCGATCTGCCTTGCAAAGTAGTTTCCGGGCTTTCCGTAGTCGGCGAGATCGATTGCACGAGGGTCGATGCGATGCAAGGACGCAATCGCGTCGTTCATCGCATCGAAATAGGCCGGACGCACATCGTGTCCGATCTCCGGGAAAGTCGCGTCCCAGAAGATTCGGCCGTCGACCAGTTCCATGACATAGAACGCGCTGCCGAGCACCGTGTCGTCCAGGCACAGGCCAAGTACCTTCGGCACCGGATATCCGACGGCGCCGAGGGCACTCTGCACGCGGGCCTCGCGATCAACCGCGTGCGCCCCCTTCAGAATCGGGCCCGGCGGCTTCCGGCGCAGCACGTAGCTTCGATTCCGCGTGTCGATACGGTAGGTCGGGTTCGACTGTCCGCCCTTGAATTGCGCAACCTTGAGCGGTCCGCAAAAATCGTCGACGTTGTCTCGCATCCAGCGTTCGAGCGCCGCCTCATCGAATCGCATCGCATGTTGCACCGCCGTGATGCCCGCATTCTCGCCCTGCCCCAGAATATTCATATGTGGCGGCTCCAGTCTCGTTTAATGGTCTTCGCGATCGACCATTTGTGAACCTCGGTTGGGCCGTCATAAACGCGAAACGCCCGGATCTCGCGAAATACTTGTTCCACGATCGTGTCTTCGGTCAATCCGCTTCCACCCATTACCTGAACGCAACGATCGGCCACACGCATCAGCGCCTCGCTCACGGCGACCTTGGCTATCGAGCTTTCCGTTACGCCGCGCGAACCGGCGTCCAGCGCGTCCGCACACCAGTCGATCATCAACGTCGCCTGTCGCAGATCGATCGCGTTCTCCGCCAGCATGAAACCGACACCCTCGTGATCGACGAGCAGCTTGCCGAACGCCATCCGGCGATTCGCATAATCGACGGCGATCTCGTTCGCGCGCAGGCATGCGCCATACCACCGCATGCAATGCGACAAGCGGGCGGGCGCCAGGCGAATCTGCGCATAGCGAAAGCCTTCGCCGGCCTCGCCGATCATCTGACTGGAGGGCACGCGCAAATTGTCGATCCTGACGATCGCATGCCCCCCCGGCATCGAACTGTCGATCGTGCGCGGAATACGCTCGATCGAGATGGACGGATTCGGAAGCGCGATCGCGAACATGCACGCCCCCTCTGCCGAGCGGGCCATGACGATGCCGACTGTCGCACCTTCAGCGCCAGTAATGAACGCCTTCCGCCCGTTGATCACCCACGCGTCGCCATCTCGCTCGCATGTCGTGATCATCATCGACGGGTCCGAACCGGCCCCGCCGTCGGCGGCCGGCTCTGACATGAAGAACGCCGAGCGTGCCTCGCCCGCGACGAGGGGCACCAGGAACCGCGCTTTGATCGCATCACTCCCGATCTTCCCCAGCAGGTACATGTTGCCTTCGTCGGGCGCCGCGGTATTGCATGCCAGCGGTCCAAGCGGCGACAATCCGGTGCGCGCAAGCACGAGCGCGGTGCCACGCTGGCTCAGGTGCTCGCCATTGGGGAGAACGTGCGGCGTCAATACGCCAGCATCGCGTGCCATGGTCCGCAATTCGCGGACCAGTGCATCGGTCGGGCACCCGTGATGATCGCGCCGGCCGTCATGCTCGTACGGTACGACGGAATCGCGGACGAATCGCTCGACTCGATCTGCGATGACAGCGGCCTTGTCGTGGTCGGCGAACGTCATCTCGGTGCCATCCGGATAGCGCCATCGAGACGGATAACTTCGCCGTTCAGCATCGAATTCTCGACGATCGTTTGTACGAGCTGCGCAAACTCGTCCGGTTGTCCGAGGCGACTCGGAAACGGCACTTGCTTGCCGAGCGAATCCTGGGCCTCCTGAGGCAAGCTCGCAAGCAGCGGGGTAAGAAAAATCCCCGGTGCAATCGTCATCACACGAATGCCGTATCGAGCAAACTCGCGCGCAACAGGAAGCGTCATCCCGACAATGCCGGCCTTGGAAGCAGCATAGGCCGGCTGACCGATTTGCCCATCGAAGGCCGCCACGCTGGCGGTATTGATGATCACGCCGGTCTCTTCGCCAATCGGTGCTTCGGCATGCAGGCGCGCCGCAAACCGGGCCAGCACGTTGAAGCTTCCAAGCAGATTGATGTTGACGATGCGTGAAAAATCCTTGAGCGGCAGCGCGGAACCGTCGCGTCCGATAACCTTGGCAGGTGCACCGATTCCTGCGCAATTGACAAGGATCCGCGCTTTGCCGTGCAATTGCTCGGCTTCGTCCAGAACCGCATCGACGGCCACCTCATCGCAGACGTCCGCAGCGGAGAAATGCGCGCCGATCGATTCCGCGTGAGCTCGACCCAACGTCTCATTCACATCGAGAATCGTGACTTTTGCCCCGGCACTCGCCAATCTCTTCGCCGTGGCGCCACCCAGTCCCGAAGCGCCACCTGTCACGATTGCCGCCACACCTTTGATCTGCATCCGCTGCCTCCTGTTTGATGATCCAGCTATTTCTTCATCCAATTGCCAATGCGCCAACTCGCCAATCGGCATCGAGCGATCTCTCACTCGCCTTCGCAACGAAAATCGACAATTCCTTTCACATATACTTTTTTAAAAAGTAATCCTATATTTATTGATTCGTGAATCCTCTCGGAAGCGATTCTTATCAGGGCCGGTAAACGTCGACGAAATCGCGACAGTGCTTCAATGCGGTCCGCGCAGCGCGTGAATCAGGCGCCAGCGTCATAAACGCGTGTGGGACACCCTCCGCACGATGCAGTTGGACAGGCACACCTGCGCGCAGAAGTTGAACCCCATATTCCTCGGCCTCGTAAGCGAGGAGATCGGCACCCGCCGTGATGATCAGCGCGGGCGGCAGCCCCGCTGGACTTCCGAGCGCGGGAGCAAAGCGCGGATCGCGCCGCATGGAGCGATCGGGTACGGCAAGATCGTAGTACGCGGCGATGTCGTCACGCGTCATAATTGGCGGTTCGAAATCGTGCAACGCCGCGCCGTCCGAATCGCCGGATACGGCCGGATAAAGCAGGATCTGTCCGGCCAGACGAGGACCGCCCGCATCCCGCGCCATATGCGCCACGACTGCTGCCAGATTCCCGCCAGCACTGTCGCCCGCGACGAACAGGGGGCCTGACGGTTCGACGGCACGCAGGAATGCCCACGCATCCTCTGCCGCAGCCGGGAACGGATGTTCGGGAGCGAGCCGATACTCGACCGACAGCACCCTCGCTTCCATCGTTTCAGCAAGCGTACGGGCGAAGAAGTCGTAATCCGACACCGAACCGATCACCCAGCCACCGCCGTGATAAAAGACGATCGTCCCCGTCACGGAATGGGGTAAGTACTCGCGCCCCCTCACGCCGCCGAACTCGACATCACGAACTTGCTTCAATTCGGGGCCGCCGGTCGGTGACAACTGCGATAGCAACGCACGCATTGCCGCCGGACCGGCGGTACGAATCGTCGGCAGACCGGGATCCGAAAGTGCTTTGACGAGCGGCTCGAATTCCGCATCCAGTTGAGGACAGTTCATCTTCATTGCATGGCTCCATCGGTTGACCGCTCAGCCTCATTGGCGCGCATCACGAACTTCTGCACCTTGCCGGAGGGCGTTGTCGGCAAGACATCGACCAGACGAACGTATGTCGGCACCTTGTAGTGGGCCAGTTGTCCGCGGCAGTATGCGATGACGTCCTCGCTCGTCAGGCCGGCACCGGCGCTGGGAACGATCCACGCACAGACCACCTCGCCGAATTTGCGATCGGGTACACCGATCACCGCGACATCGACAATCTCGGGATGCGTGTAGAGATATTCTTCGATCTCCCGCGGGCTGATGTTTTCGCCACCGCGAATGATCATGTCTTTGGCTCGTCCAGTGATGGCAACGAATCCTTCTGCATCCATCGTCGCGAGATCGCCGGAATGCATGAAGCCATCAACGTCGATCGCCGCAGCCGTAGCAGCCGAATCGTTCCAGTAGCCGCTCATGACCGAATAGCCGCGCGTACAGAGTTCACCCTGAACGCCGCGCGGCACGATCTGACCATCCGTGTCGACGATCTTCACCTCCACATGCGGCATCACTCTTCCAACACTGCCGATACGGGTTTCGAACGGATCGTCCGGCAGCGTTTGCGTACTGACCGGGCTGGTCTCGGTCATCCCGTAAGCGATGGTGACGTCGCGCATGTTCATGCGCTCCATGACGCGACGCATGACCTCGACCGGACAGGTCGCGCCGGCCATGATTCCGCCGCGCAGCGAACGGAGGTCGACGCGCAGGGTCTCAGCCAATTCGAGCATCGCGATGAACATCGTCGGAACGCCATAGCAGTGCGTGCATTTCTCGGTTTCGATCGCTGCCAACGTAGCCAGTGGATCAAATCCGGCAGCGGGGTAAATCATCGTCGCGCCGCGTGTAACGCACGCCAGATTGCCCATGACCATGCCGAAGCAATGAAACAGCGGGACCGGTATGCACACACGATCACCTTCCTGAATTCCCGCGCGCTCGCCGACGCTCGCGCCGTTGTTCAGTATGTTTCGATGAGACAGGGTGACGCCCTTTGGACGCCCGGTCGTACCGCTCGTGAACTGTATATTCACTGGATCGGTCGCTAATGGCGCGACTGTCTGCAACGGCGAAAAATCGTCCGAAAACAGGCTGTCGAATGTCAGCCAGCCCCGAGGCGCTCGTGCGCCGAGCATGACTCGCCACTCGAGATCCGATGTGTCGATAGCCGCCAACTCCTCTGCATAGTCGATTTCCTTGAAGCCGGGCGCCGACACGATCGCCCGCGCGCCAGACAAGTTCAGGACATGCGTCAACTCCGAACGACGATAGGCGGTATTGAAGGTGACGAAGACAAGACCAGCCCGCGCCGTCGCGAACTGCAGCAACGTCCACGCGGCAGAATTCGGCGCCCAGATCGCGACGCGGTCTCCAGGTACCAGGCCGAGGCGAAGCAACCCGGCAGCAAGCCGATCGACTTCCCGATCAAGCGCGACGTAGGTATAACGCAACCTTTCGGCGCGGGACACGAGTGCCTCGTGCTCGGGCCAGCGCCGGGCGGCCATGCGCAACGCCTCGCCAATTCCGAATTCCAATAGTGGCGAATCGACTGATCCAGCTTCGAAAGAGATGTTTGATTTCATCGAGTACCGACTCCCATAGAGTCACGTAAGCAGGGGCGATCGACGTTTTATCCCTATGCTTCGCATTCCTTATTTACACGACGATTAAATGTGTTATCGGATACCCCGATCTCAGCGTATCGTCAAACCTCGGAATGTCCCTGTAGCACGCCATGCCTCGAGGAGCGCAGTGAATGCGACCGAGCCATGGCCATAGTGGTCTGCGATCAACCCCTTCGAGACATCTCCTTCGCCGCTGTAATACCCAGGCGTGCAACTCTCCAGGAATGCACGCTTTGCGAGCGAGCTTTCGTAGATCGTCTGCACCCACTCCTCTTCTGCTTCAGCCGTGGCCTCGATCCGGGTGAGTCCCTTTGCCCTGGCTGCGGCAATCACACCGATGATGTGCTCCGCCTGTTCGGCAAGCATGTCGGTGACGTTCGGCTTGAATCCCGATTGCCCCTGAGCCAGCATGAAGAAATTCGGAAATCCGTGTACGAAAAAGCCGTGCAGACTGCGATTACCCTGCGCGTAGTGCTCGCTGAGCTTGCGTTCGCCCGTACCGATTACCTCGAATGCGGCGCGCCTGGTGTAAGCGGTTCCTACTTCGAAGCCCGTCGCGAAGACAATGCAGTCGACCTCGTGTTCCACGCCATCGAATACGATGCCCGTCTCGGTAATCTCATCCAGCCCCCGGCCCTGAGTATCGACGAGCGTGACATTGGGCCGGTTGAAGGCCGGCAAGTAATCATCATTGAATGTCGGGCGCTTGCAAAACACCTGATACCACGGCTTCAAGGCTTCGGCCGTAGCCGGATCGCTTACCAGCTCGTCAACGCGCTTTCGCAGCTTCTCGCCTTTGCGAAAGTCCGCGATCTCCGAAAGACGAGCCATTTCCTGAGGTGGCAACGACGAGCCGTCACGCGGCAACCACGAGAGCACCATGTCGCGAAACAACTCGGTCCAGCCATCCTGGACCAGATCGCGTTCCGCCCACAAGCCGGAAATCAGAACATTGAAGTTGTCCATTCGCTCCCGCTGCCAGCCTGGCACGAGCGACCGGACCCATTCGTAATTGGTCGGACGATTGCCACGGACGTCGACCGTGGACGGCGTGCGCTGCACCACGAACAAATGGGCGGCATCACGCGCAACATACGGCACACATTGAATCGCCGTCGCTCCGGTGCCGATGACCGCGACTCGCTTGTCCACCAGCCCCGTCATTCCGCCACGGCTGTTGCCTCGGGTGTATCCGTAATCCCACCGGCTCGTGTGAAACGTCTTGCCCACGAATCGATTGATGCCGCGGATACCCGGCAATTTTGGCCGGTTGAGCGGGCCGCTGGCGCTGAAGATATATCGTGCCAGGATGCTGTCGCCACGGTCAGTGGTGACGTGCCAGCGCCCTGCTCGCTCCTCCCATTTCATGCGTGTTGCCTGGGTCTGGAAAAGCGCGCGCTCGTACAAGCCGAAGTGCTGCCCGATTCGTTTGGCCTGGCCAAACAGTTCATCGGCGTGAGCGTACTTCTCGGTCGGGACATAACCCGTCTCCTCGAGCAGCGGCATATAAATATAGGATTCGATGTCGCATTGCGCGCCCGGGTAACGATTCCAGTACCAGGTCCCGCCGAAGTCGCCGGCCTTCTCGACGATCAGGAAATCCTCGATGCCGATCTTGAGCAGATTGGCCGCCGTAATGAGACCACCAAAGCCCCCGCCTACAACGATTGCCTCGACAGTGCGCTCGACCGGCTCGCGAACCAAGGGTTGCTCGACATAAGGATCATCGATGTAACGGGAGAACTCACCATTCACTTCCGTGAATTGCGCGCTGCGCTGCGGATGAGTGCGCTTTTCGCGCTCATCGGTGTACTTTTTCCGCAGCCCCTCAATATCCAGCCCGGCGCCGGGATCCACGTCGGAAATGCAAAGCGTGTCCGTGATCGTCATCATCTGTCTCCTTTCTCAGGCGTTGTCCGACGGTGCCGACCGTGCGGTTGTCCGGGACGCCTTTTGGTGTCATTCGTGGCAGGAGCACTGATGATAGGACGGGGAAAATCGATTATTCTTGACCGATCACGACAATACGATGGCTGATCACGACACTCCGTGTTAACCTGGAGGCCTGTCGTACGCACTCGCGCGGATCGTCTGAACCAATTCACGCAACCCGGCACCGAATTGTCGCCGCAGGAATCGGCTCGCGGCGCTCGCTTCGCTATATCCGAGCCGGAATGCGAGCCGGGTGAGTTGTGGCTTGCGCTCGGTCAGCGCATATTGCTCCGCGATCTGCTTGCGGACCTGTTCGAGCAGCAGGGAAAATTCCGCGCCTTCTTCGGCTAGTCGCCGCTGGAGGGTACGCGGTGTCATGCCTGCAGCGGTAGAAATGTGTTCGAGCGTCGCTCTGCCTGACGATAGATGCTTCGTAACCAGTTGCGACACCCGAGATGAGACGGTGCCTCCGTGGGCTTCTTCGAGCGTTCCGATCTGGCGCTCGAGATAATCCAGTAGTTGAGCATTGCCTCGGACGGATGGCGTATTCAGGTCACGTGGTCGAACGAAATATGCCGATCGCTCGGCCCCAAACTGGACGTCGCACCCGAACGGCGATAAGTGGCGACGCCCGCCAATGGGCTCCGGGTGCTCCAGTTCGATGCGAACCGGCGCCCACTTTTCACCCATGATCATCCTCATGATCCGGATCGACAGCATCATAGTGCTTTCGATGAACTGGGTACCGCCATAATGCGCGGGGATCGCCAGCATATGTCTGATCATGACCTCGTCACCCTGCCGCTCGACCGTCACGTTCAGCGCATCGCTTTCCACGTGCAGATAACGCGCGTTGATCCGCAACAACTCCGCCATGGTCGGGCAATGATCCCACAGCAGGCAGAGCACCCCGAATCCATGCAGGTCGGTCCAGTTGGCGAATTCAATACCGAGTGCCGGTCGACGTGCTGCGGCGGCACATACCTCAAGTGCATCGACAATTCCATGTGCGGGAATTCGATCCTGTGTTTCGCTCAGTGCGAGAATCTCGCGCAGGTCATCGTCGAATATGTCGTCCAGCGAAAGACCACTAACCTTGGCGTAACGCGTGAACTGCCGCATCGTTCCGGCGTCCGCCGTCATGACTTCGTCGCGGTTGGCAGCGTGCTTCATTGTGTGATCTCGAAAATGGCCGGAATGTCGTCACCCGATATTAGCTAGACATTACGCTATTCAAAGCGGACATCTTACGACAGCGAGTCACGGAGCATGTCCTGCACCCTACATCAACAGGATCTCAAGTGCGCCACGCGGCTGATCCGAAGTGAATCTGAGCGAGACGATGCAGTCCGTACATGCGCGCCAGTGTCGGATCACGACTTGAACAGGAAACGCACTTTTGCCGTGTCCGCGCCGAGCAAGTCTGACAGACGATCGCCCCATTGCTGCCATGCGTCGCGCATTTGCGCACCATAATCGAACTGCAGATAAATCCGATCAAGCGGATCGTTACGCGCGTGGTTCAGACATCGATGCACGATGCTCTCAGCAATACCAAGCGACTGCATCATCGTTCCACAGGTACGACGCAGGTCATGGCATTTCCACTGACCACCCGAGACAATAAGCGCATCCGTTGCGGTCGTACGATTTTCGGTCGATGCCCCCTTCCCGCGTTGCCGATCACGGATCGCCTTGCACGTTGTGTGGATAGTGACGTGCGGAATCTTACCCTGTTGCGAGGGAAATACGTATTCGCGCCGCACGTCGTCCTCAGGCCATCCTCCGCGCACAATCTGCAGTGCCGCGAACTGCGCAAGGACAAAATCGGAAAGATGAATCGTAATCGCCGCGCTTGACTTCGTGCGCTCCTTGGGAATCGTCCACGTCCGTGCCTTGAAGTCGAGATCAGCCCATCGAGTCACGAGCGTTTCACCGACACGCGTTCCGCAAGCAAGCATCACCCATACCGCTGACTCAATGGAACGCGGAAGCCGTGCAGTTGGCATAAGCTCACCGAGCGCGCGAATTTCATCGTCCGACAGCGTCCGATGGCGGTCGTTGTCACGTACCGGGTCGTAATCGCCTGCAACGACATCCTCTTTTGCGAGCGCGAGCACATCACAATCGATCAGCAAGCGTTTCCACGGCTGGTTGCGCTCGCCCCATCGAATCATTTGCTGGACGGCCCCCAATACCTCGACTGCGCGCCGGTTGTATCCCGCATCGGAAATCGCGGTAAGCAACGGCAGAACGTTCGAGGCAAACACGCCTGCAATCTTGTGTGAACGGAGGGCCGGCAGCACATGTTTTTCCATCGCGCCTCGAAGCATCCTGCCGCCATCCTTGCGGCCTTTCTTACCGCGCTTCTTGTTGACGGTCGCGAACCACGTATCAAACATATCGCCGAACGTGAGCTCCGCTGTCGCCGCTTTTTCAACTTTGGCCTGATGTTCACGCTTCTTCGCTTCGAGATAGTCCACACCGTCGCGTGCCTGTGAACGGATCGTCGCCGCGGCTGCGCGTGCCTCCTCTAGCGACAACTCTCCCGCAGTCATAGTGCGCCCCCATGCCTTGCCGAGCGGCTTGTCGCGTTGCTTGCCATTGATGCTGACGCGGACGAGCCATGTTTTCGTGCCATCCGGGCCGATGCGCAGGAAAAGCCCCCGCCCATCCGAGAGGAAATACAGCTTTCCGATCGCCTTCGCGGCTTCGATTTGTCTAACCGTCAGAGCACCCATGATCGCCCTCCTTTGAATATCGCAACCAGGTCGGCCCGCGCGTCTCTAAGCAGAGCCTACCTCACTTCGCAAACACTAAAAAAACACTAAAAAGCGGCGGCTCGTGGAGGATTTCCGTAGAACTTGGCGGACCATCAATCCCCCGCAAACCCTTGTCAGACGGGGCTTTGATGGATTTCGACGGACCTCGCCGGATCACCCGGAAAACCATCACAAATCCTTTAACTTTCCGTGAGGACTTCGACACCGGCCGCTGCCTACTCTGTGCGCATGTTTTCAGGACCTGCTTCCAGGAGCCCATCATGCCCACCCGCAGACATCTGCTGTTCGCCGGCGCCACCGGCCTCGCCGCGCTCGCGGCGCTGTCGTCGGCCGGCCGCCGCGCGCTGGTCGGCCGTGCTTTCGCCGCGCCGCCCGCCGCCCCCGGGTCGGCCGCCACACCGATGGCCACCCCGTTCGAAATCACCCGCACCAACGCCGAATGGCGCCGCCGCCTCACGCCCGCGCAATACACGGTGCTGCGCGACGCCGGCACCGAGCCGCCGTACAGCAGCCCGCTGAATGACGAGCACCGCCGCGGCACGTTCGCGTGCGCCGGCTGCGACCTCGCGCTGTTCTCGTCGAGCACCAAGTTCGACAGCCACACCGGCTGGCCGAGCTTCTGGAAGCCGCTCGACCACGCGGTCGCGACCGAGGCCGATGCGTCGTACGGAATGGCACGCACCGAAGTGCACTGCCGCCGCTGCGGCGGCCATCTCGGCCACGTGTTCGACGACGGCCCGCCGCCCACCGGCCTGCGCTACTGCATGAACGGGCTCGCGCTCGCCTTCCATCCGGCCGCCGCCTGACGGGCCGCCGCCTTCCTGAACGACCGGAGACTGCCCCATGCTGCTCATCGTCCTCGCCTATCTCGGCGGCGTGCTCACGATCCTGAGCCCGTGCATCCTGCCCGTGCTGCCATTCGTGTTTGCGCGCGCCGACCAGCCGTTCGTGCGTACCGGCCTGCCGCTGCTGATCGGCATGGCGCTCACGTTCGCCGTCGTCGCAACACTTGCCGCCGTCGGCGGCGGCTGGGTCGCGCAGGCCAACCAGGCCGGCCGCTGGCTCGCCATCGTGCTGCTTGCGGTATTCGGCCTGACGCTGCTGCTGCCGCGCTTCGCCGAACACCTGACGCGCCCGCTCGTCGCGGCCGGCAACCGGCTCACCGGGTTCGCGCAGCGCGACGGCCGCCCGGCGGGCCCCGCATCGTCGCTCCTGCTCGGCGTCGCGACCGGCCTGCTGTGGGCGCCGTGCGCGGGCCCGATCCTCGGCCTCGTGCTGACCGGTGCCGCGCTGCGCGGCGCAAGCGTCGGCACGACGCTGCTGCTGGTCGCGTATGCGGCCGGCGCGGCGACGTCGCTCGGTGTCGCGCTCGTGATCGGCGGCAAGGTGTTCGCCGCGATGAAGCGCTCGCTTGGCGCCGGCGAATGGGTCCGGCGCGGGATCGGCGCGGCGCTGCTGGCCGGTGTCGCCGCGATCGCGCTCGGCCTCGATACGGGTGCGCTCGCGCAACTGTCGACCGTCACGACGGGCGGACTCGAGACGAAGCTCGTCGACCGGCTCGGCGGGCGCTCGAATGGCGCGCCGACGGCAATTTCCGCGACGGGCAATGCCGCCAGCGGCAACGGCGACGCGGCAGGCGCCGCGATGATGGCCGCGACGACCGATGCCGCACCGGCAGCCGGCAGCGCAATGATGCGCGCCGCCGACAGGACGCCCGCGACGCAGGCGCGGGCCACGCTGCCCGTCGAAGGCACGCTCCCGTCGCTCGACGGCGCGGTGCAGTGGCTGAACTCGCCGCCGCTGACCGCGGCCGGCCTGCGCGGCAAGGTGGTGCTCGTCGATTTCTGGACGTATTCGTGCATCAACTGCCTGCGCACGCTGCCGTACACGACCGCATGGGCGCACAAATACGCGAAGTACGGGCTCGTCGTGATCGGCGTGCACGCACCGGAGTTCGCGTTCGAGCGCGACATCGGCAACGTGAAGAAGGCCGTGCACGACCTCGGCATCGACTACCCGGTCGCGATCGACAACGGCTATGCGATCTGGCGCGCGTTCGGCAACGAATACTGGCCCGCGCACTACTTCGTCGACGCGCAGGGGCGGATCCGCCACCACCACTTCGGCGAAGGCGAGTACGCGCAGTCGGAACGCGCGATCCAGTCGCTGCTCGCCGAAGCCGGCCACCCGGAAGCGCTGAACGTGCCGCTCGGCCTCACCGGCGCACCCGCGAAGGGCGCGCTCGCGGCGGCCGACAGCGCGGACGTCCGCTCGCCGGAAACCTATGTCGGCTATGCGCGCGCGGAAGACTTCACGTCGCCGGGCGGCGTCGTGCGCGACGCGGCGCACCGCTACGACGCGCCCGCGCAGCCCGGCCTGAACGACTGGGGCCTCGCCGGCACGTGGCAGGTCGGCGCCGAGCGCGCGACGCTCGCCGCGCCCGCCGGCAGGATCGTCTACCGCTTCCATGCGCGCGACCTGCACCTCGTGCTCGGCCCGGGCGCGAACGGCAAGCCGGTGCGCTTTCGCGTGACGCTCGACGGCGCGGCACCGGGCGCGGCACACGGCGCCGACGTCGATGCGCAGGGCTACGGCACCGTCACCGGCCAACGCCTGTACCAGCTGGTCCGGCAGCCGGGCGCGATCGCCGACCACACGTTCTCGATCGAGTTTCTCGACCCCGGCGTCGATGCGTATGCGTTCACGTTTGGTTGAACGCAGACGCAGTTCCGGACGCAGCCCGATCACCTTATCCCGTCCCGCATTTCGAAGGAGCAAATCATGATCCCGACATCCACTCCCGATCCCGCACCGCGGCGACGGGCGGCCATGCTGCGCCGCATCGGCGCGCTCGCCGTCGCGGCCGCCGCCGTGTTCGGCTACCAGCGCGTCGTCAGTTCCGCGGAACCGATGCGCACCGTGCCCGCGCCGACGCTCGACGAAACCCCGGGCGCGTCCCACGAGGAAGCGGCCGTGCTCGCCGGCGGCTGCTTCTGGGGCGTGCAGGGCGTGTTCGAGCACGTGAAGGGCGTGAAGCAGGTCACGGCCGGCTATGCTGGCGGCGCATCCGAAACCGCGCATTACGCGATGGTCGGCACCGGGCTGACCGGCCATGCGGAATCGGTGCGCATCGTCTACGACCCGACGCAGATCACCTACGGCCGGCTGCTGCAGGTGTTCTTCTCGGTCGCGCACGATCCGACCGAACTCGACCGTCAGGGCCCCGACGAAGGTTCGCAATACCGGTCCGCGATCTTCCCGACCACCGCGCAGCAGCGAGCGGTCGCAACCGCGTACATCGCGCAGCTCGGCACCGCACACACGTTCCCGGCGCCCGTCGTCACGCGCGTCGAGGCGTACAAGGGCTTCTATCCGGCCGAGGCGTATCACCAGAACTACCTTGAGCTGCATCCCGACGCGCCGTACATCGCGTTCAACGACCTGCCGAAGGTCGCCGGGCTGAAGCAGCGCTTCCCCGCGCTGTACCGCGCCGACGCGGTGCTGTGGCGCGACGCCCGCCAGTGACGGACCGCCGGCCGTGCGGCGGGTACGCGGCCGGCCCGCGCCGCCGGGCGCGTTTGCGCTGCATCAACGAAACACATGCCGGCCCGACCGGGCAAACCCGCAATGCATCAGCTTCGCGGGCCAACTTCGCGTAGACTTCTCCAGATCAGCTCCCCGCCGCGACCCGCGGCGCCCGGAACGCTTCAGCCCGCCAGGAGGCGTCACGCATGCGCGCAGTGCCTTTGCCTGACAGCAGTGCTCTCGAAGAACCGTCCACCGGCTCGGTCGTGCGCGACCTGCGCCGCGTGCCCATCCATCCCGATCACTGGTATCCGCTCGCGTGGTCGCGCGAGCTCAAGCGCGGCCAGACGCTCGGCGTGCGCTTCGCCGGCGATCCGATCGTGCTCGTGCGCACCGAATCCGGCGCCGTGTATGCGCTCGAAGATCGTTGCGCGCACCGCCAGGTGCCGCTGCATGCGGGCGTCGTGACCGGCGAAACGCTGCGCTGCTGCTATCACGGCTGGACCTACGCGTGCGACAGCGGCCGCTGCGTCGACGTGCCCTACCTCGGCCGCGAGCGCCTGCCCAACGGCGTGCGCGCGTATCCGTGCCGCGAAGCGCACGGTCTGATCTTCGTGTTCCCCGGCGACGCGACGCTCGCCGACGAACGCCCGTTCCCCGCGCTCGAATCGGCGGACGACCGCGCATTCAAGACGCGCCGCTTCGGCCGCGAGGTCAAGTGCCACTACTCGTTCATGCACGAGAACCTGATGGACATGAACCATCAGTTCCTGCATCGCAAGCAGATGGGGCAGATGCGCGCGCGCAGCATCGGCCGGCGGCGCGGCGACGACTGGGTCGAGGTCGACTACACGTTCGCGCGGATGGAAGGCAAACAGCCGGTCGGCGAGGCGCTCGTGTTCGGTTCGAGCAAGAAGCCCGGCGACCAGGCCGACAAGAGCGTGATGACGGTGCGCACCGGCTACCCGTACCAGACGCTGCAGATCCGCTCGAGCGAAGGCACGCTCGTGATGGACCTGTGGATCGTCTACGTGCCGCTCGACGCGCAGCAGCGCACCAACCGCACGTTCGGACTGCTGTCGATCCACAAGCCCGGCATTCCGTTCGCGCTCGATCTCGCGTGGCCGCTGCTCGTCTGGTTCACCGAGCGGATCTTCCGCGAGGATCGCTGGATCGTCGAGCGCGAGCAGGAAGCGCACGACCGGCAAGGCGCCGACTGGAATCACGAGGTGTTCCCGGTCATCAACGAACTGCGCGACCTGCTGCGCCAGTGCGGCGCGCGCACCGTGATCCCGATCCGCGAAGCGAACGCGGGCGACGCGCGCTGACCGCCGCGGCGCGCGCCCGCTTTCGCCCGCTTTCGCCCGCTTCGCGCTCGCTCAGCCGGTGCGCTCGACCGGATGCGGTTCGCGCAGCCGGTTCGCGATGCGCGCGGCCTCGTAGTAGCCGGCCGCGGGCGGGCGCTTCAGGTAGCGGCCCGCGCCGCGCACTGCACGCAGTTCGCCGTCGGCCCATGCGAGCGCGCCGCGTGTGAGCGTGTGCGTCGCGACGCCCTGCACCGTCATCCCCTCGAACACGTTGAAATCGACCTGCTGGTGATGGGTCTTCACCGAGATCGTCTTCGTCGCGGCCGGATCCCAGACGACCAGGTCCGCGTCGGCGCCGACCTGCACGGCGCCCTTGCGCGGATACAGGTTGAAGATCTGCGCGGCGTTCGTCGACGTGATCCGCACGAACTCGTTCGGCGTGATGCGGCCGTGATTCACGCCGTGATGCCACAGCACCGACATGCGGTCCTCGACGCCGCCGCAGCCGTTCGGGATCTTCGTGAAATCCTCGCGGCCCATCGCCTTCTGCGATGCGCAGAACACGCAGTGATCGGTCGCGGTCGTATGCAGCTGCCCGGCCTGCAGCCCGCGCCACAGCGCCTCGCGATGCTCGGCCGAGCGGAACGGCGGGCTCATCACGTGCGCGGCCGCACGCGTCCAGTCCGGGTCGCGATAAACGGCTTCGTCGATCACCAGGTGGCCCGGCAGCACCTCGCCGAACACGCGCAGCCCCTCGCTGCGCGCGCGCGTGATCGCATCGACCGCGTCCTTTGCCGACACGTGCACGATATACACGGGCACGCCGAGCACCTGCGCGATCCGGATCGCGCGGTTCGCGGCCTCGCCCTCGACCTCGGGCGGCCGCGACAGCGGATGCGCCTCCGGCCCCGTTATCCCGCGTGCGAGCAGCGCCTGTTGCAGCCGGAACACGAGCTCGCCGTTCTCCGCGTGCACGGTCGGCAGCGCGCCGAGTTCGAGCGAACGCGAGAAGCTGTTCACGAGCACTTCATCGTCGGCCATGATCGCGTTCTTGTACGCCATGAAGTGCTTGAAGCTCGACACGCCGTGCTCACGCACGAGCGTGCCCATGTCGCGGTGCACCGATTCGTCCCACCAGGTAACGGCCACGTGAAACCCGTAGTCGGCCGCCGCCTTCTCGGCCCAGCCGCGCCATTCGTGGAACGCGTCCATCAGCGGCTGCTTCGGGCTCGGGATCACGAAGTCGATGATGCTCGTCGTGCCGCCCGACAGCCCCGCGGCGGTGCCCGAATAGAAATCGTCGCTCGCCGTCGTGCCCATGAACGGCAGCTCCATGTGCGTATGCGGATCGATGCCGCCCGGCATCACGTACTGGTCGTGCGCGTCGACCACCGCCGCGCCGGCCGGCGCGTCGATCGTCTCCGCGATCTGCAGGATCGTGCCGCCGTCCTGCGGGTCGGCACACAGTACGTCCGCGCGATAGGTGCGGTCTGCATCGACCACGGTGCCGCCGCGAATCAGGATTGCCATGTCGTTGCCTCCTCGTTGACTGTCGGATGCCGCATGCGTTCGCGCATCACGCGCTCGCGACCTGCGCGCGCTGTGCGGCGCGCCACTTCATCCAGGTGCCGTACACGCCGGACGCCAGCACGAGGCCGACGAACCACGCATACGTGTAAAGCGTGTTGAAGAATACCGGTACGTTCGGAAACGACGCCGGGAATGCGGTGTGCAGGAAGCCCGGCAGGTTCGGCAGCACGCCGATCGCGAGCGCAACCAGTGCGGCCGGGTTCCAGCCGCGCGCATAGCTGAAGTCGCCGCGCTCGTCGAACAGTGCGTGTGTATCGAGCCGCGTGCCGCGAATCAGGAAGTAATCGACCATCATGATGCCCGCGACCGGCCCGAGCAGCGCCGAATAGCCGACGAGCCAGGTGAAGATATAGCCGTCCGTCGTCGCGAGGATCTTCCACGGCATCATCACGATCGCGATCGTCGCGGTGATCATCCCGCCGGTGCGATACGAGATCGCCTTCGGCCACAGGCTCGAGAAATCATAGGCAGGGCCGACGAGGTTCGCCGCGAGGTTGCAGCACATCGTGTCGAGCGTGAGGATCACGAGCGCGATGCCGACGCCGATGCCGGTCATCCGGCTCGTCAGGTCGATCGGATCCCAGATCGCGTTGCCGTAGATCACGACGGTCGCCGACGTCACGACGACCGACACCACCGACAGCAGCGCCATCGGCAGCGGCAACCCGATCGACTGCCCGATCACCTGGTCGCGCTGCGAATGCGCGAAGCGCGTGAAGTCGGGAATGTTCAGCGCAAGCGTTGCCCAGAAGCCGACCATCGCGGTCAGGCCTGGCCAGAACGTCGCCCAGAAGAGTCCCGCCTTCTTGCCGCCCGCGACGAACTGCGACGGCGCCGACAGCATCGAGCCGAAGCCGCCCGCCTGCGACGTCGCCCACCACACGAGCGCGATGCACATCACGACCTTGATCGGCGCCGACCAGCTCTCGAGCCAGCGGATCGAATCGGTGCCGTGCAGGATGAAGTACAGCTGCAGCGCCCAGAACGCGAGGAAGCACGCGAGCTGCCCGAACGAGATGCCGACGAGCGGCAGCGCAGCGCCGTGCAATGCGTTGCCGGTCAGGATGTTCAGCAGCGTGTAGATCGCGCTGCCGCCGAGCCAGGTCTGGATGCCGTACCAGCCGCACGCGACGATCGCGCGCAACAGCGCGGGCAGCTTCGCGCCCTGCGTGCCGAACGACGCGCGCACGAGCACCGCGTACGGAATCCCGTGCTTCGCGCCCGCATGGCCGATCAGCAGCATCGGCGCGAGCACGATCAGGTTGCCGAGCAACACCGTCAGCACGGCCTGCCACGGCGACATGCCTTCCTGGATCAGCCCGGCCGCGAGCATGTACGACGCGATGTTCATCACCATCCCGACCCACAGCGCCGCGAAGTGGTACCACTTCCATGTGCGCTGCGCCGCGGTCGTCGGCGCGAGGTCGTCGTTGTACAGGCTGCCGGCCGGCGCCACGGCGCTGTCGGGATCGGCGGGAATCGCTGCTGGTTTCATCGGAACGCGCTCCACGTAAACGTCAGCGCCGGCATCGTGCGATGCCGGCCGCCGAACAGAACAAAAGCGGCGGGGGCGGCCCGTACCGCGCCGCCGGCCGCCGGTCAGGCCGCCTTCGCGTGCTTCGCGGGTTCCGCCGGGCTTGCACCCGCGTCGGCGCGCGCCGGGTTGTTCGGATGCGTGGTCCAGTTCGCGTAGTCGCCCGCGTCGACCCGCTCCATCGTGATGCATTGCTCGACCGGACACACATGCATGCAAAGATTGCACCCGACGCACTCCGCATCCACCACCTCGAAATGCCGCACGCCGTCCTTCTCGGCGGTGATCGCCTGGTGCGACGTGTCCTCGCACGCGATATGGCACAGCCCGCACTGGATGCAGCGGTCCTGGTCGATGCGCGCCTTGATGTCGTACTTCAGGTTCAGGTATTTCCAGTCGGTGACGTTCGGCACCGCGCGGCCGCGCACGTCGTCGAGCGTCGCGTAGCCCTTCTCGTCCATCCAGTTCGACAGCCCGTCGGCGAGATCCGACACGATCCGGAAGCCGTAATGCATCGCGGCGGTGCACACCTGCACGCTGCCGGCGCCGAGCACCATGAACTCGGCCGCGTCGCGCCACGACGAAATGCCACCGATGCCGGAAATCGGCAGGTTCGGCGTTTCCGGATCGCGCGCGATCTCCGCGACCATGTTCAGCGCGATCGGCTTGACCGCAGGGCCGCAGTAGCCGCCGTGCGTGCCCTTGCCGTCGACGGTCGGCATCGGCGCCATCTGGTCGAGGTCCACCGCGACGATCGAGTTGATCGTGTTGATCAGCGACACGCCGTCCGCGCCGCCCTTGTAGGCGGCACGCGAGCCCGTCCGGATGTCGCTGATGTTCGGCGTGAGCTTCACGAGGCATGGCAGCTTCGACCCTTCCTTGACCCAGCGCGTGACCATCTCGACGTATTCCGGCACCTGGCCGACGGCCGCGCCCATCCCGCGCTCGCTCATCCCGTGCGGGCAGCCGAAGTTCAGCTCGACCGCATCGGCGCCCGTATCCTCGACGAGCGGCAGGATCCATTTCCAGTCGCGCTCGTTGCACGGCACCATCAGCGACACGATGAGCGCCCGGTCGGGCCAGTCGCGCTTCACCTGCGCGATCTCTCTCAGGTTCACGTCGAGCGGTCGATCGGTGATCAGCTCGATGTTGTTCAGCCCGGCGATCCGCTGGCCGTTCCATTGCACCGCGCCGTAGCGCGAGCTGACGTTGACGACGTGCGGATCGAGCCCGAGCGTCTTCCACACGACGCCGCCCCAGCCCGCCTCGAATGCGCGGTTGACGTTGTACGCCTTGTCGGTCGGCGGCGCGGACGCGAGCCAGAAGGGATTCGGCGAAGTGATGCCTGCGATGGTGCAGCGAAGGTCGGCCATGTTCGGCTCCGTGAAAATGGGGCGTTTATCGTGATCCGCGCGGCGTGCGTGACGCTCGCGATGCGCGCGATGCCGTTGCGTATGTCGCGTTCACGCGGCCTTGGCATCGCGCTGCGCGAGCGCCGCGGCGATCGCCGCGGCCGCGCGCTTGCCATCCTGCACGGCCTGCACCGTGAGATCGATGCCGCCGGTTGCCGCGCAATCGCCGCCGGCCCACACGTCGGGCCACGCGGTGCGTCCGTCCGCATCGACCGCGATGCGCGTACCGTCCGCCGTCAGCAGCGCGGCCGCGACACCGTCCGGCACCAGCGTCTGGCCGATCGCCTTCAGCACCATGTCCGCGTCGACGGTGAAGCGCTCGCCCGACGCGGCCTCGAATTCGACGCCCGTCACGTGCCCGTCCGCGCCCGCGATGCGCACCGGCTTCGCATGCGTGACGAGCGTGACGCCGCTCTTTTGCGCGAACTCGCGTTCGGCCCAGGTCGCGCTCATCGTGTCCACGCCGCGCCGGTACACCATCGTCACGCGCACCGCGCCGAGCTTGCGGCTCTGCACGGCCGCGTCGATCGCCGTGTTGCCGCCGCCGATCACGACCACGCGCCGCCCGACCGGCACGTTCTCCAGCCCGTCGGCCTGCCGCACCTGCTCGATGAAGTCGACCGCGTTCATCACGCCTGCCAGTTGCTCGCCGTCGATCTCGAGCGTGCGCACGCCGCCCAGGCCCATCGCGAGAAACACCGCGTCGTGCCGCTCGCGCAGCGCGTCGAGCGTCACGTCGCGGCCGAGCGCGACGCCCGTCTCCAGCGCGATGCCGCCGACCGACAGCAGCCACTCGACCTCGCGCTGCGCGAAATCGTCGACGGTCTTGTAGGCAGCGATCCCGTATTCGTTCAGGCCGCCCGCCTTCGGTCGCGCATCGAACAGCGTGACGCGATGCCCGGCCACCGCGAGCCGGTGCGCGCACGCAAGCCCGGCCGGCCCTGCACCGACCACCGCGACATGCCGCCCCGTATCGGGCGCACGCGTGAAGCGCACCGCGCCGGTCGCCATCGCCCAGTCGGTCGCGTGCCGCTGCAGCGCGCCGATCGCGACCGGCTGCGCATCCTGATGATTGCGCACGCACGCGCCTTCGCACAGGATCTCGGTCGGACACACGCGTGCGCACATCCCGCCGAGCGGGTTCGCGGACAGGATATCGGTCGCCGCGCCCTTCAGGTTGCCGTTGCCGATCTTGCGGATGAAGCTCGGTATGTCGATCTGCGTCGGGCAGGCCTGCACGCACGGCGCGTCGTAGCAGTAGTGGCAGCGGCTGGCTGCGGCCGCGGCGGCAGTCGGATCGAGCAGCGGCGCGATATCGGCGAATTCGCACGAGAGTTGCGTGGACGACAGGCGATGCGCGGCGATATCGCCGGTTGGCTGGGTGGTCATACGCGTTCCTTCGACTGGGTGGAGACAAAGCCGTCCCCGCCGGCTGCGAATGCACAGTCGGGGCGGTCATGCTTTGGCGTGCCATGGTCAGGCGGTGAACCGCCTGCCGGCTGCGCTACATTCGATCCGTCATGAAGCCGGCTCGCAGGCACGCGACAGCATCGCGTGCAGCAGCACGTTCGCGCCGGCCTCGATCCACGCAGGCGTCGCGTCCTCGATCTCGTTGTGGCTGATGCCGTCAACGCAGGGCACGAACACCATCGACGTCGGCGCGACCTGCGCCAGGTAGCACGCGTCGTGTCCCGCACCCGACACGATGTCGCGATGCGAATAGCCGAAGCGGTCGGCCGCGCCGCGCACGGCGGCCACGCAAGCCGGATCGAACGCGACGGGTTTGTAGTAGAAAATCTGCTCGAGTGCGGTGTCGAGCCCGATCTCGCCCGCGATGCGCGCGACGCCGTCGCGCAGCGCGGCGTCCATCTCCGCGAGCACGGCGTCGTCCGGATGACGGAAATCGACGGTGAAGAACACGCGGCCCGGAATCACGTTGCGCGAGTTCGGGTGGACCTGCATCATCCCGACCGTCGCGCAGCCGAACGGCGCGTGATCGAGGCCGATCCGGTTCACGAGATCGACGACGCGCGACGCGCCGAGCAACGCGTCGCGGCGGCGCGGCATCGGCGTCGGCCCCGCATGCGCTTCCTGGCCGGTGAACGTGATCTCGTACCAGCGCTGCCCCTGCGCGTCGGTCACGACGCCGATCGTCTTGCACTCCGCCTCGAGAATCGGCCCCTGCTCGATATGCAGCTCGAACGCCGCGTGCAGCTTGCGGCCGCCGCACGGCACGGCGCCCGCATAGCCGATGCGCGCCAGCTCCTCGCCGATCGTCTTGCCGTCGACGTCCTTGCGCGACAGCCCGTACTCGAGCGGAAAGACGCCCGCGAACACGCCCGACGCGACCATCGCCGGCGCGAAGCGCGAGCCTTCCTCGTTGGTCCAGATCACGACTTCGACCGGATGCTCGGTCTCGATGCCGTGATCGTTGAGACTGCGAATCACCTCGAGGCCGCCGAGCACGCCGTAGATGCCGTCGAAGCGGCCGCCCGTCGGCTGCGAATCCGCATGCGAGCCGGTGACGACCGGCGCCGCGTCGGCCACGCGGCCCGCGCGGCGCATGAACACGTTGCCCATCGTATCGACCGTCACCGTGCAACCGGCCGCCTTCGCCCAGCTAACGATCAGGTCGCGGCCGGCCTTGTCGAGATCGGTCAGCGCGAGGCGGCAGACACCGCCCTTCGGCGTGGCGCCGATCTTCGCGACCTCCATCAGGCTGTCCCACAACCGCCTGCCGTCGACCTTGATCGACGTGTCGAATGCTGCCCGCTTCACTGTTTCCGATACCGCGTCCATACGTATCGCTCCTGTGGGGTCGGTCATGTCGTCATCCCGGTCGCTGCCGGTGCACGCATTGCTGCAGTCGGGGCAAACCCGCACCCGCGAGGTGCAGATGCGCATCGTTCGCGCGATTCGTCCGATCGATCGGCGGAGTACCGGCACCGCGCTCCGCCGCTCGTTGAATCCTGTCCGATTGGACAGGTTTTAGACGATCAAAATGCGCAGCGCAATGTCTTTCTTGCGTGACTCGGTCGAGCGAGAAACGTGCCACCGCATCGCAGCATCGCGCATGCGCGGATGTGCGCACGCACGTGCGCTCGACGCGAACCAGCGGCTAGAATGAAGCCCAACGCGGCATGCATGCCGCGCGAGGGCAACGATGAGACATGACGAAGCGGCCACCGAAGCCGGCGGCCACGACGAAACGGGCACGCCTTTGCGGCGACGCAAGGCGCACATCCGCGAGTCCAACGAGGCGCATCTGCTGGCCTGTGCGGAAGCCGTGTTCGCGGAGCGCGGGCTCGACGGCGCGAGCACCGCGATGATCGCCGAACGTGCGGGCCTGCCGAAAGCGAACCTGCATTACTACTTCCCGACGAAGCTTGCGCTGTACCGCCGTGTGCTCGACGACCTGTTCGAAGACTGGCACCGCGCGGCCGGATCGTTCGAGGCCGGCGACGATCCGGTCGAAGCGATCGGCAGCTACGTGCGCGCGAAAATGGATCTGTCGCGACGGCGCCCGCTCGGCTCGAAAGTGTGGGCCAACGAGATCATCCACGGCGCCACGCACATGCAGGACATCCTGTCGGAACGCGTGAAGCCGTGGTTCGACACACGCGTGAAGGTGATCGAAGGCTGGATCGCGCGCGGACTGCTCGCACCGATCGATGCGCATGCATTGATGTACCTGATCTGGGCGACCACGCAGCACTATGCGGATTTCGACGCGCAGATCCGCGCGCTGAGCGGCAAGCGTGCGTTCACGCAGAAGGCCTTCGCCGAGAAGACCGAGCAGGTCGTGCAGCTCGTGATCCGCGCATGCGGTGCGGTGTCGCCGAACGCGAACGTATAGCGCGTAGCGCGATCGCGCATTCCCGGGAAAGCAAAACGGGCGACGGGCACGATGCCCGTCGCCCGCGTCGCGAGACGGCGTACGTGCCGTCCCGTGCGTGATGCGCGAATGCGTTCGCGTTACGCGACGCGCTCGATCGCGATCGCCGTCGCCTCGCCGCCGCCGATGCACAGCGATGCGATGCCGCGCTTCAGCCCATACGCCTCGAGCGCGGCCAGCAGCGTCACCATCACGCGCGCGCCCGATGCGCCGATCGGATGGCCGAGCGCACACGCGCCGCCGTGCACGTTGACCTTGTCGTGCGGCAGGTCGAGATCGCGCATCGCGGCCATCGCGACGACCGCGAAGGCTTCGTTGATCTCGAACAGGTCGACGTCGCGCAGGTTCCAGCCGGTTTTCTCCGACAGCTTGCGGATCGCGCCGATCGGTGCCGTCGCGAACAGGCCCGGCTTGTTCGCGTAGCTCGCGTGCCCGATGATCACGGCCTTCGGCGCGAGGCCGAGCCGCTCCGCTTCCGAGCGACGCATCATCACCAGTGCGGCCGCGCCGTCGGAGATCGACGACGAATTGGCCGCCGTCACCGTGCCGCCTTCGCGGAATGCCGGCTTGAGCGTCGGAATCTTGTCGAGCTTCGCGTTGCCCGGTTGCTCGTCGATCGACACGACGGCTTCCGTCTTGCCGGCCTTCACGGTCACCGGCGCGATCTCCGACGTGAAGCGCCCGTCCGCGATCGCGCGTTGCGCGCGCGTCAGCGATGCGATCGCGAACGCATCCTGTTCCTCGCGCGTGAATTGATAGGCCTGCGCGCAGTCCTCCGCGAACGTACCCATCAGCCGGCCCTTGTCGTACGCATCCTCGAGCCCGTCGAGGAACATGTGGTCGAGCACCTGGCCGTGACCCATGCGCATCCCCGCGCGCGCCTTAGGCAGCAGGTACGGCGCATTCGTCATGCTCTCCATCCCGCCCGCGACGGCCACGTCCGCCGACCCGGCCAGCAGCAGATCGTGCGCGAACATCGCGGCCTTCATCCCGGAGCCGCACATCTTGTTGACCGTGGTCGCACCCGCGCCCAGCGGCAATCCGGCCTTCAACGCGGCCTGCCGCGCCGGTGCCTGACCCTGGCCGGCCGGCAGCACGCAGCCGAACACGATTTCATCGATGCGCTCGGCGGGCACGTTCGCACGCTCGAGCGCCGCGCGGATCGCCACCGCGCCGAGCTCGCTCGCGCTGGCCGCGGCCAGGTCGCCCTGAAAACCACCCATCGGCGTGCGCGCCGCGCCGACGATTACGATCGGATCCTGTGTCGTCATGATCGAGTTCCTCCAGTTCCAGTGTCAGCGCGGTGCCATGCGCAGCGCGCCATCGAGACGAATGACTTCGCCGTTCAGCATCGTATTCTCGGCAATGTGGCGCACCAGCGCCGCGAATTCATCGGGGCGGCCGAGCCGCGGCGGGAACGGCACGCTCTTGCCGAGCGCGTCCTGCACGTCCTGCGGCATGCCGGCCATCATCGGCGTCGCGAAGATGCCCGGCGCGATCGTCACCACGCGAATGCCGAACCGCGCGAGTTCGCGCGCGATCGGCAGCGTCATGCCCACCACGCCGCTCTTCGATGCCGCATAGGCCGCCTGCCCGATCTGTCCGTCGAACGCCGCCACCGACGCGGTGTTGACGATCACGCCGCGCTCGCCTTCCGCGTTGGCGTCCTGCTTCGACATCGCGTCGGCCGCCAGCCGGATCATGTTGAACGTGCCGACCAGGTTGATCGACACCGCGCGCGCGAAGCGATCGAGCGAATGCGGGCCTTCGCGGCCGACGACCTTCTCGCCCGGCGCGACGCCCGCGCAGTTCACGAGCGCATCGATGCGGCCGAACGCGTCGCGCGCGGCGGCAACGGCCGCCTGACCGTCGGCTTCGCTCGTCACGTCGGTCTTCACGAAGCGTGCGGACGTGCCGAGTTCATGCGCGAGGCTCACGCCGGCGTTTTCATTGACGTCCAGCAGCATGGCGTTGCCGCCTTCGGCGACCACCATGCGCGCCACCGCCGCGCCGAGGCCCGAACCGGCGCCCGTAATCAGAAAAACGCGATCCTTGATATTCATTCGCACTCCGTATTCGGTATTCAGGATTGAGCGGTCTTGTCGGCTTCCATCTTGCGCAGCACGAAGCGCTGGATCTTGCCGCTCGGGGTTTTCGGCAGCGCGTCGACGAAGTCGATCGCGCGGGGATAGGCGTGGGCCGACAGTCGCCGCTTCACGTGCTGGCTCAGTTCGTCGGCCAGCGCCGGCGTGCCCTCAAAACCTTTCGACAGCACGACGAACGCCTTGACGATCTCCGTGCGCTCCGGGTCCGGCACGCCGATCACCGCGGCCTCGCTCACGGCCGGATGCTCGATCAGCGCGCTTTCCACGTCGAACGGGCCGATCCGGTAGCCGGACGACGTGATCACGTCGTCCGCGCGGCCGATGAAGCTCACGGTGCCGTCCGGCTCGAGCTCGACGTTGTCGCCGGTCCGGTAGTAGCCGCCCGCGATCGCCGGCGTGTCCTGCTGCCAGTACCCGTGGAACCACAGCAGCGGCGAGCGCGCGATGTCGATCGCGAGGTTGCCGGGCTCGCCCGGGCCGAGTTCGCGACCGGCTTCGTCGAGCACCGCGACGCGGTAGCCGGGCATCGCGAAACCGGCCGAACCGGCATGAACGACGTGCGTGAGTCCGTGATGGTTGTTCACGACCATCCCGAGTTCCGTCTGCCCGTAGTGATCGTGGATCGGCGCGCCGAGCGCTGCGTGAAACCAGCGCACGACTTCCGGATTCAGCGGTTCGCCCGCGCTGCTGACGACCCGCAACTGCCCCTTCAGCCGCGCCGCCGCTTCGGCGCCGGCCGCCATCAGCATCCGGTACGCGGTCGGCGAACCGGCGAGGCTCGTGATGCCGAGCCGTTCGATCACGTCGTAGGTGCTGTCGACCGTGAAGCCGCCCTCGTACAGCGTCGTTGCATGGCCGAGCAGCAGCGGGCCCGTGATCGCGTAATAGAGACCGTATGCCCAGCCCGGATCGGCGATGTTCCAGAAGCGGTCGCCGTCGCGCAGGTCCACCGCGTCGCGCATGTATGCGCCGAACGCGAGCAGTGCGCGCAGCGGCACCGGCACCCCCTTCGGCAAGCCCGTCGTGCCCGACGTCGACATCATCATGAACAGGTCGGTGCCCTTGCGCGGCACCGCCTCGAAGGTGTCGGACTGCGCGTCGAGCGCCGCGCGGAAATCGACGTCGCGGGCCGGCAGCGCGTCGCCCGGCTCGCGCACCGTCGCGACCCGCGGGCAATCCGCGATCTCGTCGAGCTTCGCGCGATTCGCGATGTTGGTGACGACCAGCCGCGCATCGCTCATGCGCAGCCGGTGCTCGATCGCCTTCGGTCCGAACGCGGTGAAAAGCGGCTGATAGACGGCGCCCGCGCGCCACGTGCCGAGGATCGTCGCGACGAGTTCGGGCGTGCGCGGCAGCAGGCCGGCCACCACGTCGCCCGGCTTCACGCCCTGCTCGACCAGCAGGTTCGCGACACGCGCCGACAGCGCCTGCATCTGCGCGAACGTAAAGCTGCGGTGCCGGCCGCCGGCGTCGATCCAGTCGAGCGCGATCGCGTTCTCGTCCGCCGCCGCATGCCGGTCGCAGCATTCGACGCAGGCGTTCAGGCCCTGCTCCAGGTCGCCGTGCAGACAGGCAGCGGCGGTCTCGATACGGAAGCCGGCCACGGCGTCGGCGTAGGCCGGCACCACCCGGGCAGTTGCTCCATCACGCATGCGTGTCTCCTGTTCGTTATGACCGCCGGCGAACCGGGGGTATATCGATGATGGTAGACAGCCGTCACATTGCAATCAATGACAAACAGAATCTAGAATCGTGATCGCTTTTGCCATATCTGGGGGGCATGAAAAATGGGGCCGCAGATGATCTCGCCGGATTTCGTCGAGGATGCGCTCGAGAGCCTGCGCCGGCAGCGGATTCCGGCCGGGCCCGTGCTGCGCGCCGCCGGCCTGTCGGCCGCCGTGCGCGAGCCCGTCACGCCGCAACAGTACGGCCGGCTGTGGCTGGCGATCGCCAGCGCGATCGACGACGAATTTTTCGGGCTCGCGGCCCGCCCGATGCGGCGCGGCAGCTTCACGCTGCTGTGCCACGCCGTGCTGCACGCGGGCACGCTCGAGAAGGCGCTGCGGCGCGCGCTGCAGTTCCTGCGCGTGGTGCTTGACGAACCGCACGGCGAGCTCCTGGTCGCCGACGGCCAGGCGCAGATCGTCCTCGCGCCGTCCGGCGCGCCCTATTCGGCATTCGCTTACCGGACCTTCTGGCTGATCCTGCTCGGCGTCGCCTGCTGGCTGATCGGCCGGCGCATTCCGCTGCAGCGCATCGATTTCGCGTGCCCGAGCCCCGATCAGCGCAGCGACTACCACCAGTTCTTCGGGGTACCGGTACATTTCGACCGCCCCGACAGCCGGCTCGCATTCAACGCCGCGTATCTCGCGCTGCCGACGATCCGCTCCGCGCAGGCGCTGAAGACCTTCCTGCGCGGCGCGCCCGGCAACCTGCTGGTCCGCTACCGGCACGACACCGGCTGGGTCGCAAAAACGCGCGCCCACCTGAAAGCGCAGCCGGCCGCCGAGTGGCCGGACTTCGACACGCTGGCCGTGCGCCTCGGCACCACGCCCGCGACGCTGCGGCGACGCTTGCGCAGCGAGGGACAGAGCTTCGCGTCGATCAAGGACGAACTGCGCGGCGCGCTGGCCCAGTCGCTGCTGCGCGGACACACGCTCAGCGTCGCGGAGATCGCGGCGGAACTCGGCTTCACCGAGCCCAGTGCGTTTCATCGCGCGTTCCGGAAATGGACGGGCACGAGCCCGGGCGCGTTTCGGCGCGACGTCAATGCGGCGCAGCCGGAGCATTGATGCGCGACGCGGCCCGGGCACGCTGCGGGATCAGCACGACATGCCGTCGATGCTGGCGGCCACACCCTGCAGCGGACGCGAAAACGGCTTGCAGCCCTCGTCGTGGGCGAGCGACGTCGACGACAGCCCGACGATCCACGGGATGTCGGCCCCGCCAAGCCGGCTCGCCGGCTTCCCGGTATAGCGCTCGGTCGCCATGAACGGCGCCTGCGCGACGATGCCGATGAAATACGACTTGACCGCGATCGCATTGAAGTGCTGGTAGATGCCGCCGTCCTGCCGGAAGAACGAATCGACGTCGTATTCGCCGTGACACGCGAGGAAGTCGTCGACCAGGTTGGTCGCCGTCCACGGCACGAGCACGCACAACAGCAGCAGGATGAAGTTCGTCTAGCCGGTTTGTGTTCGATCGCTTCAGTGCCCGACCGCGACTCACTGCGCGGATATCGATACTCGTCACCGGCACAACGTTGCGCATGGGCCGATCCGATCACATACTGATCGGCTCGTGCGAACCGGACCGCTGCGATGGTGACTGTCGATCAGGGTGCCGCTTCAGTGCTGGGGATCGTCGGATCTGCCGTGTCCCTGCTGGCAGCGATTCCGTACGCGCTCGCGATTTACCGGCGCACCGTTCGTCCGCATATGTTCACCTGGCTCATCTGGTCGATCGTCACGGCGATCGCGGCCGCCGGCCAGTTCGTTGCGAGCGCCGGACCGTCCGCGTGGTGCACGGCGGCGATTGCGCTCACGTGCTTCCTGACGTTCGTCGCGAGCCTGTTTCGAGGCGAACGCGGCTGGACCCGCATCGACTGGTTTTTCCTGGGCGCGGCGCTATCGGCGATTCCGCTCTGGATGCTGACCGACGACCCGACGATGTCGGTCTGTCTGGTCACGCTGATCGAGCTTGCCGGCCTCGGCCCGACCGTGCGCAAGACGCTCCGCGATCCGTGGAGCGAGAGCCTTGCGTATTTCGCGTTGTGCGTGCTCAAGTACGCGCTGGCGCTGCTGGCGTTGAGTACGTGGAATGTCGCGGTCGCGTTCTATCCTTCGGTCAACATCCTCGCGTCGCTCGGCATCTGCTTGCTGATGATGGTGCGGCGTCAGGCGCTGTCGAAACCGGAGTAGCCTCTGTCGCGTAGCTGCGGCGCCCGAATGTGCCAGCCGCCGCCCGCTTGCCGATCATGCGCGGAATCCCGATCCTTCGAACCGATGCGAGGCCCCGATATGAATGCAGTTCGTGCAGTCATCGAACCCTATGAAGCCGCACTTCGAGCAGCGATGCTGGCCAACGACGTCGACGCGCTCGACGCGTTGCTGGATGACGATCTGATCTTCACCATTCCAAGCGGACAGGTGATTTCGAAGCACGATGATCTGTCCGCGCATCGTGCGAAGCTGCTGCGTCTGGAAGCGCTCGATCGCCAGGAGACGCAGGCGAATGCGATAAGCGAGATGATCCTCACCACGACCAAGGCAGTGCTTGCCGGTCATTTCGGCGGCATCGCGGTCAACGGTACATTCGCCTATACGCGCCTGTGGCGCCGATCAGGGAGCACCTGGCGTGTCGTTGCCGGACATGCATCGCAGATCGGTTGAGTCCGCGACGGCCACGCCCCCCGCCTCGCGGCCATCGCGCGTTTCCGGCGCCACAAATGCAAAAACCCCCGCCTTTCGGGCGGGGGTTTCTGGCTTAGGGAGCCTGACGATTACCTACTTTCACACGGGAATCCGCACTATCATCGGCGTAGAGTCGTTTCACGGTCCTGTTCGGGATGGGAAGGGGTGGGACCGACTCGCTATGGTCATCAGGCAAAGAGGGTTGTC
>NZ_QTPP01000014.1 GCF_003853415.1 Burkholderia sp. Bp9142 | reverse complement strand
TGGTGGTAATAAGTGAGCACGCCGTGCACTTCGGCGCGCGACAGGTTCAGCGCCTTCGCGAGCGGCGCGATGCAGCCCGGCGGCACGTAACCCGCATCGTCCTGGATCGCGTGCAGGATCGCCACGAGCGAGCGGCCGCAACTGACGTGCCGTTCAATCAACGCATCGAGATGGACCATGATCTTCTCCTGCGGAGCAGGCCTCGGAAAAACTTCGCTTACCTATCGGACACCGCGATCCATACGCGATCGCGCTTTCGGCCGCTGGACCCAACGGTTATGCCGCCTAGACGTATAGCCGCTGAAGGCCGCGTAGGGTTGCGTCACGTTTTCTGTCTCCGTCTGTTGATTTATTCGCTTGCTCAACACAAGCTCTGCCCTACCCGTTGCCCTATCCGGGCAACACACTCACTCAAGCGCATCCGGAGATCGACATGCACGATGTAAAACATGGTGCTCGATACCATCCATTAATAAAAGTTAATAATATTTATCGTGTCGGTTAGATATCCTTTATACGTTCGAATACCGCAATGGCGAAATCGTCTTGCACTTCATCGGTGGCCCCCCTGGGGCGACGTGCCGACGGAGCAGTCCGCTACAGAGCGTCACACTCTCGCAATCCGCAACATGTTAGTGCTGCCCGGCTCGCCAAAGGGCATGCCGGCAACGATAGCCACCTGATCGCCGGAACTGGCCAAGCCCTGTCCCATAGCGATGCCGCACGCGGCACTCACGATCTCGTCGACGGTTTCGACGTCAGGGCTGACCGTGGAGTGCACGCCCCACGCCAACGCAAGCCGCCGCGCCGTCGACAGCTTCGGCGTGATGCTCAGAATCGGGGCGCTCGGGCGCTGCCGAGCAGCCCGCAGGCTGGTGTGCCCGGAAGTCGTATAGGTAACCGTGGCAACCGCGGAGATTGTCTGCGCGACATCCCGAAGGGCCGCACAGATCGCGTCCCCGGGCGTATGCAGAGGAAGTTCGTGCTGTGCGTCGAGCAGGCTCCGATAAAGGGGATCACGCTCCACCTCCTGGATGATCCGGTCCATTATCTCGACGGCCTCGACGGGATAACCGCCGCTGGCCGATTCCGCGGACAGCATGACGGCATCCGCGCCGTCGTAGATCGCCGTCGCAACGTCAGATGCCTCGGCACGCGTGGGTACCGGCGCAGATATCATCGATTCGAGCATCTGCGTCGCTATGATCACGGGCTTGCCACGACTGCGGCATGAGCGAAGAATGCGCTTCTGCACACCGGGCACGCGCTCCGGGGGAAGCTCGACGCCGAGGTCGCCGCGCGCGACCATCACGGCATCAGCCGCGCTCACGATCTCGTCGAGCCGATCCAGCGCAGCGGGCTTCTCGAGCTTGACCATGAGTCCCGCACGCTCGCCGATGAGCGCACGCGCATCGATCAGGTCTTCCGGCTGCTGCACGAACGACAGCGCAATCCAGTCGGCGCCGAGCGACAACGCAAATTCCAGATCGACCCGGTCTTTCCGGGTCAGCACGGGAATCGGCAATAGGGTGTCGGGCACGTTCACGCCCTTGCGATCCGACAAGACGCCGCCGTGTGTCACGCACGTGCTGATACACTCGCCGTCGTTGTCGATCACTTCCAGTCGCAGTTTGCCGTCGTCGAGAAGAAGCGACTGTCCCGCCGCAACCACTTCGAACAGTTCAGGATGAGGCAAGTGAACGCGGCCGACGTCACCGTGGGCCGGGTTGCGATCGAGCGCGAAGCGGCTGCCCGCTGCAAGCGTAACCTTGCCGGCAGCGAACGTGCCAACGCGCAGTTTCGGCCCTTGCATATCGGCCAGCACCGAAATGGGTCTGCCCGTCGCACGCTCGACCTCACGCACGAGCTCATGGCGTCGCCGATGATCCTCGTGCGAGCCGTGGCTGAAATTCAGGCGGAACACATCCACGCCGGCCCGAAACAGCTTCGTAACCGTTTGCAGATCGGAAGTTGCGGGGCCCAGCGTGGCAACAATCTTGGCTTTACGACTACGGAGCATGATCGATCACTCGTATGAAATGAATGGTTGGCAACACATCTGGCGGCGCACCCAACCGGCCACGCCGCGCCCCCGGGACTCAGCGACAACGGAGCGCCATTGCCATCGCGCTGCCGCTCAAGCATCCAGTTGCTTGAGCAGCGCGTCGACGCTTCCTTTCGCGTCGCCGAACAGCATCCGTGTGTTTTCCTTATAGAACAGCGGGTTTTCCACGCCGGCATAGCCGGTGGCCATGCTGCGCTTGGACACGATCACCGTGCGAGCCTTCCACACTTCAAGCACCGGCATTCCGGCAATCGGGCTGGTCGGATCCTCGAGTGCGCCGGGATTGACGATGTCGTTCGCACCGATCACGAGCGCTACGTCCGCACCAGCAAAATCGTCATTGATTTCATCCATCTCGAGCACGATGTCATACGGCACCTTCGCTTCAGCCAACAGCACGTTCATGTGCCCCGGCAGCCGGCCGGCGACAGGATGAATGCCGAAGCGCACACGCACGCCTGACGCCTGCAGCTTGCGCGTGATTTCGCTGATCGTCGCTTGCGCCTGCGCGACAGCCATGCCGTAGCCGGGCACGATGATGACGTCCGACGCGTCGCGCAGCATGGCGCCGACTTCGTCGACGCTCGCCGACACAATCTCCCCCTCGACTTGCGCCACGCCAGCGCCGCTCGATGCGCCGAACCCGCCAAGAACGACGGACAAGAAGCTGCGGTTCATCGCACGGCACATGATGTAGCTCAGAATCGCGCCACTTGACCCGACGAGCGCCCCCGTCGTAATCAGCAGATCGTTGTCGAGCATGAATCCCGTGGCCGCGGCGGCCCATCCCGAGTAGCTGTTCAGCATCGAGACGACGACGGGCATGTCCGCCCCGCCAATTGCCATCACCAGATGCACGCCAAGCGCCATGGCGAAAACTATCATCGTCAAGAGTGCGAATAGTCTGGCGTCACCCGAAGACGCGCTCAAGAAGCGGTAGCCGAGCACGACACAAAGCGCAACGACGACGATATTGAGCAAGTGACGCCCCGGCAAGACAAGCGGCTTGCCGCCAATCGTGCCCTGCAGCTTCAGACAAGCGACGATCGAGCCCGCGAATGTCACCATCCCGATCAACGCGCCGAGATAGATCTCGCACTCATGGATCGTGCGTTGCACGCTATCGAGTCCCGCGACGGGCGCCAGATAGCTGTTCACGGCCGTGATCACGGCCGCGAGCCCCACGAAGCTGTGCAGGATCGCGACTAGCTGAGGCATCTGCGTCATCTCCACACGCCGGGCGAGCAGCGCACCGAGTGCCGCGCCCGCCGCGGATGAGACGAGCACGATCTCGAGACTGACAGCCGGTGCGATCAAGAGCGTCGCCGCTACCGCGATCAACATGCCGAACATGCCGTATAGATTGCCGCGGCGCGCCGTGAGCGGATGACTGAGTCCGCGCAAGCTCAGGACGAACAGCGTACTCGCTCCGAGATACGCAACGCTGCCGATTCCGTTCAACATTTCATTCTCCCGATTGATCATGCTGGAACATTTTCAGCATTCGCTGCGTGACGAGAAATCCGCCTGCGATGTTAATCGACGCCATAAAGAGCGCAACGCCGCCAAGCGTCGTAACGAGCGGCTTTGAGATTCCAAGCTGGAGCAACGCGCCGATGACGATGATGCCGCTGATCGCGTTCGTCACGCTCATCAACGGCGTGTGCAGCGCGGGCGTGACATTCCAGACCACCTGGTACCCGACGAACACGGCCAGCACGAAGACGGTCAGATGCGCAACGAACGGTGGAGGCGCGACGGCGCCCAACGCAAGCAATGCGATGGCAGCGACGACGACGAGCGCAAATTTGCCCACGCCGGGCCTGCGGTTCGAATCCTCGCGTCCGCGCGCCTTCTCCTGATTCGCGGCCTGCTTCGACGGCTGCGGCACATGTGCCGCAATCGCGGGCTGCTTCGGCGCGGGTGGCGGCCACGTGATCGCCCCACGGTTGACAACGGTCACGCCGCGCATGACATCGTCATCGATGTTGATTTGCAGAACACCGTCTTTCCCGGGCGTGAGATCGGTCAGCAGATGACGGATGTTGGTTGCATAGAGCTGGCTCGACTGGGTCGCCATGCGGCTCGGCAGATCGGTGTAGCCGATAATCGTCACGCCACCCGCCGAAACCACTTCGCCAGGTCTTGTCAGTTCGCAGTTTCCGCCCTGCTCGGACGCCATGTCGACGATCACGCTGCCGGAGCGCATCGAAGCCACCATCTCGGCCGTAATGAGCTTCGGTGCCGGCTTGCCGGGAATCAGCGCCGTCGTCACGATGATGTCGATTTCCTTCGCCTGCTCGGCAAAGAGCAACATTTCCGCTTCGATGTAGCGCGCACTCATTTGCTTCGCGTAGCCGCCGCTGCCGCTGCCTTCCTCCTCGATATCGACCGTGAGGAATTCCGCGCCCATGCTTTTCACCTGCTCCTCGACGTCGGGTCGCGTATCAAACGCACGCACGATAGCGCCAAGCCCTCGCGCGGTGCCGATTGCGGCGAGTCCTGCGACGCCCGCACCGATCACCATCACTTTCGCCGGCGGCATCTTTCCGGCCGCGGTGATCTGTCCGGTAAACAAGCGCCCGAAGTGATTTGCGGCCTCGATGACGGCGCGATAGCCGGCCATGTTCGCCATCGAGCTCAGCGCATCGAGCTTTTGCGCGCGCGAGATGCGCGGTACGCAATCGATCGCCAGCACGTTCGTGCCACGAGCGGCGAGCTGCTCGAGCAAGGCGGGATTCTGTGCTGGCCAGATGAAGCCGATTAGCGTGGCGCCCGGTTTGACGAGCGTCGCCTCATCGACGGCAAGCGCAGGATGAAACTCGGGCGGACGCACTTTGATCACGACATCGGCGCCAGCCCATAACGCGCGCGAATCGGCGACAATCTGCGCGCCTGCCGCACGATAGGCGTCGTCATCGAACGACGCGGCGGCACCCGCGCCTGCCTCGACGTTCACGGCATACCCGAGCTTGATCAATTGGCCGACCGATTGAGGCGTCGCCGCGACGCGGCGTTCCCCTGCATGCACCTCGCGCGGCACTGCAATCGTTGTTGCCATCTCATCCTCTCGCGGAAAGGACATTCGAGAGCGAGCCGATCTCATCGATCGACACCGTCACGGTCGAGCCGTCCTTGATGGACCCGACGCCTAACGACGTTCCACATGCGATGACGTCGCCGGGCATGAGCGTCATGTCATGCGAAAGCATGCTGACCTGCTGGGCCGGCGAAAATATCATGTCGTCGAGGCGATAGTTCTGCCGCTCGGTATCGTCGACGTGCGTCGTCACCCTCGCAGCGCGCCAGTCGAAGTCGCATCGAATCGTGGGTCCGATGCAACTGAACGTGTCGAAGCCTTTCGCGCGACACCATTGCGCGAAGTTGGGATCCTCGTTCAAGAGTTCGATCGCCGTGACGTCGTTGATGCACGTGTAGCCGAAGATGTATTGCTCGGCCTCTTCGACGGACACGTTGCTACAGCGCGTTCCTATCACGATCCCGAGTTCGCCCTCGTAAGCAACCTTGCCGTGATAATTGGCAGGGCGTCTAATCTGCTCGCCGGGCCCGATCACGGACATCGGTGGCTTGATAAGAAAGAGCGGATGAGTTGGCGGCGCCTTGTCGAGCTTTGCGGCGAGTGCGTAGAAGTTATTCCACAATGCGATGACCTTGCTCGGAATGCACGGGCTCAACCGCGTGACGTCATCCAATGGGTGGCACGCACCGGTCGGTTCGGCATCGCCGAACATGTCGCCTCGATACTCGGCGACGCAGTCGTCTTCGAGCAAGCCGAAGCCGACGCTTCCGTTCGCCGCCTGAAAGCGTATCCACGATGTCATCGGGGTCTCCTGGATGTATGAATCATTGATTGAGAATGGAATTCGCATACAGCGGGTTCGAGCCCTGCAAAGGCGATGACCACTCCGCATACGGTCATTTCGCGCCAGGCACCCGAAAATGCTCAACGTCTTCGGGCGTGAACCCGAGCGCTATCACGACCTCGTCGGTATGCCCGGCGAGCAGCGCTTCGCGGAGTGGGGCCGAGTTCTGCAGGCCAGCGGGTGAGGCTCAAACATTGCCCGCGCCGGTCCGTTCTACCGTGATCACATTCACGCCGAACCAGGGCAGATGCTGCGCGCAATACGCGCCGGACAGCACATGTACGAAATCGATGGTGCGCACACTATTCAATGTCTCGATCACTTCCTGCCTCCCCACCTTGTTTGTCTGCATCATGGCCGCGTCCGCTCCGGCGCGCCGTCCTGTCATGTGGGTCAGCCTCCTTGATTCGGCCGCCTCAATTTGATATGCACTGCTATGTATTTTACGAATACTGACTCGTGAGAAAAGATCGTAGCGACTAGGACGAAGAGTTGCCCAATCGCACGAGTGCGACTGCAACGCGCCGCGCGGCGGCAAGTGCCGCGGCCTCGCTCTCGAACACGGCGTCGTCGTCGACGCGCCGATACGGCAGCGGGCTCATCTGCGTCCCGCCTTCGTCTTCGGCGCCGCGGACCGCCGCATACGCGGTCCATCCGCCGTTCTCGATGAGCTGCATCGCAAACAATTCGAACCGATATGTTCCCAGGAACTCTACATGCATCGCACGTCCCCTTCTTTCGCTTGATCTCTCGTCGGTCGCCGCGCCGCGCGTGCTCCACTGCAGCACGCGGCATCGGCCCCCGACGCGAGCCTCCGGTTCGGTAAGCCTCTTGCGTAAGCTCCGCACGTCCTGAAAGCGGCTTGTTTGTCGCGAATCAATTCGCCGGCGCCTGCGATGTCGCCCGCCGCGAAGTCAAGCGGCGGGCGGGCGGACGATCAGACCGTCTTCGTCTCGCGCATCTGGAAGATCTGCTCCTTGCTATAGCCGAGGCCGAGCAGGATATCCTCCGTATGCTCGCCGAGTAGCGGCGACGACGTGATTTCCGGCTTCAGATCGGAGAACTTGATCGGACTGCCGACCGTCAGGTACTTGCCGCGCACCGGATGATCGACCTCGACAATCGAGCCGCTCTTGCGCAGCGACTCGTCCGCGGCGAGCTCCTTCATACTGAGCACGGGCGAGCACGGAATGTCGAACTTTCGCAGGATATCGACGGCCTCGAACTTGGTCTTGTTCGCGAGCCAGTCCTCGATCGTCTTGAAGATGTCGAAGATGTGCGGCTGGCGTGCGCGTGGAGTGTTGTACGCGGGATCGTCGATCCACTCCGGCTTGCCGATCGCGCGACAGATCGGCTCCCATGCATGGTCCTGCACGGTGAAGTAGATATAGGCGTTCGGATCACTCTCCCAACCCTTGCACTTGAGCACCCAGCCCGGCTGGCCGCCTCCGCCCGCGTTGCCGCCGCGCGGCACGACATCGCTGAACGTGCCGTGCGGGTACTGCGGATACTCCTCCAGATGGCCGACGCGGTCGAGGCGCTGCTGATCGCGCAGCTTCACACGGCAGAGGTTCAGCACCGCATCCTGCATCGACACGGCAACCTTCTGGCCCCTACCCGTCTTGTCGCGGCCGATCAACGCAGTCAGGATGCCGATCGCGAGGTGCATGCCGGTGTTGCTGTCGCCGAGGGCGGCCGCGCTCACGGTCGGCGGACCGTCCCAGAAACCCGTCGTCGATGCGGCGCCGCCCGCGCACTGCGCGACGTTCTCGTAGACCTTCAGGTCCGAGTAGTGGTGCCCGTCGCTGAAGCCCTTGACCGACGCAACAATCATCTTCGGGTTCAGCTCACTGATGCGCTCCCACGAGAAACCCATTCTGTCGAGCGCGCCGGGGCCGAAGTTCTCGACGAGCACGTCCGACTCGCGGATCAGCTTTTCGAGTACCTCCTTGCCCTCCTGCGTTTTCGTGTTGAGGCTCAGCGAGCGCTTGTTACTGTTGAGCATCGTGAAGTACAGCGCGTCGGCTTCCGGAATGTCGCGCAACTGATTGCGCGTCACGTCGCCCGAGCCAGGGCGTTCGACCTTGATCACATCGGCGCCGAACCAGGCCAGAAGCTGCGTGCACGCCGGGCCCGCCTGCACGTGCGTGAAATCGATGATCTTGATGCCGTCGAGGGGATTGCTCACGTCTTTTCTCCTGATAGGTTACCCGGATGGATTACTTCTTCATCGCCGCGCTTTGGGGATTGAGATTCGTCAGGCGGCCGCTTTCAGTGCCGGCTGCTTCGTCAATGACCGCATTGACAAGGGTCGGCTTGCCCGATCGGATCGCCTCCGTCACTGCCTTTTCGAGCTCCTCCGGCGTCGTGACGTGATGGCCGATGCCACCGAAGGCCTCCATCATCTTGTCGTAGCGCGCACCCTTGACGAACACCGTCGGCGCGACGTCGGCGCCCCCCGACGGGTTAACGTCCGTGCCGCGATAGACGCCGTTATTGTTGAAGATGACTGTACAGACGGGCAGGTTATAGCGGCAGATCGTCTCGATCTCCATGCCGCAGAAGCCGAACGCGCTATCGCCCTCGATCGCGAGCACCGGCTTGCCGGTCTCGACCGCCGCGGCGACCGCAAAACCCATGCCGATACCCATGATTCCCCACGTCCCGCAATCGAGACGCTTGCGTGGTTCGTACATGTCGATCACGGCGCGGCCGTAGTCGAGCGTGTTCGCGCCTTCGTTGACGACCGTCATCGACGGGTTCGCCTTCACGATGTCGCGCAACACTCGCAGCGCACTGTGGAAGCTCATCGGCGACGGGTTCTTCGCGAGCGTCTCTGCCATCTTCGCGAGGTTCTTGTTCCTTCGCCCGGCGACAGCCTCGAGCCATTCATCGCTCGGTTTCGGAAAGCCGGTCGCGACACCGTCGAGGAGCGCCTTCACGCATGAGTGGATATCCCCGACGACGGGGGCCGCGATCTGTACGTTGCTGTCCATCTCGGTCGGCGAGATGTCGATCTGCACGATTTGCTTCGGCGTGCCGCCCCAGGTTTTGCCCTTGCCGTGAGCGAGCAGCCAGTTGAGGCGCGCGCCGATGAGTAGCACTGTGTCGCACTCGGCGAGCACATACGAGCGCGCGGCAGCGGCCGACTGCGGATGCGTGTCGGGCAGCAGGCCCTTCGCCATCGACATCGGCAGGAACGGAATACCCGTTTTCTCGACGAGTGCGCGGATTTCGCCGTCGGCGCGCGAATATGCCGCCCCCTTGCCGAGCAGGATGAGCGGACGCTTTGCGCGCTTCAGCACTTCGAGCGCACGCTGCACCGAATCCGGTGCGGGCAGCTGGCGTGGCGCCGCGTCGATCACACGCACCAGCGAGCGGCGCGCCTTCTCGGTTTCCATCGCCTGCGACAGCAGCTTGGCCGGCAGATCGAGATAGACACCGCCGGGGCGGCCCGACACCGCCGCGCGGATCGCGCGCGCGATCCCGATGCCGATGTCCTCCACGTGCAGCACACGGAACGCCGCCTTCGCGTGCGGCTTCGCGATGTTGAGCTGATCCATCTCCTCATAGTCGCCCTGCTGCAAATCGACGATCTCGCGTTCGCTCGAGCCACTGATGAGAATCATCGGGAAACAGTTCGTCGTCGCATTGGCCAGCGCCGTAAGGCCGTTGAGGAAGCCGGGGGCCGAGACGGTCAGGCACACCCCGGGCTTCTGCGTCAGGTAACCCGCGGCCGCAGCGGCGTGGCCTGCGTTCTGCTCATGACGAAAGCTGATCACGCGCAGGCCTTCGGCCTGCGCGAGCCGTGCGAGATCGGTGATCGGAATGCCTGGCAAACCGTAGATCGTCTCGATGTCGTTCATCCTCAACGCGTCGATGATGAGATGGAATCCATCGGTCATCGATGCGGCTTCTTGTGCCGGGCGGGTTTCCACTGGAATGGTCCCAACGACTTCTGCCATGTCATGTCTCCTGGGGGCAAATGGTGGCGCTTCTGGTATATGGTATATCACATATTGAATGTGTCAACAGATATTTTTGGCCGGGTTTGGGGAGCCCACGCGGGAGTCCCGCCGCGCGGGTCGCGTCGCTGTTGCGGAGCCAGTTCAGGGAGGGCTTCGATGTGGTGCATGTGGACGAGAGATATCGGATGCGTCCCGCAGTCGCTCTGCCCCATCCCCCTTCGGCAGATCGCAGTTGGTACGCGATTTTGCGTTTTATATATCGTATATTGCATATCAGAAAGATTCGTGGAAGGACCGTGCTGTAGGTGCATGTGGACCGGACAGCGCAGCCACGAACACGGCGCAACTGTTCAGCCTGTCCGCGTTGGGCAGTTCGGAGCCAGGCCTTCCATTCCCGTTCCATGCAAACTGCCCGCTCTCGAACCGCGGGGGCAGGCGTCATGGCGCCGGGGATGATTGCCGCCATGACGCCAGTGAGGACGTGGTTGTCGGGGAACGCGGCGCCCTGCTCGCCGAATCCGAAGTTCGACAATCGCGCCGACCACGAAAACGTGGCTTGCGCATCGTGTCGGTGAGCGCATCGGGATGCACGAGCACCACTTGGCCGTTGATCTTGTCGCACCAGCCCGCGTAGTGGGCGAGCGTGCCGATGGCGGCGGGCACGTCCGGCGATTGGCGGCTGCAAGGGGCTTGCCTGCGTCGAGACGCTCGAGCGCTACGATTGCACCCCGGCACTTGCGCAAAAATTCGGAAAATCGCATCAGGATGAGTCCATGCTCCGCAGTGCGTATGCCGCTCCGCAGTTCCAGCGCGACGATCTCAATCGGTTCTTCCGTGGCGGTATTGAGCATGCCAGAGTATTCGCCCGTGCCGGGCGCTCGCCGCGTTCCGTCGATAAGGAGGTCATGTCGTCTGAGATCGCATCAGTGTCCATCGCATACACATTGCGAATGGCGCTATCGTTCATCTCGAACCGTTGGCAAAACCGCGCCTGTCCGCGCTTACGACGCTCGCATCAATGCGTCGTCATCGGGGGACGAGCGGCATCGGTTCGTCTGCTGCTTCCCGTCGTATCGGGTTGCGGGTGCCGCGTTGCGTCTGGCGCGCGCCGCCGCGCGGGTCCCGAGAATTCCCGTCGGCAAGCAGCGTCCACACAGCGTCGGCATTGGGACGCAGCGAGCGGTGGCGGCGGCGCACGAGCATGGTCGTCACCGATACTTCCGGCACGAGCGGACGTGCAACGAGCGACGACGGCAGAGTCGACGCACGTGTGTCGATGGGCAGCACACCGATGCCGAGGCCCAGTTCGATCATGCGCAATGCGGTGGCGACATGCGCGCACTCGTTGGTGCGTTGCGTGCCGACGCGATACGTATTGAGCGTGCGTTCCGTCACATTGCGCGTGCCGGCTTCTGCGTTGAGCGTGACGAGCGGCGTGTCGCGCAACGCGTCCCAGCACAGCGCGGCACCGGATGTGAGCGGATGCGCATGCGGCAATACGGCACAAAGCGGCGTCGAGGCCAGCGCTTGCGCATGAAAGGCGTCGGTGCCTGCGAAGTTTGCATCGCACAGGACACCGAAATCGACTGCGTCCTGCTCGACAGAGGCGGGTACCGCGTGTTGCAGCTGTTCCTTCGCGGTGACGATCAGACCTGGGAAAGCCGCAGCGCAACGCGTAAGCCACTCGGGCAACCGGCCCGACGAGAGCATGGAATCGCACGCGAAGACGACGAACCCCGTGGGTTCTTCACGTGCGGCTTGCACGTCGCGCAGCGTCATTTCGAATTCTTCGATCAGACAGCCGATGCGTCGTTCGAGCCGGGAGCCCGCCGTCGTCAGCTCTACCTGACGCGTGGTGCGATCGAAGAGGCGCAGTGCGATAGCCTCTTCAAGTTCGCGCACGCGCCGGCTAGCGGCCGACTGCGTCAAATCGAACTCGCGTGCCGCGCGAGTGAAACTCCGCTGGCGCGCGACGGCGATGAACACCTTCAGTTGCTGCAGCGTTACGTTCATGTGTTCAGATCCCGGCGCGCTGACACGAACGTTATTCGCCAGTCTGTTCCGGCCAGTGACGCAGGCCGGGTCCGCTTGCCGCGAGTTCCGGCACGTGTTCGTCACACTTCTCATTCGTTGAAGCGATCCAGCGTGCACGCATCGGCGCGAGAATGAATTTCGCCGACACGCCTGCCCCAATCGTGACTATCGCCGACACGAGGAACACGAGATTCCACCCGCCCGTCGTGGCGAGCACCGAAGCGATCGGCACGATGAGCGACGCCGTACCCTTCGCCGTATAAAGCGTGCCCGCGTTCGCCGCGGCGTACTTGCTGCCGAACGTATCGGCGCAAAGCGCCGGGAAGATCGAGAAGATCTCGCCCCAGAACAGGAAAATCAGTGCTGCGAATGTCATGAACGCATAGGGGTTCTGGCCATATTGCATCAGGCCCAGCAGCGCAAGCCCTTCGCCGATAAAGATCGCGAACATCGTGTTCTCTCGGCCGATCTTGTCGGAAATGAAGCCGCACAACGGACGCGTGAAGCCGTTGCAGATGTTGTCGATCGACAGCGTCATCGTGAGCAGCGGCAGCGTCATGCCGAAGAGACTCATCGGCAGCTTGGCGAGCCCCCAGTCCTTGGCAATCGGACCAAGTTGCGCCGTCGCCATCAGGCCACCTGCCGCCACCGCGACAAACGACGCGTAGATCACCCAGAACACCGGCGCCTTGATCATCTGACCCGGCGTATAGTCCGTTTTCGTGACAGCGAATTTGCGCTTGGCAGGTGACACTTTTGCGGTGTCGGGCTTTCTCAGCATCAACGCGAGCAGGAAAATGCACACCCCTTGCAGAATGCCGAAGAACAGGAATGTGTGCTCGTAACCTGAGCGCGTGATCATGTTTGCGATCGGAATCACTGTCACCGCCGCGCCCGCGCCGAAGCCCGCCGCCGTCAGGCCGGCGGCGAGGCCGCGCTTGTCCGGAAACCACTTGAGCGCGTTGCCGACGCAGGTGCCATACACGCCGCCCGCACCGATACCGGCGATGACGGACGCTATATAGAGTTCGGGCAGCGTCGTCGCAAACGAGTTCATCACCCACGCAAGCCCTACGCAGATCGCACCGCCCGCCACGACAGGCTTCGGACCGAAGCGGTCGACGAGCCACCCTTCCACCGGCACCAGCCACGTTTCGGTGAGAATGAAAATCGAGAACGCGAGCTGAACTTCAGCTTGCCCCCAATGATGCTTTGCACTCATCGGCGCGACGAACAACGTCCACGCATATTGCAGATTGGCGACGAGCGCCATACACAGGATGCCGAATGCTAGCTGCCACCAGCGGCTGCGCCAAAACGCTACCGGAGCTTGCTGAGAAATGCTGTTCATGTACCTGTCTCCGCCATCTATATTTAGGGTAGCCGACCAAAAATCCGGTCTGTATGCATGCATACCTTATCGTTGCGTCCCGATCGGACCGCGTCGGGTGTATTTCGCAACGAAAATTCAAGCGCTTCTTTTCTAAAAATCTTTAATCTGATTTACGGCTCATTGCTCGGACGAATAGGCGCCTGCAGGTCATTTTTTCTCGATTTCACCGCGCCGGGCCTTGTTTTCAGCGTTAACCCGATGCTCACGCGTTCCATCGTCCATTGCAGAATTCATCCTAGGGTCTCTGCTGAATTACTGATAATTAAAGTTTGTTACCATGAGGATTCATCTTCGCTTATACATCCACCATGACGATGCGTAACGCCACCCTGCGCCAGCTGAAAGTGTTCGAGACGGTGGCGCGGCACCTCAGCTTCTCGCGCGCGGCCGAGGAACTGCACCTCACGCAGCCCGCCGTCTCCACCCAGGTCAAGCAGCTCGAGGAGCACGCTGGCCTGCCGCTCTTCGAACAGCTCGGCAAAAAGATCTATCTGACGCCAGCAGGCACGGAAATGCTTCATTACAGCCGAGCGATCATTCAGCAGTTTCATGAAGTGGATGAAGCGATGGGCCAGTTGAAAGGCATCTCGGGCGGCAAGCTGAACGTCGCGGCCATCAGCGCGGGCGACTACTTCTTTCCGCGGCTGCTCGCCGAATTCACGCGACGCTATACGGGTGTCGAACTGAACCTTGCAGTGCACAACCGCGAGGAACTGCTGCACCAGCTGGCAACCAATCAGACCGATCTCGCGGTAATGGTGCGGCCGCCACAAGAAATGGATTCGATCAACGAGGCGTTCGCGCCGCATCCGTATGTGATTGTGGCGGCGCCCTCGCATCCACTTGCCAGCAAGCGCAACATCAAGATCAGCCAGCTCGCGAGCGAATCGTTCGTCGTGCGCGAACGTGGCTCGGACACGTGGAATTCGATGGAAGAGGGCTTTGCAGGGCGTCTTACGAACCTCAACATCGCGATGGAGATCAAGAGCACGGAGACGATCAAGCAGGCCGTGATTGCAGGCATGGGCATCGCGTTTCTGTCCGCACATACCATCAGCCTCGAATTGCAGCTCGGGCATCTCGCCGTGCTCGATGTCGAAGGCTTTCCGGTGATGCTCAACTGGTACGTCGTTCATCGCAAGAACAAGCGGCTTCCGCCTGTTGCGGTTGCGTTCAAGCGCTTTTTGCTGGAAGAAGGTGCGGATCTGATCGAGCAGATCACGCACGTAAATCAATTGACCGTCCATAGATGACGCGCTATGGAATGCCAATGAAAATTTAATTATTGTGTATTCATCGCGACCTCTATGCTTCTTCCGAGTCACATCACTCGACCGCTTGGGAGATCGCGATGAATCAATCTGCCGATTTGCATAATGAAGCGTTGCTGAGCGCCTATAACGCCGCGTTCAGCGATCTGGGCTTACGTTTTCGCTGGACCCAGGACACGCTCGATTTCTTCGACGACGTCAGCAATGAACCTGCACGCATTACGGCCTACATCGAGCGCTTTCATTCGCATCTGCTCAACGCCTACGACGCCGCTTTTCTCGTGCAACTGATTTTCGACCGGAAAAACCAGCTCTATCGCGAGCCCATGGCTCGATGACGCACAATTGCAGTTCATTCGTGATTCTCTTCGACCTCCGCGCTCGCGAACCTGATGGTTCGCGACGCAGTTGCCGCTACGTGTTTCGTCAGTGTCGCTTTGCCTGATGGCGTTGGCGGCTACGCACGCGCATCGTTGCATGTGTCATTTGCGCGTTCCGCGCAGATGACGCGCAGCGCGGCTGCGCACGGCGCGGATTGATCGACCACGTCCAGTGCTGCGTGAAATCGTCTGCAGGCTGCAGATGCGAAGGATCGCCGTCCCACGCGAGGCGCAACGTCGCGCCGCGTCGTGGTGACATGCCGCAATGCGCGGGCGCGCGCGCGTGATGCTCATGCATGGTCAGCATCACATGCGCGCCCAACGCGGCGGCCAGCAGGCTCACCGCGAACAGCGCTACGATTCCAGGCGTTTGCGCAGGCTCGTTGACGAAAGCATAACCAATCCAGACACACAATCCGAGCGCGACCATATCGATGACCTTGTCGCCGGGTGCACCTTGCCACGTGTTTCGCCTGCCATGCGTCAGCCGGTTGACGAGCACTGTTGCCGTTATCGCAATCACCAACGCGCCCGCGAAAACAAACACACAAAGTTCCAGGCGCTCAAGCCCCGACCACGTGATGAAGCTAGCCCAGTCCGGCATGCAACCTCCTCCTCGCTTCGTGCATTCGCTGTTGTTTCGTTCCGTTACTCGCTCGGATCGCGCCGCACGCTCTGAGCGCGTCGGTCGGTGCCGGCGAATAGCCGGGTTCTGCCATCACTTCATCCGTGTGCTCGTCGGGCACGGGCGAACACGCGTCACCTACGTGGGACTGTCCGTCCGCTTGATCGGGTTGCCCGCTGTCAGGTACCTGTCGCGCATCGGCACCGACACTCAATACAGTATGTGATATAACAGATCGTCGCAAGCGCTTTCAGCCACACTTGGGGGAGTCCCGGAGAACACTTCAGCCCCTCTCCCATCTGGCCTTGCGAATGCAACTTCGGCGCCCAGGCCGCCAAAGCGGTAGATCTGGCGCAGCATCCGAAGGACGCGCGCGCACAAAGAAGCCCGGTGGCCGGCTTCATCGCCGGACAAGCGCGCCGGACGACGCGGCCCGTCAGGCGATAAAAAAGCCGGCGGACCTTCAGGTCCGCCGGCCTTCGGCTTCAACGGGGGTTGACGGAGCGCAGAGCGCTCAGTCGAGAAAATCGCAATTTGACTCGACAAACGCGGCAAGCCCGAGCGAGTGATCGCGCACCAGACGCTCCGCCAGTTCGGTATCGCGCTTTTCCAGCGCCTCGATGATTCGCAAATGGTCGACGATCGACCGCGACGCGCGGTCGCTCTGAGAAATCGTCATGCGGCGAATTGCGCGCACATGAATGAAGATGTTCTTGATCGTGTCAAGAATGATCTGCGACTTCGACAGTTCGACAATCGCCTGATGGAACGCGATGTTCGCATCCGAGTACTCGGTGATATGTTCGGCAGGCGTCGAGTCACGGAACTGGTCGAACATGTGGCGCAGTTTCGCGATCTCTTCGTCAGTTGCGTGCTGCGTGGCAAGACGTGCGGCCATGCTTTCGAGCGCGGCCCACATCTGGATCATTTCGACGATCTCACGCTTGCTCTTGCGCACGATGTAGATGCCGCGCCGCGGAACCATGCGCAGAAAACCGTCCTGCTCGAGCAGCGTCATTGCCTCGCGAACGGGCGTGCGGCTCACACCGAGCGATTCGCTCAGCACGCGCTCGTCGAGACGAATCTCTTCGCGCGACGCGTAAATGTCGGCATCCGCGATGGCCTGGCGCAACATCGCGTAGGCCTGGTCGCGGAGGCTGGCGCTATTGCCGATTGGATGCAGCGCCAGAGGCAGGTTCAGAACAGGAGTATTCACTACCAGGTTCGCTTAGTTCGACGAGCCGATCGCGCCCATCACTGCTCCAACGCGCGAGTCGTTCGGCATGGCCTCACGCCCGGTTGCGGCTTCGAGACCGACATAACGGCCGTGCTTCGACGCAAGTTCGGCGACATGCAGCGGCACCCAAGAGGTCAACAGCACGGTTGCGGCCGAACCCAGGCCCACGAGGGCGACGGCAAAGATTGCAAGCGACACGAGATCCATGAGTTGCTCCAGCCAATTGATGATTGAATGACTCAATCATATGCTGCGTCGCGACATGAATCAAGCATCTTGTATTTAGTATATCAGATACTGTTGCTCAAGCACCACAACAGATCCAAAGCACGGATGGTCGGTGCGGAACCGCCATACGGGTCCGATCGATATTACGCTTTTTCCCGCCCGCAAGCGCAATCTCCTGCACCACCATCCGCAGTGAATCAACTTCGATCATACGTCCGGCCTCGAGGTCATGCAGCATCGCCGTCTTGTGCGCGCCCACCGCGCTCGCGCCGTTGACACGCCTTTCCACGGCACGCGGAAGTGCACGGCGAAGCGATCGGCCACGGCCTTCGCCTCCAGTCGGGCGTTCAGCCTCGGCTGTTCGTTCGCTTGCTCGTTCAGATCGCACCGCAGGCTCTGAGCGCGTCGATCTGTGCCGGCGAATAGCCGAGTTCGACCATCACCTCGTCCGTATGCTCGCCGAGCAATGGCGAGCGCGTTACCTCCGTCGGGCTGTCGGACAGCTTGATCGGGTTTCCGACCGTCAAGTACTTGCCCCGCACCGGATGATCGACCTCGACGATCGTGCCCGTCCTGCGCAGCGATTCGTCTTCAGCGATCTCCTTCATCGACAGGATCGGCCCGCACGGAATGTTGTGCTGGTTAAGGATCGCCATCGCATCCAACTTCGTCTTCGTCTTCGTCCAGCGCTCGATCTCCTCGAAGATCTCCTTCAACCGCGGCAGCCGCGCGCCGGGCGTGGCGTACTCCGGGTCCGTCGCCCACTCTTCCCTGCCGATCACGTTGCAGATCTTCACCCACACCGGCGCCTGCGTAATGAAGTAGATGTACGCGTTCGGATCGTGCTCCCAGCCCTTGCATTTCAGGATCCATCCCGGCTGTCCGCCGCCTGACGCATTGCCCGCCCGCGGCACCGCCTCGCCGAATGCGCCGTTCGGATACTGCGGATACTCCTTCATCACGCCCGTGCGCTCCAGACGCTGCTGGTCGCGCAACTTCACGCGGCACAGGTTCAGCACGCCATCCTGCATCGCCGCGAGCACCTTCTGCCCACGGCCCGTTATCGTGCGCTGATACAACGCCGTCACGATGCCCAGCGCCAGATGCAGGCCCGTGCCGCTGTCGCCGATCTGAGCACCTGTCACCACCGGCGGGCCGTCGTCGAAACCCGTCGTCGACGCCGCGCCGCCCACGCACTGCGCGACGTTCTCATAGACCTTGCAGTCCTCGTACGGCCCCGGACCGAAGCCCTTCACCGACGCGACGATCATCTGCGGATTCAGTTCCTGGATGTGCTCCCACGTGAAGCCCATCCGGTCCAGCGCGCCCGGCGCGAAGTTCTCCACCAGCACGTCGCACTTCCGGATCAGCGCCTCCAGCACCAGCTTGCCTTCCGGGTGCTTCGCGTCGATCGTCACCGAACGCTTGTTGTGGTTGAGCATCGTGAAGTACAAGCTGTCGGCATCGGGAACGTCGCGCAGCTGTTCACGCGTGACGTCGCCCGCGCCTGCGCGTTCGACCTTGATCACGTCCGCCCCGAACCACGCGAGCAGCTGCGTGCAGGTCGGCCCCGACTGCACGTGCGTGAAATCGAGAATGCGCACACCGTCGAGTGCTTTGCTCATGCTACATCTCCCATCGTTGATTGCTGTTCGCCGCTGACGCTTTTCGTGCCAGTCCGGACTCACCTTGCCCAGGCATCGACACACATGATATGTGATATATCGTATTTACAGCATGGCGTTTGGGCAAGCTTTTTCCGGCGATTTCCGATGAGGGCAAACCCGTATTGGCCGCACCGATACTCAACCCGCGCTGAAGACGCGCCCACCCGCGACGCGCTGCGCCCGAAAGATAATTGCGCTTGCGATGACCGGCGCCCTCGCGAAGAGCGTCAAGTGACCGACTCGGCCGCGAGTGTTGTCGTCAACGTGCGTCCTGTCCGATCAATGGAGCGACGACGCGCGCAGCCACGATAGCCGCGGTTGCGCTTGCGAATACGGTGAGATCGACGTCCTGTTGATAGGGCAAGAAGGGGCGCATGCGCGCCGTCATCGAGTTTGCGGACGATGGTACAGGCGGCCCAATCGCCGCTGTGAATGAACTGCATGGCCGATAATTCGAGTTGATACGGCACACGCGTTTCTACACGCGTCGATGTTCTCCGCGCTGCTCGTCGCAACGACGTTCGACGTGATATTGACTGCGCGAGTACAAAGGCGGCACGCATGCCGCCCAGGTTCGAGCGCCCGGAACGACACGTCAGGCGCTGACGCGCGCCTCCAGTTCCGCGATGCGCTTGCGCAGATTTCGATCTTCCTGGAAGCGCGCGGTTTCGTCGCGAATCACCGCGACGATGCCCGTCAATTCGCGCTCGTCCGAATACAAGAGTGCGACCGTAAAAGCGATCGACAGTGCGCGGCCGTCCTTGTGAACAGCGGGCACTCGAAGGACGTCGTTGCCATAGCGCGTCTGCCCGGTCGCCATCGTCTTTTCGTAGCCTTCCCAATGACGCCCGCGCAGACGTTCGGGAATGATCAGATCCAGCGAATTGCCGAGCGCTTCTCCTGGCGTGAAGCCGAACATGCGTTCTGCTGCGGGATTCCACATCGTAATCGCGCCGCTCCTGTCCGAGATCACGACGGCATCGCCGATCGCGTTCACCAGTTGTTGGTAGTCAATGATAGCTGCTTGCATAGTCGGGCTCGTGCGTCATATGGATACCGCTCAGTGAAAAACAGCGCCCGCCTGGACGCCATTCGAGTGACTCCTTCGTTCGCACGGCACGGCGTCAGGTCCGGGAACTTGATCGAGTTCCCCCACCCCATCTGCCATGATGTCGCCTCCTTGGCGCAAGAATGCCGCGCGACGTAATATACAATATTCCATACACAGTATTAGTCAATGGCTTTTTGCAGATGCCTGCTCATGCTGCTGCATCGCACAAGGTCGCCAGTGCTTTGTGTGTGAGGCGTGTCGGCGATCGGATCGCGTACTGCACATGCGCCGGCCCGGGATAGTCCCGGGGTTGCCGTGCGGGTATGACGGCAGCCTTAGTCCAGAAAATCGCAATGCGCTTCGACGTACTGCGCGAGATCGAGCGAGTGCTGACGCACGAGCGTTTCGACGCGCTCGGTATCGCGCGCCTCGAGCGCTTCGATGATGCGCATGTGATCTTCGATCGAACGCGACGCGCGGTCGCTTTGCGCGATCGTCATGCGGCGTATCGCGCGCACGTGCATGATGATGTTATTGATCGTGTCGAGGATGATCTGCGAGCCGGACAATTCGACGAGCGCCTGATGGAACGCGATGTTCACCTCCGAGTACTCCTCGATGTGATCGGTCGGTGCAGCCCGGCTGAATTGATCGAACATGGCCCGCAGGCGCGCAATGTTCTCGTTCGACGCGCGCAGCGTCGCGAGGCGTGCCGCCACGCTTTCAAGCGCAGCCCACATGCAGATCATCTCGACGATCTCTTTCTTCGTCTTGCGCAGGATATAGACGCCGCGGCGCGGCACCGTGCGCAGAAAGCCTTCCTGCTCGAGCAGCGTCATCGCTTCACGTACTGGCGTGCGGCTCACGCCGAGCGCCTCGGTCAGTTCCTTTTCATCGAGACGTACCTCTTCATGTGAGTGATAGATGTCGGTATCCGCGATCACCTGCTTGAGTCGCACATACGCCTGGTCGCGCAGCGATGCCGTCGCGCTGATCGGCGTGAGGTTCAGGCTCAACGGGACCGCGCGGACATTCTCTGGCGTGTCGGTGGACATGGTCGACGTATCTCCTCGTTGTCGATTACGGTGATGGTCCGCTCGATCGTGGGCCGTACAGGCGCGGTCGTTCGGCCTCGCTTTTTCCCAGATCACATATTCACAATACTGTATATCACATGTTCTCCTGAAACCAGCTCCCCTGCACTCTGCTTTGCTGCACCCAATCCATAAGCATTAAAGAATGGTTTTTACAGAAAACTTTAACTATCGTGAATCCATAGCCCGACCTATGCTGTCGTCACGTAATCGATGAAATGGAGGGGATCATGCGCAATGCACACGACGATGGACAACGGACCGACTACGACCGCGCAGTCAATGCGCAGCTGTGCGCGTTCAACAGCGCATTCGCCGACTTGGGGCTGCGCTTTCGCTGGGATGCGCAAACGCTGATGTCGCTCGCGGCGATCGATGGCGACCACGCTCGCGTTGTTGCCTACATCGAGGCGCAACAACCGCATCTGCTCAATGCGTATAGCGCGGAGTTCCTGAGCGCAGCAATCCTCGCGAAGAAGAGCGCGCACACGCCGGACGTGCTGCCGACGCGCATCGAGGCATCGTGCGACGGCTACCACTCGCAACGGGCAGCGGGTTTCACGCGCTCGCAGTATTTCGGCGACGATGCGGGATTGCCTGCACTGGCGGGCGCCTGAACGTCGGCACTGACACGACGAAGCGTGGCGTAAGGCAGCCGGAATTGACGCGGCCAGCGAACGGTTGACACCCGGCGCCGGATTTGAAGTTCGGAAAGAGAGGATTCCTACGCCATATCCGGCCCACCGCTGTCAGGGCGCAGGCGGGGCGGCCCCATGCTGCACGCACAAGCAGTCACCGATACCATGCAATGAGGCTGAGCTCGGCCGGCACGAACACGCCGTCGCGCGCGACGCGCACACGCGGCGTGTAATGCTCTGCAGGCCGCCTGGCAGCGAGCGTCCCATGGTAAAGGTATCGCTGGATCGCTCCGGCGATCGGTACTCCTTCGCTCATCAACGCACACTCTGCAGGTTGCCCCTGCTCCGTGTCCGCGTAAAACTCGACAAGCCCCCACTCGGCCGGCACTTCGCCGAGATAAACCGGCACGCAGATATGCCACGCGTCGCGTTCGCAACGCACCGACATCGAGCCGAAATGTACCTCGTGCCAGCGCGCGCCGAGTGTCGCCTCCCACTCGGCGAGCACGCGCGCGAGCTTGCCGCCGTCGCGCAAGCGATCGCGATACGCGACGGCCGCCGGCCAGTAGAAGCCATCCAGATATTCGCGCAGCATCCGGTTGCTGCCGAAGCGCGGCGCAAGTTCCGACATGCTCGCGCGCACGCGTTGCGCCCAGTCTCGCGGTATGCCCTGCACGTCACGTGCGGTAGAACGCCGGCACGATGTCGTCCTCGAGCAATTCGTAGAGGTGCTCAGCATCGTCCGCGTCGTTGTTGTTGCCGTTGTCGTCGCCGATCGCCCAGCCGTAGCGCGGCTGATAGGCTTCCGCCCACCAGCCGTCGAGCGAGGAGAGGTTGAGCCCGCCGTTTGCGAGCACCTTCATCCCGCTCGTACCGCATGCCTCCCACGCGCGCCGCGGCGTGTTGATCCACACATCGACGCCTTGCACAAGCTGCTGCGCGAGCGCCATATCGTAGTCCTCAATGTATACCACGCCCGTGCGCAGCGTCGAAACAGTGTGTCATCGAACCACTCGTGGATCAGTTCCTTGCCCTCCACGTCGTCAGGGTGCGCCTTGCCCGTAACGATGAGCTGCACGGTCAGCTTTTCGTTCGTCAGCAGGCGTGCAAGGCGTGCCGAATCGCGCAACAGCAGGTTCGGACGCTTGTAGCCCGTGAAGCGGCGCGCAAAGCCGAGCGTCGGGATGTTCGGATCGAGCACGCGCGACGCATAGGCGAGCTTGTCGGACGGCTCGCCTCGCTGTCCGAGCTGCCACGCGAGCCGCGCGCGCGCATAACGGACGAGGTCGCGGCGCTGCTGGGCCGACAGCGCCCAGAGCGTCTCGTCGTCGCACGCGGCGACGGCCGCCGTGTGGCCATCGACCGCGCCGAGCCAGCGGCCCTTCCCGCAAGCGCGGGTCCACAGATCGTCCGACCACGCGGAATCCCAGGTCGGCACGTGGACACCGTTCGTCACGTGACGCACCAGCACCTCATCGATCGGCCAACGCGGATACCCATACTTCGTGAGGAAATTGTGCGGGACGTCAATGGTAGCCGCAAGCACGCCGCCACCCATAAATCTCTTTTAAATCAAGGATCTAAATGGCGTATTCGGAAGCTATCGGAATACCCGGGAAGCCTTGAATGGCGGAAGGCGAAGAAGACGCTGGAGCGGACGGGAGATCGAGGCGCATGAGGTCGGCGAACTTGGATCGACAAGACGGCGCACACCATGCACGCCGCCGTCAGGACCGCATCGTAGGCGTCGACCTCTCATGAAATAAACGTATTTTTCTGATCAACTCATGCATTTTACGAATACACAACGAGAGGCGACCCTCGCCGGTGCTGCCGCCTCCCGACCCGCCCCTCTCACTCCGGATACGTGACACGCTCCGGTTCGCGCCGCATGATCACCTTCCCGTGGCGCACCGACAGCGTGGCCTTCACCTGCCGGCGCACCGCTTCGTAGTCGCTGTCGGCGTCGAGCACAACCAGGTTCGCCGGCCGTCCGACCGAGATCCCATAGCCGTCGCCGAGATGCATCGTCGTCGCGCTGTGATCGGTCACGAAGTCGAGGCAGCGCTGCAGGTCCTGGTAGCCCATCATGTGGCAGATGTGCAGGCCGGCGTCGAGCACGCGCAGGATATTGCCGTTGCCGAGCGGATACCACGGATCCCTGATCGAATCCTGCCCGAAGCACACGTTCAGGCCCGCGCGATCGAGCTCCGCGACCCGCGTGAGCCCGCGCCGCTTCGGAAACGTGTCGAAACGCCCTTGCAGGTGGATGCTCTCGGTCGGGCACGAGACGAAGTTCAGGCCCGCGCGCTTCAGCAACCGGAACAGCTTCGAGCAGTACGCGTTGTCGTACGAGCCCATCGCGGTCGTGTGGCTCGCCGTCACGCGCGCGCCCATTCCGCGCACGCGCGCTTCTTCCGCGAGCACCTCCAGAAAGCGCGAATGCGGATCGTCGGTCTCGTCGCAGTGCACGTCGACGAGGCAGCCGGTGCGCTCGGCCAGCTCCATCAGGAAGCGGATCGAGCTGACGCCCTGCTCGCGCGTGTTCTCGAAATGCGGGATCCCGCCGACGACGTCCGCACCGAGGTCGATCGCCTGCTCCATCAGCGCACGGCCGCCGTCGAACGACTCGATGCCTTCCTGCGGAAACGCGACGATCTGCAGGTCGATCAGTCCGCGCGCCTCGTCCTTCACTTCGCGCATCGCCTTCAGCGCGGCGAGCGTCGGATCGGTGACGTCGACATGGGTGCGCACGTGCTGGATGCCGTGATCGCGCAGCATGCCGATTGCCGCATGCGCACGTGTCTTCGTGTCCTCGTGCGTGATCGTCGCCTTGCGCTCGGACCAGCGCTCGATCCCCTCGAACAGCGTGCCGCTCATGTTCCAGGCCGGCTCGCCGGCCGTGAGCACGGCATCGAGATGGATATGCGGCTCGACGAGCGGCGGGATCGCGAGGCGGCCGCCCGCGTCGAGATCGTCGGCGCCGGCCGGCGCCAACGGCGCGGGTTGCGCGTCGATTCGCGCGATCCTGTCGCCATCGATGCCGATCGTGAACAGCCCGTCGCGGCCGCGCAGGCGTGCATTGAAGAGGTTCATGTAGGTCCAGGGCGTCATGCGGCGCCGGTGCGCCGCGTGGTGGGGAAAAGCGGTTCGGGCGATGTATGCGGCGCTCAGTTGAAATCTTCGATCTTCAGGCCGGTCGCCGCGCTCATCTCGTCGTTCGTCACGTCGCGCACGTGCTTGCCGAAGGTCCACACATGCCGGCCCGGATCACGCGCGCGATACATGCGATCGCCGTAGAACTGGTCGGCCGGCGCCTGCAGGATCTCGGCGCCGGCGGCACGCGCGCGCTCGCAGTGCGCGTCGAGGTCCGCGTCGTCGGGAAGATGCACGTGGACGTTCTGCGTGTTGCGATCGCCCGTGTCTTCCGGCGATGCGATGAAGTCGGCCCACGCGCCGCCGATCATGACGAGGCCGTCGCCGAATTTCATCTCAGCATGCGCGATGTCGCCTTCCGGCGTGGTGACGACGATCGAGCGCTCGAAGCCGAATGCGCGTTCGAGCCACGCCAGCGCGGCTTTCGGGTCGCGATAGCACAGCGCGGCACTGAACGAAGGACGGCGAGGCGCAGTCATCGGGGTCTCCGGATCTCGGTATGGGTCTGCTCATTCTCCACGCGCGCGGCGCCGCAATCAACTCCCGCGCCGGCGCCGTGCGTGTTGTCAATGCGCGACACGGCGTGCGCGACGCCCCCGCATCTCGTGGCGCGCCGTCGGCGAAAACGCGCGCCATTGGGCCTCGGCACCGATTTGTGAACGGCGTGTGACGCACTGTTGCACAACGCGCAATGGAGCGCTCGCGCGCCGACGGCCGGAATCGCGCGAACCCGCCCCTACACTTGCGCCGAACTTTGGTCACCCGTCCCACACGCAGGAGCTGCTACATGAAAAAAACCCTGGTTGCCGCCGCATGCACGGCCGCGCTGTTCGCCCCGCTCGCCCACGCACAGAGCTCGGTCACGCTGTACGGCCTGATCGACGCCGGCATCGCCTACACCAACAACGCGGGCGGCGCATCGCTGTGGCGCATGACCACCGGCACCATCAACGGCAGCCGCTTCGGCCTGCGCGGCACCGAGGATCTCGGCGGCGGCCTGAAGGCGCTGTTCGTGCTCGAGAACGGCTTCAACGCGAACAACGGCGCGCTCGGCCAGGACGGCAAGCTGTTCGGCCGTCACGCCTACGTCGGCCTGACCCACAGCGGCTACGGCACGCTGACGCTCGGCCGCCAGTACGACACGATGGTCGACTTCGTCGCGCCGCTGTCCGCGACGGCCGGCGACTTCGGCGATGCGGGCTTCGCGCATCCGTTCGACAACGACAACCTGAACCACTCGGTGCGCATCAACAACGCGGTGAAGTACACGAGCGATACGCTCGCGGGCTTCAAGGTCGGCGCGCTGTACGGCTTCTCGAACTCGACGAACTTCGCCGGCAACCGCGCGTACAGCGTGGCGGCGAGCTACACGAACGGCCCGCTGAAGCTGGCCGGCGCGTACCTGCAGATGAACGGCACGAAGGGCTCGACGAGCGCGAGCCCGGGCGCGACCGACGTGGCCGAAGCGAAGAGCGTGAGCCAGGGCGGCTGGTCGGTAGGCGCGGACCGCATGCGCACGTACGGTGGCGGTGTCAGCTACGTGTTCGGCCCGGCGACGGTCGGCTTCGTCTATACGCGCTCGCAATACGACAATTCGGGCTCGTTCGGCTCCACCGGCCAGGTCGCGTTCAACAACTACGACGTGAACGTGCGCTATGCGGTGACGCCGGCCGTCAGCCTCGGCGCGGCCTACGTGTACACAGACGCCAGCGTGTCGAACCCGGACAGCAAGCACGGCACCGATCCGAAGTGGCACCAGGTCGACCTGCAGGCGGTGTACAAGCTGTCGCGCCGCACCGACCTGTACGCGGAAGCGATGTACCAGCACGCGTCGGGCCGCGGCTACCAGGCGTTCATCAACACGTCGGGCGGCGCATCGAGCACCGCGAACCAGATCGTCGGCACGATCGGCATGCGTACGCGGTTCTGAGTTCTGCTCCGCAGGACGGCGCGTCGCCCGTCAGCCGTGAACCTGTCCTGACAGACGGGTTCATGCGCCGCGGGCGGCGCGCCCCAATGTTGTGCCATCTGGAAAGCTGCCTGCCGGGAATCGGGGTTTTTGTGACGATGCGCGCTGCATAGACTGGCGTCGACGGTTCGGATCGAACCTCGATCACCGAACCGGCCCGCTACCCCGTCCACAGGAGAACATCGTGAAATCGCTCGTCGTAACCGCCGCCGCTGCCGTCCTGCTTGCCGCACCGGCCCTGTCGTTCGCGCAATCCGCAAAGTCGCCCGTCACGCGTGCGCAGGTGCTGCAGGAGCTCTATGACCTCGAATCGGTGGGCTACAACCCGTCGCTCGGCGACGCCGGCAACTATCCGGACGACATCATGGCCGCGCAGGAACGCCTGGCAGCAAAACGGCTCGCCGAGCACAAGGCTGCGCAAGCCGCATATGGCCCGGCCGGTGCGGGCGCAACCGAATCGGGCGTGGCAGCGAAGCCCGCGCTCTGAATGCATGCAGCAACGCCGCGCCCGCATGACATGTGTCCAGCGGGCGCGGCGGATATCGCGCGAACCGGCCCGTAACGATGCGGCCGGACAGCGCGCCGTCCGGCACGCCGCCATCCTCCATCCTGTTTCCGTGTTCGCCCTCAGGCAGCCTGCGGTTCGCGGTCGATCGCGTTCAGCATCTCGACGTCGCGCGCGATCATCCCCGGCACCTGCGCACGCAGCATCTCGACCCAGGTGCGCACCTTCGCGTCGACGAAGCGGCGCGACGGATACAGCGCATACACATTCATCTTCTGCAGGATATGCCCGGGCAGCACGCGCACGAGCGTGCCGTCCTGCAGCGCGTCGATCGCCGAATACAGCGGCAGCATGCCGATCCCGATGCCGTCGCGGATCGCCAGCGCGAGCGACTCGGCCGTATTGGTCTGCACCGGCCCGGCGACATGGATCTGCTCGACGCCCTCGGCGCCCTCGAGCACCCATTCGTGGGTCGGAAATGCAGGCGTGCAGAGCGTCAGGCACGCGTGCGCGCCGAGATCCTGCGGGCGGGCCGGCGCGCCGTGGCGCTTCACGTACTCGGGCGACGCGCAAAGGATGCTGAAGGTCGAGCCCAGCAGGTGCGACACGAGCTCCGAATCGGGCAGCGACGACGCGGTCACGACCGCCATGTCGCTCGTGCCGTCGAACAGGTCGGGCATGCGCTGCGACAGCGACAGCTCGATCGACACGTCCGGATACTGCGTGTGATAGCGCGTCAGCGCGGGCATCACGTAGTGATGGCCGACGCTCGCGAAGCTGTGCATGCGCAGCACGCCGGCCGGCCGCTCGTGCGCGCAGCTCGCCTCTTCTTCGGCGCGATCGACGTCGGCGAGGATCTGGCGGCAGCGCCGCAGATAGCTTTCTCCGGCCGACGTCAGCGCGAGACGGCGCGTCGAGCGATTCATCAGACGGGTGCGCAGGCGCGCCTCGAGCTCCGACACGGCGCGCGACATCGCGCCCGTCGTCGAATTCAGCGATTGCGCGGCCGCGGTGAAACTGCCCGTCTCGACGACGCGCGTAAACACCCGCATGTTTTGTAGCGTATCCATTCCTGTGAACCACCTGTAGCAGAGCCGCCATTTTCCTCCAGCGGGGGCGACAGATTGTTACGCGGCCTGCAACTATCGTTTCCCCGCAGCTGCGTTAATGCCCGCGCGCCGCGCTCCTACAATCGGCGCCTCACCAGTCGAACGGCCCCGTCCGGACGCGCCGCGGCACCCTGCCCGGCCCCGCACCGGCCCCCTCTTTTCATGAAGCCACAATCTGCGATCGAGCGACCTTCCGTCGAACCCGCACGATGGAGAGCCTGGCTCGATCCGCTCGGCGGCGCCGCGCGCGACTGGGCCGCGAGCGACGGGCTGATCTGGCTGCACCTCGCCAAGACCGTGCTCGCGGCGCTGCTCGCGATGGGCATCGCGATGCGGCTCGAGATGTCGCAGCCGCGCACCGCGATGACGACCGTGTTCGTGCTGATGCAGCCGCTGTCGGGGATGGTGTTCGCGAAGAGTTTCTATCGCGTGCTCGGCACGGCGGCCGGCCTCGTCGCCGCGCTCGCGCTCGGCGGGCTGTTCGCGCAGCAGCCGGAGCTGTACATGGCCGGCATCACGCTGTGGGTCGGCGGCTGCATCGCGCTCGCCGTGCGCAACCGTCACTTCCGCTGGTACGGGTTCGTGCTCGCCGGCTATACGGCCGCGCTGATCGGGCTGCCCGCGGTGATGACGCCGCAGGCGCTGTTCCAGTCCGCGCTCACGCGCGCCGCCGAGGTCGCGCTGGGCATCGCGTGCTCCGGCGCGGTCAGCGCGCTGATCCTGCCGCTCAGCTCCGCGAAGGCGCTGATGCGCTCGCTGAGCGTGCGTCATGTGAAGTTCGCGGCATTCGCGGCAGGCGCGCTGTCGGGCAGCCTCGCGCGCGGCGAATTCGAACGGCGCTTCGCCGATTTCGTCGACGAGATCGTCGGCTTCGAAGCCAACCGCGCGTTCGCCTCGTTCGAGGATCCGCACATTCGCGCGCGCAGCCGCCGGCTCGCGCGGCTGAACAGCGAGTTCATGAATGCGTGCACGCGATTGCATGCGCTGCATCAGCTCGTCAAGCGCCTGCGCACGAGCCGCTCGGACGCCGTGCTCGACGCGCTCGCGCCGCACATCGATGCGCTCGCGCGGCGGATCGCCGCATTGCGCGACGAGCGGCAGCGCGGCAGCGCGTCGACCACCGGCGCGCTGCTCGAACTGCGCCGCTTCCACACCGCGTTGCCGAAGGCCGCGCGCGCGTCGCGCCGCGAGATCGAGGATCACGCGGCGGGCGGCCTGCTGGACTTCGATACCGCGATCGAGCTGATGTATCGCTTCATCGGCGAATATCTCGGCTATGCCGACACCAACGCGTCGCTCGACCAGGACGATCACGCGTTCGAACGTTCCGTCACCCACTACGCGGTGAAGACCAATACGTTCTTCGTCGGCTTCGCATTCCTGCGCACGCTCGTCGCCGTCGGCGCGATGAGCGCGTTCTGGATCGCATCCGAATGGCCGAGCGGCTCGCTCGCCGTGATCGCCACCGCGATCGCGTGCGCGCTGAGCTCGACGTCGCCGCGCGCGCCGAAGTTCGTCGCGCAGATGGGCGTGGGCGCGGCGTTCGCGACGGCGGTCGGCTATGTGTTCCTCTGTTACGTGTATCCGAACATCGACGGTTTTCCGCTGCTGTGCGCGGCACTCGCGCCGGTGCTCGGCCTCGGCGCGTTTCTCGCGATGCGTCCGGGCCTGTCCGGCTACGGGATCGGTTTCGCGGTGTTCTTCTGCCTGCTGGCAGGCCCTGACAACGCAATCGCGTATACGCCCGAGGTGCTGATCAACAACGGTTTCGCCGTTGTCGTCGCGATGCTTGCGTGTTCGATCGTGTTTGCCGTGGTGTTTCCGACCCACATGCCGTGGCTCACGTCGCGCATCGCGCACGATCTGCGCCGCCAGGTCACGCTCGCGTGCGAAAGCGCGCGCGAGGGCCTCGCCGCGCGCTTCCAGTCGAGCACGCACGACCTGATGGCGCAGCTGCGCACGCTGCTCGTCAAGCGCACGCGCCAGCATCGCGACGCGCTGCGCTGGATGCTGGCGACGCTCGAAGTCGGCCATGCGGTGATCGACCTGCGCGACGAGCTGCACGGGTTCTGCGAATCCAAACCGCCGCAGACGCTGCGCTGGACCGAGTCGGTCGATGCAGTGCTGCGCGAGCTGCCGCGCTTCTTCGACGATCCGACACCCGTCCACCACGCGCGCACGCTGAAATCCGTGAACCTGGCGATCCGCGCCGCGCAGCACACGCTGCACGCGTGGTACGCGGTGCCCGACGCGCGCCACCGCATGCAGCGCATCGTCGGCTGCCTTCACTTCATCCGCAGCGCGCTGCTGGACAAGGACGCACCGTTCAACCACCGCCGTCACTGACCGTCGACGGCAAGCGGCGGCACTCGATGCGTGCGCAACGTTCAACCTTGTTCCGATTGGAAATAACCTCTGCATCCGCGGTAATTAATCTTCAAGCAGTGCGGGCCTATAGTTTCCTCACTGCCAGCGAGACTGGCACTGACCCAGGAGAAACTGAAATGAAGCCGCTGCACCTCGCCCTCGTTGCGCTGTCGCTCACCGCCGCTGTCGCGCACGCCCAGTCCGCGCCGGCCGACCGCGCGCAGCAACCGGCGAACCGCGCCGAAGCCGTCCAGGCTGCCGGCCGCGTCGATCGTGCGCAATCGAAGCAGGACGACCCTGACGCATGCGTCGGCCCCGTCAGCTTCTGCAACGTCTACTTCGGCAGCTGAGCATGACGCCGCGTCGTCACGGCCAGGCCCGCCGCGCGCGCTTCGCACGCATCGCATGCGCGCGCGCACGACGCGCCGGCCGATCGCCGCAACGACACTGCCCGCCACGCCGCTTCGAGTGAAGCGGCGCATGCCCTTTCAGGCGCCGCGTCCCGGCCGCCACCCCACTTCGCGCAACGCATCCAGCAAGCGCGCCTGCCCCAGCCCTTCGACCCGCACGCCGCGCGACTCGACGTCGCTCCCCGCGACCAGCGCGTTCACGATCGCTTCCTCCACCGCTTCCGCGGCCGCGACGAACAGCGCCGAGATGTGGTCGTTGTTCACCATCTTCACGGCCGTCGTCGGCGCACCCTTGCTGCCGTAGTTCGCGGCCGGCAATCCGTCGTTGCCCGTTGCGAACGCCAGGAAGATGTCGCCGCTCGAATCCTCGGTGCCGCCGCCGACGCGCGCCAGCCCGATGCTCGCGCGCTGCGCGAGGCGCGTGCACTGATGCGGCAGCAGCGGCGCGTCGGTCGCGATCGTGACGACGATCGAGCCCATCCCGGCCTCGCCTTGCGCGTCGGGCGCGCCAAACGGCGAAGGCACGTGCCGCAGCACTTCGCCGACCGGATAGCCGGCCACGCGCAGCATCTCGCGCACGCCGTGGTTCGCCTGCACGAGCGCGCCGACGGTCCAGCCGCCCGCGCCGGCCGCGACCACCCGCGACGCGGTGCCGATGCCACCCTTGAACTCGTGGCAGATCATGCCCGTGCCGCCGCCCACGCCGCCTTCGGCGACCGGCCCCGACTGTGCCGCGGCCAGCGCGCGTTGCACGTGCGCGGCGCTCACGTGCTGCCCCCAGATGTCGTTGAGCAGGCCGTCGTAGGTTTCCATCACGACCGGCATGCACCAGTACACGCGGCCGGCCGCCGCCTCGCGTTCGTTCGCGACCAGCGCGTCGCGCACCGTGCCGACGCTGTGCGTGTTCGTATACGCGATCGGCGTCGTCAGCAGGCCGGCTTCGCGGATCCACTCGAGCCCGGTCGCGTCGCCGTTGCCGTTCAACACGTGGACACCCGCGAAGCACGGCGAATCGTGCGCGGCGCCCGCGCGCGGCTCGATGACGGTGACGCCGGTGCGGATCGATGCGTCGCCGTTCTCGACGTTCAGCGTGCAATGTCCGACCCGCACGCCCGGTACGTCCGTGATCGCGTTGAAGCGGCCCGGCGTGCCGAGTCCGATGCGGATGCCGAGATCCCTCGTGCGCATGATGCAATTCCTCCAGTGTTTCGATGGTTCGGTGTTTCGGTACGGCAAGGTGTCGACGCGGGGTTCAGAGCGAGCGGAACGCATCGCTGTGGCGCGCCCAGGTCCCATACATCACGAGCGCGGCCACCAGCAGCCCGCCGATGATGATCAGGTCGGTCGGCTTCGTCGCCGTTGCCAGCGTCGTGTAGAGCGTATACGCGGCGCCCGCGACCGCGACGAGCGGCGTCACGGGCCACAGCGGCATCCGGTAGTGATGTTCGACGTCGCGGCGCACGAGCCGGCTCGCAAGCGCGGCCAGCCCGACGACCAGGTAGATCAGCAGCAGCAGGTCGACCGTGAATGCGGTCAGCTCGTCGAGGCTCGACACGAACACCAGCCCCGACGACGGCACCGCCAGCGCGAGCGTCGCGAGCCACGGCGATTCGAAGCGCGGATGGATCGTCGAGAACGCGCGGTTGCAGGCGCGCGACCAGAGCGCATGCCGGCCGCTGCTGTACAGCAGGCGCCCCATCGTGATCACGATCGCGATGATCGCGTTGAACACCGACAGGAAGATCCCGCCGCTGACCACGCGCGACACCGCCGGGTTGCTCAGCGAGCGCACGACATAGCCGATCGGGTCGGCGCTCTTCGTCAGCTCCGTCAGCGACGGCGCGCCGAGCACGATTGCCGTGAGCGGGACCAGTTCGACGCCGAGGATCACCAGCAGCGAATAGATCACCGCCTTCGCGACATTGCGGTTGCCGCCGCGCAGGTCTTCCGCGAGATACGCGGCGGAGCCGAAGCCGTTGTAGCAGAAGATCGCCGTGCCGATCGCGGGCACGATCGCCGCGAGCGTGGCCGGCACCAGCGCATTGCCGCTCGCGACGACCGGCGCGACCAGCACGTCGGCGCCGCGCTGCGGGGAGCCGAAGCCGAGCCCGGCGATCAGCATCAGCACGCCGATCTCGACGACGAGAAACGCGCCGGTGATCCACGCATTCGTCTTGATGTTCAGCATGCCGAGCAGATAGCTGAGCAGCACGATCGTGAGCGCGACCGACTGGTTGCTGAAGTGCGTGCCGAGTGCGTTGTTCAGGTACGGCGCGGCGCCGCTCGCGAGCACGGCCGGAATGAAGACGCTAACCGACAGCACCGTGATGAAGGTCAGGTAGCCGGGCAGCGTGCCGAACACGCGCTTGGCCATCACGTATTCGCCGCCCGCGCTGCGGTGCGCGGCGCTGAGCTCCGCGTAGCAGAGGGCGAAGGCGAGCGCGAGCACGCCGCCGAGCACGAACGACAGCACCGCGCCGCTGCCGGCCTGCTGGATCGCGAACGGCGCGATCACGAAGATCGAGCTTGCGGGCGTCACGCCCGACACGGTGATCATCACCGCGTCGCGCACGCTGAGCGTCTGCGACAACGCGCGCGGCGCGTCTTCCGTGGCAGGCGTCGCTTGCAGCGTGCCCGTCGATTCCGACATCATCGCCATTTCGTTCTCCTATTGCGCCTATGCTGCACTTTTTTGAACACCCATACTCGGGCCCGATTGATTGCGTGGCAGTCTAGGAAGCCAATTTCAGGACCGCTATTCCCCCTTCGTGTTACGCCCTCCGGTGGTGGTATGGATCGACTCTTCTCCGAAATCGCGATGCACCAGGCACTCGGCCGCGCAATCGATCATCTCGGCCAGCCGCGCTTCTGGCGTTTCCTGGTGCTGCTGCTCAACGAAATGGTGCCGTTCGACAATGCGCTCGCGACCGCGATCGGCCGCGATGGCGTGCCGCTCGTGCTCGACGAATACGACACGGGCGGCACCGACAGCGCGTCGCCGGTGCCGCTTTACCTCAATGGGTTATATCTGCTCGATCCGTTCCTGCAGGCCGCGCACGACGGGCTCGCCGACGGCTGCTACCGGCTCGAGGAAGTCGCGCCCGACCTGTTCCGGCAGAGCGAGTATTTCCTGAGCTACTTCCGCGATGCGGTCGGCGACGATGAAATCCAGATCCTGTTGCGGCCGAATCCCGACCTGCTGCTGTCGCTGTCGCTCGGCGCCGCCACCCGCTTCGACGTCGAGCCGCTCGGCAAGCTGACGGCCGCGATGCCGTGGGTGCTTGCGGCGATCCGGCAGCACTGGCGGCTGGTGGGCGATGCCGCGCGCGCGACGCCCGACGACGATCTCGGCGCGCGCGTCGAACAGGCGCTCGCACGCTTCGGCGCGGGCGTGCTGACCGATCGCGAGATGTCGATCGCGCGAATGGTGCTGCGCGGCAATTCGTCGAAGGCAATCGCGGAGCGGCTGGCGATTTCACCGGAGACGGTGAAGGTGCATCGGCGTCACCTTTACGCGAAGCTCGGGATCTCGTCGCAGCCGGAACTGTTTTCGCGGTTCATTCAGGCGCTGGGGGAGGATGCGGCGGGTTAAGCGCTTCGGTGTTGACGGACGCCTTCAACCGCCGGATTCGATGAACCCGCCATCAGGCGCCTGGTGCGGCACATACCAGCCGAAATACACCTCGGCCTCGACGATCCGCCCTTCGCGGACGCGCAATCGCTCCGCGTTCCGGAACCGCCTGCCGGCGCTCGTTTCGGCTTCGTACACGACGAACACGCATTCACCGTGCACGGCGACGTCGACGAACTCGAAGCCGGCGAGCATCGCGCTGTTCGGCCAGCAGCGCGCCAGATACGCATCGCGGTCGAGCCGGTTGTCGAGCGGGCTCGTGAAATGGAAGTCCGGCGCGATCAGCGCTTCGATCGCATCGCGGTCCTTGTCGACATACGCGCGATAGCTCGCGCGCGCAACTTCACCGGGGTCGTCAGGCATCGTCGTTACCTCCGTCAAGGGCCGGGACGAATGCTACGGCCCGCATCGCCCCGAGGCATCGTTCAACACCATGCGGGCGGCACGCACGACCGCGCCCGCTCCCGCGCTGGCGGATAGACGCGCACGCCCGGCTCGATGCCGTTCACGAAAACCCGCACCGGCCGGCGCGCACGCACCGCACCACGCCGCATCACGCTTTCCGCGTCGGCCCGCCGGTGCCGCGGTTGCCCGTTTCCGCACGCACGGGCATGATGTCCGCCAGCGTGCCGGCTGCTCCGTCCGCTTCGGCGCGCCGTCCATGCGCCGCCTCCGGCATCATCGAGCAATCCGCGTGCCGGCCCCCGGCCGCCCACCTCACCGAGTCCATGTCACTACGCGCATTCAGAACGCTGGTCGCGATCGCCCGATACCGGACCTTCGCACGCGCCGGCGAAGCGATCGGGCTCACGCAGTCCGCCGTGAGCCTGCAGATCAAGACGCTCGAAAGCGAATACAACGTCCAGCTGTTCGACCGTTCGCGCCGCCAGCCGGTACTCACCGAAGCCGGCAACATTCTCGTCGCGCAGGCCGAACAGGTGCTCGCGATGGTCGACCGGATTCCCGATGCGCTCAGCGACGAGAAGAAGCTCGTCGGCCGCCTGCGGATCGGCGCGATCCAGACCGCGCTGTCCGGACCGTTGCCCGATGCGCTGCTTGCGCTGCGCGACGCGCATCCGTCGTTGCGCGTGCACGTATCGGCCGGCATGTCGGCCGAACTGGCGAACCGCGTCGCGGCCGGCGAACTCGACGCGGCGATCACGACGCGCCCGGTGCGCCCGCATCCGGCGGAGCTGACGTGGACCACGCTGTACGAAGACCGCTTCTGGCTGCTCGCGCCGCCGCACTACGCGGAGCGCGACGCGGGCACGCTGCTCGAGGCGCTGCCGTTCATCCGCTTCGATGCGCAGGCGTGGGCCGGCCGGATGATCGCCGCCGAGCTGCGCCGCATCGGCGTCCGCGTGCGCGAGGAGATGGTGCTCGACAGCGCGGAGACCATCGCGCGCATGGTCGCGCGCGGACTCGGCGCGGCGATCGTCGCGCTTCCCGACTCGACGCTCGCGCGTCTGCCGCCCGTCACGCGCTTGCCGTTCGGCCAGCCGCAGATGGGCCGCGCGGTCGTGCTGCTCGAACACCAGTCGCGCCCGGCCGAGCGTTTCGCCCGTGCGCTGGCCGCCGAAATCACAGCTTCATCGATGAGAATTTCTCATTGAACACCCGATAATTAACAATAATTCCTGCTGCAACCCCGTGTTAACTTGGCGGCATCGTCACTCTTTCGATCGCGTGCCGCCATGTTGCCCGCCGGATGCATTCCCGCTTCGTTCCGCTGCTCCGCCTGCCGGCCGTCCCGACCGGTCCACCTGAAGGCGCGTCGATGATCGGCCCGATCCTGCTCGCGCTCGCGCCGGTCGCGCTGCTGGTCGCGTTCGGCCACGGCCTGCGGCGCACGGGCTTCATCGCCGATGCGTTCTGGCCGCACGCCGAGCGGCTTTGCTACTACGTGCTGCTGCCCGAACTGTTCGCGCACGGTCTCGCGAATGCGCGGCTGCAATCGTTGCCCGTCTTGCCGCTCGCGGCGGCGCTGGTCGGGTCGACCGTGTTCGTCGCGGCACTTCTTCTGCTGGTCCGCCGGTTCGTGCAGGTCGACGGCGCCGGGTTCACGTCGGTGTTCCAGGGCGCGGTGCGCTTCAACAACTATGTCGGCACCGCACTCGCCGCCGGACTGTTCGGCGCGCACGGGATCGCGCTCGCGGCCGTGTGCGTCGCGGCGATCGTGCCGACCGTGAACCTGATGTGCGTGCTGGTGTTCGCGCGCTATGGCGAAACGCGGCTCGGCGCCTGGGCGCTCGCGCGCCAGATCCTGTCGAATCCGCTCGTCGTCGGGTGCGCGCTGGGGATCGCGATGCAGGCCGCCGGCATCGCGTTTCCCGCCACCGTCGAACCGGCCGTTCGCGCGCTCGGCGCCGCATCGATGCCGCTCGGCCTGCTGTGCGTGGGCGCGGCACTGAAGTTCGATGCGGCGCGCGGATGGATGCAACCGATGTGCATCGCGTCGGCGTTCAAGTTCATGGCAATGCCGCTCGCCACGCTCGCGGCCGGCCGCCTGTTCGGGCTCGGCGATGCCGCGCTGACCATCGCGCTGCTGTTCCAGGCACTGCCGACATCGTCCTCGTCGTACATCATGGCGCGCCAGCTCGGCGGCGACGCGCCGCTGATGGCCGGCATCACCGCGTTCCAGACGATCGCCGCCGCGCTCGCGATGCCGGCCGTGCTGACGGCGCTCGCGTCGGCGCCGGTGTTGCGCTGACATCGCGGCACCGGCTCCCGAACCCGACGGCAAGCGCCACAGCAAGGCTCACGCAGGTTCGGGGACGGATGCCGAATCCCGCACACGCGCGCAAACGCCGCGCCGTTGCACGAGACATACGCGCCGCCGATGCGCCCCCGGTTCTTCTCGCAGCCCTGCCAAAAACCGCCTATGGTGAATGAAGCGCGTCCGTGCCGCCGCCATTCGACTTCGCGTCGCTCGCACCGGCGGCCGCGGCGCCGCGTTCCGGCACCATTCCCCGCAGTCGCGCGCACGCCCGGCCGTGCGCGCAACTGCGCCGCCCACCGGACTACAAGGAGGTAACCATGAAAGCCGTGCTGCTCGTCAGTTCCGTCCTGCTCGCCATGGCATCGGTTTCGGCCTCGGCTCAAGGCTCGATCACCAAGGTCGAAAACGGCGCGCTCGTCGCCGCGAACGGGATGACCGTCTATTCGTTCGACAAGGACAAGCCCAACGCCGGCACCAGTACGTGCTCGGGCCAATGCGAATCCCTCTGGCCGCCGTACAAGGCCAGCGCGACCGACGTACCGGTCGGCCCGTACACGATCGTCAAGCGCGACGACGGCAGCCCGCAATGGGCGTACAAGGGCAAGCCGCTGTACTTCTTCTCGAAGGACATGAAACAGGGCGATCGCAACGGCGACAACTTCAAGAGCGTGTGGCACGTCGTCGCCCCGTAAGCGCCGCTTCCACGCATCGCGTGTCAGGACAGCCGCGGCACGCGTGAAAAAGCCCGCCCCGATCGCCGATCGGGGCGGGCCTGTGCGTCTCTACGCCGGCTGCATGGCGACACCCGCCGACCGGCAGGCGGCGCGTGCGGCCGGCACCCACGCGTCAGCGGTTCGACGGGAAGCTGAACACCGTCCCTTCGCGCACGCCGGCCGACGGCCAGCGCTGCGTGATCGTCTTGCGCTTCGTATAGAACCGCACCGCATCCGGGCCGTACGCATGCAGGTCGCCGAACAGCGAGCGTTTCCAGCCGCCGAACGAGTGGTACGCGACCGGCACCGGCAGCGGCACGTTGATGCCGACCATGCCGATCTGGATGTTGTCGCCGAAGTAGCGCGCCGCTTCGCCGTCGCGCGTGAACAGGCACGTGCCGTTGCCGTATTCATGAGCGTCGATCAGCGCCATCGCCTCGTCGAGCGACTTCAGGCGGATCACGCCGAGCACCGGCCCGAAGATCTCGTGCTGATAGATCGGCATGCCGGGCGTCACGTTGTCGAACAGGCACGGGCCGAGGTAGTAGCCGCCGTCGTGGCCGTCGACCTTCACGCCGCGGCCGTCGACGACGAGCGTCGCGCCCGCCTCCACGCCCGCTTCGACGAAGCGCGTCACCTTCTCGAAATGCTGCTGCGTGACGAGCGGCCCCATGTCGATGCCGGCACCGTTGCCCGGGCCGACCTTCATCTTCGCGATCTCGGCCTTCAGGCCTTCGACCACCTTGTCGCCCGTTTCATCGCCGATCGCGACGACCAGCGGGATCGCCATGCAGCGCTCGCCGCACGAACCGTACGCGGCGCCCATCAACGCGTTCACCGCGTTGCCGATATCGGCGTCCGGCATCACGACCGCGAAGTTCTTCGCGCCGCCGAGCGCCTGCACGCGCTTGCCGTGCGCGCAGCCGGTCGAATAGATATATTCGGCGATCGGCGTCGAGCCGACGAAGCTCACCGCCTTCACGCGCGGATCGGTCAGGATCGTGTCGACCGCTTCCTTGTCGCCGTTCACGACGTTCAGCACGCCCGGCGGCAGGCCGGCCTCGAGCGCGAGCTCGGCCATGCGCAGCGTCGACGACGGCGTGCGCTCGGACGGCTTCAGCACGAACGTGTTGCCGCACGCGACGGCCATCGGCCACATCCACAGCGGCACCATCACCGGGAAGTTGAACGGCGTGATGCCGGCGGCGACGCCGAGCGCCTGGAACTCGCTCCACGAATCGATCGCGGGGCCGACGTTCTTGCTGTGCTCGCCCTTCAGCAGCTCGGGCACGTAGGTCGCGTATTCGACGTTCTCGATTCCGCGCTGCAGCTCGCCCATCGCGTCGGCGAGCACCTTGCCGTGCTCGGCGGTGATCAGCGCGCACAGTTCGTCCGCATGCTCCTCGAGCAGCGTCTTGAAGCGGCTCATCACGCGCGCGCGCTTCAGCGGCGGCGTGTTGCGCCACGCCGGGAACGCCGCCTGCGCGGACGCGATCGCGGCTTCGACGGTCAGCTTGTCGGCGAGCGCGACGCTCTTGTGCGATTCGCCGGTCGCCGGGTCGAACACCGGCTGGACGCGGCTGCCGCCGTCGACGCGCTTGCCGTCGATCAGGTGGCCGACGGTGGAGGTCACATTGCTGTCGTGTTTCATCGTTCAGGCTCTTTCGTGAATTCGGTTGTCGCTCAGGTCAAGCCGCGGCTCAGTCCACTTCGTTCAGCGCGTCGGACAGCGCGTTGACGAGGTTGTCGATCTCGCGCTTCTCCGAGATGAACGGGGGCGCCAGCTGGATCGTGTCGCCGCCATAGCGCACGTAGAAGCCCTTCGCCCAGCAGCGCATCGCGATCTCGTACGGGCGCCGTGCCGGCTCGCCCGGCAGCGCCGCGATCGTCAGGCCGGCCGCCAGCCCGTAGTTGCGGATGTCCGCGATATGGCGCTGGCCCTTCAGCCCGTGCACCGCCGCCTCGAAATGCGGCGCGAGATCGCGCACGCGGGCCACCGCGTCTTCCTTCACGAGCAGGTCGAGCGCCGCGACACCGGCCGCGCAGGCGACCGGGTGCGCCGAGTACGTGTAGCCGTGCGGGAACTCGAGCATGTACTCGGGGCCGCCCGCGGCCATGAACGTGTCGTAGATTTCCTTCGTCGCGATCACGCCGCCGAGCGGCTGCACGCCGTTGGTCACCTGCTTCGCGAAGTTCATGATGTCCGGCACCACGCCGAACGCGTCGGCGCCCGTCATCGCGCCGGCGCGGCCGAAGCCCGTGATGACTTCGTCGAAGATCAGCAGGATGTCGTGCGCGGTACAGATGTCGCGCAGGCGCTTCAGATAGCCCTTCGGCGGCACCACCACGCCCGCCGAGCCCGAGAACGGCTCGACGATCACGGCCGCGATGTTCGATGCGTCGTGCAGCGCGATCAGGTCGAGCAGGCGGTCGGCCAGGTCGGCGCCGTTTTCCGGCATCCCGCGCGAGAACTTGTTTTCGGCGAGTTGCGTGTGCGGCAGGAAATCGGCGTCGATCCCCTGGCCGAACAGCTTGCGGTTCGGCCCGATCCCGCCGACCGAGATGCCGCCGTAGTTCACGCCGTGATAGCCCTTCTCGCGGCCGATCAGGCGCGTCTTCGTGCCCTTGCCCTTCGCGCGCCAGTACGCTCGCGCCATCTTCAGCGACGTGTCGGCCGCTTCCGAGCCCGAGCCCGTGAAGAACACGTAGTCGAGGCCGGCCGGCGTCAGGTCCTTGATCTTGTTCGCGAGCTCGAACGACTTCGGATGGCCGAACTGGAACGCCGGCGCGTAGTCGAGCTGCGCGACCTGGCGGCTCACGGCTTCCGTGATTTCCGCGCGGCCGTGGCCGAGGCCCGTGCACCACAGACCCGACAGGCCGTCGAAGATCTTGCGGCCTTCGCCATCCGTGTAATACGCATCCCGGGCCGACACGATCATGCGCGGGTCGGACTTGAACTGGCGGTTCGCCGTGAACGGCATCCAGTGGGCGTCGAGCCAGGCGGCGTCGGTGCGGATGTTCGTCTCTTCCTGCTGGCTGGCGGTGGTCGTGTCGGTCATGTCGGTCGGCGCGGCGCGCCCCTCCTCCTCGTGATGATGTTGCACATTGTCGGGACGCCAATTAGTCTTTTGAATATCGCAATATCAATGTTCACTTGCGCAACTATGCAAGCAAAGAAACCGAAGAGCCGCGCGCTGCTCGGGCAGCTCAGCGACATGGATCTGCGGCTGTTGCGGGTCTTCAAGGGCGTCGTGCAGTGCGGCGGGATGGCGGCGGCCGAACTCGAGCTGAACATCGGCATCTCGACGATCAGCCGGCACGTGAAGGACCTGGAAACGCGCCTCGGGCTCGTGCTGTGCCGGCGCGGCCGCGCGGGCTTCACGCTGACCGCCGAGGGGCAGACGGTGTACGAGGAAACCCTGCGGCTGCTCGCATCGATGGAGGCATTTCGCAGCAGGATCGACGGCATTCACGACAAGATGGGCGGAGAATTGCACATCGCGGTGTTCGACAAGACGGCCACCAACCCGAACGCGCGGCTTGGCGACGCCATTCGCCGGTTCACGGACGAAGCGCCCGACGTCGCCCTGAACCTGCACGTCGCGTCGATCAACGAGGTCGAGCGCGGGATCATCGACGGCAGCTATCAGGTCGGGATCATTCCCGCGCACCGCAGTTCGGGCAGCCTCGTGTATTCGGAACTGTTCGGCGAACGGATGCTGCTGTACTGCGGCCGCCAGCATCCGCTCTTCGATGCGCCGCACGGCAAGCTCACGTGGACGACGATCCGCAACCACGCGTTCGCGGGGCTCGGTTTCCATTCGCCGAACATGGAACTGAGCCATCGCGCGAAGCTCACGCGCAGCGCGACGGCATCGGACCAGGAATCGATCGCGACGCTGATCCTGTCCGGCCGCTACCTCGGCTTCCTGCCCGACCATTACGCGGAGAGCTTCGAGCACAAGGGATTGATGCAGCCGATCGCGCCGCAGCGCTTCAACTACCGGTGCAGGTTCGTAAGCCTGCTGCGGCGCTCGCCGCGGCCGTCGCGGGCGGCGCTGCTGTTCCAGTCGTGCCTCGAAGCCGCGCATGCGGCGGCGCGGCCGGTCAGCGACGAAGACAGCGCGTAGCCGGGCTCGGGCTTCGCCGGCAGGCTGCGACTGTCGGCGCATCCGCATCAGGAAAGACACGGCGACCAGCGCCGCCGCGCCGGCGCCGAGCGCCCAGCGCGGGCCGAGATGGTTCATGCCCGGCCCGTGACCGGCGCGTCGATCGGCGTGCGGCCGAACGTCCGGTGCAGCAGACGATCCGCGCTGTTCTGCCGTCCGATCCGCTCTGCGATAATGCGCACTTTCCGTTTCCGCTCCGCCTCCCGCCATGACGCAGCCGTCCGCCCCGCTCCCCACCGACCTGCCGCCGATCTCTTGCCTGCCCGGCGATGCGCTGCCGTGGCTGCCGATGAGCGCCGACCTGCCTGGGCTCGCGATCAAGTATCTGCATATCAATGCGGCGGAAGACACGCTGACCGCGCTGCTGAAGATGCCGGCCGGCGGCACGCTGCCGCGCCACCGTCACGACGGCGAGGTGTTCGTCCACACGCTGCAGGGTGCGTGGCGCTACCGCGAGTACGACTGGATCGCGCAGGCCGGCTCGACGGTGCTCGAACCGGCCGGGTCGGTGCATACGCCGGAAACGCTCGGCGCGCCCGGCGACGACGTGATCACGCTCAACGTGATGCGCGGCGACCTGGTGCTGCTCGACGACGACGGCCGCGAGACCGCGCGCGAAAATTGCCGCGTCGCGCTGCTGCGCCAGCGCAAGCATGCGCGCACCGCGCCGCACGACGCCACGGCGTTCGTCACGCGCTGAACGATCGACCTCAGGCCGTTTCGCGCTCGTCCGCCCGCGCGACGCGCCGGATCGCCTGCGGCGGCACGCCGAAGCCGCGCACGAACGCGTCGCGCAGGTGGCGCCTGTCGCGGAAACCGTTTTCCTTCGCGATCACGTCGAGCGAATGGCGGCTCTGCTCGATCATCAGCCGCGCGGCCTCGAGCCGCAGCCGCTCGATCGCCTTCGCCGGCGACTGCCCGGTTTCGAGCGTGAACACGCGGCTGAACTGGCGCGGGCTCAGATGGACGGCTTCCGCCATTTCCTCGACGCTCAGCGCGCGGCCGAGATTGCGCCGCGCGTAGTTCAGCGCATTCTGGATCCGGTCGGATTTCGGCGCGAGGTCCAGCATTTCCGAATGCTGTGACTGCCCGCCCGCGCGGCGCTGGTTCATCACGAGCTTGTGCGCGACCGAGCGCGCGGCGTTCGCGCCGAGATCCTTTTCCACCATCGCGAGGGCCAGGTCGAGGCCGGCCGTCATCCCGGCCGATGTCCAGATCGGCCCGTCGACGATGTAGATGCGGTCCTCCTCGACGCGAATGTCCGGAAACCGCTTCTGCATGTCGCGGCCGAACGCCCAGTGCGTCGTCGCGCGGCGCTGCGCGAGCAGCCCGGCCTCGGCGAGCACGAACGCGCCCGTGCAGATGCCGGCAATCCGCCGCGCGCGCGGGTTCGCGCGGCGCAGGAACGCGACGACGCCGGCCGGCGCAGGCGACGCGAGCGGATCGTTGACGCCCGCGACGATCCACGTATCGACGTCGCTTCCGCGTCCGCGCAGCGCGCGCGTGGCGACCGGCAGCCCGAGCGACGAGCGCACGTCGCCGCCGTCGACGGAATAGCTCTCCATCGCGTAGAACGGCTCGTCCGCGCCCATGTTCGCGTACTCGAACACCGACTGCGCGGCGAGCGCCATGATCTGGAAGCCGTCGCTGATCAGGAAGCCGATTCGGTGCATGCATGTCTCCGGTGCCGGGCGCCACGCTCGCCGCGATCGGCCCGATGTCCTGAATCATACCCATCTACGTCATTTGTTTCGCGGCGGTTCGAAGCCAGAATGCATTCACGCACTCACCTTCCTTCGACCCGGAGCGACATCATGACTCAAGCACATCGCGGTACCGCCGTCATTACCGGCGCATCGTCCGGCATCGGCGCGATCTATGCGGACCGGCTCGCGCGCCGCGGCTACGACCTGATTCTGGTCGCGCGCAACCGCGACCGGCTGGCCGCCCTCGCCGAGCGCATCACCAACGACACGCGGCGCAGCGTCGAGATCGTCGGCGCGGACCTCAACGACCGCGCGGCGCTCGCCACCGTCGAGGCAAAGCTGAAGCAGGACGCGAGCATCACGCTGCTCGTGAACAACGCGGGCGTCGGCACGCACGCGCCGCTGCTCGACAGCGACGTCGACGCGATGACGCGGATGATCGACCTGAACGTGACCGCGCTCACGCGCCTGACCTATGCGGCCGTGCCCGGCTTCGTCGCACGCGGCCGCGGCGCCGTGATCAACATCTCGTCGATCGTCGCGATCTCGCCGGAAACGCTGAACGGCGTATACGGCGGCAGCAAGGCGTTCGTGCTCGCGTTCAGCCAGTCGCTGCATCACGAACTCGCCGGCCAGGGCGTGCAGGTGCAGGCCGTGTTGCCCGGGGCGACGGCCACCGACTTCTGGCAGACGGGCGGCCTGCCGCTCGAACACCTGCCGAAGGAAATCGTGATGTCGGCGTCGGACCTGGTCGATGCGGCACTGGTCGGTTTCGATCGCGGCGAACGCGTGACGATTCCGTCGCTGCACGCGGGCGACGAATGGGATGCATACGAGGCCGCGCGCCGCACGATGGTGCCGCATTTGTCGACCGATTCGCCTGCGCCGCGCTATGCGGTTGCGCGCTAGCCCTCGGTTTCCAGGCCGCGCCCCGGGCTGCCCCCACGGGGCGGCCCAATCGAATTGAATCGGGCGATGGCGGGTGAGTCGCGGATCGTCGTCGACGCCCGCGATGCATGCCGGCCACGCCGTCTCGCCGGCGCCCAAGCCGGTTTCGCCCCGCTTGTCACGGATTTCACTCGACGATAATCTCTCGGATTGCATCCCCGAAGCAGCGCCCGGACATTCGTCCGATCATCGGCGCAATAGACCGTCGCGGAATTCGACCATGCGGTTCCGTATGTTCACCACCGGGATCGGCGACACGCCCGGTTCCCCTCATGTCCCCGCCGACCATCGTCCGGCGCCTGCGCCGTTGCCCGAGCTGGCGACCGTGTGCCGTCTCGCGCGTGCGCATTTCGGCACGGCCGGCGCATTCGTCGCGCACGCGGAAGGCGGCGCGCAGCGCGTGGCGGCATCCGACGGCACGCTGCCCGCCGCACGTCCCCCCGCGCTCTTCCCTGCGCATGTCGAGCGCGCACCGACTGCCGGCAGACGATTCATCACGCCCGATGCGGGCAGCCTCCCGCACGACGGGCCGCACATCGTCGCGGCCTGCGAACTGATCGCACCCGACGGCACCACGCTGGGCGCGCTGTGTGTCACCGGCAGCACCGGCCTGACGCTCGACGCCGCGCAACGCACGTTTCTTCACGATCTGGCGACGCTGGCTGAACATGCGATCTGCCGCGCGAGCGCACAGGCCGCGCTGTGCGAACGGCTCGGCGCCATCGAGGAACACAGCGCGCTGACCACGCTCGCGCTGAGCGAAAGCGGCACCGGCGTATGGGATCGCGACGTGGTAACCGGCGAGATCCATTACTCGGCGGCCTGGAAGGCGCTGCTGGGCTACGCGCCGCACGAGCTGACGAGCCGGATCGAGGACGCCTACCAACGGCTGCACCCGGACGATGTCGCCGACGTGAAGGCCGCGATGCTCGCCCACTTCGAGAACCGGACCGACAGCTATGCGGTCGAGCACCGCATCCGCTGCAAGAACGGTACGTACAAATGGATCTGCAGCCGCGGCAAGGTCATCACCCGCGACAGCAACGGGCGAGCGCTGCGCATGGTCGGCACGACCACGGACATCACCGCGCTGCGCGAGCTCGCCGGCCGGTTGCACGACTCCGTCACGCTCGTCACGAACCTGACCGACCAGGTTCCCGGCCTCGTGTTCCAGCTGCGGCAGAGCGCCGACGGCCGCCGGTTCTTTTCGTATGCGAGCGCAGGCGTGCGCGACATCTACGAACTGACACCCGACCAGATCGCAGGCGATGCGGATGCGGTCGAAACCCGGATCCATCCGGCCGACCTGGCCGCATACCGTCAGTCGCTGCTGGCGTCGGCCGAGCAACTGTCGCCCTGGCGGCTCGAATACCGGGTGCTGCTGCCGGACCAGGGCATGCGATGGCGCGAAGGCGACGCGCGCCCGCAGCGCACGCCGGACGGCGGCACCGTATGGCACGGCTTCATCACGGATGCGACGGAGCGCAAGCATATCGAGGCTGAACTGCACCGGATGGCGACGACCGACCATCTGACCCAGCTGTCGAACCGCCACGCGTTCATGCGGCAAAGCGAAGCCGCGTTGCGCGGCGTACGCGCGAGCGGCCAGGACGCCGCCGTACTGATGCTCGATCTCGATCACTTCAAGGCGCTGAACGACCGCTGGGGACATCCGCTCGGCGATCGCGCGCTCCGGCATTTCGCGCGGCTGCTGCTCGCGGAGATCGGGCCGGAGGGCATCGTCGGGCGCCTCGGCGGCGAGGAATTCGCGATCGTGCTGCCACGCGCCGGGATCGACGCGGCGGTTGCGCTCGCGCTGCGCGTGCGGCAGCGCGCGGCCGACACGCGGCTCGTGCACGAGGATCATCTGCTCTCGCTGACCGTCAGCATCGGCATCGACGCGATGCGGACATCGGATTTCGGCGCGTACCAGGCGCTGTCGCGCGCCGACAAGGCGCTGTACGTGGCGAAGGAGCGCGGCCGCAACCGGATCGAGGTGTATCGGGCCTAGCCGATCCGCGCCGAGGCGGTCCATCGCGTCGGTCAGGCCGAGATCCTGCCGCATCCGCCACTGCGCGAAGCCGATGTTGCTGCGGTCGAGGATCGACACGATGTAGCAAATGAACAGGAACGGCACGATCCGCGTGCCGAGGCGCCGGTACAGCGCGCCATGGTCGGACGCGCGGGCCGGACGCGACGGCATGCGCGGCGTCCGCTTGAAGATGGGCTGACATCGATCGTCTCCTCGACGGATGCCAATGCGGTGCGGACTGGAAGCGCAACGCCGGCCGCCGGCAGCGACCGGCCGGGGTTCAGGCGCGCTGCGCGGGTTCGCCCTTCACGCCGAGCATCAGTGCCGCGCCGCTCAGCGCGAGCAGCGCGGCCAGCAGGTACACCGCGAGATCCATGCTGCCGGTGCGCGTGCGGATCAGCCCGATCACCCACGGGCTGACGATGCCGCTCGTGATCCCGATGCTGCTGATCAACGCGATCCCGGCGGCGGCCGCGTTGCCCGACAGGTAGCGGGTCGGTACGGCCCAGAAGATCGGCAGCGCGGCGAAGATCAGCGTCGCCGCGATCGACAGGCACGCGAGCATCGCCGCGAAGCTGTGCAGGTGCAGCGTCAGCGCGGCGAGTGCGAGCCCGCCGCCGATCGTGCAGCACGCGAAATGCCTGCGGCGCTCGCCGGTGCGGTCCGAGCGGCGCGCGATCAGGATCAGCCCGACCGCGCCGACCGCGTTCGGCACGACCGTGTAGAGGCTCACGGCCACGACATCGGTCACGCCGAAGTCGCGAATCATCAGCGGCATCCAGAAATTGAGCGTCAGCGATGCGCAGGTCAGCGAGAAGTAGATGAATGCGAACAGGTAGACGCGCGGGTTCGCGAGCGCGGCGACCAGGCTGCGCTTGTCGTGCGCGCCATGCGCGGCGCCGTGCGTACGGCTGTCGCCGCACAGCGCGGTGACGCGCGCCTTTTCGTCGGACGTGAGCCACGCGGCGTCCTGCGGACGGTCGACCAGGTACGTGAACGCGAAGCACGCGAGCACGATGGCCGGCGCGCCTTCGATCGCGAACATCCACTGCCAGCCGTGCAGCCCGAGCACGCCGCTCATGTCGCGCATGATCCAGCCCGACATCAGGCCGCCGAGCACGCCCGCGACCGCGACGCCCGCGAAGAATACCGAGATCGCCGCCGCGCGCCGGTTCGCCGGGAACCAGTAGGTCAGGTACAGCACGATGCCGGGAAAGAAGCCGGCCTCGAACACGCCGAGCAGGAAGCGCAGCACGTAGAAATGCGACGGCTGCGACACGAACATCATGCCGGTCGACGCGATGCCCCACAGCAGCATGATCCGCGTGAACGTGCGGCGCGCGCCGAAGCGCGCGAGCAGCAGGTTGCTCGGCACCTCGCAGAACACGTAGCCGACGTAGAACACCGCGGCGCCGAGACCGTACATCGCATCGCTGAAGCCGAGATCGTGCTTCATCTGCAACTGCGCGAAGCCGATGTTGATGCGGTCGAGGAACGATACGACGTAGCAGAGGAACAGGAACGGCACGATCCGCCACGCGATCTTGCGGAACAGCAGCGCATCGCCGGCATCGGACGCGGATTCGTATGAGGAAGTCGACGCCGCAGCACTCGCGTGCGCGATCGTCGCTTCGGCGGGAAGCGATCGGGGCATGTCTCTCTCCAAACGGGCCGCGCGCGTCGAGCGCGCAGCAGTCTCCGAGGGCGTGCATGCGCCCTGCTTTCTTGTGCGATCGGAATTCGGCGCCGTGAAGCGCGGCGCGATGCCGCCGCCGTTCAGGGGCCGTCAGGAAAACGGCGGGCCGTCCGTCCGGACGCCCCGCCGCCGTGACCCGCTCAGTCCTGCAGCGCGTCCCACATTTCCTTGTCGCGCTGCGCGGTCCAGATGCGCGGATGCGTGATGCCGCTCGCCTCGTCGAACGCGCGCGACACGTCGAACGGCAAGCAGTGCTCGTAGATGAACACGTGGCCGAACTTCGGATCCATCGCTTCGCGCGTGAGCGCCATCGACGCCTTCAGGTCGAGCTTGCGCTCGACGGCCTTGCGGCCCTGCGCGAGCAGCGTCGTCACGAAGTCCTTCGTGTAGTCGAGGCCCTTGTCGACCTCGGCCGGATTCAGCAGCGCGGGGCCGCGGCCCGGCACGAGCTTTTCCGCGCCGAGCGCGCGCAGCGCCTCGAGCGTGGCCGGCCACTGTTCGAGCTGCGCGTCGCCGCAATAGCAGGCCGCGTCGTATTCGACCAGGTCGCCCGAGAACAGCACCTTCTGCGACGGCAGCCAGACGATCGTGTCGCCCTTCGTGTGGCCCGAGCCGACGTGCATGATCTTCACTTCGAGCTTGCCGAGGAACAGCGTGATCTCGCGCTCGAACACGAGCGTCGGCCAGGTCAGGCCCGGCACCGTCTCGACGCCCGCGAACAGGCGCGGGAAACGCTCGATCTCCGACTTCATGTCGGCCTCGCCGCGCTCGACGATCATTTCATAGGTGCCGCGGCTCGCGATCACGTGCTGCGCGCCTTCGTCGAAATACGCGGACGCGCCGAGCACGCGCACCGCGTGATAGTGCGACAGCACGACGTGCTTGATCGGCTTGTCGGTCACGCTGCGGATCTTCGCGATCAGGTCCTGCGCCATCGCCGGCGTCGCGGTCGTGTCGACGATCAGCACGCTGTCGTCGCCGATGATCACGCCCGAGTTCGGGTCGCCTTCGGCGGTGTAGGCGTACGCGTTCTCGGACAGCTGCGTCCAGGTGACTTTCTTCTCTTCCAGATCGGCTTGAGAGGCGAATGCTTTGGCCATGTTGCGTTCCGTGGCTGCGAGCCATGTGTTGAGGGGAGTGAGCGGATCATCGACCCGCACTGATCATTTGTCAATGACAAAGTCGCTTGCTATTGTCCAATACGGGTAAACCTGCGGGCTGGCGCATCAAATGGCGTCGGATACCATGCGGGGTTTCGTCAACGGAAGAACCATCGCGTGCAGAACCACGAAGCCAGCGCAGACGACGTGCCGCCCAAGGCGCAGCGCGGGATCCAGAGCGTCGAGGTCGGCGGCCGGCTGCTCGACGCACTTGCGCGCCGGCGCAAGCCGCTCGGGCTGTCGGAGCTGGCGGCCGCGGCCGGCTTGTCGACCGCGCAGGCGCATACCTATCTCGTCAGCTTGACGCGCCTCGCGCTCGTGAAACGCGACGCGCTCACCGGCAACTACGAGCCGGGGCCGCTGTCGCTGCGGCTCGGGCTGATGTCGATCGAACGCCAGCCGGCCTATCGCGCGGCGCTGCCGCACGCGGCGCGGCTCGCGGAAACGGTCGGCCTGAGCGTCGCGCTGTCGGTGCCGGGCGCGCTCGGGCCGACGATCGTGCGCATCGAGCACGGCGGCTATCCGCTGCACGTGAACCTGCACGTCGGATCGGTGATGTCGCTCGACACGACCGCGACCGGCCGCGTATTCCGGGCATTCGGCGACGCCGCACAGCTGGACGCGATGGCGGCCAGCCAGGCCGGCGCCGGCGACACGCTCGCGGGTGCGGAAGGCGATCAGCCCACGTCCGATGCCCGCGCGTGGCAGGCCGAACTCGACGCGATCCGCACCCGCGGGATCGAGCGCGGCGTGGACCGGCCGAGCCCCGGCGTCAGCGCGATGTGCGTGCCGGTGCTGGACGCCGACGGACGCCTGCAACTCGCGTTGACGGTGATCGGCTCGACCGGGTCGATCGATGTCGGCTGGAACGGCCCGATCGCGACGGCGCTGCGCGATGCGGCGCGGCAGGCCACCGCGTCGCTCGATGCCGGCCGCGACGCGCAGCCGTCGCCGCCGGCCGCAGCCCCGGCAGTCCAGCGCATGCCGCCTGCGCTCGCCGACGACGCGAAAGCGCAGCGCGGCATCAACGCGCTCGACAGCACGGGCGAGCTGCTGCTTGCGCTCGTGTCGGCGGGCCGTGCGCTGCCGCTGCGCGATCTCGCGGCGGCGGCCGGGATGCCGGCCGCGAAGGCGTTTCCGCATCTGGTGAGCCTGCAGAAGATCGGCCTGCTGAGCCGCGACGATGCGGGCTGCTTCGGCGGCGGGCCGCTCGGCCAGGCACTCGGGCTGATCGCGATGCAGCGCGTGTCGCCGACGCGCGATGCGGAAGCCGAGATCGTCGCGCTGGCGGCCGCGACCGACATGAGCGTGGCCGCGGCGACCCTCGGGCCGCTCGGGCCGACCGTGATCCGCCTCGAGGAGTCCGCGCGGCCGCAGCACGTGAGCCTGCAGGTCGGCACGGTGATGTCCCTCGTGAATACCGCGATCGGGCGGATCTTCGCGGCCGGCATGTCCGACGACGTGCTGGCCGGCCTGCTGGCTGACGAGCCCGTGCGCCTCGCCGGCGGCGCGGCGCAGGTCGACGACGCGCTCCACGCGCGGCTCGCGACGATCCGTGCGGACGAACTCGATTTCGCGTTCGACGCGCCGGTGCCGGGCATCGGGACGATCGCCGCGCCCGTGTTCGATCACACCGGCAGCATCCGGCTCGTGATCGCGATCATCGGCTCGTCGCGCGGCTTCCCGCGCGGGCCGGACAGCGAACTCGCACATGCGCTGCTCGCCGCGACGCGCCGCCTGTCGTGGCGGTTCGGATGGATCGGCGAGTAATCGTCACCCCGCTGCCGCGCCCTTCTCCCCGCCTGACGTTCCGTTCCTGTCCCTCATTGCGAGGCCCGTGCTCGCCGCGGCCTCGTCACGCCGGTCCACCGAACAACGACACCGCGGACTCCGCTCATGTTGCGCAGCAGCAACAGAAATTGTCAGTAATTCTCATATAACGAAATCGCATTTCACAAGACGGTGAGGCTCCCGTATGATTAGGGTTATCCCTAACTCGCCACCTATATGGGGCTTCGTCATGCAAACGTCCAATGTCTCCGATCGTTCCACCCAATCCGCTGGCTGGCTCGCACGTGTTGGCGAGCTGCTTGCAGAAGCATGGGCACTGCACCTCGAGAACTGCGAAGTCATCGCCGAAGCGCACGCACGCCTGCCGCGCTGATCGCCGCGACCGGCTGCCGGCCGGCGGCACGATATCCGGCTGATCCGCGTGCCGGGACGCGCGCCGAAAGGCCGCCGCGTCCGGCGTCGGCGTATCAACGGATATTGTAAAAAGGGCCGAATGGCCTCGATTGAATGCGCTCACGCGATGTGGGCGCCGTGATGCTGGTGCCGAGCGTGTCGGCACGATGTTGACTGCCGCTTGCCGGAATGCCGGCACATGGCGCATGCCACGCGCCGCGCCGGGTCGTCACGGAAGATTCATCCGTTTTCCCGCCCAGCCGGCATGTCCGGACTGCATCCGGCGCCGGGCCGCGCGCACCGGCCGCGACAGCCCGGCCACCTCCCTTCCCCAGCGCAGCCGCGCGCGGCGTTGTCACGACGACGCGCGGCCCGGCGCCGCCGTCGTCATACCTGAATCGACGGCACGTCTTTCATGCACCGCAGCGCGAACATCGAGCGGCTGTGGCGGATGCTCGAAATCCTGTACAGCTTCTCGCGCAGGAAACGCTCGTAGCCGGCCGTGCCATCGACCGCGACCTTGATCCAGTAGTCGTATTCACCCGACACGAGATACGCCTCGAGCACTTCGGGCAGCGCCGCCAGTTCGGCGCCGAAACGCGCGAGCGCGTCGTCTTCGTGGCGATCGAGCGTGACTTCGAGGATCACGATGTCCGCGTAGCCGAGCATCCGCTGGTTGACCAGCGCGACGTAGCCGTCGATGTAGCCGTCGAGTTCGAGCTGCCGCGTGCGGTTCCAGCATGCGGTGGTCGACATGCCGATCTGTTCGGCGAGTTCGGCGTTCGACAGACGCGCATTTTTTTGCAGTGCGCCGAGGATCTTGCGGTCCTGGTTGTCGAGGGTTCTGGGCGTGCGTTCGCGGGTAGCCATGACAGGAAGAATCTTCTACTTAAAATCGGCATTCTAGCTGAACATGATTCTGGTTTTGGGTCGGTTTTGCTGGAAAACAGGAAGCCTTTTAACCGGCCCGCTTGATACATTTTCTCCATGCCTGTTGTCCGGCACGCTCCCCGCGACAACCCCTTCGCAGCGGGACGCCAAGCCGCAATCACGAGTTGCGGCGCCGGACACGCAGGCATGCGATTCCCCGCTTCCCGCGCGCCGATCCGGCAGCGCGGGCCGGCGCCCGATCCTCCGTTTCCGCACCGCCCGTCATGTCGTTCAGGCTTTATCTGTCGTTCCTCGCTGCGTCCGCCGTCCTCATCTACGCCCCCGGCCCGGTCAACCTCCTCACGATGAATCAGGCACTGCGCGCCGGCTGGCGTCGTGCGCTGCCGTGCGTGTGGGGCGGCACGCTCGCCGTGCTGCTGCAACTGGCGCTGACCGCGCTGTGCCTGAATTCGCTGGTCAACCTCGACGAGCACGCGCTGACCGTGCTGCGCTGGGCCGGCGCCGCGTACCTCGTGTGGCTCGGCTGCAAGCAGTGGCTCAACCGCGCGCCGGCAACCGCGCCGGCCGCATCGACGGAAGCTGGCAGCACCACACCCGCCGCCGACACCGGACGCGCGCTGTTCTGGCGCGGCGTCGCCACCTCCGGCCTGAATCCGAAGACGCTGCTGTTCTTTCCGTCGTTCTTTCCTCAGTTCATCGTCCCGAACGACGACTGGAGCGTGAACGCGCAGTTCCTGCTGCTCGCGACGACTTTCGCGCTGCTGTTCGCTGGCGGGGTCGCGTCGATGGCGCTGTTCTCGCACCGGCTTGGCCGGGCGCTGCAGCGCCCGGCGCGGATGCGCGCGATGAACCGCGTGACGGGCGGGCTGCTGGTTGGCATGGGCGCGATCATGGTCGGCTGGAACTGAGCGGCCGCGCGCGTTCGCTGTTCGGTACCCGACGCCGCGTGACCGGTGCCGGCCGGTGCGCGGCCGGTACAATCGCGCGATGTCAGAACTGTTCACCTACGGCGGCCTGTTCGCCGTGTCGATGGTCGCCGCGACCCTGTTCCCGCTCCAGTCCGAAGCCGTGCTCGCCGGCCTGCTGCTCGCCGGGCGCGAGCCCGCGTGGGCGCTGGTGCTCGTCGCGAGCATCGGCAACGTCGCGGGCTCGGCGATCAACTGGGCGCTCGGCCGCGGCATCGAGCACTTCCGCGACCGCCGCTGGTTTCCGGTCAAGCCGTCCGCGCTCGCGCGCGCCGAGCGCTGGTACGCGCGCTACGGCCGCTGGTCGCTGCTGCTGAGCTGGGCGCCGGTGATCGGCGATCCGCTGACGATGATCGCCGGCGTGCTGCGCGAGCCGCTGCCCACCTTCCTCGCGATCGTGACGATCGCGAAGGTCGGGCGGTATCTGGTGATCGCCTGGCTCGTGATGCACTGACGCCGCCTGCCTGCGTCGAGTGAACCCGCTCGCGCCGCCGTCGGCTTCGCACCGCTAAAGAATTCGCCGAAGCTGCCGTATTCCTTACGGTATGCGGTGACGCGTGCGTTCCGTTTCTCTCCCTCCCCACTCAGGATGTCATATGAGATTGCCCCAATTGGGCCGGGCGAGCGTCGGCGCGCGCCTGGCCGCGCTGGCGTGTGCGCTCGTCGCACTGCTGTTCACCGTTTTCGCATGGGCGCTCGCCCACTTCGCCGGCCAGCAACTCGCCGACGAGGCCCATGCCCGCATCGCCGACAAGGAGCAGTCGATCCGCGCGATGGTCGAGGTGTTCGACAAGGCACTGTCCGCTGAAGCCAGCCGCGCCATGTCGCTGTTCGCCGGGTTCCTGCCGGCCGATTTCTCGCTCGACCCGGCGCGCACCGTCGACATCGGCGGCGTCGCCGCGCCCGTGCTGTCCGCGGGGGGCCAGCCGCTCGATCTCGATTACTCGATTCCCGACCAGTTCCTGAAGAAAAGCGGCGCGATCGCGACGATCTTCGCGCGCGACGGCGACGATTTCGTGCGCATCACGACGTCGCTGAAGAAGCAGGACGGCACGCGCGCGGTCGGCACGCGCCTCGATCGCGCCGGCCCCGCCTACGCGCCGCTCGTCGCCGGACGCAGCTACACGGGCCTTGCGAAGCTGTTCGGCCGGCCGTACATCACGCAGTACAAGCCGCTCACCGACGCGACCGGCCGCGTGATCGGCGCGCTGTTCGTCGGCCTCGACGTCGGGGCCGAACTGCAAGTCGTCCAGGACGGCATCCGGACGTTGAAGATCGGCGAAAGCGGCTACTACTTCGTGCTCGATGCGTCACCGGGCGCGTCGCGCGGCAACCTGATCGTCCATCCCGACGCGGCCGGCCAGCACGCCGACGACGCGCGCGCACCGTACTCGCAAATGCTCGCGGCCGGCCAGGGGCAACTCGCATACACGTCGGCCGACCCGGCCGCGCACGATGCCCGGCCCACCGCGAAATTCGTGTCGTTCACGACGATTCCGCAATGGCAGTGGCTGGTCGGCGGCATCGCGCTCGACGACGAACTGCTGGCGGGCATGCGCACCGTGCGCAACCGTTTCCTGATGATCGCGGCCGTGCTCGTCGCGGCGTTCGCGGCGCTGTTCGTGGTCGTCGTGCGGCGCGTCGTGAGCCGGCCGCTCGATGCGGCGGCACGTGCGTCGGAACGCTATGCGGCCGGCGATCTCAGCCTCCGGATCCGCGACGGCGCGGCCGCGCGCGGCGCGGCGGGCAACGACGAGATCGGCCGGCTCGTGCAGGCGGTCGACGGCATCGGCGACGGCCTCGCACGCATCGTCGCGCAGGTGCGCAGCAGCTCGTCCGACATCGCGCGCGGCACGGTCGGCATCGCGGCCGGCAGCGGTGACATCGCCGCGCGCATCGCGACGCAGGCGAGCAGCGTCGAACAGACGGCCGCGAGCATGGAGCAGATCACGGCCGCCGTGCAGCAAAACGCCGAACACGCGGCGCAAGCCAACGCACTGGTCGCGGACGCATCGGCCGCCGCGACCCACGGCGATACCGCGGTGCAACGCGTGGTCGCGACGATGGACGACATTGGCCGTGCGACGCGCCGGATCGCCGAAATCACGAGCACGATCGAAGGCATCGCGTTCCAGACCAATATCCTGGCGCTGAACGCGGCCGTCGAGGCCGCGCGCGCGGGCGAGCATGGCAAGGGCTTCGCGGTGGTCGCGGCCGAAGTCCGCGCGCTCGCGCAGCGCAGCGCGGCCGCGGTCAAGGAAATCGACGCGCTGAGCACCGAATCGTCGACGACGGTCGAACAGGGTTACCGGATCGCGGACGCCGCGCGCGGCACGATGCGCGACATCGTCCAGCGCGTCGACCAGGTCAGCACGCTGATCGGCGAGATCAGCGCCGCGTCGCGCGAGCAATCGACCGGCATCGAGCAGGTGAACCAGGCCATCACGCAGATCGGCGAGGCGACGCAGCAGAACGCGACGCTGATCTCGCACGCCGAGCACGCGGCCGTCGCGTTGCGCGACCAGGCCGCGCAATTGTCGGAAGCCGTCAGTGTGTTCCGGCTGGCACCCAACGCGTGACACCTGACGAACGACCGGGCAACCGCCCGGTCCCGTCGATTACTTCTTGTCCCCCGCCAGGTCGATCGCCTTGTCCGATCCAACCGCGTTGCGCAGCTGGAATTTCTGGATCTTGCCGGTCGACGTCTTCGGCAGCTCGCCGAAGCGCACGACCTTCGGCACCTTGAAGCCCGCGAGCAACTGCCGGCAGTGCGCGACGATCTCCTCCTCGGTCGCGCTCATGCCGTTGCGCAACTCGACGAACGCGCACGGCACCTCGCCCCATTTCGGATCGGGCATCGCGACCACGGCCGCCACCTCGACGGCCGGATGCCGGTACAGCGCATCCTCGACCTCGATGCTCGAGATGTTCTCGCCGCCCGAGATGATGATGTCCTTGCGGCGATCCTTGATGCGGATATAGCCGTCCGGCGTCAGCACACCGAGATCGCCCGTATGGAACCAGCCGCCGTGGAACGCTTCCTCCGTCGCGTGCGGATTCTTCAGGTAGCCCTTCATGCAGATGTTGCCGCGGAACATGATCTCGCCGAGCGTCTCGCCGTCGGCCGGCACCGGCGCCATCGTGTCCGGGTCGAGCACCGTCGCGCCCGCTTCCAGGTGATAGCGCACGCCCTGCCGCGCGTTGAGGCGCGCGCGTTCGTCGTCGGGCAAGTCGTCCCAGTGCGCCTGCTTCGCGCACACGGTCGCCGGGCCGTAGACCTCGGTCAGCCCGTACACGTGCAGCAGGTCGAAGCCGATTTCCTTCATCTTCGCGATCACGGCCGGCGCGGGCGCCGCGCCGGCGACCATCGCGTGCACCGTGTGATCGATGCCTGCGCGGAACTCGGCCGGTGCGTTCGCGATCGCGCTCTGCACGATCGGCGCGCCGCAGTAATGCGTGATGCGTTCGCGGCGGATCAGGTCGAACACGGTCTTCGCGTCGAACTTGCGCAGGCAGACGTTCACGCCCGCGCGCGCCGCGACGGCCCACGGGAAGCACCAGCCGTTGCAATGGAACATCGGCAGCGTCCACAGATACACCGCGTGCTTCGGCATGTCCCATTCGAGGATGTTGCTGATCGCCGCGAGATACGCGCCGCGATGGTGATAGACGACGCCCTTCGGGTCGCCGGTCGTGCCGGACGTGTAGTTCAGCGCGATCGCCTCCCATTCGTCGGCCGGCAGCGTCCACGCGTAGTCGGGGTCGCCGCCCGCGACGAACGCCTCGTAGTCGGTCGCGCCCGCGAAGCGCGCGGGGTCCGCCGGCATCGCGTCGGCGACGCTGACGATCTTCAGGCCCGGCACTTCGAGCGCCGCGCGATGCGCGAGCTCCGCGTATTCGGTGTCGACGATCAGCACCTTCGCTTCGCCGTGACGCAGCATGAACAGCACCGACGCAATGTCGAGCCGCGTGTTGATCGTGTTGAGCACGGCGCCGGCCATCGGCACGCCGAAGTGCGCCTCGACCATCGCCGGGATGTTCGGCAGCAGCGCCGCGACCGTCTCGCCGCGCGCGACCCCGGCCTGCGCGAGCGCGCTCGCGAGCTGCTTCGCCCGCGTATAGGTCTCGCCCCACGTGCGCCGCACGTCGCCGTGCACGATCGCGAGGCGCGCGCCGTAGACTTCGGCCGCGCGGACCAGAAAATCGATCGGCGTGAGCGGCACGTAGTTGGCGTCGCGGCGGCCGAGTCCGGCCTCGAACATCTGCGTCATGATCCTGTCTCCCGTTTTCTGTCGACCGGTGCGTGCGCCGGCGCCGCGGCGCACGCTTCGATCTCGTGTCCAGCCGGCGTGCATGCACCCCGATCGGTCTTGATGTGGTTCAATTGCCGACAGCCTAACCGGCGCTATTGTGAGCCGTCTGTCATCGAAACGACAGAGTGCCTCTCGAGCGCTGCGCGTTATCCCTATCCTCGCAAACCCGCACCCATGCACGACCACCTCGTTGCGCCGCCCGACGCGGCCGCTGCCTCGGCCAACACACCGGCCGACACGCCGCTCGAACCGGGCCCGTTGCCCGCCCTGTCCGCACTGTTCGGCCAGTGCGCGTGGTTCCGCGCACTGGCGCCGGAACACCAGGCGCTCGTGCTCGCGCAATCGCGGGCCGAGCAGCGCGAGGCCGGCGACGTGATCGCGCAACGGCTCGCGCCGTCCGAATACTGGATCGGTGTGCATCGCGGGTTGCTGAAGCTGGCGATCTTCAACGCGTCGGGGCGCGGCTGCACGTTTTCCGGCGTGCCGTCGGGCGGCTGGTTCGGCGAAGGCAGCGTGATCAAGCGCGAGCTGCGCAAGTACGAAGTCGTCGCGGTCCAGCGCTCGATCGTGCTGTTCGTGCCGGTCGACACGTTCCATGCGCTGCTCGACACGAGCCTGCCGTTCACGCGTTTCGTGATCCACCAGCTCAACAACCGGATGGGCGAATTCATCGCGTCGATCCAGAACAGCCGGCTGCTCGACGTCGACGCGCGCGTCGCGCAGGCGCTCGCGCAACTGTTCAACCCCGCCCTGTACCCGGACACCGGCCCGTCGCTCGCGATCTCGCAGGAGGAACTGGGGATGCTCGTCGGCGTGTCGCGGCAGCGGATCAACCAGGCGCTGCAGCAACTCGAGAAGCTCGGCGTGCTGCGGCTCGCGTACAACCAGATCGAGGTCGTCGATCTGGCCGCGCTCGCGCGGGTCGGGATGGAGCAGATCTGAGCGAGGCCCGATGAACGGAATCGCCGCCGCCGCGGCACGCGCGTGCGATGCGGCAGCCGTTGCCGGGCGCCGGCACCCGCTCGCGTTTCATCCGATGAATCGGCCTGTCATCACCGCGCCCCAACCTGACAATCCCGCCAGTTTCGCGTCAGTAACCCGTTCCGCCCCGACGCCTATCATTCGGGTTCCCTTCACCGACGCCTGATCACCGCCTGTCCCGCTGCCGCCATGTGGATCGTCAATCTCGCGCTCAGGCGCCCGTACACGTTCATCGTGATGGCCATCATGATCGTGCTGGCCACCCCGCTTGCGCTGATGCGCACGCCTGTCGACGTGCTGCCGGCGGTCAACATTCCCGTCATCAGCGTGATCTGGAATTACAACGGCTTCTCCGCGTCGGAGATGACCAACCGGATCACGGCCGTCCATGAACGGATCCTGACGACGACCGTCAACAACATCCAGCACATCGAGTCGACGTCGCTGCCGGGCATCGCGGTCGTGAAGGTGTTCCTGCAGCCCGGCGCGAACGTGCAGACGGCGATCGCGCAGACGGTGTCGTCCGCGCAGGCGATCGTGCGGCAGATGCCGCAGGGGGCGACGCCGCCGCTCGTGATCACGTATTCCGCGTCGAGCATTCCGGTGATCCAGCTCGGGCTGTCGAGCAAGACGCTCAGCGAACAGTCGCTCGCCGACATCGCGCTCAACTTCCTGCGTCCGCAACTGATCACGATCCCGGGTGCGCAGATCCCTTTCCCGTATGGCGGCCGCACGCGCGTGGTGGCGATCGACCTCGATCCGCAGGCGCTGCTCGCGAAAGGCCTCACGCCCGCCGACATCGTCAACTCGATCAACGCGCAGAACCTCGTGCTGCCGACCGGCACCGCGAAGATGGGCCAGACCGAATACCGGATCGACACGAACGCGTCGGCCGACACGATCGCCGACATCGACAGCCTGCCGATCCAGACCGTCAACGGCGCGACGACCTACCTGCGCGAAGTCGCGTCGGTGCGCGACGGCTTCGCGCCGCAGACCAACGTCGTGCGCCAGAACGGCCAGCGCGGCGTGCTGATGTCGATCCTGAAGACCGGCGACGCGTCGACGCTGAAGGTCGTGTCGGACCTGAAGGCACTGCTGCCGAAGGTGATCCCGACGCTGCCCGAAGGGCTCACGATCACGCCGCTGTTCGACCAGTCGGTGTTCGTCAATGCCGCCGTGCAGGGCGTGATCCACGAGGCGCTGATCGCCGCGGTGCTGACCGCGATGATGATCCTGCTGTTCCTCGGCAACTGGCGCAGCACGCTGATCATCGCGATCTCGATTCCGCTGTCGATCTTCACGTCGCTGATCGCGCTGTCGGCGCTCGGCGAGACCATCAACATCATGACGCTCGGCGGGCTCGCGCTCGCGGTGGGGATCCTGGTCGACGACGCGACCGTCACGATCGAGAACATCGAGCGGCACTTGCACCTCGGAACGGACTTGCACGATGCGATTCTCGAAGGCGCGGGCGAGATCGCGGTGCCCGCGTTCGTGTCGACGCTGTGCATCTGCATCGTGTTCGTGCCGATGTTCTTCCTGACGGGCGTCGCGCGCTTCCTGTTCGTGCCGCTCGCCGAAGCCGTGGTGTTCGCGATGCTCGCGTCCTACGTGCTGTCGCGCACGCTCGTGCCGACGCTCGCGATGCTGCTGTTCCGCCCGCGGCAGGCCAGCACCGGCCCCGATCATTCGACGTCGCGCTTCGCGCGCATCCATCACGCGTTCAACGCTGCGTTCGAGCGGCTGCGCGCGTGGTACATCGTGCTGCTCAGCATCCTGCTGGTGCGCCGCCGCTTCTACGCGACGTGCTTCCTCGGCTTCTGCGTGATGTCGACCGGCCTCGTGTTCGTGCTCGGCCGCGACTTCTTCCCGAATGCCGATTCCGGCAACATCCGGCTGCACATGCGCGCGCCGACCGGCTACCGGATCGAGGAAACCGCGCGCCTCGCCGACCAGGTCGAGCGCGTGATCCGCGAAGCCGTGCCGCCCGGCGAGCTCGGTGCGATCGTCGACAACCTCGGGCTGCCGGTGAGCGGCATCAACCTGTCGTACAGCAACAGCGGCACGATCGGCACGCTCGACGGCGAACTGATGATCGCGTTGAAGCCGGGCCACCGCTCGACCCAGCACTACGTGCGGATGCTGCGCACGCTGCTGCCGCAGCGCTTCCCGGGCGTCGAATTCTTCTTCCAGCCGTCGGACATCATCACGCAGATCCTCAACTTCGGTCAGCCGGCCGCGATCGACGTGCAGGTGCTCGGCAACGATCTCGCGAGTAACATGGCTATCGCGAGCAGCCTGATGAAGAAGATCAGGCAAATCCCCGGCGCCGTCGACGTGCACGTGCTGCAGCGCAACGACGAACCGACCCTGGTGGCCGACATGGACCGTACGCGCATGCAGCAGCTCAGCCTTTCCGCGCAGAACGTCGCGCAGAACATGCTGATCTCGCTGTCCGGCAGTTCCCAGACGACACCGTCGTTCTGGATCAACCCGCGCACGGGCGTCCAGTACCCGCTGCAGATCCAGACCCCGCAATACGACATCTCGTCGATCGACGACCTGCTCGGCACGCCGATTTCCGCGAGCGGCCGCACGGGCATGCCGCTGCAACTGCTCGGCAACCTCGTGCAGATCCATCCCGTCGCGAGCCCGGCCGTGATCACGCACTACAACATCCGCCCGGCGATCGACCTGTACGTGAGCGTCGAGGGCCGCGACCTCGGCGCGGTCGCGGGCGAGATCGACCGGATCGTGTCCGACGCGCGCGCGACGCTGCCGCGCGGCACCGACCTGACGATGCGCGGCCAGGTCGAGACGATGCGCACGTCGTATCTCGGCCTCGGCGCGGGTGTCGCGATGGCGATCGTGCTCGTCTACCTGCTGATCGTCGTGAATTTCCAGTCGTGGCTCGATCCGCTGATCATCATCAGCGCGATGCCGGCCGCGCTCGCCGGCATCGCGTGGATGCTGTTCATCACCGGCACGCACCTGAGCGTGCCCGCGCTGACGGGCGCGATCATGACGGTGGGCGTCGCGACCGCGAACAGCATCCTGGTCGTGTCGTTCGCGCGCCAGCGCCTCGCGGCCGGCGCGCCGCCGCTCACGGCCGCGCTGGAGGCCGGCGCGACACGGATCCGCCCGGTGCTGATGACGGCGCTCGCGATGATCATCGGGATGGTGCCGATGGCGCTCGGTCTCGGCGAAGGCGCCGAGCAGAACGCGCCGCTCGGCCGCGCGGTGATCGGCGGCCTGCTGTTCGCCACCGTTTCGACGCTGCTGTTCGTGCCGCTCGTGTTCGGCGGCGTGCATGCGCGGCTGGCTCGCCGGCGCGCGCGCCAGGCCGGACATTGACTTTCGCCCCTAGCCTATAGACCCGGTCAACTCATGGAAGAGAAACATCACAGCGCCGTCGGCATCCAGGTGGACGAACACGGCATGCACCTGCCGACGCGCACGTCGGTGTCGCGGCGCGGGCGGGTCGTGCTGATCGTGATCGGCGTGCTGCTGGCCGCGGGCGCCGCGCGCACGATCGTCGTCGACGTGCTGAACCGCGGCCGGCTCGACGCGGTGGCCGAGCAGAACACGCGCCAGTACGTGAACGTCGTGCATCCGGTCGACGCGGCCACCGGCGGCAAGCTGACGCTGCCCGGCACGCTGCGCGGCTTCGTCGAGGCCCCCATCTATGCGCGTGCGAGCGGCTACGTGCTGCGCTGGCAGGCCGACATCGGCGCGCACGTGAAGCAAGGCCAGCTGCTCGCCGAACTCGACACGCCCGAGCTGAACCAGGAACTCGCGCAGGCCACCGCGCAGCGCCAGCAGGCGCAGGCCGCGCTCGCGCTCGCGAAGACGTCGTTCGACCGCGCGCAGCAGCTGCGCCAGCGCGATGCGGTGTCGCAGCAGGAACTCGACGACCGGCAAGGCGCGTTCAACCAGGGCACCGCGAACCTCGCGGCGGCCGATGCGAACATGCGCCGGCTCACCGAACTGAAGGGCTTCCAGCGCATCGTCGCGCCGATCGACGGGATCGTCACGCAGCGCAACGTCGACGTCGGCGACCTCGTCAATTCCGGCAACGCGGGCCGCTCGCTGTTCACGGTCGTGCAGGCCGACCGGCTGCGCCTGTACGTGCAGGTGCCGCAGGCCTATGCGCAGCAGGTGAAAGTCGACCAGCACGTGAGCGTCGCTCAGGCCGAATTGCCCGGCCAGACCTTCGACGGCACGGTCACGCGCACGTCCCGGGCGATCGACGTCGCGACCCGCTCGCTGCAGATCGAGATCACGCTGCCGAACCCGGACGGCCGGCTGCTGCCCGGTGCCTACGTGCAGGCGACGCTGCCGATGACGCCGGTCGGCCGCCTGCAGATTCCGGCCAACACGCTGCTGTTCCGCGCCGAAGGGCCGACGGTCGCGACCGTCGACACGAACGGCCGGGTGCGCCTGAAAGCGGTGACGGTCGTGCGCACGATCGGGCAGACGCTCGAAGTCGACGGCCCGCTCACGCCGAACGACCGCCTCGTCGCGAACCCGGGCGACGCGCTCGCGAACGGCGACGCGGTCGTCGTGCAGGCGCCGCCCGCCGTGAAGCCGGCCTCCGCGGCCGCGGGAGCGAAGTCGTGAGCGCGATGCGCGCCCGCCTGCGCCCCGCGGCCGTCGCAACCATCGTCGCGATCGCGGCCCTCGCCGGCTGCACGGTCGGCCCCGACTACCGGCGCCCGGCCGTCGAGACGCCGGCCGCGTGGCGGCTCGACCCGGCCGACGCATACTGGCACCCGGCCGCACCGGCCCGTGCGCCGCTCGATCCGGCCTGGTGGAGCGCGTTCGGCGACGCGCAGCTCGACGCGCTGGAAGCCGACGCGCTGCGCAACAACCAGAACCTGAAGGCCGTCGCCGCGCGCTACGACCAGGCGAAGGCGACGCTCGCGTCGGTCGCGTCGGCGCAGTATCCGGCCGTCGGCCTGAACGCGAGCGGCCAGCGCTTCAAGATCTCCGCCGACCGGCCGCAGACCAACTACGCGACGAAGAGCATGTCGACCGTGCAGAACGATATCCAGGTCGGCGCGAGCGTCAGCTACGAACTCGACCTGTTCGGCCGCGTGCGGCGCAGCGTCGAATCCGCGCAGGCCAGTTCCGAGCAGGCGCGCGACGATTTCGCGAACGCACGCCTCGTGCTGAGCGCCGATCTCGCGTCCAGCTACTTCGCGCTGCGCGAGCTCGACGCCGAGATCGACGTCGTCAAGCGCTCGATCGACCTGCAGCAGAAGGCGCTCGACTACGTGAGCGCGCGCCACGACCTCGGCGCGGTGTCCGGCCTCGACCTGCTGCAGCAACGCGCGCAGCTCGATGCGACGCGCACGCAGGCGCAGTTGCTGATCCAGCAGCGCGCGCAGGTCGAGACGGCGATCGCGACGCTGGTCGGCACGCCGGCTCCCGCGTTCTCGCTGCCGCCGCGCGTGGTGCCGATCAACGCGCCCGCGCTGCCGGCCGGGATGCCGAGCGACCTGCTGCAGCGGCGCCCTGACGTCGCGTCGGCCGAGCGCGCGATGGCCGCCGCGAACGCGCAGATCGGCGTCGCGCGCGCCGCCTATTTCCCGCGCATCGCGCTGTCGCCGGACATCGGCTGGGACGCGACGCGCTTCTCGGGCCTGTTCACCGTGCCGGCGCTGCTGTGGTCGGTCGGCGCGTCGGTCAGCCAGCCGCTGTTCGAAGGCGGCAAGCTGAAGGCCGGCGTCGATTTCGCGCAGGCAGGCTACGTGGCCGCGCAGGCCAATTACCGGCAGACCGTGCTCACCGCATTCCAGGAGGTGCAGAATGCGGTGACGGGCCTGTCGGTGCTGGCGCAAGCCGCACGGCAGGCGTCGGCGGCCGTCGACGACGCGCGCAAGCTGGTATCGCTCGCGCAGGACCGCTACGCTGGCGGCCTGACGCCGTTCATCGACGTGCTGACGGCCCAGCAGCAGTTGCTGACGAGCGAGCGTCAGGCCGTGCAGATCCAGGGCCAGCGCGCGGCACTCGTCGTGTTTCTCGCCAAGGCGCTCGGCGGCGGCTGGGACGCCGGTGCGACCGGCGGCACCGCGCCGGCCGACGTCGCGGCGGCCGGCCCGCAGCCCGCCGCGGGCGTCGCCCCCTAACCCGGTTACGCGAACCAAGCCTATGAAAGTCCTGATCGTCGAAGACGAACCGAAAGTCGTCGAATACCTGAAGAGCGGCCTGACCGAGGAAGGCTGGGTCGTCGACACCGCGCTCGACGGCGAGGACGGCGCGTGGAAAGCCGTCGAATTCGACTACGACGTGGTCGTGCTCGACGTGATGCTGCCGAAACTCGACGGCTTCGGCGTGCTGCGCGCGTTGCGCGCGCAGAAGCAGACGCCCGTGATCATGCTGACCGCGCGCGACCGCGTCGACGACCGCGTGCGCGGGCTGCGCGGCGGCGCCGACGACTACCTGACCAAGCCTTTCTCGTTCCTCGAGCTGATCGAGCGGCTGCGCGCGCTCACGCGCCGCGCGCGCGTGCAGGAATCGACGCTGATCTCGATCGGCGACCTGCGCGTCGACCTGATCGGCCGCCGCGCGACCCGCGACGGCACGCGCCTCGACCTGACCGCGCAGGAATTCCAGCTGCTCGGCGTGCTCGCGCGGCGCAGCGGCGAGGTGCTGTCGAAAACGACCATCGCCGAACTCGTATGGGACGTGAACTTCGACAGCAACGCGAACGTCGTCGAGACGGCGATCAAGCGCCTGCGCGCGAAGCTCGACGGCCCGTTCGCGGAGAAGCTGCTGCACACGATCCGCGGGATGGGCTACGTGCTCGAGGCGCGCGAGGACGCCGACAGCGAGAGGCACGCATGAAACGCTCGATCACCCTGCGCCTGTCGGCGATGTTCGGCATCGTGTCGCTGCTCGTGTTCACGCTGGTCGGCTGCGGGCTGTTCGTGATGATGGAGCGCCAGCTGTTCGCCGAACTGCGCGCGACGATCGACACGCGCGCCAAGGTCGCGCAGATGATCGTGTCGCACGCGACCACGGCCGCGCGCGGCCGCCTGATGCAGGAGAAGCTCGCCGACCTCGAACCGCCCGACGGGTCGACGCGCTACCAGGTCGACAGCCCCGACGCCGACTTCCGCTTCGGCCACCCGGTCGACGGCGTGCCCGTCGGCGAACCGTTCGGTGCGTTCCAGCAGTACGCGCTCAATCACAGCAGCTACGACGTGATGACGAAGACCGTCCCGATCGCCGGCAGCGGCGAGCGGCCCGACCTGAAGCTGATCGTCGCGTCGTCGTGCGAGCGCACGCAGCGGATGCTGCGCCGTTTCGTGTGGACGCTCGCCGCGCTGATCGCGATCGCCACCGTCATCACGCTGCTGCTGAGCCGCGCGGTCGCGCGCTTCGGGCTCGCGCCGCTCGAACGGCTGTCGCAGGACGCGACGGCCGTCAGCGCCACCAACCGCCGCCAGCGGCTGCAGACCGACGCGCTGCCGACCGAGCTGCGCGATCTCGCCGCATCGTTCAACGGCGCACTCGAGCGCATCCAGCAGACCTATGCGCGGCTCGAGGCATTCAATGCGGACGTCGCGCACGAGTTGCGCACGCCGATCAGCATCCTGATCGGCCAGACCCAGGTCGCGCTGACGAGCCGCGACCGCTCGGTCGACCGGATGCGCCAGACGCTGCAGTCGAACCTCGAAGAGTTCGAACGGCTGCGCGTGATCATCAACGACATGCTGTTCCTGTCGCGCAGCGATCGCGGCGAACGCGCGACCGACCTGAAGCACGTGTCGCTCGCCGACGAAGTGCGGCGCATGCTCGACTTCCTCGAGATTCCGCTCGACGAAGCGCAACTGCACGCCGAACTGCACGGCGATGCGCGCGCGGCCGTCGATCCGTCGCTGTTCCGCCGCGCGATGACCAACCTGCTGATCAACGCGATCCAGCATTCGGCGCCCGGCGCGACACTGAACGTGACGATCACGCCGCGCGACACGCTCGTCGACGTGTCGGTCGCGAACCCCGGCGAGCCGATCGATCCCGTGCAGCGCGCGCACGTGTTCGAGCGCTTCTACCGGCTCGAGGAAGCGCGCGCGAACAGCAAGGAGAACCACGGGCTCGGGCTGTCGATCGTCAAGGCGGTCGCGGAGATGCACGGCGGCAGCGTGTTCGTCGCGTGTTCGGGCGGCATCAATACGTTCGGCTTCTCGGTGTCGACGCAACCGTGCAGCGGCGGCCCGCCGCGCCCGGCCGACGCCAACGACCCGCACGCACTGCAGCCCGCGTCCGCACCGCGCGCATTGCACTGACGGCGGCCGCGCCGCCGAGGGCAGTTTTCTTCAATACGGGGACGCGCGGCTTCTTTAGTCTCGATGCGACTTTGACATTCGCATGGAGACACCTGATGAGCATGCTGGTTTCGATGGCCGCGTTCGCGCTGGCGTCGTCGATCACACCCGGTCCCGTCAACATCGTCGCGCTCAGCGCGGGCGCGCGCCACGGTCTCGGCGCAAGCCTGCGCTATGCGGCCGGCGCCACGCTCGGCTTCGTCGCGCTGTTCCTGCTGATCGGCCTCGGGCTGCACGCGGCGCTCGCGCGCTGGCCGATGCTGACGACCGCCGCCCAATGGTCGGGCATCGCGTTCCTGCTTTATCTCGCGCTGCGGCTCGCGCTCGACGACGGCCGGCTGTCGGCCGACCCGGCCGACCCGGACGCGCCGGCCGCCGCCGGCCCGTCGGCGGCGGCCGGCGCGGCGATGCAGTGGCTGAATCCGAAGGCATGGCTTGCGTGCGTGGCCGCGATGGGCGCGTATGCGGCCGACGGCGACCGCGCGCAGGTCTGGCAATTCGCGGCGCTGTATCTGGTGATCTGCTTTGCGTCGATCGCATGCTGGGCGTATGCGGGTGCGTCGCTGCGGCATCGGCTCGCGAATGCGCGGCGGATGCGGCTGTTCAACCGCGCGATGGCACTGCTGCTCGCGGGCAGCGCGCTTTATCTGCTCGATATCTAGCGTCGGCAATTCGACACGGGTGATTGCGGCGGATGACGCGCAAATGACCGATGATGCAGGCCGTCTTCGGCACCGGCCCGCCCTTCCCGCAGTCAGCTCGCGGCGCTTCGATATTGCCCGGGCGTGGCGGCCGCGATGCGCCGGAACGCGCGCTGGAAATGCGCCTGGTCCGCGAAGCCCGCATCGAGCGCGACATCGGCGATCGGCCGGCCGCGGCGCAACTCCGCGCGGCCGTACTGCACGCGGCGGTCGATCAGGAACGCGTGCGGCGTCATCCCGTAGCGGGCGTTGAACGCGCGGATCAGGTAGGACGGCGACAGGTCGGCGGCCGCGCAGATCGCATCGAGCGTGACGGCCTGACGGCAATGCGCGGCGATGTAGTCGGCCGCCCGCGCGAGCTTCGCGTTGTCGGCCCCGCGCCGCGCGGCGCCGGGCAGTTCGCGATCGAGCGCGCCGTGCAGCCGCGTGAAGAATTCGACCGCCGCGCTTTCCTTGCCGAGCGGATCGACGCCGGGCGCCACCAGCGTGCGGTAAAAGCCGCCGAACTGCGCGAACAGGTCGAGCCGTTGCGTCAACTTCGGCGAAAACCCGTGAAAATCGCTGTTCGGATCGCGCCCGAGCGAATGCTGCAGACGCGTGAGCCACGGCACGTCCACGTAGACCATCCGGTATGCCCACGCGTCGGGGCCGTACGGATTGCACGCATGCACCTGCTCCGGATCGATGATCACGAGCACGCCGCGCCCGACCTGCTCCTTCGTCGCGCCGTTCAGGTAGGTGCTCGTGCCGCCGACGATCGCGCCGAGCGAAAACGTGTCGTGCGTGTGCTTCGCGTAGCAGATCGTCCGCCCGTCGTCGACGGTGCGCGCCTCGATGAACGGCAGCGCGGCATCCCGCCAGAACGGCGACGGCACGGCGATGGTGTGGGCGGAACGGCTCACGCGACAGGCTCCCGGAAACGGACGGCGAACGCACACCGTACAAGACTGCGCGGCGCGATGCAACCGCGTGCCGACGCTTCGCGGCCGGATCGCCTAAGCTTTGAATTCGGCCGCCGCGGCACACGCGGCGGGTTCCGTTCCCTCTTCCAACCGGTACGCTCATGCACATCGATCTGACAGGCAAGACCGCGGTCGTCACCGCTTCCACCGCCGGCATCGGGCTGGCGATCGCCGAAGGGCTCGCGCACGCGGGCGCCCGCGTCGTCGTCAACGGACGCAGCGACAAGTCGGTCGAAGCCGCGCTCGGGCTGCTGCGCACCGCGGTACCCGACGCGGACGTCGACGGCGTCGCCGCCGACCTGTCCGACGCCGCCGGCGCCGCGCGCATCACGCAGCACACGCCGGAGGCCGACATCCTCGTCAACAATGCGGGCATCTACGGGCTGAAGGCGTTCTTCGACATCGACGACGACGAATGGACGCACTACTTCCAGATGAACGTGATGTCCGGCGTGCGTCTCGCGCGTCACTACCTGAAGGGCATGCTCGAGCGCAACACGGGCCGCATCGTGTTCATTTCGTCGGAATCGGGCCTGAACATCCCGGTCGACATGATTCACTACGGGTTCACGAAGACCGCGCAACTGGCGATCGCGCGCGGCCTCGCGAAGGTCGCGGCCGGCACCAACGTGACCGTCAATTCGGTGCTGCCGGGGCCGACGATGTCGGAAGGCGTGCGGGCGATGCTGAAGGCGACAGCCGAGGAAACGGGCCGCAGCATCGACGATGTCGCGGTGGATTTCGTGCGCAGCGAGCGCGCGAGCTCGATCATCCAGCGGCCGGCGACGACGGAGGAAGTTGCGAATCTCGTCGTGTACGTCTGCTCGCCGCAGGCGTCGGCGACGACAGGCGCGGCGTTGCGCGTCGACGGCGGGGTGGTTGACACGATCGCCTAGGCACGGCGGGCGCTTACGGTGACGTCGGGAGGGCGGGTCAGTCTACGGATTGCGTTTGCCATTCAGTTCCCCCCGAACGCCTGCCAAGTCGCGGGCGTCAAACCGGGCGGCACGCCACCGCTCAATCGGCAATGGTTGGTTGCGCTGCCCCGCCACATCATTCATTTTATCTGCGGACTGATAGGATATTTATTCTTAAGCACCTTTCGAACCCTTTCTCGAAGTTGGTGAATTAACCCAGGGCTACCGAAACGAGGACCATTAGGCAACTGTATATTCTCGCCAGCAACCTCTTTGTTATGGATCGCTCCTGGCCGCTGAAATCTGTGATAGGTCGACCCGCATTAGCCGAATTGAAAATTCGGCAGAAACAAGATCAGCTGACCGCCACATACGCAAGAAAGTCCGTCCAGCGCGAATGGTTTATTGTCGCGATCAGGAAACTTGGCGACGCCTTCGTCGATGATGGCAGAAAGGGCACAAGTCGCATCGTCGCCCTTGCGGAGCACGCGACCCGCTCATGAATATCGCCCATGTTAAGCTGCAGGTGGCTTCGCTGGCGCGGACGAGAAATTTTGCAACTGCCTCAAAGTCAGTCGCCAAACTTACATTTCTGCCTTGAAAACTGTGGCTCCGAAATCGGATCAAACGAGCTAATTTTCATATTCCTTATATCTATAACATCAAACCCAAAACGACTAGACACAAATATCGATTTTTGATCAGAACCAATCGCAACATCATATATTCCACCACCATACGTTCTCTTCATAATCGCGCGCAGCGTCGGCTTTAAAATATAAATTGAAATAAATGTAGCCTGAGGGCCGCGAAGATCCACCTTGTTTGGCATTCCATAAACAATCAAACTTCTCCCATCCAAAGAAAAAGCACCGCCCTCAATATGATGATCGATTTTAACTATTCCAACTTTCCTTCCACCTCGCTTAACGACCAATTCGGACGGACCGAGGATCTGTGCCGAATACCTTCCATCGCAAGACCTAACAACCTTCGCACATGCATCCGACAATAAAAGTGCAAACAAAATAAACGCAACACATTTCCTCATACCTTATCCCCCAATATCTGATACGCCATTTGCGTCTCAGCCCAACGCAACGGCAGACTATTAATGTCGTATGGGTTAATAATCCTGCTTACAGCGCGCGATGCCAATTTTGACATTCCGATGTCTGCGGTCTTTTCGACTGGATATCGGACGCAAAAGAAGCCAGCAGTATCTACGCAAGAGTAGCTATCATTCCCTACCCGCTCGGGATTTGTTATAACCGGACCATCGCCGGGCGGCTTTTTACTGAACCATGCACGATCATATGAATTCCCATCAAGCCAACCCCTAAACACCCAATATTCGGAATAGTTATATCGCCCAGTAAGCTGCTTGAATCCTCGCCCTCGAAACTTAACCCCATCACCAGAACCAGTATTCCCCAATCTAATGCTATTTTCATAACCATGAAAATACGAAACAAATCTCGCCGGTGCATTCAAATAGCCACCCAACTCTATCGCAATCGATTCGTGACTATCCCTAACAGCAACAGGGACCGCAATGCTGGCCTCACGAACCGCCATCATATAATATGACTCGACTGCGACCTGCCCTAAAAAATGAGAGATGCGAATTGAATTTACAATACCATACTTTCTCGCGACCCGGCTTACCGAACCTCTATACAGCTCTCGATATTGCTCACCAGCCTTCCGTACCGATATGTAATTAGACTCAGAATAGATTTGCGAAAACTCATCTTTACCCAACCAACCGCACCTTCTAAAATTCCGAATGAACTCAAGCGGATGGAAAAACCACAGCTTCTGCCCCGCAGGAAGTCCCGTTCTGTCCCAAAACTGAACCTCCTTCAGGTACTTCATGAAATCCTTGTAGCCCTTCTCATTACCGTGGTAGAAGCCGCCCTCGTCAAGCAGCCTCACATAGCGTCCCCCGTTGTTCGTACTATCCCACTCGCTCGGCGCGTGACAGACAAGGCCGCGCAACTGCCGCCGTACCTGCGCATGACCCTTTACATACGCAGACAGCACTCTCGTCTTGTGATCTTCCGGCGTCTCCCCTGTCACCGCTGACACTTCGTGCGAAGCAGCATCGTTGAGCATCTTCTTCAGCGCGTCCACATCGCACAGTCCGTCACTGCTGAACGGCGTATTGCCCTCACTGACTTTCTGCCAACCCACGGAAGACAGGAAGTCCGCATCGGAGAACTTGTGGATACTTGAATCATTGATATCGATGTAGCCAACCTTGTCTGCCGCCCAGTTGACCTGCATCCACGTCGCGCGCGCATTTGCCGCCAGAGTTTGGGATGGAGACAGGATGCGACCAAAACGCAGCAGCTCGTAGCCGTCGCTTGGACAAGACGGATAAAGCGCCGTCGCACGCTTGTACAGGTCGTATTCGTAGTCCTTTTCCTCGACGGGTTGCGGCGTGAGCAGCGTGCGAGTGCCGTCTTGCGCCAGGCTCCAGACATTGGTGTATTTCGAGCCGACGCTGAAGTAGGTCTCAACGAGCAACGGCAGGGAGTTCGAGCCCTCTTGACCTGGCTTGAATTCAATCCCATGCAACTTGTTGCGGGCATCGGCCTTCTCAGGCAAACGGCGAAACCGGCTACCTGCCGGAATGACGAAATACGCATGCCCCCACCAGTCCGTTCCGGTTGGCGGGGTGGGCGTACTGTTACCCAGTTGCGTGCGCCCGAAATACGCATCGAAATCCGCCGGCAACATGAAAATTTCGAAATGCAAATGCGGCATACCCTCATATTCGCCACGCCACCCCAACACGTCCTTGCGCCGGACCTTCTTGCCCTCCCCCGAGACCGCCGGCGTCACCGCCCCCTTGTTCACCGAACCGGTCGGCATCTGCAGGAACTCAGGCATATCCTTGGCGTTCGCACTGTGCTGCAGATACTCCGCCAGCGGCAGCAGATGCATGTAGAGTGAATAAAACGTCAGCGTGCGGCCTTCTCCAGTCTCGGTCGTATGCTTGAGCAACACAAATCCCGTATGGCTCACGCCGCCGTCAATCCCATGCTGACAGACGCGATAGGCGACGACCTCGCCGTCGGCAATCGCGTGCACCTTGCCCTTCGTATCGGGCTGAAGATGCACGCCGCAATGCCAGCGGCGATCGAAGGCAATCGGATAGACGCCGTGGTCGCATTCGAACTTGTCTACCGCATCCATCATCGGATCGGGGTTCATCCCGGTCGGGGCCGCAAGACCGGCTTCGGGCAGAAACGGGGGGCTGATGATCATGATCGTTACTGTGTGTGGCTGTATTTGGCGCTGGGCTGGTAGTCGCTCACCGGCAGTTGCGGCAGGCTGATGGACGTCTTGCCGGGCCCTTCGAACGTGAACGAAGCCGCCCGGATACGGAATTCACCCCGACAGTTGAAGACGACATTGCCGTTCTCGATGGTCATCGATGCGCCGCCGCTGGTCACCACCGCACTAGTTTTGGCGTTCACGAGCACATCCATATCGGGAAAACCGTGCCGTCGGATGTTCGCGAGTGAAACACACCGGCAGAGAAACGCCTATGGGCCGGACGCCGATATGACGCGACGCTCCCATGCCGTCCGCGAGCAGCCGGTCATACGTATATGGGCAATCGTTATAGAAGGTTTCAGAATGATCGCGGCCACCGCAAAGCGGTGGCCGCGGCACGCGGGATCAAACGCGAAGTCTGTAGACGCGTCGATGGATTTCATGCGCAGCGTGCACGCGACGTCGATCATCCGGCGGCCGGCGCAGCGGAAGGAAATCGCGAATCTGGTGGTGTACGTATGCTCGCCGCAGGCTTCGGCGACGACGGGCGCGGCGCTGCGCGCCGACGGCGGCGTGCTCGACACGATCGCTTGACGGCGCGGATGGCCCGGACGACGGGCACGGCAGCCGCGGCGGCCCGCCGCCGCGCTATCGGGACGCGCTCTTGCCCGGCTGGAGCGTGCCCTTGCGGTCGGCGTCCATGCAGGTATCGAAGCCGTGTTGCGTGACGGCACCGGCGTTGTCGAACACGACGAAGAAAGTACGGTGATCGTTGCCGTGCTCGATGAAGTAGTTGTAGCAGACGCCGCTGCCGTTGCGGACCATCCACACGCTGCGCGGGTTGCCGCCGGCACGGACGACGTCGGCGCGCGTCGCGCCGTGCCGCGACGCGGCCCTCGCCAGCGGCGTGCGCGAATACGAGAACGGCAGCCACGAGTCGAACCACGCGCAGCCATGCAGCATCAGGCAGCTGGCGGCCAGGGACAGCGTCACGGCGGGGCGGGACATCGGAATCAATCGCATGCTTGGTGAAATCTGCTGCGCCATGCCGGCGTGATCGAAAGCCCCATGCTACTAGACCTTTGGGTCCGGATCGAAAAGAAATGTAGAGACTTGTGTCCGACGCCCTGCTCTACGCAATCCGCCACCCGCCCGATCGTCGCGAACCGTTGCAGCCCCGTGCGGGCCCGCACACGCGTCAATGGCGCCGCGCCGATGTTCCGAATCGGCGAAACGCGCATGGCCGTCAAGCGACCCATTCGGTCCACAGCATCGTCAGCACGGTCATCAGCGCCGGGCCGACGAACAACCCGATCAGGCCGAACGTCTCCGCGCCGCCGAGGATACCGAACAGCACGAGCAGGAACGGCAGGCGGGTCGAGCTGCCGATCAACACCGGCCGCACGAAATGCTCGGCGACGAACACGACCACGAAGCCGAGCACCAGCACCACGACGGCCCACGCGGTCGCGCCCTGCACGAACAGCCACAGCGCCGCGCCGCAGAACACGATCGGCGCGCAGAACGGCAGCATCGCGGCGACGGCCGTGACGAGACCGAGCAGCGCCGCATGCGGGACGCCCGCGAGCGCGTACGCGACGCCGAGCAAGGCGCCCTCGCCCAACCCGACGACGACCAGCCCCGTCACCGTGCCGTACACGGCCGCGACCATCCGTTCGATCAGATCCGCGCCGCCGCGGCCGAACGCGCGCCCTGCGCCCTGCAGCAACGCGCCCGACAACTTGTGGCCGGCCCGCATGATCACGAACAGCGTGACCAGCATGAAGCCGAACTCGAACAGCGCATGCGCGAGCTTCGTGCCGAACTGCCGGCCGAACGCGATGAACTTCTCGCCGCTCGCGCCATGCATCGCGGTGCCCGCGTGCAGCGGATGACCGAGATTGGCCTGCCACCACTCGGTGACCTGCGCGGCACCGTACGGCAACCGGCTGACGACGTCCGGCAGCGGAATGCCGTTGTCCTGGATCGATTGCAGCCAGATGCGCAGGTCGTGCGCCTGCGCGATCGCCTGCCCCAGCGCGATCGCGACCGGCAGCACGACCAGCAGCGACACGCTCGCGGTGATCGCGGTCGCGATCAGGGTCGGCCGGTCGCGAAACCAGCGACGGGATTCGAAGCGTTTCAGCAACGGCCACAACGCGATCGCAATCACGCATGCCCACGCGACGGCGGGAAGGAAATCGCGGATCACCCACAGCGCGAGCACCAGCAGCGCCGCATACAGCACGGCGCGGGCGATCTGCTGCGCGCGCGGCCGCACGGCGGAATCCTGGGAGGGCGAGACATGTGCGCGCATGGCACCTCGGTCGAAATGAAAAAATGGCGGTTCGTGCAGGCCGGAAACCTGTACGAACCGCCATTCTATCCATCGGCGCCGCAACGGCATGCGCACGCACTGCCAAGCATCGTCAAATCCATGCCGCGAACGCGGCACCGCCGTGCGGTGCAACGCGTGGCTCAGGCCACCTTGTCGGCGACGCGGTAGCGTTCGAGCCAGTGCGCGTACGGCGCGGGCAGCGTCCACGACGGACGCTCGACACCGAGCTGCTTGGCCGCGTAGTACGGCCAGTGCGGATCGGCCAGATGCGCGCGGCCGACCATCACGAGGTCGAGCTGCTGTTCGGCGACGACGCGCTCGGCCAGTTGCGGCGTATCGATCCCCCACGCGGACGACACCGGCAGGCCAGCCTCGCGGCGCACGCGTTCCGCGATCGGCGCGAGGAACGCCGGGCCCCACGGAATCCGCGCTTCAGGCGTCGAAAAGCCGACCGACACGCTCAGCATGTCGAGGCCTTCCTGCTTCATCCGCTGTGTGAGCGCGATCGATTCGGCCAGCGTTTCTTCATCGCGGCCGTCGTATTCGAGCACGCCGAGGCGCGCGGTCAGCGGCAGGTGCTCCGGCCAGACCTGACGGACGGCCTTCAGCGTATCGACAAGGAACCGGCCGCGGTTTTCCGCCGAACCGCCGTACTCGTCGTCGCGCTGGTTCGAATGCACGGAGAAAAAGCTCTGGCCGAGATAGCCGTGCGCGAAGTGCAGTTCGAGCCATTCGAAGCCGAGGTCGCGGGCGCGCTTCGCCGACGCGACGAAGTCGGCCTGCACGCGGGCGATGTCGTCGTGCGTCATCGCGCGCGGCGTCTTCGGCAGGTGCGCGCCGAACGGTACCGCCGACGGTGCGATGGTCTGCCAGCCGCGCGGGTCGCCGTCGGCGATATGGTCGTCGCCTTCCCACGGACGGTTCGCGCTCGCCTTGCGGCCCGCATGCGCGATCTGGATGCCCGGCACGGAACCGGCCGCCTTGATCGCCGCGACCGACGGCGCGAACGCCTCGGCCTGCGCGTCGGTCCACAGCCCGGCGCAGCCCGGCGTGATGCGGCCTTCCGGCGACACGGCCGTCGCCTCCGCGATCACGAGGCCCGCGCCGCCGCGCGCGATGCCGGCCAGATGCACGTGATGCCAGTCGTTGACGACGCCGTCTTCGGCGACATACTGGCACATCGGCGGCACCGCGATGCGGTTGCGCAGCGTGACGTCCTTGAGTTTGAACGGTTCGAACAGGGCAGACATCCACCACTCCTTTGCTTGGTTCTGCGAAACGACGGGATGACCCGCCGTGCGGTGTGCACGGCGAAACGATTCGGATCGGCGCCGGACGGGTCGCGCCCGACGACGGAAACGGCCTGGCGCCGGTCGTGCCGGCGCCGGGGCGGCTTACTGACGGCCGAGCTTCGCGAGCAGCGCCGCGGCCGCGGGCTCCGACGACGCGGGGTTCTGCCCCGTGATCAGCAGCCCGTCGGTGACGACATGCGGCGCCCAGTCGGCGCTGCGCTCGAACTGCGCGCCGTTGGTCTTCAGCATGTCCTCGACGAGGAACGGCACCACTTCCGTCAGCTCGACGGCCGCTTCCTCGCTGTTGGTGAAGCCCGTCACGCGCTTGCCGCGCACGACCGACTCGCCGGTGTTCGGCTCCTTCACGTGGCGCAGCACGCCCGGCGCGTGGCACACGGCCGCGACCGGCTTGCCGGCCGACAGCGCGCGCTCGATCAGGCCGATCGAATGCAGATCCTCGGCGAGATCCCACAGCGGGCCATGTCCGCCCGGATAGAACACCGCGTCGTACTCGTCGACCGACACGTCGGCGAGCTTGCGCGTGGCGGCGAGCTCGGCCTTGGCGGCCGGATCCGCGTCGAAGCGGCGCGTCGCGTCGGTTTGCGCGGCCGGATCGCTGCTTTTCGGGTCGAGCGGCGGCTGGCCGCCCTTCGGCGACGCGAGCGTCAGTTCGACGCCCGCATCCTTGAACGCGTAGTACGGCGCGGCCAGTTCCTCGAGCCAGAAGCCGGTTTTCTTGCCGGTGTCGCCGAGCGTGTCGTGCGAGGTCAGGACAACCAGAATCTTCATGATCAGACACTCCTTCGAAATGGGGGAACGGGCCGCGTCGCGGGCGGCAGCCAGCGTGACGCACGCCGCGTGCCGGCGACGACGACGCGCCTGCCGGTTAGTCCGCTGGCACGCGTCAACGTGCCGGCCACGGATCGAAAATGTTGCTCGCGCCTATTAGACCAGTCGTCTAGAAGACGCTCGAAAAAAGACGACGTCTCCTGCACGACCAGCATGGCGGCGCGAGATGGCATTTTCGCGTCCGGGTTGCGCGTCAGGAGCGGCGTCGCATTCATTGAGACCGGATGATATCCCCGGATTAGACCGGTCGTCTAGTGACGCCGCATTCGGCCCTGTCGGCGTCATGGCTTTTGCGGCGGCGGCGCGCCGCGCAACGTTCGTCGCCGCTCGCGCTCCGTTCGCGCCACCGCATCGGCTAGCCGTGCGGCGGTCCGTCCGTATCGCCGGCCTCGATCACCGGCATTTCGAGCCGCTGGCCGCGCGCGCCGTCCGCGAGCAGCCCCAGCATCAAGTCCGCCAGCGCACGTCCGGTCGCGTGTCCGGTCGGCTGCACCACTGCCGTCACCCGGTACGGATGCGCAACGTCCGACGGCACGCCGTCATAGACGATCAACGAGATGTCCCGCCCCAGGCGCAAGCCGCTGTCGACCAGCGCGCGGAACGCGCCGCCGCCCGCGATATTGTTGTCGACGAGCAGCGCCGTCGGCCGTTCGGCCCGCGCGAGCAGCGCCTGCGCGCCCTGCTGTCCGCCGTCGCACGTAAACGGACACTCGACCAGCAGCGCCGGATCGGGTTCGATGCCGGCTTCGCGCAGCGCCGCGAGATAGCCGGCGCGACGCTGCATCGCGAAATTGAGCGACAGCGGCGCACTGATCATCGCGATGCGGCGATGACCGAAGCCGATCAGGCGCCGCACGGCATCGCGTGCGCCCGCCTCGTTGTCGAAATCGAACCATGCGTAAGGCTCGGCGGCCTGCGTGCGGCCATACGCGACGTATGGAAACGCGCTCGACCGCAGGTACGCGAGGCGCGGATCGTCGACCTGCGTGCGCGCGACGATCAGCCCGTCGACGAGCTTGCCGTCGACGAGCCGTCGATACGTGTCCAGCTCGGCGTTCGGCCGCGCGGCCGCGATGATGAAGTCGAGATTGCGTTCGGCGAGCCGCTCGGTGATGCCCGCGACGACTTCGCCGAAGCGCGGATCACCGAGATCGCCCACGCCGAACGGGTACACGATGCCGATCGCATCCGAGCGCCCCGTCGCCAGCCGCCGCGCGGTCGGATCCGCGACATAGCCGAGTTCGCGCGCGGCCTTCATCACGCGCTCGCGGGTCGCCTCGCTCACGTCGTCATAGCCGTTCAGCGCACGGCTGACCGTCGTGCGCGACAGCCCGAGCGCGTCCGACAACGCCTTCAGATTCACCTTCACGTCGCTCCTCGCATTGTGTTTTCCATCGGTCCATGCCGTTTTGAGGCAATTATTTCCGAATGGTAGTTATTACCGTCAAATATTTATCTTTTGACGTCCAAACCGGTTTGAAATAGCATCCAAACCGGTTTGGATGTCGACACCACTTCAGCCGTTCCTTTTCACCGTCAATGGAAACAACGCCGAGATGACCTATTTTCCTTTTTGCCGTTCGACCGCGGCCAAACGTTTGCTGTTCGCCGGCGCCGCACTGGCCGCCTTCGCGTCCGCTGCGCATGCGCAGACCGCCGGCGCTCCCACGCCGACGCCTCACACGCAGCAGGCATACGACCCCGAAGGCAACTTCACGATGCGCTGGACCCGCGCGGACATCCGTCAGATCGTCGCGCAGTCGCACACGGCCGGCGCCGACAAGAATTCGCTGCCGCAAGCGCTGACGATGCCCGACATCCCGCAGGATTTCCCGCTGATCAACTCGAACGTGTGGGTGTGGGACACCTGGCCGCTGGCCGACCTGCGCGCGAACCAGCTCAGCTACAAGGGCTGGGAAGTGATCTTCTCGCTCACCGCCGATCCGCACGCGGGCTACACGTTCGATGACCGCCACGTCCACGCGCGCATCGGCTTCTTCTATCGCCGCGCCGGCATTCCCGCGTCGCAGCGGCCCGCGAACGGCGGCTGGACCTGGGGCGGCCATCTGTTCCCGGACGGCGCGAGCGCCAAGGTGTTCGGCACGTCGCCGATGACCAACAACGCCGAATGGTCGGGCTCGGCGCGCCTCACGCACGGCGACAACGTCAGCCTCTACTACACCGCGACGTCGTTCAACCGCTCGGCGCCGGGCGGGGCCGACATCACGGCGCCGCAGGCGATCATCACGCGCGCCGACGGCCACATCCAGGCCGACGACAAGCACGTGTGGTTCACCGGCTTCGACAATCACAAGGCGCTGCTGCAGCCGGACGGCAACTACTACCAGAGCGGCCAGCAGAACACCTACTTCTCGTTCCGCGATCCGTTCGTGTTCACCGATCCCGCGCATCCGGGCAAGACCTACATGGTGTTCGAAGGCAACACGGGCGGCCAGCGCGGCGCCCGGACCTGTACCGAGGCCGACCTCGGCTACGCGCCGAACGATCCGTACAAGGAAGACCTCAACGCCGTGATGAACTCGGGCGCAGTGTATCAAAAGGCCAACGTCGGCCTGGCGGTCGCGACGAACCCGCAGCTCACCGAATGGAAGTTCCTGCCGCCGATCCTGTCGGCGAACTGCGTCGACGACCAGACCGAGCGTCCGCAGATCTACCTGAAGGACGGCAAGTACTACCTGTTCACGATCAGCCACCGCACGACGATGGCGGCCGGTGTCGACGGCCCGGACGGCGTGTACGGCTTCGTCGGCAACGGCATCCGCAGCGACTTCCTGCCGCTGAACGGCGGCAGCGGCCTCGTGCTCGGCAACCCGACCGACTTCTCCGCACCGGCCGGGGCGCCGTATTCGCAGGACCCGAACCAGAACCCGCGCGAGTTCCAGTCGTATTCGCACTTCGTGATGCCGGGCGGGCTCGTCGAGTCGTTCATCGATGCGATCGGCCCGCGCCGCGGCGGCACGCTCGCGCCGACGGTGAAGGTCAACATCAACGGCACGTCGACCACGGTCGACCGCACCTACGGGCGCGGCGGCCTCGGCGGTTACGGCGACATCCCGTCGAACCTGCCGGCAACGGGCGCCGGTCACAACGACGGCCCGGGCACCCGGCCGTAACGGCCGTGGCCGCGTAGCCGGCCGGTTCAGCAGGCGCGCATCGCGCGTGTCGCGTGTGCGCCTGTCCCTTTTGTTCCGCAGACCGCGCATGCCGCCGTTGTTCGCGGCATGCGCCCATTTTTCCCGCTTCGCGCAGCGGAGCACGGAACCCCGCATGAGATCGACGTTTTTCCGCTTTTCCTTCCGGCTCGCCGGGATGCTGCTCGCCGTTGCGGCCGGCATGCAGACCGCACACGCGGCTTGCGCCGCATCGCCCGCGAGCGCGAGCGCGACGCCGCAATGGCGCCCCGCCATCCATTACACGCCGCAACGCAACTGGATGAACGACCCGAACGGCCTCGTTTACGAAAACGGCCGCTATCACCTGTTCTACCAGTACAACCCGCTCGGCCACGACTGGGGCAACATGTCGTGGGGCCATGCGGTCAGCACCGACCTCGTCCACTGGCGCGAGCAGCCCGTCGCGATGCGCGCGAATGCCACGGAGGAAATCTTCTCCGGCTCGATCGTCGCCGACACGCACAACACGTCCGGCCTCGGCGCGCCGGGCGCAACGCCGCTCGTCGCGCTTTATACGAGCGTCTACAAGGCCGGTTCCGGTCACGCACCCGGCACGCAGGCGCAGTCGCTCGCGTACAGCCTCGACCACGGCGCGACGTGGCAGCCCTACGCGCACAATCCGGTGCTCACGCTCGATCCGGAATCGAAGCAGTTCCGCGACCCGAAGGTGTCGTGGTATGCGCCGGGACGCTACTGGCTGATGACGACCGTCGTCGCCGACGCGCAGGTCGTGAAGCTCTACCGTTCCGACGACCTGATCCACTGGTCGTTCCTGAGCGACTTCACGCTGCCGGCCGTGCCCCATGCGGGCGTGCTGTGGGAAATGCCCGACCTCGTGCCGCTGCCCGTCGACGACGATCCCCGGCACATCAAGTGGGTGATGATCGTCAACGTCAACCCGTGGTCGATCGCCGGCGGTTCCGGCGCGATGTATTTCGTCGGCGACTTCGACGGCCGCACGTTCGTGCCCGATCGCGTCGCGCCGGCCGGTTCCGATCCCGCGCAATTCCGCTGGGTCGATCATGGCGCCGACTTCTATGCGGCCGGGACGTTCTCCGGCGCGCCGGGCGCGCGCCCTGTCGCGATTGCATGGATGAGCAACTGGGACTATGCGGCGAAAGTGCCGACGGCACCCTGGCGCGGCGCGACGGCGTTGCCGCGCGAACTTGCGCTGAAGACGATCGGCGGCGAACCGACGCTCGTCGCGACGCCGGCCGCTGCGTTCGATGCGTGGGCCGACACACGGCCCGCCGTGCATGAAGGCGACCTGAACGTCGAATCCGCCACGCGCGCGCTGTCGGCCGCGACGCGCGGGGTCGTGCAGCGCATCACGGTGACGATCACGCCGCGGGGCGCGGCCCGCGCGGGCTTGATCGTCCGCGGCTCGGCGGACGGCGCGATCGGCACCCGGATCGTGTACGACACCGCGAGGCGCACGCTGACGCTCGACCGCTCCCGATCCGGCACGACGGATTTCGCCGGCACGTTCAGCCGCGAGCACATCGTCGATCTGCCGCTCGAGCACGGACGCTTGCAGCTCGAGATCGTCGTCGATCGCGGCTCGGTCGAAGTGTTCGCGAACGGCGGTCGCGTCGCGCTCACTGACCTGATCTTTCCGCCGCTCGATGCGGACCGCGTCGCCGTGTTCGCCGAGCAGGGAAGCGCGACGTTCTCGGGGCTGACGGTGACCCAGCTCCACGCGCGCGATCGGGCCGACGAGACCCGTGACGCCTGTGCATCGCGCTAGCCATGTGATCCGACGGCGGGGCCGCGCCACCCGACATCGCGTCATGTGGTGCCGCCCCGCCGGGTTCGCGCTCAGAGCAAGCCCATTCCACCCGATGCGATGATTTCCGCGCCGACGATGAACGCGGACTCGGGCGCGCTCAGGTGCAGCACCGTCGACGCGATTTCGTCCGGCGTGCCGAACCGGCCGATCGGGACGAGGCCCTTGATCTTGTCGGCCGTCTCGTCGAGCGTCGCGGCATCGAGGCCGAGCTTGCCGTACAGCGGCGTCTGGACCGGCCCGGGGCTCACCACGTTCACCCGCACGCCGTGCGCCAGCAGTTCCGTCGACAGCGTCTTCGCGAACGAATTGACGGCCGCCTTGCTCGCCGCATACACGGACGAACCCGGCATCCCGATGTGCGCGTTGATCGAACCGTTGATCACGATCGACGCACCGCGGTTCAGCAGCGGGACGAGCGCCTGGATCTGGAAGTACGCGCCCTTCACGTTGGTGTTGAACACGAGGTCCCACATCGCCTCGTCGCTATCCGCGAACGGCGCGAGTTTCGCGACGCCCGCATTGATGAACACGGCGTCGAGCCGCGCGCCGGACGCTTCGATCGCGTCCGCCAGCGCCCGCGCCGACGCGACGCTGCCGGCCTCGTTGCGGATCGCGAGCGCGCCGTCGCCGAGCGTCTCGCGCGCGGCGGCGAGCGTCTGCTCGTCGCGGCCGGTGATGATGACCCGCGCGCCTTCGGCCGCGAATGCCCGTGCGGCCGCCAGGCCGATGCCGCTGTTGCCGCCCGTGACGAGTACCGTCTTTCCTTCGAAGCGTTGCATGATGTTCTCCTGTGAACCGGTGAGTTGACCGTGAACACAGGATGCGCGCGGCGCCCGGCGTTGCCGTACGGCCGGCGCGGCAGACATGTTCGAAATCTTCGAACGTGTTTGCCGGCGGCCGGTCCGTCGCGTGCCCGCCTGCCCCTCAGCCCGACACGTCGATCCCGTCGAGCAGGCGCTGCGCGAGCCGCGGTTCGCGCAGTTGCTCCAGCCACCATCGCAGCGCGCGGCCGTCGCGCTCGCCGCGCCAGGCGACATACAGCACGTTCGGTTCGCGCGGGTCGGCCGTTTCCTTCTCCACGAGCTCGCCGCGCGCGAGCAACGACGCGACCCGCCGGCGCGGCACCCAGCCGACGCCGAGCCCGTCGCGCTGCGCGAGGATCTTCGCGCGCATCGACGGCACCGCGAGCACCGCCTGGCCGCCGAGCAATCCATACGCGCGGCCGACGGCCCGCCGCGACGAATCGGCGACGACGACCGCGCGGTGCGCGCCGATCGCGTCCCGGGTCAGCCGCTCGCCCGCCGACGCAAGCGCGTGGCGCGGCGACACCGCGAACACCCATTCCATCGCGCCGAGCTCGAACCACTTGAAGCCCGGAATCGCCGGCGGCTCGTTGGTCGCGCCGACGACCAGATCCGCGCGACCGTCGCGCAGCGCTTCCCAGGTGCCGCCGAGCACTTCGTGCGTGAAGCGCAGCGACACGCCCGAATCGAGCGTATCGAACGCGCGAACGACCGGCAGCAGCGTGTCGAACTCCAGCACCTCGTCGCTGACGATCCACAGCCGGTCCTCCCAGCCGCTCGCGACCTGCCGCACGCGCTGCGTGAGCCGCGCGACGTCCAGCGCGAGGCGCGCCGCCTCGTCGGTCAGCAACTGGCCGGCCGGCGTGAGCTGCAGCCGGTAGCCGCGGCGGTCGAACAGCAGCGCGTCGAAGCGCGTTTCGAGCTGCCGCGCGGCGTGCGACACCGTCGACGGCGCCTTGCCGAGCCGCGCGGCCGCCCGCGACAGGCTGCCGGTGGTGCGGATCGCATCGAGCAGCGCGAGTTCGTCTTCGGACAGCATGAGGAGCACTCCGGTCGGGGATTGTGGTGGATCGTAAGGCAGCGGCGGGCGGTGGTCCAATCGAATGACGCCGTGCGCGGGGTGTGGTGGAGGCCGGGCCCGCCGGTATTCATCATGAAGCACGATCTCACGGATCCGGACGGGGCTTGCGGGCGGTGCTCATCGTTGCCGCCACGGCACGCGCCGTCCCGGGCCGCACGAAGCCGCTCGCGTGTTCCCGGAGGCCATTCAGGCAACGCACTTCCGGTATGCTGATCGGCATCAGATTCCGGCACCCGAGGTAACCACTGCGATGGACATCGCGATCCGCATCGAAGGCCGTCACGACCTGACCGGGCAAATCTTCCGGCAATTGCGCACCGCGATCATCGACGGGCGGCTCGAGGGCGGCGCCCGGCTGCCGTCGACGCGCGATCTCGCGAAGCAGCTCGGCGTGTCGCGCAAGACGACGCTCGATGCCTTCGAGCGTCTCGTCGCCGAGGGCTACCTGAACACGCGCGCAGGCGACGGCACGTTCGTCGCCGACGGCCTCGCGCGGGTTCCGCATGCGCCCGTCGCGTCGACACCGTCGCTCGTCGAGGACACGCCGCGCATCCACGCGGTCGATGCACGCGCCCTGTGGGACGACCTGCCGGACGCGCTCGCGATGCCCGCGCCGCAGGACGCGCCCGCCTTCGACTTCCGCGGCGGCGTGACCGACAAGACGCTGTTTCCGTTCGATGCGTGGCGCCGCTGCCTGCATCACGCATTGCGCCAGCAGGCGCGCGGCCCCGGCCAGTACCACGACCCGGCCGGCGATCCGCAGTTGCGCGGCGCGATCGCGCGCTACGTCGCGTTCAGCCGCGCGGTCGCGTGCGGCTGGGACGACGTGCTCGTCACGCAAGGCGCGCAACAGGCACTCGACCTGATCGCGCGCGTGGTCGTCCGGCCGGGCGACGTCGTCGCGGTCGAGAATCCCGGCTATCCGCCGGCCCGCGCGGCATTCGCATCGCTCGGGGCGACGGTGACCGGCGTGCCGGTCGATGCACACGGCCTCGTCACCGAGCGGCTGCCCGACGATGCACGGCTCGTCTACGTGACGCCGTCGCACCAGTTCCCGCTCGGGATGCCGATGACGCTGGACCGGCGCGTCGCGCTGCTCGAATGGGCGCAGCGCCGCCGCGCGGTGATCATCGAGGACGACTACGACGGCGAGTTCCGCTTCGAGGGCCGGCCGGTGGAGTCGCTGAAGAGCCTCGACCGCACGGGCCTCGTCGCGTACGTCGGCACGTTCTCGAAGACGATCTTTCCGGAACTGCGGATCGGCTACGCGATTCCGCCGCGCGCGCTGCGCGGCGCGCTCGCCAAGGCAAAGCAGATCGTCGACTGGCACACCTGCACGCTGACGCAGGCGGCGCTCGCGCGCTTCATGCTCGAAGGCGATTTCGCGCGGCACCTGCGGCGCGTGCGGAAGCACTACGACGCGCGCCGCACGATGCTGCTCGCGCATCTGCGCGGCGGACTCGCGCCGTGGTTCGAACCGATCGTGCCGACCGCCGGCATCCACCTCGCCGCGCACCTGAAACCGGGGCTCGACGAAGCCGCTCTGGTCCGCGCCGCCCGTCAGCACGACATCGGCCTGTACGGAATCTCGGCGTTCCACGTCGGCTCGGCGGCGCGCGCGGGGCTGCTGTTCGGCTATGGCGGGATCGACGCGCTGCGCATCGACGCCGCGCTCGCAAAACTGGCCGCGCTGCTGGATTCGGGCAGTTTCGGCAGCGCGCAGCTGGTTACCTGATTTTTCCCGGAATTGGCCATTCAAGCAGGCCAGTGGCACGCTTAAAGTGGGTTCTGTCGCGCCACCGTGCGCACCAACCGAAACAAGGACCCGCCATGCAACCGCGCCTGAACTTCTATACCGCCAGCCCGAACGCGATCAAGGTGATGCGCAACGCCGAGGAATTCATCGCGAAGAGCTCGATCGAGAAGCCGCTCGCCGAACTCGTCCGGCTGCGCGCGTCGCAGATCAACGGCTGTGCGTTCTGCGTCGACATGCACACCACCGACGCGCGCAAGGGCGGCGAGACCGATCGACGCCTGGCGACGGTGGTCGTCTGGCGCGAAACGCCGTTCTTCACCGACCGCGAACGCGCGGCGCTCGAATGGACCGAAGCGCTGACGCTGATCGCCGACGACCACGTGCCCGATTCCGTCTGGGAAGCCGTGAAGCCGCACTTCAGCGACACGGAACTGTTCGAGCTGTCGATGCTGATCGCGACGATCAACACGTGGAACCGCTTCGCGATCGCGTTCCGCAAGATGCCCGAGTAACGAGGCGGCGATGATGCATTCCCGCTCCAGGCGCCGCCGCGCGCTTCTTCGGTGCACGGCGCTCGCGCTCGGCGCCGCACTGCCGGCCGCCGTCCACGCACACGATGCCGGCGACAACGTGCACGCGATCATGCGGCAGGCCGTGCCCGAAGCGCCCGGCAAGCTCGTCGTCGTCGCGACCGTCGACTATGCGCCCGGCCAGGCGTCCGAGGCGCACCAGCACCTCGGTTCGGTGTTCGCGGTCGTGTCGAAAGGCGCCGTGCTGTCGCAGGTGAACGGCGGCCCGGTGCGCCGCTACCGCGCCGGCGAAGGCTGGTATGAGGCGCCCGGTTCGCGCCATCCGGTGTCGCGCAATGCGAGCGCGACCGAACCCGCGCAGCTCGTCGTGTTCGGGCTGACGGGCGAGCACGATCCGCTGAAGTCGCCGATCGATCAATGACGACGATTCAGGGGGCGTGCCGTGCCGGGCACGCGCCCGGGCGGCACGGCCCGGTTTCCCGGCCCGTGCCACGCGGCTTCCTCGCCGGTTTCGGGCGCCTCCGCTCCGCCGTTTTCTCCACCGTTTCCCCGCCGCTTCCTCATTAGCCGCTCCCTACATTCCGCCGCCGGCACACGGCCCTTCACCGCGCCGCCGCGCGCTCGTCCGCACCACCATTCGGCGCACGCTTGATCGCGATCAACGCGGGCGAAAACCCTTCCTTGAAATTAACTAACTCATCAATTAGCGTCATCCGCATGAACGCGAAATCCACCGTCGCCAGGCCGCGCGGGCGCCGCCCGTCGGTGGACGACTTCGACCTGCGCGATCACATGCTCGACGTTGCGATCCAGCTGTTCGCCGAGCGCGGCATCGCAGCGACGACGGTCGCACAGATCGCCGCGGCCGCCGGCGTCACGTCGGCGATGGTCCACTACTACTTCACGAATCGCGAGCAGCTGCTCGACGCGATCGTCGAGGAGCGGCTCGCGCAGGTCATCGCGTTCGTGTGGCGGCCGACCGCCCCGCAGGTCGAAAACGATCCGTTCGCGCTCGTCGCCGAACTCGTCGACCGCTTCTTCGACGTCACGCATCGGATGCCCTGGCTGCCGTCGATCTGGCTGCGCGAGATCGTCCATGAAGGCGGCCTGCTGCGCGAGCGGATGCTCCGGCGGATGCCGCTCGAGCATGTCGGGCGCTTCGCCGAGCGCATCCGCGCCGCGCAGCAGGCCGGCACGCTGAATCCCGCGCTCGAGCCCGCGTTCCTGTTCCATTCGATCATCGCGCTCGTGATGCTGCCGCTCGCGACCGCGAAGCTGTGGCAAAGCGCGCGCGGCCTGCCGCCGATCGATCGCGACGTGTTGCATCGCCACGTCCGCGCGCTGCTCGGCTCCGGCCTGCAACCGCCCGCCGCCGCGCCGGATGCTCGCGCGCGGCCGCGACGGAGGCCGTCGTGAACGCGGTCCGCCCGCTGCCGCTCGCGCTGGCCACCGCCGTCGCGCTGCTCGCCGGTTGCGGACGGCCCGCGGACGAGGTCCCGACCTACCAGGGCTATGTCGAAGGCGAATTCGTGTACCTGTCGTCGTCGCAGGCGGGCACGCTGACGCAACTGTCGGTCGAGCGCGGCCAGGCCGTCGCGGCCGGTATGCCGGCGTTCTCGCTCGAAGCCATCAACGAAACGGCTGCGCTGCAACAGGCGCAACATCAACTCGCGGCCGCACGCGCGCAGCTTGCCGACCTGCAGACCGGCAAGCGCCCGCCGGAAGTCGCGGTCACGCGGGCCCAGCTCGCGCAGGCCACGGCACAGGCCGCGCGGGCCGCCGCGCAACGCGCGCGCGACGAACGCCAGTACGCGGCCGGCGGCCTGTCGAAACAGCAGCTCGACGATTCGCGCACGTCCGCGCAGACCACCGCCGCGCAGGTGCGCGAGTTGCAGAACCAGGTCGACGTCGCGCGCCTGCCGGGCCGCGCGCAGCAGGTGGCCGCCCAGGCCGCGCAGGTCGATGCCGCGCAGGCGGCAGTGGCCGAGGCGCAATGGAAGCTCGACCAGAAGCGCATCGCCGCGCCCGCCGCCGGGCGCGTGTACGACACGCTGTACCGCGTCGGCGAATGGGTGCAGGCCGGCAATCCGGTCGTGCAGATGCTGCCGCCGCAGAACCTGAAGGTGCGCTTCTTCGTGCCGGAGGCCGCCATTGCGTCGCTCGCCCCGGGGCGGGCGGTCGCCATCCACTGCGACGGCTGCGCGGCCGACGTGCCGGCGCGCATCACCTACGTGTCGCGCGAGGCCGAGTACACGCCGCCCGTGATCTACAGCAACGAAAGCCGGACCAAGCTCGTGTTCATGGTCGAGGCGCGCCCGGCGCTCGCCGACGCGCCGAAGCTGCATCCGGGCCAGCCCGTCGCCGTGAGGATGCGATGAACGCGCCGCCCGCTCCGTACGCGATCGACGTCGACCGCCTGAACAAGCGCTTCGGCGACAAGCACGTCGTGAAGGACGTCTCGCTGCGCGTCGCGCGCGGCGAGATCTTCGGCTTTCTCGGGCCGAACGGCAGCGGCAAGACCACATCGATCCGCATGATGTGCGGCCTGCTCACGCCCGACTCGGGCAGCGGCACCTGCCTCGGCTACGACATCGTGCGCGACAGCGCGCAGATCAAGCGGCGCGTCGGCTACATGACGCAGCGCTTCTCGTACTGGGAAGACCTGTCGATCCGCGAGAACCTCGACTTCGTCGCGCGCGTGTACGGGATGCCCGATCGCCGCGCGGCCGTCGCGCGCGCGCTCGACGGGCTCGGCCTCGCGAGCCGTGCCGACCAGCTCACCGGCGCGCTGTCCGGCGGCTGGAAGCAGCGCCTCGCGCTCGCCGCGTGCATGCTGCACGAGCCGGAGCTGCTGCTGCTCGACGAACCGACGGCCGGCGTCGATCCGGCCGCGCGCCGCGACTTCTGGGAAGAACTGCACCGGCTGGCCGCGCAAGGCATCTCGGTACTCGTCAGCACGCACTACATGGACGAAGCCGAGCGCTGCCACAAACTCGCGTACATCGCGTCCGGCGAGCTGCTCGCGCAGGGCACGTCGGCGGAGATCGTCGCGTCGCAGCACCTGTCGACGCGCGCGGTCACCGGCGGGCACCTGACCGAACTGTCCGCGCGCTTGCGCACGATGCCGGGCGTCGACCAGACGGTCGTGTTCGGTTCCGCGCTGCACGTGAGCGGCCGCGATCGCGCGCTGCTCGACGCGACGCTCGCGCAGGTCGCGGCGCAAGCCGATGCGCAGACGGACGGTCACGCACCGCTGCAGGTCGCGCCGATCGACACCGGGCTCGAAGACGTCTTCATCTACATGATGGGCCGCGCGTCCCGGCCGCCCGGCGGAGCGGCGACATGAGCGCGTGGACGAGCCTGCGCGAGTCGTTCTCGGTCGCGCGCTGGTGGAGCATCGTGCTGAAGGAATTCCTGCAGCTGCGCCGCGACCGCGTGACGTTCGCGATGATCGTCGGCGTGCCGATCATCCAGCTCGCGCTGTTCGGCTTCGCGATCAACACCGATCCGAAGCACCTGCCGACCGCGGTGATCGTCGCCGACCCGAGCCCGTTCGCGCGCAGCTTCATCGCCGCGATGCGCAATTCCGCGTACTTCGACATCGTCGCGACGCTGCCCGACGAGGCGGCCGGCCGCCATGCGCTCGCACGCGGCGACGTGCAGTTCGTGCTGAGCGTGCCGGCCGATTTCTCGAGGCGGCTGCTGCGCGGCGAGCGTCCGTCGCTGCTCGTCGAGGCGGACGCGACCGATCCCGTCGCGACCGCGTCGGCGATCGGCGCGCTGCCGGGGCTCGTGAAGCCCGTCGCCGACAAGGACCTGATGGGCGCGCTCGCGCACCTGAACGGCCGCCCGGCCGCGTTCGACGTCGTGCTGCACCGCCTGTACAACCCCGAAGGCATCACGCAGTACAACGTCGTGCCGGGCCTGATGGGCGTGATCCTGACGATGACGATGGTGATGATGACGGGCCTCGCGATCACCCGCGAACGCGAGCGCGGCACGATGGAGAACCTGCTGGCGACGCCGGTGCGGCCGCTGGAGGTGATGACCGGCAAGATCGTCCCGTACGTGTTCATCGGGCTGATCCAGGTGTCGATCATTCTCGCCGCCGCGCGCTACGTGTTCGCGGTGCCGTTCGTCGGCAGCGTGTTCGCGATCTACCTGTCCGCGCTGCTCTTCATCGCCGCGAACCTGACGGTCGGCATCACGCTGTCGTCGCTTGCGCAGAACCAGTTGCAGGCGATGCAGCTCGCGGTGTTCTACTTCCTGCCGAACATCCTGCTGTCGGGCTTCATGTTTCCGTTCGCCGGGATGCCGAAGTGGGCGCAGATCATCGGCGACCTGCTGCCGCTCACCTACTTCAACCGCCTCGTGCGCGGCATCCTGCTGAAAGGCAACGGCTGGGCCGACCTGTGGCCGTCCGTGTGGCCCGTCGCGCTGTTCACGCTCGTCGTGATGGGCGTCGCGCTGCGCTTCTACCGGCGCACGCTCGACTAGGGGCCCGGCGATGAAACCCGCGTTGCGTCGCGCATCCCACGCTGTCCTCCGCGGCCGTGCGCTGGCCGCCGCTGCGCTGCTCGTCGCCGGATGCGCGCTCGGGCCGGATTTCCGCGCGCCGGACGCGCCGGCCACGCAGCGCTACACGCGCGATGCGGCACCGACGACGACGGCAGCCGCCGGTGGTCCGGCCGGCGCCGCGCAGACGTTCGCGCCGTCAGCGCACACGCTGCAACGCTGGTGGACGCAGTTCGGCTCGGAACCGCTGAACCGGCTCGTCGATACCGCCTGGCAGAACAGCCCGACGCTCGCCGAGGCCCGCGCGCGGCTCGACGAAGCGCGCCAGAACCATGCGGCGCAAGCCGGCGCGACGATGCTGCCGCGCGTCGACGCGAACCTGTCCGCCACGCGCGAGCAGGTCGACATCGCCGCGTTCGGGCTGCCCGCCAACGTGCCGAATCCCGGGCCGTTCACGCTGTACGACGCGTCGGTGAGCGTGTCGTACGCACTCGACGTGTTCGGCGGCAACCGGCGCGCGCTCGAAGCGCTGCGCGCCCAGGTCGACTATCAGGCCTACACGCTCGACGCCGCGCGCCTGACGCTCGCGGGCAACATCGTCGCGACCGCGATCCTGCGCGCGTCGCTTGCGCAACAGGTCGCGCTCACACGGCAGCTCGTCGATGCGCAGACGCGGCAGCTGCATATCGTCGAAGCGCGCTTCGAGGCGGGCGGCGTGTCGCGGGCCGACGTGCATGCGCAGCGCGCGCTGCTCGCGCAGACCCAGGCATCCCTGCCCCCGCTGGCGGCTCGCTACGCGCAGGCCGGCCACCGGCTCGCGATCCTGCTGGGCGCGCCGCCGTCCGGCGCCGCGCTGCCCGACCTCACGCTCGACGCACTCGCGCTGCCGCGCACGCTGCCGGTCGCGCTGCCGTCGACGCTTGCGCGCGAACGGCCCGACATCCGCGCGGCGGAGGCCGTGCTGCACCAGGCGAGCGCGAACGTCGGCGTGGCGACCGCGAACCTGTATCCGCGGTTTTCGATCTCGGCGGGAATCGGGTCGGAACGCACGCGCATCGCGGATATCGTCAGCGGGCTCAATGTGTGGAACGTCGGTCTCGGCCTGACGCAGCCGCTCTTTCATGGCGGCGAGCTGCGCGCGAGGAAGCGCGCGGCCGAAGCGGCGTACGACGCCGCGTTCGCGAGCTATCGGGAAACCGTGCTGCTGGCGCTCCAGCAGGTCGCCGACGCGCTGCGCGCGGTCGAGCACGATGCCGCCGAACTGCAGGCGAGAGACGCCGCCGCGCGAGCGGCAGCGGCAAGCAATGCGATTGCCGGCGACCGCTATGCGGCAGGCGGGATCAGCACGTTCGCGCTGCTCGACGCGCAGCGGCAGGCACTGCAGACCGCGCTCGAGCGCGCGCGCGCGCAGGCCGACCGGCTGGCCGATACGGCGGCACTGTTCCAGGCGCTGGCGGGGACCTGGGCGGACGATTCGACCCGGTGACCGGCAGGATGGCCTGGACACGCGTCGTCGGAGGCTGCTTGAGCGCTCACGGCACGACCCGCGATACGTGCGGCGCGCACCCGCGAAAAAAAACCGGCCCGAAGGCCGGTTTCTTCATACCGCATGCCGTGAGCGGCGCTCGCGCGCCGCGCGACATCAGAAGCGGTGGATCAGGCCGACGCCGACGCCGATCTGGTTCTGCTTCGAACCCGCGCCCACGCCGTCGCCGATCGACGTCGTAGCTGCGATGATCGAGGAGCCGTTGAGCGTGTTGCCGGTCGCGTGCTGGTAAGCCTCAACCGCGTACAGGCCCGTGCGCTTCGACAGGCTGTAGTACTGCGACAGCGTGACCTGGTGGTACTTGGCCGAGCTCGAGATGCCGTTCGACTCGGTCGCACGCGTGTACGCGTAGCCTGCCGCGAAGTCCCACTGCGGCGCTGCCTTCCAGTGCAGCACGGCGCCTGCCGTGTTGAAGATCGCCGTGTTGCGGAACGACGAGCCCACGCCCGGGATGTACTGAACGTTCGAGTACGACGCCGAAATGTCCCACGACGGCGAGAACTGGTAACCGGCCGTCACCGCGACGCGCTGTTGCGCCTGTGCCGTCTTGTAGCCGTTGTTGATCGACGAAACGGCCTGCTCCGCGCCGTTGCCGCTCGAGTCCAGACCGTTCTGCGCGGTCGAGTTCGCACCCCACACACCGCCGCCGAGCGTCGCGTTGTTGATGCGCTGGAAGCCGACCGCGATGCCTGCCGGGCCGTTCAGGTACTGGATCGCCGCGCTCCACGTCGAGCCGCGGTTCACGCTGCCTGCGACGCCGCCGAACGAGTACGAACCGCCGACCGTGAAGCCGTAGAACTTCGGCGACATGTAGACGAGCGAGTTGTTCGCGCGGTAGCTGGTATCCAGCGAGTCGATATCGCCCGGGTGCGCGCCGTAGTAGCCGGTCAGCCAGGTCGTCGGGCTGTACGGCGACAGCAGCGTGTAGTACGCGGTGTACTGGCGGCCAGCCGTCAGCGTACCGTACGCCTGGTTGGACAGGCCGACCCACGCCTGACGCGTGAAGATGCCGTTCGTCCATTGCGACGAGCCGTTGTTCGCGTTGAAGCCGGCTTCCAGCTGGAAGATCGCCTTCGTGCCGCCACCGAGGTCTTCGCTGCCCTTCAGGCCGAAGCGGCTGCCCGCCCAAATGCCGGTGGCCATCTGCACCTTCGAGTGACCGCCCGTGGTCGCGCCGACTGCCGACGAGTTGTTCTGGTAGGCGATAGCGTTATCGACGATACCGTACAGGGTCACGCTGCTCTGGGCGTGTGCGGCGGTAGCGGCTGCGAGACCCACTGCCGTCATGGCGAAAGCGACGCGCTTTTTCATTGATTCTCCGTCCTCAAAGAATGATTTCTTTTCTGGTGTGGTTTTATGACTGACACATGTGCGAGTACATGCCGGTGCGATTCTGACGGATTACCCATCGTTTCCCAATATGCTCGGTCGGTCATCGTATGATCGACGCAACGCACGGGTTCACCAAACGGTTACATAACACCTGAAAACGCTTGCATGGCGGGCCTTTCCGGCATTTCCCGGTGAAAACCCTAGCTTTACATTTTTACTGGTGCATCGCGACCGTCCAATGTCGTCAGACGCCTTCGGCAACAACCCTCCTACAAATGCGCGACCGCGGCTGGCGCCACGAGTCACGCCGCCGCGCAGGATCGCTGACATTCATGACACCCACGTTTCGGGACACGAAATCGTGAAAACGTTTCAGTCCGTGTGCGGGAGACCGGACGGGAGCGGCCCGGCGAACGCGGGCCGAGGGGCGATGCCTGCGCCTGTCGCGCCGGCATCGTTCAGCGCGATTCAGCGCGCGGACGGCTGCGCGATCCGCGCGTTCACCGCGTCGACGAGCGCGTTCATGCGCGCACGGATCGCCGCGTTCGAGCCGACGAGCGCGAGCGACGACGCCATGATCCGGTAGATCCGCTTGCGCGGCACTTTCGCCGGCCTCGCCGGATCGAGCCACGCATCGTGGCCGGCCAGCAGTTCGAGCGTTTCGAGGCCGATCATGATCGGCCACAGGCACGCGAGCCGCAGACGCACGAAGCGGCGCGGAATCGCCAGCGTGTACCGGCACGCGTCGCGATATTGATCGAGCGTCACGCGCAGCAGGTCGACCAGCACGCCGCGCGCGCGCGCCGACGCGTCGGGCGACATCAGGTCGGCGACGCCGAGCCGGTGCGCGGCCAGCACGTCGTCGGGCAGGTAGCAGCGGCCGATCCGCAGGTCCTTCGCGCAGTCGCGCAGGATGTTCGTCATCTGCAGCGCCTTGCCGAAACGAATGCCCTTCTCGCGCATGTCCGGCAAGTTCCAGCCGCGCGCGGCCCGCGTGTGCGCGCCGGTCATGTCGGTCCAGAATTCGCCGACGCAGCCGGCGACCAGGTACGTGTAGCGATCGAGCATGTCGCGGTCCGGCAGCGACGTGACCTGCCCCGACTGCTCGTCGGGGAACGTGCGCAGGTCGAACTCCATCCCCGACGTCAGCGTCGCGACGACCTTGCGGATCGATGCACGGTCCGCGTCCGGCTGCGCGCGCAGCAACGCGAGCATCGGCTGCATCGAGCCGAGCAGCACGTGCTCGTGCGAATCCGCCTGCATCCGCATCACGTCCTCGAGCGCGCGCGACAGCGCCGCGCCGTCGCCGAGCCGCTCGACCTCGTCGCGCAGGTCGGTCAGCAGCGCCGCGCGGCGATCGGGCGCGACGAGCGCGGTGTCGGCGATCGTGTCGGCTGCGCGCGCGAGCAGGTAGGCCAGGCCGACCGGGTCGCGCATGCCGTCTGGCAGCACGCGCAGCGTCAGGTAGAAGGAGCGGGAAACGTTCTTCAGCAGGTCGCCGAGCAGGTAGGCGGGATCGGTACGAGTCGTCATGGGTCGGAAAAATAGGCCGGCGCGGGCCCCGGACGCACACCGGCGCCGGACGCCCGCGCCGGCTCGCGAGTCGCCGCATCGTCGTGCGCGGGAGGACGTCGGCCCGGTGCGGCGATGCAAAAGTCCCGCAAGTTTAGTGCATCCGGCGCGCCCGCTCCCGGCGACGGCGGATCGCGCCGCGCGCGCGGTTGCGCTTTCCGGCCGCCCCGCACGTCTCACGCCACAACAGAAAAGAAAGACGAAAGTAATACATATGTAATTATCCGGAGCGACGATCGCGTCCCGTTCGATCCCGCGCAGCCCGGCACGCCAGGCCGTGCCGCCGGATCGACCGCCCTTTCACCGACTTCCGTTTCGAAGGTTCACCGACATGCTCTTCACGCGCCCGACCGCCCTGCGCTGCATCCCGTTCGCCTGTGCCGCCGCCCTCCTGCTTGCCGCCTGCGGCGGCGACGATGTATCGGCTGCCGATCCCACGCGCCCGCTCTCCGCGAAGGTCCAGGTGGTCGGCCATCGCGGCGCGAGCGCGCTGCGCCCCGAGCACACGCTCGCGTCGTACCGCAAGGCGATCGAGGACGGCGCGGACGTGATCGAGCCCGACCTCGTCTCGACCCAGGACGGCGTGCTCGTCGCACGCCACGAAAACGAGATCTCGGGCACGACGAACGTGTCGACGCTGCCGCAGTTCGCGAGCCGCAAGGCAACCAAGACGATCGACGGCGCGCAGCTGACCGGCTGGTTCACCGAGGACTTCACGCTCGCCGAACTGAAGACGCTGCGCGCCCGCGAGCGCATTCCGCAGATCCGCCCGGCGAATACCGCGTACAACGACCAGTTCGAGATCCCCACCTTCGACGAGATCGTCGCGCTCGCGAAACAGATGTCCGCGCAGACCGGCCGCACGATCCACCTGTATCCGGAAACCAAGCACCCGACCTACTTCCAGTCGATCAACCTGCCGCTCGAGGACCGTCTCGTCGACGCGCTGCTGAAGGATCCGTACACGGCGCGCACGGCGACCGTCTACATCCAGTCGTTCGAGGTCGCGAACCTGAAGACGATCCGCAACCGGATCAAGTCGAGCCAGCCGAACTGGAAGCTCGTCCAGTTGATGGACGATGCCGGCCAGCGTCCGTACGACTTCGTGAAGGCGAACGACAAGCGCACCTATGGCGACCTGTCGACGCGCGACGGAATGCGCGAGATCGCGTCCTATGCGAACGGCGTCGGCCCGTACAAGACGTCGATCATCGCGGTCGCCGCGGACGGCACGCTGCAGCAGCCGACGCCATACGTGCGCTACGCGCACGAGGCCGGCCTCGTCGTGCATCCGTACACGTTCCGCCCGGAGAACAACTTCCTGCCCGCATCGCTGAAGGACGGCGGCACGCCGGCCACGCGCAACACCGCGGGCTCGGTGCGCGAGATCCAGGCGTACCTGCGCGCGGGCATCGACGGCTTCTTCACCGACGATCCGGCCGTCGGCCGCACGGCCGTCGACACGTTCAAGCGCTGAACCCGCCGAACCCGACGAGCCGCTGAACGCGCGACAACCGGGCGCGGCGCACGCCGTGCCGCGCGCCGGTTGCCGCGCCGCGGTCAGATCACGCGGAAGTGGTGCGTGCCGTCCCGCTTCAGCTGGTCGACCAGCCCGTATTCCCAGTCGAGATACGCCTGCATCGCGGCGGCCGCGTTGTCGGTGCCTTCGTACGGGCGCCGGTAGCGGTCGACACGCGGCGACGCCAGGTGCGTCTCGCCATGCTCGAGCGGCAGCCCCGCGTCGATCCACGCGGCCGTGCCGCCCGTCAGCACCGAGATTGCCGCGGCAGCCGGCAGCAACGCGCGCGCGTCGTCCGCCGCGAACCGCGCGAGCAGGCTCGAGCCGCACGTGAACACGTAGCGCTTCGCCGGCGGAATCGCGGCGAGCGCGTCGCGCAATTGCGCGCGCACGACGAACCATGCGCCGGGGATATGGCGCTTCACGTAGTTCGCGCTGGTCGTCACGTCGACGATCGCGACCTCGCCCGCGGCCGCCTCCTTCAGCCAGCCCGCGAGCGTCGCGGGCGACACCTCGGTCGCCTGCGGCGTCGCCGGCACGTCGCGCGGCGGCTGGCCGCGCTCCGCGAACGCCGCCGTGCCGGCCGGTTCGACCACGTGCACATCCCAGCCCATCTGCGCGAGCCACGACGCGGTCATGTCCGCGCGCACGCCGTCGTCGTCGGCGAGCACGATCCGCGCGCCGCGCACGGCCGCGTGATGGTCGGTCTCCTGCACGAGCTGGCCGCCCGGCGTGCTCAGGAAGCCCGGCAGGTGGCCGGCCTCGTACTCCTCCGGCGTGCGCACGTCGAAGCGGTACAGCGTGCGGCCCGGCTCGTCGAGCGCGGCGACCTCCGCGAGCGCGATGCGCGGCACGCCGGCGCGCTCGGCCACCGCGCGCGCGGCGCGGCGTGCTTCCTCGCGTTGCGCGGTATCGATGTCGTCCAGAAACCGTCGCGCGGCGCCGTGCTCGAGCGTCTGGCCGGCGAGCGTCCAGCCGATCGTGCCGTTGCGCAGTGCCGCGACCGGGTTCGGCAGCCCGGCGTTGATCAGCGACTGCGTGCCGATGATGCTGCGCGTGCGGCCCGCGCAGTTCACCACCACCCGGGTTTCCGGATTCGGCGCGAGCGCGCGCACGCGCAGCACGAGTTCCGCACCCGGCACGCTCGTCGACGTCGGGATGTTCATCGTCCGGTATTCGTCGAAGCGGCGCGCATCGACGATCACGACGTCGGCCTGCGCGTCGATCAGCGCCTGCACTTCCTGCGCGGACAGCGACGGCGTATGGCGCTCGGCCTCGACCCACTCGCCGAACGACTTGCTCGGCACGTTCACGTCGATGAACAGCTCGCCGCCCGCGGCGAGCCAGCCCGCGAGGCCGCCGTCGAGCAGGCGCACGTCGGTATAGCCGAGCTGCGCGAGCTTCGCGGCCGCACGCGGCGCGAGATCCTCGCCGCCGGCTTCGCCGAACACGACGATCGGCGTGTCGCGGCGCGGCATGCGCGTCCACGCGTCGAGTTCGAGCTTCGACAGCGGAAAGTTCGCGGCCCACAGCGGATGGCCCTGCGCGTACGGGTCTTCCTCGCGCACGTCGATCAGCGCGAGCTCGTCGCGGGCCAGCAGGCGCGCGCGTACGTCCTGGTACGACGCGACGGGGAAACGGGAAATGGAATCGGCGGATTGCGTCACGATGTCTCTGTCGGAATCGGTTGAAGTCGGAGAAGAAAACAAACGGAAAACGGATGAATCTTGGCCCACGGGCGTGTGCTCGCAACGGCGCGGGCGACACACGGGATCACGCGTTCGAATAGCCGGACACGAACGGCTTCACGGTGCCGTCGTCGAGGAACACCGCGCGTTCGACCTTGCCGATGTTGGCGCCGTACACGTGGATGCTGATCGACACCTGGTCCGCGAATGCGTTGGTCACGCGATGGACGTCGCCGATGCGCGGCGACACCGCCTCGACCTCGCCCGGCTGCAGCCGCACCGCGTCGCCCGACGGCACCGGCTTGCCGGTTTCATCGAACCGGTACGGCTGCGAAAACTCGCCGCCGCGCAGCATCCCGATCAGCCCCCACACCGTATGGTTATGGATCGGCGTCGTCTGGCCGGGTCCCCATACGAAGCTGACGATGGAAAACCGCTCGTCGGGATCGAGATGCAGCAGGTACTGGCGGTAGCGCTCGGGATCGGGCTGCGCGAACGCGTCGGGCAGCCAGTCGTCCTGCGCGACGAGTGCGGCGAGCAGCGCGCCGCCCTCGTCGAGGATGCGTGCCTCGTTCGCGCCGGACGCGAGCAGTGCGCCGAGCCCGTCGACGAACGGACGCAGCGGCGTCTGCCGCAACGAAAGCGTACTCATCGGCTGCCTCCTCGAATATGATGCCGAATATGATGGATCGTCATGATGCACCCGAAATACCATGCAGAACAAACATGAAAATTAGCGATATCGATGCTTTTGCAGCGGTCGTCCGCGGCCAGTCGCTGAGCCAGGCCGCGGCCGAGCTCGGGATGACGCAGCCCGCGATCACGCGGCGCGTCCAGAATCTCGAGGAAGCGCTCGGCGTCACGCTGCTCGACCGCAACACGAAGCCGCCGCGCCCGACCGACATCGGCCGGCAGGTGTTCGAGCAGTGCCGCGCGATCCTGCGCGAAGTCGATGCGCTGCGCGAACTGACGGCCGGCCGGCGGCCGCCCGCCGGCGAATTCCGCGTCGGCCTCACGCAGGGGCTCGGCGAGTTGATGCTGCCCGGCCTGATCGCGCGGCTCGCCGCGCAATGGCCGGCACTCGCCACGCAGGTCACGACCGCCTGGGGCGGCATGCTCGTCGAGCGGGTCGCGCGCCGCGAGCTCGACGCGGCGCTGGTGTTTCTGGCCCGCGAGATGGTGGTGCCGCCGCAGGTCGAGGGCGAGCGGCTGCTGGCCACGCGGCTCGTCGCCGTCGGCCGCAAGGGTGACTGGCCGCGCCGCAGCTACCGGCTCGCCGACTGCCATGCGCGCGGCTGGGTGCTCAATCCCGACGGCTGCGGCTTCCGCGCGGGCCTGCGCCGAGCGCTCGACGCGCAGGGGCTGCCGATGCCGGTCACGCTCGACACGTATGGCCGCGACCTGCAATTGCAGAGCGTCGCGAACGGTTTCGGCATCGGGCTGATGCCGCTGCCGCTGCTCGAAGGCAGCCCGCTGCGCAACGCGCTCGACATCGTGCCGCTCGCCGATTTCAAGCCGCAGATCGATCTGTGGCTGCTGCACCGGCAGGACGCCGCGCGCTTCGCGGCGCCGCTCGCGACCGTGGCCGCGCATGCACGCACCGCGTTCGCGCTGCCCGCGGATGCCGGCGAGCACGACGAGGCCGCTTGACCAGGGCGGGCGACGTCTGCACGGCGTCGTCACGTTTGCGTTGACTACCACGCCGCCCTGCTCACGCATCGTTTCGACCGGATGCCGGCGCATCGTGCGACGTCCGGCCCGCGTCCGCGTTCGTGGTTGCGGTTCGCGCCGGCACGCTGCGTGACGTCGCATCCGAATCCGCATTCGACGTGATGCTTCGCGCCGCCGCCTCGAGCGCCGCACGTCCGGCCGCGACCGCGATCGCGTCGTCCTGCGGCGTATGCACGCGGCTGCACAGCACGTCGCGATAGTGACGTTCGAGCGGATTGTGGCGGCTCAGCCCGTGATTGCCCGACAGCTTCAACGCGTGCTCGACGGTGCGGATCGCGTGTTCCGTCACGGTTCGCTTGACGAGGCCGCTCGTCGTCAACGCCGGCGCATCGCCCGCATCGGCACGCGCGATGTGATCGTCGAGCAGCACGCGGTTCGTGTGCAGCCACCCTTCGATCTCGCCGACGGCCTCCTGCACGCGCGGCAGCGTCGCGAGCGGCGCACCGAGCCCGCTCGGCGCGCGCGTCGCCGCGAAATCGAGCAGCCAGTCGCGCGACGCACGTGCCACGGCATCGTAGAGACTGCCGAGCAGCGCGACCATCCAGGCCTGCTGGTCGGCCTGCGCGTCGACATCCGCATGACTCGCGGCCGACACGGCCCACGCATCGGGCGCGCGCACGTCCACCGCATGATCGGCGGGCAGCCGCACGTCGTCGAACACGACCTCGTGGCTGCCCGACGCGCGCAGGCCCAGGTGATTCCAGCTTTCGATCACGCGGATGCGCGCGTCGTCCTCCGCGTCACGCTCGCGCGGCACGAGGAACACGCCGACGCGCGGCTCGGGCTCGTCGGTGCGGGCCCACACGGCGAGCCAGCGCAGCGCCGGAATGCCGGTGCTGTACAGCTTGTGGCCGGACAGCCGCCAGCCGTCGCCGTCGCGACGCGCAACCGTTTCGGGCAGGCCGCCGCGCGACGGCGACCCGAGCGCCGGCTCGACGCGCAGCGCGTTGATCAGTGCGCCTTCGTCGACCGCGCTGTCGAACACGGCACGCCGCAGGCGCGCGGGCCAGCGGTTGTCCGCGCGGCCGAGCGCGCGATGCTGCAGATACGTCATCGTCAGCACCAGCGCGGTCGCGGGATCGGCGCGTGCGACCGCGGCCACGATGCGGCTCGCCTGCGCGAGCGTCGCGCCCGCGCCGCCATGCTCGCGCGGCACGACCTGCGCGATCAGCCCCGCGCGATGCAGGCGCGCGAAGTTCTCGTGCGGGAAGCGGCCGTCGAGATCGTTGCGGGCCGCGTCGGCGGCGAGGTCGGGCGCGAGACGCTCGAGCAGCACGGCAACGCGTGCATCGTCGGCGGGCAGATGGCGCAGCGACGACTGCGGCGGTTGCGGCGAGGAAGCGGCAAGGCTGGCGGACATCGGTACGGATTCCCTCGGTGACTGGGTAGCGGGGTAGCGGGGTAACGTAACAGCGATAACAGCGGAGATCGATCGGCAAGTGGCGCGGCGGCGCGTGAAGCCGGCGGCGACCGGCTGCGGTTTCGCGGGCGTTCGTCGCGACCGCTCGCGCACGCATCCGCCTTCAGCACGCCAACCGGGCCGCAGACTCCGAATCGCGTGCCGATCCCGCTCATGCCCGGCACGAAAACGCCGCACGACATGCAGCCGGCGCCCTTCCGGTTCGATTGCGAGCCCACAGCGTATGCGCAACGCACACGCGCCCAAACCATGCAAATCTGATATTCAAATCGGGATTGATTATTTCCGTTTCGCATGATCCCGGCGGTAATCTGCGCTCCATTCCCGCCCCCGCCGGCCATCGCTCGCCGCGCCGGGCCGTCCTTGCATCGGAGACCCAGATGAGCGTCGAATTCATCGGCATGATCCAGAGCCAGAAGCAGTCGGAAATCCATCCGCCTGCCGGCCCCGTCGTCGACCCCGACTACGTGCGCGACTTCGCCCGCGCACACGAAACGGCCGGCTTCGACCGGATCCTCGTCCCGCACCACTCGACCGGCCCGTCGGCGACGCTGACGATCGCGTTCGCGGCCGCGGCGACCGAACGCATCCATTTCATGCTCGCGCATCGTCCGGGCTTCACCGCGCCGACGCTCGCCGCCCGGCAGATCGCGACGCTCGACCAGTTCAGCCGCGGCCGGCTCGCCGTGCACTTCATCTCGGGCGGCTCCGACAGCGAGCAGCAGCGCGACGGCGACTTCCTCGGCCACGACGCACGTTACGCACGCACCGACGAATACCTCGGCATCCTGCGTCGCATCTGGACCGAAACGCAGCCGTTCGATCACGACGGCGCGCACTACCGCTTCACGCAGGGCTTTTCGGAAGTCAAGCCGTTCCAGCGGCCGCACGTGCCGATCTACTTCGGTGGCGCCTCGGAAGCGGCGCTGGAAGTGGCCGGCAAGCACGCGGACGTCTATGCGCTGTGGGGCGAATCGCTCGACCAGGTGCGCGACCTGACGACCCGCGTGCGCGCCGAAGCCGCGAAGCACGGCCGGCAGGTGCGCTTCTCGGTGTCGTTCCGGCCGATCCTCGCGGCGACCGAAGACGAAGCGTGGGCGCGCGCGCACCGGATCCTCGACGAAACCCGCCGGCTGCGTGAAGCGGCCGGCCTCGGCAGCGGCGGCCCGCAGCAGAGCGAAGGCGCGCGGCGCCTGCTCGCCGCGGCCGAACGCGGCTCGCGCGTCGACAAGCGGCTGTGGACCGAGATCGCGAAACTCACCGGCGCGCGCTCGAATTCGACCGCGCTGGTCGGCACGCCCGAACAGGTCGCCGACGCGCTGCTCGACTACTACGACCTCGGCGTGACGACGTTCCTGATCCGCGGCTTCGATCCGCTCGAAGACGCGATCGACTACGGCCGCGAACTGATTCCGCGCGTGCGCGGCGCCGTCGCGGCACGCGACGCGGCGCGCCGCGCAGCCTGACGCCAACGGAGACGCCTGCCATGTCCGCCGTCCTGTCTTCGTCAGCGCCCGCGCGCACCGCGTCGGGCCTCGTGCTCGCCGACACGCCGCGCCAGCATTTCTGGTTCGATCCGCCCGCGCCGCGCATCGACGTCGCCGCCGAGCGCCGCCACCGGCAGGAACGGCTCGCGGCCGCGTTCCGCCTGTTCGCGCGCTTCGGCTTCGCATCGGGCCTCGCCGGCCACATCACCGCGCGCGATCCGGAACTGCCCGACCACTTCTGGGTGAATCCGCTCGGCGTGCATTTCTCGCGGATCAAGGTGTCGGACCTGCTGCTCGTCAACGCGCGCGGCGAAACCGCGATCGGCAACCGGCCGCTGAACAAGGCCGCGTTCGCGATCCATGCGGCGATTCACGACGCGCATCCGCACATCGTCGCGGCCGCGCATACGCATTCGACCTACGGCAAGGCCTGGTCGACGCTCGGCCGCCCGCTCGACCCGCTGACGCAGGACGCGTGCGTGTTCTACGAGGACCACGCGCTGTTCGACGATTTCACGGGCATGGTCGTCGATACGAGCGAAGGCGCGCGGATCGCGGACGCGCTCGCGAAACCCGACGGCGGCACGCACAAGGGCGTGATCCTGAAGAACCACGGCATCCTGACGGCCGGCCCGACGGTCGAGGCCGCCGCGTGGTGGTACATCGCACTCGACAACGCCGCGCACACGCAGTTGCTGGCCGAAGCGGCCGGCACGCCGCAACCGATCGATCACGCGACCGCGCGACACACGCACGGCCAGATCGGCGGCCCCGACGGCGCATTGCATGCGTTCGACAGCCTGTTCGCGCGCGTCGTCGCCGACGAACCCGACCTGCTCGACTGAGCGCCTGCCGCACCACCGGAACCGGAGACCCCACGATGACCGATACCACCGCACCCGCGCCGACCGGCGCACCTGACGACACACGCCGCCGGCTGCTGCGCGCGGCCGGCGCCGCCGCGCTCGCCGCACCGGCGATCACGCTCGGCCGCAAGGCCTGGTCCGCGCCGCCGCTGAAGAAGCTCACGTTCGCGTGGAACCAGAATGCGTTCTGCCTGACGCCGATCGTCGTCGCGCAGGAGAACGGCTTCTTCGAGAAGAACGGGCTGAAGGTCGAGCTGATCAACTACAGCGGGTCGACCGACCAGTTGCTCGAATCGATCGCGACCGGCAAGGCCGACGCGGCGGTCGGGATGATCCACCGCTGGCTGAAGCCGCTCGAAGCCGGCTTCGACGTGAAGATCATCGGCAGCTCGCATGGCGGCTGCGTGCGGCTGCTCGGCTCGAGGACGGCCGGCGTCACGACGCTGCAGGCGCTGAAGGGCAAGACGGTCGGCGTCAGCGATCTCGCCGCGCCCGGCAAGCACTTCTTCTCGATCCTGCTCGCGAAGAACGGCATCGATCCCGAGCGCGACATCACGTGGCGGCAGTATCCGGCCGACCTGCTCGGCGTGGCGGTCGACAAGGGCGAGATCCAGGCGATCGCCGACGGCGACCCGAACCTCTACCTGCTCGAGAAGCGCAGCAACGGCGCGTATACCGAACTCGCGACGAACCTGTCCGGCGAATACGCGCGCAAGGTGTGCTGCGTGATCGGCGCGCGCGGCGACCTCGTGCGCAACGACCGGCCGGCGGCCGCCGCGCTCGCGCGCTCGATCGTGCAGGCCACCGAGTACACGCACGACAACCCGAACGAAGCCGCGAAGGCGTTCGCGAAGTATTCGCCGAAGATCAACCCGGAAGACCTGCGCAAGCTGTACGCGACGCTGACCTACACGCATCACCCGACCAACGTCGACCTGCAGCAGGAAATCGCGTTCTATGCGGACGATTTCCGCCGGATCAGCGTGCTGAAGAAGAGCACCGACCCGCAGCGCTTCGCGCAGCAGGTCTATGCGAACGTGCTGGGGTGACGCGATGTCGACGATCGAACACACGCCCGCTGCGCGCACCGCATCGGCGCCGGGCGGTGCCGTCATCGCGACGGCTCCCGCGATCGCTGCGTCCCGCGCTGCCTGCACGGCCTGCGATGCAACGCGCGCGGCCGAAGCACGCCGTGCGCGTACCTGGCCGACCGGCGTCGTTGCAGCGCTTGCGTGGGCCGCGCTCGGTGCGGTGACCGACCTGTGGCCGAACCGCGTCGTCGGCTTCACCGACTGGGCGTACACCGACACGTTCGGCACCGCCGCGTGGGTCATCGCCGCGCTGCTGCTGATCGCCGCGACGCTCGGCCATCGCGTGCCGGCCACGCGCGCCCGGCTCGCCCGCGTGCGCCCGGCCGGGCCGTGGCTCGTCGCGCTGCCGCTCGTGCTCGCCGCATGGGAAATCGTCACCGCGAAGACCGGCTGGCTGCCGACGCCGTTCTTCGCGCCGCCGCAGGCGCTGATCGAGGTCTACGTCGACGACTGGCCGCGCCTCGCCGGCAGCGCCGGCAATACGCTGAAGCTGCTTTCGCTCGGGTTTGCCTACGGCGTCGCGGTCGGGTTCGCGGTCGGCGTATCGATCGGCTGGTCGCGCCGCATCGGCTACTGGGTGCATCCGGTGCTGCGCGTGCTCGGCCCCGTGCCGGCCACCGCGCTGCTGCCGCTCACGTTCTACTTCTTTCCGACCAGCTATTCGGCGGCGGCGTTCCTGATCGCGCTGTCGACCGGCTTCCCGGTCGCGGTGCTGACGTGGTCGGGCGTCGCGAGCGTGAACCGGCAGTACTACGACGTCGCGCGCACGCTCGGCGCGAACGCGCGCTTCCTCGTGCTGCGCGTCGCCATTCCGGCCGCGCTGCCGCATGTGTTCGTCGGCATCTTCATGGGGCTGAGCGCGTCGTTCACGGTGCTCGTCGTCGCCGAGATGATGGGCGTCAAGTCGGGGCTCGGCTGGTACCTGAGCTGGGCGCAGGGCTGGGCATCGTACGTGAACATGTATGCGGCGCTGATCGTGATGGCGCTGCTGTTTTCCGGGCTGATCGCGCTGCTGTTCGCGGTGCGCGACCGTGTGCTCGCGTGGCAGAAAGGAACCGTCAAATGGTAAGCGCCGCCGTTCTCGAACCGTCCGTTGCCACCCCGCCCGGCACGTCCAGTGCCACGGCGCCGCGCGGCGCGCGCATCGACATCCGCCGCGTAAGCCACGCGTTCGACGGCCCCGGCGGCCCGCTGCCGGTGCTCGACGACGTCACGCTGTCGGTCGCGGCCGGCGAATTCGTCGCGCTGCTCGGCCCGAGCGGCTGCGGGAAATCGACGCTGCTGCGGCTCGTCGCGGGCCTCGACGCCGCGCGGCAAGGCACGATCGCGCAGGACGGCGCGCCGATCGAACGGCCCGATCCGTCGCGCATCGTCGTGTTCCAGGATCCGACGCTCTACCCGTGGCGCCGCGTGCGCGCGAACGTCGCGCTCGGACTCGAAGCGCGCGGCGTGGCGCGCACCGCGCGGCATCGTGTCGACGATGCGCTCGCGCGCGTCGGGCTGCAGGAATTCTCGAACGTGTTTCCACATCAGCTGTCGGGCGGGATGGCGCAGCGCGTCGCACTCGCCCGCGCGCTCGTCAACGATCCGCGCCTCCTGATCCTCGACGAGCCGCTCGGCAAGCTCGATTCGCTGACGCGGTTGACGATGCAGGCCGAGCTGACCGCGCTGTGGCAACGCGACGCGTTCTCCGCGCTGCTCGTCACGCACGACGTCGAGGAAGCGCTGTTTCTCGCGCAGCGCGTGATCGTGTTCGGGCCGCGTCCCGCACGCATCGTCGCGGAACTGCGCGTCGACCTGCCCTATCCGCGCCATCGCGGCGACCCGCGTCTCGCCGCGCTGCGCCATGAAGCGCTGCGGCATCTCGGACTCGATGCGAGCTGGTAGATGCGCGGTGTCGTTCACAGGATTGCCGGTGCGCGGCAAAGGCCGCACCGATGAATGCACCGCCGTTCGCCGACTGGGCGCTCCTGTTCCTGCAACTGCTGTATCGCGCGCAGATCGCGTTGGCGCGCGTGCTGCATGCGGCCGGCCTGACCGGCGATGCCGACGGACAGGCCGCGTGGCCCTGGGCGCACCGGATCGCGCTCGACACGCTGCGCATCGACGCGGGGCTCACGCGCCAGCTCGCGTTCGCCGGCGCGGCGACCGCGCTCGCCGCAGCGCTCGGCTGCGTCGCGCTCGTGTCGCGCAAGTGGCGGGCGGCATCGGCAATCGCCGCGCTGGCGCTTGCGTGGTTAGCGCCGTGGCCGCCGGTGTCGCTGTGGCTCACGCCTGCGGTGGCGACCAGTTTCCAGCGCAATCCCGCGCCGTTTTCCGTCGCGAACGTGATGCGCGGTGCGCACCTGTATGCGCAGCATTGCGCGGCCTGTCACGGCGCGGACGGCCGCGGCGAAGGACCGCTCGCGGCAACGCTCGCGCACTGGCCGCCGACCTTCGCGGGCGCGCTGCTCGCCCGGCGGCTCGACGGCGAACTGTACTGGCGCGTGCGGCACGGTACACGCGACGCACGCGGCGCGGCATCGATGCCGGGCTTTGCCGCAACGCTCGGCCCGGCCGAAACCTGGGCCGTGCTCGACTACCTGAAAGCGCTGTCGGCCGGCAGCGGCGCGCAGGCGGAAGGGGCGTGGCCCGTGCCCGTCCCGCTGCCAGCGCTCGACGTGCGCTGCGGCAGCGCCGCGCCGCAACCGCTGGAGCGCTGGCGCGAAGGCCAGCGCGTGCACGTCGTCGCGCTCGCGCCGGGCGGCACGGTGCCGCAGGAAGACCCGCGCTGGCAGACGCTGCTGGTCGTTGCCGGCGACACGCCCGCGCCGCTTGCCACCGGCGTGCGCGCGAACTGCGTCGCAGCGACACCCGATGCATGGCAGGCGTTCGCGACGATCGCGGGCGTGCCGCCCGATGCGTTCGGCGGCACGCAACTGCTCGCCGACCGGCACGGCTGGCTGCGGGCGCGTGCGTTGCCGGGCAGTGCAGGCTGGTCGGCATCCGACCTGCTGTGCCGCTCCGATGCCGCCGCGCGACCACCGGCGGCCGCCGCGAGCGTCGATCCGCTGACCGCGCTGCTGCTGCGCGTGGACGCCGAACCCGTGCGCGACGTGCAGGCCGGGCTCCCGCACTGAATCCCCGAACTGAATCCCTGAACCGTTTCCCCGCTCGACCGAACTCACGATGAATCCGACCCGACGCCACTTCCTCGCGCAAGCAACCGCCCTCGCCGCCGCCGCAACCGCGCCGGCCGCGCTTCATGCGCAATCGGGCGCGCGACCGCTGCTGCGTGCCGGCGACCAGAAAGGCGGGCTGCGCGCGCTGCTCGAAGCGGCGGGCGAACTGAACGGCCTCGCGTACGACATCGCGTGGACCGAATTCCCGGCCGCCGCGCCGCTCGCCGAAGCGCTGAACGCGGCAGCCGTCGACTGCGGGCCGATCGGCGACGCGCCGGTGATCTTTGCGCTCGCGTCGGGCGCCCGCATCAAGGTGATCGGCGCGAATCGCTCCGACCCATATGGCACCGCGCTGCTCGTGCGGCCCGACGCGACGCTGAAAGACGCCGCCGACCTGAAAGGCAAGCGCATCGGCACCACGCGCGGCTCGATCGGCCATTTCGTCACGCTGAAGGCGCTCGACGCGGCCGGCCTGCCGCCCGACGCCGTGTCGTTCCGCTTCCTGCCGCCGGCCGACACGATGCTTGCACTTGCAACCGGTTCGATCGACGCGTGGGCGACGTGGGAACCCTACACCGCGCTCGCCGAGACGAGCGGCCGCGCGCGCGTGCTCGTCAACGGCCGCGGCCTGTGGTCGGGCCTCAGCTACGTCGCGGCGACCGACGCGGCGATCGCATCGAAGCACGACGTGCTGCGCGACTTCCTGCAACGCGTCGTGCGCGCGCAGGTCTGGTCGTACCGGCACGTCGACGCGTATTCCGCGGCGCTCGCGCGCATCATCGGCATCCCGCCGGCGGCCGCGAAGCTGCAGTTCGAGCGCCGCAACACGCGCTGGCTGCCGATCGACGCGACGGTGATCGCCGGGCAGCAGCGCACGGCCGACTTCTACCTGAAGGCCGGGCTGCTGCGCCAGCCGCTCGACGTGCGCACGACCTTCGACCTCGGCTTTCCGTTGGCGTGAGCGGCCGCGCGGCGGCATGCAACCGCCCAAACGGCTTTCGCCCGATCTGGCACAATCGCGATTCGACCATCCCGCCTTTGTCAGCCAGCGTCATGCCAGCCATCTCCGAACTCTTCGTCTACCCGATCAAATCCTGCGCCGGCATCGCGCTGTCACGCGCGCAGCTGCTCGAAACGGGCCTCGCATACGATCGCCACTGGCTGATCACCACCCCGGACGGGATGATGATCACGCAGCGCACGCACCCGCGCCTCGCGCTGATCCGCACCGCGCTCGACAGCGATGCGCTCGTGCTGAACGCGCCGGGCATGGCCGAGCTCCGCACGCCGCTCGACGGCGACGCGACACCCGCCACGCCGAAGGTGGCCGCGACCGTCTGGCGCGACACCGTCGACGCGATCGACACGGGCGCCGAAACCGCCGCGTGGCTCACCGAATTCCTCGGCACGCCGTTGAAGCTCGCGCGCTTCGGCGCCGACGCACGCCGCGGCTGCAACCGCAAATGGACCGGCGACATCGATACGCACACGCAGTTCGCGGACGGCTATCCGCTGCTCGTGATCGGCCAGTCGTCGCTCGACGACCTGAACGCGAAGCTCGTCGCGAAAGGCGTGCCGGCGATCCCGATGAACCGCTTCCGCCCGAACATCGTCGTGTCGGATCTCGACGCGTATGAAGAGGATTTCCTCGAGCATCTCGACGCCGACGGCGAGACGCCCGTGCGGCTGCGGCTCGTGAAGCTGTGCACGCGCTGCCCGATGCCGACGATCGACCAGGTGACGGGCGCGCCGAACCCGGACTGGCCGCACGAGCCGACCGACACGATGCAGACCTATCGCGCGAACCCGAACTACGACAATGCGCTGACGTTCGGCATCAACGCGATCGTCGTCGAAGGCGCGGGCGCGTGGCTCGAGGTCGGGCAGTCGGTCGAAGCGGAGATCGGGTTCGGCGACTGACCCGGCTCACCGAAGCGGCGGGCGGCGCGTCGCTTGCGTCGCCACCCGCCGCCGCGGCTGCGCCGATCGCGGCGGCCCGTCTACCGCGCTGCCTGAACCGCCGGCAGCATCACCGTCACGATCAATCCGCCGCCCGTCGCATCGTCCAGCGTCACGCTGCCCTGATGCACGCGCGCGATCTCCCGCACGATCGACAGCCCGAGCCCCGTGCCTTCGACCGTCTGCGTCTTGCTGCCGCGATGAAAGCGCTCGAACACCGCGTCGCGCTCGCCGGCCGGAATGCCCGGCCCGTTGTCGATCACGTCGAGCCGCGCATGGTCGCCGTCGCGCGACACGCGCACCGTGATCACCGCGCGGTCGCCCGAGTAACGGATCGCGTTGTCGATCAGGTTTCCGATCATTTCGCCGAGCAGGTCCGGCTGCCCGAGCACGTCGACATCGGCCTCGTGCTCGAAACCCAGGTCGATGTCGCGCGCGCGCGCGACGGGCGACCAGTCGAGCGTCACGCTGCGCGCGAGCCGCTGCAGCGCGACCGGCTGGTGCGCAATCGCATGGCCGCTGTCCGAATCGAGCCGCGACAGCGACAGCAGTTGCTGGACGATCTTCGCCGCCTGCCGCACCGCGCCGTTCACACGCCGCAGATGCACGTTCACGCGCGGCTGCTCGTCCGGCCGCAGCGCGAGCTCGACGCCGGCCTGCACGGCCGCGAGCGGCGTTTTCAGCTGATGGGCCGCATCCGCGAAGAAGCGCCGCCGCGCGACCTGCATCCGCTGCGTGCGGCCGATGTACTGGTTGATCGAGTCGACGAGCGGCGCGAGCTCGCTCGGCATGCCGCCGGTGCCGAGCGGCGTCGGGTCGCCGTCGCTGCGCGCGGCGACCGTCGCCGACAGCCGGTTCAGCGGCCGCAGCCCGCGCCCGACGCCGAGCCACACGATCCCGAGCGCGAGCACGACGAGCAGCCCTTCCTGCAGCAGCGAGCCCACCAGGATCTCGCGCGCGAGCGCGTGGCGCGCCTCGATCGTCTCGCCGACCATCACCCATACGATGCGCGTCTGCGCGGTCGGCACGTCGTGCACCGGCACGCGCAGCGCGGCCATGCGCAACTGATCGCCGCGATAGACGACGTCGTAGTAGCGCGTGACGAACAGCGCACCGTCACCCTGCGGCAGCGGCAGGTCCGGATAGCCGGTGATCGTGTGGCCGTTGTCCTCGCGGATCAGGTAGTAGATCTTGCCGCCGTCGCCCGACTCGAACATCTCGAGCGCGAGATACGGCAGGTCGACCTCGATCTCGCCCTTGTTGAGGCGCACGCCTTCGCGGATCGACTTCAGCGACGACGACAGCGTGCGGTCGAACGCGACGTGCGCGGCGCTCATCGCGCGCTGGTACGTCAGCCACGAGTCGAGCGCGAGCAGCCCAAGCAGCGGCAGCAGCAGCCACAGCGCGACCTGCGTGCGCAGGTTCGGGCGGTGCCATGCCCTCCGCCGGGCCGCCCCGAGATGGGCATGCGCCCCCTCGGGGGGCCGCGAACGAAGGTCGGCGCGGGGGTGGCTCATCCGGCCGCCTTCGCTTCGAGCAGATACCCGAGCCCGCGCAGCGTGACGATCGCGACGCCGGTGTTCTCGAGCTTCTTGCGCAGCCGGTACACGTAGATCTCGATCGCATCCGCGTTGACCGACTCGTCGATCCCGAAGATCTTCTCCGACAGCGTCTCCTTGTTGATCGCGCGGCCGTTGCGCAGGATCAGCACTTCGAGCACCGAACGCTCGCGCGGCGTGAGCGGCAGCGGTTCGCCCGCGAGGTGAAAGCTGCGGTCGACACTGTCATACGAAAGCGGCCCGCATGCGACCCGCGAATGCTCGTGGCCGAGGCTGCGCCGGATCAGCGCGCGGGCGCGCGCCTCCAGCTCGGTCAGCTCGAACGGCTTCGCCAGATAATCGTCGGCGCCGAGATCGAGCCCCTTCACGCGGTCCTCGACCGAGCCGTGCGCGGTGAGGATCAGCACCGGCACCGGATTGCGGCGCGCGCGCAGCCGCCGCAGCACCTCGAGCCCGTCGAGCTTCGGCAGCCCGAGATCGAGGATCACCAACGCGTAGTCCTGCGTGCGCAGCACGTGATCCGCCGCCTCCCCGTCCGCCATGTGATCGACCGCGAAGCGCGCGGCGCTCAGCGCGTCGCTCAACGACTGGGCCAGGTTCGGATTGTCTTCGACGAGCAGCACACGCATGGGGACCTCGGGAAATCCATGACACAAAGAACGCTATTGTGAACCGAAATGAAAGCAGGCTGAAAGTGCCTCGCAACTAACATCCGCATCACTCGAACAACACACACGCATCACTGGAGGAAGACATGCCGTTTGCACCGAAGCAGCTCGCCGCCGCGCTGGCGATCGTCCTGGGCACCGCCGCCGCCGGCGCCGTCGCGCAGGTTCCGGCCGGATATCCGGGTAACTACCAGGGTGTCGTCGACGCCGCGAAGAAGGAAGGCAAGCTGATCGTCTACTCGACGACCGACACGGGCCTCGTGCGCCCGCTGATCAAGGACTTCGAAAGCCTGTACGGCGTGAAGGTCGAGTACAACGACATGAACAGCACCGAGCTGTACAACCGCTACATCAGCGAGAACGCGGCCAGCAGCACCAGCGCCGACGTGCTGTGGAGCTCGGCGATGGACCTGCAGGTCAAGCTCGTCAACGACGGCCTGATGGCGTCGTACGATTCGCCCGAAAGCGCGAACGTGCCGCAATGGGCGCAATACCAGAAGCAGGCGTACGGCACGACGTTCGAGCCGCTCGCGATCGTCTACAACAAGCGCCTGATTCCCGAGAACGAGGTGCCGAAAACGCGCGCCGACCTGATCAAGCTGCTCACCACGCAAGCCGACAAGTTCAAGGGCAAGGTCACGACCTACGACATCGAGAAGTCGGGCGTCGGCTTCAACTACCTGACGCAGGACGCACACGTAAACGAGCAGGTCACCTGGGAGCTCGTGAAGGCGATCGGTGCGACCAACCCGAAACTGCAGTCGAGCACCGGCGCGATGATGGAGCGGATCTCGTCCGGCGAGAACCTGATCGGCTACAACATCATCGGCTCGTATGCGTACGCGAAGGCGAAGAAGGACAAGTCGATCGGCTACGTGTTTCCGAAGGACTACACGCAGGTCGTGAGCCGCCTCGCGACGATCTCGAGGAAGGCGAGGAACCCGAACGCCGCGAAGCTGTGGGTCGACTACCTGCTGTCGAAGCGCGGCCAGACGCTGATCGCGAACCAGGCGAACCTGTACGCGATCCGCGCGGACGTGACCGGCGAGACGTCGGCCGCGAGCCTCACGAAGGAACTCGGCGATTCGCTGAAGCCGATCCAGATCGGCACCGGCCTGCTCGTCTATCTCGACCAGTCGAAGCGGCTCGCGTTCCTGAAGCAATGGCAGCAGGCGATCAAGCGCTGATCCGCTGACCTCCGGCCGTCCGCCGCACACCGCGCGGACGGCCCCTTCCCCTTACCGACTTCCTAGAGGCGGCCATCCGGATGGCCGCAGGGGTGAACTCATGCTTTCAACCAGCACACGCGGAACGGCGTCGGCCGTTCCACCCACCGCCGGCCAGGCCGGCGCGATCCCCGCGCTGCCGGCCAACAGCCTGCAGCCGCTCGCCGGCATGCTGCGCTGGATCGTCGTCGCGGTGCTGACCATCGCGGTCGCGCTGCCGCTCGGCTTCATCCTGTTCCAGAGCCTGCTGTCCGCGCCGTTCTTCGACGCGAACAAGACGCTCGGCATCGAGGGCTTCCGCTTCATCTTCACCGACCCGGACTTCTGGTCGGCCGTGAAGAACTCGTTCATCATCGCCGGCGGGATGCTGTTCATCTCGATCCCGCTCGGCGGCATCCTCGCGTTCCTGATGGTGCGCACCGACCTGCCCGGCCGCCGCTGGCTCGAACCGCTGCTGCTCACGCCCGTGTTCGTGTCGCCGATGGTGCTCGCGTTCGGCTACGTGGTCGCGGCCGGCCCCGTCGGATTCTACTCGGTGTGGTTCAAGGAACTGTTCGGGGTGCAGAACGTGCCCTGGAACGTCTACTCGATCTTCGCGATCACGGTGATCGTCGGCCTCACGCACGTGCCGCACGTGTACCTGTACTCGTCGGCCGCGCTGCGCAACCTCGGCTCGGACGTCGAGGAAGCCGCGCGCGTGACGGGCGCCCGGCCGTTCCGCGTCGCGCTCGACGTGAGCCTGCCGATGACGATGCCCGCGCTGCTGTTCGCCGGCGTGCTCGTGTTCTTCCTCGGCTTCGAGGTATTCGGGCTGCCGCTCGTGCTCGGCGATCCGGAAGGCCATCTCGTGCTCGCGACCTACCTGTACAAGCTGACCAACAAGCTCGGCGTGCCGTCGTATCACCTGATGGCCGCGGTCGCGGTGTGCATCGTCGCGATCACGTTCCCGCTCGTGCTGCTGCAGCGCCGCCTGCTGAAGACCGCGAACCGCTTCGTCACCGTGAAGGGCAAGGCCGGCCGCTCGACCGTGCTGCCGCTCGGCGTGTGGCGCTGGGTCGCGCTCGCGATCGTCGCGCTGTGGCTCGTGCTGACCGTGATCGTGCCGATCTCCGGCATCGTGCTGCGCGCGTTCGTGACCAACTGGGGCGAAGGCGTGCCGCTCACCGAAGTGCTGACGCTGTCGAACTTCGTCGAGCTGTTCGAGCAGGACAACCTCGTGCGCGCAATCGTCAACACGCTCGGCATCGGCGTGATCGGCGGCGCGCTCGCGATCGGCTTCTACTCGCTCGTCGCGTTCGCCGGCCACCGCCGCCACGACTGGGCGACCAAGCTGCTCGACTACCTCGTGCTGCTGCCGCGCGCGGTGCCGGGGCTGCTCGCCGGTCTCGCGTTCCTGTGGATCTTCCTGTTCGTTCCGGGCCTGCGCGAGCTGAAGAACTCGATGTGGAGCATCTGGATCGCGTACACGGTCGTATGGCTCGCATACGGGATGCGGCTCATCCAGAGCGCGCTGCTGCAGGTCGGCCCGGAGCTCGAGGAGGCCGGCCGCAGCGTCGGCGCCACGCGCAGCCGCGTGTCGCTCGACGTGACGCTGCCGCTCGTGCGCTTCGGCCTGCTCGCCGCGTGGCTCCTGATCTTCATGATCTTCGAGCGCGAATACTCGACCGCCGTCTACCTGCTGTCGCCCGGCACCGAAGTGATCGGCGCGCTGCTCGTGTCGCTGTGGGCGACCGGCGCCGTCGACCAGGTTGCCGCGCTCTCTGTCATCAACATCGCGATGGTCGGCGCCGGTCTCGGCGTGGCCCTGCGCTTCGGAGTGAAACTTCATGGATAAGCTCATCGTCGACGACCTGCATCTCAGCTACGGCGCCAACCCGATCCTCAAGGGCGTGTCGTTCGAACTGAAGGCCGGCGAAGTCGTGTGCCTGCTCGGCGCGTCGGGCAGCGGCAAGACCACGCTGCTGCGCGCGGTGGCCGGCCTCGAACAGCCGTCCGACGGGCGCATCCAGCTCGACGACCGCGTGTTCTTCGACGGCGCGAAACACGTCGACCTGCCCGTCGAACAGCGTTCGCTCGGCCTCGTGTTCCAGTCGTACGCGCTGTGGCCGCATCGCACCGTCGCCGACAACGTCGGCTACGGGCTCAAGCTGCGGCGGGTCGCGCCGGCCGAACAGAAACGCCGCGTACAGGCCGCGCTCGACCAGCTCGGCCTCGGCCATCTCGCCGAACGCTTTCCGCATCAATTGTCGGGCGGCCAGCAGCAGCGCGTCGCGATCGCGCGCGCGCTCGTCTACAACCCGCCGGTCATCCTGCTCGACGAGCCGCTGTCGAACCTCGACGCGAAGCTGCGCGAGGAAGCGCGTGCATGGCTGCGCGAGCTGATCGTGTCGCTCGGGCTGTCGGCGCTCTGCGTGACGCACGACCAGACCGAGGCGATGGCGATGTCCGATCGCATCCTGCTGCTGCGCAACGGCCGCATCGAGCAGGAAGGCACGCCGGCCGAGCTGTACGGCGCGCCGCGCTCGCTGTACACGGCCGAATTCATGGGCAGCAACAACCGCATCGACGCGCGCGTCGCGGCCGTCGACGGCGAACGCGTGACGCTCGCCGGCGACGGCTGGGAACTGCAGGCGCTCGCGCGCGACACGTTCGCGCCGGGCCAGCACGCGCAGGCCGTGATCCGGCTCGAACGCGTGCAGGTCGCCGACGGCCCGGGCGCGAACCGGCTGCAGGCCGACCTCGTCACGTCGATGTATCTCGGCGACCGCTGGGAATACCTGTTCCATTGCGGCGAGATGCGCCTGCGCGCGTTCGGCCACGTGCCGCGCGCGGCCGGCAAGCACTGGATCGAATTCCCGGCCAACGACTGCTGGGCGTTCGCCAAGGCGAGCTGACCCACGCGGCGGGCACCGCGCCCGCCGCTCGCGCGCTTTCCGTCAGGTGATGACAGGTCTGTCCGGCGGACGTCTTCGGGCGTCCGCCGTGGCGTACTGCGCGCTGCATCCGCTTCACCCTGTTTCACCCACCCACAAAAAACCAAGGAGACACCGTCAATGAAGTCACGCGCAGAACGTTCCCTTCGCACCGCCATCCTCACCGGATCCGCCGTCGCAGCCGGCCTCGCGGCAGGCGCCGCGCACGCGCAGTCGTCGGTCACGATGTACGGGATCATGGATGCCGGCATCGAATACACGAACCATACGGCGCCGGAAGGCGGCAATTCGTTCAAGCTGAAATCCGGCAACAAGAATACGTCGCGCTGGGGCCTGCGCGGCGTCGAGGATCTCGGCGGCGGGCTGAAGGCCGTGTTCCGCCTCGAAAGCGGGATCGATCTCGCGAACGGCGCGTCCGACGACGGCCCCGACTCGATCTTCGCGCGCCGCGCGACGGTCGGCCTGAAAGGCAAATGGGGCGAAGTCTCGCTCGGCCGCAACTTCACCGTCACCTACGACTACATGCTGCCGTTCGACCCGATGGGCTACGCGCAGAACTATTCGTGGGCGACGTCGTCGATGGCGACCGGCGTCCGCAAGGACGGCCTCTTCACGCGTTCGTCGAACGCCGTGCGCTACGACGGCGAATTCGGCGGCTTCAAGTTCGGCGCGCTGTACGGCTTCGGCAACGTGCCGGGCAGCGTGAAGACCAGCTCGAAGTACGACTTCGCGCTCGGCTACGAGACCGGCCCGTTCGCGGCGGTCGTCACGTTCGACCGGCAGAACGGCGCGGCCGACAGCGTCACGCCGGCCGATACCGTCAACACCATCCAGGGCATCCACGCGGGCCTGAGCTACGACTTCGGCAACCTGAAGACGATGGCCGGTTATCGCAACTATCGGCGCACGTATCACACGAGCGCGGCGAACCAGTTGAGCGATATGGTCTGGCTCGGCGGGTCGTACCAGTTCACGCCGACGTTCTCGCTGATCGCGGCCGTCTATCACCAGAACATCAAGGGTGCCAGCGATGCCGATCCGACGCTGGTGTCGGTGCGGGCGCAGTACGCGCTGTCGAAGCGCACGGTGCTGTATGCGGCCGGCGCGTTCGCGATCGCGCAGCATGGGGAGAAAGTGGGTGTGTCGCGCGATTTTGCCGGGTATGGCACCACGCAGGTCGGCGTGACGGCGGGGATTCAGCAGCGGTTCTGAATCCGACGTGCCGGGTGGCGCTACTCATGGTCGAACAGCGCCGCCCGCTTGGCGCGATGCGCGCTGCCGTGTGAGCACGGGTGCCCGACGGTCACTGCGCGGCGCGACTCGCGCGTGGCGTGCGATGCCCGCCGCGCGCCAGTCACCGTTCACTCGGCACGCGTCACGAACACCGGGCGAACCCGGCTATTCGCGTCGTCCCAATGTTCGCCGACCGCCGACAGCGGCACGGTGCGCGTTTCGATCGCCAGGCTCGCGGGCGCGGCGGCGTCGAATACGCCGCGGATGGCGGCCAGCAAGCGGGGCAGCGGCACGCTGCCCAGGCCGCTCCCCATCAATTCGATCGCGGTCGCACGCAGCACGGCGCCCGGCAGCAGCACGTCGGCGCCGGCGATCGAACCGATCTGCACGAAACGCAGCCGGCGCCCTTCAGGCGTCGCCTTCGCGGCCGCGACGAGCAACGCCTGCGCGCTGGCGCCCCACAGATAGTCGAGCACGACGTCGACGCCCGCGCGGAAATGCAGTCCCAGTACGCGGGCAAGCTGCGCATCGTCCTGCTGCAGCGACACGACCGAATCCGCACCGGCATTCAGCAACGCATCCAGTGCAGCCGCGTTGCGGCCCGTCGCGATCACCTTCGCGGCGCCCAGATGCTTCGCGATCCGCACGGCCAGCCGCCCTGACGTGCCCGTCGCACCGTTGACGAGCACCGTCTCGCCTGCCGCGAGCCGCGCGCGTTCGGTCAATGCCGCCCACGACGACATCGCGGGAATCGCGATCGCCGCGGCCGTGACGTCGTCGAGGTCGTCCGGCAGCGGCACGCATTGCGCGCCAGGCACGATCGTGCGCTCGGCCATCGCGCCAAACGGCGCGGGGGCGCCGAAGAAGTACACGCGCTGTCCGTCGTCGCCGCGCCCCACGCCATCGACGCCGGCGACGAACGGATAGCTGCCGCCGGACGAATAATGCGTGCCGGCAGCGCGCCCCTGTGCGAGCCGGCTCAGCGCGGATGCCGTCACGTCGATCAGACGGTGAGCCGGCAGCGCGCGCGGCGCTTCGCACTCCGTATAAACTGGACGCCGTCCGGCGCCCTCCACGACTGCTGCCTTCATGTCGGTTCCTTGCAGTTGGCGGCCCCGGTATCGCGACCGGTGCCGGCGTCCGTCTTCAACGCGCGTCGATCCATGCACGCAGCGCCGCGTCGCGCACTTCGAGTACATCGAACAATCCGATCGCCCGCAGCGCAGGCAGCACTTCGACTAGGTCGGCTTCCGCCGTGGCCCGCTCGGCCGGGGATGCGCGTGGATCGGCCAGCACGCGCGCATTGACCAGGAACGCGCCCACCGTGCCCTTGCGGATCGTCGTTGCGCCGGCCTCGATCCGGTCGGCATGGTCGGGGAGAAGGTGTTCGGCTCGCATCGCGTCGTACTCCAGTGGTGGTCGATGGAGGCAGTGTAGGCGTGCAACATCGGCCGATCTCCGGTATAAAAGCCATTCGATACGGAAATCCGGCCATGTCCGATCCCTTGCTTCCCGCCCACCTCGTCACGTCTGACGACGGCCCGTTCGTCGCCGCCGCCGTGCTGACGCAGCGCGACCCGCGCGTGACACCGTCGCACACGCATGCGCGCGGCCAGTTGGTCGGCGCGCTGAGCGGGTTGGTGACGATCGGCCTCGACGATGAGGAGTGGGTCGTGCCGGCGATCCACGCGATCTGGATTCCGCCGCATTGCCGGCATTCGCTGCGCTCGTTCGGGCCGATTTCCGGCTGGTCGGCGTTCGTCTCTGAAAAGCGCTGCGCGACATTGCCGGACACGCCGCGCGCGATCCGCACGTCGCCGTTGCTGCGCGAAGCCGTGCAGCGCGCGGCCAGCTGGGGTGATTCGGACCTGGATGCCGCGCAGACGCGGATCGCCGACGTGATCCTCGATGAAATCGCGTCATCGGAAGTCGAAGCGCTGGGACTGGTACGGCCGCGGGACCAGCGGCTCATGAGGATTACCGATGCGCTTGCCGCAGATCTCGCGGACAACCGGCGGCTGGAGGAATGGGCCGCCTGGGCCGGCATCAGCGCGCGGACGATGAGCCGCCGCTTCGTCGCCGAGACGGGGCTGACGTTTGCGCAGTGGCGTCAGAAGGCAAGGCTGCTGCGGGCGCTCGAGAAAATCGCCGACGGCGTGCCGGTGACGACGATCGCGCTCGATCTCGGCTACGACAACGTGAGCGCGTTCATCGACATGTTCCAGCGGGCAATGGGGACAACGCCGGGGCGGTATATCGAAGTGGTGCGTCGCGGGGGCGGCTAGCGCGGCAGCACAAACGCATGCCGCCTGCGACGCGCCTGCCGCCGCGGCCTCAATACGTGCCGCCCCCCTTGTTCGCCGCCTCGCCCCCCCTCCCCTTGAACTGCGCGGCCAACCGCTCCGCACTCCTCGCCAGCAACGTCGTATCAACGCCCACCGCGACAAACAGCGCCCCCGCTTCCAGATACCGCCGCGCCGCCGCTTCATCCGCGCTCAGAATGCCCGGCGCCTTGCCGGCCGCCTTGATCGCACGGATCGCGCCATTGATCGCGGCCTGCACATCCGGATGCCCGGGATTGCCGAGATGCCCGAGGTCGGCCGCCAGATCCGCCGGCCCGATGAACACGCCGTCGACGCCCTCCACCCGCGCAATCGCGTCGATCGCGTCAAGCCCCGCACGCGTTTCGACCTGCACGAGCACCGCCATCTCGTCGTTCGCACGATGCAGGTAATCGCCGACACGATTCCATCGCGACGCGCGCGCGAGCGCGCTGCCGACCCCGCGAATCCCGTTCGGCGGATACCGCGTCGCCGCCACCGCCGCACGTGCCTCGTCGGCGCTCTGCACCATCGGCACGAGCAGCGTCTGCGCGCCCAGATCGAGCACCTGCTTGATGATCACCGGATCGTTCCATGGCACGCGCACGACCGGCTGCGACGGATACGGCGCGATCGCCTGCAACTGCGCGAGAATCGTCGGCACCGTGTTCGGCGCATGCTCGCCGTCGATCAGCAGCCAGTCGAAGCCGGCGCCCGCGACGACTTCGGCACTGTACGGATTCGCGAGCCCGAGCCACAGCCCGACCTGCGCGTCGCCGCGCGCGAGCGCGGCCTTGAAGACATTCGACGGAATCTGCATGGCCCGCTCACCTCACTCGAAGTAGCACTGGATCGTCCCGAGCGGGCCGTAGTCGACGCTGAACGTGTCGCCCGGTCGTGCCGCGCACGGCCGCGTGAACGAGCCGCCGAGCACGATCTGCCCCGGTTCCAGCGCGACGTCGAAACGCGACAGCCGATTCGCGAGCCACGCGACGCCATTGGCCGGATGATTCAGCACGCCGGCCGCGACGCCCGTTTCCTCGACCACGCCGTTGCGCGACATGATCGCCGCGACCCAGCGCAGGTCGACGTCCTGCGGCTTCACGGGCCGCCCGCCGATCACGACGCCCGCGTTCGCCGCGTTGTCGGCGATCGTGTCGAACACCTTGCGCGGCCGCTTCGTATCGGGGTCGATCGACTGGCTGCGCGCGTCGATGATCTCGAGCGCGGGCACCACGTAGTCGACCGCGTCGTACACGTCGAAGATCGTGCAGTTCGGACCCGCGAGCCGCTTGCCGAGCACGAACGCGAGTTCGACCTCGACGCGCGGCACGATGAAGCGGCCGGTCGGAACGGTGCCGCCGTCGTCGAAGAACATGTCGTCGAGCAGCGCGCCGTAATCGGGCTCGTCGATCTGCGACGTGTTCTGCATCGCTTTCGACGTGAGGCCGATCTTGTGCCCCTTGAGCGTGCGGCCTTCCGCGAGCTTCAGGGTCACCCACGCGCGCTGGATCGCATACGCGTCGTCGATCGTGATGTCGGGATGGTCGAGCGAGATCTGGCGGATCTGCGTGCGCGCGCGCTCGGCGTCGTGCAGACGCCGCGCGAGCTGGTCGATGAGGGCGGGTTCGAGCATGGTCGGATCGGGAATGGGTTCAGCCGGCCCGCTTGTAGCGGGCGTGAATGTTGTTGTGCTTGTACGAGCCGCTTTCGCTGAACTCGGTCAACTCCATCGACAGCGCCAGATAGCGCCTCGCGTACAACTCCGCGAAATGCGCCTTGATCGCGTCGAACAGCGCGTCGCACGCGGCCTGCTTCGTTGCGTCGCTGCGGCCCGATCCGATCTTCAGCGTCACGTGGACGAACGCGTCGTCCGCGGTGCCGTCGGCGACGCAGTAATCCTGCAGCTCGATCGCGCGCGAGCGGATGCCGCCCGTCGGAAACACGCCGCCCTGCGCGATCAGCGTCGCGTTGATCGTGCGCAGCAGCACGGGAATGCGCGCGTCGTCGCGGATGTTCGCGGTGTATTCGACGACGATGTGTGGCATGGCAACGCTCCGGGTAGGTGATGCGGCGCTCAGGCGAGCGGGAAGATCGCGTTGATCTGCCCGGTGCCCGAGCTCGCGAAATAGTCGGTGACGATCTCGACCGGCTTGTCGTAGCGATCCCAGCCGAGCAGGCCGAGCAGCATCGCCGTGTCGTGCATCCCGCCTTCGCCGTGACAATGCGTGTTGTACTCGGGCAGCATCGCGCAGAAGGTCTTGAAATCGCCCTGCTTCCACAGCTCGACCACGCGCAGGTCGACCTGCCGGAAGAACTCGCGGCTGATCTCGTGGATCGATTCCTCGGGGCTGCCGTTGTCGTTGAAGCGATGCGACAGCGAGCCGCTCGCGAGGAACGCGACGTTCGAATCGCTCTTCTCGATTGCCTCGAGCAGTGCCTCGCCGAAGCGGCGGCTCTCGTCGAGCTGATGCCACATGCACCACCCGGCGATCGACACGACCTTGAAGTGCTGGTCGCCGTTCATGTAGCGCATCGGCACGAGCGTGCCGTATTCGAGTTCGAGGCTGTCGATCTCGTGCGCGCGCGTCGCGATCCCGCGCGCGCTGGCCGTCTCCGCGATCAGGCGGCCGAGTTCCGGGTTGCCCGGATACGCGTACTGCATGTCGCGGATGAAATGCGGCAGCTCGTTGCTGGTATAGGTGCCGGCGAACCGCGCATTGCAGTTCACGTGGTAGCCCGCGTTGACGAGCCAGTGCACGTCCGACACGACGATCGTGTCGACGCCGAGCGCGCGGCAGCGCTCGCCGATCAGCCGATGGCCGCGGATGGCCGCGTCGCGGCAGCCGTGATGCCTGCCGGGCTGCTCCGACAGGTACATCGACGGCACGTGGGTGATCTTCGCGGCGAGGGACAGTTTGCCCATCGTTCAAGTCTCCGTATCGTTCGGTCGTGCGCCAACACGACCCGCGCCCGTTACACGCCCCAGCGGGGAATATGATGCGAACCCATCGAGATGCACACGTTCTTGATCTCCGCGAACACCTCGAAGCTGTACTCGCCGCCCTCGCGTCCGGTGCCCGACTCCTTCACGCCGCCGAACGGCTGGCGCAGGTCGCGCACGTTCTGGCTGTTCACGAACACCATCCCGGCCTCGATGCCGCGCGCGAGGCGATGCACCTTGCCGACGTCCTGGGTCCAGATGTACGACGCGAGCCCGTAGGACGTGTCGTTCGCGAGCCGCAGCCCTTCCTCCTCGTCCTCGAACGGGATCAGGCACGCGACCGGCCCGAAGATCTCCTCCTGCGCGATGCGCATCCCGTTGTCGACGTCGGCGAACACGGTCGGCCGCACGAAGTTGCCGTTGCGCAGATGATCGGCGAGACCGGCCGGCTTGTCCGCGCCGCCCGCGACCACGCGCGCGCCTTCCTGCTCGCCGATGCGGATGTAGCCGGTCACCTTCTCCCAATGCTGGCGCGTGATCATCGCACCGAGCTGCGTGCCCGGATCGGACGGGTCGCCGACCACCAGGTTGTTCGCGCGGCGCGCGAATTCCTGCACGAAACGGTCGTAGATCGTGCGCTGCACGAAGATCCGCGAGCCCGCGGTACAACGCTCGCCGTTGATCGAGAAGATCGTGAACAGCGACGCGTCGAGCGCGCGGTCGAAATCGGCATCGTCGAAGATCAGCACCGGCGACTTGCCGCCGAGCTCCATCGAATACTTCTTCAGGCCCGCGCGTTCCATGATCCGCTTGCCCGTGACCGTGCCGCCCGTAAACGACACCGCGCGCACGTCGGGATGGCGCACCAGTGCGTCGCCGGCGGTCGCGCCATAACCCTGCACGACGTTCAGCACGCCCGGCGGAATGCCGGCTTCGAGCGCGAGCCGGCCGAGCTGGTCGGCCGTCAGCGGCGACAGCTCGGACATCTTCAGCACGGCCGTGTTGCCGAGCGCGAGACACGGCGCCGTCTTCCACGTCGCGGTCATGAACGGCACGTTCCACGGCGATACCAGCGCGCACACGCCGACCGGCTGGTACAGCGTGTAGTTCAGCATCTGGTCGTCGACCGGATACGTGCGGCCGTTCATCTGCACGCACACTTCCGCGAAGAAGTTGAAGTTCTCGGATGCGCGCGGAATCAGCTGCTTGCTCGTCTGCGCGATCGGCAGGCCGGTGTCCTGCGTCTCGAGCGCGGCGAGCATCGGCACGTTCTTCTCGATCAGTTCGCCGAGCTTGCGCATCAGCTTCGCGCGCTCCCTGGCAGGCGTGTTCGCCCACTTCGGGAACGCTTCCTTCGCCGCGCGCACGGCCGCGTCGACTTCGGCCTCGCCGGCCGACGCGACGTCGGTGATCACGTCGCCCGTCGCGGGGTTCAGCGTCGTGAAGGTCTCGCGGCTCCCGACTTCGCGGCCGTCGATCCAGTGCTTGATGGTCATGTGCTCTCCTTCCTTGGGCGACGGGCTCAGCCGGCGCGATAGTAGTCTGCTTCGCCGACGATCGTGTTCACCAGCCGGCCGATCCCTTCGATTTCCGTCACGACCTCGTCGCCCGGCTTCGTGTCCGCCAACCCTTCCGGCGTGCCGGTCAGGATCAGGTCGCCCGGCGAGAGCGTCATGAAGCTGCTGATGTGCTCGATCAGCGCGGGCACGTCGAAGATCATGTCGCGCGTGCTGCCGCGCTGGGTCTCCTGGCCGTTCACCGTCGTGCGCAGCATCAGGTCGCCCGCGTCGCCGATCTCGTCGCGGCTCACGAACCACGGCCCGAGCGGCGTGCAGGTGTCGCGGTTCTTCACGCGCAGGTTCGGGCGGTAGTAGTTCTCGAGATAGTCGCGGATCGCGTAGTCGTTCGCGACCGTGTAGCCGGCGACGTAGTCGAGCGCCTGCGCGCGGCTCACGCTTCGCGCCGGACGGCCGATCACGACGGCCAGCTCGCACTCGTAGTGCATATGCGTCGCATCCGCCGGGCGCACGGTGAGCGACCGGTGGCCGATGAACGTGTTCGGCCCCTTCAGGAAGATCAGCGGCTCGCTCGGCGCATTGAACGCGAGTTCCTTCGCGTGGTCCGCGTAGTTCAGGCCGAGCGCGAACGTCGTGCGCGGCGCGACGGGCGGCAGCCACGTCACCCAGTCCTCCGCGAGCACGCGGCCCGTATCGAGCCGGATCGCGCCGTCGCCGGCCGGTTCGGCCGCATGCAGTGCACCGTTGTAGATCACGCGCGCCGTCTTCATCGTGCCTCCTCCGCGATCAGCGTATGCCGCAACGTGCCGATGCCGGCGCCGGCGATCTCGATCGTGCTGCCCGCGCGGGCACGCGGTGCGCCACCCGCGACGCCGAGCAGCAGCACGTCGCCCGCGTCGAACGACATGAAGGCCGTCACATCGGCGATCAGTTCGCGCACCGGGCGGATCAGCGTGGCGGTCGACGCGGACACCACCGGGGCGCCGTCGATCCGCACGGTCAGGCCGATCGCGTCGACGTCGCCGAGCGCGGCCGCCGGCACGATCGCCGGACCCAGCGGGCAGAAGCCGTCGCGGCACTTGAAGCGCACGGCCGGACGGTAGTAATCGGGATGCGGGACCGACACGTCGCTCGCCAGCGTGAAGCCATGCACGTAGTCGAGCGCCTGCGCGGCCGGCACGCGCGTCGCGCGCCGCGAGAACACGACGGCCACCGACGCGCCGATCTCCAGCGCATCGACGCCGGCCGGCACCACGACCGCCGCGCCGTCCGCTGCATGCGTGTTGGCCGGCTTGATGTAAAGGATCGGCGCCTGCGGCGGACGGCCGTAAGGCGGTGCATGCACGGCATCGCCGAGCGCGTCGAGTGCGGCGCGCTCGTTGAGCAGCGCACCGTAGACGGTACCGATGGCGACCGGCAGCGGCGGCGCCGCGGCAGTCCTGCAAGACAGCTCCATGCGTCATTCCCCTGCCGCGCGTCGCGGCGCATCGTCAATAGTTAATATCTTAAGTAAACAATCGGACGCTGGCAACCTCGATTACCCTGATATGCGAAATTCGTCACCGTCGGCTGTTAAGATTGATGCGTCCCCGTCCATTCCCCACCCCGATGAACCGTACGCTCGACCATCGCAACCTTGCCATGCTGCTGCTCGAGGCCCGCGAAACGCTGATGGGCCTGTTCCGCCCCATTCTCAAGGAATTCGCGCTGACCGAACAGCAATGGCGGATCATCCGCGTGCTCGACGGCGAACCGGCGCATGCGCTCGAAGCGGGACAGATCGCGCGCCGCTGCTGCATCCTGAGCCCGAGTCTCACGGGCGTGCTGGAACGGATGGAACGCGACGGCCTGATTACCCGCACGCGCGCGCGGGAAGATCAGCGCCGGCTGCTGGTGAGCCTGACGCCGCAAAGCAGGAAGCTGGTGACCGAAATCGGCCCGCGCATCGACGAGCAGTACCGCCAGCTCGAAGCGCGATTCGGCCAGGACGGCCTGGACGACATCTACCGCGCGCTCGACCGGCTGATCGAGCTCGGCAGCGCGTCGTAGGGCCCGCCGCCGCCGGACCGCCGCGAGCGGCGGTGACCCTGAACCGGCAGGCCGCGGATCGCGCGGGCAGTCAGTGCAGCGCGCCGCGCATCAGCTCGGTCACCGCGACGCCGCGCGACGTGCGCATGCACTCCTCGACGTAATCGACGAACGGCAGCGGCTCGAAATCGATTTCGTCGCGCACGCGGCGGTTGTCGAATACGCGATCGACCGTCGCGAATTCCGCGCAACGCTGCAACGCCCGGCCGATCACGCGCTCGAGCGCCGGATCGGACCGCCCGAGCACGTCGCGCACCACGAGCGGCAGTTCGTCCGGCGCGCATGCCGCATAGCGCGGCGCGCCCGTCATGCCGGCCGCCTCGTCCATCGCGCGCACGATCTGCGCGACCTGCGGCGCCTCGTCGCCGGCCGACACGTGATACACGTCGTGCATCAGCGTCGGCTTCACGGCCAGCAGCATCGTCGCGCGCGCCACGTCGTCGACCGACACGATGTCGATGCGCGTCATCGGCCGCGCGGTGAAGCGGCGCGCCGCGTGCGCGACGCGGAACATCCAGAACGAATTCGGCGCGGGCCGCGTGCCGAGCACCGTGTGACCGACGACGTGCGACGGGCGCACGACCACGAGCGGCAGCCCCAGCCCGCGCAGGCGCTGTTCCGTTTCCGCCTTCGCGTGCAGGTAGTCCGCCGCGAGCACCGCGCCAGGCAGCCCGTCGCGGCTGTGCGCGACATCACTCGCCGCCGCCTCCTGCACGATCCCGCCTCGGCCCGCATGCGCATACGCGGTGCCGACATACACGAAACGCTGCAGCCGCGGCGCGTGCGCGAACCGCTCGGCAAAGCGCAGCGCATCGTCGATGTCCGCCTGCAGGTGCGCGCCGTCGGCCGGCGACGCATGGCCCGCGCAGTGGATCACGTGCGTCGCGCCGGCGAGACGCGGCGCGTCGGCGCCCTTCCACACGTCGCCGAGCGCGCCGACGATCACGTTCGCGTCGCAGAGACGCGACGCCCAGTACGGCGCGAGCCCTGCGCGCAGCGCCGCTTCGCGCAGCCGCGCGACCGCGTGGCCGCGATTCTCCGCCCGCACGACGCACACGATGCGCTCGAGCAACCCTGCGTTGACGAGCGCCGTCAGCACGGTACTGCCGATGAAGCCGGTGGCGCCGGTGAGCACCAGCCGCCCGACGTTGGCCGCCGCGACCGGTGCGCTGGCCGGCGACACGAGGCTCGTCCGCCAGTTGAGCGACAACGCGGTTTTCCAGATCAGCACGATAGTCTCCTTCGAAGAATCGGCCGGGCGACGCCGCTGCCGCGGGGACGGGGCTGCGCACGGCTGCCGGCCGGGCCGGGGCCGACGCTCGCCCCGGCGGTCCCCGATCCTGCTGCGGCCCGCGATCGCGTCGATCGCGCCTCCGGCACGAGGCGGCAGCCCGCCGCGGACGGGCGTCCGTGGCACAGGATCGGGAAATTCCCAGTGTGGGGCCCGATCGCCCGCAAGTCTGTCCCGAAAGTTTCGTGAAAGTGTGCGGATTTGTACGCGAATGTCTGAGTGTGTCGCGCCGGCCGGGCCATCCAATCGTTGAAACGTCCGGTCGGACAGTATTCGGGGCCTGCATGGCTGGGCCGCCGGCGCGGTTCGGGGCCATCCCTTCGGCGCGACACATCGACGCGCCCCGGCCTAGTCATCGCATGTCCCGGGCGGCGCCGACGTCCGGCCGCGGCATGCGGATCGCGGTGCCGCCTGCGTTTGCGCGCGCAACCCGAATCCGCGCGTATCGTCAGACGTCCTTTCATCCGAAACGCCAATAGACGCAATGCGGATTTATTGAGGATTATCACTTGCGTTTCATGGCAGTCTATCTAGACTGTTCAAACCAAAACGGTCGAATGTGTCATTTTCTTCAGGAGACGATCCAATGCGCCTCACCATTCGGATTAATGGCAGCGAATCGGCAACCCGGCACGCCTTCGCGGTGCTGTGGGTCGATACCGACGAGGGCCTGTGGTCACGCGAGGCACACCAGGGCATCGATCTGCCGACCTGGGGCAAGGTGCGGGACGTGGAAGGCGCGATGGCCCTCTGCGCGGCCGACAGTGGAAACGCCGTGTGCCAGCTGAAGGGCCTGTCGTTCAGCCCGACGCAGCGCGAACAGGGCCCCGCGGTGCTCGCGGGCGAACACCCCGACGGCGCGTGGCGCCTGCAGGCGGTCGATCGTTCCACCGCGGAGTCGGAAAACCACGAATTCATTTCCGTCGCGCGATAGGTATTCGCGACGGCAATCCTCTGCGGTTTCCGGGTTTATTCCGGTTTCCGCGATATTCATTTCGATATTCAGCAATAACGGCGCCTCACTCGGGGCGCTTTTTATTTTCCGCTCCCCGAAATTAATCGGGGCCGGGGTAATTGAAGCGCGCTTGCGGTAACCCCCGTCTCTCCTCCCCGATTTCGTCGCCGCCAGCGAGCCATGTCGCGCCGCCGTTCCGGCCTTCCTTGCGCATTTTCCGGTCGTGCCCGGTCGAAGATGCCCCTCTTTCAAGGGGCCGAAACACACTTTCCCCACACGACGTTTACTCCTTTATTACAATCGCATTATTCAGACTGACCCAGCCGCCGTCCGGCGGCCCGACCCGGCCCTTGCATGAGCGTGAAAAAGAAGACCCACCCCGCCGATCCGTACGCCGCCGCGACCAAGCATCCGATGCTCGCGTCACGCCTGCCGATGTGGCGCTCGAAGCTGGTCGTGATCATGGTGTCCCTCGGTTTCGCCGCGCTCGTCGGGCGCGCGTTCTGGGTGCAGGTCGCGAACCAGGATTTCTACGTCGGGGAAGGCCAGAAGCGCTACCAGCGCACGATCGAGCTCGACGCGATGCGCGGGCGCATCGTCGACCGCAACGGCGCGATGCTCGCGGTCAGCCTGTCGACCTATGAAATCTGGGCGAACCCGAAACAGGTCGCCGAAATCGACTACCCGCAGATCGCGAAGCTGCTCGACATGCCGCTCGCGGAAGTAAAACGCCGGCTGCGCAACGACCGTACGTTCGTGCTGCTCAAGCGGCAGATCGACGCCGATACCGCGAGCCGGCTCGACAAGCTCCAGATCGACGGCATCACGCAGATCGCCGACTCGAAGCGCTTCTATCCGGAAGGCGAATCGGCCGCGCACGTGGTCGGCTTCACCAACGTCGAGGACAAGGGCCAGGAAGGCGTCGAGCTCGCGGCGAATGCAAGGCTGTCGGGTACCTCCGGGCAGCGCGAGGTGATCCGCGACCGTCTCGGGCGCATCGTGTCCGACACGCGCCCGCTCGTCCCCGCGCAGCACGGCGCGACGATCGAACTGACGATCGACCGGCGCATCCAGCAGCTCGCGTTCAGCCAGCTCAAGGCAGCGGTGATCGAGAACAACGCGGTGGCGGGCAGCGTCGTCGTGCTCGACGCGCAGAACGGCGAAATCCTCGCGCTCGCGAACTACCCGACCTTCGATCCGAACGATCGCGCCAGGCTGACGGGCCAGCAGTTGCGCAACCGCGCGGTGATCGACACGTTCGAGCCCGGCTCGACGATCAAGCCGCTCGTCGTCGCGCTGTCGATCGACGAACGCAAGGTCACGCCGAACACGATCATCAACACGTCGCCGGGCACCTACAAGATCGGCCCGGCCGTGATCCACGACACGTCGAACCACGGCTCGCTGACCGTCTCGCAAGCGCTGCAGAAGTCGAGCAACGTCGCGCTCGCGAAGCTGGCGTTGAACCTGCCTGCCGAAACGATCTGGAACAAGTACCAGGAATACGGGATCGGCCGCGCGCCGGAGCTGACGTTCCCGGGTGTCGCATCGGGCCGCCTGCGCGGCTACAAGCGCTGGCGGCCGATCGAGCAAGCGACGATGGCGTACGGCTACGGGCTGTCGATGTCGCTGCTGCAGATCGCGCAGACCTACACCGCCTATGCGGGCGACGGCACGCTGCATCCGGTGTCGCTGCTGAAGAACGGCGCCGACCCGCAGACGATCGATGCCCATCGCGGCCACCGCGTGACGTCGCCGCAAACCGCGGCGGCGATCCGCACGATGCTCGAGTCGGCGGTCGGCGAAGGCGGCACGGGGCGCCGCGCGCGCGTCGACGGCTACCGGATCGGCGGCAAGACCGGCACGGCACGCAAGCAGATCGGCGCGACCTATGCGAAGGGCAAGTACCGTGCGCTGTTCGCCGGGATGGCGCCGATGAGCGAGCCGCGCCTGATCGTCGCGGTGATGATCGACGAGCCGCGCGGCAAGGGCTACTACGGCGGCACGGTGGCCGGCCCGGTGTTCTCGTCGGTCACGAGCGGCGCGCTGCAGTTGCTCGGCGTGCCGCCCGATGCGCCGGTCGAGCCGACGCCGAATGCGCCGGCCAAGGCGGCGGCATCGCAGAAGACGGTCGCGGCGCCGAAGGCCGCGGTGCAACCGAAGACGGCGGCCGCGCAGAAGGCGGCAACGCCGGTGAAGACGGCCGCGCAATCCGGCGCGGCCGTACAGACGAAGGCGGCGGCAGGCTGAAGCCTGCCGGGTGCCAAAGGTACTGCCGGGCGCGGCCGCCGGCGAATAGGTCCGCTATTCGCCGTGTCGAATGCCTCGCATGCGCCCTGCCGACGTTCCGACGTTCCGACGGCCGGCACCATCCCGCCAGCCGCGCGAACCCGGCCGCGCGACCGTCAATGCGCAGCCGCCACCGGCCTCACCATCCTGCCGAGCACGTGCTCGGTCATCCCGCGCGCGAGTTCGCTCTCGCCCATGAATACGGTGCCGATGCCCTCGCTCGACAGCAAGTCGGCCTCGTCGCTGCTGTTCGTGCACAGCACGACCTCCAGCGTCGGGTTCAGCGTGCGCGAGATCTCGACGATCTGCCGCACGTCGAATACGTCCGGCAGCGTGACGACCAGCATCCCGGCGCGCGCGATATGCGCCTGCACGAGCACGACCGGCTCGATCGCGTCGCCCGACACGGCCGCGACGCCGTCCGCGCGCAGCTTCTCGACGAGCTCGCGGTTCTGCTCGACGACGACATATGCGATCCCGCGCTCGTCCAGCGCATGCGCGATGCGCGTGCCGACCTTGCCGTAGCCGACGATCACGACCTGCCCGGTCAAGTGCGTCTGCGGCGTCGACATCGGCAGCGCGGCGAGCGGATCGTCGCGTGCCTCGAGCTTGCGCGCGAACGCCGAATGCTCGCGGATCCATGCGAGCGCCGGATCGATCATCGCGAACAGCAGCGTGTTCATCGCGATCGAGATCAGCGCGACCGCGAGAATCAGGCTCTGCCCCTCGGCCGACAGCAGTCCGAGCGCCCGGCCGAGCCCCGCGAGGATGAACGAGAACTCGCCGATCTGCGCGAGGCCCGCGCCGACCGTCAGCGCGGTATTCAGCGGGTAGCGGAACGCGATCACGAGCGCGACCGCCGCGAGCGTCTTGCCGATCAGCACGATCGCCGCGACCTCGATCACGTGCAGCGGCTCGGCGAGCAGCACCTTCGGGTCGAACAGCATCCCGACCGAAATGAAGAACAGCACCGAGAACGCGTCGCGCAGCGGCAGCGTCTCGTCTGCCGCACGCCGGCTGAATTCCGACTCGCGCATCATCATCCCGGCGAAGAACGCGCCGAGCGCGAACGATACGTCGAACAACTTCGCCGCACCGAACGCGATGCCGACCGCCGCGGCAATCATGCAAAGCGTGAACAACTCGCGCGAGCCGGTACGCGCGACGAGCCACAGGATGCGCGGAAACACGCGCTTGCCGACCACCAGCATCAGCGCGATGAACGCGGCGACCTTCAGCATCGTGACGCCGAGCGTGCCCCACACGCTGCCGCCGGCCGCCTGCACGTCGCCGGGCGGCGTGCCGCCGAGCAGCCCCGCGACGGGCGGCAGCAGCACCAGCACGAGCACCATCACGAGATCCTCGACGACGAGCCAGCCGACTGCGATGCGTCCGTTCACCGTCTCGACGAGCCCGCGCCCCTCGAGCGCCCGCAACAGCACGACCGTGCTCGCGACCGACAGCGCGAGTCCGAACACGAGTGCCGCGCCGACGCTCCAGCCCCATGCGAGCGCGAGCCCGCCGCCGAGCAGCGTCGCGACGGTAATCTGGACGACGGCCCCCGGCAGCGCGATCTTGCGCACCGCGAGGAGATCACCGAGCGAAAAATGCAGGCCGACGCCGAACATCAGCAGCATCACGCCGACTTCGGCGAGCTGCTGCGCGAGCGACAGGTCGCCGACGAAGCCGGGCGTGCCGGGGCCGATCACGATCCCGGCGAGCAGATAGCCGACGAGCGGCGGCATTTTCAGCAGCGACGCGAGGTAACCGAAGATCATCGCGAGACCGAAACCGGCCGCGAGCAACGCAATCAGGCTGACGTCATGAGGCATCCCCCCTCCCGAATTCTTGTAACGATTTAGTAAGGTTCAAGAATGAAAGGATAAGGGATGAGGCAAAAAAAATGGTGCGCCCCGCGAAAAATTCACGCGGTGGCGCGCCATGGCGGGGTGCAACCCCGGTCGGGCGGCATGCGCGTCGCGGGCCGGCCGGCGCCGCGACGCGGATCGATCGGGCGGGGCCGGACGCCCCGCCGCGAGCGTCAGCGCGACGCCTGCGGGAACCGCGCGCCCGGCGGCGGCTCCGGCCGTGTCGACGGCGTGCCCTTGCGCACCTTCGCGACCTGCGCGGCCGTGATCGCCGCGCCCGTATTGCCCCAGCTCGTGCGCACGAAGTTCGACACGTCCGCGACTTCCTGGTCCGACAGGCGCCAGCCGAACGGCGGCATCGTGAAGGTCGACGGCGCCGCATGCGTACCCTGCAGCGCGCTGCCTTCCAGCACGACGTGGATCAGCGACGTCGGATCGTCGCCCTGCACGACCGGATTGCCGGCGAGCGCCGGGAACACGCGGGTGTAGCCGTGGCCGTCGCTGCGGTGGCAGGCCATGCAGTTGTCGCGATAGACGGCCGCACCCGGCTTGCTCGCGTCGCCGGTCCGCAGCGCCTTCGCCGCCGCAGCGTCGTACACGTGCGGCTGCTCGCCCTGCACGCGCGGCGGTAGCGTCTTCAGGTAGCGCGCGATCGCGCTCAGGTCGTCGTCGGTCATGTGCTGCATGCTGTGGCCGACCACGTCCGTCATCCCGCCGAACGCGGCCGTGCGCAGCGTGCGGCCGGTCTTCAGGAACTGCACGATCTCGGTCTCGTTCCACGTGCCGAGCCCGGTGCGCGGCTCGCCGCGCAGGCTCGTCGGCACCCAGCCGTCGATCGCCGCGCCGCCGGCCAGGAAGTCGAGGCCGCCCGCGTCGGTCAGCGCGCGCTCCTGCATCGTCACCGCGCGCGGCGTGTGGCACGCGCCGCAATGGCCGAGACCCTGCACGAGATACGCGCCGCGCGCGACCACCGGATCGGTGTACGGCGCCGCATCGAACGGCTTCGGCGCCGGCGCGAACAGCTTGCGCCAGAACGTCAGCGGCCAGCGCATCGATAGCGGCCACACGATGTCGACCGCGCGGTTCTCGTGCTCGACCGGCGCGACGCCGTGCATGAAGTACGCGTACAGCGCCTTCACGTCGTCGTCGTTCAGGCGCGCGTAGGACGGATACGGCATCGCCGGGTACATCGTGTCGCCGTTCTTGCGGACGCCCTCGCGCACCGCGCGGGTGAAGTCGTCGAGCGTCCAGCCGCCCAGGCCCGTCTTCGGATCCGGCGTGATGTTGGTCGAATAGATCGCGCCGATCGGCGTGTCGAACTTCAGCCCGCCCGCGAACGGCTTGCCGCCGCTCGCCGTGTGGCACGCGATGCAGTCGCCCGCGCGGGCGAGGTAGGCGCCGCGCTTGACGAGGTTCGCGTCCGCCGACTGTGCGGCGGGTGCGGCTGCCGGGCCCGAAGCCGCGGCGGCCGCCGGTTGCGCGAAGGCCGGGCCGGCGAGACCGAGCGCCGCCCATGCCGTGCCGATCGCCAGCGCGCGCCGCAGCGGAGGCAGGCAGCGTGCGGCGTGGTGGTGGTTCACTGTCCTCTTCATGCGGTCACCAGCGGGGCGGGATTTTTCAGGTATTGCTCGCGGATCGCGCGTGCCGACCAGTAGGCCAGCGCCGCGATGATCCCGGTCGGGTTGTAGCCAATGCCCTGCGGCAGCGCCGACGCGCCCATCACGAACACGTTGTGCACGTCCCAGCACTGCAGGTAGCGGTTCAGCACGCTCGTCTTCGGATCGGTGCCCATGACCGCGCCGCCGACCAGGTGGGTCGTCTGGTATGCGCGCGAATCGAAGTGCTTGCCGAACTCGCGCGTCGACACGCCGATCGCCTTCGGCCCCATCGCCTCCGCGATCTTCTTCATCTGCCCGGTCACGTACTGCGCCATCCTGATGTCGTTGTCCTTCCAGTCGAAGGTCATCCGCAAGAGCGGCTGGCCGTACGAGTCGCGATAGGTCGGATCGAGGTCGAGGTACACGTCGCGGTACGACATGTTGGTGCCGTGCGCGTCCATCGAGATCGTGTGCGCGTAGTTGTCCTTCACGGCCTTCTTCCACGCGGCGCCCCATTGCGGCGTGCCCGGCGGCGTCGCGATGCCGCTGATCGGCTTCACGCCGGCCTGGTTCACCCACAGCGGCGAGCCGCCGACGAAGCCGAGCGGGCCGTGGTCGAAGTTGTCCGCGTTGAAGTCGTCCACCGCGACGCCGTTGCCGCCCGCGCCGATGAACGGGTTCGTGTACGTGTCCTTGTCGAAGAACGCCTTGATCGTCGACAGGTTCTGGTACGCGAAATTGCGGCCGACGACGCCTTCGCCGGAGATCGGGTCGTACGGCTTGCCGATACCCGACAGCAGCAGCAGGTGCACGTTGTGATACTGGAACGCGGCGACGATCACGAGATCGGCCGGCTGATGCACTTCACGGCCGGCCGGGTCGACGTAGGTGACGCCCGTCGCGCGCTTCTTCGTGTCGTCGAGATCCACGCGCAGCACGTGGCACTTCGAGCGCAGTTCGAAGTTCGGCACCTGCTTCAGCGCGGGCAGGATGTTCAGGTTCGGCGACGCCTTCGAGTACATGTAGCACGCGTAGCCGCTGCAGTAGCCGCAGAAGTTGCACGGCCCCATCTGCACGCCGTACGGGTTCGTGTACGGCCCCGACGTGTTCGCCGACGGCAGCCGGTACGGATGCAGGCCGAGCGATTTCGCCGCGTCGGAGAAACGCTGCGCCGAATACGTATTGAGCTGCGCGGGCAGCGGGAAGTTGTCGCTGCGGTTCGCGTCGAACACGTTGCCGTCGCCGACCACCTTGCCGCCGACCTTGTACGCCTGCCCCGACGTGCCGAACACCTTCTCGGCGAAGTCGAAATACGGCTCGAGCTCGTCGTAGCTGACGCCCGTGTCCTGGATCGTCATCCCCGCGGGGATGAACTTCTTGCCGTAGCGCTCTTCGTAGTGGCTGCGCAGGCGCAGCTCCTCCGGCGTGATCCGGAAGTGCACGCCCGACCAGTGCAGCCCCGCGCCGCCGACGCCCTCGCCCGGCAGGAACGCGGCGAGCTGCCGGTACGGCAGCGCGGTGTCCTGCACGCCGTGGCGGATCGACACGGTCGTCTTCGACAGGTCGAGGAACAGCTTCTTGCGAACGTTGTAGGTCAGCTCGTCGATCGTGTTCGGATACGCGCCGTCCGGATAGGTGTCGCGATACTCGCCGCGCTCGAGCGCGACGACGTTCAGGCCCGCTTCGGTCAGTTCCTTCGCGAGAATCGCGCCAGTCCAGCCGAAGCCGACAATCACCGCATCGACGTGCGGCTTCTTTTCCGCGGCCATCAGGTGCGCTCCCCGTTGATCGAAACCGGGCCGTACGGGTAGGGCTTGCCGTTCTGGTTGACGAAATCCATGAAGTCGGCGCGCGCGCCCGGAAAGCCGATCATCTGCCACGCGGCCATGTCGTGATTGCCGCCATGCACCGGATCGCAGAAGTAGCCTTCGCGCGTGTTCTGCAGCAACTGGCCGAAGAACACGGTGGACGGCACGTCGTCGATCTGCGCGGCGCCTTTCTCCAGTGCGCCGAGCACGGTATCGCGGGTCGCCGCGTCGAGCTCGGCGAACGCCTTGCGGTGGGCCTTTTCGCAATAGCGGTTGACCGCCGCGATGCCGAGCCGGTAGATGTCGCGCGGCACGAGCTTGAGCTGATAGCCGAGCTCGGGCACGCCCTGCTGGAACGGCCCCTGCATGTACCACGTCGCGCCGTGCGCGTACGGGGTTTCCATCTGGCGGTCGATGAATTCGGGCACGCCGGATTCGAGCGCGCCGGGGCCTTCGGCGTCGGCCGGGATCAGCCGGTCGACGGCGGCCTGGACGAACGCCCACTCCTTCGCATCGAAGAAGGTCGGCTTGTACGGCGCGCGTTCGGCGCCGGCCGGCGCGGCGGATGCGTTGCCTGCCGTGGTCGCGGACGATGACGACGCGCGCAGGTCGCAACCGGCGACCGACGCGATCGGCACGAGCGCGACCGACGTGCGCAGGAAACGGCGACGCGAATTGGGTTTGTCGGGTGGCGTGGACATGGTCGGATGTTGATCGTTGGGGAGCGTGGTTCGGGAACGCGCATTCCACATGCGACATGCCCGACGCGGCAGCCATGCCGCGCGCGGCCGGCCGCCCTGTTCTTGCGGTGTTGCGAACAACCTCGATGCGGATGCCGGCCGCGCACCGCGCGGCGGCGCCGTCATGCAGCCGCACGCGCGCGGGTTCCGGCGCGCCGCGCGGGTCGACCTCTTCGCGGGTCTGATGGTCGGACAAATACCGGCTTACCGCCCGCATCTGCCCCTTCATCGCCATGGCCCTGTTCAACCTGGACGCCCCGCCTGACGACGGCAAGCGCAACGTGCACGCCCCTCATGACGGGCCTGGCGACACGTGCCGCGAATTATAAATGGAACCGGTTCCATTTCCAAAAGGTTCAATGCAATTCATTACATCGAAAACCGCAATAATGAGGAAACCGGTTTCCCAAATGCGCGAGATACGTGGGCGCGGTCATGTTGTTGAGCGCCACGGCACCTGAACGCACGCGCGGGGTTCGCCCGATCGGCGCCTGTCGTTTCTTGGGGGAATGACGTCGCCCGCGCCGGTCGTCGCTTTCCGCCGCGGCGCCGCGACGCACGTTACAGATCCGCTCGCTGCAAAATGGCCGTCCCGACCGGCCCGGCCCTCACCACGGCCACAGCATCGACGCGATCGACAACGCGAGCGCCGCGCACAGCGGCGAGTAATACAGGCTGTCCATCCGCGCGAAACGCGACCCGCGGATCCGCTTGAAGAAGCCGACGTAGCGGAAATCGCCGACCGCGCGCACCGCGAAGATCAATGCGAGCGTAACGACCGCGAACGCGATCGCGCCGGGATACAGGTTCGGCCACAGCCAGCCCGCGCGCGACGCCACCGCCCATGCGCCGGCCAGCAACGCCACCGCGATGGCGAACGTGCCGAGCGCGGTCGGCCGCAGCAGCGGCACGCCGTCCTGTTCCGGAATGGCCGCTCGCTTGCCGAGCCGTCCGCCGAACGCCCAGTAGACGTGCACGAGTGCGATCGCGCAAAGCGTCGGCACGCTGAAATACGCGCCCGTCATGTCGGTAAGGTTCCTTGTCTCATCGTGTCGTTGTGTCGTGATCCGGCCGGAAGGATTCCGGCGTGCGGCCCCGTTCCGCACCACGCAAGACGATACCCAAACCACGCGCCGCGTGCATTGCGACGTCCGGTCGCAATGCGCCGCGCCGCGTGTTGCGGTGCAGCGCGCGCACCGTTGCGCCGGGCCGCCGCTTGACTTCCCTCCGGGCACCGCTACCCTCTTATTCCAATACGGCACTCGAACCGTGCATGCGGAACCGTCGCACACGTGCCGTTCGCCGGCACGCACGGTCGGACGATCGGACGACCGCGGCGCGCTCGGGCACGACAACAATGACGAATACCCATGGAGGCGACTCATGCTGATCGGTGTGCCGAAAGAGATCAAGAACCATGAATACCGCGTCGGCCTGACGCCGGCCGGCGCACGCGAACTCACGCGGCACGGCCACGCCGTGCTCGTGCAGCGCGGCGCGGGCACCGCGATCGGCCTGCTCGACAACGACTACACGGCCGCCGGCGCGGCGCTGTGCGACGACGTGCGCGACCTCTTCGCGCGTGCCGACATGATCATCAAGGTCAAGGAACCGCAAGCTGCCGAGTGCGCGATGCTGCGGCGCGGGCAGATCCTTTATACGTACCTGCATCTCGCGCCCGATCCCGAGCAGGCGACCGCGCTCGTGAAGTCCGGCGCGGTCTGCATCGCGTACGAAACCGTGACGGGCGCAGGCGGCGGGCTGCCGCTGCTCGCGCCGATGAGCGAGGTCGCCGGACGCATGTCGATCCAGGTCGCGGCAACGCATCTCGAAAGCCCGCGCGGCGGCCGCGGCGTGCTGATGGCCGGCGTGCCCGGCGTGCCGGCCGCGCACGTCGTGGTGCTCGGCGCGGGCGTGGTGGGCACCGGTGCGCTGCAGATGGCGGTCGGCCTCGGTGCGCGCGTCACCGTGCTCGACACGAATGTGGGCCGGCTGCGCCAGCTCGACCTGGTCTTCGCGAACCGGATCACGACCGTCTGCTCGAATGCGCACACGATCGACGAAGCCGTGCGCGACGCCGACGTCGTGATCGGCGCGGTGCTGGTGCCGGGCGCGTCGGCGCCGCGGCTCGTCACGCGCGACATGATCGCGACGATGCGCACGGGCGCCGTCGTCGTCGACGTCGCGATCGACCAGGGCGGCTGCTTCGAGACATCGCATGCAACGACGCATGCGCAGCCGACCTTCGTCGTCGACGGCGTCGTGCACTACTGCGTCGCCAACATGCCGGGCGCGGTCGCGCGCACGTCGACGTTTGCGCTGAACAACGCGACGCTCGGCCATGCGCTCGCACTCGCCGACAAAGGCTGGAAACGCGCGATGACCGACGACCCGCATCTGCGCGCGGGCCTGAACGTATGCGACGGCCACATCACGTACGAGGCCGTCGCGCTCGCGCTCGGCCTGCCGTACGTCCCGGCGGAAGACGTGCTGGCCTGACCGTCGCGCACGCGCGCCGTCACTCACCCTACGGGCGGCCGCGCTTCGACGCGGCGCTCGCACCCATCGTGCGCGCCAGCAGCGGCCGCAGTTGCGCGAGCGTGCGCGTGTTGAGCACGTCGTGCCGGGTGAGCCAGCCGCGCCGCGCCTGGCCGATACCGTATCCGAGGTTGTCGAGATCGTCCGCGCACCGCGCGTCCGAGCCGATCGCGACCGCGACGCCGGCTTTCGCCGCCTCGCGACACCACACGTCCGGCAGATCGAGCCGCCGCGGGTCGCCGTCGAGTTCGACGAAGCAGTGGCGCGCGGCGGCCGCGGCGAGCACGCGCGGCACGTCGAGTTCGCATGCGTCGCGTTCGCCGAGCAGCCGGCCGGTCGGATGCGCGAGGATCGTGAAATACGGATGATCGATCGCGCGCAGGATCCGCTCGGTCTGCGCGTCGCACGGCAGGTCGAAGCCGTCGCGCACCGCGCCGACGACGAGGTCGAGCCGACCGAGCACGTCGTCGGGCACATCGAGGCTGCCGTCCCCGCGAATGCCGGCCTCGACGCCCTTCAGCAGCACGAAGTCATCGAACGACGCGTTGAGGCGGTCGATCTCGTCGATCTGCCGCACGAGCCAGCCGCAGTCGGCGCGGCCGCCGCCGGCATCCTGCGCGCGGTCCGTGACGGCCAGATAGGCGAGCCCGCGCGCACGGGCCGCGTCCGCCATCGCACGCAGGCCGTCGCGCCCGGCCAACGCGTCGGCATGCGCGTGCAGGTCGCCATGAACGTGCTTGCGTTCGACCAGCGCCGGCAGCGTGCCGGCGCGCGACGCATCGATCTCGCCACGGTCCTCGCGCAGTTCGGGCGGCACCCAGTGAAGGCCAATCGCCTCGTAGACGGAGGCCTCCGTCGCGCCCGCGATGCGCTCGTCGCCACGGAACACGCCGTATTCGTTGATCTTCAGCCCGCCGGCCTGCGCGATCCGGCGCAGCGCGATGTTGTGCGCCTTCGATCCCGTGAAATAGACGAGCGCCGCGCCGAACGCGTCGGCGTCGACGACGCGCAGGTCGACCTGCAGCCCGTTGCCGAGCACGACGCTCGAACGCGTCTTGCCGTTCGCGAGCACGCGCGCGACTTCGCTGCAGCCGACGAATGCGTCGGCCACCGCGGCCGGATCGCGCGCGGTCACGAGGATGTCGAGATCGCCGACCGTCTCGCGGCAGCGGCGAAAACTACCGGCCGGCACCGCTTCGCCCACGCCGGCCACCTTGCGCAGCCGCTCGAGCAGCGGCGTCAGCGATTGCGCGGCATCGGGCAGCAGGAAGCGCTGCGGCTCGCGTTGCAGGCGGTCGTCGATCGCGTCGAGCAGATGCGCTTCGGTCTTCGCGCCGAAGCCCGGCAGCGCGCGCACGTGCCCACTCTTCGCTTCGGCGCGCAGCTGTTCGAGCGAGTCGACGTGCAATGCGTCATGCAGCGCCTTCACGCGTTTCGCGCCGAGCCCCGGTACGTCGAGCAGTTCGACGATCGCGCCCGGCAATGCATGGCGCAGCGTTTGCTGCAGTTCGCAGGTGCCGGTCGCGGCGATCTCGCGCAGCTTCGCCGCGAGATCGGCGCCGATCGATGGAATCTGGCCCGGATCGCCGCCGTTCGCGATCATCGCCGGAATGTCGCGCCCGTAGTCGGCAATCGTACGCGCCGCGTTGCGATAGGCGCGTATCCGGAACGGATTCGCGCCCTGGATCTCGAGCATGTCGGCGATTTCCGCGAACACGGCCGCGCACTGGGCATTGTGGATCGGCATGATCGGCGTGGCTCCCTTCCACGTGGATGGCGCCATGCGCTGGCGCGCAGGCGTCTGCCCGCCCGGCGCCGCATGTCGACGGCGGCGGGCGCACGTTGGTCATCCTGCGCCGATTGTCCGTGTCGCGCTGCGCGGGCCCCGCGGGTTGCGCGCCCCCGGCCCCGACGTCAGAGCGATGCGCGCGGCGGCGTCGCGTAGCGACGCTCGTACACCGACTGGCAATGCGTGCAGCGCTCGGCGGCCGGCCGCGCGAGCAGGCGCTCGTAGCCGACCGGCGCATCGCAATCGATGCACTCGCCGTAGCTGCCGTCGCGCATGCGCTGCTGCGCGCGCCCGATCGCGCGCAACTCGGCCAGCTTCAGCCCGATCAATGCATGATCCATGTCGACGAACAGATCGGCATTCGCCTCGTCGCCCTCGTCAGGCGCCGCGCCGGCGAGTTCGGCATAGGACTCCGAAGCGCGCTGGTCCTCGGTCGTCCGGATATCCGCCCGCAACGCCTGCTCGCTCTCGGTCAGCCGCCGCTGCAGCGTCTGCCGTTGCTCTTGGTCGAGCGCCATCGCCGTCTCTCCTTTTTCCGGGTTCCGCGCAATGAGGCATGCGGCGCGCGGTTGTCGCGCCGGTGCACGGCGGGCCGGCATGCCTGGCTCGCCGCGCCCGGATACGCGCCCGGCCGCACGAAGCGCCGGACGCATTCGACGCAGCATAACCTCAATGCACACGCATGTGTTGGCCGGCTTCAGCACCCGCCGTGCGCGCGAAAACCGGGGACCGACGCGAAAACCTGCGCGGCCGCATTCGTCAGACGCAGCGGCCTTGAGGTCGATCAATCCCCTGAAAAAAGTTGCGTCATAGATTGAAAGCATGCGCGGCGAACCCGCGGCTTTCCGGGAGAACGTCATGTTGTTCGGCGTCGTCATCTGGGTGGCCCTTGCGGCCCTGTTCCCGACGATGGTCGTGCCGACGATCCAGCACGCCATCCAGCCGTCGAGCGCGCAAGCCGCACCCGACACCCACCCTGCTGTCTCGCCCGCTGCGTTGCCGGCGGCCGGGCAGCCGCCGGCGGACAGCTGAGTTCGGCTTGTGGTTCGCGGTCGAAGTGCACGTCGCATCGAGGGCGAGAAATCTTACACGGAATACTTCGCAATCCTCTCCATTAAAACGCATTGCGTCCGACGAAGCCGCGCACGACCGTCATCATGATGATCTGCATGTCGAACCAGAAGCTCCAGTTCTGCATGTAGAACAGGTCGAACTTCACGCGTGCGGCCATCGCCTCGACCTTGCGCGTCTCGCCGCGATAGCCGTTCACCTGCGCCCATCCGGTGATCCCCGGCCGCACGCGATAGCGATACATGTAGCAGTCGATCAGTTGCCGGTAGAAGTCGTCGTGTTCGATCGCGTGCGGACGCGGGCCGACCACCGACATCTGGCCGAACAGCACGTTGAAGAATTGCGGCAGCTCGTCGAGCGACGTGCGCCGCAGGAACGCGCCGACCGGCGTGATGCGCGCATCGTTGCGCGAGGCCTGCCGCACGACACCGGGCTGTGCGCGATGCACGCGCATCGTCCGGAACTTGAGGATATGGAATTCGCGCCCGTCGGCCCCCTTGCGGCGCTGCCTGAACAATACGGGCCCCGGCGACGACACCTTCACCGCGATCGCCAGCACCGCGAGCAGCGGCAGCAACGGGATCAGTACGGCGACCGCGAACAGCCGGTCGAACGCGAACTTCGCCCACCATTCCGGCGCGGAGCGCGGCGTGGTCGCGAGGTTGATGGCCGGCATGCCGAGCACATCGGTCGCGGAACGCTCGACGACTGCCATCTGCCGCACGTCCGGCAACAGCCGCAGCTCGACGAACTCGTCGCGCAGTTCGCGCACGATGCGCTGGATGCGCGACTCGTGCGACATCGGCAGCGTGAGCCACACTTCGTCGATCTCGCCGGCGCGGATCATGCGCCGCAGCGCGCCCCATTCGTCGATCACCGGCACGCCGCCGATCCCGTCCGCCGCGGCCGGCGCATCGTCGTCGAACACGCAGGCCGCCGCGAACGGTCCGGCCGGCTCGAGCTGCATTCGCTCGATCGCCACGCGTCCATAAGCGGTCGCGCCGACGACCGCGACCCGCCGCTGCCGCGCGTGCGGATCGCCGCGCTTCATCGCCAGCGTGCATAGCGCCAGCCTGCCGAGCAGCAGCGCCGTGTCACCGGACAGCACCGTCCGCGCGATCCAGCGCGTCGTGACGGTGCCGCCGCGGTTCATGACCCACATCGTGCCGACCAGCGTCAGCGTGCCCGCGCACACGACGGCAAGCACCGTGCGCGTCAGCACGGCGCCGCTGCCATGCGGTGACGCCGCGACGCGCGGCACGCGCACGGTGCGCGGCAACAGCGCGACGGTCAGCACGCACAGCAATGCAATCGCGCCGCGCTGCGCATCCGACAGATCACGCCACGCAAGCCCCATCGCAGCTTGTGCGGCGAGGGTCCCCGCCAGCACGAGCGCAACATCGGCCGTGGCGATCGCGGCACGCCGCATCGCATTCATTCCACCCGCCCTCGCATGCATCGTCACGCACCGTGCACGGGGAATCCGCCGTGCATGTCCTGCATGCGCGGCCGCACCGGCAGCGATCGCGCGCCGGCTCGCGAGCCGAGCAGCCGGCGATAGTCCGCGCGAATCAGCTCGTAGCACTCGCATGCCTGACGCTCCAGGCCATCGCGGTCGAGCACGGTGATGCGGCCACGACGCTGCCGGATCAACCCGGCCTCCTGCAGATTGCCGGCCGCCTCCGTCACGCCTTCGCGACGCACGCCGAGCATGTTCGCGATCGTCTGCTGCGTGACGGCCAGTTCATCGCCGTCGATCCGGTCGTGCGCGAGCAGCAGCCAGCGGCTCAATTGCTCGCTGACCGAATGATGCCGGTTGCACAGCGCGCTGCGCGAAATCTGCGCCATCGTCGCCTGACAGTAGTTCAGCAGCAGGCGATACGTCGCCGGCGAACGTTCGAATTCCGAGCGCATCACGCAGGTCGGCACGCGATAGGCCATCCCGCCGATGCGGACTTCGACGCGGTTCGACACCGCGGTGCCGCCGACGAGCGTCGCCAGGCCGACCACGCCTTCGCGGCCGACCACCGCGATCTCGACCATCGCCCCGTCCTCCATCAGGTGCTGCACCGACATCATGGCGGTCGTCGGGAAATGCAGGTGACGCATCGGTTCCCCGACCCGGTCGAGCATGCCGGCCTTGATCCTGACCAGCTCGAGGTGCGGTGCAATGGCACGGATGCTGTCCTCCGGGAGGGCATCAAGAATGGCATTCGCCGAGAAGCTCGAGTGAAGATGAAGCATGTCTGTATCCCTTTTATCGTCCGCGCCGCATGCAGCCGCGCCAGCGGAACTCGTTATCGCGATGCGCGCCCGGACGGCGGCACGGGTTGCGGCCCACAACCCTCGATCCAATCGACCTGCGGCTTCGCGCCGCCGGATCGAATCGGCAGTCCCGTCTCGACACGCCCGTCCGAATAAGCGATTTACGTGCCAATACCCGCTCCATCCTTAATATATAAATGACTCGCGATTTAGAACGCCCGAATAGCCGGCAACAAGTCGCAAAAAGCGTCTCATTTCCGGACACCCACCGCCGTCGCGGACACAACACGCGATTCGACTGATCAATGACCACGGTGCACGCAGTGGCGCCGGCAGCGGCGCGCGGGAGCTTATCGTTCAAATACTTACGGCGTGTTTTCAATTGTTTCCGCGATGTCTCATCGCGACGCCCGGGCAGAGCGCCGCGCCCCTACTGGCCGTTTGAAACTGTCTCAATCTTGAATCGACCCATCAATTAACGGATTTGTAATACATCACACAAATTTCCGATAAGACCATGATTTCATTGAGGAAAAATTAAACACAATCATCGATTGTCAAATAATGTTCAATGCATCCATGATTTTTCATTGTACGATTCGCGCCGCTCACCGGATTAATTCACGATCGACACCAATTCACGCCCCATCCATCAATCCATCTCAAGGCGATTAGCTCACGAAAACAGAAACTTCAAATCCATATAACGATTGAATTTACGCTGAATCGTCAAACTTTGTGAAATTACGTAATACGCAATTTATCGAATTCAGTTGCGTGCTAGCCTTTTCCCGCCATCGGAATTCGAATTCCGACGAACACAAGTCCGCACGCGCGTGCCAAATCCCCGTGGATGCCGCCGCGCGATGTGCGATCGCCCCCCTACGAGGATGCGCCGTGACTCACCAGGCCAATGACGCCGTCGCCCACGCGAACGGCATGATCGAGCTTTCCCACAGCTTCGACGCCAACCGGTTTCTCGCGGCCCTCGACCGCGACGAACGCGCCACGCTGATTGCCAACCTTCAACTCGTTCACCTGAAATCGGGCCAGGTGTTGTGCGAGCCCGGTGAAATGCTCGCCGCGGTCTATCTGCCCGTCACGACGGCGATTTCGCTGCAATACGTGTCGTCCGGCGGCATGACGCTCGAAGTTGCCGAAATCGGCAGCGAGAGCGTCGTGTGCGACGACGTGATCGGCGGCAGCGGCCGGATGCCGTGCCGCGCCGTCGCATGCCGCGACGGCTTCGTCTACCGGCTCGACCGGCGAATCTTCGCCGCCGCGTTCGACGCGTCGCCGGTGATCCGCCATCTCGTGTTCGTCTGCGTGCGGCTGCTGATGGCCCAGGTATCGCAGATCACGTTCTGCAGCCGCCATCATGTACTCAAACATCAGTTATGCAGATGGTTCCTGCTCGCGTACGACCGGACGCGCAGCATCGAGATCCAGGTCACCCACAGCATGCTCGCGCAGATGCTCGGCGTGCGGCGCGAGACGGTCACGGACGCAGCCGGGGAGATCCAGAAGCTCGGCCTGATCCGCCAGTACCGGAGTTCGATCGTGCTCGCCGATCTGGCCGGCCTCGAGAAACTGTCGTGCGGCTGCCGCGCGATCGTGCGCGACGAGATAAGGCGCATCCTGTCGGCCGACTCGGGCGTGGCGGCCGCGGCGCGCGCGTGATGCGAACGGCATGTCGGCTGACGCGTGCGATCCGAGTCAGCCGATTGTAGGGTGGCGAACAGAACGCCGTGCGTGCGAATGGTCTACTGATGCCGGACTGCCGGGGGGATGCCAGCGCGCTGCGCGCGTCCGCCCGTGCGGACGACACCACACGCACGCCGGAGCAGCACGTGAAAAACGACATCAGAACCATCCTCAAGCACGTCGCCCACCTCGAAGCCGCGATCGATTCGATCGGTGACGGGGACGACCTCTACGAAGCGGGCCTCTCCTCGCTCGACACGATCCAGTTGATGCTCGCGATCGAGAAGCAGTTCAACATCGAGATTCCCGACGAGATGCTCAACCGCAATCTGTTCCGCAGCATCGACGCACTCGCGGACACGATCGCGACCCTGCAACGCTCCGAGCATTCGGCATGAGCGCGCTGCTTCCGGAACTCGCGGCCGACGACGAAGCACGCCGGCTCGACGAGGCCGCGCATGCGGTCGCGCAAATCGCCGCCCAGCACGCGGACGCCGTCGATCGTGACGCGCGCTGCCCCGTCGAGGCGATCGAGGCCATGCGCGCACGCCGCCTGTTGAGCGCGATGGTCCCCACCCAGCTCGGCGGTGCGGGCGCGTCGTTGGCCGACATCGCATCGGCATGCTCGATCCTCGGCCAGGCCTGCGCATCGTCGGCGATGGTGTTCGCGATGCACCAGATCCAGGTCGCCTGCATCGCCAACCACGCGGCCGACCAGGGCTGGCACAAGCTGTTCCTCCAGCAGCTCGTGCGCCATCAGTGGCTGCTCGCGTCGGCGACGTCGGAGGACGGCGTCGGCGGCAACCTGCGCGCGAGCCAGTGCGCGCTCGAGACCAGCGGCGGCGAATTCCGGCTGCACAAATCCGCGCCGACGATCTCGTACGGCGATTACGCGGACGGCATCCTCGCGACCGCGCGGCGCGATGCCGACGCGCCGGCGTCCGAACAGGTGCTCGTCACGCTGCTGCGCGACGGCTATACGCTCACGCGCCGCGGCGAATGGGACACGCTCGGCATGCGCGGCACGTGCAGCAACGGATTCGTGCTCGACGCACAGGGCGCGACCGTCCAGTGCCTGCCCGTGCCCTTCGCGCAGATCGCCGAGCAGACGATGGTGCCGGTTTCGCACATCCTGTGGGCGGCGGTATGGATCGGGGTGGCCGGCGACGCGTTCCATCGCGCGCACCAGTTCTTCCGCGCGCAGGCGCGCCAGACCGACGGCGCTCCGTCGCCCGCGTCGCGGCGCATCGCCGAATCGCTTGCGCTGATGCAGGCGATGCAGGCGCGCGTCGACAACGTGCTGCGCCTCTATTCAAGCGCGTCTACCCGCTCGTGGTCGGGCGGCATGGCCTGGGCCGCCGAGATCAACACGCTGAAGACCTATGTGTCGTCGACGGCTCTCGAGGTCGTGCAACAGGCAATGATGATCTGCGGGATGGCCGGCTACAAGCACGGCACGCCGTTCAGCATCGGCCGCCACCTTCGCGACCTGCACGCGGCGCCGCTGATGATCAGCAACGACCGCATTGCCGCCAATACCTCGAGCCTGCTGCTCGCACTGCGTCCCGCGACGCTGGAGAAACATTCGTGAACGACCGCCTCTCCGTGCCCTCCGCCGCTTCCGCTGCCACTCCGTCCGACGCGCCGCTCGATCGCGCAGGCGTCAATCCGCTGCGCGACGAGTTGATCGATGCGGGCCTGCTCGTGTCGACCGGCATCCAGGGCCTGTTCGGCCGCAGCGAGCGGTTCGAGCGCGTCGTCGAAGCGCTCGACGCCTTCGTCACGCGTCTCGGCGCCGACCAGCAGGCCGAAGTGCTGCGCTTTCCGCCGGCGATGAGCCGCACCGAATTCGAGCGCAGCGAATACATGAAGAGCTTCCCGCAACTCGCGGGCAGCGTGCATGCGTTCCGCGGCGACGAACGACGGCACCAGCGCCTGTTGCAGTGCCTCGATCGCGGCGAGGACTGGACCGAAGACCAGAAGCCGACCTACGTCGTCATGACGCCGGCCGCCTGCTACCCGGTCTATCCGGTCGTCGCGCGCGCGGGTGCGCTGCCCGACGACGGCCGCATCGTCGACGTGTTCTCGTACTGCTTCCGCCACGAGCCGTCGCTCGACCCGACCCGCATGCAGCTGTTCCGGATGCGCGAGTACATCCGGATCGGCACGCCCGAGCAGATCGTCGCGTTCCGCGCGACGTGGATGGAGCGCGGCACGCGGATGATCGAGGCGCTGCGCCTGCCGAACGCGATCGATCTCGCCAACGATCCGTTCTTCGGGCGCGGCGGCAAGATCGTCGCGAACAGCCAGCGCGAGCAGAACCTGAAGTTCGAGCTGCTGATCCCGATCGAGCACGACGACCGCCAGACCGCATGCCTGAGCTTCAACTATCACATGGATCACTTCGGGCTGCTGTGGGACATCCGCACCGCAACGGGCGACGTCGCGCACACGGGTTGCGTCGGCTTCGGTCTCGAGCGGCTGACGCTCGCGCTGTTCCGTCATCACGGCTTCGACCTCGACGCATGGCCGGTTGAAGTCCGCGACGTGCTGTGGGGGACGCGATGAAATTCGTGTCCCGCGACGGCGAGGACGCGTCGTTCGAGGACGTGCGCCACCGCGCACGCCACTACCGGCCGCACCCGCTGCACAGTCACGAGATGGTCTGGAAACAGACCAACTGCTACGTCGACATGTGGCTCGAGGTGCTCCGGTGGTGGGGTCTCAATCCGTACGCGGCGCTGCCGTTTACGATCGCGCTCGATTTCGAGGGCGACCAGTTCACGTTCTTCAAGTTTCCGCACGACGAGCTGGAGCGGCTCTACGGCATCGTCGTGCAGGAGCACTCGATCTACGAACCGCTCGACCAGCACATCGAGACGCAAGTCGCGCGCGGTCACCTGATGATCGTCGAGGTCGACGCGTGGTTCCTGCCCGACACGCGCGGCAGCAGCTACCGCACGCAGCATACGAAGACGACGATCGGCATCGACTCGATCGATCGCACGCGCCGTCAGATCGGCTACTTCCACAACAGCGGATATTACGTGGCCGAGGATTTCGACTACAACGGCCTCGTCGGCGACTGCTCGCCGATGTCGCTGCCGCCGTACGTCGAATGCGCGAAGCGGCGTTTCGCGCCGCTCGACGAGCGCACGCTGCGCGACGTGTCGCTCGCATCGCTGCAGCACCACTTGCGCCGCCTGCCGGTCGTCAATCCGGTCTCGGCGTTCCGGCGCCAGTTGCAGAGCGATGCGAAGTCGCTCGCCGATGCGCCGCTCGAACGCTTCCATGCCTATTCGTTCAATTCGGTGCGGCAACTCGGCGCGAACTTCGAACTGTTCGGCCATTACGCGCGCTGGCTGCAGGCAAGCGGCTGCGTCGGGCCGTTCGCGGAGATTCGCGCCGCCTGCGACCGCATTGCATCCGAGGCGATGGTGCTGGAATTCCGGCTCGCGCGGGCCTGCGCGCGCGGCAAGGAAGAACGCGGCGACGCGACGCTCGACGCGATCGAAGCGGCTTACACCGACCTGATCGACTGCGCGCGGCAGATCGCCCTGCCGTTGCAGCATGCGGTGCCCGTTCGCATCGACGCGGCCGCCGTGCCGGTGATGCGGTGACACGCGCGAGCACGGCGCTTGCGTGGTCGATGCTCGCGACGGCCGCGGGCGCCGTGCGCGGGCCGCTCGAACTCCCCGCCGATGGCTGGATCGCCGCCCCCGTCCCCGGCACGGTCGCCCAAGCGCTGGCGCTGGCCGGCCAGCCGGACGATACGGCATCGCTCGACGAGCGCGACCACTGGTATCGCGTCGAACTGCGCGGGCACGGGCCGCGCATACTGCGCTTTCACGGGCTCGCGACGCTCGCCGAAGCATGGCTCGACGACACGCCGATCCTGCGCTCGGACAGCATGTTCGTCGCGCACGACGTGCCCGTGCCGCTCGACGGCACACACCGGCTCACCCTCTGCTTCCAAGCCCTCGCGCCGCACCTGCGCGATGCACGCGCACCGCGCCGTGCACGCTGGCGCACGCGACTGGCCGAACCGGCGACGCTGCGCACCGTTCGCACGTCGCTGCTCGGGCACATGCCCGGCTGGTTTCCGCGCTGCGTGCCGACCGGACCATGGCGGCCCGTCGACGTGCTCGATCCGGCCGACGGCCCGATTCTCGTCCATTGCGACCTGCATGCGCGCATCGACGGCGACACCGGCTGGCTCGATGCGGACCTCGCGTTCGCCGCGCCGCTGCCCGACGCGTTCGCGGCCCGGCTGTCGTGCGGCGAACATCACGCGACGCTCGAGCGCAGCGGCGCCGATCGGTTGCATGCAACCGTCGCGGTGCCCGACGTGCGCCGCTGGTGGCCGCACACGCACGGCGAACCGGTGCTCTACGACGTCGCGCTGCATATCGGCGCCGAACGAATGCCGCTCGGCGCGACGGGCTTCCGCACGATCGAGCAGGACGCGGGCGACGACGGCAACGGGTTCGGGCTGCGCGTGAACGGCGTGCGCGTGTTCGCGCGCGGCGCATGCTGGAGCAGCGCCGCGCCGCTCGCGCTGCACGCGGACGACGCGACCTACGGCCGTTTACTTGGGCTCGCGCGCGACGCCGGCTTCAACATGATTCGCGTCGGCGGCACGATGACCTACGAGGCCGACGCATTCCACGCGTGGTGCGACCGGCTCGGGCTGCTGGTCTGGCAGGACTTCATGTTCGCGAACTTCGACTACGCGCTCGACGATCGCGCGTTCGCGCAGGCCGTCGATCGCGAAGCCGAACAGTTTCTCACGCGCCACCGCGCGTCGCCGTCGCTCGCGGTGCTGTGCGGCGGCAGCGAGATCGCGCAGCAGGCCGCGATGTCGGGGCTCGGGCCGAAGCAGCGCTTCCTCGAACTGAGCGCCGAGCGCCTCGCCGGCCATGCGGCGGCACGGCGGCCCGACGCGCTTTACGTCTCCGACTCGCCCGACGGCGGCGCGCTGCCGTTCATGCCGCGCGAGCGCGTGTCGCACTACTACGGTGTCGGCGCATACCTGCGCCCGCTCGACGACGCGCGTCGCGCCGACGTGCGCTTCGCGAGCGAATGCCTCGCGTTCGCGAACGTGCCATGCGATGCGATGCTCGCGAGCCTCGGCTGGCCGGGCGTTCATGAGCCGCGCTGGAAGGAGGCCGTGCCGCGCGACCCCGGCACATCTTGGGATTTCGACGATATTCGCGATCACTATCTGCAGACGCTGTACGACGTGGTGCCCGATCGCTTGCGGCGCGAGGATCCGTCGCGCTACTTCGAGCTGTCGCGCGCGGCGATCGCGGACCTGATGCGGGACACGTTCTCCGAATGGCGGCGCACCGGCTCGCGCTGCGCGGGAGCGCTCGTCTGGCAGTTCCAGGACGTGATGGCGGGCGCCGGATGGGGCCTGCTCGATGCGACGCATCGGCCGAAATCGGCGTGGTATGCGCTGCGCCAGGTGCTTCAGCCGGTGCAGGTCCTGCTCGTCGACGAAGGGCTGAACGGCCTCGACGTGCACGTGATCAACGAGCGGCCGGCGCCGCTGCCGGCGGCCGTCGAGCTGGTCGCGCTGCGCGACGGCCGCACGCCGGTCGCACGCGCCGGCGGGCCCGTCCGGATTGCCGCGCACGACACGGTGCGGCTCGGCTCGGCCGAATTGCTCGGCCGCTTCTTCGACTGGACCTATGCGTATCGCTTCGGCCCCCGCGAGCACGACACCGTCGTCGCGACGCTGCGCGCCGACGACGGCACGCTGCTGTCGCAGGCCTTCTACTTCCCGTCCCGCACGCATCCGGCCGTGTTCGCACGCCGCGAGCCCGGCATCGAGGCATGCGTGTCGCGCACCGATGACACGTGGCACGTCGACATCGACACGCGCCACGTCGCACGTCACGTGCAGATCGACGCGCCGGGCTTCGTGCCGTGCGACGACTGGTTCGATCTCGCGCCCGGCACGCCGGCACGCGTCGCGCTCGTGCCGCTCGACGATACCGGCGGCCATCGGACCGCCGGCGTGCCGCCGAGCGTCGAGATCCGCGCGGTCAATGCCGCGCGAACCGTGCGCGCGGCGCCGGCCGGCTGACACGAGCGGGGCCGAACCTGCGGTCGCGCGGCCGCGCCGCGCACGTCAGTCCGACGATCCCGTGCCGCGCGGCCGCTCGATTCCGTACGCTTCCATCCAGCGATAGAGCGTCGCCCGCGACACGCCGAGCTCGCGCGCGGAAGCGGCGACGCGTCCGCGGGTGCGCAGCAGCGCGGTTTCGATCGCTTCGCGCTCGATCGACTTGCGGATGTCGGCGACGGACGGCGACGCGGCGTCGAGACAGTATTCGAGCTCGAGATCCTGCGCGGTGATCAGGCGCCCTTCCGTCATCACGACCGCGCGCCGCACACGGTTGATCAGTTCGCGGACATTGCCCGGCCAGTCGTGCTTGTAGAGCGCCGTGATCGCATCCGTCGAGAAGCCGCGCACGCGATGGCGCGCGTCGCCGCGAAAGCGTTCGAGCATGTGATGCGCGAGCAATTCGATGTCCTTGCCGCGCGCACGCAGCGGCGGCTGGTCGATGCGCATCACGCAAAGGCGATGGAACAGATCCGCGCGAAACCGCCCTTCTTCCATCGCTTCGCGCAGGTCGACGTGCGTCGCGGAGACGATCCGCACGTCGACCGGCACCGGATCGCTGCCGCCGAGCCGGTGAATCGCGCGCTCCTGCAGGAAGCGCAGCAGGCTCGCCTGGCTCTCGTGCGGCAGGTCGCCGATTTCATCGAGCAGCAGCGTGCCGCCGTTCGCGGCTTCGACATAGCCGATCTTGCGCGCGTTCGCGCCGGTAAACGCGCCGCGCTCGTAGCCGAAGAGTTCCGATTGCAGCAGGTGTGACGGGATCGCTCCGCAGTTGACCGCGACGAACGGGCCGTTGCGCCGTTCCGAATGACGATGGATCGCGACGGCCGTCAGTTCCTTGCCGGTTCCCGTCTCGCCGAACACGAACACCGGTGCGTCCGTGCGCGCGAAACGCCGCACCGTATCGAACAGCCGCAGCATCGCGCTGCAGGTGCCGACGATGCCGTTCTCCTGCGATTCGAGGCGTTCGCGATCGCGCGCGAACAGGCATTCCATCCCGTACGCATGGCCGACCGTATCGGCGACGCGCTGATGCGACGCGGGCAACGTGATGTAGTCGAAGCAATAGTCGCGCAATAGCGCACGCACGTTCGGGGAGGCGGTCTGACCGGTCTCGACGAGCGCGACCCACACGACGTCGCGCATCGACGCGCAGGTGGACGCGATGCTGCCGATCGCGTCGGCATGGCCGCCGCTCAGGTCGAGGATGCCACAGGTGACTTCGCCGGAGGTGTCGCGCAGATCGCTTGCCTGCGCGACGATCGTCACTTTCCAGTCGCGTCGCGCGAGTTCCTTGCGAAGCATGACGGACGGCGACTGGGTCCAGTAAATCAGGGGACGCTGCCCGGTATTCTTCCCCCCGCCGGCGCTCTTATCGCGCGTTATTGGCATATTCATAACGAACCATCACTTTCTCCACTCCGCGAACCGTTCGCGTGCGCTGCGGGCGGCGGCGCATGGCCGCCGGTCCGCGCTGCGTTTCCGCAGCTTTGGCGAAGATCGAAACTGCACACGGCGAGAGCCCCCGGAGGTCGAGCCGGATGTCATCCGGCCTCGTTGTCATCGAACTCGAAGGGAACGCGCGGCTGCGGGAGCCACGACGTTCCGGCTTTGATGCGACGCGCCGTCAGGCGGGGCACGTCGGCAAACGGGAATTCCGTCCGCATGTGCGTCGCGTCGTACACGACAGCCGCGCTCGATGCTGAACCGGATGGCTGCCAACCCGCGTTCGGAATGGCTGCCTCATTTCGTCCGCTCCTGAATTTACACCCCGTATCGAGATGGCCTTGTTACCAAACGATAAACATCGATTCAGCCGGTTACGCTGCCGCCCGCCGGCGCGGCACGCGTTTAGCGACTCAGATTTGATTATCTACGACCATTCCCGTCAATCAGTGGCAAATACTACTTTTCTGCAAGATCGGTGCCGCCCATTGCTCGCGATTCGCGCCGAAATCGCATGAAAAATCCGCACAGCGTATTTCCTGCGTCGGTAATCGCGAGCCTCGTGCGACACCAGCATGACACATCGAACGCAGGCGAGCCGCGCGCGTTCGTTACAACGTCGTAACGAAGCGTCCGGCCGTACTGCCCCGCGCCCAGGCGTCGCCGCGCCTGGCCGGGCCGGCCGATCACGGATTCCGCGCAGTGGCGACGCATCGCCGATCGCCGCGAAAGCGGCCGTGTTGTCCGCCTCCCGCCGCAATGCAGCATGACCATCGCGCACGGTACGTACGCGCTGTCGCTGCCGACGCGCCAATGCAAGTATGCGCGTGCCGGAACGACGGTGTCCGAATGAAGTGCGTGCGCCAGGCACCGCGAAGCACGACCTGCCCGTCGTGAACGATCGCAATATTCAAGTACAGCCCCCCGGTTCTTCAAGCGCGTTCGATGCCGACGGCCGGTGCTGCGGGTTTCGCAGCAGGCCGTCGCGACGGTTCAATTATGGAAAAGCCTCCCGACGGTCAGTGTGTGCTACCGCACATTGCCCCGCTCGCGGCATGCGGCCGCGTCGCACAGCCCGCGCCGGGCCCGCGCGAAGCGGGTGTGTGAGTACGCTTTCGAACAGACCGGCGCGCGCCGCATCCGCATCATGGACATCGCCGCGCCGCACCGCACGAACGCGTTCGTGCGGCTCGGCTTGCTGAAGGCTTCACACGAGGACCGCATCATGGAATGGCATTGTTGTGAATTCGAACATCTGAGCGCCGTCGATCTCTATGCAATCCTGCGTTCGCGCAACGCGGTGCTGGTGGTCGAGGATGCGCACACGCATCTCGACATCGACGGCAAGGATGCGCACGCGCTGCACGTGTTCGCGCGCATGCGCACGGGCGACACGACCGAAGTCGTCGCCTATGCGCGCGTGCTGCCCGGCGACGACGCGGATCCGGACGTCGTGATCGACAAGGTGCTCACGCGCGAGGCATGTCGCGACGACTCCACCCTCGAGCAGCTGATGCAGCGCGCGATCACGGCCGCTCAGGCCGCATGGCCCGACGTGGCGGTGCGCACGCACGTTCCTGCCCAGCGCCAGGCATTCTACAAACGCTTCGGATTCCGCAAGGCCTACGGACCCTATCTCGAACAGGGTGCACCGTTCGTCGGTCTCGTGCGGCCGGTGGACCGCAGCGCCGGCGCGCTGCGTCAGCTGCTGTCGCGGACCGTCTCGGCATCGCGGTCGCGAAACGAGGACGCGCGCGTCGACGGCCGTGCTCATAACCGGCTGTCCGCCGATACCGGAGCCAATCGATGACCACCACCCTTCGCCCGGTTCCCGAACCCGATCTGCCCTGCATCCTGCCCGTCATTCTCGCCGGCGGCTCGGGCACGCGGCTCTGGCCGCTGTCGCGCGAGCAGTATCCGAAGCAACTGATCGAGCTGACCTCGAACGAGTCGCCGCTGTCGGCGACCGCGCGCCGCCTGAACGGCATCGCGAACGCGTCGCTCGGCGACACGTTGCTGCTGGTATGCGGTGAACAGCATCGCATCATGAGCGCCGTGCAGGTGCTCGGGCGCGCGGCGCCCGCGCGCATCCTGCTCGAACCGGCCGCGCGCAATACGGCGCCTGCGCTGACGCTCGCGGCGCTCGACGCCAGTGTGCTCGCCGACGATCCCGTCCTCGCGGTCATGCCGGCCGATCACGTGATCGGCGACGTCGGCGCATTCCAGGAAGCGATCGGGCGCGCGGCACGCTACGCGCAGGAAGGCGCGATCGTCACGCTCGGCGTGCTGCCGCGCCGCGCGGAAACCGGCTACGGCTATATCCAGGTGGGCGAACCGCGCGCCGGTCGCCTTGGCGGACAAGGCGGCTACACGATCGGGCGCTTCGTCGAGAAGCCGAACGCCGCGCTCGCCGAGCGCTACCTGCATTCGGGCGACTACTGGTGGAACAGCGGGATTTTCGTCACGCGTGCCTCGACCTGGCTGCAGGCGATCCGCGCGCTCGCGCCCGACATCCATGCGGCCTGCGACGCGGCCTGGCGCGCGGGCATCGCCGAGGATCCGTTCTTTCGAATCGACGCGGCGGCCTTCGACGCCTGCCCGTCTGACTCGATCGACTGCGCGGTGATGGAACGCCTCGCGGAGAACCCCGAACTCGGCATCGAAGGCATCGTGGTGCCGCTTTCGGCAGGCTGGTCGGACGTCGGCACCTGGGATGCGATCTGGGAAATCATGCCGAAGGACGATCAGGGTAACGTCGCGCGCGGCCCGATCATGTTCGAGGGCACGCAGAACAGTCTCGTGCGCTCGGAAGGCCGGCTGATTGCGTGCGTCGGAATGAAGGACGTCGTGGTGATCGAGACGCCCGACGCGGTGCTGGTCGCGAACAAGCACGACGTGCAGCGTGTGAAGAACATCGTCGCGCGCCTGAAGACCGAGCGGCGCCCGCAGGCGAGCGAGCACCGCAAGGTGCAGCGGCCGTGGGGGCACTACGATTCGATCGATCTCGGCGAGCGGTTCCAGGTGAAGCGGATCGTCGTCGAACCCGGCAAACGGCTGTCGCTGCAGATGCACTATCACCGCGCCGAACACTGGATCGTCGTGCGCGGCACCGCAAAGGTCACGCGCGGCGACGAGACCTTCCTGCTCAGCGAAAACGAATCGACCTACATCGCCGTCGGCGAGGTCCACCGTCTCGAGAATCCCGGCCGGATTCCGCTCGAGATCATCGAGGTGCAGTCGGGCGAGTATCTCGGCGAGGACGATATCGTGCGGTTCGACGATCAGTATGGACGGCCGGTCGCCGAGACCGCGCAGTCGCGACCGAGGCCGGCGGCAGCACAGCTGACGCCGCTTGCACCGCGCTCATCGGGCGAGCCGGGCGAACCGCAGGAGGAAGCGGCCGAACGCGACGTCGTTCGATAGGTGTGTACGGATCGTGCCGGCGCGCTCGCCGCATTTCGCGCTCGACGCGCGGGCTATCCGGCACCGGGTCAATCGATGCCTCCCTGCGACCAGCGCGCCTGCCTGACGGCGTCCCGCACGCGCGGCAGCAACGACGAATCCGCGCCGGCCGCATCGGCCCCGGTCGCCGTCGACCGATACGCCGCCGCACACGTCGCCCCTTTCGCCTGGGCCGCCGATGGCCGTGACGGCCCGCCGCTCGCGCATTCCTTGCCGGGGCCGACCCGCACCGGCATGCCCCCGATGCCCGACAACGCGTTATCCGTGAGCCGCACGCCGGATACGTTCCCCCACAAGCGAATGCCGTCGAATCGCGCATGCGACACGCGGTTGCCGATTACGGTCACGCGTGCCACCGAACCCGACCATGTGCTGATCTCGATCGCTGCCTGCTTCGTGAGCGGACGCGAATCGGTCCGCCCCGTCGCGGTCTGGATATCCGCGATCACGTTGTTCTCGATGCGGATGTCGGACGCTCCGTAGGTCCCGTTGCTGTCCTCCTGGGCGACGAGAATCCCGGAGCTGACCTGTACGTTGCGCACGATGTTGTTCGAGATGGTGACGTCCGCGCCGCCGACCACCGTGATGCCTCGTCCCCATGGATTGCCTTCCAGCGAATTGCCGGTAATCAGCACGTTGCGTGTCAGCACGCCCTCGGACCGGTAGCTCACGACGGCGATCATGTCGTCGCCCGTGCCGCGCACGACGTTGCCCTGAACGAGCACGTCGTGCGAGCCGTGCGTCATGTGAATGCCGTCCGCCAGCGTCGACAGCACCTCGTTGCCGACGATCGCGACGGCCGAGCCGCCGAACACGAACACGCCGGCGCCGGCGCCGCCGTCGATCACGTTGTCGAGCACCTGCACACCGCGCCCCGTCACTTCGACCTTCGTCGACGCCGGCGTCGTGAGACGCGTCGTGCCGGTGCCCGCGAGCCGGAAGCCGACGAGCGTCGTACCGATGCCGCGCATCTCGATCGTCTGGTCGTCCGGGTTGGTCGCGATCAGCGTCGCGCCGTAACCTGACAACACCACATCCGGCTGCCGCACGACCAGCGAACGGCCGACCACGTACCGCCCCGGCGCGAATACCAGTCGCTGGCCCGGCTGCAACGCGTCCAGCGCATGTTGCAGCATGTCGGCCTGATCGGACGCGTCCGCGGCGGGACGCACGTACGCGTCCGGCACATTCGCATGAAGCGCGCCAGGCGCACGCGCACCGGATGCTGCCGCGGCACCCTCCGGCCACGCCAGCCCGCCTGCCATGCAGATGCCGACGATCACCGCGCACGCGCGGAACAGGCATTGCGATCTACGCATATCGAATCGTTTCCCTGGAATGACGTCACGCGCGTCGGCCTGCGCCCGCGAATCGCCGCGTGCCGGCCGGGTTTCCCACCCGCGACACCGCGGAAGCGGACGACGCGATACGCTCGATTGGATCATTCGATCCGGTGGGTGTCGGTGCGTCAACAGACCAATGCATCCTGCCTGCGCTGCACGATCCCGCGTGCCGGTCGACGATTCGTCTCACTTCCATGCGGGATATCGCCGAACGGTAGGCTCGCGAACCGAGTGCCGAATGGCGACGCGTATCATGGCCACCATGCGACGCGGCCGCGCTCCGGCATCGCCTGAAGGCACCGGTCGCACCCGATCCCGCGTCGCGGCCCCGACGTGCGGTGCGCTCGGGCACCGCGCGCACCGGGCCTCCGGACCGTCCGCTCTTCGCTCATCCAGAACCCGTTCATGACCGACCTGACCATCGCCATCTGCAACTACAACCACGGCGCATACCTGCGCGACGCGATCGATTCGGCGCTCGCGCAGACCGCGCCCGGGGTACGCGTGCTGGTCGTCGACGACGGTTCCACCGACGCTTCGCGCGACATCATTCGCGCGTATGGCGAGCGCGTCACGGCGGTGTTCCAGGAAAATCGCGGCCAGGTCGCCGCGTACAACCGCGCGCTCGAGCATGTCGCGACGCGCTACGTGATCCTGCTCGACGCGGACGACCTGCTCTATGCAGACGCCGCGGCGCGCGTGCTGGCCGCGTTCGCGTCCGGCGACTTCGTGAAGGTCCACTTCCGGCTCGACGTGATCGCGCGGGACGGTGCGATGACCGGCGCGAGCGTGCCGCAATCGGCCGTCGACACCGATTGCGGCCGCCTGTTGCGCGCGGGCTGGCTGTACCCATCGCCGCCCGCGTCCGGCAACGCGTACCGGGTCGATGCATTGAAGCGCATCTTTCCAGTGCCCGTCACCCCCGACAACCTGCACGGCGCCGATTTCTACGCGATTTACGGGATCGCGTTGCTCGGCGCCGTGCGCATGATCGACGCAACGCTCGGCGGGTATCGCGTGCATCAGCAGTCGGATGCACATCCGGCCGGCGACCCGCCGGCCCTGGCCCTCACCAATTCGGAAGACGCCGCGACGGGCGCGCTGAAGGCCGAACGCCGTTGGTCGACGCTGCGCATGCTCGCCGGCACGCGGCTGCACGAAGCGTTGCCGATCGCGCCGCTCGACTTCGCGATCGAGAAGGCCCGCTTCGCCAGCACGCTGTATCACGCACCGCTCGTGCGGCGCTGGCGCTGGTTCCTGTGCGAATCCGGACGCTACTGGCATACCGTGCTGCGCAATCCGTTCTGGCGTCCTGCGAAGAAGGTGGCCGTCGCCGGGCTGTCGCTCGCCTGCCTGCTGCCGTCGTCGACGCTCAGCAATCGTGCGATCCGCTATATCTCCAATCCGCTCGCGCGCGTGCGCAAGTCGTCCGGGCAGCGTGTCGGCACGCGATAGCGTCGTCGGGCCGCGACTTCCGGCGCCGAATCGCTTCTTCGGTAAGCCATCGCACCCAGTGGATCCTGCATGCGCAGCACAATGATCCGGACCAGTGGATTCACGCGCACTGACCGGACTTCGCCGTTGCCTCGTCTCCAGTCGCCCTAGTCGAACGGCGACCCATGATGTTCCGACGAATCGAACCGGCATGCGACATGCCGCATCGATTCGTCGCGCCGCATCGTGCTCGTGCCCTTCGGCAACGTCGACCCGATATCGCACCGGCGTGAATCGAGCGGCCACCTCGTCCGGTTCGTACACGCGAACTCGACAGCGGGATCCAATGGTCAAGACCGGCATGCATTCGTCAATTAGGAATGCATAGTTCAATGAACATGACGACGCGACCGCACGATTCACCAGCGACCCATCGTCGCGATGGGCGATGACAGGCGGGATCGGATCGCTGGACCCAAAGATGACCAAAGAAAAGATCGTTCATATTGCCGAAGCGTTTGGTGGCGGCGTGCTTTCGATGCTGAGCCATCTCGCCAACCATGCTGCGGCAACCGGCGTCGACGTGACGGTACTGCACGCGATCCGACCGGAAACGCCGACCGATTTTTCCACGCTGTTCCGGCCCGACGTGAAGCTCGTCTACGTCGACATGGCGCGCGAGGTGAGCGTCAAACAGGATCTGCGGAGCTTGCGTGCGTTGGTCCGGAACCTGCGCGACTGCAGGCCGACCGCGATTCATCTGCACTCGTCGAAGGCCGGCGTGCTGGGCCGGGTCGCTGCGCGAATCGCCGCCCCGAATGCAACGGTCCTCTACTCGCCGCACGGGCTCTCGTTCCTGCGTTGCGACGTGTCGCGCATGAAGCAGTACGCGTATCTGAGCTTCGAACGCATCGCGGCGCGCATCGGCGGAACCATCGTTGCGTGCTCGGGCAGCGAACTCGCGGAGATCCGGAAAAAGATCGGGGCGAAATCGGCGGTACTGGTGGAAAACGGCGTCAACGTGGCGGAGATCCCGCCGCGCCAAACACGCGACGATCGCAAAGTCGTCATCGGAATGAGTGGTCGGGCGTCGTTCCAGAAGAATCACGAGGCATTCGTGCGCCTCGCCGACAAGCTGCACGGCGCGGACGTCGAGTTTCTCTGGATCGGCGGCAACGCCGCCGAGATTCCGGACCTCGACCAGCGCCGGGCCGTCGTCTGCAGCGGCTGGGTAACCCGCGCACGTGCGCTCGCGCTTACGTCGGGACTGGACATCTACGTCCAGACTTCCCGCTGGGAAGGCATGCCGGTCGCGCTGATCGAAGCGCAGGTTGCCGGCGTCCCGGCCGTGGTGACGGACGTCGTCGGCAATCGCGACGTCGTGATTCACGGCGTGACCGGCTACGTCGCGTCGAACGCCGACGAGATGGCCGCGTATCTGACCATGCTCCGCGACGACCATCAGCTTCGCGAGCACATGGGCGCAGCTGCCCGGCAACGGGCGATTCAGCGGTTTTCGATGAGCGCGATCTTCCGGCATTGGAACGCTCTTTACGGACTCGACGCCGACGAGCCGCGTGTCGACACGCGCGACTTCAAGCCCGTTGCCCCGGATCACGTCAAGGCCTGACCTCGATTTCGACTTCCCCTTACTGACATGATCGCTTTCAAGAAGCCAAAGCAACTCGTATACAACGGCCGATTCACCACGCAGAAGACGACCGGCGTGCAACGCGTCGCGCGCGAGCTGATCGCCGCACTGATCAAGTTTCAGCCGCAGGAGCCGGTGACCGTGCTGGTGCCGCCGCAGCCCGGCGTTGAGGTAAACGGAGCGAAGACGGTCAAGGTCGGCTTTTACAAGGGTGTGGTCTGGGAGCAGCTGGTCCTCCCGCTATTCGCGCGCCGCGGCCGCATCGTCAATCTCGGCAATTCAGCATCCATTTTCATCGGCAACCAGATCATCTACATGCACGACGCGGCGGTGTTCGACACGCCCGCGCATTTCTCCCGGCCGTTTCGGGCTTGGTACCGGATCATGTTCTGGATCCTGGCGCGAACCTCCGTTTGCGTGCTGACCAACTCCTGTTTCTCGCGGGATCGCCTCGCGCATCACTGCGGCGTTTCCGCGGAAAAGATCAGCGTCGTGCCGCTTGGTGCGGATCATCTCGATGTCCTGGAATCGGACGCGAGCGTGCTCGACAAGCATGCGCTGACGCCGGACCGGTTCGTGCTCGCGGTCAGCAGCATGAACCCCACCAAGAACTTCGACCGGCTGATCGCGGCGTTCCGGCAGATCAACGATCCGTCGGTGGATCTCGTCATCGTCGGCATGCAGAACACCACGGTGTTCGGCAAGCAGGACACGGTCTGCGCAGTGGAACCGAACATCAAGTACGTCGGGTACATCAGCGACGAGCAACTGAAGGCGCTGTACCAGAACGCGGCGTGCTTCCTTTACCCGTCGATTTATGAAGGCTTCGGCATACCGCCTCTCGAGGCGATGCGCCATGGCTGTCCGGCGGTCGTCGGCCACTCGGCCGCACTGCCGGAAGTCTGTGCCGATGCGGCGCTGTACTGCGATCCGTATTCGCAGGATGACATCGCGCTGAAATTGCGGAGCCTGCTCGATTCCGCGGACCTCAGGGCCGAGCTCAAACGCAAGGGAAGCCTGCACGCGGAAAAATATCGCTGGAGCCGAAGTGCCGAGATGATGAAGGCAATCTTCGAGACGCTGTAGGGCAATCTCTCCGCGTGTCGTCACCGGGAGACGAGCGGATCGACACGCCCTGCCCTCATGCGCGGCCCGGCGTCCGGATCGCGCCTCGTGCAGTCCACCCGCATGCGCGCCGCCGCTGGCTGGCACACTCGGCAAATCCTGGCAATTACGCGACGTTGACCGGGCTGCCGGTCGCGGCCCGTTGAGTTCCAAACAGGCGTTTGCCGAGATACGACCTGATCGGCTCCTCGACGAATTTCGCGAGGACGGCGGCGGACACGATCGAAAGGCACGCGGCAAGCATCGCCGTTCTGACGACGTAGATGTCGCCATGCGGTGCATACGCGAACACCAGCCTTCCGATCGGGTAATGCACGCAATAGAGTGGGTACGAGATCCAGCCCAGGAACGAACTGATCCGTGCGGTCAACTTGCCGCTCGGAGCCAGCATGGCGCCCCGATAAACCAGCACAGGTGCGACGAACAACAGCACTGCCAGCGCGTAAATTCCCCTGATCGACGTCGGAAACAGGACGACCAGCAGGAAAGCGACAAACAGCATGCAGTCGTTCCTGACGAGTCCGGCGACAAACCAGTGCGGCCTCGCCGGCAGATTGGCATCATGCATCTTCGCGATCGCAACGCCCAGCAAGAACCCGTAGCCGACCCTGAAGCATCCGCCGATGAAATTGTCGGCCGACCAGCCCTGATTCAGGATGACGGTCAACTTGCCGTTGTCGAGCCCCACGAGCCATCCATACACGACGAACGCACCGAGACATGCGTACGCCAGCCTCAGCAGGTTCTGCGCTGTCATCCTGATTGCCGCGATCAGGACAACACTGGCGAACAATTCGAAGCACAACGACCAGGCGGGCGGATTCAGAGGAAACACCCCCGGGTCGTTGACCGCCGGCAAGCTGTGATTCGCCGCACCGACAAAGCCCGACACCGAAAAACGACCGAGATACGGAACGAGAAAATAGTTCTGACCGGTGGCTGCCGCCAGGTTACCCAACGAAAATGCCGCTGACGAATGAATGCGCATGACGACGAGGCTCACGAACCCGATCGTGAGCCCGATGCATATCATCGGATACAGGCGTATCACTCGCCGCTTCAAATACTCGCCCCGCCAGGACGCCTGACGCAGTCGTTCGCCGTAAGAGTACGTCAGGATGAATCCACTCAGCATGAAAAAGACGTCTACCGAAAGATACGCACTCTGCAGTATCGGAATCGGCAGATCCTGAAGGAAATGCATGAACATCACGCTGATTGCCGCAATACCGCGCAATCCGTCCAAGATTCCAAACTTCTGCTTGTGAGTGGCCATGACAAGTAGTGGCTCCGGGAAATATTGGTTTTGGGACCCGGCAATCTACGAAGGGGTCGCATGCCCCGTACCGCTCGACCCTTGCTGTTATCGCGACAACACCGGATCAATGTCCGTGGCCCGATTCTCACGCGCGACGGCGCGTCCGCGTCCATCTCCATCTCCATCTCCATCTCCATCGGAGCCGGCGCCGGCGGCATCGGGCGCAGCGCGTGCCCGATCCTTTGCGAACCAGTGGAATACGCCGATCAGCAGGACGACCGGCACGAAATTCCGTCCGCTGAACAGGTTCGGGGTTCGCATGATTTCCATGACCGACACGAACAGCACCGCATGGACGCAGCACCAGAACCCGTTCCCGCTCCGCCAGCCCGCATAGCTGCGACCGACCACCCAGCCGAGCACGAGTGCATCGAACAGGCCGAACCAGCCCCACTCGTAAAAGTGGACGAAAATTCCCGACGGATTGTTGAACTCCGGATCGGCGTAGCTGTTCAGGAACAGGTTGATGCTGTCGCCCGAGTCGAGCCACGGCTGCAACGTCGCACCGATGATAGGGAAGCGCAGCAGCCAGTCGAACGTGAACATCGGGTTGCCGTGGCCCCAGCCCAGCACGCTCAGGATTCCCGCGCCGTTGTTCAACGACGTCGAGTAGTACAGGCCGAGACGCTCGAGCGCGAAATCGAACAGGTTGTCGTAGATGTTGACGTAATAGGCTTCCCACGACCGGTTGTACTCGTTCGCGATGAACAGACCGAACAGCAACGGGATCGCCGCATACGGACCGAGTGTCAACAACCGCGAATACCTGCCGCCGAGCCGGAACCGCACGACCATGAGCGCAAGCGGCATCACCATTTCGATCAGCGCAAGCCGCTCGGCGAAGATGAAGCTGCGCAGCAGGGTCAGCACCGCGAGCACGGTGAAGTAGATCTTGTAGCGATTCAGTCCCTTTACCGGTGTCCTGAACACATAGAAATACAGTACAACGTACGGTGCGGTCGCCTGCGTGAACGTGCTGAGGCCCGTGACGCGCCCTTTCAGATCAAGCATGTCGTATGCATTCGCTTCACCCCGGACGAACGCGACCAGCAGTGCAGGATGCGTGACGATGCCGCTCAGCAACAGGGCATAGCCGAACAGCGCAAGCGCGAACACGAAATCGAGCACGCGAGGCGACAGCTCGACCGCGGCGGGCGGCGGCCCCCGCCGCGTCTGCGCTTCGGTCGTCGCGAGCCATGCCGCCGCCATCACCACCATCAGGAACAGCGCGCCGACGAACGCGTAGTCGCCGTCGAAATAGATCCGCGCAATCGACTTCTGGTCGCCCAGCAGGCTGAGCGACAGCAAGCCGTACAACGGCAGGATGAACATCAGCACGAGCCGTGCCGGATCTTCCCACCAGTGGCCCGTATAACCACCTGCGGCCCCGCGCACGCGCGCCGTCCTGCGCAGCGTCGCGGGGGCCTGCCGCGCCCCGGACCCCGCCCTGCCCGCTCGGCGGTTCATGACGCGCGTCCCACCCGCTGCCGCGACGCCATCACCCCCGTATATCCGGACGCGGCCTGATGCGTGTTCGTATCCGCATAGCCGTAGTCGTACCGTCCGGGCGCGCCCTTGTAATCGTTCAGGACCACGCCGCGCACGTCGATATGCGCGTGTTCGAGCCGTCGCGCGCTTTCATCGAGTTCGGTCAGCGTCGTCACACCGCTGCGCGCGACGAGGAACACGGTTCCCGCGAGGCGGCCGAGCACCAGCGCGTCGGCCACCGGCAGCAACGGCGGGCCGTCGATCACGACCATGTCGTAGCGCGATGCGACCTGCTCGACCAGTTCGGCGAGCGCAGGCTGCAGCAGCAGTTCGCCCGGGTCCGGCACGATGCTGCCCATCGCGATGAAATCGAGGCCCGGCACGACGCCGCGCCTGATCGCCTCGTCGAGCCGGTGGGTGCCTGCCACCACGTCCGACAGACCTGGCGCACGGCCATGGCGGAACCGCTCGTGCAGCGAACCCTTGCGCAGGTCGGCATCGATCAGCAGGACCCGCCGTTTCGCCGCGCCGACGAGCGATGCGATATTCGCAGCGACGAACGACTTGCCCACGCCCGTCGTCGGCCCCGAGATCAGCACGACGGGATTCGACGCGTCCGCCATCGACAGTTGCAGTGCCGCGCGGAAATTTCGCAGGCTTTCGAGCGCCGCGTCCTGCGCGGCGACCGGCGGCATCGCCGCGGACGAGCCGCGCCGGCCGGACTTCGGACGCAACGCCGCTTGCGCCGCGCTCGGGCTGTGCGGCACCGTCGCGAACACGGGCAGCCCCGTCGTCCATGCGATTTCCCCCGCGTCGCCGATCGTGCCGACGACACGCTGCCGGACGATCACGATCGCCGCGCCCGCGAGCAGGCCCGCCATCAGCAACCCGATCACCGCGACCCCGCGATGCGGCCCGACCGGCTGCTCTGCGATCTTCGCCGTGTCGACGATCCGCACGGTGCCGGTCTTGCTGGCCCGCGCGAGGATCATCTGCTGGCGCGTGTTGAGCAGGTTCGTGTACAGCGCGGTATCGACGGCCACATCGCGCTGCAGCTGCAGCACGCCCTGTTCGACGGTCGGCAACCGCTGGATCTGCTTGCGTGTCGTGTCGAGCGAACGCTGCGCGTCGGCCAGCTGCGCATCGACGGCCACCAGGGCCGGATGCTTCGGCATGAAGCGCGTCAGCAATTCCTCGCGCCGCTGCTGCAGCGTCTGCACGCGCGTCTCGATGTCGACCGACTGCTGGCGCAACGCCAGCGCCTCGTCACTCGTATTGACGGTGCCATGCGATGCACGAAATGCGTTGAAGCGGCTTTCCGCCTTTTCCAGTTGCGCCTTCAGCTGCGGCAGCTGGGTATCCATGAAACGGATCAGCTTGTCGGCCGCCTCGGACTTGCGCTGCGTGTTCTGCGCCAGGTAGGCGTCGCCGATCGCGTTCAGCACGCGGCTGTCGTGCACGGGATCGATGCCGTCGAGCGTCACGCCGATCATGTTCGACTGCTTGCCGCGCTCCGAGATCAGCGCGTTCTTCTGCAGCCAGACCGTCGCTTCCTCGTCGCTGTAGCGCGTCAGGTCGAAGCGTGCGCCGGGCTTGCCGGCCACATCGCGCACGAATATGTCGAGCGGCCCCTGCGGCGTCTCGACATGCAGCGGCTGCCCGATGCGGCCCTGCCATGCCGGCCCCTTCCGGCCGAACCAGCCGGTACGCTGCAGCGTGTAGGCGCCGTCGTCGCCGACCGTCAACGCGAACCGCTTGCCGAGCAGTCGCTTCGGCACGTCGAAGGTCGGCACGTCGATGCGCTCGGTGCCGTGCACGTAGCCGCCCGGCAACGGCGACGACAGCCCGTCGGCCGCGTTCACGAACCGCCAGCCGATCAGCGGCAGGTAATGCGGCCGCGCGTCGACCGCCAGGTTGGTGTTGTCGATCGCGCGGTCGAGCACCGCGCGGGATTTCAGCACCTCGATCTCGGTCGATGCGTCCGTCTTCAGGTCGAACACCGACGACGGATCGCCGGGCGGCGACGTCGATTTCGTGTCGGTCGGGCTTTGCTCGACCTGAAACAGGATGTCGGTCCGGTAGACGGGGGCCGCGCACAGCGCATACACGGCGCCGACGAGCGCGCCCGCGAGCGTCGTGCAAAGGATCAGGCGTCGGCCGCCGTACAACATGCCCCAGTAGCGGCGCACCGGATAGGATGGCCGCAGGGCGGGCCCGCTGTGCGGGTCGGGCAGGGTCGAAGAAGTCATACAGCAAAGTCCCGTATGGCGCGACGCGCGGTCGCGATCACGAAATCCGCCACGAGCGTCACGGCGAGATGGCCTTCGCCGTCAGCGCACCCTGCGCGGACGACGGAATCAGCAGGTTGACGACGCGGCTCCAGCGCACCAGCGACGACGCATCGACGAACACGACGTCGCGGCGCTCGAGCGGAAACTGGTCGGCCAGCGCGAACGACGCCGGCGAGCTGCCGTCGAGGTGGTACACCCGCGGGCGGTTGTCCGGGCCGCGGCGCACGACGAACACCTGGTGCGCGTCCGACGTGTACTGGCTCGCGCCGCCGGTGTCGCCGAGTGCTTCGCCGAGGCTCATCCGGCCGTCGGTCAGCGTCAGCGTCGCGGGCCGCGACACTTCGCCGAGCACGAACACCTTCGCGTCGCTCGCCGCGCGCACGCGCACCAGATCGCCGTCGCGCAGCAGGATGTTCGACGGGTTCACGCCGGCGGCGATCAGCGCGGGCAGGCTCACGTTCACGGTCCTGTCGCCGCGCGTCACCGATACCTGCGAGCGGTCGGCCGTCGGGGTGAAGCCGCCCGCGCGGTCGATCGCCTCGGGCAGCGTCATCGGCATGTCGTTGACGATCTGCAGGCCCGGCGTGCGCACTTCGCCGTCGAGATACACGCGCTTGCTGCGGTAGGTCTGCACGCGCAGCGCGATCTGCGGCTTGCGCACGTATTCGCCGAGCCGCTTCGTCAGCAGCGCGCGCGCCTGCGCCTCGGTCAGCCCGGCGACATGCACGAGGCCCGCATATGCGAACTGCACGTTGCCGTTCGCGTCGACCGTGTAGCCCGTCGCGACCGAGCTGGCACCGACGCCGTCGCCACCGCCCGTCGTCTGCGTCGTCGGCAGGTTCAATTCGGGGTGGTCCCACACGACGATGCCGAGCACGTCGCCGGGGCCGATCGCGTACGGCTTCGGCTTGCCGAACAACGGGCGGATTTCCGCGTCGACGTTGGCCCGCTGGCCCGCATGCTGCTGCGCGACGAACGCCGGCGTGATCTCGATCAGATCCTCGCTCGCCACGTTCTGCACGCCGTCGAGGCCGCCCGAGCCCGATGCGTCGGCGCTCACGCGCGCATTCGCGTCGCGCTCGGCAGGCGCCCGGTAAGTCATGCCCGGCGACAGCGCACATGCACTCAGCGCGCACGCGGCCGCCACGATCGCCATGCGCGACAGCCACGGCGCGCGCCGGATGCCCGCCGTGCGTGGCCGTGGCGTCCCGAGCGTCGATTCCGGTTGCGTGGTGATTGACATCGTGCCCTTCCAAAACTGTGCGGTAACCCGCCGAACGCGGCGAGTTCCGGCATTACGCTTGCCGGCGCGGCTCGCATGGCGGTGCCGCGCCTCCCTCTTCACCGCACGTCACTCCGTACGATTCGTCATGAACTGCTCTGCGTCGCTTTCGTCACTCGTCTGCATCGTTACGGCCGGCATTGCCGGTGCCGCCGGCGCGCAGACTTTGCCCACCACGCCGGCCGATGCGCCGGTCCTCGCGTCGTCGACGCTGCCCGCACCGGTGCCGCTCCAGCGTTCGGCGCAAGCCGCGACGGGCAGCGCGGCCGCGGCGCCTGTCGCCGCTGCATCCGACGTCGCGACACCTGCCGCTGCGCTTCCCGCCGCGAGCACCGTCGCATCGCCCGATTCGCGCGCCCGCGGCGCGCTGCGCCGGCCGCTCGTGCCGATGCGTCCGCACCGCCCGCAAGTGGTCGATGCGGCCACGGAAGACGTCTGGCACACCGGCTCGCTGTACACCTCGCCCTACGCGAAGTCGCCCTATGCGCAGCCGGGCGATCCGGACTGACGCATCCCGGCCGGTCATGCCATGGCGGGACCGCACATGCACCGATACGGGATTGGACACCACGGCGAGCGGCGCGTCTGTGAGCGACCCCACCGAACGCCGATCTTCGTACGAAGCGGGGATCGCACCCCGAAGCACCGACGCGTGCGACGCGCACGCATCACGACCGGCCGACCGACACCTTCGCGTACGGTCGCGCGGCCGCATCCGGCGCGGCCGGATCGACGACGCGCGCGACCGGCCAGGCCGAGTCGCGCCCCAGCGCCTGCATGCACAGATCGATCACGATGTCCGTGCCCACCGCGCCGTACACCGCGTGGTCGACCTGCGGCTCGAGATGCAGGCGCACGTGACGCGAGCGCCGGAACGCGTGCTCGATTGCGCCGAAGTGACGCCGGACGTCGTCGATGCCGGGATCGAGCGCGCCGTACACCAGCGTCGTCCAGACATTGCGCTGCGCAAGCTCATGCATCACGCCGCGTGGCGTGCCGCTGCGCGGCTTCCAGCCGACGCGCGTGGCGATCTCCCTGGCCGGCACGCTGATCCGCGCGATCGCATTCGCTGCCACCGCCCGCACGATCGGACGCAGGTCGCGCCGCTCCCGCACGAGGCGCTTCCACTTCTGCCAGTCGCGCACCGACAGCCAGTAGCCGCGCACGGAGTTGTTCCGCTGCTTCTGCACCGCTTCGAGCGTGAGCCCGGCCGGCCACACGAAGCGTGCGAGATTGATCGCGATCACGCCGCCGAGCGACGGTGTCTTCACTGCCGCATGCAACGCCGCGTAGGCACCCGAACAAATGCCGGCCGCGGCCACTTCCGGATGGCCGAGCGCGCGCAGCCAGTCCGCGGCAGCGGCCACGTCGTCGCTCGACTGCGTCGAATACACGACGTCCGACTGGTCGTCGAGCGCGGCGGGCCCGCTATCGCCGACGCCATGCACGTCGATCCGCAACGTCGTCACGCCGGCGCGTGCCAGCGTGCGTGCGAGCCGCACGCTGAAGCGTCCTTCGCCGCTGCGCGGATTCGTCGACGTGTTCGCGATCACGACCGCCGGGCCGACCGGATTCGCCGGCCGCGTATCGGCGGGCCGGCACAGCACGCCGACCAGCCGGTCCGGACCGACCGCGACGACCTGCTCGGTCATGTCGTTCATGTCAAGCGCGACGGCCGATTCACCATTCCATGCCGGGTCAGCTCGCGACGCGGTGTCGCCACCGGCCGGTGTACGCGGTGCGCGTCCGGCGATCCAGCTCGCGAGCGTGTCGATGGCCGCGAGCGGCAAGCGCGAGCGCGTACCGTCCAGCATCGTCGTCGTCCATTCGGGAAACGGATCGCTCGCCACGTCCACACCGCGCGCGAGCAACGCGTCGCGCAATGCGGACCCGTCGCCCTGATCGGGCTGGATCAGCAGCATCGCGCCGGGCAACGTCGGCGCATCGCGCACGACGTCGCACAGATCGACCGCCTTCAGCGCATCGACGAAATCCGCGGGAAGGCGATGCCCGAGCACGTTCATGCACGGTTCGTCGCGATGCGCGGCGCGGATTGCGGGCGATGTGGTGTCGAGCCATTGGCGATGCACGAACGACAGCTCGCGCAGGTAGGCTCGGCCACGCACGACCGGTGCGAGCGCCACCAGCGCATCGACGCGCGGCGACGGGCGCGGCCCCATGCCCGCGGCGGCCAGCATCGCGAACAGCGCACCCGCGCGAATCCCGACGAGTGTCAGCGCGGTAACACCGGCTTGGTCGCGCAACAGGCCGATCGCGTCGTGAATGCTGGCGATGCACGCGGCATGCCGATCGGCGTCGCGATCGTCGCCCGCCGAGTCACCGGTGCACGGATAGCTGAATCGCAATACGGTGACGCCGTCGCGGGCCAGCCGCTCCGCGATCGCCCGCATGAGCTTGTGCGTCCACGAAGCCTCGTGCCCCAGCGATTCGCACAGGATCACGCCGTGTGTCGTCTGTCCTTCGTGCAGCCACCCCACGCAGCTGCCGAACGTTATCGGCTTCAATCGGTACTCCTCGGATCGGTATTTGTTATCGGATGCGGACACGTGTCCCCGCGGCGCCACCGAAACCGGCGATTCCGCGATCGTGCGACTGCGCGACCCGCTCGCCCTTCGCCATGCGTCGTCCTGCTCCCGTTGCCCGGGCAACAGTGGTTGCCGGCCTGAGCCCGTCGTCGAGCCCTTGCGGCCTTGGGCCAAAACAGTGCGCTCGATTAGAGCACCCGGCCCGAGCGTCCTTCGGTGCGCCAGCTTACAAATGCATTCATCACTGCGGCGATACAACGATGCGCGCCGTGCCGCCATTCGCGCCGCACCGGCGCACGGAATCCGCGAACGGTAGGCTCGCGAACACAATCGTCTTGCGCGGCCCGTATCATCACCGCCATACGATGTGGCCGTGCCCGGCATCGCCGGACGAAGCCGGCGCCCGCCGGAACGGGCCGCGAACCCACGCAGCCGGGTCAGCGCCGACCGGCCGCGCGAGCGCACGGCGGCCCGCACCCGGCCGCCATGCGACACCCACGGCGCCGACCGAGCGAATGTCAAACCTCAAGAAGAACTTCCTGCTGCTGCTGACGTTGCAGATTTCGATGTACGCGGTGCCGCTGCTGATCGCACCGCTGCTGACGCACGCACTGGGGCCGGAAGGCTACGGGCAACTCGCGTTCTCGCTCGCGGTTATCGCCTACCTCACCAACTGCACGAGCTACAGCTTCGACCTGACTGCCACGCCGCGCATCGCGCTCGCCCGCGACAACCGCGCCGAACGCTCTCGCATCTTCTGGGCGACGCTGTACGCACAGATCGGCATCGCGGTGATCTGCTTCATCGTGCTGGTCGCGCTGACCTGCCTGGTCGAGCGCTTCGGCGAGGACCGCGACCTGCTGCTGATCGGTTTCGGGATGGTGGCCGGCGTGGCGTTCACGCCAGGCTGGTATTTCCAGGGCATGGAGAAACTGCGCGCGCTGAGCGTGATCCTGTTCGTCGGCCGCATCCTGAGCCTGCCCGCGATGTTCGCGCTCGTGCACAGCCCGGCGGACATCGACCGCGCGATGATCGTCAACGCCGCCGTCCCGACGCTGTCCGCGGTCGCGCTGGCCGCCTATCTGTATGTCCATCGGGAAATCGACTTCGTGCGCGTCGGCCTCGCCGACATCGCCGAATCGCTGAAAGGCGGCTGGCAGGTGTTTCTCGCGTCGACGTCGATCGCGTTCTATGCATCGACCAACACCGTGCTGCTTGGCTTCGTATCGGGCAACGTCGCGGCCGGCTACTTCGCCGCCGGCGACAAGCTGATCCGCGCGGCGCTCAGCATGCTCCAGCCGCTGAAGGCCGCCACCTATCCACGCATCAGCTACCTGATGCGGCACGCGCGCAACGACGCGTTCTCGTTCCTGCGCAAGCTGTTCGTCGTGCAGGTCGCGATGGTGCTCGGCATCTCGTTCGCGATCTTCTTCGGCGCGCCGCTCGCCGTGCGCATCCTGTACGGCCCTTCGTACGAACCGACGGTCCAGGTGCTGCGCTGGATGGCCTTCATCCCCTTCATGGCCGGCATGACCGACCTGTTCGGCGTGCAGACGATGCTGCCGCTCGGGATGAAGTCGGCATTCACGCGGATCCTGATGTCGTCGGGCATTCTGAACCTCGTGCTGGTGCCCGTGCTCGCGAAGTACTTCGCCGAACTGGGCGCCGCCGCCGCCGTGCTGACGGCCGAGGCCGCGGTCGCCGCGGCGCTCGCGACCGTCGTCTATCGCGCCGGGATCCCGCTGCCCGGCAGTCCCGTCGCGCGGCGCGGCTAGCGCAGCGCCCGTGCTGCCCGGTTGCTCACGAGGCGGCCGGAATCCGACGGTGTGTGCCGTTCGATGCGCGTGCAACGAACCGCATCGTACAGGCCACGCCTCTTCGCCGTGTTCCCCCTCTGAACGCCCGCACGCAGGTACTTCTTACTCCGCCGCGCACGCCCCATCGGGAACGATGACCGTCTTTTTCCCGCGTCGCGCAATCGTGTTGAAAAAAGATCGTACGTATCGGTAGAAACACCGATGCTGTAGTCAAACTACATTCGTACGATTGGTCGCTGCAGAGAATCGCTACATCCGATTCGGCAGTGTCGGGCGGTCCGCGTCGCCGCCCGCGTTGTGCGATCGAGCCCAACCGGCCGTAACGATTCCCCGCCTGGCCTGGCATGCCGACGCGCAACCACCCTGCATCGCCAGCCGAATGCGTCCGGTGCGAATCCACCGGACGAGCGCAGCTCCAGACATCATCCGAACAACCGGCAATACGATCATGGAGAGCAACATGCGGGACAAACTCTGGCCGGCCGCCGTGCTGGCAGCGGCCCTCTGCACCAGCGCCTATGCGGGCAATGTCGATTTCGATTCACGGGGCGACGCCGCCGACGCGTTCGCGTCGTCCGCCGCGCAGCGACGCGCCGACCTCCTCGTGCGCAAGATGACGCTCGACGAGAAACTGCAGTTCATTCATTCGCAATACGAAATGTCAAAGGTGCCGGGCGGCGGTGCCGGCTACATCCAGGGCCTGCCGCGCCTCGGCATTCCCGATCTCGACATGGTCGACTCGGCGACCGGTTCAGGCAGCACGTCGCAGGCCAGTACGACCTTCCCCGCGACGATCGCCGTCGCCGCGAGCTGGGATCGCCGCCTGTCGTACGACTACGGCAAGCAGGTCGCGATCCAGTTGCGCGCGCAAGGGTT
>NZ_QTPP01000013.1 GCF_003853415.1 Burkholderia sp. Bp9142 | reverse complement strand
CCGATCGCCGCATGCATGGTGATGCCGAACTTCCAGAACCCGCTCGGCTTCCAGATGCCCGACGAGCGCAAGCGCGAGCTGGTTGAGTTCGCAACTAAATCGGACATGCCGGTGATCGAGAACGGTGTGTATAACGAACTGTATTTCGGCAATGCGCACCCGAGCGCGCTGAAGTCCTATGACCGCAACGGGATCGTGTTGCACTGTGCATCGTTCTCGAAGAGCCTGACGGCGGCCTACCGGATCGGCTGGGCGTTGCCGGGCCGGTATCGCGAGCAGGTCGAGAAGCTGAAATTCCTGAACACGCTGGCGACGCCGTCGCCACCGCAGCTCGCGATCGCCGAGTTTCTCGAACGCGACGGTTACGAACATCACCTGCGGCGGATTCGCAAGGCGTATGCGCAGCAGGCGAACCTGATGCGCGCGATGGTGTCGCGGTTCTTCCCGGAGGGCACGCGCATCTCGAGCCCGGCCGGCGGTTACGTGCTGTGGGTCGAGTTGCCGGCGCAGGTCGATGCGATGCGGCTGTACCAGCTCGCGCTGGAGCAGGGGATCACGATCGGCCCCGGCTACATGTTCTCGATCGCGGATACCTATCGCAATTTCATCCGGCTGAACTACAGCAGCCCGTGGTCGCCCGGGATCGAGCAGGCGATCGTCACGGTCGGCAAGCTCGCGGCATCCTGCATGGACTGACGGCACGCGGATTGCCCGGGCCGCCAGATACCTCCGCACGCGCATCCCGCGCGTGTTGCACCGCAACGTTGATGACGTCCCATGCCGGTCGTGGACCGCATCCCGGCCACGGTCCGTGTTTGCGTGCGCTGCGGGGGCGTCTGTACCTGTTCTTTTCAGGACGGACGCCGATAATGGGATCGTCACCTCACACCTCGGGAGTCACGCCATGTCAGGAAGCGACGCCTCGTCTTCACGTCCCGATCTCGCGCAGGGCATCGCGCTCGACGACATCGCCGACGGCGCGATGATCGAGGGCCAGGTCGGCGACGCAACGGTGCTGCTGGTGCGCCGCGCCGACGAATTGTTTGCCGTGGGCGCGCAGTGCCCGCACTACGGCGCGCCGCTGGCCGACGGGCTGCTGGTCGGCGACACGATCCGCTGCCCGTGGCATCACGCGGCGTTCTGTCTGCGCACCGGGGAACTGCAGCGTGCGCCGGCGCTCGACGGCCTGCCGTGCTGGCGCGTCGAGCGCCGCGACGGCCGCGCGGTCGTGCTCGATGCGCGGCCCGCTGCATCACCGCCCGCATTGAAGACGGGCGGGCTGCCCGACTCGGTGGTGATCGTCGGCGGCGGCGCGGCCGCGATCGCGGCGGCCGTGACGCTGCGGCAGGAAGGCTATCCGCACGCGATCACGCTGCTGAGCGCGGACAGCGAGCCGCCGTACGACCGGCCGAACCTGTCGAAGGATTATCTGGCCGGCACGGCCGAAGCCGACTGGCTGCCGTTGCGCGGCGCGTCGTTCTATACCGGCCAGCGCATTGACGTGCGCTGCGGCACGCGCGTCGCGCGGATCGATCCCGTGCAGCACGCGGTCGAACTCGCGGACGGCAGCCGCATCGGCTACGGCGCGCTGCTGCTTGCGACCGGGGCCGAGCCGAACCGGCTGACCGTGCCGGGCGCCGATCTGCCGCACGTGTGCGTGCTGCGCTCGCGCGCCGATTGCGATGCGCTGATCGGCAAGCTGAAGACGGCGCAGCGCTGCGTCGTGGCCGGCGCGAGCTTCATCGGCCTCGAAGCGGCCGCCGCGCTGCGCACGCGCGGGCTTGACGTGCAGGTGGTCGCGCCCGATGCGCATCCGATGGCGCACGTGCTCGGCGAAGCGCTCGGCGACACGATCCGCGTGCTGCACGAGTCGCACGGCGTGACATTCCATCTCGGCGCGACGCTCGCGCAGATCGCACCGGACAACGTGTCGCTGTCGAACGGCGACGTGCTGCCGGCCGACGTCGTGGTGGTCGGCATCGGCGTGCATCCGAACGTCGCGCTCGCGCAGGACGCCGGCCTGGCCGTCGATCGCGGCATGACGGTCGACCGTTTCCTGCAGACGAGCGCACCGGACATCTACGCGGCCGGCGACATCGCGCGCTGGCCCGATCCGTTGACGGGCGAGCGCATTCGCGTCGAGCACTGGGTCGTCGCGCAGCGGCAGGGCATCGCCGCGGCGCGCAACATGCTCGGCCAGCGGCGGCCGTTCGACGCGGTGCCGTTCTTCTGGACCCAGCACTACGACCTGACGGTCCGCTATGTGGGACATGCGGAGCAGTGGGACCGCGTCGAGATCGACGGCGACCTGCGCGCGCATGACGGTTCGGTGACGTACTGGCGCGGCAATGCGCGGCTCGCGGTCGCGACGATCGGCCGCGATCTCGACTGCCTGCGGGCGGAAGAGGCGCTCGAACGGCAGGGTGCGGTGCATGAGTGAATCGGGCGCGATGGTGCGCCGCAGCGTGGTCGCACGGCGGGGGTGTGCGCGATGCGCGCATGCGGCGCGATGCGCGTTGGCATCAGCGGCTACGGCGTGCCGTGAACCTTGCGCGCGACGCGCTGCAACAGCGCGTCGAGCACCGCCATCTCCACCGGCTTCACGAGGTGATCGTCGAAGCCCTCGCTCGAGGTGCGTGCAAGGTCGGCAGGGCGCGCATGACCGGACAGTGCGACGCAGGTCACGCCGGCCAGCGCGCCGATCGTGCGGAGTTCGCACAGCAGCGTGAAGCCGTCGACGTCGGGCATCGACAGGTCGATGAGCATCAGGTGCGGAATGGTGTCGCGCGCGAGCGCCAGCGCATCCTGCGCGTTGTACGCGACGCGCGGCGCGTGGCCCTTGACCTGCAGCAGCACGGCGAGCGTGTCGGCGGAGTCGCAGTTGTCGTCGACGACAACGATGCGCAGCGGCGCACCGGCCGGCTGCTCGGGGGCGTGCGGCACCGGCGTGTCGACGGGCATCATGCGCGCCGCGTGCTCGATCGGCAACCGCACCGTGAACGTCGCGCCGCGGCCGGGGCCGTCGCTTTCGGCGGAAATCCTCCCGCCATGCAGCTCGACGAACGACCGGCAGATCGCGAGACCGAGGCCGAAGCCGTCGGACGGGCGCCGGCCCGGCACGCCTTCCTGCTCGAACAAATCGAAGATCGATTCGAGCGAGCCGGCGTCGATGCCGACGCCGTGATCGGTTACGCGAATTGCGACGACAGCGCCTTCGACACTGGCGCCGACGTCGATGCGCGCGCCACACGGCGAGCATTTCGACGCGTTGTCGAGCAGGTTGTGCAGCACCTGCACGAGCCGCACGGCGTCGCCGCGCACCACCACCGGATTGGCCGGCAGGTCGACGCGAATGTTCTGTTCGTGCGCGGCCAGCGTCGGCTGGATGCCCTCCACACCGCGGCACACGACGTCGCGCACCGTCACCGGCGCGTTGTCGAGCTCGACCTTGCCGGCCGTGATGCGCCCGACGTCGAGCAGGTCGTCGACGAGCCGCGTCAGTTGTCCGACCTGGCGATGCACGGCGTCGCGGCATTGCGCGAGTGGCGGCGCCGGATCGGGCAGGCTCTGCAACACGCCGACCGAGTGGCGCAGCGGCGCGAGATGGTTGCGCAATTCGTGCGCGAGCATCGCGATGAACACGCTCAGCCGGTGCGTCGACGCTTCGAGTTCCGCGAGCCGCTTGCGCTCCGTCATGTCGCGCGTGATCTTGATGAAGCCGGCCAGCGCTCCCTCCTGGTCGCGCACGGCCGTGATCGTCACGTTGGCCCAGAACAGCGTGCCGTCCTTGCGCACGCGCCAGCCTTCGTCCTCGAAGTGGCCATGCGTGACGGCCTGCCGGAGCCCGAACGCGGGCCGGCCGGCCAAGGCCAGGTCGGGCGGGTAGAAGCGCGAGAAATGGTTGCCGACGATCTCGGCGGCGCGATAGCCCTTGATGCGTTCCGCGCCGCGGTTCCACGTGGCGACGTTGCCGTGCGGGTCGAGCATGAAGACTGCGTAATCGCTGATTGCGCCCACGACGGTTTCGAAGCGGAACTCGGCGAAGCGGTGTAGCAGGTCCCGCGCGTCGGCTGGCCCGAGCGGCGGGTGAGGATCGGAAGTGGCGTCTTTTTTCATCGGAACGGCCAGTCAAATGCGGGCGCACGAAGCGCGCCCTGCCGCCGCCACTGGCCGAGCCGGCGGCGACGATGCTGATTCAAATCGGATGGATCCCTTCGAACGCTTCGCAAGCGTAAGGGAACTCGATTCGCCTGATCAATGGGTGCGCATTGCCTGTGCCGCGCGTCACCCGGATCGGATCCGGCTCCGACCGGGCAGATCGCGACGCGATTGCCGGCCGCCTGGCATGTCGATTGCCCCGTCGCGTGACGCGCACACGCCGCAGCCCGCCAGGCGCGGCGGCTTGACGCCACACGAGGACCCCGCCATGAACAGCACACTGAGCCCTGACAACGAACCGGCCGGCCCGGACGATGACAACGCACGCCGCGGCCGCGACGGCCGCGCGCTGGGGCCGAGCGACTCGTCAGACAGCGGTAGCGACACGGCCGGCGCACGGCGCTATCCGTTCGACGTCGATTCGCCGCTCGACGCGCACGCGCTGGAGCGCGGCGACGCATCGCTCGACAGCGATACGGACCGAGCGGGCACCGGCGAGCGTGCGTCGGCGGACGGAGATGCGGGGCTCGAGGAGGGGGCCGACATCGAGCCGGACCGCACGGAACGGCTGAGCGAACCAGGCGGCACCGACGAACCGGACGCCCCCGAAAAACGGGGTGCGGGCGACGTGTAGCGTCGCGGCGCGGCCGCGATCTGCGCAAAAACTGCAATCGCGTTGCAGATAGGAGCACCCGGCCAGGGGCGTCCGGCCAGGGACGCTTGATCGCGTGCACGGAATCAGGACGTTCGACGACGGCCCGCCCTCGCGTCGCACGCGAGCTCGCGCCGATTCCGCACGCGGCACGCGATTTGCAACGACTCGACCGACGCGCGCCGCGACGCGGCATCGGGCGGTGCGCGGCACAGGTGAGATCGAGGAGAGACATCATGCAACGACGATATCCCGGACGGCAAACCGAACGGAGCGGCTCGCCCGACTGGCAGGAACGCAGCGAACGCGCGTACCGGGGCGCCGGCGTGCGCGAGTATCGGGGCGACGAATCCGGGCGGCTCGATGCCGACTATGCATCCGCCTATCGGCGTTTCGCGAGCGAGGACGTCGGCCCGGAGGACTGGGGTAGCGAGTGGAGCGAACGTTCGGCACGCTCGTTGGCCGAGCAGCGTCGGCGCGATCCCGCATGGGAAGCCGAGCGAGGCTACGGCAACCCCGGTCGTCAGGGTGAAGGCCGCGAAGGACGCTACGGCGGCGACCAGCCGGGGTTCCGCGGCCATCACCGGATGGCGTGGTACGGCGGCGAGCGCGACGATCCGCACGGCCCCGACGCGGCCGCCCCGTCGCGCGTCGGTGGCGATCCGCGGCGCGAGGCAATGCGCCATCGCAGCGGGCCGAAGGGCTATACGCGCACGGACGAGCGGATTCGCGAGGACGTCTGCGAGCGGCTCACGTATGCGCTCGACATCGACGTGAGCGACGTTACCGTGCAGGTGCACGACGGCTGCGTCGAACTCGACGGCACCGTGCCGTCGCGCTGGATGAAGTACGACATCGAGGACATCGCCGACGGCTGCATGTGCGTGCGCGACGTCGAGAACCGCGTGCGCGTGCGCCGCGACGACGAGCACGCTACGGGGTTGGTGCTGCATCCGGAGCAGCGGACCGTCACGCCGACGCAGCCACCCGCGCGCGATCCCGAACCCGGCAGCGGCTCAGGCCGCGACCGCAAGTCGCGCCATTGACGGCGCGATGCACGGGACGACCCGGCCACCGGCACGAGCCTCGCGCGCTTGACGATCGGCAACGACGACACGCGACAGGTTCGACAGGCGCGGCAACCGCGCATGCCGTGCGGCCGTCCCGGTGCCGCGAGCGCTTGGCGCAGTACACGCCTGACGCCGTCGCATGTCGTCGCATGTTGCCGAGATGATCGTCACGTCGATCGCGATTCCGCCCATGTCGCTGTACTGGCGCTTGCGCGGCGCGCTTCACTTACGGGTGTTCTTGCCATGATGCTCGATTTCGCTCCGTCGTCCGCTCCGATGCGCATCGCGGTATTCCGCGCGCTGCAGCTCGGCAACATGCTGTGCGCGGTGCCCGCGCTGCGCGCGCTGCGGCGCGGCGAACCGGATGCGCGCATCACGCTGATCGGGCTGCCGTGGGCGCGCGAATTCGCGTCGCGCTTCTCGGACTACATCGACAACTTCATCGCGTTTCCCGGCGCGCCGGGCCTCGGCGAACAGCCGGGAGCCGACCCGGCAGCACGGGAAGCGTTCGTCGCGGAATGCCGTGCGCGCGACTTCGATCTCGCGATCCAGCTGCACGGCAGCGGCGCGCAGACCAACGCGATCGTCGCATCGCTCGGCGCGACGCGCATCGCCGGCTTCGTGCCGCCCGACGGCGGCACGACCGCGCTCGACTGTTCGGTCAACTGGCGTGACGGCGAATCCGAGGTCACGCACTGCCTGTCGCTGACGCGCAAGCTCGGCTATCCGGACTGGGGCGACTATCTGGAATTCCCGCTCGGCGGCCTCGACTACGCGCTCTGGCATGTGCTGTGCGATGAGCACGCGCTCGATCCGGGCCGCTACGTGATCGTCCATCCGGGCGCGCGGATGGCGTCGCGGCGCTGGCCGGTCGAACGCTTCGCGCGGGTCGCGCGACAGCTTGCCGACGATGGCTGGCAGATCGTGCTGACCGGCACGCGTACCGAACTCGCGCTGGCCAGCGCATTCACCGGGCAGCTCGGGCGGCCGTGCGTGAATCTGTGCGGCCGCACGCCGCTCGGTGCGCTGGCCGCGCTGATCGGCCGTGCACGGCTCCTGTTGTGCAACGACACGGGTGTGTCGCATGTCGCGGCGGCGTTCGGCACGCCGAGCATCGTCGTCGCGTGCGGCAGCGACACGGCCCGCCGGGCGCCGCTCGACACCGACCGTCATCGCGTGCTGGCGAACGACCCGGCGTGCCGGCCGTGCCGGTTCGACACCTGCCCGTACGGGCACGAATGCGCGACGGCGATCGGCGTCGACGACGTGATCGGGCGGGCGGGCGAACTGCTCGCGAAGGAGAGACGTCATGTCACGTGAGCGGTTGCGCGTGCTTACCTGGCACGTGCATGGCAACTATTTGTATTACCTGTCGCAGGCGCCGCACGATTTCTACATCGTGACGAAACCGCAGCATCCGCCCGGTTATGCGGGGCGGGGCGGCCACCTGCCGTGGGGCGGCAACGTGCACGAGGTGCCCGTCGAGTGCGTGCGCGACACCGAGTTCGACTGCGTGCTGTACCAGCATCACCGTCACTACGAACACGACCGGATGCGGCTCCTGAGCGATGCGCAGCGCATGCTGCCGGCGCTGTTCGTCGAGCACGATCCGCCGCGCGAGCATCCGACCGACACGCTGCATCCGGTACAGGACCCGAACGTGTTGCTGGTGCACGTGACGCCGTTCAACGCGCTGATGTGGGACAACGGCGTCACGCCGACGCGCGTGATCGAGCACGGCGTGCTGCTGCCCGACGGTATCGAGTATCGCGGCACGCTGCCGAAGGGCGTGACGGTCGTGAACCACCTCGCGCGGCGCGGGCGGCGTCTCGGCGCGGACCTGTTCGAGGTCGTGCGTCACAGCGTGCCGCTGGACCTGATCGGGGTGGGCTCGACCGAACTCGGCGGCATCGGCGAAGTGCCGAACCCGGCGCTGCCGCAGTTCCTGTCGCACTACCGGTTCTTCTTCAATCCGATCCGCTATACGAGCCTCGGGCTCGCGGTGATCGAGGCGATGATGATCGGGATGCCGGTCGTCGCGCTCGCGACGACCGAGATGGCGCAGCTCGTGCGGAGCGGCCACAACGGTGTCGCCGATACGCGGCCCGCCGCGCTGATCGACGCGATGCGCCTGTTGATTCGCGATCCGGAACTGGCGCGCGAGTGGGGCGCGGCGGCGAAGCGCGACGCGTGCGAGCGGTTCGGGATCGAGCGGTTCGTGCGCGACTGGGACAGTGTGTTGCGCGACGTCGCGTCGTAGACGACGCGGCTGCCGACGTGCCGCGCTTACGGGTTCGGTGCGCCAGGCGCCGCGGGGCTGGCGGCATCGGCGGTGCCACTGGCGCCCGGCGTCGGCGCGGCCGCGCCGCTCGCCGCGTTGCGCTCGTGTTCGGGCAGCAGCGCGAGGCGGTTGTACAGCGTCTTCAGGCTGATGCCGAGCGCCTTCGCGGTGCGCGGCTTGTCGCCGTTGAAATGTCGCAGCGACGCGACGATGAAGCGCTGCTGCGTATGCGCGAGCGTCGTGCCGATATGCAGCGTCATCGCGTTGTGACGCACTTCCTCGCGAGGCGGCAGCCGGCGCGGCAGTTGCAGCTCGATCTGTTCGTCCGCGAGGATGAACGCGCGCTCCAGCGTGTTGCGCAACTCGCGCACGTTGCCGGGCCACGTGTACGCGCGCAACGCCTTCATCGCCTGCATCGACAGGCGCTTGCGCGTGCGGTGCCGCGCGTTCAGCCGATCGACGATCTGCAGCGCGATGTCGCCGACGTCGTCCTCGCGCTGCCGCAGCGCGGGGACATGCAGCGCGATCGTCGCGATCCGGTAGAACAGGTCTTCGCGCAGCCGTCCGCTGCGCACGGCCTCGACCGGATCGTGATGGGTGGCCGCGACGATCCGCACGTCGAGCGGAATCGCTTCGTGGCCGCCGACGCGCATGATCGTGTTCGATTCGAGCGTGCGCAGCAGTTTCACCTGCAATTCCGCCGGCATTTCCGCGATTTCGTCGAGAAACAGCGTGCCGCCGCGTGCGGCCTCGAACATGCCCACGTGTTGCGCAACGGCACCGGTGAAGCTGCCTTTTTCATGTCCGAACAAATGCGATTCCGCGATGTCCTTCGGGATCGCACCGCAATTGACGGGCACGAACGGCCCGCGCCGGCGCGGGCTCATGTCGTGGATCAGCCGCGCGACGATGTCCTTGCCGGCACCGCTTTCGCCGACCACCAGCACACTGACGCGCGTCGCGGCGACGCGTGATACTTTCAGCAGCAATTCCTGGATCGTTCGCGAGCGGCCGAACAGTCGCGTGCCGTCATCGTCTGATTTCGACATGAGTGGGATCGTGTTGGGGTGTTTTGACCGAAATCGGCGAGGCAAGATGAAAAAATGACGTGGTGCACGCCGTTTTTCACGTAGAAAGCATACCTTTTACACCGGTCCGGCCGGATTGAATCTGGCAATGTGACCCGCGCGAACGGATAGATTTATTCGATGAGCGGCGGATGCGCGACACGCTTCTTCTATACTGCTAATCATTCGCTGATCAAGGGCAGGACAGCTTGTCTGCTCATTCGTGTGCCATGCGGGGTCTCGCTGAGTGCCCGGCGTCGTACCCCGCATCGCATGCCCTCCGCGGTTTCGGCCGATGCTTGCGCCGGGCCGCACACCAGGAGCCTCGATGCCTTACGTCCTGATCGTCGAAGACGATGCCGATACGCGTGCGATGCTCGCGGCGCTTGCGCAAGCGCAGCAGCTTACGTGCGACACGGCCGCGACGCTCGAAGAAGCGCGCACGCTCGTCTCGACGCACACTCCCGATCTCGTGCTGTGCGATCTCGTGCTGCCGGACGGCAACGGGATGGACCTGTTCGATGCATTGCCCAAGCGCGGGCATTGCGAAATCGTGCTGACGACCGGCCATGCGAGCCTCGAAACCGCGATCGACGCATTGCGGCGCGGCGCGACCGACTACCTGGTGAAGCCGATCAACATGCAGCGGCTGAACAGCATCTTCGCGCGGGTGCCGCGCACCACCGCGCTGCACGAGGAAATCGCCGAACTGCGCTCCGAGCTGAAGCGCCTCGGCCGTTTCGGCCGGATGCTCGGCAACTCGCCCGCGATGCAGGCCGTCTACGACGCGATCGGCCGCGTCGCGCGCACCGAAGCGTCAGTGCTGCTCACCGGCGAATCGGGCACCGGCAAGGAGCTCGCTGCCCAGACGGTGCACGACCTGAGCCTGCGCCGCCGCGGCCCGTTCCTCGCGGTGAACTGCGGCGCGATCGCCGCGAACCTCGTCGAAAGCGAGATGTTCGGCCACGACCGCGGCAGCTTTACCGGCGCGGAGCGGCAGCACAAGGGTTTCTTCGAACGCGCGGACGGCGGTACGCTGTTCCTCGACGAAATCACCGAGATGCCGGTCGAATCGCAGGTCAAGCTGTTGCGCGTGCTCGAAACCGGGCGGCTCACGCGGCTCGGCTCGACACGCGAGATCGACGTCGACGTGCGCATCGTCGCGGCGACCAACCGCGATCCGGAAGCCGCGATGGCCGACGGCAAGCTGCGGCCCGACCTCTATCACCGGATCAACGTGTTTCCAATTCCGCTGCCGTCGCTGAGCGAGCGCGGCGACGACATTCCGATGCTCGCGGACGCCTTCCTGCAGGGCTACAACGAGGAAAGCGGCCGCAACCTGCGCTTCGCACCGGCCGCGCGCGAAGCGCTGAGGTCCTACGCATGGCCCGGCAACGTGCGCGAACTGCGCAACTTCGTGCAGCGCGCGAGCATCTTCAGCGACACCGACGTGATCGACACGCTGCCGCCGCCGATCATGGACGAACTGTCGAGCATGGTCGATTCGCATGAAGATCGCGTGACGGTGCCGTTCGGCACGCCGCTCGAGGAGGTCGACCGCAAGCTGATCCTCGGCACGATCGCACAATGCGGCGGCGTGAAGGCGCAGGCGGCCGAGGTGCTCGACGTCAGCCTGAAGACGATCTACAACCGGCTCGCGCAACTGGAAGACGAAGCGGAGAAACCGGATACCTGATGCCGCGCCCGCCGCGCTCATGCGCGCGTCGGCCAGTGCGTATCACGCGCCGCGGCTGTTCGATCGCGTCGCGGCCACGCTGTTCTCGCGCGGCCAGCGCACGGCGCGCCCCGCGCGGCCGCGCGATGACAACGCGCTGTACGAATCGCGCCACGCGCTGCGCGAGCGCGAAGGAATGGAGGGGCCCATGCTGCGCGGTTGCGCGTACAACGCGGTGGTGCAGCGGCCGAAGCTCGCGCGCTCGCGCCGCGCTTCGACGTGATCGCATTCCTTTCCGTTTTTCATTCGAAGGAGGCTTCCATGTCATCCCGACAACATACGGGCCATGAATACAGCCACTCGCGCGCGCACGAAGGCGAGCGCGTACAGCAGGACCACGACAAGGGCGGCCACCAGACGGGGCACGGCAAGGCGCCGAGCCCGGTCGACGTGCAGAAGGCGCTGAAGGGGATGGACTATCCGGCGAGCAAGTCGGACGTCATCCAGTGCGCGGAACGCTCGCATGTGGACCCGGGCATGCTCGACATGCTGCGGCAGATCCCCGATCGCGAATACAGGACGCCGGCATCGGTCTCGAAGGAACTCGGGCGGCTGATGTGAGCGTCGCCGCGTCACGCCGTGCGCGTCGTCGCGTGCACGGCGCGTCACCGTCACCGTCACGAGGAGCACGAGCATGGCGATGATCGTCGCAGGCCGCTTCGCGACGTTCGATGAAGCGGAAGGTGGAGCGCGCCACCTTTACGAGCGCGCGTTCGACCCGGACGACGTGTCGATCTTCTTCCTGAACCCGGGCGGCCAGCACGCGCGCTTTCCGATCGGCGGCGACGTGTATGCCGATACGGCCGCGAAGCCGGGCGGCCGCGGCGCGATGGTCGGCGCGCTGCGCGGGCTGCTGATCGGCACGATCGTCGGATGGATCGTCTATGCGATCGGCGTGCGCTACTGGTTCGTGCCGGCCGCCGGCGCACTCGCCGGCGCGTATCTCGGCGCATTCGGCGGTGCGCTCGGCCGGATGCGCGGCGAGCAGGCCGCAGGCAAGGGCACGCTCGCGCACACCGAAACCGGCGTGATCCTGGCCGCGCGTGTGACGGCGACGACCGCGGCAGCCGCGGAAGACGTGCTGCGCACGACCGGCGCGCAATCGATCGAGCGCGTCGAAGGCGACTGGCAGGACGGTAAATGGCGCGACTTCGATCCGGCGCGCCGGCCGGGCGGCACCACGCGGGGCCGCCCGCGCTGAGCGCGCCGTTTCCGCACGGGCCGACAACGTGGTGTGCGGCTTGGCCCGCGTAAGCGCGGCCGGGCCACATACCGGGCGGCGTGTCGCTTGCGACGTCTCGCGGACGCACGTTGAACGAGGAACCCTGCCGGCAAGGTCGCGCTCATGACGATGGGCGACAGCGGGATTGGCCGCGCGGCCGCGATCGGCTGCACGACGGCGGGCGCGGCCGTCGCGCCCGTATGCCTGAACGAAGCGGACGGTGCCGCGCAGACGAAGCGCCTGATCGAGCAGGCCGGCCGCCGTTGCGAGGCGTGTCGCGTGCGACGTTGCGCGATGACGTGCGGCGGACGGATGTATTACAGGGTGCTTGAAAGACGGTGCCGGGCGGCGCGTCCGGTCGCGAACGCCAGCGCGCCGGCGACGACGAGCAGCGCCGCGCTCATCGTGAACGTCGCGCGATAGCCATGCAGGTCGTACAGCAGGCCGCCCGTCGTCGCGCCCAGCGCGATCGCGAGCTGCACGACCGCGACCATCAGCCCGCCGCCGGCTTCCGCGTCGTGCGGCAGCGTGCGCGCGAGCCATGTCCACCAGGCGACGGGCGCGGCCGTTCCGGTCAGGCCCCACAGTGCCAGCAGGCATGCGGTTGCCGCGGTCGATGCGCCGCCCCCTGCGAGCGCGACGGCGATCGCCGCCTACCCGAGCCGCCCGGCATCGCGCGCGTTCTCGATCGTGATCGATGCGCTGCGGCATCGGGCGTAGCGGAGCGTCGGAGCCGGGCATCTCCCGGCTGGGTGTGCTTGCCCGAATCATGCAAAATACGCGGCATCTGAGATGCGGAGACCTGGCCCGTGGGAATCAACTTCGATTTGACCGACTTGCAGGCGTTTCGCGCGGTGGTGGAGCTGGGGAGCTTCCGAAAGGCCGCCGAGGCGATCAGCATTTCGCAACCCGCGTTGAGCCGCCGGATCGACAAGCTGGAGGAAGCGCTCGGCGTGCGCCTGTTCGAGCGCACCACGCGCAGCGTCACGCTGACCACGGTCGGCCGCGTGTTCGCGCCGAGCGCCGAGCAGTTGCTGGACGATCTCGACGTGGCGCTGCTCGGCATCCGCGACGTTTCGTCGAGCCGTCTCGGTCACGTGACGATCGCGTGCGTGCCGTCGGTGGCGTACTACTTTCTGCCGAACGTAATCGCGAGCTACCATCGCCGCTTTCCGCGCATCAGGGTCAAGCTGCTGGATGCGAGCGCGAACGAGGTGCTCGGCGCCGTCATCAGCGGCGAGGCCGATTTCGGCGTGAGTTTCATGGGCAGCCAGGAGCCCGAGGTCGAGTTCAAGCTGCTGCTGCAGGAGCGGTTCGTTGCCGCGTGCCGGCGCGACCATCCGCTTGCGCGCAAGAAGCGCGTGACCTGGAACGAGCTTTACGAGTACGAGTATGTGTCGGTGGACAAGACTTCCGGCAACCGCCTGTTGCTCGACCAGGCGCTGACGACCGTCGCGCCGCGTGCGCCGAGCGTGTGCGAGACGCGCCACGTGACGACGATGCTCGGGTTGATCGAGGCGGGGCTCGGCGTCGCCGCGGTACCGTCGATGGCGATGCCCGGACATGACCATCCGCTGCTCACGAGCGTGCCCCTCGTCGAACCGGTGGTCAAGCGCCGGGTGGGCATCGTGAAGCGGCGCGGACGCCCGCTCACGCCGGCCGCGGAGGCGTTTCACCGGGCGGTCGTCGACGCGAAGCGCGGCGGCGCCGCACCCGGCGACGCGTCGAAGTGACACGTCCAGGTGACGCATACGACGAACACAACGAACACAATGAACCCAACAGGACCATCGAGGAAGACCGCATCGTGAGGCTGGCAAGACCGCTTCGTTCGCTCTACGTGCAGGTTCTGCTGGCGATGGTGCTCGGCGTGGGCGTCGGCCACTTCTGGCCGTCGGCGGGCGCGATGCTCAAGCCGCTCAGCGATGCATTCGTCGGTCTCGTGCGGATGATGATCGCGCCGATCGTGTTCTGCACGATCGTCTCGGGCATCACGTCGCTCGCGAACGGAAAGGCCATCGGACGCACGATCGTCCGCGCGCTGGTGCTGTTCTATCTGCTGACCGCCGCCGCGCTCGCATTCGGGCTCGTCACCGCGTTCGTGCTGCGGCCCGGCGCCGGCATGCACGTCGACGTGCGTCATCTCGATTCGAGCATCCTGGCGCAATACGTGCAGCATGCGCAACCGCACGGGCTCGTCGAGTTCGCGCTGAGCGTGATCCCGGACACGATGCTCGGCGCGTTCCAGAAGGGCGAGGTGCTGCCGGTGCTGCTGCTGTCGCTGCTGTTCGGCTTTTCGCTGAACGCGTATCCGCAGGCCGGGCGGCCCGTGCTGGCGCTGATCGACGGGGTCGCGCAGATCGTCTTTCGCGTGCTCGCGATGATCATGCGGCTCGCGCCGCTCGGCGCATTCGGCGCGATGGCGTTCACGGTGGGCCGCTTCGGCATCGGCTCGGTCGGCTCGCTTGCGCGGCTGATGGCGTCGTTCTACGTGGCCTGCGTGCTGTTCGTCGCGCTGGTGCTCGCGCCGCTCGCACGGCTGCACGGCTTCTCGCTGTGGCGGCTGTTGCGCTACATCCGCGAGGAATTGCTGATCGTCCTCGCGACATCGTCCACGGAGCCGGTATTGCCGCGGCTCATCGTCAAGCTGGAGTCGCTGGGTTGCGACAAGGGCGTCGTCGGGCTCGTGCTGCCGGCCGGCTATTCGTTCAACCTGGACGGCACCGCGATCTACCTGACGCTCGCGGCATTGTTCATCGCGCAGGCGTGCGACGTGCCGCTTTCCGCACCGCAAGTCGCGGCGATGCTGGCCCTGATGCTGCTGACGTCCAAGGGGGCGGCCGGCGTGTCCGGCAGCGGGCTCGTCGCGCTCGTCGCGACGCTCGCGGTGATGCCCGACCTGCCGGTGGCCGGCGTCGCACTCCTGGTCGGCATCGATCGCTTCATGTCGGAGGCGCGCGCGCTGACGAGCGTGATCAGCAATGCGTGCGCGGTGATCTTCGTGTCGTCGTGGGAAGGGGCGTGCGATCGTGCGCGTCTCGCACGGATGCTGAGCGCGGCCGGGCCGGCGGGCCTGGGCGGCGCCGAGGATGCTGGTGCCGGAACCGGGCGCGACGGGAAGGCGGTCTGACCCACGCCTTCCCGGGGAGGCGTGCTCAATGTGCGGAGACGGGGTCCAGCCCGGTCGACTTCACTTCCGCCTGCACGTCGGGCGACGCCAGATAGTCGAGGAGCGCCTTCGCTTCCTTCGGATGCCGCGCGCCGACGGGGATGCCGGCGGCGAAGCGCGTGACGGACTGCAGCGATTCGGGAATCTTGCCGACGAAGGTCGCGCCCTGGACAGGCAACAGTTCGCTCACCTGCTGGAAGCCGATCTCGTAGTCGCCGTTCGCGACCACGGATGCGACCGGAATCCGCGGGATCATCTTCGCCTTCGATTTCACCTGGTCCTCGATGCCGAGCTTCCTGAACAATTCCCGCTCGATGTAGACGCCGCTCGCGCTGTCCGAGTAGGCGATCGACTTCGCATGCAGCAGCACCTGCCTGAGGCCCTCGGCCGTGCTGATGTCGGGTTTCGCCGCGCCGTCGCGCACGACCATGCCGATGCGCGAATCGGCCAGCTCGACGCGCGACCCGGCGATCACCTTGCCTTGCCTGATCAGTTCGTCGAGCGCGTAGCCGACCATGATCACCGCGTCGGCGGGCTCGCCGCGCGCGAGCCGGTTCGGGATCGCTTCGGGCGACTTGCCCATCGACGGGCCGAGCGCGGTGTCGAGCGTGTTGCCGGTGTGCGACGCGAACTGCGGGCCGAGCAGCTTGTAGGCGGCGGTGAAGCCGCCCGAGCTCATCACGTGCAGGTCGGCGGCCTGCACGTTCGCGGTGACCGCGGCGGTGGCGACGAGCGCGGTCGCGCACAGTTTCAGAAGCAGTTTTTTCATGGTCGTTGTCTGGGTCGTGCCGAGTCGGGGCACGTGGTTCGGCATGAGAATTCAGTGCGCCGGCGTCAGCGTCACCGGCCGGCGGCGATAGAGCGCGAACGTCGCCAGCAGCGCGCACACCGCGGCGAGACTCATCCAGTAGCCCGGCGCGGCCTTGTCGCCGGTCATATGAATGAGCGCCGTCGAGATCGCGGGGGTGAAGCCGCCGAACACGGCCGTCGCGAGGCTGTAGGCGAGCGAGAAGCCTGCGACGCGCACGTCCACCGGCATCACTTCCGTCAGCGCGACGACCATCGCGCCGTTATAGATCCCGTACATGAACGACAGCCACAGAAGCACGAGCAGCATGTTGACGAACGACGGCGCGTGAGCGAGCAGCGACAACGCGGGATAGGCGGTCGCGATCGCGAGCAACGTCATGCCGACGAGCAGCGGCCGGCGGCCGATGCGATCGGACAGCGCACCACCGATCGGCAGCCACACGAAGTTCGACACGCCGACGCACAGCGTGACGAGCAGGCTGTCAGCGGTGCTCAGGTGCAGGACCGTCTTGCCGAAGGTCGGCGCGTAGACGGTGATCAGGTAGAAGCTCGTGGTGGTCATCGCGACCAGCATCATGCCGGCGACCACGACGCCCCAGTTCCGCACCAGCGTCCCGAAGACTTCCTTCATGCCCGGACGATGCCGGCGCGCCTTGAACTCCTGCGTTTCCTCCAGGTTGCGACGCAGCATGAAGATGAACGGCACGATCATGCAGCCGACGAAGAACGGCACGCGCCATCCCCACGCGGCGATCGCCGATGCGCTCAGCCAGTGATTGAGCGCGAAGCCGAGGCCGGCCGCGACGACGATCGCGACCTGCTGGCTGGCGGACTGCCAGCTCGTGAAGAAGCCCTTGCGGCCGGGCGTGGCCATCTCGGCGAGATAGACCGACACGCCGCCCAGCTCCGCACCCGCCGAGAAGCCCTGCAGTAGCCGCCCGATCAGCACGAGCGCGGGCGCGAGCAGGCCGATCGTCGCGTAGCCCGGCACGAACGCGATCAGGATGGTGCCGCTGGCCATGATGGCCAGCGTGACGATCAGGCCCTTGCGGCGGCCGACGTCGTCGATGTACGCGCCCAGCACGATCGCGCCCAGTGGCCGCATCAGGAAGCCGGCGCCGAATACGGCGAACGTCATCATCAGCGAAGCGAACTCGCTCGCGGCGGGAAAGAACACGGCCGCGATCTGCGTCGCGTAGAAGCCGAACAGGAAGAAGTCGAACTGCTCGAGGAAGTTGCCGGCCGTTACGCGGAATACCGCGGCGGCCTTCGAACGTCCGGTCGGAAGGCTGGGCGAGGGGTGCATCAGGGTGTCTCCAGGGAATCGGAAAATGCGCGGGGAGCGGTCGATTGTCGTTTCGGCAATGGTCGCCCGGAGACGGAGAAACGATAAGTGCAATTTTTGGAAGGATTGATGTTGTCTGGTTATCAATGAGAGCGAGTCCGCCCCGGCACGCGGAATGGGGCGGATCCGGGCACGGGGCGAGTGGCGGCATCCGCGGCGATTCGTCCGGAAGCAAAAAAAGCCCCGCATTCGCGGGGCCCGTCGGCCAAACCACCACCGGCAAATCGTGATCGATCAATGATGCCCGCGCGTGCGCGGATCGTTCAGCTCCTCGGTCGGGTCGGTCAGCCCGACCTCGTCGCCCGCGCTCCAGTACGGCGCGCTGCCGTAGTACTCGTGCAGCGGCTCGGCCCATTGCGGGTCGGCCATCGCCGGCCAGTGGTCCTTGTCGAAGCCGGGCGCGTTCTTGATCCGCTCGGACGACACCGACAGCAGGAAGCACTTGCGTTCGGTATCGAGCGTGAGCGCGCTCCATGGAATCGCGAGCAGCTTGTCGCCGATGCCGAGCAGGCCGCCGCTCGACAGCACGGCATACGCGATGCGGCCCGAGCGCACGTCGAGCATGATGTCCTTGATCTTGCCGACGTCGTTGCCATCGGTCGTATAGACCTTGTCGCCTGCCAGCGTGTCGGCCGCCATCACGTCCGGGCCGGGCCCGGCTGCCGTCGCGGCGCCCTTGCCGATGATGCGGGTTCGTCCTTGATCGGGAGTCTGCATGGTTGTGCTCCTGGCTGCGTGGGTGCGACCGTGCCCGGGATGGGCCCTGCGGGTCGCGCGGGTTGTCGGGCGGGGCGCGGATCGCCCCGTCACGTCCGCTTCGGTTGCGACACGCCTTCGAGCGTGTTCGCGACTTCGTCGCGCGCGGGGCCGGTCGTGCGCGTCGCGATGTCCGCGAGCGACAGCATGCCGACGAGGCGATTGTCGTGATCGACGACCGGCAGGCGGCGCAGTTGCGCGTCGGCCATGTAGTGCTGGATCTCGTCCAGCGAATCGTCCTCGAAACACCATTCGATCGGGCTCGACGCGACTTCGTGGATCCGCGTCTCCGGCGGCTTGCCGGCCGAGATCGCGCGCACCGCGAGGTCGCGGTCCGTGACCATGCCGATCAGCCGGTCGTTGTCGCACACGGGCAGCGCGCCGATGTCGTAGCGCTCCATCAGTTGCGCTGCATGACGGATCGAGTCGGTCGGCGCGATGCGCACGACGTCCTGCGACATGATTTCGTTGACGCGAGGCATGAAGTCCTCCTTGCGGGTTGAAGCGGGGCCGTCCGGTTCAGCAAGCAGCGTGCCGTATCGGCCGTCATTCGTCGTGGCGTTTGGCCGGGTCCTGCCACGGGCCGTCGTCGTGCGTGCCCGGCGGCGTGTCGGGCTCGATGCGCGTGACGCGGCCGGTCGCGGGCGGATCGCTTGCGGGGAACGTGTCCTCGAGCTGCTTGTCGATATGGCGCTCCGAGTGGCGCGTCTTCGTCTGGTCCTGGTGCTTCAGCGGCGGCGACGGGGCGGGAGGCAGTTCGTGCGCCGGCGCATTGCGGCCGGACCGGGTCGAATCCTTCATGGCGAGCCTCCGTGTCGGTGACGATGATGCGCTGATCGCGCAACGACCATGCCCGCTGCGTGCAGGCGGCACGCGACTTGCCGCTTCGGTGGACGACGACGACAACGCGCGGCGCAGCCCGCCGCACGCACACGCAGATCAAGCGGGAGGCACGATGAAGATTCCGAAACGACGGGCTGGAGTGCGCTATGAAGTCAACGTATGCGGCGGCGGGTTCGATTCGGTGAAGAGCCATTTCCGCGCGTGGAAACAGGAGCCGCTGATCTACCGGCCCGATCGCCGGATGTTCGATGGCAAGGCCGACGTGCGACCGCTCGACGAGACATTCGGCTCGACCGAGCGGGCGCGGTTCGCGCTGCAGCGCGCATGCGAGCCGGCCGATCCGTATGCGCTCGCCGCGCGGGTGCGCGACGACGGCCGCGAGCTGTGGCTCGTGATGGCCGCATACGAAGGGTAGCGCGATGCCCTTGAAAGAATTGCAGCGCGCGGTGTAGCGAAGGCACGGCGCCTCGCGCGTCGGCGTGCGCGGCCGTGCGGGGCGGGGCCGTACACGGACGGCATGCGTCTTGCTGCCCATGTGTTCGTCGACCACCGAGCGGCCCATGCGCGCCGCGCAGCCGCCCCGATCCCGTGAGGATACCGCAACGATCGCATGCCCATGAACCCGCACCGCACCCAGTCGCTGCACCGGCCCGAACCGCCGGTGCCGCCCGACGTCAACCCGGATTCCGAGCCGCCCGTGCCGGACGACTTGCCGCCCGGCACGCCGGAACCGTATCGCGATCCGGAGGGCGACCCGCCGGAGCGGCCGCCACCGGAACGCGAGCCGCCGACGCGGGAGCCGCCGATTCACGCGCCGCCGACGGGCGTGCCGCCGGCGGCGTTCATCCCGTCCACGGAGGGCCCACGATGAGCATCAGCGTGAAACCCGGCATGCTGCGCGACGTGGCCGAGACGCTCGGCCGCCATTTCGAGGCGCGCGCGCTGCCGTTCCATGTCGAGGAGCAGCCGGCCGGCGCACTGCATTTCGGCTTCCGCGTCGACGGCCATCCGGCGTCGCTGACCGTCACGTTCGACGCCGACGCGTTCGCGGCGCTCGAACAGGCCGATGTCGAGCGGCAACGCGACGCATTGACGCGCGTCGCGGCCGAGTTCGACACGATGATGGCGCACCGCGCGCCGACCGCGTATGCGGGCGATTTCCATTTCAAGCGGCTCTGAGCCGTGCCGCCACGACCGGGCCCGGCGCCGCCGACCCGACGGAGGATTTCGATGAAACCGATCCAGACGATACGCGTGGGCGCCTGTGCGTTCGCCGCCGCGTGCGCGCTGGGCGCATGCACGCAACCGCAGGCCACCTACGGCGCACGCGGTGCACCGCCGGCGCCGCCGGACGGCCATGGCGCGTCGCCGACCACGACGATGCCGGACGCGAACACGCGCTACGACACGCGTCGGTCGCCGTACAACACGCTGCCGGCGGACGCAGGCGGCGGCGAACCGGTCGACGTGCCGCCGCCGGGCACGCCGCCGCCGATGCAGTACTGACGCGCTGCCGCGGCGTGACGTGGCAGGAGGACCGCGATGGCGAACCCGCACGCACACCTGGAGGACTGGCTGCGCGATGCGTATGTGATGGCACGCCAGGCCGAGACGCTGCTCGATGCGCAGGCGAAGCGCGTCGCCCACTATCCGCAGTGGCAGGATCGCCTGCGCCTGCATCTCGACGACACGCTCGGCCAGCAGGCGCTCGTCGAGGCGTGCCTGCAGCGGCTCGGCACGACGCCGTCCGCGATCAAGGATCTCGCGGGACGGATCGCGGCGTACCGGCAGGTGGCGGGCGAGATGCTGGCGAGCGACGAGGTCGTGAAGGGCGCGATGGCCGTCTACGCATTCCAGCAGGTCGAGATTGCCGCCTATACGGCGCTCGTCGAGGCCGCGCGCGCGACCGGCGAGGAAGAAATCCGCGCATGCTGCGCGCGGATCCTGCAGCAGGAGCACGACATGGCCGCGTGGCTGCTGCATCATCTGCCGGCGCTGACGACGGCGTTTCTCGATCGCTCGGCCGTCGATCGCATCGATGCGAAGCGATGAGCGCGGAGGCCGCCCGTGCGCAGGCGGCGACAACGTGTCGACGCCCGGACACCGCGCGGCCCTGCGCGAATTTCGTGCCCCCTAACTTTCCGCCGCTTGTAAAAAAGCGGTCCTGACGCCCCCCGATAACGGGGTGCAAACCTGCGGGAACCGCGCCGGACGGCAAGTCGCCGTCTTGGCATGGAAGCTGCGTGGATTCCCGCATACGCATTCCGCACACCGTCAGGAGGGCATCGATGTCCGTTACGCTTGCGCTCCAGATGCGACAGCATCTGGCACTCACGCCGAGGCTTCAGCAGTCGCTTCGCCTGCTGCAGTTGTCTTCGCTCGAATTCCAGCAGGAATTGCGGCAGGCGCTCGACTCGAATCCGTTTCTCGAAGATGGCCAGGGCGACGACGACGCCGCCGCCGACGACGCGCCCGAACGCGCGGCCGAAGCCGCGACGCCCGAGCCGGAGCCCGAGCGTGACGACGTGCGTCCGCCGGAGGGCGACGTGTCGTACACGGCCGCCCCGGCGCAGCGCGGCACGGGCCACCAGGCCGACGACGCGAGCGACCTGTCGCCCGGCGAATGGATGGCGGCGGAGCCGTCGCTGCACCAGCAACTGCACGACGCGCTGCGGCTCTATCCGCTGAACCGGCGCGACCGCGAGGCCGCGCGCATCGTGATCGACGCGCTCGACGAAGACGGCTACCTGCGCCAGGAACTGGCGGAGCTGCTGGTCGCGGCCGATCCGGCGCTGCTGCTGTCGGAACAGGATCTCGTGGTTGCGCTGCGGCTCGTGCAGATGCTCGACCGCCCGGGCATCGCCGCGCGCTCGCTGTCCGAATGCCTGGTGCTGCAGCTCGACGCGATTCCGGCCGGCACGCCGGCGCTCGCGGAAGCGAAGGCGATCGCGCGCGAACACCTCGAACGGCTCGCGCGGCGCGAAACGGCGGAGATCCAGCGGCGCGTCGGCTGCAACCAGGCGACGATGCATGCCGCGTGCGCGCTGGTACGCGGGCTCGATCCGCGTCCCGGCAACCACTACGGCAGCACGCGCGGCGACTACGTGGTGCCCGACGTGATCGTGCGCCAGGTGCGCGACGAATGGATCGTGACGATCAACCCGGCCGTGCTGCCGCGCGCGCGGCTGCACGAACGCTATGCGACGCTGTTCGCGCAGTCGAGCGGCGAGCGCGATTCGCCGCTCGGCCAGCAACTGCAGGAAGCGCGCTGGCTGATCCGCAACGTGCAGAAGCGCTTCGACACGATCCAGCGGGTCGGCGAATGCATCGTCGCACGGCAGCGCGATTTCTTCCGCTACGGCGAGATCGCGATGAAGCCGCTCGTGCTGCGCGACATCGCCGAAGCGCTCGACCTGCACGAATCGACCGTGTCGCGCGCGACGGGCAACAAGTACATGGCCACGCCGCACGGCACGTTCGAGTTCAAGCACTTCTTCCCGCGCAAGCTCGAGGCGGCCGGCAAGGGCGTGTGCTCGGCGTCCGCCGCGAAGGTGCTGATCCGCGACATGATCGCGGCCGAGCGCCACAGCGAGCCGCTGTCCGACGTCGCGCTCACGCAGAACCTCGCGGGGCGCGGCATCCTTCTTGCGCGTCGTACGGTGACCAAGTATCGCCAGGCGATGAAGATTCCGCCGGCCGAACTGCGCCGGCGCGACGCCGCATGACGATACGGTCCGAACCGCGCGCGGCCCGCGAGCCGCGGTGCTCGCGCGCGCCACCGAGAGGAGGAAAGCCATGCCCGCCAAGTCCCAGGCACAGCAGCGCGCCGCGGGGGCCGCCCTGTCGGCCAAGCGCGGTGAAACGAAAATGAAGGACCTGAAGCCGCCTTCGAGGTCGATGGCGAAGTCGATGAGCGAGAAGGCACTCGAGAAAATGGCGTCGACGCCGGTCCGCGGCAAACCCAAGCACAAGCACGATTCTTGATCGGCGGCGGCACGCGTCGACGCTCGCCGTTCTCCAGGACCCAGGAGGAATTCATGCTTCGATACGCCATCATCTTCTTCGTCATCGCGATCGTCGCCGCCGTGCTCGGCTTCGGCGGCATCGCGGCCGGCGCGGCCGAGATCGCGAAGATCCTGTTCTACATCTTCGTCGTGATCTTCCTGGTCACGCTGCTACTGGGCGTCGTGCGACGATGACGGTCACCCCCGACCGTTCGCAGCGCATCGCGGAACTCGAAAATGCGCTCGCGAACGGATTTCCGTCGCAGTCGACCCTCGTCGTGCATGCGGACGACGCATCGGGGCGGCTGACGATCCAGGTGTCGTGGGTGCGCGTGCCGGCCGATGAAAGCGCGCGCACGTGGCGTTGCGCGGTCGACCTGCGCTTCGATCCGGACGTGCTCACGCGCTATGGGTCGCTCGGCGCGGCCGACCGGCTGCGCGTGCGCACCCGGCTGTGCGACCTCGCGCGGCGCGCGGTGGACGAACAAAAGCCGCGCGTCGAAGATGCCGAGATCGAATGCAGCGTCACGCTCGACGTGACGCGCGCCGAACTCGATCGCGCATTGCGCGCGCCCTGACGCAACTGCCGCAGCCTGCAGCGACACCGCGGCCGGGCCGCGTCGGCACGCCGCGCGGCTCGTCCGTTTGCCGTGACGGCGCCGGGAGTGCCGCGACGCGCTCGCGCACGCCGCCCTTCACCGACCCGATGCGAGGACGTGCCGGCGTAGCGCCGCGCGGGGCGTCCGCCGCTTCGGGCGGCGGGCACACACGCAGCAAAGGAGGACAGGCATGGCACCCCGGATGATATGGAAAGGCGCGATCAGCTTCGGACTCGTTCACGTGCCCGTGCAGCTGTTCCCGGCGACGCGCACCGTGAAGCCGTCGTTCCGGCTGCTCGACAAGCGCTCGATGGATCCGGTCGGCTACCGGCAGATCAACAAGCGCACCGGCAAGGAAGTCATGCGCGAGGACATCGTGCGCGGCTATGAGTACGAGAAGGAGCGCTATGTCGTGCTGACCGACGAGGAAATCCGCGCGGCGAACCCCGAGTCGACGCAGACCGTCGACATCCTGACCTTCGTCGACGAGGACGCGGTGTCGTTCCTGTATCTCGACACGCCGTACTACCTCGTGCCGGACCGCAAGGGCGAGAAGGTCTACGCGCTGTTGCGAGACGCGCTGAAGGACAGCGGCAAGATCGGCATCGCGCTGGTCGTGATGCGCGACCGCCAGCATCTCGGCGCGCTGATCCCGGTCGGGCCGCTGCTCGCGCTCGACACGCTGCGCTGGCAGGAAGAGTTGCGCCCGCTCGACGAGCTGTCGGTGCCGGCCGGCGATGCGAAGCACGCGGGTGTGACCGCGCGCGAACTCGGGATGGCCAGGAAGCTGATCGACGACATGTCGGGCACATGGACGCCCGACGAGTATCACGACACGTTTCGCGACGACATCCTCGAGCTGGTCGAGCGCAAGGTGCGCGCGGGCAAGATCGAGGAGATCGAGGAACGGCCGGCGCTGACGGCACGCACCGCGACCAACGTGGTCGACCTGACCGAGCTGCTGAAGCGCAGCCTGAAGGGCGGTGGCGGCGCGCGTGCGGCGGACCTGCGCGATGCGGGCGAGGACGATGCGGATGGATCGCCCTCGACGTCGCGCGGCGGCGGGCGCCGCAAGCCGGCTGCGAAGCCGGCTGCGAAGACGGCGCCGAAGGGGGCGGCCACGAAGACCGCGGCGAAACGGCCGGCCGCAAGACGTGCCGCGGCGGGCACGCATGCGGAGAAGAAAACCGCCGTGCACCGCAAGCACGCCGCATGATGCCGCGCGATGCGAGGTGACGCGATGGCCGCCAAGCTCGATCCGTATCGCCGCAAACGCCACTTCGGCGCGACGCCGGAACCCGAAGGGGCGCATGGGCGGCGGCGTGCGAAGGCGGGCGCGAAGCCCGACGCGCGGCCGGCTTCGCACGCCCGTCATCCGCTGCGCTTCGTGATCCAGGAACACCACGCGCGGCGCCTGCATTACGACTTCCGGCTCGAACTCGACGGCACGCTGAAGTCGTGGGCCGTACCGAAGGGGCCGAGCGTCGATCCGTCGGTGAGGCGCCTCGCCGTGCATGTCGAGGATCATCCGCTCGAATACGCGTCGTTCGAAGGCGAGATTCCGGCCGGGCACTACGGCGCCGGGTCGGTCGTCGTGTGGGACGAAGGCACATGGACGCCCGACGGCGGCGTCGCGCAGGCGCGCGACGGCTACCGCGCGGGCAAGCTGACGTTCCGGCTCGATGGCGAGAAGCTGCACGGCGGCTGGGCGCTCGTGCGCACCGGCCGGCAGCAGGGACGGCAGGAGCAGTGGCTGCTGATCAAGGAGCGCGACGACGATGCGCGCGGCACGGCTGAATTCGACGTCGTCGGCGAGCGGCCGGGGAGTGTGCATGACGGCGCGGCAACGTCGGCGCGGGCGCGTTCCGACGGCGGTTCGACGCGTGCGCGCGGTACGCCGCGCGACCGGGGCGACAAGGCCGGCGAACGTGAAAAGCGCGGCAAGCGAGACAAACACGGCAAACGCGCCGCACGACATGACGACCAGGCCCGCCCGCCCGTCGATCCTTCCGATATCGAAGGCGCGGTGCGCGCTGCGCTGCCCGAACGCGTCGCGCCACAGCTCGCGACGCTGGTCGACGGTCCGCCGACGCAGGGCGACTGGCGCTACGAACTGAAGTTCGACGGCTACCGGATCCTCGCGCGCATTGCCGGGAAGGGCGCGCGCCGGCATGTGAAGCTGATGACGCGCGAAGGCCGCGACTGGACCGCGAAGCTGCGCGCGCAACGCGACGCGCTCGCGGCGCTCGACGTCGAAGGCGCCTGGCTCGACGGCGAGGCCGTCGTGCTCGGCGCGAACGGTCTTCCCGATTTCCAGGCGCTGCAGAACGCGCTCGGCGCAGGGCATTCGGACGCGGTCACCTGGTTCGTGTTCGACTTGCCCTATCTCGACGGTTACGACCTGCGCGACGCACCGCTCAACGCGCGCCGCGCGTTGCTCGAACCGCTGCTCGCCGACAGCGACCCCGCGCGGCTGCGCTTTTCGCCCGATCTCGGCGACGACGTCGCCTCGCTGATCGCGAGCGCATGCGATACCGGCCTCGAAGGGCTGATCGGCAAGCGCGCGGAGTCGCGCTATCGCGCCGGACGCTCGCCGGCCTGGATCAAGCTCAAATGCCGGCGCCGGCAGGAGTTCGTGATCGGCGGCTATACCGAGCCGTCCGGCAGCCGCCACGGTTTCGGTGCGCTGCTGCTCGGCGTGCATGAACCGGCGCCGGACGGCAAGCGGCGGCGCGGGCCGGTGCCGCTGCGCTACGTCGGCCGTGTCGGCACGGGCTTCGACACGAGGATGCTCGACCGGCTCGCCGCGATCCTGCGCAAGCACGAGCGCGACACGACGCCGTTCGATCCGCCGCCACGCGAACGCACGCGCACGCGCGTGCACTGGATCGAGCCGACGCTCGTCGCCGAATGCGCGTTCGCGGAATGGACCGGCGACGGCATCGTGCGGCAGGCCGCGTTCATCGCGCTGCGCGACGACAAGCCGGCGGCGCAGATCGTCCGTGAAGTGCCGAAGCATGCGGAAACGGAGGTGACGATGGAGCAGCGTCAAACCGCGCACCACGACAAGCGCAAGCACGCGTCGCCGGCCGATCGCGATACGCGCGGCCGCAAGCACCACGCGCGTTCACGCGCATCCGCTCGCGCCGCGGACGACGATAGCCCCGGCCTGCTCGGCCGCGTGCGCATGACGCATCCCGATCGCGTGCTCGATCCGCGCAGCGGCACGCGCAAGATCGATCTCGCGCATTACTGGCAATGGGTTGCGCCGTGGCTGCTGCCGGACCTGAAGGGCCGGCCCGTGGCGCTCGTGCGCGCGCCCGGCGACATCGCGGGCGAGCTGTTCTTCCAGAAGCACGCGAAGCGCCGCGAAATCCCGTTCGTCACGCAACACGCGGGGCTCGATCCGGGCCATGGCCCGCTGCTGTCGCTCGACAATGTCGACGCGCTGCTCGGCGCCGCGCAGATGGGCACGATCGAACTGCATACGTGGAACGCGCACGCGTCGAACATCGAGCGGCCGGACCGGATCGTGTTCGACCTCGATCCCGATCCGGCGCTGCCGTGGAGCGCGATGATCGAAGCCGCGCAACTGATGCGCGGGCTGCTCGACGAACTCGGTCTCGCATCGTTCTGCAAGACGAGCGGCGGCAAGGGGCTGCACGTCGTCGTGCCGATCGCGCGGCACACGGGATGGGACGACGTGAAGGACTTCTCGCGTGCGGTCGCGCAGCATGTCGCCAATGCATTGCCCGATCGCTTCACCGCGACGATGGGGCCGAAGCACCGGCGCGGCAGGATCTTCATCGACTATCTGCGCAACGGCCGCGGCGCGAGCACGATCGCCGCATATTCGGCGCGCGCGCGGCCCGGGATGGGCGTATCGGTGCCGCTGCGCTGGGACGAGGTGCCCGACACGACGGGCGGCGCGCAATGGACGATCGACACGCTGCACGAACGCCTCGACCGGCTCGAGCGCGATCCGTGGGAAGGCTATGCCGGCACGCGCCAGCGGATCACCGCGCGGATGCGCGCGCGGCTCGGCTCGACATGACATGACACCGTCAGCGCCGGTGCTGCAGCCGGTAATACCAGTCCATCAGCGGCGTCGCCGATATGCCATGCGCGATCACCGATGCCGACACGACGGCGAGCACCGGTGCCGCGAGCGGCCGCACCGCGCTGGACGGCCCGTGTTCGAGCGCGAACAGCAGGTAGTAGAACGAGCCGATTCCGCGTATGCCGAACCAGGCCATCAGCCGCCGTTGCGCATGCGTCGCGCGCGAGCCGGTGAGCGTCAGCAGCACCGCCGCCGGCCGCACGGCCAGGAACAGCACGACCGACAGCGCAACCGCGCCCCACGTGACGAGCGGAGCCGACAGCGTCCCCAGCACGCTGCCGATCATCGTCATCACGAGCGCTTCCGCGATCCGTTCGAGCTCGATCGTGAAATCGAGCACCGATTCGGTCATGAACGCGTGGGCTTTCTCCGGATGTTTCTCGGTTGCGGCCACGTCTTCCGAATCGATCCGGCCGATCACTTCGCGCGGCCGGCGCTCGCCGCTCGCGCGATGCTCGACGCGTCGCATCGCGACGCCCGCCGCGAACGTCGCGATGAAGCCGAACGCATGCGCGCGCTGCGCGGCGCCGAACGACAGCACGATCAGCGCGAGCGCGAAGAAGCTTTCGAAGCCGAGCGCCTGTGCATGGCGTGTGCGCAGCCAGCCGATCGCCTGGGTGGTGGCCGCGCCGAGCACGCCGCCGATCGCGGCCGCGCCCGCGATGCCCCACAGCGCGGCCAGCGCGAACGTGCCCGACAGCGCCGGCCGCGCGTGCGGCGTGTCGGGCGCGCCGCACAGCGCGAGGCCCGCGAGCGCGAACGGCAGCGCGATCCCGTCGTTCAGCCCGCCTTCGCCGGACAGTGCGAAGCGCACGAGGTCGCGGTCGCCGGGATCGTGCACCTGCACGTCGTGCGCGAGCACCGGGTCGGTCGGCGCGAGGATCGCCGCGAGCAGTAGCGCGGGACCCCAGCCGAGACCGAGCGTCAGCACCGCGCAGCCGGCGAGCAGCGGCACCGTGACGATCATCGCGAGCAGGCCGAGCCGGCACGGCACGAGCCACAGTGCGTCGGACAGCGGCACGCGCAGCCGCAGCCCGATCGCGAACAGCGACACCAGCAGCGCGACCTCGACGATCTCGCGCAGCAGTTGCGCGTCGCGCGCGATGTCGAGATGCAGGAGGCCGGCGCCGGACGGGCCGAGCGCGACGCCGAGCGCCAGATAGACCATCGCGGTGCTGCACGGCAGGTGACGCAGCGCCGAGGTCGCGATGCCCATGCCCATCAGCACCGCGCCGACGATCAGATACCACAGCGTTTCATGCATGAGGGCCGGCGGAACAGGTCGATACGGAGCAGGCGGGTGCCGTCACGGCTTGCGGCCGAACGCCTCGCGCAGTTTGCGCTTCGCGCGTTCGAGCGTCGCGCGGCGCGTTTTCGGCAGGTTACGGCCCGCGCGGTTCACGTAGAAGTTCAGCATCGACATCGCCGACTGGAACGGCGACGCCTTGCGGCGGCGGCTGCGTTCGGCCGAGCGCTTGAGGGAGGCTGCGATCGCACCCGGATCGTCGGACTTGAAGATCTCGGGCTCGAGGTCGAGCGCATCGCTTTTTTGCATCACGTCGGCGGACCAGCGCTTGCGGTGATGCGGATCGTTGCCGCGCGCACGGCCCGGGCGGCGTGTCGCGCGTTTGCCTTGCGGACGGGAAGCGGAAGCTGACGACATCGCAGGACTCCGTACGGGATCGGGATGGGGCGTTGGTCATGGGCGCCGCAAGCCGCGTGCCGCATCGCTGACGGCACGGGCCTTGCTGAACCGTACGCGCGGGAAATGCCACGACCGCGGTTCCATTGAGGGAGAACGTTCCATGAAGGCAGCATCCGAATCGAAATCCGTCGCGCGCCGGATCCTCGCGTGCGCGGCCGTCGCGCTCGTCGCCGCGGCGCCGGCCGCGTGGGCACAGAACTCGCAGCGTCCGGACGAGGGCACCGGCGCGCCGATCCTGTCGCCACCGGATACGTCGGCACAGGGCACGGGCGGCCTGTCGAACGGGAATGCCGCAGCACCGCCGCCCGCGACCCGCATGCGGGAGCCGCGCGGCCCGCGCCCGCCCGTGCGGACCAAGCCGGGTGGCCCGACCGGTGCCGGGGCCGGCGGCAGCGGTAGCGCCGGCAGCGCCGGAAATGGCGGCATGGGCGGTGCCGGCGGCACGGGTTCCAGCGGTTACTGACGATCTCGGTGTCGCGCCGGCACGGCCGGCGCGGCGCGATGGCGGCCGCCGGCCGCCGGCCGCCGGATGCCGCATGCCGCATGCCGCATGCCGGGTGCCGGGTGCCGGGTGCCGGGTGCCGGCCGCGGGGCCGGCACGCCGCCACCACGCAGGAGGACATCATGCAATCGAATTCCCGGATCTCGCTCGACGACAGCGAGCTGGACACCGAAGCGGTCGATACCGACGATCTCGATACGACGGTGCATCTCGACGTCGCGACCGGCAGGATCAAGTTTCATGCGGCGTGGGCGCGCGCGTCCGATGCGCCGCCCGATGCCGCGCGGCACGCGGTCGTGCTCGCGCTGGACTGCGACACGATGGAGCGCTATGCGGACCTCGACGACGGCGCACGGAGGCGCGTGCATGTGATGCTGCACGAAAGCGTGCAGGCGACGCTCGACTCGCTGCCGGACGTGACCGAGGACCTGACGCTGACGGTCGAGTTGACGGACGCGATGCTCGACGCCGCGCGTCACCTGCAGTGAGCGTGGCGTGGCAGTTCGCGCGCGCAGCCTCGCACGAAGCCCGCCGGCGGTTCCGCTGAATGCGGACGCGTTACACATCCCGTTGAAATCTTTGCAGACGCCGCGCGGCGCGGTGTGACGCGGCCCGCCGCGCGCACCACGTGGCGGCACACGTACGCGCCATCGTCTGGCGATTGCGGGTCGCGCCCCGCCGAAACGGGGTCGTACGGCATGAATCCATCGAGGCGCGGCACGCCGATTGCTGCGCGACGGGCATGGCACGACCGGTGCCGCAACGACAGGGAGCGTTCCATGATCGGCAAGCTGGACCAACGCAAGGTAGCGATACTCGCGGTCGACGGCTTCGAGGAAGCCGAGCTCGTCGAACCGCAGCGCGCGCTGACGGCCGAAGGCGCGCACGTCGACGTGATTTCGCAGCAGCGCGGCGAGATCCAGGGATTCAGGCACGTCGACAAGGGCGATCGCGTGAAGGTCGACCGCACGTTCGACGACGCACGCGAAGGCGACTACGACGCGGTCGTGCTGCCGGGCGGCGTCGTCAACGGCGACGCGATCCGGATGCTGCCGGCCGCGCGCGAGTTCGTGACCGCGGCCGTCGGCGCGGGCAAGCCCATCGCGGCGATCTGTCACGGCGGCTGGCTGCTCGTCTCGTCCGGGCTGGTGGACGGCCGCACGATGACGAGCTGGCCGAGCCTGCAGGACGACATCCGCAACGCGGGCGGCAAGTGGGTCGACCAGGAGGTCATGCGCGACGGCAACCTGATCACGAGCCGCAAGCCCGCCGACCTGCCCGCCTTCAACGGCGCGCTGGTGCAGTGCCTCGCGTCGCGGGGAGCGTGAGCGACATGCCGGCCGACTCCGTTCATCACGTGACGCTGACCGATGCTCCGCCCGAGTTCGACGGCGCGGTGCTGCAGATGCGCTTCGTCGTCGAGGTCGACGGGAAGCCGCTGATCTGCGCGATCACGGTCGAGGCGCTCGAGGATCATTTCGGCGCGCGCTCCGCGCTCGAAGCCGATCTGCGCGACGCGTTCGACCGCGGCCGCGCGCGCATCGAGGCCGCGTGCGAGGAAGTGCTCGCCGACGGCAAGGGCGGCGTGGAACTGCACAGCGGCTACTTCCGGGTGCGCGACAAGGCGGCGGGCAAGACAGCGCGCGCCGGGCTGCTCCGCTCGCGGAAGTCGTGATTCGCGCGGCGCGGGTGGCGCGCGTGCCGCATCGTGCCCCCTTGGCGCGCCATTACACGCCGTTGAAAACTTTGCAGCGCCTCCCGCTCGGCCTGAAGTGACACATCGCGCCGCGCGCCGGCTGCTCACGGGGCTTCTTCGTCCCACATACTGGCACGCTCCCTGCATGTATCCCTTATTGCGGCGCACGATTCGCACCCGCGCCGTCGCGATGCCCCGCCGCATCGCGTCAAGCCGTCAATGGGAGGAGACAACATGCTGACAGCACATGAATTTGCCGCACTGTTCCTGGTACATCGCGCACCGGAACAGATCCAGCCCGACAGCGACGACGTCGTCGCCCTAGTCGAACAACAACTGATCGAGATGCGCCTCGACGCGTCGGGCGCGAGCCGTCCCGCGCTGACTGCCGACGGGCTGTCGGTCGTGCAGTGCATGCAGCGGCACGGCGGCGGCTGCGGCTTTGGAGGCGCCGACGCGTGACACGCGTGCGAGCCGTCCGGATCGCTGTCGCGGCTCAGTGCGCGATCGCGACCGACGCGTTGACCTGCACGACCGGCGTATAGCCGTCGAACGGCGGCGCGGACAGGAAGCGCTCGATCACGCCGGGCTCGAACAGCAGGCAGCAGGTCGAGCCGCCGTACTGGAAACGGCCGATCTCGTCGCCCTTGTCGACGCGCTGCCCCGGCACGACCTCGATCACGCACGACGACACGTCGCCCATCCCGACGAATACGGCGGCCACCGTGCCGATCCCCGGATCGTCACAGTCGATCGCGACCACCGCGCGCGTGGCGACGGCCGTCATGTAACCCTGCGAGTCGTTGAGCCCGGCCGGGTCCGGGCCTTCCGCCTCGGCGACCGAGTAGTAGGTGCCGTCGACCCGGTACGCGTGCGTGACGGTGCCGCGCACCGGCGCATGCCAGCGGTGATAGTTGTACGCGCTCAGGTACACCTGGTACAGGTCGCCGCCGACGAAGCGTTCGGCGAGCGGCAGCCGCGCGGGCGTGAGGATGTCGCGCAGCGAATACGGTTGGCCCTTGATCCAGAACGTGTCGCGAATCCTCAGGTTCGATTCGGTGTGATACGGCGCGGCTTCGCACGCGCTGACGATCACGTGCGGATCGTCAGGCGCCGCGACCGGCCGCGCATCCGCGCGAAAACGCCGCGTGAAGAAGTCGTTCCACGAGTCGAAGCCCCAGTGCGGCTGGTCCTCGCGATACCGGAACTGCGCCAGGCCGAGGCGCTGGCGCGCGGCTTCGCAGAACCAGCCGTCGGGCGCCGACGTGTCCAGATGCGCGCGCGAATGCGGGCCGCCGAGGAAGTCGCACCACACGTTCAGCACCTGCTTCAGATGCGCGTTGACCGCCGCGTCGCGAAACACCGCATGGCCCGACGGCATGCACATCGGCCAGTCGAGGAACGCGTTCAGCGGGCACACGATCAGGCTCGTTTCGCTGAACGGCGGCGTATAGGTCATCAGGTGATCGATCACCGTCATCAGTTCGCCGATCGATGTGTAGCCGAGCGTGCGGCCCGCTTCGCGTGCCTCGTCGATCGCGCGCGTGAGGCACATGTGCAGCACGGCGTTGTCGTCGAACAACTGCGCGAGTGCCTGCACGGCCGGCGTGCGCAGCCGTTCGCCGGCCTGCGCGCGCGCTTCGTTCGCGATTTTTTCGCGGTACGCGGCCATGTGCGATTCCTCGCGGGCCATCCATTCGCCGAGGCGATGGCGTGTCCCGGGCGGCGTGCTGCTGTCTGTCGGCATGGTCGCCTCCGGCAACGGTTGCGGTACGAATGCGGGCAGCAAGGCGCTTGCCCGGCGCGCGGCACCGAAATTGCTGCATTCCGGCGATCAGCTTTTTCAATCACACGGAGCATGAAATGAACGCAGCTTCGAATGCGCGACAGATCCAGGATGCGGCTTCGACCGGCGAGGGCCGCGGCGACGAGCAGCGAACCGTGGCGCCGACGCGCACGCGGGCACGCGTGCGTGCGACGACGTCGCGCGGCGGCACGCGGCGGACCGGACGCGGCCGCACGAACGCGCCTGTGACGACGCACGGGAGTGCGGAGACGGGCGAGCCGCATTGGGAGGATGACGACGGGGCGATGCCGCCGGAGGAGTGGTCGTGACGTCGCGCGACGTCGCGCGCTTACTGCTGGCCCGCTGGCCGCTCCGGCCGATAGCGATCGACGACCGCAGGATCGGTCGATTCCTCGTCGCGGAAGGCCGAAGATACGGCGTCCACGATGGCGGGCCAGACGCCGGTTTGTTGCAGGACAGGCATCTCCTTGGCCAGAACGTTGCTGAGTTGCCCCTGGTTTTGCTCGATCGAGCGGAGCACGCGGTCGGCCTGGTGGTCCGGCATTTCCACGATTTCCTTGACAGCCTGCCGAGCCCGCGCGTGACTGCGCAGATAACGCGACTCTTCGCGCATGTGTTCGGTCAGCGTGCGCTTGACGATATTGGCGAGATACTGCACGTGCGGGCCAAGGTCCGGGTAGCGCCATAGCGGCTGCGCCTGTTGTTCGCCGTCGAACGCGAAGTTGGAGACGACACCGTCAGGATAGGCAGTCTGAGCCGCTTCGAACGACACACTCCCGCGAACGTGCGCCATCAGCGGAGCGGACACGTGGTCCAGGACTTTGTCATAGCCGCGGCGTTCGCCCGCATCGTCCATGATGACCGCGGATACCGGGAGGATCACGGGCTCTGGAATGGCGCCGTCCCGCCGCAGGACATCGTTGATCAGAAAGCGATGGACCCGGCCGTTTCCGTCAGCAAGCGGATGAATGTAGACAAAGCCGAAGGCCGCAACGGCGCTGCGCATGACCGGGGATTGTCCGGCGGTGCGCTCCAGGAATACGCGAAGCCCGTCGAGCATGACTGGCACGTCGTCTTGAGAGGGGGCGACGTAGTGCACGATCTCGTTGAAGCGTACGGTTTCTCCGACGAATACGGGTGACTGGCGGAAGCCGAAATGCGTAAGGGTGGTGCGCTCGCCAAGGATTTCCCGCTGCAGTTCGGGTCGGCTACCGCGCAAAATCGATTATTTGCGGTCGTTCAGTGCGCAAATCGATTACGGGCGTACAAAAACGATTATACGCGGGGTGATTTGCACAAAATCGATTATGCGGAAGGGATCAAGGGTGCGATCGTCGGCGGCCGTGCATGCCAGTTTCCATTGTTTCCATATTTCGAGTAATATCGAAACATGGAAACGAACCAGACCATCGCCGCCCTGTCGGCCCTCGCGCACGAGTCGCGCCTCGCCGTCTTTCGCGCGCTCGTGCAGGCCGGCCCGTCGGGCCTGGCGGCCGGGCAAATCGCGACACTGCTCGACGTGCCGCCGTCGTCGCTGTCGTTTCATCTGAAGGAACTGGCCCACGCGCAGCTCGTCACGAGCCGCCAGGAAGGCCGCTTCGTGTTCTATTGCGCGAACTTCGCGACGATGAACGGACTCATCGGCTACCTCACCGAGAACTGCTGCGGCGGCAATCCGTGCTCGCCGGTCTCCGCCTGTTCGACCTCCTGCTCCGACCCGACGTAAGCACGCATTCACGCCTCTGCCGATGACCACCAACGTCCTGATCCTCTGTACCCACAACTCCGCGCGCAGCGTGCTCGCGGAAGGGATGCTCAACCACTGGGCCGCGAAGCTCGGCTGCGACGTGCGCGCCTACAGCGCCGGCAGCGCGCCGAGCGGCCGGCTCAATCCGTTCGCGCTGGACGCGCTGACGCGCGCCGGCGTCGACGTCAACGGATACCACAGCAAGAGCTGGGACGAATTCGTCGGCGACGGCGCGCCGGCAATGCGCATCGTCGTCACGGTATGCGACAGCGCGGCCGCGGAGACGTGCCCGTACTGGCCCGGCAGTCCGGTGAAAGTGCATTGGGGCTACGCCGATCCGTCGAACGCGGCAGGCGGCGACGCGGGCAAGCGGCTCGCGTTCGAGCTGACACGCGAGGCGCTCGGCTATCGGATGCTGCAACTGCTGGCACTGCCGCTCGAGCGCATGAGCAACGCCGAACTCCAGACGGCATTGACCGCCATCTCGCGAAACTGAGCGCTTGCACGGCGGCTTGCGTGAACCGGCGTGCCGCGTGCCTTTCTCCAGCCCGACTTCTCCTGTCCGATGAACACGTCCAACGTCATCCCGCCCCGCGACGCCGTCGTCAAGCCCGCGATCAACTTCTTCGAACGCTACCTGACGGTCTGGGTCGCGCTGTGCATCGTCGCCGGCATCGTGCTCGGCCAGGTGCTGCCCGGCCTGTTCCAGCGGATCGGCCGCATCGAGTACGCGCAGGTCAACCTGCCAGTCGGGCTGCTGATCTGGGTGATGATCGTGCCGATGCTCGTGAAGGTGGACTTCGGCGCGCTGCATGAAGTGCGCCAGCATGTGAAGGGGATCGGCGTCACGCTCGTCGTGAACTGGCTCGTCAAGCCGTTCTCGATGGCCTTGCTCGGCTGGCTGTTCATCCGGCAGCTGTTCGCGCCGATGCTGCCGGCGGACCAGCTCGACAGCTACATCGCCGGCCTGATCCTGCTGGCCGCCGCGCCGTGCACGGCGATGGTGTTCGTGTGGAGCCGGCTCACGGGCGGCGATCCGCTGTTCACGTTGTCGCAGGTCGCGCTGAACGACAGCATCATGGTGATCGCGTTCGCGCCGCTGGTCGGGCTGCTGCTCGGGATGTCCGCGATTACCGTGCCGTGGGCGACGCTGCTTACGTCGGTGGTCCTCTATATCGTGCTGCCGGTGATCCTCGCGCAGATCTGGCGCAAGCGGCTGCTGCGCGACGGACCGGCCGCGTTCGATGCCGCGATGGCGAAGATCGGCCCGTGGTCGATCGCCGCGCTGCTCGCGACGCTCGTGCTGCTGTTCGCGTTCCAGGGCGAAGCGATCCTGAAGCAGCCGCTGGTGATCGCACTGCTCGCGGTGCCGATCCTGATCCAGGTGTTCTTCAATGCGGCGCTCGCGTACTGGCTCAATCGCGCGGTGGGCGAGAAGCACAACGTCGCGTGCCCGTCCGCGCTGATCGGCGCATCCAATTTCTTCGAGCTCGCCGTCGCGGCCGCGATCAGCCTGTTCGGTTTTCACTCCGGTGCGGCGCTGGCGACTGTCGTCGGCGTGTTGATCGAGGTGCCGGTCATGCTGCTGGTCGTGCGCATCGTCAACCGGTCGAAGGGCTGGTACGAGCGCGCTTGAGCCAACCACGGAATCTTTTCATGACCGACCGACTGACCGACCTGCCGCAACTCGACCCTGAACTTTTCCGCGTGCCGGACGCGAGCCGCTTGCGGCCGGCGTCGCCGTCCACGCATCCGCCGCGCTTCCTGCTGCTGTACGGCTCGCTGCGCGAGCGTTCGTTCAGCCGGCTGCTGGTCGAGGAAGCCGGGCGCCTGCTCACGGCGATGGGCGCCGAGGTGCGCGTGTTCAATCCGAGCGGCCTGCCGCTGCCCGACGATGCGCCGGAGAGTCATCCGAAGGTCGTCGAGCTGCGCGAACGGGTGATGTGGTCCGAGGGGATGGTGTGGTGCTCGCCGGAGCGGCACGGCGCGATGACGGGGATCATGAAGTCGCAGATCGACTGGATCCCGCTGTCGGTCGGCGCCGTGCGGCCGACGCAGGGCAAGACGCTCGCGGTGACGCAGGTCAGCGGCGGCTCGCAGTCGTTCAACGCGGTGAACCAGATGCGCGTGCTGGGGCGCTGGATGCGCATGCTGACGATCCCGAACCAGTCGTCGGTGGCCAAGGCGTTCATGGAATTCGACGAAGCGGGTCGGATGAAGCCGTCGGCCTATTACGATCGGGTCGTCGACGTGATGGAGGAGCTGGTCAAGTTCACGCTGCTCACGCGCGACATCGGCCCGTATCTGGTCGATCGGTACAGCGAGCGCAAGGAAAGCGCGGAGGCATTGTCGAAGCGGGTGAATCAGCGCGGGATCTGAACCGTACGGATGCCGCCGATCCAATCGGGAGTCGATGTCATGCAACTTCGTTCTGCAGCGTTATCCGACCTGGCCTCGATCGAGGCATTGCTTCGCGCGTCGAACCTGCCCGTCGCGGGTGTCGCGGCGCATCTGGACAACTTCATCGTGCTTGCCGAACCACCTGCCGTGACGGGATGCGGCGGTATCGAATATTACGGTGACTTCGCGCTGATCCGGTCGATCGCCGTCGTTTCGCATGCGCAAGGGAACGGCCTCGGTCGCACGATCGTTGCGCGGCTGATCGCGGCGTGCCGCGCGCGCGACGTCCAGTCGATCGGGTTGCTGACGACGACCGCGGCAGACTATTTCACCGGTTTGGGTTTCGTGCCCGTTGCCCGCAAGGACGTGCCGCGGCCGCTGCTGGCGTCCAGCCAGTTTCAGGGGGTGTGTCCGGATGCGGCTGCCGCGATGTTGCTGGCGTGTTGAGCGGACTGGCTGGACCGCAGCGAGAAGGCTGGTGGCGGGCGCCGCCCGTCTTTGCACAAAATCGATTGGCGAAACCTGTTTTGTGCGAAAAATGATTTTGGTCGTGCAAAAGCGATTATCCGCGGGCCGATTTGCACAAAATCGATTACGGCTGCGGGTCCTTCGTATCGGCTGCCAGGATCACCGCAACCGGCAACGCGGCAAGACAACGATCGAGCCGCATCGTGCCGTCCGGCGCCCCGATTTCGCTTCCGTGGTTCAGCCAGTCGATCCACCGCTCGCCGGCGCCGCGCGGCAGCACCACGGCCGTATCGCCCCATTCCCGAGGCTCGACGCGCGGCAAGCCCGGTACTTCGCCAAGCAACCGGCACGCGAGCCGCGTCGCAATCACCACGATCGTCGCCGTTTCGTCGCATCGCGCGAACGCCACCGCATGCCGTCCGAGCCTGCCGCGCACGCGCAGCGGCACATACGCGCCATCCGCGAACGTCGCCGGCCAGCGCGTGCGCAGCGCGAGCATCCGCTCGACGAGCGCCCGCTTCACGCGCGCATCGGGCCAGTCACGCAGATACGCGGCGACCGGCTCGTCGACCCGCTCGGCCGCGAGCACCGCAAACGGCACCTCGCGCCGGTTGTCCGGATCGACGAGCGAGTGATCCCATGACTCGGTACCTTGATACAGGTCGGGCACGCCCGGCGACGCCATCCGCAGCGCCGCCTGCGCGAGACTGTTGACGACACCGGCCGGCGCGATCCGCGTGACGAACGCATGCAGCCGGTGCACGAAATCGCCCGCGCCGTGCGGCGTCAGGATCGCGCGGACGAACTGCTCGCAAGCGCGTTCATGGCCGGCGTCCGGCGCGAGCCAGTCGGTATGCTGTTTCGCTTCGCGCAGCGCCTTCGTCTGCCAGCGCACCACGCGCTCGGCAAGCATCGCGAGCCCGGCCGCATCGTCGGGCGCGAGCCCCGGCGGCCAGCAGCCGACGAGCGTCTGGTACAGCATCGCTTCCGCGGCCGGCCCCGGCGCCCACGCGAGATCGCGATGCGCACCGCCACGATGCGGCTGGTTCAGCGCGGACCAGTCGAGCGACACCGCGCGCCACGCGTCGGGTACTTCGCTCAGCACCGCGAGCCGCGCGCGCGCATCCTCGCCGCGCTTGTGATCATGCGTCGCGGTCGCGACGAGTGTATGCGGCACGGTGCGTGCGCGGCGCCGGTTGCGCGCATGGAATGCGCCGCGCGACAGGCTGAAGTCGCCGGCATCGGCGCCGACCTCGTTGCGCGACAACAGCCGCCCGTAACGGTAGTTGGCCGTGTCCTCGACACCCTTCGCGGCGAGTGGCGCGGTGAGCTGTGCGAATGCGACGCGTGCCGCGTGCAGTGCCGCGGTATCCGCGCGCGGCACGCGCGTGCCCGGCACCCCGAGCCAGCCGGCGACGCGATCGAGCGCGTAGCGATCGGACGGGTCGATCGCGGCGCACGCCGCGTCGTACGCGTGCGCCAGCACGCGACGGTCGGCGGCGCTCGGCTCGTCGCCGGGTGTCGGGTACATCCGGTACACGGGCAGGTGCACGGCGAGCTCGCCCAGCACGCGCTGGATCGCGATCCGGCTGATGTCGCGCGTCGCGGGCGCCGCGCGCGCGATGCGGTGGAACGCTCGCGCGACGCGTTCGTGCTCGCCGGCGAGCTGCCGCATCAGCACGCGCCGCTTGCCGGCCACCGCGTCCTGCGCGAACGACCGCGCCGACCCCGACACGGCCGCCCAGTGCGCGGCGAGCGGCGCGGCGCCGGCCGGGTCGTGCAGCAGCGCGGCGACGTCGTTCATGAAGTCGTAGCCGGTCGTGCCGTCGACGCGCCAGTCGTCGCGCAGCGTCTCGCCCGGCGCGAGGATCTTCTCGACGACGATGTACGGCCGCTCGTCGCGCTGCGCGGCGAGCCGCGCATGCAGGCGCCGGCAGTACGCGCGCGGATCGGCGAGGCCGTCGACGTGATCGACGCGCAGACCGTCGATGCAGCCGGCCGCATGAAGCGCCAGCGGCAGCGCGTGCACCGCATCGAACACCGCTGCGTCCTCGACGCGGACGGCCGCGAGCGTCGCGATGTCGAAGAAGCGCCGCCAGTTCAGTTCGTCGGCGGCCGTGCGCCACCACGCGAGCCGGTAGTGCTGGCGTTCCAGCAAATGATGCAGGCACGCGCGCGAGCGTGCGCGGCGCGGATCGGCGCCGCGCAATATCGCGTCGAACGCATGCGGCCCCTGTGCGGCGGCATGGTCGCGCAGCGCCGTGTGCGCGGCCGCGAGTCGCGCGCTGCCGCGCACCGTCGGGGCGGCGAAGCGTTCGGCGAGCGCGTTCAGGTCCGCGCGGTTCGCGATGCGCAGGATCTCCGCGTAGGTCGCCGCCGCGATTGGCAGGGTTCTGCCCGGGCAGGCGATGAAGAAGCGTCCCGTCGACGGATCGGCGCCGAGCGTGATGTCGCCGGCCGCGAGCGCGTCACCGTATGGCGCGCCGAGGCAGGGCAGCAGCACCTTGCCGTCGAGCGCCGCATCGGGCGGATGCCAGTCGATGTCGAAATGGCGCGCATACGGGCTCGCCGGTCCCCATTCGAGCACGTCGTTCCACCAGCCGTTCGAGGCGCCGCCGACGCCCATGTGGTTGGGCACGATGTCGACGATCACGCCGAGGCCGCGCGCACGCAGCGCGTCGAGGAGGCGCCGGAAGCCGGCTGCGCCGCCGAGTTCCGCGCTGATCGCGTGATGGTCGACGGTGTCGTAGCCGTGCAGCGAGCCGGGCTCGGCCGTCGTGATCGGCGACAGGTACAGGTGGCTCACGCCGAGCCGCGCGAAGTAGTCGGCGTGCGCGGCCGCGTCGTCGAACGTGAAGCCCGCGTGCAGCTGCAATCGCAGGGTTGCGCGCGGCGTCATGCGTCGTCCTCCGCGGCGCGGCGCGCGCGCTCGATCGCCGCGATGCGCTTGCGCACGTGGGCGTCGAACAGCGCGTCGACCGTGCGCGGCAGCCGGCGCAGCCAGTTCGGATGGCCGCACGGCGGGCCGGGGAGATTCGGTTGCTCGTCCAGGGCGAGCAGATCCTCGAGCGGCACGATCGCGAGCGGCGCCGGGCTGCGTGCGACGCATGCAAGGATCGCGCCGACGGGCGGCGTGTCGGCGGACGGGATGGGCGCGCCGGCCGGTGCGCAGCCCGCGTGCTGCAACGCGCGCCACAGCGCCGCGCGGTCGGCGGCGCGTTCGGCCTGCGCGGCGATGAGGTCGGGGGCGGGGGGCGATGTGTCGGGTGCGGGAGGCCTGTGGTGGCCGTCGTCCGTGGCGGGGGTATCGTCACGCGGGCCCGGATCGTTGTGTTCATCGCGGCCCGAGCCGTGTGCGGCGGCAGCGTGACCGATGTCGTCGTCGGCATTGCGCGCACTCGCGGTGCGTTGCGCCGGGTCGCGCTCGTCAGCCGCGCGCGCATGCCTGGCCGTATCCGCATCCGCACCAGCCACGACCCGCCGCCACTCGAGATCGACACCACGCCACCAGCCGGCCACCGTCGGCAGGTCATGAGTCGAGGTCATCGCGATCGTGTCGCGATCCCACGCGGACGGCGGCCGAAACACGCCATTCGCGTCACGTTCGAACCACAGCACGCGCATTCCCGCGATGCCCTGCGCGCCGAGCCGCTCGCGAAAGCCCGCCGGCACTGTGCCGAGATCCTCGCCGATCGCGACGGCGCGATGCCGTGCCGCCTCCAGCGCGACGAGCCGCACGAGATCGTCGACCGGATAGCGCAGGTACGCGCCGTCGCGCGGCGACCGGCCGTCCGGCACGATCCACGTCCGCGCGAAGCCGAGCACATGATCGATGCGAATCCCGCCCGCATGCGCGAAGGCCGTGCGCAACAGGTCGACGAACGGCGCGAAGCCGTTCGCGCGCAGTGCGGCGGGCGTCCACGTCGTCACGCCCCACGCCTGGCCGTCCGCATTGAACAGGTCGGGCGGCGCGCCGACCGACACGCCGCGCAGCAGCGCGGTGCCGTGCGCCCACGCGTCGCTGCCCGCGCGATCGGAGCCGACCGCGAGGTCGGCGATCAGCCCGATCGTCATCCCCGCGTCGCGCGTCGCATGCTGCGCGTGGCCGAGCGCGTCCGACGCGCACCATTGCAGGAACGTGTGGAACGCGATCGTCTCGGCATGCGCATGCGCGAAGGCGTCGACCTCGGCCGAAGCCGGCATCTGCCACTGCACGGGCCATTGCCGCCAGTCCGCGCCGATCCCGTTGTCGATGCAGAACGCCTGCAGCGCGTCGAAGCGCGCATGCGCGTCGAGCGATGCGCCGCCCGTCGCGCGAAACCGTTCGAGCGCGTCGCGCGATGGCTCGCCGTTCGCGCGCCATGCATCGAAGCATGCGCGCAGCCGACGCAGCTTGAGCGGCAGGACGTGCGGCCAGTCGATCAGCGGCGTATCCGGCGCAGGCACGTCGTGCGCCGCCGGGCCGCTCGTCTGCCGCACGCTATCGGCGCCCGGCGCCGCATCGCAGTCGAGATACGCGACGTTGTGCCAGCGGCGCGACGACGGCGAATACGGGCTGTCGTGCTCGGGCAGCGCCGGATAGCCGGCATGCGTCGGGCTGATCGCGACCGCGTCCGCGCCATGCCGTGCCGCGCGCGCGGCGAGGCCGGCGAGCGCGGTGTAGTCGCCCGCGCCGTCGTCGCCCGTGCGGCGCAGGCTGTAGAGCTGGGCCGCGATGCCCCAGCGGCGCCGCGCTTGCGGCATGCCGTCGCCGGCGTCGAACGGCCGCGCACGCGGCGGCGCGATCGCGAGCCCGATCCGTCGTGCTCCGATGTCGAGTGCGTGATAGCCGGGCAGCGCGAGCGGCGGCAGCGTGCCGTGTTTGCCCGCATCGGCCACGTGCCCGTCGACGTACTCGCCCGATTCGAGCGAGATCCGGAAGCGCGTGCCCGGCGGCGCGATGCTGCGCGGCAGCGTCAACGGCACGCCGGCGTCACCGGTCACGACGCACGGCGTCGCGTCGCGCGCGCCGGCGAGCGCCGCCGCGCTGTCGACCCGCTCGCTCGGCGTGCCGCACGGCCAGCCGAGCGCATCGACGAGCGCGACGAGCGCGTCGTCGTCCACCCGCCGCGCGACGCCGCCCGCATCGATCCAGTCCGGCTCCAGCCCGGCCGCGCGCGCGAGTTCGGCGATCGGCACGTCGGTCGTCATGGCCGCGTATGTCCGTTCGCGCGGTGATTCAGCGCATCGCGGTTGACCGCGCCGTCGCGCCACGCGATGCAGGTGCGTGGGGGCAGGCGCTGGTCGGCGAGCCGGTCGCGCGCCCGCGCCGGCGTCTCGAACACGATCTTGCCGACCGGCAGCGCGGGCAGCACTGCATCGCGCGAGCCGGGATTGAACGCGAGCGTCAGCGTGCTGCCGTCGCCGAGCCGCCAGCGCGCGACGAGCGCGGCCGCATTGCCGTTGCCGTCGCTGTTGCCGTGGGCGGACAGCAGATCGACGCCGAGCGCACGGGCGCCGGCCAGGTGCGGGGTCACGAGCGCCGCGCGTACGGCCAGCGCGCTGTGGTAGAAGTGCCGCCACGCGTCAGCGTCGGGCCATGCTGCGTCGTCCGCGTGGCCCGGCGACGAGCGCACGAACGTGCCGAGGTCGTTCGGATCGGGGATCGCATGGCGATGCGCGGGATCGGCGAACGCGGGGAATGCCGCGAACTCGCGGCGCCGGCCTTCGCGCACCGCATCGGCGAGTTCGCCGCGATAGTCGGTGAAGAACTGGAACGGCTGCGTGCTGCCGGCTTCCTCGCCCATGAACAGCAGCGGAATCTGCGGCGCGAGCAGCATCAACGCGGTCGCCGCGCGCACCGCGTCGTCGTTCGCGAGCGCGCGCAGCCGCTCGCCGAACGCGCGATTGCCGATCTGGTCGTGGTTCTGCAGGAACGTGACGAACGCGGTCGGCGGCAGGTGCGCGCTCGGCTCGCCGCGCGGCGCGCCGTCGTGCAGCGGCGACGGCTCGCCCTGGTACGCGAACCCTTCGCCGAGCGTGCGCGCGAGATGACGGAGCGGCGCATCGGCGTATGCGCGGTAGTAGCCTTCGCGCTCGCCGGTCAGCAGCACGTGCGCGCTGTTGTGGAAGTCGTCGTTCCACTGCGCGTCGAAACCGTCAGGCCCGAGCAGGCTCGCCGCATTGCGTTCGTTCTCGAGCACCAGGTGCACGTGGCGCGCACCGCCCGCATGCGCGCGCACGCGGCGTGCGAGCTCGCGCAGCCATGTGTCGTCGTCGATCGCGTGCGCGGCGTCGATGCGCAGGCCGTCGAAGCGGAATTCGTCGAGCCAGTACAGCGCGTTCTCGATGAAGAACGCGCTCGTCTGCGCACGCGAGAAGTCGATCGCGGGCCCCCAGGTGGTCTGCCGGTCCGCGCGGAAGAATTCGGGCGCATAGCGCGGTAGCAGGTTGCCTTCGGGGCCGAAGTGGTTGTACACGACGTCGAGAAACACCTGCAGCCCGAGCCCGTGCGCGGCGTCGACGAGTGCCTTCAGTTCCTCGGGCCGTCCGTACGACGCAGCGGGCGCGAACGGCAGCACGCCGTCGTAGCCCCAGTTGCGCGCGCCGGGGAACGCGTTGACGGGCATCAGCTCGAGCGCGGTCACGCCGAGCGCGGCGATGCCGGGCAGGCGCCGCTCGACCTTCGCGTAGCCGCCGCACGCGCCGACGTGCAGTTCGTACAGCACCGTCTCGTGCCACGGCCGGCCGCGCCACGCGTCGTGGCGCCAGCGGTACGCGGCCGGATCGACGACCTGGCTCGGGCCGTGTACGTCATCCGGCTGGAAACGCGATGCGGGATCGGGCACCGCGAGACCGTCGTCGAGCAGGAAGCGGTACAGCGTGCCCGGACCGCACGGCGCGACGATCTCGAACCAGCCGTCGCCGGCGGTCCGCATCGCGACGCGCCGTTCGCCGTGCAGTTCGACCGCGGCCGTGCGGCTCGCGGGCGCCCACAACCGGAAGCGCGTGTGCGCCGCGTCGAGGCAGGCCGCGCCGAACGACGAAGCGAATGCGTGCGTGCCGGGCGGATGGGCAGTGCGTGACGTCATGGCGGCTCCTCACGAAGACAGGTCTGGCGGCACGGCCGCGACCGCGATCGCGGCCGCATGCGCGGCGACGTCGAGACCGGCGTTCGGCCACGAGCGCGGGCCGGTGTCGGGCGTCGCCGTGTCGAGCAGCACGCGGTAGTCGAGCACGGGCGCCGGCAGCTTGAACGTGATCGTGGCGGCCGACGCATTCAGCATCACGAGCAACGCCTCGATGCGCCCGGTGCGGCCGGTGCCGACGCGCCGTATCGTCAGCGCACGCCGTTCGCCGTCTTCCCACGCGGGCACGGTCAGCGGGTCGCCGCGCTCGTCGAACCAGTCGATCTCGTGCATGCCTGCTGCACAGTCGCGGTCGCCGGACGGATAGTGCGGCGCCGACATCACCGTGTACATGCGTCGGAGTGCCGCGAGCCGCGACACGAAGCGCATCATCTGCACGCCTTCGTCGGTGCGCGCGAGATCCCAGTCGAGCCATGACAGTTCGTTATCCTGGCAATAGGCGTTGTTGTTACCGTGCTGCGTCCTGCCGAATTCGTCGCCGGCCACGATCATCGGCGTGCCGAGCGCGGTAAACAGCGTCGCGAGCATCGAGCGCGCGACCCGCGCGCGCAGGTCGCGGATCGATGCATCGTCGGTGGCGCCTTCGACGCCCCAGTTCGCGCTGCAGTTGTCGCCATGGCCGTCGTGGTTGTCCTCGCCGTTCGCGTCGTTGTGCTTGTGCGCATACGACACCAGATCGGCGAGCGTGAAGCCGTCGTGCGCGGTGATGAAATTGACCGACGCCCACGTGCGGCGCCGCTGGTGATTGAACAGGTCGGCCGAGCCCGCGAGCCGCGCGGCGAGTTCCTGGCGCTGGCCCGCGTCGCCGCGCCAGAAGCGCCGCACCGTGTCGCGAAAGCGGTCGTTCCATTCGGCGAAGCCGGGCGGATGGCGGCCCAGCTGATAGCCGCCGGGGCCGAGATCCCACGGCTCGGTGATCAGCTTGCGCTGCGCGAGCACCGGGTCCTGCCGCAACGCGTCGAAGAACCCCGCGCCGGGTTCGAAGCCGTGATCCTCGCGGCCGAGCGTCACGCCGAGATCGAAACGAAAGCCGTCGACGTTGAACGCGCTCGCCCAGTAGCGCAACGAATCCATCACCATCTGCACGACGCGCGGATGCGACAGGTTCAGCGTGTTGCCGCAGCCGGTCTCGTCGACGTGGTAGCGCGGATCGTCCGGCCGCAGCCGGTAGTAGCTCGCGTTGTCGAGGCCGCGCCAGGACAGCGTCGGGCCGAGTTCGTTGCCTTCGCACGTGTGGTTGTAGACGACGTCGAGCACGACTTCGATGCCGGCCGCATGCAGCTGGCGGATCGCGATGCGCATTTCGTCGAGCCGCCGCGTCGACAGGTACGACGGCTCCGGCGCGAAGAACGCGGCCGTATCGTAGCCCCAGTAGTTGCGCAACCCGCGTTGCACGAGCGCGCGCTGCTGCAGGAACGCATGCACCGGCAGCAGCTCGACCGTCGTCACGCCGATCGACAGCAGGTGATCGATGAATGCCGGGTGGGCGAGCGACGCGAACGTGCCGCGTTCCGGCGCGCGCAGCCCGGCGCGGCGCATCGATGCGCCGCGCACGTGGGTCTCGTAGATCACGGTGCTGCGCCACGGGACGTTCGGGCGCCGGTCGGTACGCCAGTCGAACGCCTCGTCGACGACCACGGCCTTCGGCATCGCAGGCGCCGAGTCGCGCCGGTCCATCGACAGGTCCGCGCGGTTCGAATGCACGCGATAGCCGAACAGCGCGTCGGACCAGCGAAAGTGGCCGACCAGCTTGCGCGCATACGGGTCGAGCAGCAGCTTGGTCGGATTGAAGCGATGGCCGTGCTGCGGCTGGTACGGGCCGTCCGCGCGAAAGCCGTACACGGTGCCCGGATGCGCGTTCGGCAGGTAGCCGTGCCACACCTCGTCGGTGCATTCGGGCAGGTCGAGCCGTGCGAGCTCCTTGCGGCCGGTCGGGTCGAACACGCACAGCTGGATGCGCTGCGCATGCGCGGAAAATACCGCGAAATTGGTGCCGAGACCGTCCCAGGTCGCGCCGAGCGGATAGCAGCGGCCGGGGTCGAGACGGGCAGGCAGGGCGGTCGGCATGGGGATCATTTCCGTGTCGAGGGCGCCGGGAGTCAGGCCGGGCTCAGCCATAGGGTCGCGAGCGGCGGCAGGCGCAAGCTGGCCGACCACGATTCACCGTGCGTGGGGCGGTCCTCCGCCCACACGACGCCGTCGTTGCCGGCGTTCGTGCCGCCGTACGTGGCCGCATCGGTGTTCATCAGTTCGCGCCACCGCCCGGGCGCGGGCAGTCCGATGCGATAGCCGGCGCGCGGCACCGGCGTGAAGTTGCAGACCGCAACGACGAGGCGCCCCGTGTCGTCGCGGCGCGCGAACGCGAACACGCTGTTGTCGCGATCGTCGCCGATCAGCCAGGCGAAGCCGGCCGCGTGGCAGTCCAGCGCGTGCAGTGCCGGCTCGGCCGCGTACGCGCGGTTCAGGTCGCGCACGAGCCGCTGCACGCCGCGATGCGCGGGCGCGTCGAGCAGGTCCCAGTGCGGCGTCGCGTCGTGCGCGAATTCGGCCCATTGCGCGAATTCGCTGCCCATGAACAGCAGCTTCTTGCCCGGATGCGCCCACATGAAGCCGAAGTACGCGCGCAGCGTCGCGAGCCGCTGCCATGCGTCGCCCGGCATCTTCGCGGCGAGCGAGCCCTTGCCGTGCACGACCTCGTCGTGCGACAGCGGCAGCACGAAGCGCTCGGAGAACGCATAGACGAGCCCGAAGGTCATCCGGTCGTGGTGATAGCGGCGATGGATCGGATCCTCGCGCAGATACGCGAGGGTGTCGTGCATCCAGCCCATGTTCCACTTGAAGTCGAAGCCGAGCCCGCCGTCGACGGTCGACGCGGTGACGCCCGGCCACGCGGTCGATTCCTCCGCGAAGGTGACGACGCCGGCGGGCGCGAGCGCACCGTGCAGCGTGTCGTTCAGCGCGCGCAGGAACGCGACCGATTCGAGGTTCTCGCGCCCGCCGTAGATGTTCGGCACCCAGTCGCCTTCCTTGCGCGAATAGTCGCGGTACAGCATCGACGCGACCGCGTCGACGCGGATTCCGTCGACGTGATAGCGGCGCGCCCACGCGAGCGCCGACGCGACGAGGAACGCGCCGACCTCGTTGCGCCCGAGGTTGAACACGCAGGTGTTCCAGTCCGGATGCATGCCTTCGCGCGGATCGGCGTGCTCGTACAGCGCGCTGCCGTCGAACTGCGCGAGGCCGTGCGGATCGTTGGGGAAGTGCGCGGGCACCCAATCGACGATCACGCCGAGGCCGGCCGCATGCGCGCGGTCGACGAAGCGCGCGAAGCCGTCGACCGGCCCGAAGCGCGCGGACGGCGCGAACTGCGCGAGCGGCTGGTAGCCCCACGAGCCGCCGAACGGGTACTCCGAGATCGGCATGAATTCGACGTGCGTGAAGCCCATGCCGTGCGCGTACGGGATCAGCCGCTCGGCGAGTTCGTCCCAGGTCGCGCTGCGGTCCATCTCCTCGGGCACGCGCTGCCACGACTCCGGATGCACCTCGTAGATCGACCACGGGATGCGAAAGCGGCGGTCCGCATGCGGCCGCGCGTGGATCCAGCCGTCGTCGTGCCACGCGAACGCGTCGAGCGCCGCCGTATCGGCGACGACGGACGCGGTGCGCGGCGGCGCCTCGGTCGCGCGTGCGCACGGGTCGGCCTTGTGCGGCAGCACGTGCCCGTCGGCCGCGCACAGCTCGTACTTGTAGTGCTCGCCGGCGCCAATCCCCGGCACGAACAGCTCCCACACGCCCCATGGCCGCCGCAGCCGCATCGGATGACGGCGGCCGTCCCAGGTGTTGAACTCGCCGACGACCGACACGCGCTGCGCGTTCGGCGCCCATACCGCGAAGCGCACGCCGTCGATCCCGTCGACGCGCGTGGGCGTTGCGCCGAGGCAGTCGAGCACGGCGGCCGGGTCGCCCGCCGCGAACCGTGCGAGCGCCGCGTCGTCGAGCAGCAGGCCGAACGCATACGCGTCGTCGGTCACCTGGTGCGTGTCGGGCCACTCGATCGCGAGCCGGTAATGGCCGTTGCGTGCGATCGTCCCGGCGAAGCAGCCGGCATCGTCGACACACGCGAGCGTGCCGAGGTCGTCGCCGTCGGGCGTCACCGCGCGCACGCGCCGCGCGCCGGGCAGCAGTGCGCGCACGACGATCCGCCCGGTATCGCGATGCGGGCCGAGGCACGCGAACGGGTCCGGATGGCGCCCGGCGAGCAGCGCATCGATATCGCGGCGGTCGAACAGTGTGTCGGTCATCGGGTGCCTCCATTGTCGGGCTCGCCGTTCGTGTCGAGCAGGCGTTCGACGAGCGCGGCGAGCCCGCCGACCGGCACGCCGAGCCAGTCGGGGCGGTTGGCGGCTTCGTAGCACAGCTCGTACGACGCCTTGTCGATCAGGAACAGCGCGAGCAGGCGATCGGCGTAGCGCGGATCGACGAAGCGTTCGGGCGCCTGGTCCGCGGCCGCGCGATAGCATTCGACGAAGCGGTCGGCGGCGGCCTGCCCGAAGCGGTCGAACAGCGCGCGCTTGCGGCCGGCCGCCTGCGGCGGCGCCTTCTCGATCACGAACTGCGCGGCCGCGCTCACGTACGACAGCGAGCGCAGGAAGCCGGCCACGTCGCGCAGCGGATGCGACTTCGCGCGGCGCCGCTCCAGCGGACGCGCGGGCTCGCCCTCGAAGTCGATCAGCAGCGCATCGCCCTGCACGTCGAGCACCTGGCCGAGATGGAAGTCGCCGTGAATGCGGATGCATTGTGCGTCGAGCATGCGCGGCACCAGCCCGCCGAGCGCCTGCACGGCCGCGTCGCGCGACGCGAGCAGCGTGTCGGCCGCGGCACGCGCGGCCGGGTCGAGCGTATCGAGCCGCGTGGCCAGCACGTCGAGCGCGTGCTCGAACGATGCGACCGCATCGACGCGCCAGCCATCGATGTGTTCGGGCGTCGCGCGCTCCGGCATGAACGCCGGGTCGTCGGACGGCTGTGCAAGCGCGACGTGCAACTGGCCAAGCCGCGTGCCGACGATCCCCGCGAACGCCGCGTAGCCGAGCAGCGCATCGGGTTCCTCGTCGGGCTCGGCCGCTTCGCCATCGTCGATGGCGGGCAGCGCGAGCTCGTCGACCGCACGCCTCAGGAAGTCGAACGAGCGCGTCCACGCGTCGCCCTGATTGTCGACGTAGCGCTGCAGGATCGCGACCGTATGCGGCGTGCCGTCCGGATCGACGTGCACGACTTCACCGGCGAGCGTCGCGGTGTTCGCATAGCCGATCCGCGTCAGGTACCGGCTCATTTCCGCTTCCGGGTGGATGCCGTGCGCGACCTTGCGCACCAGTTTCAGCACGATGGCGTCGCCGATCACGAGCGAACTGTTGCTCTGCTCGGCCGCGAGCCAGCGCACCTCGACGTCGTCGCCGGGATCGAGCCCGGCGAGCGCGAACTCGGGCAGGAAGTCGAGGCGGCCGCCGTCGGACGTCGGCACGGTCGCGCCGTCGCGCAGCTTGCGCAGTATCCCGCGCGCGAACGAGGGCAGCGCGAACGCGTCGGTCAGGTAGCCGACCGTATGGCCGCGCCGCACGCGCGCGAGCGCGAGCTGCGCGAACAGCGGGTGCGATGTCTCGCCGCCCCATGCGGCGGCCAGCGGCACGACGTAGCGTTCGACGCCGCCGTCGCTCGCGGACACCCAGGCCTCCGCGTACTGGAACGGTTCGTCCGGCATCGGCGTGACGATGTTCAGCCACGCGTCGCCGATCGCGCGATCCTTCGATGCGAACCAGCGCCGCCGCGCGAGCCACGACGCGAGCGCATCGTGCGCGAGCGTGTGCAGCTGCCCGACGTCCGGACGCACGTCGCCGCGCCGCATCACGATCGTCACGTATTCGGGCAGCGGCTCCGCATGCGGTTGCCGCCACGACGGCTCGCGGCCGTGCTCGGACAGCACGAACCACAGGAACCCGTACGGCGGAAAGGTGAGCAGGTACGTGAGCTGCCCGATCGGCGGGAACGCCGAGTCCGACGTCATCTCGATCGGCACGCGGCCCGCGAATTCGGACAGGTCGAGCTCGACCGCCTGCGACGCGCGCGACAGGTTCGCGACGCACAGCACCGTCTCGTGGCCTTCCAGCTCGCGCAGGTATGCGAGCACCTTGCGGTTCTCCGGACGCAGGAAGCGGATCGCGCCGCGACCGAACGCCTGCGTCGCGCGGCGTGTCGACAGGATCCGGCGGGTCCAGTTCAGCAGCGAGTGCGGGTCGCGCGTCTGCGCCTCGACGTTGACCGCGTCATAGCCGTACAGCGAGCCCATCACGGGCGGCAGCACCAGCAGTTCCGGGTCCGCGCGCGAGAAGCCGCCGTTGCGGTCCGACGACCATTGCATCGGCGTGCGCACGCCGTCGCGGTCGCCGAGGTGGATGTTGTCGCCCATCCCGAGCTCGTCGCCGTAGTAGATCACCGGCGTGCCGGGCATCGACAGCAGCAGCGAGTTGATCAGCTCGATGCGGCGCCGGTCGCGCTCCATCAGCGGCGCGAGGCGGCGCCGGATGCCGAGATTGATCCGCGCACGCCGGTCGGACGCATAGGTCTGCCACAACAGGTCGCGCTCCGAGTCGGTGACCATCTCGAGCGTCAGCTCGTCGTGGTTGCGCAGGAACACGGCCCACTGGTTGCTCGGCGCGAGCGCCGGCGTCTGCCGCATGATGTCGACGATCGGGAAGCGGTCCTCGCTCGCGATCGACATGTAGATGCGCGGCATCAGCGGGAAGTGGAACGCCATGTGGCATTCGTTCTCGTTGCCGAAGTATTCCTGCACGTCCTCGGGCCACTGGTTCGCTTCCGCGAGCAGCATCCGGTTCGGATACTCGGCGTCGATCGTCGCGCGGATCCGCTTCAGGATCGCATGCGTCTCGGGCAGGTTCTCGTTGTTGGTGCCTTCGCGCTCGACCAGGTACGGCACCGCGTCGAGCCGCAGCCCGTCGATGCCGAGATCGAGCCAGAAGCGCATCACCTGGATCACCTCGCGCACGACGGCCGGGTTGTCGAAGTTCAGGTCCGGCTGGTGCGAGTAGAAGCGGTGCCAGTAGTACTGGCCGGCGACGGGGTCGTGCGTCCAGTTCGAGGTTTCCGTATCGAGGAAGATGATCCGCGTGCCCGCGTATTTCGTGTCGGTGTCGGACCACACGTAGTAGTCGCGATGCATCGAGCCGGGCTTCGCGCGCCGCGCGCGCTGGAACCATGGATGCTGGTCCGACGTGTGGTTGATCACGAGCTCGGCGATCACGCGGATGCCGCGTGCATGCGCCTCGCGGATGAAGCGCCGCACGTCGGCAAGGGTGCCGTAGTCGGGATGCACGTCGCGGTAGTCGGCGATGTCGTAGCCGTCGTCGCGCCGCGGCGACGGGTAGAACGGCAGCAGCCAGATCGTGTCGACGCCGAGCTCGGCGATATAGTCGAGCTTCATGATCAGGCCCGGGAAGTCGCCGATCCCGTCGTTGTTCGAGTCGTAGAACGACTTCACGTGCACCTGGTAGATGATCGCGTCCTTGTACCACAGCGGATCGTCCGCGCAGAGCGCGGGCGCCCGGCGCCGCGAACGGCGCCGGCGCGGGGTGCCGGCTGGTGCGAGCGACGGAAACTGCGCGCGGCGCACGTCGTCGAGGGAATCTTCGCGTTTCATCATCCGTGGGCTCCGGAAGGGCCCCGGGCATCGCCCGGGTCGGGCGCCGCCGCTCGCGCGGCGCCGGGAGACGGCGCGAGCCGCCAGATCGCATACGGCCGCACGTGCGGGTCGAGCGAGACGTACTGGCGATGCCCGCGCCAGGTTTCGGCCTGCGCGGCATCCTGTTCGAACGCGTCGAGCGGTTCGCCGTCCGCGAGCCCGAAGGCACGCCACAGCGACGCGTCGAGCGTGAAGTTCGCGGCCTGCGGATGCCACGGGTCGAGACTGATCGCGACCGCGACGACGCTGTCGTGCGCGGGCGTCGCCTTCACGAACACGAGCACCTGGTCGTTGTCCGCGTCGACGAACGTGAGGCCGAGGTGCGTCTGCAGCGCCGGATGGTCGCGCCGCGCGCGGTTCAGCCGCGCGACTTCGGCGCCGATGCGCGCGGCCTTGCGCCAGTCGCGCGCGCGCAGCTCGTATTTCTCCGCGTCAGCGTATTCCTCGCTGTCGGGCAGCGGCGCCGACTCGCCGGTCTCGAAGCCCGAGTACAGGCCCCAGGACCCGGCGAGCGTCGCCGCCAGCGCCGCACGGATCACGAATTGCGCGTGCGGCGCGTTCTGCAGGTGGCGCGGATTGATGTCGGGCGTGTTCACGAAGAAGTTCGGCCGGAAGAACTCGCGTGCGGGGCCGGCCGTCAGCTCGGTCAGGTAGTCGATGAATTCGTGCTTCGTCTCGCGCCACGTGAAATACGTGTACGACTGCGAGAAGCCGACCTTCGCGAGCCGGTACATCATTCCCGGCCGCGTGAACGCCTCCGACAGGAACACGACGTCCGGATGCTTGCCGCGCACGTCGGCGATCATCCACGCCCAGAACGGCAGCGGCTTGGTGTGCGGATTGTCGACGCGGAAGATCCGCACGCCCGCGTCGACCCAGAACAGCACCGCGTCGCGCAGCGCGAGCCACAGGCCGGGCAGCGCGTCCGGCGCGTAGAAATCGGGGTTAACGATGTCCTGGTAGCGCTTCGGCGGATTCTCCGCATAGCGCAGCGAGCCGTCGGGCCGCCACGCGAACCAGCCCGGATGCGCGGCGAGCCACGGATGGTCGGGCGAGCACTGGATCGCGAAATCGAGCGCGATCTCGAGCCCCTGCGCGTGTGCCGCGTCGACCAGCACGCGGAACGACGCGAGCGTGCCGAGCTCCCGATGCACGGCCGTGTGGCCGCCGTCGGGCGCGCCGATCGCATACGGGCTGCCGACGTCGTCGGGGCCCGCCTTCAGCGAGTTGTTGCGGCCCTTGCGCGCGGTCGTGCCGATCGGGTGGATCGGCGGGAAATACAGCACGTCGAAGCCCATGTCGCGGATGCGCGGCAGTTGTGCGATCACGTCGTCGAACGTGCCGTGCCGGCGCGGGTCGTTGCTCGCCGAGCGCGGGAACATCTCGTACCAGCTCGAGAAGCGTGCGGCGCGGCGTTCGACCTCGACCGGGTAGACGGTGTCGTCGTGCGTGACGAACGGCCGGTAGCGCAGCGCCGCGTACGCGTCGGCGAGTGCCGGCGCGTCCAGCAGCGCGAGGCGGCCGTCGGGCGACGCGTCCCTGAAGTCGGCGGCCAGCCGTTCCATGTGCGCGACCGCGCGCGGATCGGCCGGATCGGCGCGCTTCAGCGCGGTCGCGAGCAGCAGTTGCGCTTCGCGTACTTCCAGCGTCACGTCCTGGCCGGCCGCGCGCTTCTTCGCGACGTCGGTGACGAGCGACGCCCAGTCGTCGCGCCACGCGATCACGCGGAACGCGTGGCGGCCGAGCCGGTCGAGCGCGATGCGCGTGTGCCAGCGGTCGTTCGACTGCGCGACGAACGGCACTTCGCGCCATGCGTCTTCGTCGTCCGCGCGCCATTGCAGCGCGGCCGCGAGATGCGCATGGCCGTCCGAGAAGATCGATGCGTGCACGACCAGCGTTTCGCCGATCACGCGCTTGATCGCGAAGCGGCCGCCGTCGACCGCCGGCTCGACGCGTTCGATCGCGATCCGGTCGCCCGCGAGCGCGGCGGACAGGGCGGCGTGCTCGCGGGCGGCATCGGCGTGCGTGGTCGCGGGCGGCGCGCGCCACGCGTCGAGCAGCGCATGGCCGCCGGGCTCGAGCGTGAAGGCCTCCAGCGCGACCGGCGCGTGCTTGTACGTGCCGTCCGGCGTCGCGACGTGCGTGAAGCCGCCCGGCACGCCGGGCAGGATGGCGGCGGAATCGACGCGCGCTGGGGTAGCGAGATCGGGATTCAGCGCGATCAGCAGCGCGGTGTCGTCGTGTTCGAGCGACGGGCCCATGCCGCGCAGCAGCGCGGTCGCGGCCGCGCCGGGCGCGCTCAGTTGCGCGATTTCGCCGCGCTCGGCCGCGAGCGGCGTCGCGCGGCGCCACGCGTTCGCGTCGGCGATCGTGCCGGACAGGTCGAAGCGCGCGCCGTCGAACGCGGCGCGGTAGCGCGCGGCGTCCGCGTCGCGTGCCATCAGCGGCAGCGCGACGCCGCGCTCGAAGCCCATCGGCACGAGCCAGCCGGTGCCGACCGCGGCCGCGGTCCACAACGCGCGGTGGTAGGCGCGGGCGACCGTCTCGTCCGGCGCGGTGCTCCAGTCGTCGGCGAGACGCGGGCCGTCGAATGCGTCCGGAAACGCGATCGGCGAGCCGATGCGGCGCAGCAACCGGTGTTCGTCGACGAACCAGGGCGCGCGCAGATCCCACCAGCGTGCCGACGAGAACACCGCGTCGAAGCCGGCCGCCTCGAGCTGCGCGAGCGCGTCGCGCGCATGGCCGGGCACACCGGCCAGCACCGCGACGTCCGGGCGCGCGCGACGCAGCGCCGCGCGCCAGCCGGGCCACCACGCGGCCGGCAGGCGGTGCGGCGCGTCGATCAGGAAACCGGCCGCGCCGGCATCCGCGAACGCGGCGAGGTGCGCGCACCACCACGCGGACAGTGCATCGTGCGTCGCGTCCTCGCCGATCTGCGCATGCGCGACGTCCAGTTCGTGTGCGGCGCAGCGCGGATCGATCAGCGCGTCGTCATGCGAGCGCACGACGTACCAGTCCGGGTGCTCGGCGCGCAGCGGATTGTCGCGGGCGATGCGGTCCGGCACCACTTCGAGCAGCACCCGCAGCCCGTGACCGTGCGCAAGCTGCGCGAGCCGCGAGAACGTCTCGAGCGCGCCGGCGCGGGTCGCGAACGTCGCGGCCGGCCGGTGGAAGTCCGCGACGTGGCGCGGAAAGCCCGCGACGCTGGCGGCCCAGAAGCCGCCGATCAGTACGTGGTCGAAGCCCATGCCCGCGACGTGCGCGAACGTGTCGGGCCACGCGTCGAGCGGGCCGATGAGGCGGGCGTCGCAGAAGTAGAGGTGCGGGGCGAAGGGCGGTGTGGCGTTCATGGATGGCGTGTGCGGGCGGTGGCGAACGGTGACTGCGGTTCGCCGCAACGCGCGTGCCTGCTGTGCGGCGCCCGGTGCGGCAAGCGCCCGCAGGGCTTTCGACGGCTCCGGACTGTCGTTTTTGCATGCCGGGGGAACGGTCGCCGCATTTTTGCGCGGGTTGGCGTGGCCGCGGAGTGGTCCGACGTCGTGAAATTTTTTCCAAAGACGTCGAGTCACTGATGAAAACCTCGACGTCCGGACTGGATGGGGCGTTTGTCGCTGCAGGTCCGGTACGCAAGAACCGATCCCGATGAAACGGTCGCATCGATATACGCGGCAAATTCATACGGGTCCTATGGTCTCGTTGCCTCCCGGACGGTTAGGATCGCTCGCGATATTCCAAAAACGTTCGACGGGGGCGCCTTGACCACAAGCACGGCAATTTCCGATACAACCGCGCGTGCGGGCATCGACATCCATCAGTTCTACCGCCTCGATATCAAGGGTGCGCCGGCAGCCGCGCTCGCGGACGTGTACGAGTTCGAAGGCGCGCGTGGAATCGGTGAGCCGACGAAGTACGCGATTCAGTTCACGCATCCGCGGCATGATTTGTCGCGCGGCGAATTCCTGAATCGAATGGGTGCATTCGTCATCCAGCCGCCGCCGCGTGACCGCTGGAGCCAACCGGAAAAGGCGCGGCGAGTGCAAGGTATCGTGACCGGCTTCGCGCTGAAGGCGACCAACCGCGACCAGTCGCTGTACGAAATCGTGCTGGAATCGCGTCTGGCGCTGCTACGCAATGCGCCCAAATGCCGGTTTTTCCTCGACATGAGCATTCCCGAAATCATCGAGCAGATTCTTCGGGAACATGAGTTCAACAAGATCTTCGCGCGCTTTGAATTCCAGCTGTACCGGACCTATCGCAGGCGCAGCTTCGTGATGCAATGGGGCGAGGATGACCTTGCGTTCATTACGCGCTTGTGCAGACGCTCGGGTATCTGGTTCGTGTGCGAGGAAGGCGAACGTTGCGAGCGCATTCGTTTCGGCGACGAATATGCGCACTATCGCCGCGACCCGGACAGCTTGACGGTTGCGTACCGGCCGCACAGCGGACTGGAAGCCGGAGGCGTCGAGTCGGTCGGCGTGCTCGAAATGCACGCGAAGACCTTGCCGGCGGCCTACGCGGTACGCACGTTCCATACCGAATCGGCGATATCGAAGCCGATCGAGGCGGTCAGCTCGATTCGCGACGATCGCACGACGTATGGTGAAACGTATACCTGGGGGGCGCCGAGCCCCAGCGAGGACGAGGCGAGGGAGGAAGCGCAACTGCGCCGCGAGGCGGCGCTGGCCGGACAGGTCGAGTACCGCGGCGAGTGCGACATGCTGGACCTCACGCCCGGCTCGGTGCTGAAACTGTCGAACCGGCCATTGCCGGATGCGAAGCATGGCCTGCTCGTGGTGAGGGTGACGTGCCGCGCGAGCCGGAAGAAGGCATATCACGTGGCGTTCGACGCGATTCCGTCCGATCGCCAGTATCGACTGCCGTTGAAGGAAGAAACCTGGCCGCGCATCGACGGCGTCATCACCGGGACGATCGCGTCGTCGGGCGGCTGGCGGGATCCGTATCTGGATGGTCAGGGCGAATACATCGTCGATCTTCATCTGGATCGCGACACGCGGACGCCCGGTCTGCAGAGCTGCCCGATGCGGTTGGCCAAGCCGTTCGCGGGGCCGAACCAGACCGGTTTTCATTTCGGGCTCGTCGAGGGTACGGTGGTCGGCGTGAGCTTCCTGTGGGGCTGCGTGGATTTGCCGTTCATCAGCCACGTGCTGCATACCGCCCAACACACGGATCCGATCGTCGCGGGCGTTCCCTGGGGCACGCGCAACACGATCCGCACGCGCTCGAACAACACGCTGGAGATGGATGACAGGGAACGGCGCGAGCACATCAAGGTCGCGACCGAGCATGGCAAGTCGCAACTCAATCTCGGACATATGGTGGACCGCGCCCAGAGCGAGCGGGGTAGCGGTGCCGAACTGAGATCGGATGGGCCTGCCGCGCTGCGAGGCGGCGGTGGCGTGCTGGTGTCGGCCCATGCGCGACACGGCGCGTCCGGCAAGCAACTCGACATGCAGGAAACCGTTGCACAGCTCGAGGATGCGCTGGCGCTGGCGAAAGCGCTGGCGTCGTCCGCTCAGGCGTCGAAGGCCGAGGCGGCCGATATCGACCGTCAGCGGGCCGCGAACGAGGCGTTTGACCAGCTTCAGCAGTCCGGTGTGCTGGTGACCGCGCCGGCATCGGCCGGCGTCGTGGCGGGCAAGAGCGTGCAGGTCGTCGCCGGCGAAAACATCACGGGCATCGCCAGGGGCGATGCGAGCTGGAGCGTCTGGAAGCGCTTCACGGTGGCCGCGCACGACATGGTGTCGCTGTTCACGCAGAAAGGCATGAGCCTGATCGCGGCGGCGGGCGCGGTCGTGGTGCAGGCACAGCGCGGTCGCATGCAGCTTGCGTCGCAGGAAGACATGACGGTCGAGACGGTGAACGGCGTGCTCCACGTCAAGTCGTCCAGGGAAATCGTGATGAACGTTGGCGGCTCGTATTTCCGCATGACGCCAGGCGGCATCGAAATGGGGACGCGCGGCGGTGTGTTGTTCAAGACCAGTAGCCTGAAAAAGACCGGGCCGGCGCAGATGGATCTGGGCGGCGCGGCATTTGCGCCGCAGTTCGTGCCGTATACGACGGGCTGCGAGGTCTGGCGCACCAATCCGAACTTCGTTCCGCCGGCATCTCCTGCGTCCGTGACGGATGCGTCGGCAGATACCGGCGCCGCGGCGCCGTCGTTTCTCGGTGGCTTGTTCGGTGGGAAGTCGGGTGCGGGTTCCAAAACGCCAGGCAATGGCGGTTTGACGGTGAACGACGCCGAAAACGAGAAGTCAATCTGCGTTCCGCCTGATCCCATTGAGTTGCAGAGTCCGGCGCCATGCAACTGGCAACTGGCCGATTTTGTTGAATCGGCAACGATGATGCGGGAGACGCCGCCGTATCAAAAGTATGGCTGGGCGAGGACCGAGCGTCTTACGGAGGACGGCCAACCTGTCATGTGTGCAGGGACGGCGCCGACCACATGCCAGTTCACCTACGATTCGGTCAGTAAAACGTTGACGGCGAAGGTGGTTATCGCATTGGTGCCGCGACTGCTGGTGAAAATGAATCGAGCGACCGGGGAGCCGTTGCGGGACGCGAACAATGACTACGTTGTTGTTCAGTATGAAACGTTTCAGAACGGAGCAAATTCTCGTAAATCCCTTGGTGCGCAGGGGTTGATGCTGGTGGAGCGAGACCTGAAAGAAGTCGACGCTTCAACCTACAAAAGCCAGATTGAAAAAACGCTGAATCAGGGCAACTACAAGTTGATTCTTGGCGGGTGCCAAAAGGGCGGCGCCTGTGGTTGCAGAGTTTCCGTCAAATTCTGTGCTGATGTGCATGTGGTTGGGGGGACTGATGCCCAAGCTCTCAATCCAAACATCACCATCAATCTATATCCGACAACCGAGCGAGCCGATGCTCTGAATTGGCCGGAAACGGAGTATCAGTTGAACAATGGACGATATATGCGACTGTTCACGCAAACAAAGGCGCATGAAACGGGGCATCTGTTTAATTTTCCTGACGAATATTGGGAACAGGGCGGTTTTGTGCATGAAATTTATGTCAAAGATGGTATGAGCATAGATTTCGCGCTTGCCGATGCTAATAAGGCCAAAGATACGTTCTGGGTTGTTGAAACTGCAACCCATCTCATGGGAGGCGGATGCCTTCAACCGACGGCGACCACGTCGCCGTACTACCTTGAGTACATTCGTAGATGGTTCTCGGCTCGGACCAACAAGTTGTGGGCGGTCGGTTACGAAGTACCCCAGAAGAATATTCGAGCCAATGGCGAGAAGTGAAGAACGGCATAGACGTTAATATTGTGCGGCACGTGAGGCATGAATTGTTAAAAAAGATAATTTTGATTTTAATTTTTGTGCTGGTTGGGGGGCGATGCGTTATGGCGAATAATTCAGATAATAACTCCATGAAATCTGGTGAATTTTTTCTTTCGTGGTCTGGTGGCCTTCAATACGGTTCGAGAAAGATGACTTTTGACGGAGAAGGAAGGTTTTACTTTGCCAAAGGGGATACCATCAATGATAGGTCGCAAACGGGTGTGGGGGTTTTTTCTCTAAATCTGAAAAATAGTGATGTGCTGCAACTGAAAGACGTGGCTCGCGCTTTGTGCGATAAGGATATTCAGGCCGGTGGTCCCGAAACGCATGATCCGGCTGCAACGTTCAGTGTTGTCTGCGTAGATGAAGGTAAGGCCGTTCGGAGGTCTGGTTCATTGCGCCTGATTCCGGAAAGCTTCAATCGTCGAGTGTTTGATGCACCTTTCAGACTTTCTGAGCAAGCGTGGGCGGAGGGGCGAAAGATCATAAAGCTCGATTTCACGACGGTGAACATTGAGCGAAAATTAGACCATTATGTTGTGTCGGTGAGATTCATAAATTCAGGGAGTGGATGGATTAAATTCAAGACGCCGGATCAATGGGGAGGGACAACAACAAGTGGTGGGTTGGGAGTTGCTCCTTATAGTGAGCTAGGGAGGATGAGGCCGCGAGATGATTGGGGGTTTGGGTTGTCTGGAAGAAAAATTATTAATCGACATGAGTTTCCGGATGGAGTGGTTGTTCTTGAGGCTGGGGAGGGGAGGGATTTAATATTTGAGGCTTATCCTGATAATAATATTTCTAGAGGTGATTATGAGCTTTCCGGTGCGGCTTTTATGAGAATTGAATATGAGGGCTACGGATGGGGGCTTTCGACGCAAGTAGATTTTAAGCCGATCAAAAGCCGTATAACTTTCGACCACGACTACCCGTCGACTTCATCGGAGCGTGAACAATGGGAGGCAACGCACCGAGCCACGATGTCATCCCGCCCGGTCAACCCGGGCGAGACGTTCGCGGAAGACGGCCTATACCGAGCGGTGCGAACGACCGGAAACGGTGCCTATCGCAGCCTCCAGCTCAAACCGTTCAAGGCCGGGGACGTTGCGCTGACGGGCAACGTGAAGATGCTCCAGGAGGCCGCCGACGGCATCGAACTCGACGGCCCGGTGCAATGGCGATGGGAAGGCAGCGCCCCGACCCCGGTCAAGCCGTATTCGTTCGACACCATCGACGAGACCCGGCAGTTCAGCGAGCCTGGCACGCCTTGCCCGCGTAGCGGCCGATGGCTTCCGCGCGTGCGTGAAGGCTGGAATTCCACGCGCTACGACGTGGCGGGCATCGTCACGCTACGGCACGGAGACACGATGCCGGCAGCAAAACATACCGGCGGTGACGCCGACTGGGAATGGATCGGCGTGTGACATGGCCGAAAGCGCCTGCATCTTCCAACAGGACCGAACCACCGCGAATGGCGTCGTGCTTGACGGTCTCGATGACATCGGTCTCGACGATCGAAAATTGAGTTATCTGGGAGCGAGGGTCCGATGCCCTGCATGCAACATCATCGGTTATATCGAACCCGACGGCGCGAGACCACGAGAGGATGATTTCAACGGCAAGCAGCATGCGCTCGAGGGTGATCTTTGCCGGTGCGCCTGCAATCCGCCGCCACGCCTCGTCGCTTCGCAGCGCGACTGGATTGTTGAATAACGCAACGTGCTCATCATGGAGGCACGATGAAATTTCGCTGGACCCCGCCTGCCCACGGCGAGTGGACGGCGGACAAACCACCGCCCGTCTGGCTATATGTGGCACTGTTTGTCCTGATCGAGTGCGCGTTTCTGGCCGGCACTGTCGCCGTGTGGCCGCCCGGAAAGTCCATGGCTTCGGACGACTTCATGCGAACCGCGCTGGCCGCGCCATTTGCGCTCTGGATAGCGGTCAGCTTTGTGCTTTATGCGTCGATGTACGACAGTCGCGCGTTTGAAGCGGCGGTCAGGAATGCGGCGCGCTGGCATTTGCTCACGAGATGGCAACGCCAGGTTCGTTCGGGCCTGGCCGTTCTCGACAACGTGATTCTTGCGCCGGAGCCGAACCTTGCCGAGCGCATGTTGAAGCTTGAAGGGAGTCCGCCGGAAAATCCCGGCAGAGCGATGCGACTCGATGGTATCGAAGGAGCGGACGGCGTGTCCCGAGAGCGCGCGGTGATCGAAAAGCTGCTGACGCCACTGTCGACGCGGCTCACGCAGGCGATGCGCAGCGGTTCGTTCGACATCGTGATGCAGTGCGAGCGTGCCGAATCGTATGTGGACGTGCAGGCCGTGTGGACGCAACTGCAATTACCCGGGAAACCTCGCATCCGGTGGTTGAGTGACGACAAGGATCCGGGATTTGCGGACATCTGGTTCGAGGATGACACCGGCGCGGCCCATGCGGATTCATACGCGCCAGCCCGGAACCCGAAATACCGCCTGATGCTGGCGTGGCATCTCAACGGCGCGCAGCCGGATGTCCAGCCGGACACTTCCGAGGCAGCAGTTGCGTTGCTGCTCGGTTCGCCTGAGCTCATGCGGGAAAAGCCGCAACTGAAATGTCAGGCCTGGCTGTTCCGCCAGATCGTCGCGGATGCAGACGAAGTCGACAAGGCGCTCGCACGGCTGCTCGGCGCGGAACAGGTGCCGCGTGAGCGAATCCGCCATTTCTGGTATAGCCGCCTGAAGGGACTGGGGCTGCACACGACGCTGGGAGCCGTGAAGGACACCGAGCTGAAAGTGGAGAAACATGCGCTCGATCAGGCAGTGGGTCCGCAGGCGCCGGCAGCACGGTGGCTCCTTCAGGCGCTGGCGGCGAAGATGGCGCATTTCGGTCAGGGTGCGCAACTCGTCGCACTGCCCAGGCCGAATGGCGTCGCGCTGAATGTCGTCGTCAAGGATAAACCGGTGGCGGACGTACCGTGGAAGTCCGAATACGAATACGCGCTGTTCCCGTGGGCCGAGTTGACCGGCTTCATGGGTCTGTGGACGTTCTTGATTCTGATGTCGCCCAACCAGGCGTGGAGCACCTCCGAGACCGTGTTGACGGCCGCGATCGGCGTCGGCGTCGTGCTGAGCTTCGCGTGGCGCCTTTTTTGGGGACCGCGCCTCTATACGAATGACGTTTTGCGCGAGTACGGATGACTCGCGCCGGACGTTGTCGTTTCTACATGTGCGTCGCATGGTCGTGGCAATTCGAGGCTGATGGACTGCCCATGCGGCGCAGCCTCACATCCGCGGAATCGACCGAATATCCGAGCGCTCGCCGGTAGCCGAATCGTCGTCCGCGCACAACGCGCGCGCACCAGTAATCGAGCGCCGTTCCGGCGAGTTCGTCGGTTCGCATCGGCAAGCTCCGTCAGGTTCCATCAGGCCGGGGCGTTCAGCGTGCAAGCGGCGTGCCCGGCATTGCACGCATCCGCGCGACGAGCGGATAGTGATCCGACGCGTGCCGCGCACGCGCGCTGCTCACGCATGGCACTACCGGGCGATCGGGAACGGCACGAACCCGGGCCCGAAAGCGCTGAATCCGCTGAAGACGCTTTCGGAAACCCGGACGATGCAGGTCAGGCGGACGGTTCGGGCATCACGGCCGCGCCGCGATCTCGTCCAGATGCCACAGCAGATCCGCCGGGTCGTCATACACGCGCAGCGCCCCCGCGCGTTCCAGCTCGTCGCTGCCGTAACCGCCCGACAGCAGCCCGACACCCAGCGCACGGCAGCGGCTCGCGGCGAGCATGTCCCAGATGCTGTCGCCGACCACGACCGTATGTTCGATCGGCACGTTCAGTTTCGCGGCAGCGGTCAGGAACAGGTCGGGATCCGGCTTCGCATACTTGACCTGGTCGCGCGTGACGACCACGTTCCTCGCCGGATCGACGCCGAGCGCCTCGAGATTGATCGCGGCGGTTTCCATCCGCCCGCTGGTCGCGATCGCCCAGCGAATGCCTGCATTCGACAGCGCGGCCAGCAGCTCGCGCGCGCCCGGCAGCGGCCGAACCTGTGCGCGCAGCCGCTGGTACGCGGCCGCATGCAGCCGTGCGAGCCGTTCGACGCGCTCGGCGTCGATGTCGCCGGCCGTCTCGCGCAGCAGCTGGTTCAGGAACAGGCCGCCGCTCATCCCGATCTTGCGGTGGATGCGCCACACCGACAGCTCGATGCCTTCGGCATCGAGCGCCTCCTTCCACGCGAGCACGTGCTGGTAGACGCTGTCGACGAGCGTGCCGTCGAGATCGAACAGAAACGACGTTTCAATGCGCATGTAAATCTCCCGGCCCGAGGTCATTCGGGCGAATCGTTCGTGAAAGCTGCTTCGACACATCGGACATTATCGACGCACGGCCGTGTCATCGCCATGTCCCCGCATCGCGGCCGGCAGCAGCGTGTCAAGCGCCGCTGATACAATCGCGCCGATGCGCCGGGCCGGCTGCCCGCGCCCCCAACCTTTGTCGAATTCCCGTATGGCAACCCCGGACGCCGTCAGTTCCGAACAGTCGTGGTGGGGCGTTCTGGCCCTGGCCCTCACTGCCTTCATTTTCAATACCACCGAGTTCGTGCCCGTCGCGTTGCTGAGCGCGATCGGCGACAGCCTGCAGATGCAGCCGACCGCCGTCGGCCTGATGCTGACGATCTACGCGTGGGCCGTCGCCGTCGTGTCGCTGCCGCTGACCTTCGTCACGCGTCACGTCGAGCGCCGCAAGCTGCTGAGCTGCGCGCTGCTGGTGTTCATCGGCAGCCATGTCGTGACCGGCGTCGCGTGGAATTTCACGGTGCTGATGATCGGCCGGCTCGGCATCGCGTGCGCGCACGCGGTGTTCTGGTCGATTTCCGTCCCGCTGGCCGTGCGGCTCGCGCCGAGCGACCGGAAAAGCCGCGCGCTCAGCCTGCTCGCGATGGGCTCGGCGATCGCGATGGTCGCCGGCATTCCGCTCGGGCGCGTGATCGGCGAGGCGCTCGGCTGGCGTGTCACGTTCCTCGTGATCGGCGGCGCGGCGGCCGTCGCGCTGCTGATGCTGCGCGTGACGCTGCCGACGCTCCCGAGCCAGGGCGCCGGCTCGCTCGCGAGCATCGGCATGTTCCTGCGCAAGCCGGCGCTGGTGGCGCTGTACGCGATCACCGTGCTGGTGGTATCCGCGCACTTCACGTCGTACACGTACATCGAGCCGTTCGTGCAAAGCGTCAATCATGCGAGCAGCAGCCGGATCACCTACGTGCTGATCCTGTTCGGCGTCGCCGGCATGCCGGCCGCGCTCTGCTTCAACCGCGTGTTTCCGGAACGGCCGGCCGACTTCCTGCTCGCGTCGATCATCGCGCTGTCGGCCTGTCTGCTGATCCTGTTCCCGAGCGCGCTGAACATCGTCACGCTGTCGGTTCACACGCTGGTGTGGGGTGGGGCGATCGTCTGCTTCGGTCTCGCGATGCAGGCGTGGGTGCTGAAGCTGGCACCGGAGGCGACCGATCTCGCGGTGTCGATCTTTTCCGGGCTCTACAACGTCGGGATCGGCGCCGGCGCGCTGCTCGGCAACCATATCGCCGGGGATTTCGGGCTGCCGTGGATCGGCACGTTCGGCGGGGTGGTCGGGATCTTCTCGGCCGGGGTCGCGTGGGCCGCATTGCGGCTGCATGAGCGGCGGGCGGTGGCGTAGCCGCCGTCAGCGCTGCCCGTCGCTCCCGAGCCCCGCGGCATCGAGCTCATGGCAACACTCCTTGCTGCTATCCAGCCTCAAGTGTGTTGCATCGACGGGTTGAATCCGCAACTCGAAACGGTCACTCGCACCCACATATGCTGTACGGCGGGTTCGCAGCTTGCTTCGGTCGTTCAATTCTCCGCATTCGTTCCTGGGAAAATCGTTACGAAAGCAGCAGTCTCACCAACATTTGCTCTTAGCCTACCCGAAACCAATTTGCAATACGGGCGCATTGATCCCTCCAAAACTGCACGTCACCAGTTTTGCTAAACGCGTGGCTGCAAATGTATGATGCAACGTCTGCCAACTGAAGCAGCGGAATAGCATTAGCTGAAACGATATTGGCGTTCAGTTGACCGAAAGCGCTGCCCTGCTCGAAAAAACCAGCATAGTGTGAATCCGCTCGAGACCGTTTGTCGCCGATAAAGCTTATCTTGGTTTTGTCTTCTGACACGTAAATTTCACACTGCGAGGCGGTGGGCCCGTGACGGCCAGTCTCGTCAAGCGGAAAACACGCAAGCGCCATCATCCCGAGAAGGCCCTTAGGATCACGGGTAACTGGGAGTTCGACGCTTGGACTCCCGTCCTGGTTGTACATCTGGATTTCACTTCCTAACGCTGAAAAGAAAGTGCTAACGTCTTGGACGGCGAAATGAATCCGTCCATTCACTTCATTGATGATCGTCACGGTGTGGGCAACGACGTCTCGGACGTCTCCGGGAGACAGGTGCCCCAAACCAGATTTTTCGCGCTGTTGGCCGCTGAACAAGGTTCGACAATGAAGAGTCGTATCCAGCGGAATTTTGAACCGCTTTTTCAGCCGCTCTAGTTTTCGCTCAGCAAACCTCAGACGCGTACGTGGCACCAATACGAAGGCAAACGAAAGGGAATCCCCATACTGACTATCGTCGCCGAACGCGACAAATGGTGCGGTCTTGTCTCGACCGACTTGAATTGTTTTCGATGAGTCCATTGCGTACTTTTCAATTTATTTCTGTGTGTTACGACAAATCATACCCGACGTATTGCAGATTTTTGGTTTCATATGGAAGCAACGCCTCATCAACTCAAGTCTTTGTTTGGTTGCCCGGTAGCTGAAACGGGGCTTCTTTCGAATGACCAATTGCCATACTAGTGCCTGTCCGAAAAAGGACCCGAATCGACACGCGAGCGAGCGCGATGCGCGCACCCGGCTCGCGTCTCACGTGAAAGGCATAACGCCGTCTTTTTCGAGCCGGTTCATCGATCTTGCTCGGTCTTGAAGTCCATTCGCTTTGAGGTCATGCTGGCCCAGTTGGACCGGTCAATTCGATCCCGTATTGCTGTCGGGCAGCGTCGATAAATTGGACATCTGAGTCAGCGGCCAGCCTCTGACACCCGGCCCGGTCTCCAGGCAGAAACACGAAACCCACTTTCCCCGCGTAGAAATATATGGCCGTTGCCCGAGTGCCTGTGTTTGCAGCGAGAAGCGTATATCCGGTAAGCCCTTCTTCATTCGATCGCCCCACATACACCGCTTGCAGATACTCCAGTTCTCCGGAGATTCGAGCATTCACTACTCGAGTAATCGCGTCAGATACTGCCCCGACCGTTTCGACGGATCTTTTGTGACACAGCGCCTCCAACGCGTCCGTAGCGATTGTGAACCACTGCTCGCCGTCCATTGGCTCGAACGGTTCCGTTATGAATGAACCGTCTGGTTGTTGCACCATGTGTACCTTCGGTCCAGCATACGTGCCCAAAAGTTCGGTTAGCTGCCGGTAGCCTTCCGCGTCGCCTATGTAAGCTCGTTCTGCATCCCGTATGCCGTCCTCTAGCGTCACCTTGTCGAGTCTCGGGCCATCATTAAGCAGACGCAGAATCAGAAAATCTGAGCGTTTGATCTCCGGTATCTCGGTTGCGCGTAGCCGGTACTTCTCGAAAAGACGTTGCGGCGTGTCTAGATTCGGATCCACCTCGGCCTCAGCTTTTAGTTCCGCAATGAGGTCGTTGGCCAAACCCGGATCCCCAGCGAACGCCACAGCAAGGCGGCCTGACAGTATGTGAATCTTTAAGGTGTGACTGACACCGTTGATTGTCCCGTCATCCCCTCTCAGTGGGACGGGCGAACTCAGCAGGGTGTCGGCAATCAAGAATCCGATTTCTCTCGTGGCGTGCCCTATAACCAAAGTCATCTTGTTGTCCTTTTCCGATACCGGGCCACGGGACGGGGTCAGTCCAGCGTCTCAAGCATAGCCGGTAAGGGCAGTCGTTTGACATTCCCTTGTGCGCGGCGAATGACCGAAAGTGGCCGGCTGCAGACGCCCGCTTGCTAGATACTAGGTCGTTGAGACAGCTGTGAAGGCCGGAAAAGTTCGTACGTTCGTGCGTGACGGTCATTCGCGCTAATTTATCGATGTGTGCGTGCTTTCACCTTTGTGCGTCAGTAGCCGCCTGGGCGTGACTCTGCAGAGCGCGCGCCGCAACGGGACCCATCTGCGGCAGTTTGCCAGTCGTATTGACAGTTTCCCGGGTAATTGCTGCCAGTCCCGCCGCCTCCCGCCTTTGCTGCCGCCACCGCCGCCGTGACGACAAGCGCCACCACGCCGACAGCTTGAGCCACGTGCACTCGGTTCAGACACTTCTCCTTGTTTGCGCTGTCGTCACACCAACTTGCGCAACCCGTCAGCGCGAAGACAAGTCCCCAGACGATCAGATTTTTTCTCATAACTGCGTTTACGGCCGCTTCCAATTCCTTCTTTAAGTCACACCAAAAAATGGGCGTGCAGGGTGCCAACGCAGGGATTTGATGTTGTGCGGGCAGAGGACGAAGGCAGTCGTTTGAGAGTCCGCATGAGCGCCCGCTACCGAATGCCGAAGCCGAAGACCGACGGTCAACCCCACCGTTTTGCCCTCAGGAAAACCCTGATCGACTCAGGCAGGCCACCCGTTTCAGCCGGTTTTCCCGCCGCCGAAAGCAGCCGCATCGCGCCCCCGCCCAAGCGACGCCCCGAACACGCGCGCCCCCGCTCCAGCAAGCCTCTCAGCCCGCATACCTAGCCAAAAAAGGTATGGCGCACCGCAATATTCCGTGTCTTAAGCTGAATTCCAATACCTGTCAGGTATTGAAAAGCGAGGCCAAAAGTATTGGACGCTCCATTTCCCCGCCGCGTATAAATCCGTCCCATGAACTCCCCACACGCAGCGTGCCCCATGTCTCCAGTCACCATCGAACGCATTGAAACCCGCCTCGTCGATTTGCCGACGATCCGCCCGCACAAGCTGTCGGTCGCCACGATGCACGGCCAGACGCTGATGCTGGTGAAGGTGACCTGCAGCGACGGCGTGACGGGTGTCGGCGAAGGCACGACGATCGCCGGGATGGCCTACGGCCCGGAAAGCCCGGAAACGATGAAGCTCGCGATCGACGCGTACCTCGCGCCGGCGATCATCGGCCGTGACGCCACGCGCATCCAGACGCTGATGGCGTTCCTCGGCAAGCTCGCGAAGGTCAATCACTTCGCGAAGAGCGCGCTCGAGACCGCGCTGCTCGACGCGCACGGCAAGCGCCTCGGCGTGCCGGTCAGCGAACTGCTCGGCGGCCGCCGGCGCGATCGCCTGCCGGTCGCGTGGACGCTCGCATCGGGCAACACGGCCACCGATATCGCGGAGGCCGAACTCATGCTCGACCTGCGCCGCCACAACGTGTTCAAGCTGAAGATCGGCGCGAAGGCGCTCGCCGAGGACATCCGGCACGTGGCCGAGATCAAGCGGGCGGTCGGCGAGCGGGCGTCGGTGCGCGTCGACGTGAACATGGCCTGGAGCGAAACGCAGGCCGCGCGCGCGATTCCGGCGCTGGCCGATGCCGGTTGCGAACTGGTCGAGCAGCCGGTCGCATCGGCCGCGGCGCTCGCCCGGCTGATGTGCCGCTTCCCGGTCGCGCTGATGGCCGATGAAATCCTCCAGGGCCCGGACAGCGCGTTCGAGATCGCGAAGCAGCACGGCGCGGACGTGTTTGCGATCAAGATCGAGCAGAGCGGCGGCCTCTTTGCCGCGCAGCGCGTCGCGGCGATCGCGGATGCGGCGGGCATCGAGCTGTACGGCGGCACGATGCTCGAAGGCGCGTTCAGCACGGTCGCGTCCGCGCACCTGTTCGCGAGCTTCGCGAACCTGCAGTGGGGCACCGAACTGTTCGGACCGCTGCTGATTACCGAGGAGATCCTCGCGACCCCGCTCGACTACAGCGATTTCGAGCTGACCGTGCCGAGCGGCCCGGGCCTCGGCATCGAGCTCGACGAAGCGACAGTCGCGCGCTTCACCCGCGACGGGCTGACGAAAGTCTCCCGCTAACCCGCTTACGTACCAGGACATCACGATGCTTTTCCACGTACGCATGGACGTCAACCTCCCGGCCGACCTGCCGGCCGGCGTGGCCGACGAGATCAAGACCCGCGAGAAGGCTTACTCGCAGGCGCTGCAGCGCAGCGGCAAGTGGCGTCACATCTGGCGCATCGCCGGCGAATACGCGAACACCAGCGTGTTCGACGTGTCGGGCAACGCCGAGCTGCACGAGATCCTGACCGGCCTGCCGCTGTTCCCGTACATGAAGATTTCGGTGACGCCGTTGTGTCGCCACCCGTCGTCGATACACGACGGCGACGTTTGAGCCACGGAGCCGCCTGTTCTCGGACAGCGAGCACCCCGGGTCACTATTCCCCCAATACACGTGGAGACACCATCATGAGCGTCAAAGTATTCGAAACCAAGGAAGTGCAGGATCTGCTGAAGGCCGCGTCGAATGCGGACGGCAACGGCGGCAACGCGCGCACGCAGCAGATCGTCCAGCGGCTGCTCGGCGATCTGTTCAAGGCGATCGACGACCTCGACATCACGCCCGACGAAGTGTGGGCCGGCGTGAACTACCTGAACAAGCTCGGCCAGGACGGCGAGGCGGCGCTGCTCGCGGCCGGCCTCGGCCTCGAGAAGTATCTCGACATCCGGATGGACGCCGAGGACAAGGCGCTCGGCCTGGACGGCGGCACGCCGCGCACGATCGAGGGCCCGCTGTACGTCGCCGGCGCGCCGGTGCGCGACGGCGTCGCGAAGATCGACGTCGACGCGGACGAAGCCGCGGGCCCGCTCGTGATCCACGGCACGGTCACGGGGCTCGACGGCAAGCCGGTGGCCGGCGCGCTGGTCGAATGCTGGCACGCGAACTCGCACGGCTTCTATTCGCACTTCGACCCGACCGGCAAGCAGAGCGATTTCAACCTGCGCGGCGCGGTGAAGACGGGCGCGGACGGCCAGTACGCATTCCGCACGCTGATGCCGGTCGGCTACGGCTGTCCGCCGCAGGGCGCGACGCAGCAGCTGCTCGATCGTCTCGGCCGTCACGGCAACCGCCCGGCGCACGTGCACTTCTTCGTGACCAGCGACGACCACCGCAAGCTCACGACGCAGTTCAACATCGAGGGCGACCCGCTGATCTGGGATGACTTCGCGTATGCGACGCGCGAGGCGCTGATTCCGCCCGTCACCGGCAAGACCGGCGGCGCCGAGCTCGGGTTGAAGGCCGATGCGTACCAGGACATCGAGTTCAACTTCGTCCTGACGCCGCGCGTCGAGGGCAAGGACAACCAGATCGTCGAACGCCTGCGCGCTTCCGCCACGGCATAACCACCCGACGGCGCGGCGGCGCGCATGCGCCGCCGCCGGCCGGGTCCCCGCGAGATTCAATCGATACCGATGCGAGCGTGCTTGCAGGACCCGGCACGCGCACAGGAGGAACCAACATGTCCGCCACGATCGACCCCACCACCGAACTGGACCACCTGCTCGCCACCGCCGTGCAGGACGACAAGGAGGCCGGCGTCTTCCGCTGCCGCCGCGACATCTTCACGAACGAGGCGCTGTACGAGCTCGAGATGAAGCACATCTTCGAGCGCAACTGGGTGTACCTCGCGCACGAGAGCCAGATCCCGAACAACAACGATTACTACACGACGTGGATCGGCCGCCAGCCGGTCGTCATCACGCGCGACAAGACCGGCGAGCTGCACGCGGTGATCAATGCCTGCGCGCACAAGGGCGCGATGCTGTGCCGCCGCAAGCACGGCAACAAGGGCAGCTTCACCTGCCCGTTCCACGGCTGGACCTTCTCGAACACCGGCAAGCTGCTGAAGGTGAAGGACGAGAAGACGACCGAGTATCCGGTGCAGTTCAACACGCACGGCTCGCACGACCTGAAGAAGGTCGCGCGCTTCCAGAACTATCGCGGCTTCCTGTTCGGCAGCCTCGGCGACGACGTGCTGCCGCTCGAGGACTACCTCGGCGAGGCGCGCGTGATCATCGACCAGATCGTCGACCAGGCGCCGGACGGGCTCGAGGTGCTGCGCGGCAACTCCTCCTACATCTACGAAGGCAACTGGAAGATGCAGATGGAGAACGGCTGCGACGGCTATCACGTGAGCACCGTGCACTGGAACTACGCGGCGACGATGGGCCGCCGCAAGGAAGACGGCACCAAGGCCGTCGATGCGAACGGCTGGAGCAAGTCGGTCGCGGGCGTGTACGGCTTCGACAACGGCCACATCCTGCTGTGGACCAAGACGATGAACCCCGAAGTGCGGCCGGTGTACCAGCACCGTGACGAGATCGAGGCGCGCGTCGGCGACGTGCAGGCCGACTTCATCGTGAACCAGACCCGCAACCTGTGCGTGTACCCGAACGTGTTCCTGATGGACCAGTTCAGCACGCAGATTCGCGTGGTGCGCCCGCTCGGCGTCGACAAGACCGAAGTCAGCATCTTCTGCTTCGCGCCGAAGGGCGAGAGCGAAGCCGACCGCACGACGCGGATTCGCCAGTACGAGGATTTCTTCAACGTGACCGGGATGGGCACGGCCGACGACCTCGAGGAGTTTCGCGCATGCCAGGCCGGCTACGCGGGCATCACGGCGATGTGGAACGACCTGTCGCGCGGCGCGCCGCTGTGGATCGACGGGCCGGACGAGAACGCGAGAAAGATGGGGCTGAACCCGCGCATGTCGGGCGAGCGCAGCGAGGACGAAGGGCTGTTCGTGTGCCAGCACGAACACTGGGTGCACGTGATGCGCGATGCGCTGAAGCAGGAACGCGGGGAGGGACAGGCATGAACATCGATTACCGGACCATTTGCGCGGCGCTGTATCGCGAAGCGCGCCTGCTCGACGATCGCGAGTGGGACGCGTGGCTGACCTGCTACACGGAGGACGTCACGTACTGGATGCCCGCATGGGACGACGACGACCGGCCGACCGACGATCCGCACAGCCAGATCTCGCTGATGTACTACGCGGATCGCGGCGGCCTCGAGGATCGCGTGTTCCGGATCAAGACCGAGCGCAGCGGCGCGTCGACGCCCGAGCCGCGTACCAGCCACAACGTGACGAACGTCGAGGTGCTGGCCGAGCGCGACGGCGAGGTGGACGTGCGCTACAACTTCCACACGCTCAACCACCGCTACCGCGTCACCGATCACTTCTTCGGCACGATGTTCGTCACGCTGCGCCGCTCGGGCGACGCATTGCTGATCTCGAACAAGAGGATCGTGCTGAAGAACGACTACATCCGGCAGGTGCTCGACGTGTACCACGTCTGACGCCGATTGTTTCGACACGTAATACAGGGAGACGATGTCATGTCCGCCTACAAGATTGCACTGAACTTCGAGGACGGGGTGACCCGCTTCATCGACTGCAAGGCCGGCGAGAAGGTGCTCGACGCCGCATTCCGCGCGAAGATCAACCTGCCGATGGACTGCTCCGACGGCGTGTGCGGCACCTGCAAGTGCCGCGCGGAAAGCGGCCGCTACGACCTCGGCGACGACTACATCGACGACGCGCTCACCGAGGACGAGAAGGACGGCGGCCTCGTGCTGACGTGCCAGATGGTGCCGCAAGGCGATTGCGTGATCGCGGTGCCGACGTCGTCGGTCGCGTGCAAGACCGGCCACAGCGCGTTTGCCGCGACCGTGACGAAGGTCGAGCAGCACAACGATGCGGCGATCGTGCTCGAGCTCGACGTCGACGCGGCCGCACCGGCGTTCCTGCCGGGCCAGTACGTGAACATCGGCGTGCCGGGCAGCGGCCAGCACCGGTCGTACTCGTTCTCGTCCGCGCCGGGCGACGCGAAGGTCGGCTTCCTGATCAAGAAGATCCCGGGCGGCGTGATGAGCACGTGGCTCGAGACGGCCGCGCCAGGCGACACGCTGGAGCTGAACGGGCCGCTCGGCAGCTTCTACCTGCGCGACGTGGCGCGGCCGCTGCTGTTCCTCGCGGGCGGCACCGGCCTCGCGCCGTTCCTGTCGATGCTCGAGGTGCTCGCGCGCGGCGGCTCGCAGCAGAAGGTGCACCTGATCTACGGCGTGACGCGCGATCTCGACCTCGTGCTGGTCGACGCGATCGAGGCGTATGCGGCGAAGCTGCCGAACTTCAGTTACGCGACCGTCGTCGCCGATGCGGCGTCGAGCCACGAACGCAAGGGCTGGGTCACGCAGCACATTCCGGCCGATGCGCTGAACGACGGCGACGTGGACGTCTATCTGTGCGGCCCGCCGCCGATGGTCGACGCGGTGCGCCAGTACTTCGACGACGCAGGCGTGAAGCCCAACAGCTTCCACTACGAGAAGTTCACGCCGAACGTGACGGCGAAGGCGGCATGACCATGCAACGATTCTCCGGAAAGGTTGTCGTCGTCACCGGCGCGGCGCAGGGCATCGGCCGCGGCGTCGCGCTGCGCGCGGCGGCCGAGGGCGGCAGGGTGCTGTTCGTCGATCGCGCGGACTTCGTGGCCGAGGTGGCTGCCGAAGCGCCGGGCGGCAACACGGCCGGCTTCGTCGCCGATCTCGAGACCTACGACGGCGCGCACGCGGCGATGGCGTGCGCGGTCGCGACGTTCGGCCGGATCGACGTGCTGATCAACGGCGTCGGCGGTGCGATCCGGATGCGGCCGTTCGCCGAGTTCGAGCCCGCGCAGATCGACGCGGAAATCCGCCGCTCGCTGATGCCGACGCTCTATAGCTGCCACGCGGTGCTGCCGCATCTGCTGGCCGGGGGCGGCGGCACGATCGTCAACGTGTCGTCGAACGCGACGCGCGGGATTCGCCGCGTGCCGTACTCGGCCGCGAAGGGCGGCGTCAATGCGCTGACGGCGGCGCTCGCGATGGAATACGCGGAGCACAACATCCGCGTGGTCGCGACCGCGCCGGGCGGCACCACGGCGCCGCCGCGCCGCGTGCCGCGCAACGCGGCCGGCGACAACGAGCAGGAACAGGCGTGGATGGCCGAGGCGGTGAAGCAGGTGACCGACTCGACGTTCTTCAAGCGCTACGGCACGCTGGACGAGCAGATCGCGCCGATCCTGTTCCTCGCGTCCGACGACGCGAGCTACATCACCGGCACGGTGCTGCCGGTCGCGGGCGGCGATACGGGTTGAGCGACGGCGGCTTGCCGAACCCGGTGCCTCGGGCGTGCACGTGCCGCAGCCGCGCGTGCACGCGATTCGACAATCACACAACCGGCCGGCGCCGCGAGCCCGGCCACGGAGACACTCATGCACAAACGCGAGGCGATCATTCCGGCCGGCATGGAAGCCGTGTACGAAAAAATCGGCTATGCGCCGGCGATCAAGGTTGGCGATACCGTGTACGTGTCCGGCCAGATCGGCCGTGACGCGGCGATGCAACTGGTGGAAGACCGCGAGGCGCAGATCGTGCAGGCGTTCGAGAACCTGAAGCGCGTGCTGGAGGCGGGCGGTGCGTCGCTCGACGACGTGGTCGACCTGACCACGTTCCATACCGACATGCGCGACCTGCCGCTGTTCATGCAGGTGCGCGACCGCTACCTCGGCGCGCATCCGAAGCCGGCGTGGACGGCGGTCGGCGCGCACATGCTGGGCGGCTCGCCTGGCTATATCGTCGAGATCAAGGCGGTGGCGGTGCGATAGCGATGGCGGCAGGACCCAATAGCGAAGCGATGCATCGCGGTCCCGCCAAAGCCGATTCCACCGGCCCTGAAGTGCGCCTTCATTGCAGGCCGGCCCGTCTGTTCCTCCCGCGTGCGCGGATTCAATCCTCCGAGTGCGCGAATTCCCTCAGTCCTTCGAGATCCAGGATATGCACGGCCCCGTATTCGGCGAGGATGAGGCCTGCATCGGCCAACGTCCGCAGCGCGCGATTGGCGTTTTGGCGGGAGAGCCCCGAAAGCCTGCCGATCTCTTCCTGCGAGAAGCCGAGCGTCGTCGTCGTGGCGGGATGCAACTGCCGGTTGAAGAGCTCGGTCAGGCAAAACGCCACGCGTGCGGGCGCCTCCTGTATCCGCAAGTTCTGAACCAGACCGATGTAGTAGCCGCATCGGGCGTTGAGCTGGTCGATCACATAGCGGCTGAATGCATGACTGTTCTCCAGGAGCCAGAAAAACGTCGCACGAGGCATGAAGGCCAACCGGCTGTCCCGGACCGCGGTGACGGAGTAGGCGCGAGGTTCGTCCTTCAGGACGCTGCCCTCCCCGAACCACGAGCCCGCCGGGATGCCCGCGAACGTGACGACACGGCCTTTTTTCGACGCGGTATCGACTTTGACGATGCCTTCGATCACACCGAGCCAATGATCCACGGCGTCGCCCCGGTGGCAAGCGATTGCACCGGGAGCGTAGGACCTGTCGAAGCAATCTCGTTTGACCATTTCCTGTTGGCCGTCGGTCAGATTGGCGTACCACGTGCAGCGGGCGAGAAAGTCGTCGACGGTGACGGCGGCCGGGTTGCTGGAGTCGTCGTCATGTTTTCGGACGCCGAGATTCTCGCGGTTGCAGGGCCGCGTCATCTCCGCGGCCGGAGGCACCGCTTCCCGCTTTGCGTCGATGGTTTGAATGCCACACAGTTGGTTCATCGTTCGGAACAGTAGCGTGCCGTTGCGCGAGGGCTCCTGACGCCACGCATCACTTGGTGCATGGGCCGTTCGGAAAATCAGGATGTGCCGGCCAGTCCGTTAAATAGAATTGAAATTCGCTTAAGAGTAGGTTCCGGCATACTCACTGTCAAGGCGCGGGCGCTAGGTGTTTGTACCGGCACACCACGAACCGTTACCTGGTTTTTCGCATAGGCGTATGATTCGCAATGTACAGGGAGCCAACGGTCAGACGATTCAACGTTTTGCGATCGTGGTGGTGCAGCGAAGCACGGCGGGATGCCTGCGCGTGCTTCGGATGTGACGGTAAATGAAATGGAAATTCCAGTTAGTCCGGCGCGTGTTCGCGTTCGCCGCAGAGGGGCCGACAAGCATCCGTTGATCGTGAAGGCTGCGCGCGATCTGGTGGCCGAAGTGGGGTTTCGCGACGCGCAGATGTATGCGATCGCGGAAGCCGCGGGAATCGCGATCGGCACGCTGTATCGCTATTTCGCATCCAAGACGGACCTGATGGTCGAGGTGGTCAGGACGACGGCACAGCGTGAAGTCGATGTTGTCGCCGGCATCGCCATGCGCGACGGCACAGCGGCGGAGCGTCTCGGTGCCGCCGTCTGGACGTTCGCCAGCCGCGCGTTGCAGGGCCGGCGCCTCGCCTATTCGCTGGTCGCCGAACCTGTCGAGCCCGATGTCGAGGCAATGCGCTTGACCTTTCACAGAGCGCTGGCGAGGGTATTCAAGACGATCATCGAGCAGGGGATGGCGAACGGCGAATTCCCGGCACAGGATGCGATGGCTTCGGCCGACTGCATTGTCGGGTGTCTGTTCGAGGGACTGGTCGTCCCGCTCACCGGCGGCACCGCACCCGATGCCGAGCAAGCCAGCGCCCACGTGACGGCGATCATCACGTTTTGTTTGCGTGGCGTGTCCGGCTCTCCGGTATTGCCGGTGACGGTTGCGTGATGGCGACATTGCCTGCACGGGCGGTGCGCGCGGGGCGGGCGTCTCGTGCACGGAGCACCGCGCGAACTCCGGCCTCTGCTGCCCGCGTGGTGCGTTCCGCGCCGGTGATCCTGCAACGTCGGCGCCTGAACGCGAGCTGCAAACTGTTTCGACCAGCCCGCGGCGGGAAATGAGCCGTCTAGCTGCTGGCGGACGATGTGGCATCGACGCGCGTGGGAGCCACGCCCACATCGTGCCGTGACACCGCGCTGCGGCGATGGTCGATCATCGTGACCGCGAGGGTACCCAGTACGCCGGCAAGCGCGATCGCCAGGAAATTCTGTTCAAGGGGCAGGCGTATGGTGACCAACAAGCCGATCAGCAAGGGGGCGGCAATCGCGCCGAGGCGACCGACGCCGGACGCGAACCCGACGCCCGTCGACCGGATCACCGCAGGGTAGAACTCCCCGGCATACGCGTACGCGAGGAGTTGGGTGCCGAGCGTCGAGCCGCCGACCACGAACACGATCGGGAACAGCAGTTCGGTGGACCTGGTGTATCCCATCAATGCCAGCGAGACAGCCCCGGTGGCGTAGAACGCCACCAGCACGTACTTGATGTTGTACTTGTCGCCAAGCCAGCCTCCGCCGATCGCGCCTGCGACGGCGCCGACGTTGAAGAAGAGTACGAACGTCAATGCCGACCCCAGGCTGTAGCCCGACATTGCCATGAGTTTCGTCAGCCACGAGCTCAGCGCGTACACCATGAAGAGCCCCATGAAGAACGCGACCCAGATCATGACGGTGCTGAATCCGCGGCCATCGCGGAACAGGCTCGCCACGGGCGTGCTGCTCATTGCCTGCTGTGGCATGACGAAACGGTCGCCGGGTTGAAGCCGCACGTCCGGCGCGATCTTGCGGATCGTCGTTTCTATTTTCGCGGCACGATTTTTACGTATCAGGAACGCGAGGGAATCGGGCATCGTCATCAGGATGAACGGGATGAGCAACACCGGTGTCCCCGCGAGAAAGAAGACCGATTGCCAGCCATAGGATTCGATCATCTGCTTGCCCGTCAGCGCGACGAGAATCCCGCCGATCGAATAGCCGGCAAACACGATCGTGACGAGGCGTGCCCGGATGGCACGCGGTGCGAACTCGCCCATCTGAGCGGTGACGATCGGCAGGACGCCGCCGATTCCGAGGCCGGCCAGAAACCGCGTGATGCTGAAGGACACGGGATCGTGTGTGAGGCCGGCCGCAGCGGTAAATGCGCTGAATAACCCGATGCATGCGCAAAGGCAAACCGGGCGACCGATCTTGTCGGCCAGCGTTCCTAGGTAAATGGCGCCAAACATCATGCCGAACAGTGCCGAACTCGCCATGAAGCCGGCCTTTGCCGCGTTGACGCCCATATCTTTCATGATCGACGGAAGCGCCGCGCCGACGACGGCGAGATCGTAGCCATCGAGAACCAGGATCAGGACACACCAGAACAGGATCAAGCCGTGAAAGCGGGAGAATCTTGCACCATGTATAACCTTCTGGACATCGATTTCGTGACTCATTGTCTCCTCCATTTCCTTGTGGATATCGCGGGTGCTGCAAGTGACGACCGCTCTGCCGGCGGACTCAGGTGGTGTGATGGACGGTGAAAGAAGAAGAGGGCGCCCTGTCCGACACGAGGGCGTTTTCAACACGGCTTTCGTCCGCGTAGCCCATGCTCATTCCAATCAGGAACATTTCGTCGGACCCGAGGCCAAGTTCCTCCTCGATGATCTTGTGATACTTCATGAAGGCGGCCTGTGGGCACGTGCCGAGGCCATAGGTGCGCGCGACGATCATGATGTTCTGCAGGAACATGCCGTAGTCGAGCAGGCTGCCCTGCTGCATCACGCGGTCGATGGTGAAGAACAGCCCGACGGGTGCATCGAAGAATTGGTAGTTGCGCCCGTGCTGTTCGCGCATCCTCGGTTTATCGTCCTTTCGGATGCCGAGCAGCCCATATAGCGTCCATCCGAGCGTGCGCCGTCTGTCGATGTATGGAGATACCCACTCGTTCGGGTAGTAGTTCCACTCATCGGCGTGCATGTCCGCCAGCGACGGATCGGCGTCGACTTTCCTGATCGCATTGCATACGCGGTCTCGAGCCGCGCCGGTGACGACTTGGACTTTCCACGGTTGAATGTTCACGCCGGTCGCGGCGTAGCGGGCCACATCAAGAATTGCCGTGACGGTCGCGTCGGGCACCGGCGTCGGAAGATAAGCCCTGACGCTGCGTCGCGTCGCAATTGCCCATTCGACCGCCGATCTGATCGACGACAGTTCCTGCGGCGGTGCTGCTGCTCGTTCCATCCATGACCTCGCTATCCAATCGTGCGAACCGAACGTCCATACGACGAGAGTAGCCATCTACGCGCGACGCCAATGTCTTGCGCAAGACAATCGGCGTCTCGCTTCGATGAAATCAGCGAGGCCCGCGGGAATGTCTCGGGGGAGACATTTCGAGTACCGAACCTTCTCTAGACTGCTTTGGCAGATCAAGGACGGAATACGTCCACGGACGCGCAGTCATAAACCGATGAGGAGACGTGGAAATGAGCGAAAACATCTATGAAAAGGGGCTGGAGCGCACGCAGGCCAATCACGTGCCGCTCACACCGCTTCATTTTCTCGACCGATGCGCGGACCAGTATCCCGATCACATTGCAATCATTCATGGAGAGTCGACGCAGTCGTGGCGAGAGACGAGGGCGCGATGCCGTCGTCTTGCCAGCGCATTGGTCAAGCGCGGGATCGAGCGTGGGGACACGGTATCCATCCTTGCGCCGAACACGCCGGCAATGATCGAGGCGCATCACGGGGTGCCGCTGTCCGGGGCCGTTCTGAACGCGATCAACTGCAGGCTCGATGCAGATGGCGTTCGGTTCATCCTGCGTCATGGCGAATGCAAGATCCTGCTGGTGGACCGCGAGTTTTCCTCGTTGGCGGCAAGCGCGCTTGAACAACTCGAGAACAAGCCGCTAATCATTGATATTGCCGACATTGAGGCGACGTCCGGAGACCCGATCGGAGAAATCGAGTACGAGGCGTTCCTGGCCGAAGGTGATCCCGAATTTCCCGGCGTCTGGCCATCGGACGAGTGGGATGCAATCGCGCTGAACTACACATCCGGAACGACGTCCGACCCCAAGGGCGTGGTCGCGAGCCACCGCGGCACGTATCTGATGAGCCTGCTTCAACTGACGGATTGGGGCATGCCGCGTCGCCCGGTATACCTCTGGACGCTTCCGTTGTTTCATGCGAACGGGTGGTGTTTCGCATGGGCGGTCACGGCGGCGGCAGGCACGCATGTTTGCCTGCGAAAGGTGACGGCCTCGAACATCTTCAAGGCAGTTCGGCAGCACCGTGTCGACCATTTCTGCGCGGCGCCCATCGTACTCGCATCGTTGGCCAGTTCGCCCGAATCAGAGCACTTGCCGGTGCCGCACACGGTTCGTGTGCGAACGGCCGGTTCACCTCCACCGGCTGCCGTACTGAAGGCAGTGTCGGAGATGGGCTTCGAAGTGGAGCACGTCTACGGCATCACCGAAGCGTCGGGTACGCCCGTGAGTTGCTTCGTCGAGCCGGCGTGGAGCGGACTGACGTCGGAGGACAAGGCGCGCCTCATGGCGAGACAGGGAAGTCGGGCGGCCGGCCTGGAGGGGCTGCGGGTCGCGGATCAGGGTAGCGGTGCGTCCGTGCCTTGGGACGGCAAGACGCAAGGCGAACTGCTGATTCGCGGCAATGTCGTGATGAAGGGTTACCTCAAGAACGAGGCCGCTACGGCGGCTGCGTTCGGCGGCGGGTGGTTCCACACGGGCGACGTCGCCGTGGTGCATCCGGATGGCTATATCCAGATCACCGACCGCTCGAAAGACGTCATCATCTCGGGTGGAGAGAATATTTCTTCGGTCGAGGTCGAAGATGTTCTTCATCGGCATCCAGCGGTGCTGATTGCGGCCGTCGTCGCTCAGCCCGATGCCAAATGGGGTGAATCGCCGTGCGCCTTCATCGAGTTGAAGCCCGGCGCCGCGGTTCCGGACGAAGCCGAGATCATTCGCTTTTGCCGAGAACGGCTTGCCCATTACAAATGCCCCGTTCGCGTCGTCCACGGGGTACTGCCCAAGACGGGCACGGGAAAGATCCAGAAATTCCGACTTCGGGAACTGGTTGGAAGCCGGGAAGCGATCACGGCTTTGTCCGGCGTGTAATTCTCGACACCGTGCGTTGCCGCAGTGGGTCCCATCAAAGCGGTGTCACGACAGTGAGGCTCGAACGTTTGCGCTCGCTTGCGGTGACGACAATCCCGTACACGTCCGTCGGTTGCTCAGGTCCAGACCAAGGTCGCTTTGCTTCATGGACTTCTCTCTGCTCGGGAATCCTTCTCCGACAGGCGAGGCCGGCAAAAGTTTTGAATAGCATCCCTAAGCACGTGCACCAACGTTTTCGAGTGTCGTGCAAACGCTGTACCCCGCCATCAAATCCCCTGGCTCGCTAATGGTGGCTTCCAAACCAGAAGGGACATCAGTCTGAGCGTCCAAAGACGCCCGGCTCCACCGAGCGGGGGTGTCTCGCCTCTTAATCCCTGTCAGCTTGCCGGATTGCGTGCCATAACGATCCACGCCGCGCCGTCGATTATCACCGACCGCTCACCAGGGAGGCCCGCGAAGGCGGCACGAACCGCGGCCGAGGCGCGGGCGCGGATGTCGTCGGGCTGATCAGCGAGCGCGCGCGACAGCGGGCCGACCTCGAGCGTCATCTTCACCGCGTCGTCGATCGCTGCGTCCCGCGTCCCGCCCTCGCCGAACGGGACGGAAGCATCGAAGGGCGCGATAGCGATATCGGTGAAGCCGGCCGCCGTCAGGATGCGTGCCACGCGCCCCCGGTCGCCGAACGAAAATGGGCCGGGCGCTTCGGGATCGGGCAGCGCGCTTGGCGGGACGATGCCCTTGAGCGCGCCCATCGGCACGCGCACCCAATCGTTTTCGGCCGCGCCGCGCCAGCAGACGAAAGCGACCCGCCCGCCCGGCCGCAGCGCGCGTCGCATATGGGCGAACGCCGCTGTCGGATCGTCGAAGAACATTACCCCGAAACGCGAGAACAGGATGTCGAACGCGCCCTCGGGCAGCTCGGCGCTGCTGGCGTCGGCCACCTGGAACACGACCGGCGTATCTTGTGGCGCAAGCGCGAGCGCTCGGCCGATCAGCGGTGCGGATATGTCCACGCCCAGCACTTGCCCCCGCGCGCCGACGCGGGCGGCCAGAGCCAGACTCGACGCGCCCGCGCCGCAACCGACGTCCAGCACGCGCTCACCCGCCGCGGGCGCGGCGGCTTCGATCGCAGCCTGGCCGAACACCGCCACCATGGCGTCGAGCCGGGCCAGATTGGCGACCCAGCGCTCCCCGCTTTGACCATTCCAGTCGGCGACCTGATAGGCATTTTGCTCTGCCATGTCATCTATATGAACGCGTCCCGTTTGCAACAGTTCTCGTGTGTTCCGACAGACAGGATGGGCTGCAGCTCTATATCCGGCCTTGATGCAGTCGATACCGCCGCTGCGGGCCCCTATGAAATCCGCTGGCCCGCGCCTCATTCTCCTAACGAGCTCAAAGCTCTTGGTGACATTCAGGCTTGGCGGGCCCAGGTCCTACCTGGCTCGTCATCACACTCGATTGCTGCGCAACCTTTCGACGTTCACCCTGTGTAAATGTTGATCTTCTACCTCGCACGAACCGATCAGGCGTGGTTTCACGCTGATGTAGTCCTTTCGATACGGTTGCTCATGAGCGAGTACCGCCCAGATCGTTCGCGCCATCTTGTTGGCCAGTGCGACGATCACAACATTCGTCGGCCGTCGCTTCTTGATCTGCTCGACCCATGGCCCAGGCTCCTTCGCGTGCGTCAGTACGCTGCGCGCGCCGTGAATCAGCAACGCACCGGTCACGATTCACGAAGTGCTCCAGGAACTTCGCCCGCTTGATCGCCTTGCTCACGATCTCGCCGCTTGCCTGATCAACGTAATGCACCTGGAACACGTTCTTGGCGATATCGACGCCCACGGCCATACTGTTCATCGTGGATCCTCCGGTTGCCGGGGAATGCGTGCATTTTCCACCTGGGCACATCGATGCCGTTGGCCCGCGAGGATCCACCCCTCTCTTGCTCTCACGTGCCTGGGTGGGACGCGTTCATTTCAATTCTCCTTGTTCTGATTCGTTCTCAACTAGCTCCCCTTTGTTCGAGGCAAGGGGAGAGCCGAATCGATGCCAAGGCGCGCATCGTCTCGAACAAACCCGCCTCCACCTGCGATAAGGCGCAAGACCTGCGAGAGATCGTCTCAGGCGTCGAGATCGCTGCCGCCTGGCGCCGGAACTCGAAGGACACCCGCTCCTGCCATTCCGTCAAACTCGACAATCCGTCCTCCTTCACCTCGCCGATCTACGCCAGCCTCTTCGAAGGCGACAATGCGACCGGAGAAGGGAATCCGGGCTCTCAAACCAGCATCGACTGCTGGGCGAAGATACCCGCCATCGCGCCCTGCGATGATGCCTGGGTGACCGAGGGCAAGAAGGGCGTGGCGAGGTCGCCGGCGGCGTAGATGCCGGGCATGCTGGTTTGGCGGCGCTCGTCGACCTTGAGGACGATGCCGGTGGGCGTATCGACCGTCGCGAGGCCCAGTGATTCATGCAGGCTTGCGGACGGCTTGTTGCGCGGTTGGGCGAACAGGACGTCGACCGCGACATTGCGGGGGGTATCGAGATTGACGGTGGTGATATGGCCCATGCGATGGGCGATCTCGACGATCCGGCCATCGACGACAGGTATGTTGCGGCGCGCCAGATCGGCCTGGATATCGGGCGCAATGTCATGACCATCGGCGAAGACAGTCAACTTGTCAGTCCAATCGCGGAACAGCCTGGCAGACTGGTGCGACTGCGGGCCGGACCAAACGAGGCCCCAATGCTGGCCGGCGACTTCAAAGCCGTCGCAATAGGGGCAGGGCACGATGGACGTGCCCCAGCTTTCGGCAAAGCCCGGCACATCAGGCATCTGGTCGGCGAGGCCATAGCTCAGGATCAGGCGGCGCGCCCTTAGGCTTTCGTTATCGTCAGTGACGACGCAGAAATCGTCGATGGCGCCAGACACGCTCTCTGCCCGGGCATTGACCAGCCTGATCGTCGGATAGCGCGCCAGCTGCTGCCGCGCCTCGACCAGGATGTCCAGCGGCGGCTTGTGATCGTGGCCGAGCAGGCCATGCGAATGGCCGGCAAAGCGGTTGCGCGGCCGGCCGGTATCGAGAACGGTGACCTTGCGGCGGGCACGGCCGAGCTGCAGGGCGGCGGCGAGGCCGGCAAAGCTGCCGCCGATGATGATGACGTCATTCATGGTGAGGAGCTCCGTGTTGTGGATGGAGGGGGGGCTGGGCGTGGTGTGCAATATCGTCCAGCGATACGCGCTCAAGACGGGTAGCGAGCAGGGCTTCGGCATTGGCGAGAAAGTTGCCCATGGCTGTATTGACCGGCCGGACAATGCCGCATTCGATATCGCCGGGCGCTCCGGGGAAACCTGATTTGGACAACCGGTTGAAACCTACCCTTGGCTTGCACATTTAAGATACTGCGTGGTATCGTAGTGCAAGAATTTGAATACTGTCAAGTACTGGAATTGTCGTGACCGAAAACAACCAGGGCCGGCGCGGCCGGCCCGCCAACGAGGCGCTTCGCCAAACGATCGTCGACGCCGCCTGCGAACTCTTTGTGGAATTGGGTTTTCAAGCGACGACCATGGACAAGGTCGCCCAGCGGGCGAAGATATCCAAGCTAAGCATCTATCGGCACTTCGAGAACAAGGAGGCGCTGTTCAGCGCGGCCATGGCGGCCCACTGCCATCAGTTTGCACCACAGACCCTTTCCGAAGGCGTCGACGGTTCGGCTGAAGATCAGCTCATGGCGGTGGGATCATCGCTGCTTCGCACGCTGTTGAGCCCGGACGTCCGCAGTGTCGAAGCCATGGTTTTGGCCGACAAGACGAATCAAAAGTCGTTAAGCAAGCTCCATTACGAAGCCGGGCCCGCCCATGTCATCGCCCAAATCGAGGCCGTGTTGCGTCAGTTGCACGCGAAAGCGACTCTGAACGTACCCGATGCTCACCGGTCCGCCCGCTTGTTTGCCGCGCTTTTCAAAGGATCCGATCTCCTGCTTATCGCACGCTTCGATGAGGCGAGAGCAGGGGACGACAACGAAATCGAATCCTATTGTCGCTCGGCCGTCGCCATGTTCATCGCCGCGCACGGTGGCATCTGAAGGTGCGCTATCTGTTAGCGCCGATGTAAAAATGACCCACCGGGGGTGCGGCTAGAATCTTGGACTGGTTTATGCCGCGAGCCCGAGGCGCTCCCGGTATTCGAGCGGACTCAGTGAGCCAAGCGAGATCTTAATCCGCTTGGCGTTGTACCAGCGGATGTAAGAATCGACCGCCTCGATGAACTGCTCGATGCTTGTAGCCTGCCAGGTCCGAGGATAGAACAGTTCCGTTTTCAATCGGCCGAAGAAACCTTCGCATGCCGCATTGTCGGGCGAGCAACCTTTGCGCGACATCGAGCGAATCAGCTTCGCATCGCGCATCCGTGAGAGCCACCCCGGCCAGCGATAGTGCGCACCGCGATCGGAGTGGACCATTGGCTGGTGTTGGCTGTTGGCCACTGTCTCGATCGCTGCGTCGAGCATGGTATTCACAAGCTCGGCGTCCGGACGCGTGCTGATCGACCAACTGACAACGAGCCCATCAAAGCAGTCGATCACGGGCGATAGATACACCTTGCCGGCTGGAATCTGGAATTCCGTAATGTCGGTGAGCCACTTTTTATTCGGCGCCGCCGCCCGGAAATCGCGATTGACGAGGTTTTCTGGCGCGGGACCTATTTCGCCTTGATAGGAGCCGTAGCGACGCCGGCGGGCACTGCCAGCGGTCAAGCCTTCTTGCCTCATCAAGCGTCGCACGACTTTCTCCGATATGAAGACCTGCTGCTTACCAAGTGCCGCGCGTATCCGGCGATAGCCGTAGCAACGGTAATTGAGTTCGAAGATGTCTGTGATGACGTGACGCACGCGAGCATACTTGTCAGCAACAAGCAGTCGTGCACGATGGTAAAAGTAGGAACTGCGGGCAAGACCCAATACGGCGAGCAGTTCTGGCAGTGCATAGATTTGCCTCAGGGCATCAACCAGCGTCGTCTTCTCCCGATTGCTCAGGAGCCGCGGGTCGATGCCCAGGCCTTTTTTTAACAGTTCATTGGCCTTCTTCAGGATGTCGTGTTCGAGTTGCAGCTGCCGTATGTCGCGTCGAAGCGATTCCAGCTGCTGCTCCAGTTCTGCCCGCTCAGGAGCCGATGCCGGATTCTTATGGCGTTTCATGGATGCCGGAGCCTCTCGACCGAGTAGCTTATTTTTCCAGTTGTATAGCGTCGGCCTGCTCACGCCTATCTTTTCCGCGATCACACGTGCACCTTCGTCTCTGGTGCACAGCTCAATGACCGCTGCCTGCCTCAACACTGGCGACGACGGCACATTCCGAGCATTGCTGACAAGACGTTTCCGAATATCGGGGCATAGCTCGTAGACCCACGCGGCCAGCACTGCGCGACACGGATACCCCAGTGCTCTCGTGGTCCCGGCAAAATTGCAGCCATGACTCAAATAATGCTCGACAGCGATTTGCTTCTGTTCGGTGGAGTAACGTGGCCTGGAGCGGCGATAGCCCGCCGGCAAATCGCCAACCTCAACGAACGCACGGTACCACCGTGCCAAGTTCTTGCGCGAAGGATATCCCAGCTCGCGAATAGTTGCCGCTGCGCTCCTGCCGTACTTGATGTAGAGCTGAACCGCTCGAACGCGGTCTTCGTATGAATACATGAACTACCTCCAAGGTAGTCCAAGATTTTGTCCGCACCCCCACCTGGTCAAATTTCAATCGGCGTTGACACCTATCGCGGCTTGATGAAGAACACGCAGCAGTTGCACACGCTGCTCGCTCTGAGCAATCTGTGGATGACGCGCGAACGACTGATGCGCGAGGCCATTGCATGAGCGCAAAAGCCGCCCGAGCGGGGAGGCAATCGGCGCCTTCTTTATGCCGAACGTCGCGCTGCATTCGAGCCAGGTGTCGCACCGCTTGCACCGCATCGGCTCTATGTTGATGGCTCAGTGCGGCAAAACGAGTTCTGAACACCATCCTTAGGTGTTTTCCTGGAAATGGCATGTGTCTCGTCTGAATGTCACGCGCGAGACCAATGCGCACGCACGACGCAGGCAGCATGTCCTGGCGTCCCCGACCGTGACGCGATGCCATTCCAATCAGGAGGAGACGAAGGATTTCGCTGCTCGCGAAAGCGATTCGAGACAAATGCGATGCGGCAGACGGGATCGTGGACGGGGTGGTGTCCAATCAATCCGCAAGTCGCAGGACTATACGTGCACTTCGCCATGAGCGTGTCGCATCGGGGACGTTAGGTCCTGGCCAATCATGGGTCGAGCCGAGAGGCTCGACCTTGGTCCTGGATATCGATGCGCGAAGTCGTGAATGCGCGATTTAGCGCTTGATCGACGCAAGCTGCCGATCGAAATCGGTGGGATCGAAATAGTCGCGCCACACGGTGATCATGCCGTCTTCGATCGTGAGCGTTCCCATGACGGGCAGCACGATCGTGCCGCCCCTGGTGTGAAAGAAGGTGTCCACGCGTTCGCTCGGCACGACGTTGCCGGACGCCGCGATATTGACGACCTCGAATTCGGCTCTGAAATCCTTGCCGAATCCGAAATCCAGATGGAATTGACGCACGCCGTCGCGTCGACGGCGTGCGCACCGATTTCCTTCGCGAAGGGCTGCACGCCCTTCGGCCCCTTCGAATTCGCGACCCGCACGTCGTGCCCGGCCACCTTCAGCCGGCGCGCAAGCGTCCCGCCGATATTGCCGGTTCCGATGATGCCGATCTCCATGGTGGATACCTCGTTCAAGGATGTTTCGTCGGCCCGCCGCGTCACGCGAGCCGGAATTTTTTCCGCAGGCTCGAATCGACCGGGCCGGCCGGCATGAAGCGCCGCAACTTGCGCAACAGCGACGCCTCGCCGGTCGGCGTCCGTCGCATCCGCCATGCGCCGAGCGCTGCGTCGACGAGGGTGGCGGCCACGCCATCGGGGGCCGGCGCGGTTTTCACGCTGTCGACGACGGCGCGCGACGCAAGCATTCGCTCGCGGTCGTAATCGGCGATCGGCGCGCTTGCCTGCGGCGCATTGACGTCCAGGTTGGTCCGCGTAAACGACGGTTCGACCAGCGTCGCGCGAATGCCGAACTGGCGCAGCTCGTGATCCAGCGATTCGGTCAAACCCTCCACCGCATGTTTGGATGCCGAATAGAGTCCCATATAGGGCGCCGGCAGGAAGCCGAGCACCGAGCTGACATTGACGATCCGTCCGCGCCGTTGTGCCCGCATGTGCGGAAGCACCGCATGGGTCGTACGCAGGATGCTGAATACGTTGGTGTCGAACAACGCCGCGGCTTCCGTCACGGAGGTTTCCTCCACCGCGCCGATCAGGCTCGTGCCCGCATTGTTCACGAGCACGTCGATACGCGCGGCGCGATCGATGATCGTTTGAATACCTGATTGAACGGACGCGTCGTCACGAACGTCCATCTCGATCAGCTCGACGCCGGCGACGGGCGCCGTTCGCGCGATACTGCGCACGGTGCCGAATACGCGGCACCCGCGCCTGGCAAACTGCTCTGCGGCGGCGCGCCCGATGCCCGACGATACGCCGGTCACGACGACAACGGTGGAATTCGACATGGCTGTTTCCTTCGATACGGTGAATGGGGGCGTCAATTGCGCGCGTCCAGCGCAGGCTGAAGTGCAGGCTCGGCACGCGAGGCCGGTTCATGCCGGCCGTGGCGCGAACCGGCGGAATGGCCGGGCCGGATCCTGTACCAGATCGCGTACATCGCCGGCAGGAACACCAGCGTGAGGATCGTCCCGGCGAACGTGCCGCCGATCAGCGTGTACGCGAGCGTTCCCCAGAACACCGAATGCGTGAGCGGAATGAACGCGAGCACGGCCGCCATGGCGGTGAGGATCACCGGGCGCGCCCGCTGCACGGTCGCTTCGACGACCGCGTGGAACGGATCCAGTCCCGCCTGTTCGTTCTGGTGAATCTGGCCGATCAGGATCAGCGTGTTGCGCATCAGGATGCCCGACAGCGCGATGAGGCCGACCAGCGCATTGATGCCGAACGGCTGGCGGAACAGGATCAGCGTCGGCACGACGCCGATCAGCCCGAGCGGGCTCGTCATGAACACCATCACCATCGCGGAGATCGAGCGCACCTGGAAGATGATGATGACGAGCGTGATCGCCAGCATGATCGGGAACAGCGGCAGCATCGCAGTCGTCGCCTTGCCCGATTCCTCGATGGAGCCGGCCTGCTCGATCCGATAGCCGCTCGGCAGCTTGTCGACGATCGGCTGAAGCTGCTTCGTGATGGCGGCCGATACGTCAGGCGGCTGCAAGCCGTCGGCGATGTCGCCGCGCACCGTGATCGTCGGCACGCGATCGCGCCAGCGCATGATCGGCTCCTCCATCTGCACGTCGACCTTGCCGACCTGCGACAGCGGAATGCGCTGCCCGTTCGCGCCGGCCAGCGTGAAGTCGTCGAGCCGCGCCGGGTCGAGCCGCGCATCGCCGCCCGAACGTGCGATCACCTGCACGGTCCGGATATCCTCGCGCACCGCGGTGACGGGCACCCCGGTAAGCAGGAACTGCAGTTGCTGCGCGACCGCGCTGGACGTCAACCCGACTGCCTGCAAGCGGTCCTGTTGCAACGTGAAGTGCAGCGTCGGCGCGCGCGTGCCCCAGTCGGCATTGACCGTGCGCATCATCGGGCTGCCGGTCATCACGCGCTCGACGTCGGCCGCGATGCCGCGCAGCTTGTCCGGATCGGGGCCCGTGACCCGATACGCGACCGGAAACGGCGAATACGGACCGAACACGAGCTGCGTCACGCGCACGCGCGCTTCGGGCGCGAGGCCGTCGGCGATGGCCCGCCGCAGGCGCGCCTTCAACGCGTCGCGCTCGTCCTGGCTGTCGGTGCGCACGACGATCTTCGCGAACGACGGATCGGGCAGCTCCGGCCCCATCGCCAGATAAAAGCGCGGCGCGCCCTGGCCGACGTACGCGGTGACGATCCTCGCTTCCTTCTGCTTCGCGAGCCACGCTTCGACCTTCGACGTCGCGGCGCTGGTTTGCGAGATCGACGTGCCGTACGGCATCTGCACCTCGATCAGCACCTCGGGCCGATCGGAGATGGGGAAAAACTGCTTCTTGACGATCGCCATCCCGAGCATCGCGAGCACGAACAGGCCGACGACCGACCCGGCGACGAGCCATTTGCGGGCGACCACGCGCGTCAGCAGTCGGCGGAAGCGGTTGTAGCGGGGCGTATCGTAGATCGCGTCGTGACCGCCTTCGACCTTCTTGAAGTCGGGCAGCATCTTCACGCCGAGGTACGGCGTGAACACCACCGCCACGACCCATGATGCGATCAGCGCGATCCCGACGATCCAGAACATGTTGCTGGTGTATTCGCCCGCGGTGGAGCGCGCGAAGCCGTTCGGCATGAAGCCGACCGCGGTCACCAGCGTGCCGGCCAGCATCGGCGCGGCCGTATGGCTCCACGCATAGGCTGACGCGGCCACGCGGTCGTAGCCTTCCTCCATCTTCACGACCATCATCTCGATCGCGATGATCGCGTCGTCGACCAGCAGGCCGAGCGCGAGGATCAGCGAGCCGAGCGTGATGCGGTCGAAGTTCTTGCCGGTCGCGGCCATCACGACGAATACCACCGCGAGCGTCAGCGGCACGGCCGCGGCGACGACGAGGCCGACGCGCCAGCCCATGCTGACGAAGCTCACCAGCATCACGACGAGCAGCGCGGCGAAGAACTTGACCATGAATTCGTCGACGGCCGAGCTGATGTTCACGGACTGGTCGGTCACCTTGGTCAGGCTCATGCCGAGCGGCAGCCCGGTATTGATCGCGCCGACTTCGTGGTCCAGCGCGCGGCCGAGGTCGAGCCCGTTCCAGCCGTCGCGCATCACGATGCCGAGCAGCAGCGCGGGTTCGCCGTTGTTGCGGATCATGAACGTCGACGGGTCTTCGTAACCGCGCTCGACGGTGGCGATGTCCGACAGCTTCAGCGTGCGGCCCTGCGCGACGATCGGCGTGTCGCGAATCTTCTGCAGCTTGTCGAACGCGCCGTCCACGCGAATGAAGATCTCCGGCCCGCGCGTCTCCACGGAGCCGGCCGGTGTCAGCGCGTTCTGTCCGTTGAGCGCCGCGAACACGTCCTGCGGGCTCACGCCGAGCGTCGCGAGCCGGTCGTGCGACAACTGCACGTAAATGCGCTCCGCCTGCTCGCCGATGATGTCGACCTTCTTCACGCCCGGCACGTGCAGCAGCCGTTGGCGCAGCATCTCCGCATCGCGCACCAGCAGACGCTGCGGTTCGCCCTTGGCCTTCAGCGCGAACAGCGCGAACGTGACGTCCGCGTATTCGTCGTTGACCATCGGACCGATCACGCCGGCCGGAAGATCGTTCGCCACGTCGCCGATCTTCTTGCGCGCCTGATAGAACTGCTCCTGCACCTCGGACGGCGGCGTGCTGTCGAGTAACGTCAGCGTCGTGAACGCCAGGCCGGGGCGCGTATAGGTTTCGGTCCGGTCGTACCAGCGCAGTTCCTGCATGCGTTTTTCGATCTTTTCGGCAACCTGGTCGTGCATTTCCTGCGCGGTGGCGCCTGGCCATGCGGTGACGATGGTCATCACCTTGACGGTGAACGCGGGGTCCTCCGCGCGGCCCAGCTTGAAGAACGACACGAGCCCGGCGAGCGAAATCAGGCAGATCAGGAACAGCGTGATCGCGCGCTCGCGCACCGCGAGCGCCGACAGGTTGAATCGGCGCTCGCTCACGGCCGTGCTCCTTCGCTTGCGACCGCGACGGCCGGCGGGGACACGCGGACCGGTTCGCCTTCGCGCAGCAATTGGGCGCCGAGCGCGACGACCTGGTCGCCTTGCTTCAGGGCGCCGGATACGCGGGCGCTGTCGTCGTCCAGATGCTCGAGCCTGACCGGCCGCCACGCCACCCTGGCCGGATTGCCGGCGACGACCCAGACGCCGGGCCCTTTGCCTGCGTCCAGCAGCGCGCCGATCGGCACCTGCAGGCCGGTTGGCGGCGCCGCGCGCGCGTCGTCCGCGATCCGGATCGTGACGGTTGCGCCCAGCGGTGCGCCGGCCGATGCACCTTGCAGCACATAGCGTGCCTCGAACGTACGCGTTCTGGCATCCGCGGTATCGGAGAGCTGGCGCAGCGTCGCGGGAACGCCCGCGTCCTGCTTGCCGAACAGCTCGGCCTGCGCAATCGACCCGAGCGCCGGGCGCACGGTTTCGGGCAGCTGGATCACGGCCTCCCGGCTGCCGGCGTGCGCGAGCCGCACCACCGGCTGGCCCGCGCTGACGACCTGGCCGGGTTCCGCGAGCGTTTCCATCACGACGCCGTCGCCGTCCGCGACGAGTTCCGCATAGCCGGTCGCATTGCGCGCGACGCCGGCGTCGGCCTCGGCGGCGCTCAACTGCGCTTGCGCGGCATCGGCCGCCGCCTTGATCTGGTCATAGGCCGATGCCGAAATCGCGCCGGTGCCGCGCAGGTCGCGGTAGCGGGCTTCGTCCTCGGCGGTCTGCCGCGCGCGTGCCCGTGCGGCGGCCACGGCTTCGTCGCGTGCGCGGGCCGCGAGCTTCAGGTCGACGGGATCGATCCGCATCAGCGGCTGGCCGCGCCGGACGGTTTGTCCGGCGTCGACGAGCCGCTCCAGCACCTTGCCGGACACCCGGAACCCGAGGTCGCTCTGCACGCGTGCGGCGACGGTTCCGGTGAACGAGCGGGACGCGGGAACGGCCGCCTGCACGATGGCGGTCCGCACGAGCGGCGCCTCCGTGCGCGGATCGGAAGGCGCTTTTCCGCTGCAGGCGGCTAGCGCGAGGGGCAGTGCGGAAGCGACTGCGAGGAGAGCGAGGCGACGCCGGACCATGAAAGACCCACTGACGAAGTGATCGGGGCTTTCATTGTGTATCTAGTGACTAAGATAGTCAATGGTCACAAGCGACGTCGATTCAGGGGGCGAGACTGCGCAGGACGAGGCTCGACAGTTGCGTGGGCGCCGCGTCGGTCGTGTCGAGGTTGTACTGCAGCAGCAGCGGATTCAGATAGGGGCGCATCACCAGGTAGATCGCCGTCACGGTTTCGTCCAGCGGCGTCTTGCGCTCGAACTCGCCGCTTTGCCGGCCTTGCTGCAGCACGTCCTGCAGCAGCTTCTGCACGCGTGCTTCATAGGCCTGCACCGCCTGCCAGTTGCCGGTGGCGGCCGACGCGGCGATGTCGTACAGCTTGCGGTCGCGGAAGAACAGCCGCAGGCTCGCTTCGGTAAAGACCTTGAACATCCGCCGCAGCTTTTCGGTCGGCAGCTCGGCTTCCGCGACGGCGGCGCGCACGTCGGTTTCGATCTCGTGCAGGCAGTTCGCGCAGATCATCTCGCCGATCGCCTGCTTCGACTCAAAGAACTTGTAGATATAGGCCTTCGAGAAACCGATGGCCTTCGCGAGGTCGGACACGGTCGTCTTTTCATAGCCGTACCGGCTGAAGTGCTCGGTCGCGGCCGCCACGATCTGGTCCCGCACGTCGTGGTCGGCCGGGCCGCGCGCGGGGGCCGGGGAAGGGAGGTTTTTTTTCATGGGCTGCGGGTGACGGGAATGGACAACGAGTGACTATTTGGTATTATAGTCACCATCTGGTCCTTGCTAAAACCGTCATGCTACCCAAACCCATCGTTGCCGCGGTGCTTGCCGCGATCCTGTCGGCGGGATGCGCCGTCGGTCCCGACTACGTGCGGCCGGACGTGGCCATGCCGCAACGGTTCCAGGGCCAGAGCGCCGTGGATCAGCGCCGCGCGGCGGCCGAAGCCGAGCTCGCGACGTGGTGGACGGGCTTCGGCGATCCGCAACTGACACGGTTCGTCACGCTCGCGCTCGCGCAGAACCTCGATCTCGCGCAGGCCGCCGCACGCGTCACGCAAGCGCGTGCAGGGCTCGGTGCGGCAAATGCAGCGCTGCTGCCCTCGGGCAATGTGAGCGGGCAGGCAGCACGGGTCTACCAGTCGGTCGAAACGCCGTTGGGACGCGTGCTGAATTCGACGCCCGGTTTCGACCGCCACGGCAACGACTATGAGGGCGACTTCAACGCGAGCTGGGAACTGGACGTATTCGGAGGATTGCGGCGCGGCCGCGAAGCGGCACTCGCCGATTATCAGGCATCTGAAGCGGCGGCAGTCGCGACGCGGCTTGCCGTCGCCGCGCAAACCGCGGACACGTACATCACGATCCGCGGGCTGCAGGGCCGCCTGAAGGTCGCGCGGCATCAGGTGCAGACCGAGCAGGACCTGTTGTCGACCATCAATCTGCTGTATGGAAAGGGGCTCGCGGCGGAGCTTCAGGTCAGGCAGGCCGAAGGCGCGCTCGCCCAGGTTCGCGCAACGGTGCCGGTGCTCGAGGCGGCGCTGGACGCGGCGATGAATGCGCTCGACGTGATGCTCGGTTCGCAACCCGGCACGCATCGCGCGGAATTGCTCGACGGCGGCGACCTTCCGGTTGCTCCGCGGATCGCGGCGACGGGCACGCCAGGCGAACTGCTCAGGCGGCGGCCCGACCTGATCGTCGCCGAGCGGCGCCTTGCGGCGTCGAACGCGCGCATCGGCGTGGCCATTGCCGAGTATTACCCGAAGTTCTCGCTGAGCGGATTGATCGGCAGCGCGACGACGATGGGCGCGGGCAACCTGTTTGCCGGCGGCGCGAACCAGGCTGCCGGCGTACTCGGCCTGCGCTGGCGCCTGTTCGACTTCGGCCGGATCAATGCGCAGATCGCGCAGGCCAAGGGACGGGATGCCGAAATGCTCGCCGCGTATCGGCTCGCGGCGCTGCACGCGACCGAGGACGTCGAAAACGCGTTCTCGGCGCTCGTCAAGCGCGACGAGCAGGCTGCCGTTCTCACCGGCGGCGTGGATTCGCTTGGCCGCGCGAGGGCCGCGTCGTTTGCGGCGTACCAGAAAGGCGTCGTCAGCCTGATCGAAGTGTTGCAGGCCGACGAAAGCCTGCTGCGCGCGTCGGACGAGCGCGTGCAGGCGCAAACCGAATCCGCGCGCGCGGCGGTCGCCGCGTTCAAGGCCCTCGGGGGCGGATGGCAGGCGCCGGAAGCCGAAGCCGTTGCGAGCCGGTAGCGGGATCTTCGGAATGTGGCTGGCTCGGCCGGACATGCGCCAATGACTGTCATTGCCAGCCTGAACGGGTGCGTTGCGGTATGCCGCCCACACGAATGACGCGCGCGCAAAGCCGCGCACGGACGCGGCAGCGCCTGCTCGATGCGGCGGCGTCGAGCATCGCGAGAAAAGGATTGGCCGCGACCAGCGTCGAGGATATCGTCGCGCACGCGGGCTACACGCGCGGTGCGTTTTATTCGAATTTCAGCAGCAAGTGCGAGCTCTTTGTCGAATGGCTTCGAATCGATCACCAGCGGATACTGCAGAGCCTTCGTGCGCTTCTGGACGTCGAGACGGTGGTCGCCGACCTGTCCGTGCAGCTCGCCATCGTCCGCGTGCGATGCCATCGCGACCGCGACAGCGACATCCTCTGGGCCGAAGCACGGCTGCACGCGATGCGCGATACGCCGTTCCGGCAGCACCTGGACGCACTATGCGCCGAACGGCGCGCGCTGACGGCACGCCTCATCGAGCGGTGGTGCGAACGCGCGAACACGAACTCGCCCATGCGTTGCGCCGACTACGCACGCGCGGTCATCGCGCTCGTCGACGGCCTGTGCGCGTTGAACATGACGATGCCCGATGCGTTGCCGGACCCGATGGCCGAAGCGATGTCGGGCCACTTCTTCACGGGCCTGTCGTTCCGCCGTCCGGCATGATGGACCCAATGGTGCGACCCGCACGTCGGCGTGCCACACGATGTCGACGAAGTGCCAGTAGAGTCCGCCGACCGTCAGCGCGACGCGCCGCTCGAGGCAGAAGAAGCCGGCGGCCGTCCAGCCGGCGAGCAGCGCGAGGATGGCGAGGCCGGCCACCACGTGCGCGAAGTGGAAGCCGGTGATCGTGAGGTACAGACTGCCGTACAGGTGCGCGGTCGGGCCGTACGGATGGTCGCGCCACTCGTGCAGCTGAACGAGCGCGAACGCGACGCCGAGCACCAGCGCGACGGCGAGCGCGGCCACCGCGCGCTCGGCGAACCACACGAACACGCTGCTCGACAGCAGCACGACGGATTCGACGGGATGACCACCGCCGTTCGCGGCGGAGCAATTTCCGTGCGTGCGCGGCGCGGGCGTTGCGTACGCAACGTCCGGCGTGTTACAGCCTGCTTGTAAATTTGGCGACCGTTCACGGTGCGCGCCCGGATCGGATGGTCGGCCCGGCCTGCGGCACGCCGCTTGCTACGCCGATTGATGGCCAGCATGAAAAAACGGGAGGGATCAACCGTGAAGACCGTCGCGATCACCGGCGTCGGCCGCGCGACCGCTCACGCGTTCGCGCGACACGGCGCGAACGTCGCACTGATTGCACGCGATCCGCGGGCGCTGCACGACACCGCATGCGAAGCGCGCCGCACCGGTGCCGAAGCCGGGCTCGGCGCATCGCGCGCGATGGCGTGCGGCGCGGTGTTCGCCATGCGCGTGGCTGCTTTTGCCGCCGCGCGCAAGCCCGATCGGTGAGCGCGATGCGGATCGAGGACTACGCGCTGATCGGCGACGGCCGCAGTGCCGCGCTCGTCGCGCTCGACGGCAGCATCGACTGGCTGTGCTGGCCGGACTTCGATTCGCCGCCATGCTTCGCCGCACTCGTCGGCACGCCCGGCAACGGCCGCTTCCGCATCGCGCCGCGCGAGCCGGGCGCCCGAGCGACGCGCCGTTACCTGCCTGCCACCGCGGTGCTCGAAACGACGTTCGAGACGTCATCGGGTTGCGCCGTCATGATCGACTGGATGAGCTGGGCGGCGCCCGACCCGTGCCTGATCCGCAGCGTGCGCGGCGAGCGCGGCACGGTCGAGTTCGACGTCGATCTCGGCGTGCGTTTCGACTACGGCAACGCGCTGCCGTGGTGCCGCCGTTTCGGCCGGCGCTGGCGGATGCTGACGGGCGGCGACGCGATGTGGCTCGATGCCGACACGCGCCTCGACGTGCGGGACGACCGGCTCGTCGGCACGCAGCGCATCGCGGCGGGCGAGCAAGCGGACTTCTGCATCAGCTACGCGCGCTCGTACGACCGGCCGCCGTGCGTGCCGGATGCCTACGCGTCGCTGCGCGACACGCAGGCGTTCTGGCACGTCTGGTCGAAGTGCAACGCGGCGCAGGGCCCGTATCGCGACGCGATCGAGCGTGCGCTGATCACGGTGAAGCTGCTGTCGAGCGTGCGCACCGGCGGCATCGTCGCGGCGCCGACCAGCTCGCTGCCCGAGCACTTCGGCGGCGCGCGCAACTGGGATTACCGGTTCTGCTGGCTGCGCGACGCGAGCTTCACGCTGCGCGCGCTGGTGCGCTGCGGCTACCGCGAGGAGGCCGCGCGCTGGCGCGACTGGCTGGTGCGCGCGATCGCCGATCATCCGGCGCAATTGCAGGTGCTGTACGCCGCCGACGGCGGCCGGCGCGCGGACGAATGGGAAGCCGCTCACCTGGCCGGCTACGAAGGCGCGCAGCCGGTGCGCTTCGGCAACGCGGCGGCCGAACAGCTGCAGCTCGACGTGTACGGCGAGGTGCTGGCGGCGCTGTATCAGGCCCGCCGGCACGGGCTGCCGCCCGACGACGACGCCTGGATGCTGGAACGGCGGCTGCTCGAGCATCTCGCGACGATCTGGCGCGAGCCGGACGAAGGGATCTGGGAAGTGCGCAGCGGCCGGCACCAGTTCACGTCGTCGAAGGTGATGGTGTGGGCGGCCGTCGAAAGCGCGTGCCGTTCCGCGCGCGCGTTCGGCCATCATGCGCCGCTCGACGAATGGCGGCGCTGGGCCGCTACCGTGCATGCGGACGTGCTCTCGCGCGGCTATCACGAGAAACTCGGCCGCTTCGTCGACCGCTACGACGGCGACGGGCTCGACGTGAGCCTGCTGCTGATTCCGCTGACGGGGATGCTCGATGCGGCTGACCCGCGCGTCGCCGCGACGGTGGCGGCCATCGAGCGCGAGCTGGTCGAGGACGGCTTGCCGTTCCGTTATCACCCGCCGCGTTTCCGCGATGGTTGCGAGGGCAACGAAGGTGCGTTCGTCGCGGCCGGGTTCTGGCTCGCGCAGGTGTACCGGATGCAGGGGCGCGACGACGATGCGCATGCGCTGTTCAAGCGGCTGCTGGGTCTGCGCAACGATGTCGGGCTGCTGGCCGAGGAATACGACGTGAAGGCGCGACGCATGTGCGGGAATTTCCCGTTCACGCTCGCACAGGTCGGGTTGGTCAACGCCGCGCTGGCGCTGCAGGGCGACGAACGCGAGGACGTCGATATCGGCTGACGCACTGCGCCGCAACGCACCGGCCGGTGGCGGGCCGCCGTCGGGTTTCGTTGCGGCGGGCCGGGTCCGGGCGGATGGCGCAGGTATGACCGAAGATCGGCACGGCGTTTCGGCTTCCCGGACCTCGACGGAACTGCTAAATTGCAACTAACGGTCATTCGCGCTACCGCCCGCAACACGGATGCGCGCGTGCCGCGGTGATGCGAATCCCCTCGATGCTCATGGATGAACCTGCTTGCAGGGGGCGGCCGGCTCCTGCAACGAGGCAGTCAGCGCGAATGCGCCGATGGCCGGGACGTTCGTTGGCGCGGTCGACGCGCTGGCACGCAAAGCGGTGTGCAGAACCTCACAGCGCGCGTGATGGCGCTATCGCGCATTCCGCCCGAGCAGTTCGGCAACGCCGTGTTCGCGGCGCGTGCCGGCTGCTGCACGACGATGCGCCGTGGGATGCGCTGACGCCGCAGTTCGAAGGGGAGTTGTGCCGCGAGCCGGCGATGCCGCGGCGCCGGCTCGCGGCATCGAGGTTACCGGCACGCGCGCGAAAACAGCAGCGAATCGGTGTCGTTGAAGCGGATCCGCACCGGATCGGCATACCCGGCCTTCTGCGCGACACGGATCGACGCGACGTTGGTCGGCGCGATCAGGCACACGCTGCGTTCGAACCGGTTCTGCGCATCGAGCCAGCCGAGCGCGTACGACAGCGCTTCGGTCGCGTAGCCCATCCCGTGCGCCCAGCTCGCGAGCGCCCAGCCGGCTTCCGGCACGCCGCGAATCGACGGCTCGACCGCTCGGTGAAAGTCGGCGAAGCCGAGATCGCCGACGTAGCGGCCCGATGCCTTCTCGCGAATCGCCCAGTAGCCGTAGCCGAGCAGTGGCCACAGCCCGCGATACGCGAGCAGCCGCATCCACGAGTCGCGTGGCGCCGACGGCTTGCCGTTGAAGATGTGCGCGACGACGGCCGGCTCTGCCCACATCGCGGTGAGCGCGTCGAAGTCGCCGAGCGGATGGCCTTCGAGGGTCAGGCGTGGGGTGTCGAGCACCGGCGGGGACGTGACGGGCGGCAGGGCGCTGGATGTCATCGGGCGTTCCATGGGGAAAGGAAGGCGAAGGCGGCGCCGTGCACCGCACTCGGGACCCGTACGATACCGCGGAAACCGCGGCGCGGCCGCACATCCCCGCCTGCATCGGGGATTGCGATCGCATCGCCCGGACGGCCGTCCGCGGATTGCTTCATGGAGGACGTCGACAGGCCCGCATGCTTCCCGTGAAGCGGCATCGCGCCCGCGCCGGCCGATCCTACTTCCGGCTCTTCAGGAAGTTGCGCCCGTGTGCCGTGATCGACGCGCCGGAGCGGCCGTTCGCGGCATGGCTGACGAAGCCCGCGCCGACGAGTTCCTGTTCGATCGACCAGCCGAGCGCCGGCGCATCGCGGCCGTAGCGCACATCGGCGAGGCGCTCGAGCGCCCAGATCGCGGAGGCCGACAGGTTGGGGGAGTTGGACATGACGTTGTCGTTCATCGCTTCCTCGGAGAGTGGTGATTCAGGGTGAACGGCACGAGGCCGTGGGAGCGGGCGGCGCTGTGTCAGCCCGCCTGCAGCAAGGGCAGCAGCGCCTGGAGCGCGGCCTCTTCGTCGGGGCCGGTGGCGAGCACCTGCGCGGACGTGCCGCCATGCATCTGCAGCGCCGCGATGGCGATCGCGTCCTTCGCGCTGCCGCTGAGCCCGTTGGCGAGCAGCAGGATGTCGCTTTCGAAGCGGTGTGCCGCCGCGACGATCGCATCGCGGGACGCGATCGCACGGCTGCGGTTCCATGCGGGGCCGATTTCTACGTAGACGACGGTTGCCACGATGCGGATCAGCCTCGGGGAAAGTCGCCGGAACGGCGTGCAATGGGCGGCCGGCAGCACGCCGGGACCGCGCGGAACGCGGCTTCCCGACCGGGCGCCGGGCCTTGCGCGCTCAACGCCAGTACATCATTCATCTCGAACATGTCGACATCCTCAGCGAAACCGCCATCAAGTCCGGCGAATGATCGAAAGTTGATGATTATAATACGGCAACCGGTTTATGTGTATTGCATTATAATGTCGTGTGTGCGTCGCACCGTCTGGTCGATCTGTCGACGAGGCGGTGCGACGCGCGGTCCGGGCCACGTGCTTGCGTGCCCGGCATTTTTTTCGATTGACCCGAACTCCCACCGAATGGAAGCTGCAATGAACGCCGCCCCCGCCTGCCCGCAATGCGCGATGGAAAACACCTACCCGGACGGCACGCTTTACGTGTGCGCGGACTGTGGCCATGAATGGTCGGCCGGCGCCGGCGCCGAAGCGGGCGACGAACCGGCGGGCGACGTCGTCAAGGACGCGAACGGCAACGTGCTGACGGACGGCGATTCGGTCGTGCTGATCAAGGACTTGCGCGTGAAGGGTTCGTCGATCACGCTGAAGATGGGCACCAAGGTCAAGAGCATCCGCCTCGTCGGCGGCGATCACGAAGTCGATTGCAAGACCGACATGGGCGGCTTCATGCTGAAGGCCTGCTATCTGAAGAAGGTATGACCGCGCGCGGTACGAACGACGCTCCGGTCAACCGGGCCTGCCGAGCATGAGCGAGGATCGAACGTCCTATGACGCATTCCTGCGGTTCCTGGCGATGCCGTTGAACGACGGCCGTCCGTTCGTGCTCGAGACGAAGCACGCGGTGTCGCTGCATTTCGACCACTTCGGCACGCAGAGCTTCATGTCGCTGAAGGATCCGGTCAGGCTCGAACTCGGCTATACGCGCGTGATGATGGGTTTCCTGCTGCTGCAGCCCGTGCCCGCGCGCATCTGCATGATCGGGCTCGGCGGCGGATCGATGGCGAAGTACTGCTATCGGCATCTGCCCGACACGGCGATCGACGCAGTCGAGATCAACCCGGACGTGATCGCGCTGCGCGACGTGTTCAGGATTCCGCAAGACGACGCGCGCTTCGCGGTGGTCTGCGCGGACGGCGCCGACTACGTGGCAAGGCCGGAGGTCCGGGCGGACGTGATCCTGCACGACGCGTTCGTCGCCGACGGCATGCCGGGCAGTTGCACGGGTGCGGCCTTTCTCGACGCGTGCCGTGCGCGGCTGAGCGAAACGGGTGTGCTCGCGATCAACTTCATGGACGACGATCCGGCGTTGCCGCGGCATCTCGAGCAACTGCACGCGGTGTTCGACGATTCGTATGCGCTGGTGCCATGCGGTGACGACAACAACTTCATCGCGTTCGCGTGGAAGAACGGCAACCCGTTGCCGTCGCTGCGCATCCTGCTCGAGCGCGCGCTGGGGTTCGGCTCGGCCGGCGAGCTCAAGCTGTCGTCCACCGCCCGGCGCATGAAGGCAGGGGAGTGCATCGATCCCGCGCGGCTCGTCTGGCGCGCGCGTGAACATGCACGATGGGAAATCTGCGCCTGACGGCGCCGGGGGCCGCGCTTACTTCATCCGCTTGCCGAGCGCGCTCTTGGTCTTGTACGTGACGCCGTGTTTGTCGAGATACTCGCGGATCAACTGACGCACGACTTGCGACGGCGTGAGATCCTGCTCCGCGCAGAGCAGGTCGAACGCTTCTTTCTTGGCGGGATCGATCAGGACGGTCAGGCGGGCGGTTTTCGTTTCCATCGTGAGGCAGGGGTGGTCGATATGTTAATCAAATTATAATCCATCCGCTGTCGGCACCCTGTCCGAATGTGCCATGGCGCCATGGCGGTGCGCGCGCGGGCCACCCGTCCAAGGCGCCGGGTTGCTCGAATCATCTGCAAACGTGGTAACGACATTATCATGATCTGTTGGTCGTATTGGGCCTTAAGTACAATGTCGGCCGGCACTGCCGGCCCCGGCTTGCCCGGGCGGCTCCGTCGTCCGCGCGACCGGTTGTCCGGCCGCTTCCGGTTCCACACGGCCCGCGTGCGCCGCCACTTCGCCGCGACTTCGATATCCGCCTCATGACCCCGATCAAGTTCGTTCTCCGCTATACGGCGATTCCCTTCGCAGCCATCGTGGCAGTCGTGATCTGGGCGGTCGTGCCGTCGTCGAAAGAGATCGACGCGCGGCAATATGCGGCGCTGTCGCGCGGATACGCGAGTTTCCCGCTACCGTTTCGACACGAGATATCGGAAGCGATGGAGCAGGGCCGGATCAGCGACCGCCGTTACCAGACGCTCGTGCGCGATTCGCTGGGGAATGGCGTGGCGCTGGACTGGCCGGCGTCGGGCGTCGCCGACGTCGCCGCCGAGCGGCAAAGACTGACCCAACTGCTGAAGGCCGATGCCGGCCTAGAGGAACATCAACAATGAAGATTGCGCTGGTTTCGGCGGCTTTCGTGATGATTATCGGAAGCCTGGTTTTCGCGCTGTATTTCATGAATCACGACCGCGGCGGGAGCAAGCGGATGGCGTGGTCGCTGGCGGCGCGCGTCGGCTTGTCGATCACGCTGTTTCTGTCGCTGCTGATCGCGTACCGGCTCGGGTGGATCGAACCGACGGGGCTGCCGATCGGGCGGTGATGCGCGGCATGTGCGCGGACGTCAACCGGCGCGGCCCGGCGGCAGCGACCTGGATGTTCGATGCGATGCGGGAGAACCGGCTGATCAAGCCGGGCGACCCAATCGCACCGGCCTTGCCGATCTTCACGCCGTAGCGACGGGTCATCTGCACAAGGTGGCCGGTTCGGTCATTGTCGCGACATCGCGCATTTGTGGCGGCGAACCGTCAACCCACGGCCAAATGCACGACGAACAGCAGCAGCGCAATGAATACGCCAAGCGCAACGAGTGCGGCAATGACCACGGCGAACGGGTTGAGCTGCGTTGCATCCGCCTCGAGATTGGCGCGCTTGTTGATTCCGAGAAACGCCAGGAAGACCGCGCGGAACGCGCGAACGATCTGGTCTTTACGATTTTCACTCATACAGTTTTCCTTCGCCTCGATAAGAATTGCAGGGGTCCGTGTTTGCTGCTCGGCGGCAACATCGCCGACGCCGGAGGCCGGCCAGCGAGCCGCATACGAGCGCCTGATACCTCCAGTTCCAGTCATCGATCCGGCCGTGGTTCATCGCGTCCGCGATCGGTCGTGAAACGGGAAGCGGTGTCATTGCGAATAACGTGGGCAGGGCAGCGATCGTCCGGATCGCCGGACCGATGCCAGCCGCGTCGCCGCCGGAGCAAGCGAGGTATCGCCGACGGAAGGATTGCCGCGGGCATCCGCTTCAATCTCCGCGTGATCGGCAAGCTGTCAAAATGCCCCGCAGCAAATCGACCGGCGGGGGCGGACATCCGGGGATGGTCACATCGACGGGCAGGATCGACGCAACGGGACCGCACACCGCATAGCTGTCGGCAAAGATACCGCCCGTGCACGCGCACTCGCCGGCTGCGACGACGAGTTTCGGCGCCGGCGTGGCGTCGTACGCGGCAAGCACGGCTGCCTTCATGTTCAGCGTGACGGGGCCGGTCACGAGCAGCAGGTCCGCATGGCGCGGGCTGGCGACGAATTTGATCCCGAGCCCTTCGATGTTGTAGTACGGGTTGTTCAGTGCGTGAATCTCCAGCTCGCAACCGTTGCACGAACCCGCGTCGATCTGCCGGATGCACAATGCCCGGCCGAGGAGATCGAGAATGTCCTGACGAATCTGCTGTGCCTCCTGTCGCCAGGCGGCTTCGGTGGTCGGCACCGGTTCGTCGGGAAATTCGGTGCGCGCGAATTGACGGATGAGTTGCCACATCAGAGATCGTGCCCCGCGTAGTTCAGGTTGAACGATTTATTGATCAGCGGGAAATCGGGAACGATGTTGCCGATGATCGCGTGCTCGAGCGCCGGCCAGTTCTGCCAGGACGGATCGTGACAATGGCAGCGGGCGATGGCATCGCCCGATGCTGTCTCGAGCGCGACGAACACGTCGCCGCGCCAGCCCTCCACCCAGCCGATTCCCCTGGATGGCGCCGCCGCGGGCGTGACGCCGGTGGCGATCGGCCCTTCCGGAAGATGCGCCAGCAGTTCACCGATCAGACGCAGCGATTCGTCGATTTCGGCAAACCGCACGGCGACCCGCGCGGCGACGTCGCCGCGCGCATCGCATGCCGCCTTGACGGCCAGGTCGCGGTAAGGGGGCGGCCGCAGGTTCGCGCGCACGTCGAATGCCTGGCCGCTGGCGCGGGCGGCCATGCCGCGCACGCCGAAATGCGCGACGACGTCGGCATTCAATCGGCCGGTGCCCAGAAACCGGTCCTGCAGCCCGGACTGGTCCTCGTAGATCTTCCGCATCACGTGCACGTCGCGTGCGATGCGTTCGCCCTGTTCGGTGAGGGCGGCCGCGTCCTCCGGCTCGATGTCGACGGCCAGTCCGCCCGGCACGATCCGGTCCATCAGGTAGCGATGCCCGAAGATCCCGCCGTTGGTCCGTATCCAGTTCTCCTTGAGCCGCGAGAACTGCGCGAGACCGAACGCGAATCCGGCATCGTTGCCGAGCGCGCCGAGATCGCCGAGGTGATTCGCGATGCGCTCGCGCTCGAGCAGGAGCGCGCGCAGAGACAGCGCACGCGCCGGCACGGCCGTGCCGCATGCCTGCTCGAGCGCCATGCAATAGGCCCACGAGAACGCGACGGTCGAGTCGCCGGCGATCCGGCCCGCAACGCGATGGCCGTTCGATGCGGCCGTCCGTTCGAACAGCCGTTCGACGCCGCGATGCACATAGCCGAGCCGTTCCTCGAGCCGCAGCACCTTCTCGCCGACGACGGAGAACCGGAAATGGCCCGGTTCGATGATGCCGGCGTGAATCGGCCCGACCGCGATTTCGTGCACGCCGTCGCCGGCAACCTGCACGAACGGATAATCCGCTTCGCTCGATTCGAATCGCTCGATTCCGGTTGCCTGCTTCTGCAGCGGAAAGTAGTCGCCGGGCCAGTTGCCGTGATTGAGCCACGGGCGCGTGTCGCGCGCATCGCGCTCGCGCAGGCCGGTCAGGTCGAAAATTGCGCGCTGCATGCGCGTTGCGGCGGGAAACACGCCCGCGAGATCGGGATAGTCGCCGTCGGCCCGCGGTTCCTGCCCTGTCGCGAGACGTACCCACAGCACGCCGTCGTCGCATTCGTACGCCGCGTTGACCGAGAAGACGCGCTCGGGCGTTTCGCCGCCCCACATCGCAACGAGCCGGCTTCCCTCCCTCCGCGCGGCCTGCGCGATGTCGAGCCATCGCGGTTCGTCGGCGTCAACCACGGCAGCCGGAACCTGGCCTGCCTCGTGCCGGAGGCGAGTCGAGCCGTCCGGCTGAATCAAGTCGAGTCGCATCGTTTATCCTGCCAGCATCGTTGCAGCCTGGCGGTACCACATCGCCAGATAAGGCGGCACGTACAGGCCCAGCATCAGGCCGAGTCCGAGATGCACGAACACCGGCAGCAGCGCCGGCCGGTGTTCGAGCGGCGTCGCCGTCGTCGTTTCGCCGAACACCATCCGCTGCACGCGCGCGAAGATCGCCGCGAACGCGACGGCGAGCCCGAGCAGCAGCAGCGGCGCGGTCCACGGGAGCGTGTTCATGGCCGTCGTCAGGATCAGGAATTCGCTTGCGAACACGCCGAACGGCGGCAGGCCGAGAATCGCAAGCGTGCCGAGCATCATTGCCCAGCCGACCGCCGGGCTGACTTGCAGCAGCCCGCGAATGCCGTCGATCGCCTGCGTGCCGGCCTTCTGCGCAGCATGGCCGACCGCGAAGAAGATCGCCGACTTGACGAGGGAATGGACCGTCATGTGCAGCAGCCCGGCGAAGGTCGCGATCGGGCCGCCGAGCCCGAACGCGAACGTCATCAGGCCCATATGCTCGATCGACGAGTACGAGAACAGGCGCTTCACGTCCTTCTGCCGGAACAGCGAGAATGACGCGATCAGGACCGACACGAGCCCGAAGCCGACCAGCAACCGCCCCGGCAGGCCATTGCCGAGCGCGCCGTCGGCCAGCACCTTGCAGCGCAGCACCGCATACAGCGCGACGTTCAGCAGCAGGCCGGACAGCACCGCCGAAATCGGCGTCGGGCCTTCGGCATGTGCGTCCGGCAGCCAGCTGTGCATCGGCACGAGGCCGACCTTGGTGCCGTAGCCGACCAGCAGGAACACGAAGGCGATCGACACGATCGTCGGGTCGAGGTGCGTCCTGACCGCGGCCAGGCTGGTCCACAGCAGCGCGTCGCCGTCGGTCAGTTGCCGGCTCGCGGCCAGATACAGCAGGATCGTGCCGAACAGCGCCTGGGCGATGCCGACCCCGCACAGGATGAAGTACTTCCATGCGGCTTCGAGGCTCGCGGCGGTACGGTAGACGCTGACGAGCAACACGGTGGCGAGCGTGGCGGCTTCCATCGCAACCCACAGCACGCCGACGTTGTCGGTCAGCAGCGCGAGCAGCATCGCGAACATGAAGAGCTGATACATGCTGTGATAGAGCCGCATCCGCGCGGCCGTCATCCGGCCGCGGGCCTCCTCGATCTGCATGTAGGGCCGGGAAAACAGCGACGTCGTCCAGTCGACGAACGCCGTGAGCGCAACGAGATAGACATTGAGCGGATCGACGAAAAACGCGCGTCCGAATGCGAACGACGGGCCGTGCTCGACGGTGCGCGCGGCCAGCACCAACGTTGCCGAGAACGTCAGGAAGCTGAAGCCGATGTTCAGATGGCGCGCGACCCGGCTCGGCCGCACGCAGGCAAGGCAGGCGGCTCCCGCGAGCGGCAGGCCGAGCACGGCGAGCACGACGTCGGCGTCATTCATCTTTGAGTTTCTCGAGGTGATGGATGTCCAGGCTGTCGAACTGCTCGCGAATCTGGAACATGAAGACGCCGAGGATCAGGATGCCGATCAGCACGTCGAGCCCGATGCCGAGCTCGACGATCATCGGCATGCCGTTGGTCGCGGCCGCCGCCGCGAAGAACAGGCCGTTCTCCATCGACAGAAAGCCGATCACCTGCGGAATGGCCTTGGCGCGCGTGATCATCGCCATGAACGACAGCAGCACGCACGCGAGCGCGATGCCGAGCGTGCCGCGTGCGACCGAGGTCGCGAGCTGGCTGATCGGCGCGGCGACATTGAACGCAACGATCACGAGGACGATGCCGATCAGCAGCGTGGTCGGAATATTGATGAGCGGCTCGACGTCGGTCTTGACGTCGAGCCTGCGAACGAGCCGGTACAGGAACCACGGGATCACGCCGACCTTCAGCACGAGCGTCAGCCCGGCGGACACATACAGGTGCACGTCGTCCGTGACGAAGCCGAGGATCAGGTTCGCCGACACGAGCGCGACGCCCTGCAGCGTATAGAGATGGATCAGGGACAGGATCCGGCGCTGGCTCAGCATCGCGAACGACAGCATCAGCAGCACGGCCGCGAGGAAATTGATCAGTTGTGTCGCGTAGCCGTGCATTCATGCCCCCAGCAGCAGGTGGACGAGCATGCCGATCACGGCCAGCAGGAAGGCGGTCGCCAGGAATTCCGGCACCCTGAAGATGCGCATCTTCGCGTTGGCCGTTTCGACCACGGCGAGCGCGATGCCGCCTGCCGTCAGCTTGATGAAGAGCACCGGCACGGCCAGCAGCAGCGCAACCGGATCGCCCGCATTCGCGATGCCCCAGGGCACGAACAACGCGAGACCGATGCACGAATACGCGAACAGCTTGAGGCTTGCCGCCCACTCCATCAGGGCAAGGTGCCGTCCCGAATATTCGAGGATCAGCGCCTCGTGGATCATCGTGAGCTCGAGGTGAGTGGTCGGATTGTCGACGGGCAGCCGCGCATTTTCGGCCAGCGCGACCAGTGTGAACGCGATGCCGGCGAACGCCAGGCTCGGATAGATCGTGAGCTCGCCGCGGCCGAGCGTCGCGACGATGCTCGTCAGCAGCGTCGACTGCGTAATCAGCGAGGCCGACAGCAGCACCATCAGCAGCGCCGGCTCCGCGAGAAAGCCGATCAGCATTTCGCGGCGGGCGCCGAGCGTGCCGAACGCCGTGCCGACGTCCATCGCCGCGAGCGACAGCGCGACGCGCGCGAGCGCAAACAGGCCGACGAGCGCGATCGCATCGGCGGCGGGCGACAGCGGCAACTCGGTCGACAGCGTCGGTACGATCGCGCATGCGAGCGTCATGGCGGCCCAGACGACATAGGGTGCGCCGCGGAACACGGGGCTCGCGCCGTGCGCGATCACCGATTCCTTGTTGAACAGCTTGTGGAGCATCCGGTACGGCTGCCAGATGGACGGCGCACGCCGGTTCTGAAGCCAGGCGCGGCATTGGTTGACCCAGCCCGTGAGCAATGGCGCGGCCGCGATCGCGATCACGATTTCGAGGGTCTGCGAAATGACGCCGGACGCGGTTACCATCGTCTCACCAACATCAGAAGCAGGATCAGCACGACGAAACTGTAGGTCAGGTAAACCGCGATCTTGCCCGTCTGCAGGCGGCCCGCCCAGTCGGCGATACGTTGCGTCAGCGCCGCGATGCGCGCGTAGAGTGCGGTCCACGTGCGATCGGTGACCGACACCCGGTAGGCCGGCTGTGCATCGAACGGTGACGGCAGTTGCCGCTCGATGCGTAGCAGCGGTGCGAAGATTTCGCGGATCGGCTGCCCGAATCCTTCCGCCGTATCCTGCATTCGCGCGGTCGTGAACGGGAAGCCGCAGCTCCACGGAGCCGCGCGTCGGAGCCGGCCGTGATAAAAACGCCGCACCAGCACCCACGCGAGCCCGCAGCATACGATGAAGAACAGCATGAACGCCGCGGGCATGTAGCTGGCACGAGCGGCCGACACGGGCGCGAGCAGCAGCCAGCCATGATTGTCCGCGCCGACGCCGGCGCCGACCAGCGCGTGCGTGACGCGATCCAGCAGCCTGACGAACTGCGCGGGCATCAGCCCGAGCAGTACGCTGGCCGCCGCGAACCAGCAGAACGCGAGTCGTTCCCACGCGTTCGCGTCGCGGGCGCGATTCAGCTTCGCTTCTCTCGGTTGCCCAAGGAACACGATGCCGAAGAACTTGACCATCGTGTAGCCGGCCAGCGCGGCCGACATGGCGATCAGCGCGGCGGCGATCGGCACCGTCATGGCGAGCACCGAATCCGGCAACCGTGGCGCGAACAGAAAACCCTGCAGCAGCAGCCACTCGGCCACGAAACCGCTCAGCGGCGGCAAGCCCGCGCTTGCCGCGACGCCCGCGAGTACCGCCCACGCGGTCCACGGCATGAAGCGAATCAGTCCGCCGAGCCTGCCGAGGTTGCGCTCGCCGGTGGCGTGGAGCACGGCGCCCGTGCCCAGGAACAGCAAGCTCTTGAATGCCGCATGCGCGACGATCTGGTAGAGCATCGCGGTCAGCGCGAGCGCGGACAGGCTCGTCATTCCGTACGCGCGAAACAGCACCGCGAGACCGAGCGCGACGATCATCAGGCCGACGTTGTCGATCGACGAATAGGCGAGCAGGCGCTTCATGTCGACCTGGATGGTGCTGAACACCACGCCGAGCAGCGCGGTGCCGACGCCCAGCATGAGCAGCAGCACGCCCCACCACGCGACCTGCACGTGCAGCAGGTCGAACAGGACGCGCAGCAGGCCGTACAGGCCGACTTTCAGCACGAATCCGCTGAGGAGCGCCGAGACCGGCGACGGCGCCGCGGGATGGGCCTCCGGCAGCCACACATGCAGCGGGAAGATCCCGGCCTTCGCGCCGAACCCGACGAGCGCGAACAGGAAGGCGAACGACGCGGGGAATGTATCCAGCGACTGCGCGCGCAGGTTGGCGAAGGTGTAGTCGCCGGTGCGCGCCTGCAGAATGCCGAAGCAGAGCAGCAGCGCGAGCGCGCCGACGTGCGAGATCAGGAAATACAGATAACCCGCCCGGCGGATCTCGCCGATCCGGTGGTTGGTCATGACGAGAAACGTCGCGGACAGCGTCAGCGTCTCCCAGGCGACCATGAACACGTATGCGTCGTCCGCGATCAACACCAGCGCGATGCTTGCGAGGCAGACGTGGTACTCGAAGCAGATCAGCCCGGGCGCCGATCCCTCACCCTTGCGGAAATAGCCGGCTGAAAAGGCGCCGATCCCCGCGCTGACGAGGCCGAGCACGAACAGGAAATAGCCGGACAAGCGGTCGGCACGCAGATGAAAGGGCAGGCCGGGAAGCCCGATCGGCAGCACCGCGGTAGACGGTTCGGCCAGGACGCCGGCGAGGCCCGCCGCGCCGACGAGCAGTCCGACCAATGCGCCGAGCGGGAAAAGGCCGTGGGCCACCAGACGCGTACGACTCAACGCCCCGAGCCCCAGCGTGCCGACCGCGAGCCACGCGGCCACGGCCAGCAGGACGAAATGGACGACCGGCACGGGTGCCATCCGGAATGTCTCCAGTACGCTCGGGTTGGACGAGGTGGTTGGAATGGCCGCGTCTCCCGCGACGGATTCCTGCTCGCATTATGACACCGAAAGACGAATCCGGATAACAAGGTATGATAATGAAGTTATCATCAAAATCTCATCACTCCCCGGATGGAACGGGCGGCCGTGGCGGTTTGCCGCGGCGCTCCGGGCTCCACTCAGGGCGTCGTTGTCTCCCGATCCGGGCGAATGAGGGAAGATCCCATGCCAGCGCAGTACTTTCGAAGCCTGACGGGAAAACACCGCAGCGCGGCCGCGAACCGCCAGCTCGGGTTTTCGCTTGCCTTTGTCGCCGGCGCAACCAATGCCGGCGGTTTCCTCGCGGTCAGGCAATACACGTCCCACATGAGCGGGATCGTGTCGGCGATTGCGGATCAGACAGCGCTTGGCGACATCCGGCTCGTGCTGGCCGGTGTCGGTTCGCTCGCGTCGTTTCTGGTTGGCGCCGGCTGCTCGGCGGTGCTCGTCAACTGGGGGCGCCGCCGCGGGCTGCAGAGTCAGTATGTGCTGCCGCTGCTGGTCGAAGCCGCGCTGCTGCTCCTGTTCGGGCTGCTCGGCAGCCATCTCGCGCTGTGGGAGGCGTTCTTCATGCCGGTCACGGTCATCTTGCTGTGCTTCATCATGGGGCTGCAAAACGCGATGATCACCAAGCTGTCGGGGGCGGAAATCCGCACGACGCACATGACGGGCATCGTGACGGACCTCGGCATCGAACTCGGCAAACTGTTTTACTGGAATCGCTCGGGTGCGGATATGCACGCGCATGCGGTGATCGCAAACCGCGCGAAGCTCAGGATTCACGGAACGATGCTGGCGTCGTTCTTCGTCGGGGGGCTGGCTGGCGCAATCGGCTTCAAGCATGTCGGCTACGTGTCGACCGTGCCGCTTGCCGCGGCGCTCGTCACGCTGGCGATCGTGCCCGTGGTCGACGACGTGCTGGACTATCTCTACCGGCTTGACCGCAGGTCATGAGCCGGCATAAGGTGAAACGAAACCCGAGCTCGCCTTGTCGGCGGCGGATCCTGCTTGAGGTGCCGTCGCCGAGCCTGATCGACACGCGTGTGCCGAATGTCTTGCGGCGCTGCGCACAAGGGCCGATGCATTATAATCAAATTAGCATATTCGCCGACTCTGTCCTGCAATGGAAACGAAAACCGCACGCTTGACCATCCTGATCGATCCCGCCAAGAAAGAAGCGTTCGACATGCTCTGCGCGGAGCAGGACCTGACGCCGTCGCAAGTCGTGCGGCAGTTGATTCGCGAGTATCTCGATCAGCACGGCGTGAGCTACAGGACAAAAAGCCCGCTCGGCAAGCGGGTGAGTCGAAACGCAGGCTGAGCCCGAAAGCGGTTCAGGCGTCGATTTCCCAGTGTGCATGCCCCTGCGCATGCCAGATCAACCGCTTTGGATCGAGGCGCTCTCCCTCCTTCATGCGCCGGGCGGTTGACGACAGTTTGAGTTCGCCGGCAAACGCAAACGAGAGCACGCGTTCGAACAGAACTCGCCTCGATGGCAAGCGAAGCGGCCCTTTCCAGGCGAACGCGACGAAATTGCTGTCGTCGTCGCATCGGACAACCGCATATGAAGGGCCGAACACGGCGCCCAGTCGCTCGATGTGACCGGGCAGCGACAGGTCGTCGTCCGCCAGATTGATTGCGAGCACCCCGGCATCGCTCAATCGCTCGCGGCAGGCAGTGAAGAACGCGATATCCGCACACCGGCTCGGCATACCTTCCGCGTCGAAGGCATCCACGAGGATCACGTCGGTGTGGACATCCTCCCGCGTCACGTACTCCGCACCATCTGCACGGATCACCTTGAACCGGGCGTCGTCCGCGGGAATCCTGAACACGTCGCGTAGTGCGATCACTTCCGGATTGATTTCGACCGCGTCGACCGTCACGCCGGGCAGATGCCGATAACAGTACTTGGCCAACGAGCCGCCCCCGAGCCCGATCATGCACATATGCCTGGCGGCCGGGTGCAGCAGCAGACATCCCATCATGGTTCGCGTATAGCCGAGCGCAAGTTTGTCCGGCGTGCGCAGCGACATGAAGCTTTGGGTGGCCACGTGATCGAAGTGCAGCGAGATCGCGTGCTGCGTCTCCAATACATACGGGCGCCCGGCGTTCAATGGGGTCGACAGGAATTTGACGAACGCATCGTAGGAAGTTGGATCCCGCTCCATGCTCGATCGATTCAGGTGGGCAAGTTGTTGGTGGGGGTGCGTGCGGCGAACGGCAACGACAAACGGGTTCGCGGCCGCTCGCCGACCGTGCGTGACCGCAGTCCGCACACGTACAGGCCGATCGGGGATCGGGCGCACACATCATTATAATGCTATACACATCTGATTCATGCTGTCTTATAATTCGGTCTTGCCGCCGATCGCTGGAATTGCGGGCGGATTCGCGGAGGTGTCGACATGTTCGATCTGGATGGGATGCTGCTGTTGCCCGATCGGCGGTCCGTATCCCTGCCGGAGGTCGCGGGAAGCAGGGGGCTTGTCGTTGTGGGCGTCGGGCGCGGTGGCGAGCGTGGTTTCCAGATGGTCCACCGCTTCCATGATGCGGGTGAACGGCTCGCGGCAGCCGGTACCCATCTGGCCTTCGTTTATCCGCGGGAGTCGGCTCGGCATGTGATGGATCCGATCTCGGTGGCCAGTGCGCGGTTCCGACACCACCCGCGCCTGCTTCTCGATGCGGATGGCTGCTGTTTTGCGCAGGGTGTGCCGCCTCGATTGCTCAGTGCCGTGTATCTGAGCGGTGAAATGAAGCGTCTCGCCGGTTTCGAAATCGACCTGCGCGACACGGCATGGGAAGGTGAGTTCGAGGCGTTCCTGACGGCCTGCGAGCGCGCTCCGTCCCATTGAATACCAGGATCCCTCTCACGGCACCCGCGAGGAACATGGCGACCGTCGTCTATTTCGAAATGCGCTCCGCCTGGAGCCGGGACGGTGCGAACTGCGTCCGCGATGTGCTCGTGGACACGGCGCGCCGTTTCGACAGCGACATCCTGCTTATCGCGAATGGGCGTCGCGGAAATGCAAAGGACGGCATGGCCATGTCGTCGCTTCAGCTGCGCCGCGGCACGTCCGCGCAAGTCCTTGCAAGCGGTCCGGACGAAGAGGCGGCGCTTCATGCGCTTTTACCCTTGCTGCAGGAAGGCTGAGCCGCGTGCCACCTGTCGATCTCCCGTTCCTGGGTCTGCGCGCGGCTTCCTCGGCCGAACTCGCCGACAAGCCGATCGTCGTGGAAACCGAGCACCTCGTCTCGCTGTGCTTTGACGGCCGTGGCATGCAGAGCACCATGCTACGGGAGGCCCCCGATGTGCTCGCACTCGGCTACACGCGCACGATGATGGGCTTCCTGTTGTTTCAGCCGGAACCCGCGCGCGTGGGCATGATTGGGCTCGGAGGTGGTTCGCTGGTGAAGTATTGCTATCGGAACCTGCCGAACACCCATCTCACGGCAATCGAAATCAATCCGGAAGTCATTGCCCTGCGCGATCGGTTCCACGTTCCACCTGATGGCGCGCGACTGACGATCATCTGCGCGGACGGGGCGCAGCACTTGTCGACGACCACAGACTCATTCGATGCACTTTTGCTGGATGGTTTCAATGCGGACGGCGCGCCGCCCGAACTCTGCAGCGCAGCCTTCTACGACACCTGTCGGGCGCGACTGAACGACGACGGCGTACTCGTCGTCAATCTGCTCGGCGACGATCCGCGACTGGGTGATTGTCTCGCGAGACTTCGTGACACGTTCGGTCCTTCCGTCGCGATCGCGCCGGCTGAAGACGGTGCGGGTAACGTGATCGTCTTCGCCTGGAAGAGTGACGCGCCGCTACCGTCGCTCGAGGCACTCGTCGAACGCGCGGATCGACACTGTGGGCACCACGGCATCGACCTCGTCGAAGCCGCCATACGCATCGAGGTCGGCGCCAGTTACGACTGGACGCGCCTGAGTGCTTGTCTTGCCATTTTAGCTCGAGACATGCGGCACCCTTGATCATGATCAAATTCCTGGAGACGCCATGAGCGATAACGATACTTCGACCGTTCCGACTATCTCGGCATCCGCGATCTGGGCGCTGGAGCGCATTGCCGATATTCGTTATGGTCGCGATACGCCTGCGCTTGGCTGGTCCGTTACCCGGGAACTCATCGGCGCAGGATTCGTGCGCTATCCGACGAACGGTCGCGGAAGCGTTTCGATTACGGCAGCCGGACAGACGTTTCTGAAGAATCGAAAATAGTTTTCGTCGATGTCGCTCGAGAATCGCACGGTCGCGTTGATCCGGACATCCATGCGGGGTCGTTCATGTCGTGGGTGGTTGCGTTTGATATCGGAAGCGTCAACGCGCAAATGTGCGGCCGCGGATTGCCGTCGCTCACGAGGGTGAAGAAACGGATCGCTGCGGACATGACAAAAGGCTGAACGTGCTTTCCTACCTGCGGTCCGTTTTTGCTCGACGCAAATTTCGCCGGCTTCCCGTGATTCGTTTTCAATCCAGGCCGATCGATCTGGGTATCGACGGTGCCCGGCATTCGGGCTGGGAAGTTGCGATCCTGGAGGCGTCCGGCCGGACCGTTGGCGCGGCGATATACAGCCTGGCGCCTCGAACCGATCGGGTATACGTCCATCGACTGGAAATTCGCCCGCCGATGAGGCGCCGCGGCTATGGTCTCGCATTCCTGTCATATCTGCATCGAACGTACCAGTTGCCTATTACCGCCATCGACGATGTACCGGATGGCCGGCCGTTCTGGCGTGCTGCGAGAACCTTTCAATCCGGAACATTGCGCGTAACGTCCGAGCAATCACCCGATGCGTTTCGCGACGAGCTGGTGCAATGGCAGCATCGGCGGACGGCCATGCTCGGCTTGCGCCCCCCGTCGGCGGATTCGGCGGATGCTTAGGCGGGGCTTGCATCTCCGATCGCTACCGCCGCATCCGGGCATCCCTCGCGTCAGCGGACTTGCTCGCCGGTCATGCGCGACGTAGATTGTCTTCATCGAAGTCCGATTTTTCGGAGGGGCCATGGAACTGCTTGTCGAACGTGTTGACGTCTGGGCGGCCACCATCGAGGACAAGCCGGGCGGTCTTGCCCACGTGTTGAGCGCGTTGCGCGATGCTGGCGCCGATTTGCAATTCGTTGTCGCCCGGCGCACGCCGGAGGCACCAGGCAAAGGGGTCGTATTTGTCGCGCCGCTGCAGGGAGATCAAGAGATCCGCGCGGCCACCCAGGTGGGATTCAATCCTACCTCGAGCCTGCACTCCGTCCGTGTGATGGGGCTGGACCAGTTGGGGATCATCGCGGAGCTGACCCGGAAACTGTCGGACGGCGGGATTAACCTGCGCGGCGTATCCGCTGCCGTGCTCGGCTCGCAGTTCATTGCGTATCTCGCGCTCGACTCGCTGGCCGACGCCGAGCAGGCGACCGACCTTTTGCAAAGGGCCTGAATGGCCGTTTCAGTCGCACGTTCCACGGTTGATTCTCGAGTGCGTTGCTTCAGGCGGTCGAAGCGGTCTGCCCGATCTTCAACCTGCTGAGACTGCGGCAGGATATCGGCGGCGAATTGCGGCATACGCGCGGGGGGCGCGCCGGAGCGGCGCTTCATTCGCGCGTTTCGCAGCGTTCGTCTGCCGTCTTCCCGTGTCTTTGGGTTTCGTCGCGCCGTGTGCGGCAAGCACGGTGTCGCGGGCAGGAGGCGATCGAGTCGCCCGGCGTATTTGTTCGCGGCCGAGTTTCGATGAAAAATAAAGGCATTGTGATAGCAGGGTTCTCTCAACTTGTTGAGGCTATCGAAGTGCAGCGCCGACACCTGCGTGCCGGCCGTGTGCCATGGCGCCACGCCCGGGTGACGCTTCGGCCGGGCCGCGCGTGCCGATGACGCTGAACATCAGCTGATCCATCTCCTTGATGATGTCGGCAAGGACTGTCGTGATGACCGCGAACTCGCGGCCATACGAGCCCGCGCGCGCGGCGGCGATGCGCGCATTCAGCGCGACGATGTTGGCTTGCATCGAGATGCTGCCCAATTGTTCGGCGATGCTCGCCTGACGTTTGAGCGCCTCGGCCTCGATGCCGCGCATTTCGTTCTGGTACGCGAGCGTAATCTGCTGCAGCAGTTCGAGCAGCGGAGTGGCCTGCCTAACGAGCGCGTCGACCTGTTCGTCTGCGGCAGCGCTGCCCGATTCGAGACTCGCGAGCACTTTGGCCGTGTGCGCGACGAAGTGCCGGACATGCTCGTCTGCGCGCGGGGTGCCGAAATAGAGTTGCCTCAGCGCGCCGGAGAACACGCCAGGTAACTGCTCGTTGCCATCGACCAGATCGGCGTGTGCATTCGCGAACATCGCCGCACTTTGCTTCGCGACGTCCAGTGCGGCATCGTCTCCGCGCGAAGCGAGCAGCACGTGCAGCACGATACGTTGCGACAGCATCCGCTGCCGGCCGGCCAAATTGATGAGCTCGCCGATCGCTTGCGCCGAGACCGGGGCGTGAGTCGAATGCGTCTGTCGTTTCATGTGTTGGAAGGTGTAGGGCGGAGATCGCCGATGTGTCGAACCGCATGGGAGCCCAGCGCGCATCCCGGCTCCCCCGTCAACGAGACAAAAAAATCCCGGAGCGACGCACGCACGAACCGATCGGCCGATCAGCGCAAGAGTCGCTCCGGGACGCCATTGCCCCGCATCCGCTCGTAAGAGCGTAGGGAAAACTGGTGAAACGCAAAGGCCGCCATTGGCCTCTACCGGATCCAACGCAATACCTGTGCCACTTCGTGCTGCCCCGTGCCCGCAGATCGGCCGACGCTCGCGACTCGGCATGTCTGTATTGCGCAAAGCCATGCCGCCGTTAGCGCATCGGGCAAGCGTACGCCATTTCATTGCCGGCTCTGGGGAGCGGCGGTTGAAAATCGATTGGCGCCGAAGTGAAATGAAGCCGAGCCACGCGTGTTGCGTGCGGTGCAGCAAGAATGGAGATGGTGCAATTCAATGGTGTGCTGCACCACGATTGCACACAGGTTGTCGCGCGCTTCAATTTGCCGGCATGAAGAAAGGGGGATCTCTGCAAGTTATTGCCGAGACATTTGCGGTCGGGTTAGCGCACGTCGAGGTCGCTTTCCACGGCCGGCTGATGGGCGTGCGCGGTTACTGCCAGCGGATGCGTGCTGTCGGCTGCGCCATCATTCACGTTTGCCGGCAATCAGACGTTTCGGCGTCCGCTTCGGCTGGGATAAGGGTCGATGCCGGACGTCGACTTCGCGCGGAAGCGCATCGTTCGACGCCCGTCACGGATGGGACTGCACCGATAGACGCAAGAGTTGAGTTCCGGTCTCGGTCGAAACAGCGGCCGTCGAATCGTGGAGTAGTATTCCCCCATGTCCGAGTTATTGATCGGCCGCTACGGCGCACAGGACACCCATCCGTGAGGGCGGCAAGCTCGTTAAAGGGTTTGGAAACTGCTTCAACGATACGTGTGGTGGCGCCGGCCGTGATGACGGCATTGATGGGATGCATCATGGCAACCGAGTGGAAGCACCGCGTTAGACTGTTTGCCCAGCGTTTCTGGCAGCCGACCAGTGCGTGCATGACCTGCATGCCGGGGAGCTGGGGAAATATCATGAGCCTCGCCCACTGGACTATTGCATTTCAGACAGGGCTGCTTACTGGACTCCTGGCTGTACTTTTGACTTTCACGCCTGCGGCGAAACTCTACGCGCATCGATACGGCAATGCGCTGGTCGTTGGCGTCCTGACAACGTTGGGCGACGCCTACTCACACACGAGTCACTACCGTATCCCCTATGTCGAACACGTCGCGACGGGTGCAATTTCAGGTCTCTTGACGCTCGGGGCCTCATATCTCTTCGAAGACCGCGCGCGACGCCTTCGGGCGGTATGGGCTCAGGTTTTCCGATAGCTTATCCGCTGACTTTCTGAACCCACCGGCCAAACGGAAAGAGGCTCCCCGGTGAGGCCACGCTTCATGATTGGGAGGCTGCGCATGGAGAACGGGAACTCGCGACCGTTACATGTCCCAGCGTCAGGAGGCGGTCAACATGGGACGGTGGTCCGACGTTCCGACCGGACATTCGAGCGTCGATGACGCGCCCGAAGCGGCCGTCCAATCGATCCCTCAAGTTCCGCACGCACTTGCCGTAGAAACAGTGTGATACCAAGCACTAAGCTTTTCCCCAATTATGATGAATGCCGAACTGCTCCTTAGCATCGAAAACGCATTGCTGACTATCGAGCCTATGCTGACCGAGACATGGCCAAACGTACGGAGCATCTATCGTCAGCTACAATGGTGTCGCGTCCGGATATCTGGCGAGCCATCGGAGCCCAAACAGTGTTGGCGAAACAAAACATAATCTGAGAGTGCAGCGATGCAGAAGACGCTACGGCGAATGAAGTTCCAGCGGGCAAAAACCGCGATCTTGACTCAAGGTGAGCACAAGTCTCTCGCAGATATTATTGCTGCCGATAGAGATGCATTCTCAGGGCTACGCCTAGTGTACGCGTCGGATATCTCAGGAACTCCAATACAATCTGCCCTCGAAGCAACTGGATGCGTGAGCTCTCTTTTTTGTGGTAAGGGGGTACTCGTTTTCTCTGACGAAGTTGAGGCGCAAATGCGTTTGGGACGCGCAGAGATCCAGTTCGGGGTCAGGGCAATGTTGGACACGAACTTACTGTCGGATCTGCCAAAATTCTTTACCGGCGACGTAATCAGCACCCGAGAGCGAGTGGAAGCCGCTTTGCAGTTCGTGGTCGAAAATCTCGATGGCAACATTGATTGGACATTTGCCTCCCTTGAGAATTTGCGAGAGGCGAACAAAACCAACAACCCATGGCCGTTCTTAAAAGTTGCTGCGGCCCATCATTTTTGCGAGCATGGATTAGCGCCGACCAGTAGAGACGGGTTATTGGAATACATGCCCGTGGCCGAAGCGCAATGGCGGTCGTGGCTGGCCAGCGAAGAATGTTGGCGGCAGATCATAAGGCGTGACCTTTTTTACGCCATCATGCTGTTTTCGATTCGCGAATGCTGGAACGGCAGCGCAGTGAACGCAGCAATGTCGAATCTCGTCGATTTTTGCTTGGAGTCGTTCAACATACTTCCGCTCAAAGAACTCTACTTTGGATGGAAGGCGATCACGGGCATTTACGAACCGGAAGGACGATTGGCCATTTTTGCCGAGCGCGCGCTACGCTCTCCTACCAAAGATTCTCTGAGGCGTATCTCAGCCTTGGCGTGGGACTTGTTTCTCTTTCGTTGGTGTGAGACGTTGATGACAGAACTCAAGGGGACGACGTTCTACATCCCGGCTGTCACGACTCTGGACGAAGATTTGCTCGCCACAATCAAAGCGTGCCCTTTGCGGGCCATTCTCATAGACGATATCGGTGAGGCAGTCGAGGCGATATTTGATGATGAGTTGGACTTTCAGCGATGTTTGCATAATTCGATATCGGACGCTGCCCGTATCAGAATTGATGATCCCGAACGCCAGATAAAATCTGGAAGCGTTTCTAGGGACGGCTTGAGTCGAGTGATTCGTTCCCTTGAAGGGGAGATCGCAGACATGGTCAATGCAGCCAAGAGTTCCACTGGGAGCGCGTAAACAGGGAAGGATTGGAGTTCCCAGGATTTCGTGGAGACACCGTTTCAATGTGGTTTTGTTGCTGCTTCGTACTTTTGTTGCTGCTTCGTACTGTACGGGGCTCATGCCGTACTGATGAGAAAGACCGCCTCCGCAGCAATGGATTGCTCACAACGGGGTGCGTACCGTGTGAACGACAGGCACCGGGGCAACGGATGACCGCTCGCCACTCGATAGCTGCCATTCGGTCACCCATGTTGCGGGGGACCGGTTTGGGTCGACATGAGCCCGTCGGACGACACACGCGCAGGGCGCTCAAATGTGCAGCGCAACAGAAAACGCGCGCATCAACCGGGAAATACGAATACCCAAGATAGACTGACCTGACGCGCTCCTTAGTACCGTTCGCCGGCCGACGCGATGAGGCCGGAGCGGTGCTTCTTGCCCCACGACTTGCCGCCGCGCAGGAAGTGCAGCCAGCCGAGCACCGCGCCGACGTGGCGTAGCAACTGGAACGTGAACGGCTCCGCGATGGCCGCCGCCACGGCCATCCAAAGGCTCGATCCGGCGCGCAGGCCGGTCCAGCGCCGGTAAAGGTGGATGCTCCACACGTAGAACGCCAGATCGACTACCGTCTTCAGAAAAATGACGCTGAAGATCGACACGACGATCGCGTCGTGGCGGCCGAGCAGAAACGCGACCAGCAGGCCGAAGGCGGTCAGTCCGTAGACTGGCTGCATCGTATCGAACGCCTTCACGGGCAACATCAGCGTGCCGAGCGTTCCGTACCGCCGGTTGCCCGTCATGTCGCTATTCCAGGATTGGGTCTCGAGGAAACCCGCGAACCAGCGGCGGCGTTGCCGCAAAAAACTGGCGAGCGTGCCCGGCGCGTCGGTGCGCGCGTGCGCGTCGCCGACCACGCGCACGTCCCAGTCGAGCCGTCGGTCTGCCGAATAGCGGCGCAGCCGGTGGATCAGCTCGTAGTCTTCAACGAGGCATTGCGGATCGAAGCCGCCGACCGCGACGAGAGCGTCCCGCCGGAACGATGCGAACGCGCCCGACACGAGCAGCAGGCTGTCCGCTCGCATCCACGCAAAGCGCGCGATGAAGTTGCGCATGTATTCATACGTCTGGAACCACTGGAACATGCGGCCGCCCACGGACTTGCTGCATACCGGCACCAGAATGCCCGTGGCCGCCACGAGCGTCGGTCTTCCGGCGAAGGCCACGCGCATTGCGCGGGTGGCGTCGGGCGCGAGCAGCGTGTCGGCGTCAACGGTCATCACGGTCTCGGTCGTCGTCGCCGCTATCGCCGCGTTCAGCGCGCGCGCCTTGCCGCCGTGCGGCACGCGCAGCCAGTAGAGGTTCGGGTGACGAGCGCTCGGCGCGCTCAACTCGCCGAGTGCAGGCGCCGTCAGGCCGAATCGGCGGGTGAGCAGCTCGGCGGTGCCGTCGGTGGAGCCGTCGTCGGCGATCACGATCTGCGCCGGACCGTCGACCTGTTCGAGCAGCGCGGCGAGCGTCACCGGCAGCACGGCCGCCTCGTCATGCGCCGCGACGATGACACCCATCTCCGGCAACGGTCGCTCATGCTGCGCCGCGCGCGTCGATACGATTCGCCGTGCGAGCGGCAGCGTTTTTGCCGTAACGAAAAACAGCAGCAGCGTGTCGTAGAAGACATAGATGATGCCGCTCGACCATGCGACGACGCCGTGGAGAAAGAACGCTCGCGCGAACAGCAGCAGCCACAGCACCGTGACGCCGCCGTGAATCAGCCTGCTGGTCCACGTCGCCGGGCGCGGCACGATACGCGGAGACACGCGCGCCAACGCTTCATCCAGCAACTTCTTCCGCGCGTCTGCCGAACCGGTCGATCGTGCAGCCGGGCGCACGGCGTCAATGACGATATCGGCGTCCATCACGGCGCCATCCGTTTGAAGACCGACTGACGATCGAGCCATTGATGCTTGAGCGCGCCGCCGATGTGCATCGCGAGCAACGCATACAGCGCATAACCGAGCCACGTATGCAATGTGCCGAGGCCCGTGTGCAGCGGTTCCTTGACGGACGGAACGAGGTTCATCACGAAGCCGATGCGCGGCCACGGGAACAGGTTGAAAAGCCGCATCGGATGCGTGAGCGCATCCTTCCATGCGGAGTCGTGCGCCCATCCCGAGAGCGGCAGCGCGATCATCAACAGGTATAGCAGGAAGTGCGCGACGTGTGCGGCCACGCGCTCCCACGACGGGAACTCGCGCGGCAGCGGCGGCGGCCGGTGTGAAACGCGCCACAGGATGCGCATGAGCGCAAGGCCGAGCACGGTGATGCCGATCGACTTGTGCGTGTCGATTACCGGACGCACCCAGCCATCGGACAGTGAGTCCGCGCTCAAGCCAAGGGCCGCGTTACCGATCATCAAAACGGCGATGGTCCAGTGAAGGACCATCGCCGTGCGTGTGTACTGCGACGGCGCCTGCGCGCCGTCGAGCGCGATAGGTGGCGATTCGATGCGTGTCGTCATCAGTTGATTGATGGGGTAAAAGTTTGGGGTCGAAAGCGTTTTGAAAAGCGCGTCTGAAAGTACGACCCATCCATCTCGGAGAACGTTCCGGTGCGCCGTTTTGTTCCCTTGCTTCGTGTATAAAGGAAGCGACCTTGGACGAACAGAGCCCGCCGTGTCCGAAACACCACCCTCAAGCACAAAGCCCACTTCTGCAGGCTTGCGCACATCGGTCTGGCGCCGTGCCAGGCCATGGGCCATTGCCGGCGGCATCGGCCTTTTGCTTGTGAGCCTGTTGGTGGTGTTGAGCCCTTTTCGGGAAAAACTGGATGAACGGGCGCTGATCGATCTGGGATTTTACGCGGGCGCCTGCAATGACAGCAGCGATTCCGCTACGACACCCGAGTCGGGATGCCTGGCATTGCGGGCAAAGCCGGCATTGACGACCTCGCAGCTCGACGCGGCGCTCCCGCATCTAATCAAGCTCCGCCTCAGACTCGAGTTGAATCTGGCAGACACCGAAGTCGATAACGTCGACTCGCTTGACGGACTGGGCGGTCTTCAATCGCTCGACCTCACGGGGACTCCGGTCTGGCGCATCGACGCGCTCAAGGGCATGCGTTCCCTGAAACGACTCGTGGTCCACCGCACCCAGGTCCAGAACATCGATGCGCTTCGAGGACTGACCGGCCTGCAATCGCTCAATCTGTGGGAGACCCGGGTCTCGAACCTCGATGCGCTGAAGGGCTTGACTGACCTGCGGGAACTCGATCTCCGGGACACGCAGGTTCGGGACCTCGACGCGTTGGAGAAATTGCCTCACCTGGAAACACTCAAGCTGGGTGGCGCGAGGAATGTCCGGAACATCAAGCCGCTCAGCCAGCTGACCGCGTTGAAAACGCTCGATCTCAACGAGACGCAAGTCGAGCGCCTCGATGCGTTGAAGAAGCTGGACGATCTGCAGGCGCTCTATCTCGCCAATACTCCAGTTCGGAACCTCGATTTGCTAACGGGAATGCCCACCCTGAAAACGCTCGTGCTCGACGGCTCCAACGTCGAGAACATCGATGCGATGAAGGGATTGCGCCAGTTGGAAACACTCGTGCTTGCGCGTACGCAAGTCAGGAACATCGATGCGCTGAAGGGCCTGACGGACCTGCGAAGGCTCAATCTCGCCGACACCAGGGTCGAGAACATCGGTGCGCTGAAAGACCTGACGGGCCTTCGAACGCTGAATCTCTTTCGCACCAACGTTCAAAACATCGATGCGCTGAAGGGCTTGACCGGTCTGCAAGAGCTCTATCTCGCAAACACGCCGGTCCAGGACATCGAAGTACTGAAGGGCCTGACAGGACTCCGAGAGCTGGTTCTCTACGGCACCAGGGCCAAGAACGTCGATGCGCTCAAGGCGGCCCTGCCAAACACTCGAGTTGTCTGGTGACCATTCGAATCGAATCGCAGCGTTGAAAGGATCCAAATGGCTGCCGACCTCGCCCAATCCTGGTTGAACTTCAGCGTGCCTGTGGCCGCCGCACGGGCCGCCGGCCGCCCATTCGTGGCGCTGGAATCGTCGACCATCATTGCCCACGGCATGCCCTACCCGGAGAACGTCAACACTGCGCGCGAAGTGGAGGCCTTGATCCGCGATTTGGGAGTGGATCCCGCGACTATCGCGCTGATCGGCGGGCGCATCCACATCGGCCTGACAGCCGACGAACTCGAACTGCTCGGCCGCTCGGACCAGGTACACAAGGTGAGCCGCCGCGAAGGCTCTAAATCGCTCGCGCTCGGCGACGGTCGGTGGCAAGCTCGAAGCTTAATCGGCAATCGTCTCATGTCGGCGCGCGACCGGACATTCGAAAATCCTGACTGAGCGTCTCACACGGGTCGATCTGCGCCGGTCGCGCGTTGCTGGGTGGTAGCCGGCCGAGTTGGGCCAGGAACGGTCGTCCGACCGAAGTCACAAAGGAACAATCGAGCGTCAGCAGTACGCCCGTGACGTGACGCACGCAGTCGAGATGCCGCGAGCGCTATCGAACCCGCCAGATCGCCGTTCACTGCCGGGTGGAGATGTCTGCCGGCCAAGCCTACACTCATCCATGCCCCGCGCTACCTGAATGCTGGCAGCCACTTCAACCCGATGGGCGCGGGCGGACATGTTCGCACCTCACGGCGCCGCTCGTTCGAGGCAAAGGAAAAGCCATGGATAAGTTCCCAAAAACCACTGCCTTGTTCATCGCAGGCTTTGGCCCGATTGTGATTGAGGCCGAGGCAAGCCGCGAGCTTTACAGTCGGGCCTTCGGTATCCCCTTCAAGGAAGAGACAGGCGGCTACCTCCATACTGAGAGCATGAATGGCGCAAACACTTTCGCCTTGTGGCCGCTCTCTCAGGCCGCTCAGTCGTGCTTCGACACGGATTCGTGGCCTGGCGACGTACCCATCCCGCAAGCCTGGATTGAGTTTGATGTCGACAATGTCGAAGCGGCTACAGCGGAACTTGAATCACGGGGGTATCGAATGCTGGTCAGGAATCGGAGTGAGCCGTGGGGCCAGACCGTCAGTCGCTTCATCGGGCCGGAAGGATTGCTGGTAGGAATTACCTTTACGCCATCCATGCGGGACGAGAAATGATGATGGCCGCAGTGGCAGTCCCTCGTGCGGTGAATGATCTGGCCGACGAGCAGCACACGCCCCTCAGGTGAATGGCTGATGAAGTGCTGAGAACGGTCCGCGCAGTCCGTGTGAACCGGGCGGCAGCAATGGGTCGACAGCACGCATTCACTGGCAGGGACAGGGGGCGACTGCTCCCCCCTTGTCACAGCCAGAGCGGGCTACACGGGTATGGTGTATGGAAATCCAAGGCCCCCGTGTTGTGCCGCACAATACATTCCGGTATCATTCACGCCCCCCCACAAGCTGCGCATACGGATTTCGCGCGAGGCGTCCCGCCCTCGACTATCTGTGCGTACACGATTCCGTTCGCATCCCGGCAGGCAACCCATTCTGGCGTCATGCTCGCGACGATCGTCGGCTCATCTGTCGAGGAGCATGTATTGGCAATTTCTGATCGGAACGATTCCACATCCCCTGAAATCACAGCCACGGCAAAAGCCGGCCGCCGTGCGTCAAAGGGAAAGGCCCAGGCCCTGACACCGACGGACATCGCGTCCCTGGCACGCCAGAACGAGGAGCGCCAGCACCAGATGCGCGCATTGATCGCGCTCGGTCGCGAGCGCGGCTATCTCACCCACGCGGACATCAACGATCACCTGCCCGACAACTTTGCCCAAACGGCGGCGATGGACACCATCGTCAGCACGTTCAGCGACATGGGCGTGGCCGTGTACGAACAAGCGCCGGACGCCGAAGCGCTCCTGCTCACCGACGCTGCGCCGGCCGTGGCATCCGACGATCAGGCGGACGAGGAGGCGGAAGCTGCGTTATCGACCGTCGATTCCGAATTCGGCCGCACCACGGATCCGGTTCGGATGTACATGCGTGAGATGGGGGCCAGCGAACTGCTGACCCGCGCCGGTGAGATCGAGGTCGCGAAACGGATCGAAGATGGTCTGCAGGACATGATTCAAGCGATTGCCGCGTGTCCGTCGATCGTGTCCACGATTCTTGCCGATGTCGACCGCATCGTTGCCGGCGAACTCCGCATCGACGAACTGGTCGATGGCATCAGTGCCGACGCCGATGAAAGCGAAATGACGCCGGAGTCCCAGGAAGAGGACGGGGAAGCACTCGCCGCCGACGATGATTCCGACGAAGACGACGTCGAAACGGACGCCGGGGATTCGGAGAAGGTGAACGCGGCACGCCTCGAAGAACTCACGAACGACAGTCTTGTGATTTTCGCGCGCGTGCGTGCACTGTTCGAGCAGTTGCCGGATGTGCCTGTCACTGGCGCTGCCCGTTCCGCAGCCGCTGCGCAAGTGCGCACGGCGATCCAGCGTGAACTCGCGCCGATCCGCTTTACGGCCAAGACCATCGACCGCCTGTGCGCCATTGTGCATGGACAAGTGACTGAGGTTCGCGCGATCGAGCGCAGCATCCTGGCGATTGCTGTCGACCGTTGCGGCATGCCGCGCGACGCGTTTGTCGAGTCGTTCCCGGGCCACGAGACCGACCTCGAATGGACGAACCGCACGGCGGCGACCTCGCAGCAGTTTGGCGCGGCGCTCGAGCGACATCAGCCGGCGATTCAGGCGGCGCAGCAGAAACTCGTCGACATCGAGTCCCGGGTCTCGTTGCCGCTCCAGCAGCTCAAGCAGATCAACCGCCAGATGAGTGCCGCGGAACTGAAAATGCGGCAGGCCAAGCGCGAGATGATCGAGGCGAACCTTCGTCTCGTCATTTCAATCGCCAAGAAATACGTGAACCGCGGCATGCAGTTCCTGGATTTGATCCAGGAGGGCAATATCGGCCTGATGAAGGCCGTGGACAAGTTCGAATACCGGCGCGGCTGGAAGTTCTCGACCTACGCGACCTGGTGGGTCCGGCAGGCTGTCACGCGTGCGCTCGCCGATCAGGCGCGGACCATTCGCGTGCCGGTCCACATGATCGAGACGATCAACAAGCTGAACCGGATATCGCGCGAAATCTTGCAGCAGACAGGGCAGGAAGCGCATCCCGCAGTGCTGGCAAAGCGCATGGAGATGTCCGAGGAGAAAGTGCTCAGTATCCTCAAGATCGCCAGGCAACCTGTCTCGCTCGAAACCCCGGTGGGTGACGACGCCGATGCAACGCTCGGCGACATGATCGAGGATGTCTCGGCGAGTTCACCGGCTGAGGCGGCGATTCACGCGAACATGCGCGCGGCGATCGACGAGGCACTCAACGGGTTGTCGCCGCGCGAGGCCAAGGTTCTGCGGATGCGATTCGGGCTCGACACCAACTCCGATCACACGCTTGAAGAAGTCGGCAAGCAGTTCGACGTGACCCGCGAGCGGATCCGTCAGATTGAGAGCAAGGCGATGCGCAAGCTGATGCATCCCAGCCGGGCGGACAAGCTCAGGCCCTTTCTTGAGCGCTGAGGCAAGCCGGGCGTCATATCCCATCGACGCCCGGCTCCAGACTTGCAGCGATCACGCGTCAGCCTGATCGTTGCCTGACCGGGCGTGTTCGCTGCGGGGAAAACTTACAGCGGCTTGATGCTGGCGGCCTGCTTTCCCTTGGGACCCTGCTTGACCTCGAAGCTGACCTTCTGGCCCTCTTGAAGCGATTTGAAGCCACTTCCCTGAACCTCGGAGAAGTGCGCAAACAGGTCTTCGCCGCCGTCATCCGGCGTGATGAATCCAAACCCCTTCGTATCGTTAAACCACTTGACGGTACCCGTTGCCATACTCTGAACGCTCCAAGGAAATCGGTTGTAAATGATGCGGCTGGCCTGCGCCAGACAGCGGCTACCTTGTATCACGAGGGGACCGTCACTGACAATCCGGATTTTTGTAAGCCACGCTGGCATAGCCGATGCAAACCCCTCAAAATCTTCGTTGAACCAGACGCGCTGCCTCGTAAGCGATTTCGGCGTCAGCGCCTGGCGAACGGGAAAATTGAGTCGACAGCCTGGATCAGCTCTTTCTTGACGTCTTCGCGACAAAAGGCATCGGTACGTGTTGAACCTGTTCGCTTCCGCAATGAGGGCAAGGCGGATGAGCCGATGCATGTTCAGTGAGATGCTCGACGCTCTCGAACGTTTTGCCGCACTTCTCGCAACGGTATTGGTAGGTCGGCATGGCATTCCTCCGGTATCGATGCTGCCCGAGGATATGAGTATGGTTCGTGGCGGCGCGAACTTGATATTGCAGTGAACCCGCATTAATGCGATGGCGAGGGACTCGAACTGCAACTGCGCTCGATCGCACGAACCTCCGTCACCTGTTCATGCCCCCGGGCACACGGGCGATCGAGCGTTTTGGGGGGAGGCGATGCATGGTGCGCCGAGCCCAGCCCGCCTCGATGCGCTTTATTCGGCATGGCACGAAGGGGCGAGCCAGGCCGCGACGCTGGCTTAGTGGCGTGCACGACGTCAGCCTGCGCTCAACAGAACCTCGATACCCTGAAGCGTCGTTGCGACGCCCATGGCTTCGCGCGCGGAACGCCTGAACATGCCGATTGCGTAAGGAAGCGGGACGCCCGATGCAGAGGTCAGCCGGCCGGCTGGAGATCCTTCAGTGCTTCAGGGTGTTGCACGGCGACGCGCAGCAGCGTCTGCGCTGCACCAGTCGGATTGCGGCGGCCCTGTTCCTCGATCACGGGCACTGGCTGTCGCGCCTGAAGCGAAAAATCTCGGTGGAGTCTGAAACCCGGCAAGCGCTGCCGCCGCGCTGGTAAGGATTAGGCTGCCGACCCTATTTATTCGATCACTGCCCCTATGTGAAGCGCGCCCGTTTTGTACTTCCGCGCTGGAGCAACGGTGCGTACTCGTGCAATTCTCGTGGCGCGATGTCGAAGGCGCGACGAAATGCGCGCGTAAAGCTCGACGCATCATTGAAACCCAACCCCGAGGCTACGTCCTGTACCTCCATATGCGGAAAGCGCACCAGCTCATCGGCCGCCATTCTCAGCCTGCGGTTGCGGATATAGGCGGCCAGGCCACCTTCATGCTCGAAGATGCGATACACGCTGGCGCGTGAGAGATGTAGCGATGCCAGCACGCTGTCGGGGGATAAATTCGGATCATGCAGATTTGTCTCTACATGCCGCCGCACCTGCCCGTAAATGGCAGCGCGTACCGCCGCGCGAGCGTTACCGGCAAGACCCGCTTGATGGCTGAAAGCTGCAACGATCAGCTCGACAGCGGTGAGAAAAGACTGATGCGCCTCCTTCTTGCCCAGGCCGACGATTTGTCTCCTGAGCGCCACCACATGCTCAATCAGTATGCGCGTGAGAGGGGTGGTGGCATGAATCCAGCGGCCATGCAGGGAGGCTGCATCAGGGAATGACCTTTCCACCAAAGCGCGCGGCACAAAAAGGAGAAGTATCCGACCATGAAAACTCCGGATTGCGCACGGCTGATCCATGTCCAGCGCGAGGATACTTGGCAATTGCGGCATGTGCGGCACGTCGGACCGTGGTTTGCCGCCCAGGAACTCGGCCGGCGGCCCTTCAAGGAATACGCTGAACGTGATGTCGCGAACGCTCTCGGTCGAAACCCGACCCAAGGATCGCACGGCCAGGTTCGGCCCGGTGCGAAAGTCGAAGATGCTCAGATTGTCGATTGTGTAACGGGACAGCGATGCATCGAACGTATCCTCGGCTTGCTTTGACGAAGGCCAAATGTCGTAGACAGGACTCATGCGCTCCTGCCAGGCCAGGAAGCTTCGACGGGCGTCGCCTTGAACGCTGAAATGGCTGTGCGCGATGCCAGGCGCGAGCGTCGGCGGCTCCGGCGGCAACAACAAGCGGCCTGGCGGTATCGCCGTGTGTAGCGGGTCGTCGTTCAATGCAGCGGTCATTGCTGATTTTCATCCGGGGTTGATCCGTCCCGCGCGGCCGAACCTTGTATTGTGGAGCCAATGGCCCGCTCAGAACGCGCTGGTGTGGCATGTCAAGCATACAGTACGTACTTTGCCGTAGCGCACCGAGGACGGCTTTCAGCCAACTCGATCGTTTCAGTACCCGGAAACTCCACGCGCTCTTGAACGGGGCGACTATCGGTGGCCGCATCACACTTCAGTTTCGGCTTGTTGGAATGACCGCAAGTCAACCGCAGCCATCCGTTGTCCGGCCGCGGTTGGCTGCAGTCAACTGCATTCCGGTCACGTGTTGGCACCCCTCGACTGTCGGAGCGACGTGCCTGACACAAGCCAAAGATAACCACATCGGCACAGCAATCGTTTGCGAATTGCGGTTCCACCGCATGCGCAAAGCCGGGCCGAATCGCTCGTTTTTCCGACAATTCGACGAGGCCAGGCCCTGCTCGGCTGAAAGTGCGGACCGCACTGTATCTGGCTGACAGCCCATTCCGCCTGGAACGGCACGACTTTCAAGATTTCGATCCAGCGTGCGTATCCGTGCCGATGATCAATGCATTCATGCCGAAGTCAGCCATGCATGGATCGGGACGTCTTTATGCACAAATTTTCGGACACGCGTGAAGTTCGTCATTTTTGAGACGGAGTGTCAAGTCGCCCCGACCGCCCCTCCTAGAATTCTCGGGGCCGTCCGTACATCGATGCTTGCCCGTTTCAGGCGGCCACGGGCTGTTCGATTCTGCCACTCGATCGTGGCCGAGGGTCGCCCGGATAGCTTGCGTCAACGGGTTCGAGTTGCAGAACCCGGAGCGGACCTCTTCCGGTCGACGACATACTTGGGAATAACCGTGGAATTAGAGCATGCCATGCTGACCTGCTCGCGGAAGCCCGCTGCACGGGCACCGACGCGAGTTGACATTGCGCTATCCAATGGATTTGCGCTGCACGATGTCGCGGCGATCATCGAGATTTTTCATAAGGCAAGTGCGCTGACTGCATCTCGTCCTTCCGGCGAGGCGCACTACGACGTAGCGTTGGTCTCCGCCGCTGGCGGCCGCATTGCCACCTCTTCGTTGGTTTTCGTCTGGACGGAAAGGATCGATTCGCGGCGGCGCGTGGACGGCAAGCACATCGTGTTCGTCGCCGGCGGAGCAGCCGCTCATCTGGCTTGTCAGGACAAGCGGCTGATCGATTGGCTGCGCCGCAAGCATCCGTTTTGCGAAGGCGTTTATCCGATCGCCGAAGGAAGGCATCTTCTGGATGCGGCAGGTCTTTCGAGCGAATTTCGTGCCGCCAACGAATCTCCAAGCATATACGCTATCGGGTCGCCGAGCGACGAGCCTGATGCCGTTCGCATGGCGTTGCGAATTGTCGAAGACGACTTGGGTGAAGTCCTCGCGAGGCGTGTGTCCGGATCTCTGGCGGCACCGGCGCCTACACCGTTCGGTTTGCCCGTTGCGGCGAGCATGGCGTCACGCGTGAGCGAGCAGATCACGGCATCCGCGCGCTGGTTGGAGGCGAACGTCGACCGGCCTGTCTCGATCGACGACGCGGCACAAGTTGCGGCCATGAGCGAGCGCAATTTCCTGAGAAGGTTCAAGAGCGAGATCGGCATGACGCCATCCGACTATCTGCTGCGCGCGCGCCTGAACATGAGTTGCAAGATGCTGGTGGAATCGAGTTTGCCTGTCGACAAGGTCGCGCGTCGCTGTGGCATCAACAGTGGCGCGCAACTGGCGAGGCTGTTCCGGAAATACCTGTCGACAACGCCGACCGAATACCGCGCGCGTACCGAAGCGACCACTAGCATCGCGTGAGCCAATCGTTCAATCCCGGCCGTCAAAATCCATGACGGCACATTTTCCGATCAGCGAGTTCCGCATAATGATAGTGCTATTGTGATAAGAATACTTATCTCAATCTGTCGATATATTGCAGTTTCATCGAGATTTTTCAGCACGCGGATTGCCTGGCGCTGCGCGAATCAGAACGCGAACGCGTGGGGGTAGCGCACGCTCATTTTTTGCGGGTAACGCCGGCACGCGACGGATCAAGGCTCGATTTGATCCGGGCGGGGATGAGGTCGCTGCGCGGGCGTGTTTGCCGACGTGCGAGCGAATAGGGGTGCCCTCAAGAAACGGATTTTTTCGTACGCTAAGACGGCCCAGTCGATTTTCTGACGCGCAGCGGCCGGAATCGCCCTTTGGCGACGCGATTGTTGGCGTGCCACACGTAGTCGCCGGTGAGGTTAATGTGATTCCAGCCGAGCGGCGCGACGTGCGAGATCAGGCTGTCGTCGATTTCGCGCTGCTGCCGTAGGGCGGCAATCGATCGCTCCAGGTACACCGTGTTCCACTGAACCTGCCACGATTTCACGTACAGCAAGAAGTCTGATAACTTTTTGACTGTATGGAGAACAGGATGGCAGAGAAAGTGGTGTCGAGAAGGCAATACACGCAGGAGTTCAAGTTGGAGGCGGTGTCGCTTGTCGGAGAGCGTCGGTCGGCATGAGGCCGCTCGCAGGCTGGGCGTGCCGTTGGCGACGTTGGGGAACTGGTGCCGCGACCAGCGCAAAGGTGATGCTGAAGTGGCGACGGGGCCGTCACCCAGCACGCCGAGTTCCAGTCGTCGCCCGGTCAGCGATCTGGAGGCCGAGAACAGTCGTCTACGCAAGGAGTTGGCCAGCGCGAAGCTCGACATCGAAATCCTCCGAAAGGCAACGGCGTACTTCGCGAAGGGCTCGCGGTGAAGTACGCCTGGATCGACGCACACCGCGACCAGTACAGCGTGAGCCGGCTGTGCCGGATGTTGGTCGTCTCGCGCAGCGGGTATTGCCAGTGGCGGGCTCGCCCGCCCAGCGCCAGGGCGCAGGCCAACGAGGCGCTGGACGTCGAAGTGGCGGCCATCTACCGAGCCAGTCGCGGCAGCTATGGCCGCCTCCGTATCGTGCGGCAATTGCGCGCCCAAGGCCGTCCGGTGAGCGCTGAGCGTGTTCGACGTAGTTTGCAGCGCCAAGGCCTGCGCCCGGTCTACAAGCGAGCGTATCGCGTCACGACGGACTCGACACATAGCCTACCAGTGGCACCAAATCTGCTTGATCGTCGCTTCGATGGCTGGCAACCAAATCAGGCATGGGTGAGTGACATCACGTTCATCGCCACCGACGAAGGCTGGCTGTTTCTCGCGGCGATCCTCGATCTGGCAAGCCGGCGTATCGTCGGCTGGTCGATGTCGGAGCGGATCAACGCGGATCTGGTCTGCCAAGCATTACGCAGTGCATACTGGCAACGCAAACCCGGGTCCGGATTACTGCTGCATTCGGATAGAGGTAGTCAATATGCCAGCTGGGCGTATCGCGATCTGGCCGCCGAATTCGGCATGACGGTGTCGATGAGCCGGCGTGCAAACGCGTGGGACAACGCGCCGATGGAGAGCTTCTTTAAAACCCTGAAGGTCGAACGCATTTACCAAACGCGCTACGAAACCCGCGCTCAGGCTCGCCTGGACATCGTCGACTGGATCGAGGGCTATTACAATCGACAGCGCATGCACACGTCGATCGACTACTGCACTCCCGTCGAATACGAAACCCTACGCGCTGCTGCATGACATGCTGTATGTGAAAACAAGGCAGGGTCACTTCGCTTTCTGGATTCTAGATGCGCATTCGAAGGAAAAGTGCCTAGCCCCGCATGCTAAAAAAGGCGGAGTCATGAGCCAAGATGGATAACCGACCTCAACAGGATGCGACGCTGCAGAGACTGATGTGAACCGTCAGGTTCTCCTGAGGGGGAGCAGGGTTGCCCGAGGCTCAATGCCTGCTTCGGCCCGTCGTTAGCCGCGGGCAAGTCGCCATCGTTACATCACAACTATGCTGCCGCATACACACGAATCATGGTTTCTATATCGAAATCGCCCTTGACGTCGGCATCCTTCGATGCCGATCAGGCATCGACACTCCACGAATCCGGCAAGCTGCCCGCCGCGCCGGCGACCGTCAGGGGCGACACGTTTCTCGGACTACCACGTCGTGCGACGCGGTCCAGCAACGAGGAATGTCCCGGCAGCGGCAAAAGCCGGATCCGCCTGTCCGACAGCATCGTGCGCCGCGGCGACGGTCCAGTACAACGGCAACCGAACGGCGCGCCTTATGACGTGATCCGCTACCGCGAGCCGGGCAGCGGCGTGACCGCTGAACTGACCGGCATCAAGACCGCCAACGGCGGTTTCGACGTCAAGAATCAAGAAACGAACGAAACCATAGCGCATCTCGCGATCGTCGATTCGAGCCAGCCCGATGGCACGGCTGGCTCGCGCGTCGGCGTCGATCCCGAACACGCGAAACTCCCGGGCGGCATGCAGGGCGGGCGCAGCGGCAGTTCCTACCCGTATTCGCCGCATGCTATGCAGACGCCCGGCGCCGGTCCCTCGTCCGCAGCAAGCCACGCCGCGTTTCCGACGACGGCACCCACGGCGGCACCGTCGTTACCGTGGGTGGTCGGTAACCAGCAGCTTGCCGCGCACATTCCACCGATCACGGCGACGAATCTGTCTCAGCTCGACCGGAGCCAGTTGCGCATCGCGCTACGCGCCGGACATTACCAGACCAGCAACGTGTCGTCGTACACCCACTCCAACGGCTCGGTCACCCATCAGTTCACGGTGTCCGTGAACCCGGCGACGCGGCCGCTGTCGGTACGCGCCACCGTCAGTGGCGGCGTGCTCCAGGAAATCCGGCTGAATCCGCCGAGCCGGAGCTTCCGGTTCGGCGCGTCACCTCAGACGACCCACGCGGTTCCGGCGCACTTGCCGCCGGCAATGCAAATGCAGCCGGCCGCTCACGCCATGCATGCCTCGCCTCCGTTGCCCGCCAATTTCACGCTCAGCAACACCGCGAACAGTGCTGAAGTCAACGAGATCATGCCGGGGCTGGCGTTGGCATTCCAGCAGTTCCTGCCGCCACCGATGAATCGCGTGCACATCAACGTGACACCGAGAACGGGCGAGAATCAGGATCACGGCTTCACGACCTACCGCGCGCAACAGGCTACTGCAGCGGTCACGGTCGCCGCGGAAATGCCGGGTCTCCACGACGCGAGCCCGGCAGCCAGAGCGGAACGACAAGGCAGGCTCGCGGCCACGATGACGCACGAGGTTTTTCTTCATGCACGGCCATTTCTCGACGATCACGCACGATTCCTCCAGGGCCTGCCGCCGTGGCAACTGGACGAAACGCAGATGCATCAGGTGATGTTCGATCCGCCGAACAACAACAATGCGTTCCTGCATGCCATCCGCGCCGTGCTGCCGCACCTGCCGAACAACGCAGTCAGGTCCGCGTTCCTGAGAGAGTACGCGACGGATGTCAACAACCACATCATCTACGAGTCGCAGGACGAGCGGCTCTCAGAGCGAGCATTCGTCTGGCACGAGAATCGTGAAGCGATGTGCAACAACATCAACCATCCGTTCTGGCGCGGCACGTCGAACTGATCCGAATTACGCCGCGTTGCGCCCCAGAGGACGCTCAAGTCGGTTGGCTGTTCCGTTGCTCCCTACCCCTCCAAGCTCACCTAGCTTCGACCATGGTTGCCGCCTAACGTACGTAAAAATCCGTTTCTTGAGGGCACCCCGAATAGCCCGTAGTCCGTGGTCGAGGAAGCGGGGCGCGAAATCGTGCGCACGACAGTCGATGCCGTCGTGGCGGCGGGCGGCAATATCCGGTCGCCGCAGCCACGAACACCCTCGAGACATCGGCGGGGCGGCTCACCCAATCCTTCAGCGCCACTACCGGCGCTACATACCGGACCTGGTTGGCTCAGGCTTCGATGACCGGGACGTCAAGCGCGTAGCGAGGCAAGGATCGTGCTCATCGAGCATCAGGCGGCAACGTCCGCGGCGAAGTGATCGGCAACGTCAAGATGAATGTGCAGCCTTTACCCGGGCGAGTGTGCAACTCGATGCTACCGCCATATCGCTTGGCAATCGTCTTCACAAAAGCCAGCCCGAGGCCCGTGCCGGGCGGGCAACGAGAAGGCCCCGCCTGAAAGCGTTGAAAGGGTTCGAACAGACGTTGCCGAGCTTCAGCAGAAATGCCGGGGCCATGGTCGGAGACCGTAATGGCATAGCCGTGTTCAACGCAGGACAGACGTACCGTTACCGTGGCGTTCCGTGGACTGAATTTGATCGCGTTACTGACGAGATTGACGACCGCACGTACCAACAGGAAGGGCTCCACATGTGCGACGCAGACATCGTCCCCGATGTTCACGTCGAGCCGGATGCTTCGCGCTTGAGCCAATGCCCACAATTCGTCTGTCGCATCGAGCACCACGCTGCCGATATCCGTTTCCGCCAGGGACCAGGTCGGCGCCTCGGCGCGCGCCAGCAGAACGAAGTCGTCGGCCAACGCCAGCGTTCGGTGCGCATACATGGCAATTCGATCGAGCAGGCTCGGTGTGGCGGTGTGTTGTTCGGCGGTTCGATGAAGATCGATCAACGCAAGGATCGACGCTTGAGGCGAGCGCATGTCGTGGGAAATGAAGTGCAGCCATGCCTCTCGACGACGCTCCGCCAAACGCATCTCGGTCACGTCGAGCACGAACCCGATCGTTCGTTTGGTGACTCCGCTTTCATTCTGCGGATAGACCGTGGACTGAACCCACCGGATTTCACCATTGGGCTGAACAACGCGATACTCGAACCGATCATCCCCGCCGGATGAAATGAACGCTTTCGCAGTCTGCGTGACTTGAATGACCCTGTCGACGTCGTCCGGATGAATAAAGGGGCGAAACTCGTCAATCGAGGTAATCGGATTGCCCGGAGCACGCCCCATGATTCGATACCAGTTCTCGTCGCATTGCAGTGTGTCCGACGCGATGTCGTAGTCCCAGATTCCCAGTCCTCCGACGCGGGTCGCGATAGCGAGCCGCTCCTCATTACGCCGGAGCAGATCGAGCGCGAGGCGCTCGCGCGTGACATCTCTCGACACACATAGAATGGCAGTCGTCTTGCCGTCGGCGTCCAATATTGGCGTCAGCATATTGTCCCAATATTGAATATCGCGTCCCGGGAGCTCGCTTCGCCCAGAAAATCTGCCGAAGACACCGCTCCTGGCGGAATCCAGTGCGCTATTTCCCTCGGGCCAGACGTCTTCGGGTAACAACGGCAGCCACGGCATACCGAATCCAGCGTCTTCATCGACGCCTAATGCCAGGCATCCGGAGCGATTCATGTGCAGCAAATTTCCTGCTGGCGAAATCAGTTTGATGCAATCTATGCTGACATTGAGCATGTCTGATTGTATCGACGCGCGATTCTTCAGTTCGCCTTCCTTGACCTTGAGGTCATGGATGTTCGTACACGTGCAAAGCCACCCGGCGCCAACACGATGAAGATTGACGATGAACCATTGGTCGATGCCGCGGGAACCCACCAGTCGGCACTCCAGCGCCATATGGTCCGAGTCCGGGTGTGCGGCGCGCAGTGCGGATAGAGCAGTGTATCGGTGCTGTGCCTGGATCAACTCTATCCATTGGACGCGATGCAGGGTGCCGATGGGGCGATCCGCGTAGACCAGCCATGCGTCGTTGATGCTTACGACTTCCCCGTTCCCGTCGAAATAGCATGCTGGCGTCTGAAGAACATCGATCAGGCTGATGATCTCGAGCCCGTCTGGGCTTGCGAGGCGAGGTTTGTCTGACGAAACAGCCGAGGATCCTGTTTTCGAACGCTTGGGAGCTGCAAGATCCGGGGCGACTGTACTGCATGCGGCGTGGTTTTCATTTTCAAAACGAAATTCGTTCATTTCAATTGCATCCCATGCGCCGCCGACACGTTTCGAGAATGTCAGATATCGAACAAGGCATCAATGGATGGAAAGCACTATGGACTGCATAGTAATAATTCATATTGCAATTTGCGTGTCGGTTCCAGGTGAGGATGCGGAGATCGTGAAGCTGAATGGGTTGATTGCGTCATTAAATTACTGTAATGGCGGTCGATTTGTTCAAATTAAATTCTGTCGATGTTTAATCGGGCGTGCGGGCGAACGTCTACAAGAATGCTCACCTCGCTTTCGAGCGTCGACCGGAGAGGGTTCGGGAGATCACTGCATTCGGTTCGGGTGTGCCGCAGGCAGTGGATCCCGGGATGACGGCACTGGCCGGTCAGCATCGTTCGCTCAAGTGCGATCGATCACGATACGGCCGGACTGATATCGGGACGGCGACAAGCACGTTACGCCTACCGCTCAGATTCTGGTACGCGCCGAATGACCTTGGCCACCACTGTGCGTTCACATTCGGGCGTCGACCGGGCCGCTTGCTGCGCGGAAACGTTCGCGGCAGTCGCAGTGTGGGCGATGCTCGCGAGCACGACAGGAATGGCAGGCGTGGAGGAAAATCTAATTCATTTGGATTCCTTGGATATGGGAATCAATCCAGGCATGGTATTGAAAATTTAAAACAAAATAAATCCGACATTATTATGTCATCGGCCGATCCCCCTCGCGGCTCGCGGCGCGCGGCGTTGCCGGGTTCCCGCGCGTCGACGTGACCGGTACCTGCACCGCGCGCGATATTGATACAGTGGGCGCCGCGCGAGCGACGGCAAAGCCATCTTGCCGAACCTGCCACCTTCGCCGAGCAGGTGCGGCCAGTGATCGCCGTGCGCCTCACGGCGGATGCCGCCTGTCCGCGCCCATCCCCGCTCAATCGCGCGTCCGCCGAAGCGCGCGCCCCATCTCCGCGATCGGCATCGCCGCGATCGAATGCAGCAACCGCGTCTCCCCGGCGTCCGGCCGCGCGATCTCCCGCACGTCGTCGAGCGTCTGCGCGACATGCCGATCGAGCGGCTCGAGAAAGCGCTGCAACTCGCTCGCGGCTGCCTTTTCCCTGAGCCCGAGCGCCTGACCGAACGCGATCAGCGCGTGCACGTCGATGTCCGCGAAGCGCGTCGCGGTGCCGAGCGGCATCGTCAGCTCGCAATGCGGCCAATGATCGCCGCGATGGTCGGGCCGGTGCGTCGGCGTGTGATACACGACCGTGCTGACGATGTCGTAGAACGGCGCGAGCCGGTAGCCGCGCGCGTCGACGAAGAACGACAGGTTCTTCAGGTGCGCGTCGCCATTGCCGACCACCACGTTGAACACGGTCCAGCGGAACACCGACAGGCGCGCCAGCGCGCGCGTGCTGGTGCGGTCGATCGCGCGGGCGAGCTCCTGCGCGTTCGCCCGCTGGTACTTGAAGCCGCGGTCGTAGTTGAGCAACTGCATCGCGTCGATCGTATGCACGCGCCCGGCCGGCGCCGACGCGACGTCGCGGTCGAACCGGTCGATCACGTAGCACGCGGACGGCACGCGCAGGAAGTGCACGTCGGGCACGTCGAGCCCCATTTTCTTCGCGAGCTTCATGCAGAAGAATTCGTTGATCGCCGAGTGCGGGTAGCCGGCCGCGCGCATGTCCGGCTTGAGCAGGTGCATCGACGGCTCGCTGCCGACCGGTTCGTACAGCGCGTAGTCGGGCGCGTCGCCGCGCAGCACCAGCAGCAGTTTCTGCTGCGCGCCGGCCGCCGACATGCGCTTGGGCGCGGTGGCCGTCAGCGCGCGCTCGGGCATCGCCTGGATCCGGCGCTCGAGCTCGTCGAGCGACAGCGGCTGCAGGCTGCCGGGCGCCTCCTGCTCGCCGTCGGCGAGCAGCGTCAGCGCGCCGGCCGATTCGCGCCCGAAGTACGCGAGCAGGCCCCATGCGTCGGCGGCGTCGACCTTCGCCTCGCGTGCGAGCGACGTGCGCATGCCCTCCTCGGGCAGCAGGTTGTCGAAGAACCACTGGACCGGGCGATCGGTCGACGTGTCGGTGAATGGGCCGGCGCGCAGCGCGAACGCCGGCGACAGCGGGTACGCGGCCGGGGACGCGAGCCATTGCGGGTCGTACGCGAACGACCAGATCCCTTTGTCGTCGGTCAGCGTGCCCATGCGCACGCCGTTCGCGGAGGCAATCAGCGTTCTAGCCGCCATGGCTGCTCCTGCGGCGTTGCGCGGCCTTCAGCGCGGTGGCTTCCGAAATCTCGACCGACGACTCGGCATACAGGCGCACGCCGAGTTCGCCGAGCAGCAGCATGACCTTGCCGATTTGCGCGGTCGGCTTCCCGGCTTCCACCTGGCTGATGAATTTCGGCGACAGCCCGGTCGCGTTCGCGAGCGCGTCGCGCGTGAACCCCTGCTGGAGCCGCGCCGCGCGAATGAGGTGAGCGAGCGCGCCGAGCGTGTCGACGGACTGGGACTCCGACATGACGTTCTCCGTGCTTCGTATCTGATCGGGAACAGTATTGCACAACTCGCTGGCCCGGACATCATTTCGTATCCGTTCAGGAACGGAGAGGGGATCGCGGCAATCGGCGCGCCATTTCGTACCCGATCGGGAACCGAGGCTTGCGCAATCACGGCGGATGGTCATTTCCGTATCCGATCGGATGCGGGAAGGGAGGCGACTCGGCGTCGTCGCACCGCACGCGCGAACCGGGCCCGCACCTTGCGTCCCGCCAGCGTCGTCCGCGGTCGTACCGCGACGTATCCCGCATGACGGTTTGCATGGAGGCGCGCATGGAGCCGATGCCGGTCGTACTTGAGTGGAATGCGGTCCTCGTCAGGATCGCGCTCGGGCTCGTGCTTGGACTCCTGATCGTGTGGCCGCTGCGGTTGGTCGAGCAGCGCGTGCGCAGCGCCAGGACCGCGCGGGTCACGGTCGAATACGAACCGGGCTCGACGGCGCACGACCGCCTGACGACCCGGCTGCGCGCCGCGGGCTTGGCGTGCCGGACGCGCGTTTTCGCGAAACGGCCGCGCGTGCGTTGCGTGAGGAGGAACTGTTCGTGCCGTGGCGCGAACCGGCCGACGCCGATGTGATGCTGCCCCAACTTATCCGGATCCTGGAGTCGGCCGGACTGACGTCGGTCCGCTGTTCACCGGAGAACTGAGCCGCACACAGCCGCTCGATCGTCGACCGGCTGCGTGCCCCGTTCCTCGTGCCGCGTTCAGCGTCCGGCCTCCGCACCGGTGCCATCATGCGCATCGCCGGTCGTCCCGGGCCGGCTCATCGCGAGATGCAGCGCGGCCGGGTCGACCGGCTTCACGAAATGCTGCAGAAACCCGGTGGCGAGACAGCGTTCGCGATCCGCGTTTCGGCCATAACCGGTCAGCGCGAGGAAGATGCACGGCGTGACTTCGTTGATCGCCTTCAGCCGGCGCAGCAACTCGTAGCCGTCCATCACCGGCAGCCCGATATCGAGGATCGCGACGTCGGGACGGTACGCCCGGTACGCGGCCAGCGCGGTCACCGGGTCGTGCACGACGGCGACCTCGTGGCCGGCGTCGCGCAGCCACTGCGCGAGCGTCGACGCGGCATCCTCGTTGTCGTCGACCAGCATCACCCGCCGGCCGATGCTGCCCGGCGCCATGGCGCGGATGCCCGGGGGAGGCTGCGGCGCGACCACCGCCACGGCTTTGGGCCGGTACTCGGGCAGCACGATCGTAAACGTGCTGCCGCAGCCGGGGCCGGCGCTGTCCGCGCGGACCGTGCCGCCGTGCAGGTTCACGAGGCTGCGCACGAGCGCGAGGCCGATGCCGAGGCCGCCATGCGCCTGCTTCGCTTCGCCGTCGAGCCGGTAGAACGGCTCGAAGATGCTGTCGAGGCGGTCGGGCGGAATGCCGGCGCCGTTGTCGCAGACCTCGATGGTCGCGGTACCGTCCGTGCCGTGCGTCGCGCGCACGGTGATGTCGCCGCCCGGCAGCGTGTATTTCGCCGCGTTGGTCAGCAGGTTCGCGACGACCTGCGACAGCCGCACCGGGTCGCCGTGGCAGAGCGCGTCCGGATCGGTGTCGAGATGCAGGCGATGGCGGCGCTGTTCGAGCAGCGGGCTGGCGACTTCGACCGCTCGCTCGACGATGTCCGCGAGCCTGACGGTTTCCTTCTTCAGCGTGATCTTGCCGCGCGTGATGCGCGACACGTCGAGCAGGTCGTCGATCAGCCGGACCATGTGGTCGAGCTGCCGCTGGATGATCGCGATCTCGTTCGGCGTCGCCTGGCCGTCGCGGTTGCGGATCAGTTCCAGCGCGAGCGAGATCGGCGTCAGCGGATTGCGCAGTTCGTGGCCGAGCACCGCGAGAAACTGATCCTTCGCCTGGTTCGCGTCGCGCAGTTCGCCCAGCAGCCGGTCGCGCTCGGCGTTCGCGGCGACGAGCTTCTCGCGCGCGGCGACGTGCTCGGTCACCTCGACCGCACTGACGATCACGCCGATTCCCTCCGCAAGCGGCTGCGGATTGAAATGCAGCCGGTACACGCGGGCGCCGTCCTCCGGTTCGGGACGGTCGTGGTGTTCGCCGATCGTCGTCGAACGACCCTGCGCGCGGACTGCGTCGAGCGCACGCACGATCGCGGGCGTATCGCCGCCGGGCAGCACCGCCGTCAGCGGCTGGTCGACGATGTCGGTCCGGCCGCACAGGGCGGAGAAGCGGTGATTCGCCAGCACGATCCGGTGCGCCGGGCCCGACAGCAGCGCGATCGGCAACGGCGCGTGCATCAGGACGCCGTTGCGTTGCTGTTCGGCGTCCTCGCGGCGGCGGATCTCGTCGCTCAGCGCGCGCGAGCGCTGCTGCGACAGCGCCAGCGTCAGGTGCAGCTCGTTTTCGTCGTTGCGCAGCGACGCAGCCGGCAGGATGCGGCGGTGCAGCGCGCACACGTGCCGGAACATTTCCGACTGCTCCGCGCTCGGAAACGCATCGTGCGGATAGCCGCAGTAAAGCGAGAAGCGGTATCGCTCGATCAGCTCGTTCCACAGCGCTTCCAGCCGCAGCGCCCCGGCATACCGGTACTGCGCGCACAGCAGCGCGACCATTTCGTCGAACGCGTGCACGGGCCGGCCCGCGCGGATCGCTGCGTCGACGATCGTGCCGATCGAGCGGCGAAAGCGCACGGGGTCGGGCAGGTCGCCGTCCATGAAGCTGTCGAGCAGCGCCTGCGCGCCGGACATGAAGATCCGGTCGCGGGCCGCGCCGCCGATCGACGCGCCGAACGTGCCCAGGCGTTCGTGTATCGCCGCGAGCCGGTCGGGTCGAGCGATCACGATCGCGCTGCCGCCGTCGCGCAGCGCATCGGCCGCGAACGAGGCGACTTCCGACACGAGCTGCTCGTCGGACTCGTAGAACTGGACGAAGTGATCGGCCCGCATCGGTGCCGATTCCAGCAGGGGAGAGTCAGTTTTCATCGCTCACGACCACGAGATGCCGCTGGCGGCCGGCAATTTCGTGGCGCCGCCCTATCCGGGCCGACGGAAGCAAACGGCGTACCGCGCGCGTGACGAGGCCCGGCGGCCTTGCGGCACGGCCTCGGCCCGCGCGGGCGGTGCCGGGTGATGCCGCGCTTGTAAATTCTGCAGCAACGAGGCGCGCAAGATCGTGCCGGACAACCCGCGCCGGACCGGGCAAGCCCCGCCGCCCGAGCAGCGATCCTTATCGCCGCAGCAGATAAACGTATCGGAATCGCTTCGTTGACGCCGTCCGGCGCGCGCTCGTAGATTCGCACTTTTACCGAATCAAGGGCTGTATCGTGACGACTCCCGCCATCCGCACCGCATCGACGTCCGCCGGCCACCCGCCCGCGTTCGCGCCAGACGCCGGCGCGCAGCGGTTCGACATCGTTCCGTTCGATGCGCCGCTCGGCGCCGAAGTCGTCGGGATCGACCTGTCGCAACCGCTCGGCGCCGCCGATTTCGCGCGCGTCCACCGCGCGCATCTCGACCATCACGTGCTGGTGTTTCGCGACCAGCGCATCACGCCGGACGAACACGTCGCGTTCAGCCGCCGCTTCGGCCCGCTGCAGATCCATGTGCTGCACCAGTTCGCGCTGGCCGCGCATCCGGACGTGCTGATCGTGTCGAACATCGTCGAGAACGGCAAGCCGATCGGGCTCGGCGACGCCGGCCATTTCTGGCATTCCGACCTGTCGTACAAGGAAAAGCCGAGCCTCGGCTCGCTGCTGCACGCGCAGGAGCTGCCGGCCGAGGGCGGCGACACGCTGTTCGCGAACATGCATCTCGCGTGGGACACGCTGCCCGCGCACCTGCGTCGCGCGGTCGAAGGGTTGCGCGCCGAGCATACGTATCTCGCGCGCTATGCGGAGCTGCAGGCGCGCAGCCCGTGGCGGCCGAACCTGTCCGCCGAGCAGATCGCGCAGGTCGAAGCGGTGGTGCATCCGGTCGTGCGCACGCATCCGGAAACGGGCCGCAAGGCGCTGTTCATCAGCGAGCATTTCACGACGCGCATCGTCGATCTGCCCGAAGACGAAAGCCGCGCGCTGCTCGACGAACTGTTCGCGCACAGCGTGCGTGCCGAGCATCTGTATCGGCACCACTGGCGCGCGCACGACCTCGTGTTCTGGGACAACCGCTCGCTGATGCATCTCGCGGCCGGCACGCCCGACCATCTGCGCCGCAAGCTGTACCGCACGACGATCGAAGGTGACGCGCCGTTCTGAGCGTCGCGCGTGTTCGTTCCGCTGCCCCCCATCCTGACTGGAGTTCCGATGTCGTTTCCGCTTTCGCCGGCATTGCGCCGCACGACCCTGTCCGCGCGCCGCGCGCTGGCCGCCACGCTCACCGCCGCGCTCGCATTCGCCGCTGCCGGCACGCCGCAAGCCGCGCACGCGGAAGGCAGCATCCGCATTGCCGAGCAGTTCGGCGTCGTCTACCTGATGCTGAACGTCGCGCGCGACCAGCAATTGATCGAGAAGGAAGGGCGCAAGGCCGGCCTCGACATCAAGGTCGACTGGGTGCGGCTGTCGGGCGGCGCGGCCGTCAACGACGCGCTGCTGTCGGGCGCGGTCGATATCGCCGGCGCGGGCGTCGGGCCGCTCTTGACCGTGTGGGATCGCACGCGCGGCCGGCAGAACGTGAAGGGCGTCGCGTCGCTCGGCAATTTTCCGTACTACCTCGTCAGCAGCAACCCGAACGTGAAGACGATCGCCGACCTGGGCGCGAAGGACCGCATCGCGGTGCCGGCCGTCGGCGTGTCGGTGCAGTCGCGCGTGCTGCAGTACGCGGCCGCAAAGCAGTGGGGCGACAAGCAGTTCGACAAGCTCGATCCGCTCACGCAGGCGATCCCACACCCCGATGCGACGGCCGCGATCCTCGCGAACAGCAACGTGATTACCGGCCACTTCGGCAATCCGCCGTTCCAGGAGCAGGAGCTCGCGGGCAATCCGAACGCGCACATCGTGCTGAATTCCTACGACGTGCTCGGCGGCCCGAGCTCCGCGACGGTGCTGTACGCGACCGGGAAATTCCGCGACGACAACCCGAAGACGTACCGCGCGTTCGTCGCCGCGCTCGCCGACGCCGCGCGCCAGATCGCGGCCGATCCCGAGCGCGCGGCCGACACCTATATCCGCGTGAACGGTTCGAAGATCGATCGCGCGTTGCTGCTGAAGATCCTGCGCAATCCGCAGGTGCAATTCAAGACGGCCCCGGAGAACACCCTGAAGCTCGCGCAGTTCATGTATCGCACCGGCGCGATCCGCAACGAGCCGAAGTCGTGGCGCGACTACTTCTTCGACGATCCGGCGACGGCCGGCGGCAGTTGAGCGGCGCCGCCGCGACGTCGCGATCGACGCTTATGCGTCGACGCGGTTTCGATATGCGCAATCGTTGGTTGGGGCGCGCGCCGCGCCGCCGTATGTTGACGCTTTACCCGCAAGAGTTTCGATCGTGAACGCCACTTCTCCCCGAATCGGGCTGCCGCCGTATGCGGCGCGCGGTGCCGCTGCGCCGGCCGCCCAACCCGTCACCGACGCACGCGCCGCGAGCGGGCTCACGCCGACGCCCGCGCCGCAGGCCGCACCGGCCGGCGCGCACAGCGAGCGCCTGCTGGCGATCGACCGTGTGAGCCTCGAATACCGGACCGGCGCGCGGATCGTCCGGGCGACCCATCAGGTCAGCTTCGACGTGTACGGCAGCGACCGGTTCGTGCTGCTCGGCCCGTCGGGGTGCGGCAAGTCCACGCTGCTGAAGGCAATTGCGGGCTTCATCGAGCCCGTGTCGGGTTCGATCGCGCTCGACGGCCGACCCGTGCACGGGCCGGGCCCCGACCGCATCGTCGTGTTCCAGGAGTTCGACCAGTTGCCGCCGTGGAAGACGGTGGTCGAGAATGTCGCGTTCCCGTTGCGCGCGGCCGCGAAGCTGTCGCGCGCCGAAGCACGCGAGCGCGCGCTGCACTATCTCGACAAGGTCGGGCTCGGCGCGTTCGCCGATGCGTATCCGCATACGCTGTCCGGCGGGATGAAGCAGCGCGTCGCAATCGCGCGTGCGCTGGCGATGCAGCCGCGCGTGCTGCTGATGGACGAACCGTTCGCCGCGCTCGACGCGCTCACGCGCCGCAAGATGCAGGAGGAACTGCTGCGCCTGTGGGACGAGTTCCGCTTCACGCTGCTGTTCGTCACGCATTCGATCGAGGAGGCGCTCGTGGTCGGCAACCGGATCCTGCTGCTGTCGCCGCATCCGGGCCGCGTGCGTGCGGAGCTCAACAGCCACGACCAGTCGCTCGACAGCGTCGGCAGCGGCGGCTTCCGCGACAGCGTCGCGCGCATTCATCATCTGCTGTTCGATACCGACGCAGTGAACGAAGCGCATGCCGCACCGGCCACGAAGGCCACCGCATCATGAGCACGATCGATCCGGTCCTGCCGCCGCTGCCGCCCGTTCGGGCCGAGTACGTCCGCACGCTCGACACGCCGCCCGGCGCCGAACGTGCGGCACCCGCGCCGCTGTGGCGCCGCATCGTCGGTGCGAGCGGGTTTCGCCGCGCCGTCATCGCGCTCGTGCTGATCGCCGCCTGGGAAATCATCGCGCGCATCGTCGCGAACGATCTGCTCGTGCCAACCTTCGGCGCGACGCTGGCCGCGTTCGTGCAGGGCATCGCGTCGGGCGAACTGCTGGTGAAGACGCGCATCTCGATGTCGGTGCTGCTGCGCGGCTATGCGCTCGGCGTGCTGTTCGCGTTCGTGCTGACCTCGCTCGCGGTGTCGACGCGCATCGGCCGCGACGTGCTGACGATGCTCACGTCGATGTTCAATCCGCTGCCGTCGATCGCGTTGCTGCCGATCGCGCTGCTGTGGTTCGGGCTCGGCACCGGCAGCCTGCTGTTCGTGCTCGTGCACGCGGTGCTGTGGCCGCTCGCGCTCAGCATGTACACGGGTTTCGCCGGCGTGCCGGCCACGCTGAAGATGGCCGGGCGCAACTACGGCCTCACGGGCCTGCGGCAGATCGCGCTGATCCTCGTGCCGGCCGCGCTGCCGTCGATCCTGTCGGGGCTGCGCGTCGGCTGGGCATTCGCGTGGCGCACGCTGATCGCGGCGGAACTCGTGTTCGGCGCGAGCGCGGGGCAGGGCGGGCTCGGCTGGTACATCTTCCAGAACCGCAACGAGCTGTATACCGACCGCGTGTTCGCGGGGCTCGCGGCCGTCATCGTGATCGGGCTGCTCGTCGAGCACCTCGTGTTCGATGCGCTCGAACGCGTGACGGTGCGCCGCTGGGGCATCCAGCACTGACCGGATCGATGCAAGTGCGTGCGCATTCCCGGCGCACGCATAACCAAAGCTGAAATCGGTTTTTCACGCGCGCCGGATGCGTCCCTATACTTTTCGGTGCTGCCTGCGGGCTGCGGCGACGGCTCGCGCAATCGTGCGCGAGGCCATCGCTTTTCCTGGATGAGGAACCGCCGAATGAATGCCCGTCATGGCGCCGAAGCGCGCGATGCATTGCGTGCCGCGCTCGCCGCACTGCCCGAACTCGCGACTGCGATCGGGCGCGATGCCGCGCAACGCGAGGCGCGTCGCGAACTGCCGTTCGAGGGTTTCGCGCTGTTTCGCCGCTCCGCGCTCGGCGTGCTGCGGATTCCGGCCGAACGCGGCGGCCTCGGCGGCACGCTGGTCGACCTGTTCGACACGATCGCGACGCTCGCGGCCGCCGATTCGAATCTCGCGCACGCGCTGCGCATCCACTACGACCTGACCGAGACGCTGCGACTGTCGCCGCGCACGCCGTTCAACGACGTGCAGCTCGACCGCGCGCTGGCCGGCGCGATCTTCGGCGGCGCATCGACCGAGCGCGGCACGTCGCGGCCGGGCGAGAACACGACCGTGCTGCGCCGCGACGGCGAGCACCATCGCGTGACGGGCCGCAAGTACTATTCGACGGGCACCGCGTTTGCCGATTTCGCGCGCATCAACGTGGAGAACGAGCAGGGCGACGCGCTCGCGGTGATCATCCCGGTTGCGCGCGACGGCGTGCAGGTGCTCGACGACTGGGACGGCATGGGCCAGCGCATGACCGCGAGCGGCAGCCTGTTGCTGCACGACGTGCAGGTGTTCGCGGACGAAGTCGCGGCGCGCGACGGCTCGACGCTCGTCGGTCGGCATTGCGGCGCGCTGCGGCAGCTTCATCTGGTCGCGACCGGCGCGGGCATCGTGCGCAACGTGGTGGCCGACGCGCGCCGCTACGTGTTGGCCCACGGCCGGCCGGTGCTGCACAGCCCGGCGGCGAGCGCGCGCGACGATCATTTCATCCAGCAGATCGTCGGCGAGCTGTCCGCGCACAGCCACGCGATCGATGCGCTCGTGCGCGACAACGCGCGTGCACTGGACCGCTCCGCGGATGCGATCGAAGCCGGCGATGCGGACGCGCACGACCGCGTGCTCGACAGCGCGCTCGCGACCGCGCGCACACAGCTGATCGTCGGCAAGCTCGCGCTGTACGCGGCCGAACGGCTGTTCGAAGTGGGCGGCGCGTCGGCGACCGCGCGCGTGCACAACCTCGACCGGCACTGGCGCAACCTGCGCACGATCTTCAGCCACAACCCGCTGCTGCACAAGGCGCGGGTGATCGGCGACTACGACCTGAACGGCGTGACCACGCACCTGACCGAAGGACGCGTGTTCTGATCCCGCTGCGCCCGCAGCCCACTTTCCGGGAATCCCCCTGATGACGACCCGCACCGGCCATCTGCACCTCGGCGCGTTCCTGTACCCGACCGGCCATCACATCGCCGCATGGCGCCACCCCGGGTCACAGGCGGACGCCGGCGTCGACTTTCGCCACTACGTGCGGCTCGCGCAGGCGGCGGAGGCGGCGAAGTTCGATCTCGTGTTCCTCGCGGACGGCGTCGGCACGCGCGGCGACGACGTCGAATTCCTGAGCCGCACCGCGCACAGTTACGTCGCGCAGTTCGAGCCGCTGACGCTGTTGTCGGCGCTCGCGGCCGTCACCGAACGCATCGGCCTCGTCGGCACCGCGTCGACGAGCTTCAACGAGCCGTTCCATGTCGCGCGCAAGTTCGCGTCGCTCGATCACATCAGCGGCGGCCGGGCGGGGTGGAACCTCGTCACGTCGTCGAGCGCGCACGAAGCGCGCAATTTCAATCGCGACGCGCATTTCGATCATGGCGAACGCTATGCGCGCGCGGAGGAATTCGCCGACGTCGTGCGCGGACTGTGGGACAGCTGGGACGACGATGCGTTCGTGCGCGACCGCGCAAGCGGCCGCTTCTTCGACCCGGACAAGCGCCACGTGCTCGATCATCGCGGCCGCTTCTTCCAGGTGCGCGGGCCGCTGAATGTCGCGCGTGCGCCGCAGGGGCACCCGGTCGTCGTGCAGGCCGGCTCGTCGGCGGCCGGCACGCGGCTCGCCGCGCGCACGGCCGAGGTGATCTTCACCGCGCAGCAGACGCTCGACGACGCGGTCGCGTTCTACGCGGACGTGAAGGGGCAGCTCGCCGCGTTCGGCCGCGACCCCGACTCGCTGAAGATCATGCCGGGCGTCTTTCCGGTGGTCGGTCGCACCGAAAGCGAGGCCAAGGAGAAGTTCGACGCGCTGCAGGCGCTGATCGACCCGAAGGTCGGGCTCGCGCTCGTGTCGGGCCTGACGGGCGGCGTCGATCTGTCCGCCTATCCGCTCGACGGCCCGATCCCGCCCCTGCCGGAAACCAATGCGAGCAAGAGCCGGCAGACGTTGACGCTCGAGCTCGCGCGCCGCGAGAACCTGACGATACGCGCGCTTTACCTGCGGATCGCGGGGGCGCGCGGCCACTGGCAACTCGTCGGCACGCCGGAGCAGATCGTCGACGCGCTCGAGGAACGGTTCGTGCGTTACGGCGCGGACGGCTACAACGTGATGGCGCCGACCTTGCCCGGCGGCCTCGACGATTTCATCGCGCTCGTGCTGCCCGAATTGCGTCGTCGCGGGCTGTTTCGCAGCGACTATAACGGCCGCACGCTGCGCGATCATCTCGGCTTGCGGCGGCCCGCGCGGCGCACGTTCGCCGCGCCCGGTGCCTCGGCCGTCCCGGTTGCCTCAGCTGCCCCAGCCGACTGAATTCAGCGCCGCAGGCCGGCGTCGCGCAGCAGCGGCAGCACGCGCGCGCCGAAGAAGTCGAGATCCGGTTTGAAGTCGTAGAAACTCAGCTGGATGCCGTCGATACCCGCGCGATGCAACCTCACGATATAGTCGACGACCTCCTCGGGCGAGCCCGTGATCGAGATGTTGCCGCCGATCGCGCGCGCGGCCGCCTGCGATCGCTGCCCGAAGCCGCCTCGCCACGCGTGCGCGTCGCTGTCGAAGCGATGGAAGCTGCCTTCGTCCGCGTGCGCGACGATCGCATCGCGGTACGCACGCGCCTCGGCCGCCGTCTCGCGGCAGATCACGAGCGGGTTGAGCAGCGTGCGAATCGCACGCACGCGCGCGGCCGCCGCCGCCTTCACGCGGGCCGTATGCGCGGGCAGCGCGTCCAGCGCGAGATCGACGTCCGGGCCGGCCGGGCTCGTGACGAATACGATGTCCGAATAGCGGGCCGCGAAATCGATACCTGCGTCGGAGCCCGTCGCGTTGATCAGCAGCGGGCGCCCGTAGCGCGGCTTCGGCGTGACGAACGCGCCGGAGAGCCGCCAGCTCGACAGCGCGGGCGCGTAGCTGAAGTTCTCCGGTTGTGCCCACAACTGGCCGACCGCGTCGACGAATTCCGCGGCCATCTCGTAGCGCCGGTCGTGCTCGATCCGGTTCCAGCCGAACATCTCGTGTTCGATCGCGCGGTGGCCGGTCACGACGTTGATGCCCCAGCGTCCGCGCGAGATGTGATCGAGCGTCGCCGTGAACTTCGCGAAATGCAGCGGATGCCACGGCCCGTAGAGCACGTGGCTCGTCGCGACGAGGAGGATCCGGTCGGTGCGCGCGGTGAGCGCCGCGAGCGTCATGAACGAGTCGAGCGCCTGGCCATCGAACACGCCGCCGTAGCCGCCTTTCGGCAACCACTGCGACAGCGCGAACACGAGATCGAAGCCGAGCGCTTCGGCGCGCGCGACCAGGTCGGCGTTGTAGTCGAAGGTCCAGTCGGTCGAGCGCGGCAGCGTCGATGCGCTCCAGCCGCCGGCCTGGATCGGCAGGAACAGCCCGAGCATCAACGGCTGCGCGAGCACGCGCGACACCGGGCTGTCGGGGAAATCTGCCGGAGAACGGACGTCGACGAACGGCGAGGGCGTGAGCGGTGCGTCGACCCGGGCTGACGAGGCTGTGTCGGTCAAGATGGGCTCCCTGCGCGGCGCGCGGGCGCCGATCGAAAAAATCCGGCACGCCGCGCCGGCGGTCGCGGAACGGCGATTTCCGGTCTGCCGGCAAGCGACTCGCGCAGCGTCACAGTCGTCCCGGCCGCGGGTCGGACACGAAGCCGCCACGGTTCGGCATCCTTACCCGCGGCAGCGTGCGCGCATCGAGTGTCGCGTCGTCGGGCACGATGCCGTTCAGGTGCAGGACGTACGCGGTGACCGCATAGACTTCGTCCGCGCCCAGCGATTGCGGCGCGTTGTACGGCATCGCGCGGCGGATGTAATCGAACAGCGTCGTCGCATACGGCCAGTAGCTGCCGACGGTCTTTTTCGGTTTCGCGCCGGCAAGCGAGCCGATGCCGCCGACGAGCGGATCGCCGACGCCGCCCTGGCCGCCGGCGCCATGACACATCGCACACTTGTCCGCGAAGACTTGCGCACCGCGCGCCACCGTGCCAACGCCGGGCGGCAGGCCGCTGCCGTCGGGCGCGATGTCGATGTCCCATGCGGCAAGCGCCGCGCGGTCGACCGGCTGACCGAGACCGAAGCCTGCGCCGAACGCGGGCAACGCGATCGCGCCGATCATGCCGATCGATCCCGACGCAATCGCGAACGACGCGAGCCGACGCGCAATCGTCTTATGCATTGCGCACCTCGCCGTCCGCGCCGACGCGCCAGTTCTGGATGCCGTTGTAGTGGTATTGCGAATTGACGCCGCGCGCGGCGACGAGCGCGTCGCGGGCCGGCTGCACGTAGCCCGTGTCGTCGGTCGCGCGGCTTTGCAGGTCGGCCGGCTCGCCGTTCCAGACCCAGTCGGCCTCGAAGCGCGTCAGCGCGCGATCGCGCACGTCGCCCGCGAGCCGCGCGGCGCGCCAGGTACGGCCGCCGTCGGTCGACACGTCGACCGCGCGAATCCGGCCGCGCCCCGACCACGCATAGCCGCTGATCGGGTAATAGCCGTGCGCGCCGAGCCGGTGGCCGGCGGACGGGCGCGTGATCACCGATTTCGCGTCCATCTCGAACACGAACTGTCGCGCGCAGCCGTCCGGCAGCAGGCTCGTGTATTTCGACGTTTCCTCGCGCGTCATCTCCGGCGCGCGCACCAGCTTCAGCCGCCGCAGCCACTTGATGTTCGTGTTGCCTTCGAAGCCCGGCACGATCAGCCGCACCGGGTAGCCGTTCTCGGGACGCAGCCGCTCGCCGTTCTGCGCATAGACGACGAGCGCGCGCTCGAGAATCCGCTCGAGCGGCAGGCTGCGCGTCATCGCCGCGCCGTCCGCGCCTTCCGCGAGCAGCCATTGCGCGGCCGGGTCGATGCCCGTTTCGTCGAGCAGCGTCGACAGCCGTACGCCGGTCCATTCGCAGCACGACAGCAGCCCGTGCGTGAACTGGACGGGCAGCCCGCTCGGGCCGTTCCATTCGCTGCCCGTATTGCCCGAGCATTCGAGGAAGTGGATCCGCGATTCGGACGGAAAGCGCAGCAGGTCGTCGAGCGTGAAGCTGCGCGGTTCACGCACGAGGCCGTGCACGACGACGCGATGGCGCTGCGCATCGATATCGGGCACGCCCGCATGATGGCGCTCGTAGACGAGGCCGTTCGGCGTGATGTCGCCGAACAGGTCGGCGAGCGGCGTCATCGACGAGCCGGACCCGGGCAGCGCCGGCGTGCGCGCGCTGCGACGGATCACGTCGCGTTCGTGCGCGCCAGGCACACCATACGGCGGCGACAGCAAGGGGGCGCCTGGCGTGCGTGTCCACGGCGGCACGTCCAGCGGCGCAAGCGGGACAAGCGGCTGGCTTGCGAGCGCGCCGCCTGCCGGCAGCATCGCGGCGGCCCAGCCGCCGGCGAGCTGGCGCAGTGCCGCGCGACGTCCGGCGCGGCGTGGACGGGAAAGGGAGTCGGTCATGATCGAAGCCATGCCGCGCGCGGGCGCGGCAGCATGCGGAAAAACGGACATTCTCGGCAACCGGGCGCGATGCGACAAACAACGATTCCCGCTTTGCTTATCGCGCCGCGCCCGTCGCGCGCGCTCAGAACTTCACGCGCAGCCCGCTGACGAGCGCGACCTGACGATTCGTCGACGATGCGCTGCCGATGTTCGAGATCGCCGCGATCCTGCGATAGCCGCCCGAGGTCGCCGTGCTCGGATCGCCTGCCGCAAGCTGGTAGATGCCGGACAGGTAGATGTCGGTGCGTTTCGACAACGCATAGTCGAACCCGAGCGTGAACTGGTGCCAGCGCGGCTTCAGCGTCTGGCCGCCGGTGCCCGGCAAGCCGCTCGCCCGCCCGTCGGTGAACGTGTAGACGCCGATCAGCGTCGCCGCCGGCGTGATCTGGTAGCGCCCGTTCACGTCGTAGTTGTTGAACTTGCGCGACGAGCCGTCGACGTAGTCGAGCTGCGTGTGACTCCATGCGAAGCCGAGCGTTGCGCGGCCGAGCGAGTAGTTCGCGCCCGCGACGCCGATCTGCTGTTTGCGCACGCCGCCGTTCAGCCCGTAGAAGAACGCGCCGCTGTAGTCGTTGCCGGTCGTCGTGGTCGCGCCGCCCACCGCGCCGCTCGTGTTCGACGTCGCGTTCGGATGATTGAGCCGCACGTAGCCGGCGCCCGCCGACAGCGGGCCGTTCACGTAGTTCGCCGACACGCCCCACGCGCTGTTGTTCGAGAAGCCGGTGCCCGCGCCGCCGTTCGCCTGGTTGCTGAACGCGTACAACACGTCGGCCGTGAAGCCGGCGATCGTCGCGCTGCGGAACTTCACCGCGTTGTTGATCCGGAAGCTCTGGTTCATGTTGTCGTTGTCGCCGACATGGGTCGCCGGCGACCAGAAGCCGGACCCCGAGTACTGCGCGACGAGATCGGTGATCGGCTCGTACTGGCGGCCGAACGTCAGCGTGCCGAAGTCGGCCTTGCTCAGGCCCACGTATGCGGAGCGGCCGAACAGGCGGCCGCCCTGGCCGAGTCCGCCGTCGCTGGGCCGGAACCCGCTTTCGAGCGTGAACACGGCCTGCAGGCCGCCGCCGAGATCCTCGCTGCCTTTCAGGCCCCAGCGGCTGCCGCTCAGCTTGCCGCTCGTCTGCTGGAGGTTGCTCGCGCCGCCCTGGTTGTTCGTATAGGCGAAGCCGGCGTCGACGACGCCATACAGCGTGACGGAACTCTGCGCATGCGCGCCGATGGAACCGATCGAAACCAAACCCAGGACTACCGATTGCTTGATCATGAATATCCTCTGTTTCTTATGGGTACGTCTGCGAGGATCACGATGCTATTGAGTCCGGGCCGCGCGATGAACGGCCGATCCGTGGTTTGCAAATCGATGCGTCACCGAATTGCAATGCGGGCTGCCGCGCGGCCGGCGTGTGCGGCGTCATCGCGTCCGCGGTGCCTGCTGGCGCGGACGTATCGCGCGGTTGGCGAACGTCGACGCGCGACGACCGGCGGGCGCGGTCATATCGATCGATGGAATCGTTCGATGGATGCGCGCGGGTCACGGGCGCGACGATGCTTTTACGCAACGGGGTGCTGTGCGGCGCGACGCCGATGCGCTATGCGCTTCGCGCGGTGGCAGCGCGGTATGCCGGTGTCGCGCATCGGGCAACAGCGGGAACGGCCGACGGACGACAAGGACGCGGCGGCATACCGCTCTGGCCCGAAAATATGATCGGACTTCGACCCGACCGGGCGATTGCAATCGAAAGGAATTGCACATCTAATCGATCATGAGTGAATCCGGCCTTCCGGACATCGATGCGGCACACCGGGAATTCGCCGCGGGTGTCGCCCCGCATGATGCGGGTCGGAGCGCCACTGTCGCGCGGCGCTGACGCTGCATGCCGGAGACATGACCGAACCAGGCAGGGTCGCAACGTCGACTTCACGACTGCGTGTCGCACGATCACGGCGGCGACATCGATCGGCACGTCGCGCTGACCTGCATCAATTCAGTGCAGCGAAGCCGCGCCTACCGTTGTTTTTATCGGATGCGGACAGGAGCCGACAGCCATGAAAAGCGACAGCGCGCTGACGAAGGGGGGCGGGCAGGAACCCGAGGGGGAGCCGTCGATCGATGCGGTGCGCATCGGCGCGGACGGTTCCGTTGCGTGAAGGTTCGGGCGGCGACGGACGTCGATCGACGTTCCGCCGCGCCCCGGACGGGAGAATGAACATGAATGCCGCGATGCTGTGTACCCGCGATGTCGCCACGTGTACGACGGGGGCAACCGTCGTCGAGGCGGCCAAAATGATGCGCGACGCCCACGCCGGCGATCTGGTCGTCGTGCAAGAGCAGGAAGGGCGATGCGTGCCGGTCGGGATGGTCACCGATCGGGACATCGTGCTCACCGTGGTCCGCGCTGACGAGGAGGCCGACTCGCTGTTCGTCGGCGACATCATGTCGGCGCCCGTCGCGATCGCGAACGCCGACGACGACATCTGGCTGCTCGCGAAGCGGATGCGCCAGCACGGTGTCCGCCGGTTGCCGGTCGTCGGCGGCGACGGTGAGCTGGTCGGCATTGTCTCGCTCGACGATCTGCTGCGCGCGGCCGCGGCGCTGCTCGACGAGTTGCGCCTCGTGGCGGCCCGCCAGGCGTATTTCGAGGAGAAGCAGCGCAGCTGATCACGCCCGAGCGGCTAGCGCCGGCACGCGTCCGGTACTACTGCAACGATCCGCGCGGATACTATCCGTATGTCGCGTCGTGCAATGGCGTCTGGACCGCGGTTCCATCGACCCCGGACCCGGCGCCGCAATGACGGAGCGACGCTTGTCCGCATCGGAGCGGCCGGGCACCGGCCGCACGATCGCGCGCAGGCGGCGCGGGAGGGCACATGATGAACGGATCCTGGCCGGATGCGGACGTCGACGACGTACTGCTGACGGATTTGTATGAGCTGACGATGATGCAGGCCGCGTTCGATGCCGGAATGAACGAAGCGGCCAGCTTCGAGTTCTTCGTGCGGGCGCTGCCGGAGCAGCGCGCATTCCTGATGGCGGCGGGACTGGAACCCGTGCTCGATTATCTGGAGGGCTTGCGCTTCACTGCCGCCGCGCTTGAACGACTGGCCGCAACCGGGCGCTTTCGCGCGGATTTCCTTGCATCGCTCGCCGGCTTCCACTTTACAGGTGGCGTCGACGCGATGCCGGAAGGCACGGTGTTTTTCGCCGACGAACCGATCCTGCGGATCACGGCGCCGTTTCGCGAGGCACAGTTCGTCGAGAGCCGCGTGATGAACCTGCTCCACTACGCCACGCTGGTCGCAAGCAAGGCCGCGCGGGCCACGCTCGTCGCGCATGGCAGGTTGCTGGTCGACTTCGGACTGCGGCGCGCCCATGGCGCGGAGGCGGCGATGCTGTCCGCGCGTGCCAGCTACCTGGCGGGATTTTCCGGTACGGCGACCCTGCGCGCCGGATTGCGCTACGGCATTCCGGTGTACGGCACGATGGCGCATTCATACGTCCAGGCCCACGACGACGAAGCGCTCGCGTTCGAGCACTTCGCGCGATCGCAGCCGGATAACGCGTTGCTGCTGATCGACACGTACGATACCGAGCACGCGGCGCACGAGGTCGTCGAGCTTGCGCGGCGGCTCGCACCCGACAACGTGTGCATCAAGGGCGTCCGGATCGACAGCGGCGATCTGGCCGCGCACGCGTGCAACGTTCGCGCGATTCTCGACCGCGGCGGCCTGACCGATGCGACGATCTTCGCGAGCGGCAATCTCGACGAAATCCGGCTGCAGGCGCTCGTTCGCCAGCACGCCCCCATCGACGGTTTCGGAATCGGCACGCAGATGAGCACATCGGCGGACGCACCGTGCCTCGACTGCGCGTACAAGCTCGTCGAGTATGCGGGCCGGGCGCGCTGCAAGCGCTCGGAGGGCAAGGCGACGCTGCCCGGCCGCAAGCAGGTGTTCCGGCAGTACGCCCCGGATGGGCGAATCGCCGCCGACTGCGTCGGTCTCGCCGGCGAGCGCATCGACGGAACGCCGCTGTTGCGTCCCGCCATGGTCGCCGGCGTGCGACTCGCGGCGCCTACGCTCGGCGAGAGCCGCATTCACGCATTGCGGGAACTGTCCACGCTGCCCGATCCCATGCATGCGCTGGCGCCCGTCATGCCGGTGCAGCCGGTGATTTCTCCGGCGCTGGCGGCACTCGCCGCGCAGGGGGGCGGGCACGCGGGGCAGCAAGCGGCATGAACGATACCCGTATCCCGGACGGCACGCGATCGGCCGAGGCCGTGGAGACGCACATGTCCCGGGTATGCCTGACGGACCGGCACGCGTGGAAGCCCAGGAAACCCGTGCGCGCGCCGCAACTCGATTTCCGGACGCCGGCCGCGCGCCACCGCTTCTGTTGCGAGGCGGTGCGTGCGAACCGCCGCCTGGCGGCCGACGGATCATGACGCGCTTTGACGTGTTCAACGGCGATGCGGACGGCATCTGCGCGCTTCAGCAGCTCCGGCTCGCGCTGCCGGCCGAGTCGGTGCTCGTGACGGGGCCCAAGCGCGACATCGCGTTGCTCGCGCGCGTGCCGGCCGCCCGCGGCGACACCGTCACCGTCCTGGACGTTTCGCTCGACGCGAACCGCGCGGCGCTCGATGCACTGCTGGCGCGCGGGGTCGACGTCGATTATTTCGATCACCACATGCCGGGCGCCGTACCCGCTCATCCGCATCTTCGCGCGCATATCGATACTGCGCCGGACACCTGTACGAGCGTCATCGTCGATCGGTACCTGGCGGGCCGGCAGCGGCGCTGGGCGGTGGTCGGCGCATATGGCGACAATCTCGTCGGCGTGGCCGGCCGGCTCGCCGCCGCCTGCGGCCTGACGGATGCCGATGCCCGCCGTCTGCAGGTGCTTGGTGAATCCGTCAACTACAACGGATACGGCGATTCGCCCGACGACCTCTTCATGGCGCCGCTGGCCGTGTATGCGGTGCTGCGGCAGTATGCGAACCCGCTCGATTTCGCGGGGTCGCCGCTCGCGCGGCGGCTCGACGCCAACCGGCGACGCGATATCGCGCGGGCGGAGCGGCAGCGCGCGACCATCGCGCTGCCCGCGGCGGATGTCTATATCCTTCCCGACGCGCGCTGGGCGCGCCGCGTGCGCGGCGTTTTTGCCAACCGGCTCGCGCGCGGGGACGCGGCACGTGCTCATGCGGTGCTGACGTTGTCGGCGGCGGGCGGTTACACCGTCAGCGTTCGCGCGCCGGTCGCCGCGCCGTACGGCGCCGATCGTCTGTGCCGCGCATTTCCGGAAGGCGGCGGCCGGGAAGGGGCGGCCGGCATCAACCGGCTCGCGCCGGATCGTCTCGACGCGTTCGTCGAGGCGCTCGCGAACGCATATCCCGCCGAGTGAGCCGACGCAGGCGCGCGTATCGGTGCGATGCGGCGCGGCCGGAATCGAACGTCACGACATACCGTCAACTTGGCCGTGACCCGGGCAGGGCCATTGCGGCAAATCATGGACGGCCGCGGCCAGGCCCATTCCGGTCGAGCCCGGCCGCCCATTCGTCGTCGGCCGCGCTTGCGAGCGGTACGTTGACGTGCGTCAAGCCTGCCCGGGACGCCGGTGCGCCGGTCGGGCATTCGGAGGCTGCCGGTCGTCGACGACGCAGGCCGCCTCGTCGGCATCGTGACGCTCGACGATATCCTCGGGCATCGCACGGGGCTGCTCGCCGGCGTCGCGGAAGTCGGCAAGCTGCAGCAAATCGACGAGCAGCGTTTCCGCGCATGACGTCGCGGGCGTGGCGCCCGGCGCAGGCGGCCGGGCCGCTTGCCCGTGGGGCCCGCGTCACCGGCTTACATACGCAGCGCGGCGAGCAACGGCGTCCAGAACGCATGGCTTCCGTACGCCGCGGCATCGCAATCGGTGTCGAAACGAATCGCGATGGCCGTCTCCGGTTCGGTCAGCGGGTCGGCATGCTCGATCTGTCGGGCCAGCACGGCGGCATCGGCATCGGAGGCATCGGAGGCATCGCGTCCGCGTGCCGCCCGGGCGGCGACACGCGCGGCGAGCGTCGCCTGACTCGCGGCGAAATCGAGAATCGCGACGGGCACGCCGAAACGTGCGCCGAGCGAGAGGAACGCCGTGCGGTTGCGTTCGCGCAGGAACGTCGCGTCGACGATCGCCGTGTAGCCGCTGTCGAGGACTACGCGGGCCTCCGAAAGCAGTCTTTCGTAGATCCGGTCGATCGCCGCGTCCGAATAGGCGCCGGGCGGCAGGTGGACGTCCCCGGGTACACCGGCACAACGCTTGCGCTCGACATCGCTGGACAGCCGGATCGCACCGAGCCGCTCGGCCAGTGCGCGGCTGGCCAGCGATTTGCCCGAGCCGGACACCCCGTGACACAGGAGCAGCAGCGGGTGCGCGTCGCGTCGTGCATCGGCCATGGCCGACGCAATGCGCAGATAGCGGGCGCGCGCCGCTTCGTCACCGCGCAGTCGCGCGGTCAGCGCGCGAACCAGCGCCCGATAGACGAAGTAGCACGGCAGCACGCCCAGTGCCGCATGGTCGCCTGTGCGTGCCAGCCATCCGGAAAGGAGGCGGTGGGCGCAATCCTCGCGTCCATGGGCGGAGAAATCCATCAGCGCGAACGCAAGATCGCTCGCCACGTCGATCCAGCGCAGCGCGTCGTCGAATTCGATACAGTCGAACATCAGGATCCGGTTGCGCCAGCGGACGATGTTGTCGAGGTGCAGATCGCCGTGGCACGCGCGCACGAAACCGCGTGCATGCCGATCGGCAAGCAGCGGTGCGATACGGGTCAACTCGGCGTCGTACCAGGCGCGCAGCGCGGCTTCGTCCGGCACGGTGACGTCGAGCGTGTCGAGCAATGACCGGCACTGGGCCGCGACGCTCGCCGCGCTGCCGGGATGGCCGCGCGGTGCACGGCGCGGCGCATGCAGATGATGGCGGGCCAGCGTATCGGCGAGGGCGTCCGCATCCGCCCGCCCTTCGTCGTGTGACGCGCTGCGAACCGACAACATGGCACGCGCGTCGAACCGGCGCATGCGCACCACGTACTCGCCCGGTACCGTCTGCTGACGATGCCGGCGCCCGCCGGTCCGCACCGGCGCATCGAACGCGCATCGCCGGCCGCGTGCGACGAGCGGCCAGACGCCCAGGTACAGCGGGCCGGCGAACGGTCGATTGAGCGTGCACTCCGCCAGCGCGCAGCGGCGCCGCTGCGCAGGCGGCACGAGATCGACGAACGCGAAGCGCACCGGCTTGATGCGCTTGTACGCGTAGCGCCCGGCCAGATAGACGACGGACAGATGGGTTTCGATCCGCTCGATGCAGCCCGCGGGGTGCGGATACGTGACGGGCCGGCTCAATGCGCGATCGGCGCGATCGAACTGCATCGCCTTTCGTCGCGCATTTCCGCGGCCGGTGCGAACGGTACGTGAGGCTTTCGGGACATGATGAACGGATCCGTGAGACGGGGCGCGCGTCCTCGTTGCCGCACCCCGCGGGTTGGGTTCGAACGAGAACGGCGCGATCTCGTTCGCTCGATGCAGCCGGATCGGTGTGGCAAGCCAGGGATCACCGACTCTACGGACTCTATTGCAGCCGAGCAGCCCGCGTACCGACTTGATACGAGTCAAGCCTGCCGCGCAGGAGGACGCTTGACGCAGGTCAACCGCGCTCGCGCAAGCGGCAATACAGTCGGTTCCAGCACCCGTTAACGCGTGACAGCGTGACAGCGTGCGGCATGCAGCCTGCGCGCCGCAACCTGGCGGGATTGACGTCGGGCGCGGTCACGTCGCTCGATTGCGGGCGGAACTCACGGCCTGACGAGGCATTCACGATGAAACGACGGGCGTTGATGGTCGGTGTGCTGCTCGCGTTGGGCGCATGTGCCGGAGCAGAGCGGGCCGGGACATTCAGGACGACGGAAACGCAACTGCTTGCGATGCGTCAGGCTGCATCGCTGCAGTGTTCGACGCCGCCGGAATGCGATCGTGCGTGGAGTCGCACGCGGCGCTACGTCGAAGCCCGTTCGTCAACCCGAATCACGCGAGCGAGCGCCGACCTGATCGAAACGGCGCAACCGTATCTGGCGGGAGAAGTCTATCTCTGGGCATCGCGCACGGCATCGGGCGACGGTGGCGCCGTGATCCGGCTCAAGGCGATGTGCAGGGGCATGTACGACAGCAATGGCGGCCCGGGGTGGCAATACGATGCGTGCGCCAGGAAAATCCTCGACATGGAGAACGGTTTCCAGTCGTACGAGAACCCGCCCCGTTAGCGGCAAGTGCCGCCGCACCTCGACAATGCGGCCTCTCACGTCTCGGTTGCCCGGCTCACGGCTCACGGCAGACGGCTTCGGCCGGCATGCGGCGCTGGCCGCCCGTGTGGTCGCGCGCCGATTTCGATGCGGTTCCAAACCGTTGACCTCGGTCAACGCGGGCTTGCGGCGAGTGCCGATGATGGAAACGAATCCGGACGCCGCAAACACGTCCGTTCCTTCAGCGAGGCTCGCATGTACACGAATATCATGGTCGCAACGGACGGCAGTCCTTCCGCGCAACAGGCGCTCGACGAGGGTCTCAGGATGGCCAGGGTATGCGGTGCCCGGCTGTTCGCCGTCTTCGTCGTCGATAAATCGACCCTGTTCGCCTACGGCGGCCGCATGGAGCCCGAAGCCTTGCTCGACGCGATCCGGCAGCATGGCGCGACGATACTGCGGGATGCCGGCCGGACGATCTCGCGCGCGGCAGTCAACGGCGAGACGGAAATCATCGAGACCGATTTCGGCCAGGACGTCGCGGAGCGCCTGCAGCAATACGCCGTCGACCATTCGATCGACCTGGCCGTGCTCGGCACGCACGGTCGACGCGGTGTCCGGCGGCTGGTGCTCGGCAGTGTCGCCGAACGCTTCCTCCGCACAACGAGCCGCCCGGTCCTGCTCGTGCGCGGCGAGGACGCCGCGCACGCCACCGTCGCGGCGGCCTAGCTGCCGCGCCACCTGCCCAGGTGATCATCATGCAGATCTCGTTTCCTTCCGAACATCCGACGTATTGCGGCCTCGATCCCACGCTGAGCTTTCCGGCGCTCGTCGAAGGCCGCCGCGTGCGCTGCGCGATCACCGCGGAAGCGCTGGAAGATCACTTCCGCGCGGCGTCGCCTCGCGAGCAGGATCTCGTCGACGCCTTTGCGCGTCATCGTCCCGCCATCGAACGTGCGGCGCGCTGCCTGCTCGAGGAAATCGGCGGGCGGCCGGTCCTGCTTCACAGCGGTTACTTCCGGTTCTGCACGTAATCGTGCCTCCGCCTTTGACGCGCATCAAGCGCGTGCCTGGGCGAGCGGGTACGCTGGATTTCAAAAGACCACTCGTCCCTTGCGCGGCCTGCGGCGTCGCGCCATCCGATCTTCATTGCAGCCGATGCCGTCGGGACGAAGGCGACGGCCGCAGGTCAACAGTTGAAGGAGTACGAACCATGAGCAACATGACGCGTTACGATCCGTTTTCGATCGAACCCGTTTCCGAGCTGTTCCAGGGGCTGTTCAGGCCGCTGCGCGGGATGGCACTGGCAGACGAACCCGATCTTGCGTCGATGAAGATCGACGTCACGGAAAACGACAAGGCGTATACGGTCAACGCGGAACTGCCCGGCGTCGCCAAGGATGACATCGACGTCCAGATCACGGGCAATACCGTATCGATCAACGCGAAGATCGAGCGCAACACCGAGCTGAAGGATGGCGAGCGCGTGATCCGGCGCGAGCGCTACAGCGGTGCGATCAGCCGCTCGTTCTCGCTGGCGGGCGACATCGACGACGCGAGCGCGACGGCGACGTATCAGGATGGCGTGCTGTCGCTGACGTTGCCGAAGAAGGCACCGGTCGGGCAGAAGAAGCTCACGATCAGCTGATCGGACGGCGGGCGATGCCGGCACGCATCGCCCATCGTGAGGATCCGGCGCGCGGCGCGGTCCGCGCGCCGTTTCATTGAAGCCGCCGTATTTGCACCCACGCATGCGACGGCGTGCTGCCGATCCGACAGCCGACCGTCCGCGCGAGGCTCGGCAACTCGTCCTCGTTCAGCCGCGGCGCGTCGGCGAGCATGCGGTGATTGATCCAGCCGCGCACGACCGTGCCGAGGCCGGCCGCCGCGCAGTACAGCGAGACGTCCTGCGCGATGGCGCCGGCCGCGCTTGCCGAGAACACGTCGCGTTGTTACACCGGCCTGTCGAGTAACGCGGAAGTCCGGACGACGTGGACGAGATCCAGCGGCGCGCGGCCGATGAAGTCCTGATAGCCGGTCCGGTTGCGCGCATCGACCGCGGCAGGTCGACGATCGGCGGCGACTCGCCCTGGGGCGACGCCGGCTGCGCCGCGGGCGCCGGCGAATAGGCCAACAACTGCCGTTCGGTCATTCGAGTCTCCTTGAAGCGCAACTGCGCGTGCCTGGAACGTCGCGCATCGGCGATCTCGCGATAAGGCGGCCGGGCCGCATCGGGTTGAACGCCGTCAAGCGACGCATCGGCCGGCCACGCCGTGCGGCGCGAGGCATCCGTTGACCTGCGTCAGCGATCCGGAGCCGCGCGTGTGCAAATCTGGCTGTGTGCGGCGAACAGGCGCGCCGCGGCTCACAGGAGAGCAGACGATGAAAACCGACAAGCAGTTGAAGGTGGACGTCCAGGATGAACTGGAGTCCGACCCGGCGATCGACGCGACACGCATCGGTGTCGAGGTGGCCGACCGGATCGTGACGCTTTCGGGTCATCCGCCGAGCTATGCGGAGAAGCTGGCGATCGAGCGCGCGGCGAACCGGGTGGCCGGCGTCAAGGCGCTCGTCGTCGACATGACCGTGCATCTGCCGGACGACGACGTGCGCACCGACGAGGACATCGCGAAAGCAGTGCGCTCGGTGCTGCACTGGACGGTCGGACTGCATGACGACGCGGTCAAGGTGCAGGTCGAACGCGGCTGGATCACGTTGTCCGGCAAGGTCGACTGGGCGTACCAGAGCCACCTGGCCGTGCGGTCGATCTCGCAGATGCGCAGCGTGACGGGCGTGACCGACCACATCGCGGTGCAGGGTACGGTGGGTGCGTCCGACATCGGCGGCAACATCAAGCGCGCGATCATGCGCCACGCGGAGCGTGAGGCAAAGCATATCGTGGTCGACGTGCACGACGGCACGGTGAGACTGTCCGGCAAGGTCGGCTCGTTCGCCGAACGCAAGGCCGTGCGCGGTGCCGCGTGGTCCGCGCGAGGCGTGCGCGCCGTCGTCGACGACCTGGTGGTCGAGTAAGTCGGGCCGGCGGCGGATGGACGGGCAGCCCGCGCCGCGCCAGGAGGGAAGTCACATGACAATTTCGGGCGAACTTCACGAAGCGGACTGGTCGGTCGCGATCGAGACGACCACGGCCGAAACGGGCGGCTTCCGCTGCCGGATCCACGTCGCGCTCACATCGCCGGACGGCGTCTGCGAGCGGACGTTCGCGCACAGCAGGCTCCATGCAACCGAGCGCGAGGCGGCGATCGACGGGCTGCGCGCCGGGATGACATGGATCGAGATGAGGAAGTCGAACACCTTTACGGTCTGAACCGGCGGGTGTCGCAGGCGGGGCGCGTCGATGACGGCGTCGATCCGGCCGGCGCGCCGCGCGATGCGGCGACTGCCGCATCGATTCGTGCGCCTGTCGTCTACCGCGTCTTTTGCGAGACGCGGCGGCGCGGGACACGCTTTCTTTTGCAGGCACGCGCATGCCGGTGCGGCCGTCGCACATGATGGGCAACCGCATCGGTCACGGTCGGAAAGAAACTGGCGGCGCCGAACACGTCGAACAGGCCGTAAGCGCGCAGCCGATCCTTCACCGGCCCCTTCATCTCCGCGAAATTCAATGCGATGCCGCGCGCCCCGAGTTCCTCGTGCAGCGCCACGAGCCGATCCGCGGCGCTCACGTCGATGTCGGTGACGGGCTCGGCCGCGACCACGATGCGCGTGACCGGGCACGCCGATCGCGCGATCGCGGCCTCCAGATGCTCGCGGAAGATCTCGACGTTCGCATAGAAGAGCGGCGCATCCCAACGGAACAGCACGAGCCCGGGCGTTTGCGCCGCGTCCGGATGCCGGGCAATGTCGTGATAGCCGCGCACGCCCGCCAGCCGGCCCAGCACTGCATCGTACGGATGCCAGGCCCGCCAGACGAACGACAGCAGCGACAGCGCGCTGGCGAGCAGGATGCCGGGCACGACGCCCATGCCGATCACGCCGGCGAAGCACAGCACCGAAATCAGGCATTCTCCGCGGCGCATCCGGTACAGCCGCACGACGCCGCGGACGTCGGCGATGCCGAACGCCGCGTAGATCACGACCGCGGCCAGCGCCGTGCGCGGGACGGACGTCAGCAGCGCCGGCGCGGCAACGAGCAGTATCGCGATGCACGCGGCCGCGACGACATTCGTGACCTGGCTTTGCGCGCCGGCCGCGATCGCAACCGGCGTGCGCGACGCACTGCTGCTTACCGCGCAGCCCTGCGTCACGCCGGCCAGCAGATTGGCGGCACCCAAGGCGATCAGTTCCTGGTTGCGGTCCGGCGCATCGCCCGCGCGGGCGGACAGCGCGCGCGACAGCATGCTGATGTCGGCGAACGACACCAGCGCAACGGCGATCGCGCCGGACGCAAGCGCGCCCACGTCGGCGAGCGAGACGACCGGAAGATGCGGGGCGGGCATGCCGGCCGGCAACGCGCCGACCGTCGCGATGCCGTGCAAAGGCGCGAAGTGAGCGACGAGCGTAGCCGCCAGCACGGCGATCAATACGCCGGGCCGGCGCGGCATCACGCGTCTCATCACGAGAATGGCCGCCAGCACGGCGACGCCGAGGAGACCGGCAGCGGGAGAAAAACGGCCGGCGACGAACGCATGCACGATACGCGGGACGCTGGAAAACACGTCGCCCCCCGACACCGGCATGCCGAACAGCTCGGGCAGCCGCCCGAGCGCGAGTGCGATCGCGATACCGTTCAGGTAGCCGTACTGGATCGGGCGTGACAGCAGATCGGTGACGAAGCCGAGGCCGAGCGCGCCGAGCAGGATGCAGATCGTTCCTGCCGACAGCGCCAGCGCGCCGGAAAGCGCGATCGCGCGCTGCGGATCATGGCCGGCGAGCGGCGCGATGGCGCCCGCGATCAGTGCCGCGAGCGCGGAATCCGGGCCGAGGACGAGGATCCGGCTCGGGCCGAGCAGCGCATAGGCGAGCATCGCGGCGATCGACGCATAGAGCCCGGTGATGGCGGGCAACCCGGCCGCCTGCGCATAGCTCATGCCGACCGGCACCAGCACGGCGGACAGCGCGATGCCCGCGTACAGGTCGCGCGACAGCCACGCGCGCCGGTAATCCGCGAGCAGCGCAACGCCCGGGAGCATGCGGGCAATCCGTCCGGAAAGGGGCCGGTTCATCGCGGCTTCATCCGGGCGCAATCCGGGCGAAAAGCGGGGCTCGGTCCCGCGGGCGCGCGTTCATCTGGATGCAGCCGGTATCGACCGACGGACGGGACGGCGGTACGCGCGTGACCGCGGCGTCGAATGTCGGGGCGATGCCGCCGCGCCGGATGGCGGCGCCGGTCCCGACATGGCCACGATCCAGTTCATGCGGCCTTGAGCACCGACAACTGCAGCGCCTGGGCGAAGCGGGCCAGCGTGGCGATCGATCCCGTCACGCTTTCGTACCGCTCGCGCCCGATCTGTCCGTCGAGTATCACGAGCATGCCGGCGTCGCGCGCGAGAGCGACGAGTGCCAGTGTGTCGAGTGCAGCGGCGTCGGGCGGGTTGTCGGGGTCGGTTCGGTAGTCGGCGTGTGACATGACGTCTCTCCTCGTGCCTGCGATCGGTATGTCGTGCAACCGTTCTCGGTGATCTCAGTATCGTCGTCGTCACGGGGCGATTCAATCAGCCTTGCCCGAAGCTGCGGTAGGAATCGTGCGGATACCGTCAGCGGATTCCTACACGGAGCGCCGCTTCGGCGCAGCGTCGCAGCGTGCCGGCGCGCGTTGCCGACGCCGCGCACACCAGCATCACGACCGCATGGCCGATGCGTTCATTCTGCAGGCGCGCTTCGACTTTCCAGTAGTCGAGTTGCAGCCGGATGCCGCGCATGCCCGCGCGCTGCAGCAGCGTCGCGTCTTCGTCGGCAAGGGGGCGGCTCGGGCTTGTGGCGACGCGCCGTGCGCGACGCGGGATGCGCCGGCTGCCGCCGTTGGCGACGATCGCATCCGGCCGTGTCCGCAGCCGTTTGCTGCGCGTCTTTGCTGCCGGTGCGTCGGATACGGTGCGGGCGCGCGCGCTGCCTTGTGCCATGCCGGCGGGAACGCGTTTGACGATGATCGACATGAATGAAAGGGCCGAGCGACGGTCACTGGCTCAACACCCATTGCACGAGCCGATGCGCGTCGTCGGGGGACAGCGGCCCGCCGCGATCGACCGCGGACGGCATCGGCGTGTCGCCCCAGTGCACGCGGCCGCCGACGCGCAGCTTGCGTTCCAGTTCCGCGGCGGCCTTCGGATCGCCGCGGTACCGTTGCGCAATCTCGTGGAACGACGGCCCGAGGAACGTCACGTCGGGCGTATGGCAGAACATGCAGTGCTGCGCGTCGACGAGTTCGGTCGGCTCGGGCACGGCCGTCTGCGCGGCGGCCATGCCGGCCGTCGCGGCAATCGCGGCAATCGCGCAGGAGGCGGCGCAACGCAGGATGCTCATGTTCGTTTCCTCGTCGAGATCAGGAGAAGGAGATCACTTCGTCGAGCGGGCGACGCGGCGAATGCCGCGTGTGCGGGCCGCGCCCGACGCGCAGCAGCAATTGCGGCTCGCCGCGCAGCCCGAGCATGTGGGACAGGTGGGCACGCAGCCCGGCCGTCTCGATCGGCTGGTTCAGGTACGACGCGGTATAACCGGCGCGCGTCGCGACGAGCAGGACCCGCTCCAGCGCCTGGCCGGCGGCGAGCCACGCTTCGCGATCGTCGCGCACGGTCGCGATGCACACGATCAACGGCGATGCGCCGACGAGCTGGTGATGCAGCGCGGCGAGCCCGTTGCCGAGATCGAAGGTCCGTACCGCCGTCGTCACCACCGGTGCCGCGAAATCCAGCAACGCCGGCATGCCGGCCGCGAATGCGGGCATGCCATCGACGTGCCGGCGCGGATCGATCCAGCTCGCCAGCTCGCGCCGGAAGCGCGGGTCCGCGAACTGCTGGCGGTCGGCCTCCCCAACGAGCTCCGCGACGCGCGCGCGGTGTGCGATCGAGTCGACGCACGCGACGTCGGCACCTTCCGCGACGCCGGCCGCGATCAGCTCGTGCTGGATTGCTTCCGGCACAGGGCTCGATTCGAACGGCGCGCGTGTCGTGACGCGGTCCGGAATCGCATCGAACAGCGCGCCGAGGGACGCGTCGGAATAGCCGTCGTCGCAGACCCGGACGAGCGCCAGGAGATCGGGGTCGACTTCGGAAGGAAACGTGCGGATCGTGTGGGCGAGCCCGGCGTGATTGAGCGCGACACGCAGATTGAGCAACGCCGCCCCGCAGCTGATGATCAGCTCGCGATCGAACGGATCGACCACGGGCAACGCGCGAACGCGGTCCGCGCAGACCGAGATCGTGGTGCCGTTGACCAGGAAGCGCCACGGCTGGGAATTGTGGCTGGACGGAGCCAGCACCGCGTAGCCCAGCAGCGATTTCAGTTGCGCTTCGGGATGGGCGCTTGCGGCAAGGGGGGGAATGGATATCATTCGATTATCTCCAGGGTCGCCGCCTCGGGCGGCGTCACGCCACTTCATCGTGTCAGCAACCGTCCGGCGGCCGTTGACCCACATCAAGCGCCCGTCACCGGGCGGTGCGCGCGCGATGCGCGGCGACTAGCCTTGGAAAGCGAAGCGCGCGAGAGCGATCGCGCGGGGAGGCGAGCATGCTTGCGATGATGTTTGACGGCACGACACCGCATTTGCGCGAAGCGCACGTGCCGGACCCATCGCCCGCGGCGGGCCAGCTGCTGATCGACGTGCACGCGTGCGGCGTATGCCGGACCGATCTCCACGTGGTCGACGGCGAGCTCGCGCACCCGAAGCTCCCGCTGATTCCGGGGCACGAAATCGTCGGCACGGTGCGCCGACTGGGCGCAGGCGTGACGGGCTTTGCCGTCGGCGACCGGGTGGGCGTCCCCTGGCTCGGCTCGACCTGCGGGCATTGCGCGTATTGCCGGTCCGGCCGCGAAAACCTGTGCGACAGCCCGGGATTCACCGGCTATACGATCGACGGCGGCTATGCCGAATGCGCCGTCGCCGATCATCGGTATTGCGTGCACCTGCCGCGGCGTTATTCCGATCTGGAAGCCGCGCCGCTGCTGTGCGCCGGGCTGATCGGCTATCGAACCTTGCGCATGGCGGGCGACGCTCGCCGGATCGGCATCTACGGCTTCGGCGCGGCAGCCCATCTCGTCGCGCAGGTCGCGCAGGTCGAAGGACGCAAGGTGTTTGCGTTGACGAAGCCGGGCGACATCGTGGCCCGGCAGCTCGCGCTGTCACTGGGCGCGGCATGGGCCGGCGGCAGCGACGAGGCGCCGCCGGAGCCGCTCGATGCCGCGCTGATTTTCGCGCCGCTCGGTGCGCTGGTGCCGGCCGCGCTGCGCGCGCTCGACAAAGGCGGGATCGTGGTATGCGGCGGCATTCACATGAGCGACATCCCGGGCTTTCCGTACGCGTGGCTGTGGGGCGAGCGCCGCATCGCGTCGGTGGCGAACCTGACGCGGGCGGATGCGGTCGAGTTCATGCGAATCGCCGATGCGATGCCGCTGCGGGTCGAGGCCGTGCGCTACGCGCTGGCCGATGCGAACCGCGCACTCGACGACTTGCGCGGCGGGCGCGTGTCGGGCGCCGCCGTGCTGGGCATGCGCGGCTGATCCGCCCGACGTTCCCGCGGTGCGCTCAGATCTGCCGGAGGCCTTCCGAATCGACGATCCGGATCTGCTTGCCCTGCGCCGCGACGAGCCCCTTGTGCTGGAACTTCGACAGCATGCGGCTGACCGTTTCGAGCTTCATCCCGAGATATTCGCCGATCTCGTCGCGCGTCATCCGCAGCACGAATTCGGCGGCCGAGTAGCCGCGCGCCTTGAAGCGTGCGGAAAGATTCAGCAGGAACGCGGCCACGCGCTGCTCGGCGGTCATCGTGCCGAGCAGCAGCATCTGGGAGGATTCGCGCACGATCTCGCCGCCCATCATCTGGTACACGTGATGCTGCATCGGCCGCACTTCGCGGCACAGCTGCTCGAGCTGGCCGAACGGGATGATGCAGACCGTGCTGTCCTCGAGCGCGATCGCGTCGCCGTTGTGGCGCCCGGTGTGCACGCCGTCGAGCCCGAGCGATTCGCCGACGATCTGGAAGCCGGTGATCTGCTCGTCGCCGTCGCGATGCATCACGATGGTCTTGAACGACCCGGTTCGCACGGCATAGATGCTGTTGAATGCGTCGCCCGCGCGAAACAGCGCTTCGCCGCGCTTGACGTGGCGCGTCGTGCAGATCATCGCGTCGACGCGTGCGAAATCGTCGGGCGAAAGGTCGGATGGCATGCAGACGGTACGCAATGCGCACGTCGAACAGCGGGAGGTGGAGCGCTTCGGCTGATCCGCCGGTTCGACGGGATGCAGCGGGATGAACTGGCGTAACGGCAGGTTCGTCGAGACGTTGGCACTGCTCTGCATGATCGGCTCCAGTTGAGGGGCAGCGTCGGCTCGCCGTCGGGCAGGGTCGCGCTGGCCGTTGTACCGGCGGCCTTGGTCTCTGCCGCCTTCCTGATGGAAAAGCCACGCCGGGCGAGCCGGGAGACCGATACGCCAGTCTCGACGGCGATGCTGCCCTTGCTCCGGGAGGCACGCTTGCTTGTCTTTCTCGATGTGCAGTATGGATGTTGCGCGGCGTCAAGAAAATCAGCCGGAATTGAAGTTGCGGTAGGAGAGAGGGAAGTCTTGTAGGTGATTTCCTACACGGGTGCGGCAACTTGTCGCGGGCGTGCGCCGGACACGGAGGACGGGCGGGTCGTCGCCGCGCCGGCCTGGCCGTCGTCGCCGCTGCGTTCGGGAAATCCGGGCGGGGGCGGGCACTCGACCCTGCCCGATGCCGCCGTCAGAGTTCGTCCGGGTCGTCGAACAGCTTGTGACGCATCGCGTAGCGCACGAGTGCCGTGTCGTTCGGCATCTGCATCTTTTCGAGGATCCGCGTCTTGTACGTGCTGACGGTCTTGACGCTGACGCAGAGCGCCTGCGCGATCTCGGCAATCGACTCGCCGGTGGTGACGCGCCGGAAGACGTCGAACTCGCGGTCGGACAGGCGCTGGTGCGGCAGGAGATCGGTCGGCTCGTTCAGGCTCTGCGCGAATTGCTCGGCCATCGCCAGGCTCACGTAGACGCCGCCGCCGGCGATCTTGGTCAGCGCGGCGACCAGTTCCGCGCTGGCGCTTTCCTTGGTCATGTAGCCCGAGGCCCCCGCGCGGAACGCGCGCACCGCATATTGCTGCTCGGCATGCATCGTCAGCACGAGGATATGCAACGCGGGCTTCTCGTCCTTGATCTGCTTGATGAGTTCGACACCGTTGCGGCCGGGCATCGACAGGTCGAGCACCAGCACGTTGGCGTCCGTGCCGCGCATGAGCGCGATCGTCGAAGCACTGTCCTGCGCTTCGCCGACGACGTCGAAACCGCTGGCGTTCCGCAGGATGTGCCGCAGGCCGTCCCTGACGAGTGCATGGTCGTCGGCGATGAGTACCCTGATCATGACAGCGCATCTCCTGGCTGGATGGCGTGCAGCGGCAGCGCCACGGTGATCGTGAATCCTGCTCCCGGCCGGTTGTCGATCGTCACCGTCCCCTCGAGCATGTGCACGCGCTCGCGGATGCCGATCAGGCCGAACGACGGGCGATCCCGCACGTTGCCGGCGTCCTCCGGCGCGCCGTGACCGTTGTCCGCGATGCGCAGCATGCAACAACCGTCTTCCACTTTCAATGCCAGCTTCACGTTCGTCGCGTCCGAGTGCCGCGCGACGTTGTTCAGCGCCTCCTGCACGATGCGGAACAGCGTGGTTGCGCCGGCACCGGTGAACGCGGTACCGACGGGCGCGATGTCGCGGTCGACCGTGATCTTGTAGCGACGCGTGAAATCGTTTGCAAGCCATTCGATCGCCGGGACGAGCCCAAGGTCGTCGAGCATCACCGGCCGCAGATCGGCCGCGATGCGCCGGACCGACGCAACGGTCGAATCGATCAGGCGATGCATGCCGCCCAACTGCTCGCGCACGCCGGCGTCGGGGGCGACGACACCGGCGAGCCCCCGTTCGACGGCGGAGAGGTCCATCTTGAGCGCGGTGAGCTGCTGACCGAGGTCATCGTGCAATTCGCGCGCAATCCGCGTTTTCTCTTCCTCCCGCACGTTCTGCAGGTTGGCGGACAGCTCGCGCAGTTCCTCGCGCGACTGCTTGAGGGCGTTTTCCGCCCGCACCCGCTCGGTGACGTCGCGCAGCATGACCGTGTACAGCTTGCCGGTGCCGTCGCGGATCTGCGAGATCGACGCCTCGATCGGAAACTCCGTGCCGTCGCCGCGCAAGCCGGACAACACGGGTTGCCGCCCCATCTGGCGCTCCGACACGCCGGTCACGCCGAATTGCTCGACGTGCCGCGCATGCGCGGCGCGGAAGCGCTCGGGGATGAAGCGGGACAGCGGCGCACCGATCGCCTCCGTCGCGGAGACGCCGAACACGCGCTCGGCCGCCGGGTTGAAGATCACGATCGTCTGGCTTTCGTCGACGGTGATGATGGCCTCCATCGATGACCGGATGATGGCCATCATCCGGTCATCGATGGGCGGGCTGTCGACGGCGGCCCCGGCGGGAGGCGCGCGTTTCGCGGCGACCTGCCGCACGCGCGCGGCCAGCGTCAGCGACAGTGCGAGGCCGGCCAGCAGCACGGCCATCGCGGCGCCGGACATGGCCGCGCGCGGTGCGCTGTAGCGCAGCGAGAGCGGCGTGCCGCCGAAGCTCAGCGCATCGGTTCGCGTGAACGTATCGCGGCGCGCGCTGGCGTCGCCGCCGTCGAAGCCGCCTGAATAGACGGGCGCCGCCGGATTGTCGGCCATGATGTCCATGTGCAGCCGGTCGAGCACGGCCGAATCGACGAGACGATCCGGATTCAGCGACGCGTAGACGTATCCGGTCGCGCGCGCGTGCCGTGGCCCGGACAGCGCCCCGTCTTCAGCACCCGCATAAATCGGCAAGTACAGGGTCAGTTCCGTCCGGGATTTCGTCGCACCGGTGCTGTCCTGGATCGCGTTCGCGGCCATCGCGACCTCGCCGGTTTCCGCCGCCCGCTGCAGTGCCAGCCGGGTCGGCTGATCGTCCGCGGCGGCGCTCGGTTCGATTCTTCCGAGCGTGCGGACGGGGGATTGCAATCCGTCCAGATCGAGACTGGCGAGATAACCGCGCCACGCGGCCCCGGATTGCGGCGCTGCCAGTGTCGACGCGAAGCCGCGCGCGCCGCGCAATACGGCCGTGGCGCCGAGGAGGCTGCGCCGGAGCTCGGCCGTCGCGCGTGTCGCGGCTTGCTCGAACCTTGCCTGGTCGGCTTGTCGGGCCGCGATCTGCAGTGACCGGGAAGCCGCAAACGTGGCAGTCAGGCCAAGCGCCAGCGTCAGCAGCGCGGCCATGGCTGCGTATCGGGCGGGCCGAATCCGGTGCGGAGCCGGCCCGCCCTTGAAGGAGGGCGCATTCACTGTCATTGCCGTTCATCCTGACGGATTTCGCCGGCGGCGGGCCGGGCGCGACGCACGTAAAGCGCCGCGGGCCGGAACCGCGATGTCACCCGAAATTGTGCGCGTTCCAGCAACGTTCGCCAATCGGTGCCGATGCATACGGTCGGCGCCGTGCGGGCTTGACCCGCGTCAACGGCAAGGCGTCCGTCGGGATCAGACTGGCTTGAGGAACCGATCGAACCCGGACGACGGCAGGGAGGCATCATGTACCAAAGGATCTTCGCGGCACTCGACGGCAGCCGCAGCGCGCGGCTCGCGCTCGACGAGGCGATTTCGCTCGCCCGCGATTCGGGCAGCCTGATCATCGCCGTGTGCGTGGTATCGGATGCGCCCCGGCCGGTCGACGTCGACAGCGGCTACATCGACCAGCGCGACCGGGCCGGACTGGACGCGGACCAGGCCGCGATCGCGGTCTCCGACGCGGAAACCGCGTTTCGGCTGTCCGGGGTGCGCGGCATCGCGCAAACGATCGACGCAGGCGGAGAGGACGTTTCGGACGTGCTGGCGCGCGCCGCCGCCGAATGCGATGCGGACCTGATCGTGATGGGCACGCATGGCCGCCGCGGCGTGCGCCGTGCGTTGCTCGGCAGCGTCGCCGAATCGCTGGTGCGCATCGCGAACCGGCCGGTGCTGGTCGTACGGGAGGGGCCGGGCGCGTGCGCCGGCATGTTGTGACGGTCGTGACAGGAAGCGGGCAGCCGCTTGCGGCTGCCGGCTTTCACTCGCTCAGTGGGACAGCAGGACCGGCACCGTCATCGTCTCGAGGATCGTGCGCGTCGCGCCGCCCAGCACGCGTTCGTGCATGCGGGCATGACTGTACAGGCCCATCACCAGCAGGTCCGCGTGCAGGTCGGTCGCCCGGTTCAGCAGCGTCGCGCCCACGCTCACCGACCGTTCGCGCGGCGTGGTGGAGAACGACGCGCGAATGCCGTGACGTTCGAGATACGCGGCGACATCGACACCCGCCGGCGTCTTGTCCGGATCGGGATGCCCGCGGGACACCGTCTCGACGTTGACGAAGCGCGCGCGGGCGAGCAGCGGCAGCGCATCGGCCAGCGCGCGCGCGGCTTCGCGTCCGCCGTCCCAGCCGATCAGCACGTTCTCGCCGAGCGTTCGCACGTCGCCCGCGTAGGGCACGACGATCGCCGGACGTCCGCTGCCCATCACGACATCCTCGATGAAATGGCGGGCCACGTAGGTCATGCGGTCGTCGGGATCTTCCTGGCCCAGCACCAGCAGATCGGCGTGGCGCGCATGCAGGATCGCGGCATCGGTCGCGTCGCCGGCCGGCGCCTGCCATTCGACGCTGCGTCCGGCGCGTTCGGCAGCCGTCAGGAATCTTTCTTCCGCGTCCTTGCGCCGCTGCTCGCACAGGCGTTCATAGACGGCGAGCTTGAGCGGCTCGTCAGGCCGCCGCAACGGCTCGAAGAGGTCCTGACAGACCACGTAGAGGCCGATCAGGTGGGCATTCCAGCGTCCCGCGAGTTCGAGCGCGAGGTCGACGCGCGTCTTGCAGCGCTCGCTGTCGTCGAGGTGGACGAGCAGGGTCTTGTAGCTCATGACGGCTCCTTTTCGGTTGATGCCGCGGCGGTCTCGGCGGATGCCCCGGATGCGCAGCTCGCCGGAATCATCAGGACCGGGCACGTGGCATGACGCAGCACGCGTTCGGCCACGCTGCCCAGCGCGAGGCGGCGAAAGCCGCGCCGGCCGTGCGTGCCGAGCACGATCAGGTCGGCATCGAGCTCGCCGGCGAGGCCGGCGATCCGTTGCGCGACGTCCTCGCCCGCCGGCGCGACATTGGAAATCTGCGGGGTGCCGGCCACGTCGCGCGCCTTCATGCGTCGTGCCGCGTCCTCCGTGACGCGCAGTCCTTCCTCGCGGAATGCATCGATCAGGATCGACGGATCGTATCCGTACGCGTCGTAGGCCGGCACGAGCACATCGACGACATAGACCGGGGTCAGCCGTGCACCCGTCTCCGCCGCGAGGTTCAGCGCGGCGTCGAGTGCGCGGGACGACGTGTCACTGCCGTCGAGCGCAACCAGAATGTTCGAGTACATGGCGTTTCCCTTGAAACGAGGTCGATGCAATCATCATCGGCGCATGCGGGCCGATCGCGCTGATCTGGATCAACCGTCGCGGTTGCCGCGAAGCACGCGCGCCGCGGCGCGCGCGGCGACCCACGCTTCGTTGGTCGGCTCCACGACGACCGTGACCGCGCTCGACGGAGACGACACGACATGCGCATGGTCGGCATTCGCGTGTGCGTCGAGCGCGATGCCGAGCCAGCCGAGCGACGCGCAGATCCGCGCGCGCAATTCCGCCGAATGCTCGCCGATGCCCGCCGTGAAGACCAGCATGTCCAGGCCGCCGAGCAGTGCGCTCAGCGCACCGGTCTCGCGCACGATGCGATGGACGTACAGTGCCAGCGCATCGCGGGCCCGCGTGTCGCCGGCCGCTTCGCACGCGAGCAGCACGCGCGGATCGCCGGACGCACCCGAGACGCCCTTGAGCCCCGACTCGTGATACAGCAGGTGCCCCAGGTCGTCGCCCGACAGCTTCGCGACCTCGAGCAGGTGCAGGACGACGCCCGGATCGAGCGTCCCGCAGCGGGTGCTCATCATCAATCCGTCGAGCGCGGAGAAGCCCATGGTCGTCGCGACGCTGCGGCAGTCGCGCAGCGCGCACAGGCTCGCGCCGCTGCCGAGATGAGCCGCGATCACCCGGCCGTGCGCGCGCGCGCCGAACGACTCGTCGAGCGCGACGGCCAGGTATTCGTACGACAGCCCGTGGAACCCGTAGCGGCGCACGCCCTGGTCGAACCACGCATGCGGCAGAGGCAGCAATTGCTCGACACGTGGCAGCGTGCGATGAAACGCCGTGTCGAACACCGCGATTTGCGCGACGTCCGGAAACGCGTCGCGCAGCGCGTCGATCGCGTCCAGGCTGTGCGGCTGATGCAAGGGCGCCAGCGGCGTCAGCGTGCGAAGCGCGTCCAGCACTGTGTCGTCGACGACCACCGGCTCCACGTACTGCGCGCCGCCGTGCACGACGCGATGCGCGATCGCGCCGAGCGTGACGTGCGGCAGCTGCACGCGGATCCACATCGCGATCCGCGCGAGCACGGCGCGGTAGGGATCGCCCGCGACCAGCGGCAGCGAGTCGCCCGGCTCGGCATCGAAGCGGATCGACACGCCGTTGCCGGTCGCGACCGCTTCGCCGTCGTGCAGCGGCCGCCGCGCGGGATCGCCGTGCGGCGGATACGCAAAGACGGCGAACTTCACGCTCGACGAACCGGCATTGACGACGAGGAGCGCCAGCGTACGCATCGGCCGGCTCAGTGCGACATCAGCACCGGCAGCGTCATCGACGCCAGCACCGTGCGCGTGGCGCCGCCCATCACCAGCTCACGCCAGCGCGGATGACCGTAAGCGCCCATCACGAGCAGGTCGGAACCCGTTTCATACGCCCGTGACAGCAGCGTGTCGCCGGCCGACGAACCGGGGCCGGCACCGATGTCGAGCACGGTCACGTCGGGCGCATGGCGCGCCAGCATCAACGCGGCATCGGCGGCCGGGATCCGCGTGGCCGCCGCTTCCGAGTCGCCGTCCACCACGGCGACGACCGTCGTGCGCTTGGCATGCTCGAGAAAGGGCATCGCGTCATGCGCGGCGCGGGCGGCTTCCCGGCTGCCGTCCCAGGCGACGAGCACCCGTTCGCCGATCGACGGGAATTCCCCGGTGTACGGCACGAACAGCACCGGGCGGCCCGCGGACAACACGAGGGTCTCCGGAAACTGGTCGTCGATGTAGGTCTCGGGATCGTTCGGGTCGCTCTGGCCGGCAATCACGAGGTCGGCAAGACGTGCGGCGCGCGGCACGGCCAGGTTCGCGCGCTCGTCGGCACGAACCCAGGCTGCCGGCACTTTCGCGCGTGCCGTCTCGGCATGGAACAGGCGCTCCAGCGCGGCGAGCCGTTCGTCGCGCTGTTCGCGGTGCGCGCGGAAGTAATCGGCGGACCCGGCCATCACGTAGAACGAATGCGGCTCCGGCGTGTAGACCGCGAACAGGCCGGTCAGATGCGCACCGAAGCGCCGGGAGAGGCGCAACGCGAGCTCGAGGCGCGAATGCGCGCGGACGCTCGTATCGAGGTGCACGACTATGCTCTTGTAGCTCATCGGAATCGCTCCATCGACGGGTGATCCGCCAGTGCAATCCAGTCTACGGAGCAGGGTTTCCTCGCACTTGACTCAGATCAACGGCAGCCGCGCGCGATGCCCGCACAGTGAAGCAGTCGCGATGCCGGTCACGGGCAGGCGGCATGAGGCGGGATGCCAACCCATGGATCGGATCGAAGGAGGGAAGCCGATGAGCACGTACGCTTTGACGACACCGAACGACGTTTGCCGCGCGGGCTGCGATCTCGCGCTGCGCACGGCCGCGCTGAACCGCGACTGGCAGCATGAATGGCATGCGCTGGCAGGGCGGCGCATCGAGCGGGACCGCCACGCGGTGCGCCAGCTGCAGCAGGCGCTTGCGGATACGAAAGAGTGGACGGCCTTCGGCGCGGCAACCCGGCAGGTGATGCGCGACTATGCGATCGCGAGCGTCGCGATCTGGCAGGACGCCGCCGAGCTGTGCATGCGTGCGCAATACGAGAGCGCCGGCGCGTGGCGCAGCTGGCTGCGCGAATACGGCACGGGCGTGCTGTCGGGTTATCAGACCGACTGGCTGCCCGACCTGGAGCGGCTGGCCGTGGTCAACGAGGCCAGCATGCCGTGGGCCGACTGGATGGCGGCACTGGAGCGCGGGATCGAGGACGCGGCCGCCGCGTACGACGGGGCGCCGGTCGCGCCGCGGCGCCTGAACGGCATCACCGACGCACGGGAGAACGGTCATGCGCGCTGAGCGTGTCGCGTTCGTCACGGGCGGAATGGGCGGCCTCGGCGCCGCGATCAGCCGGCGGCTGCACGATGCCGGCATGACGGTGGCCGTGTCGCACACGGAACGCAACGACCACGTCGCGACGTGGCTCACGCAGGAACGCGACGCGGGCCGGACGTTCCACGCGTTCGAGGTCGACGTTGCCGACTACGATTCGTGCCAGCACTGCGCGGCACGCGTGCTGGCCGAGTTCGGGCGCGTCGACGTGCTCGTCAACAACGCCGGGGTCACGCACGACGCCACCTTCGTGAAGATGACCAAGAGCATGTGGGATGCGGTGTTGCGCACCAATCTCGACGGCATGTTCAACATGACGAAGCCGTTCGTGCCGGGCATGATCGAAGCCGGCTTCGGGCGGATCGTGAACATCGGCTCGGTGAACGGCTCGCGCGGCGCATACGGGCAGGCAAACTACGCGGCCGCGAAGGCCGGCATCCATGGCTTCACGAAGGCGCTGGCGCTCGAGCTCGCGCGCCACGGCGTGACGGTCAACACGGTCGCGCCCGGTTACCTGGCGACCGCGATGCTCGAATCGGTGCCGAAGGAGGTGCTCGACACGAAGATCCTGCCGCAGATTCCGGTCGGCCGCCTTGGCGCCCCCGGCGAAATCGCCGAGCTCGTCGCCTTTCTGTGCGCCGACGCGGGGGCATTCGCGACCGGCGCGGAATTCGACGTCAATGGCGGGATGCACATGCGATGAAAGCGTCCGTCATGCGCGCGCCGTTCGGGCGCGAGTCGAGGCGGCCGCCGCGCGAGGATGAGTCGGCATCGCGCGTGACCGAATGCTCGCGCGCCGGTACGACGCCCGCCGAACAATGGAACCGCGCGGCGCATGCGAACGTGGCGGCGATGACGTTCGGGCTGTCGCCCGTGTCGATGGCGCTGGCGATGTTCGACTGGAGCGCGCATCTGGCGGTGGCGCCCGGGAAATGCTTCGAGCTCGCGACCCAGGCGTGGCTGGCCGCCCTTGCGCCGTCGGCGCAGCAGGGCGACGCCGACGATGCGGACGCGAGCGGCCTGGCCGTGCACGCCGGCGAGGCCGATCCCCGCTTCGCCGCACCCGCGTGGGCCGGATGGCCGTTTCGCGCGTATCGCGACGGCTTCCTGTCGATCCAGCGCTGGTGGCACGACGCGACGCGCGATGTGCCGGGCGTCGAACGGCATCATGAGGAACTGGTCGGGTTCGCCGCACGACAGTGGCTCGATGCCTGCTCGCCGGGCAATTTCCTGGCGACCAACCCGGTCGTGCTCGACGCGACGATGCGCAGCGGCGGCATGAATCTCGCGGCAGGCTTCCGGCACTGGCTGGACGATGCGAATGCGTTGTTCGATCGCGCGAGCGGCACGCGGGCCCGCGACGCGCGCGGCTATCTGCCGGGGCACGACGTGGCAATCACGCCGGGGCGCGTCGTATGGCGCAACGCGTTGTGCGAACTGCTGCAGTACGACCCGACGACGGCGGGCGTCGCACGCGAGCCGATCCTGATCGTGCCGTCATGGATCATGAAGTACTACATCCTCGACCTGCAGCCGCACAATTCGCTGATCCGCTTCCTCGTCGATTCCGGCTACACGGTGTTTGCCGTCTCGTGGCGCAATCCTGGCGCGGAAGCGCGCGAGCTCGGGCTCGACGATTATCTGCGTGACGGCTGCATGGCGGCGCTCGACGCCGCCCGTTCGATCTGCGGCGAAGCCGTCCACGCGGTCGGCTATTGCCTCGGCGGCACGCTGCTGGCGATCGGCGCGGCGGCGCTCGCGCGCGACGGTCGGCAACACGACGCGTTGCGGTCCGTCACGTTGCTGGCGGCCCTGACCGATTTCAGCGAACCCGGCGAGCTGGGCCTCTTCATCGACGCCAGCGAACTGTCCGCGCTCGATGCGCTGATGTGGCGGCAGGGCTACCTGGACGGCGCGCAAATGTCCGCCGCGTTCGAACTGCTGAACGCGCGCGACCTGATCTGGTCGCGGATGATGAGCGAATACCTGCTCGGCACGCGTACGAAGCCGAACGACCTGATGTCGTGGAATGCGGACACCACGCGCATGCCGTATCGCATGCATACGGAATACCTGACGCGGCTCTTCCTCGACAACGATCTCGCGGCCGGCCGCTACTGCGTCGACGGCCGGCCGGTCGCGCTGTCGGATATCGACGTGCCGACGTTCGTGGTCGGCACCGAGCGCGATCACGTGTCGCCCTGGCGTTCCGTCTACAAGCTCCATCTGCTCACGCATCACGCGCTGACCTTCGTGCTCACGTCGGGCGGCCACAATGCCGGCATCGTGTCCGAGCCCGGCCATCCGGGACGCCACTATCGCTGCGCGACGCGCGAGCCCGGCGCGCCTTATCGCAGCCGGCACGACTTCGTGCGCGAAACGCCGGCGGTCGACGGATCGTGGTGGACGTGCTGGCGCGACTGGCTGCGCGCGCATTCGTCGGGTGACGTGCCGGCCCGCGTGCCGGCCGCCGGCTTCGCCGCGGCGCCCGGCCACTACGTGCTCGAGAAATGAACGCGAACCTGCATCCGGATACACCTGACAGCGCGCGCCTGCCCGGCCTGTTGCCGCGTGCGGACGGCGCGCTGCCCGACCTGATCGCGCGTGCGCGCCATGCGCCGCCGCTCGCCGTCGCCGTCGTGCATCCGTGCGATGCGGCGAGCCTCGCCACGCTTGCCGCGATCGACGCATCGCCGTTGGGCGCATCGATCGAGCCGTTGATCGTCGCGCCGCGCGCGAAGGTGTTGCGCGTGGCGGACGAGGCGGGTGTCGATCTGGCGAAATGGACGATCGAGGACGTCCCGCACAGCCATGCGGCAGCGGCCCGCGCGGTCGAACTCGCGGCGTCCGGCCGTGCCGGCGCGCTGATGAAGGGCAGCCTGCATACGGACGAGCTGATGGGCGCGGTCGTCGCCGCGGCATCGGGCCTGCGCACGGACAAGCGCGTGTCGCACTGTTTCCTGATCGAGGCACCGGCGTATCCACGGCCGTTCATCCTGACGGACGCGGCGGTAAACATCGCGCCGGATCTTGCGCAGAAGGCGGCCATCACGCAGAACGCGATCGACGTCGCGCATGCACTGGGCGTGGCGTGCCCGCGCGTGGCCGTGCTGTGCGCGGTCGAGACCGTCAATCCGGCGATGCGTTCGACGCTCGACGCGGCGGCACTCGCGAAGATGGCCGAGCGCGGCCAGATCACGGGGGCGATCGTCGACGGCCCGCTCGCGTTCGACAACGCGATATCGCAGCGGGCCGCGCGCGACAAGGGGATCGATTCTCCGGTCGCCGGCCGCGCCGACATCCTGGTCGTGCCCGATATCGAAGCGGGCAACATGCTCGCGAAACAGCTCGAATACCTGGGCGGTGCCGCGAACGCAGGCGTCGTCGTGGGCGCGCGCGTGCCGATCGTGCTGACGAGCCGCGCCGACGGCGTGGCCGTGCGGGTCGCGTCCTGCGCGCTCGCGGTGCTGCTGGCACAGGGCCGGCATGCGTCCGTGTCGCTGAACGAACAGGCCAACCTTTCAATGGAGGAACAGCGATGAAAGCACTCGTGTATCACGGCCCCGGGCGCAAGGCGCTCGAACGGCGGCCCAAACCGGAACTGCAGTCTCCGACCGACGCGATCGTGCGCGTGACGCGCACGACGATCTGCGGCACCGACCTGCACATCCTCAAGGGCGACGTGCCGACGTGCGAACCGGGCCGCATTCTCGGCCACGAAGGCGTGGGTGTCGTCGAGCAGGTCGGCGCCGCGGTCGACTCGCTGAAGCCGGGCGATCACGTGCTGATTTCCTGCATCTCGTCGTGCGGCCGCTGCGAGTACTGCCGCCGCGGGCTGTACTCGCATTGCACGACGGGTGGCTGGATTCTCGGCAACCGGATCGACGGCACGCAGGCCGAGTACGTGCGCATCCCGCATGCGCAGACCAGCCTGTACCGGATCCCGCCGGGCGCGGACGAGGACGCGCTCGTGATGCTGTCCGACATCCTGCCGACCGGATTCGAATGCGGCGTGCTCAACGGCAAGGTGCAGCCGGGCTGCTCGGTCGCGATCGTCGGCGCAGGGCCGATCGGGCTGGCCGCGTTGCTGACCGCGCAGTTCTATTCGCCGGCGCGGATCATCATGATCGACCCGGATGGCAACCGCCTCGAGATCGCGCGGCGCTTCGGCGCGACCGACTGCCTCGACGGCCGCACCGGCGACCCGGTGGCGGACGTGATGCAGCTGACCGACGGCGTCGGCGTGGATTGCGCGATCGAAGCGGTCGGCATTCCGGCGACGTTCGAGATGTGCACGTCGCTCGTGGCACCCGGCGGGGTCGTCGCGAACGTCGGCGTGCATGGCGTCAAGGCCGACCTGCACCTCGAGAAGCTGTGGGATCGCAACATCTCGATCACGACGCGGCTCGTCGACACCGTCAGCACACCGATGCTGCTGAAGACCGTGCGCGCCGGGCGCCTCGATCCGAAGCGCCTGATCACGCACCGGTTCTCGCTCGACGACGTGGAACGCGCGTACGACACGTTCGGGCGCGCCGCCGAAACCCATGCGTTGAAGGTGATTATCGAAGTGGGCTGATGGCCGGGCGGGGCGTGACGGGCGCCGCGGGGGGGGCGGGCGGCGGCAGGGCCGCCCCCGCGCCCCGGGCGGCGGGCGCGGGGGGCGGGCGCGCCGCGCGGGGGGGGGGGGGGGGGGCGCGGCGGGGGGGGGTGGGGGGGGGGGGGGGGGGGGGGGCGGCCAAGCTGAAGTGCGGCGCAGAGAGCGGAAGAAAGGACGGCAAAATCAACAAGACCGAAACAGCCACAAAGCACAAGAAC